>NZ_CP109460.1:4800000-6000000 GCF_036227565.1 Streptomyces sp. NBC_01454
ATGACGGAAGTGCCGGCTCGCTTTCTCACCCCGCCGCCTTGGCCTCGCCATCTCGGGCACCGTACGCCGTCGTTCGGCTACGCACCGTGGTGGGCCGGTTCGCCTCGTGGCCGTGCGCAGCCCGGTGGTGCGGGGTGGGCGCGGTGCGATGTGGCCGCGTCGGCTGAGGGAGGGATGTGGCTGAACTCCGAGTCGTCGAGGGGGAGTTCGGGTACGGCTGCTCTCAACTTGCCGTTCAGGGTGGGAAGTTGGGTCCGCCGGCCGGCGGTGTCACGTGCCGGGGCGGGACGCCGGACACCCTGACGGTGACGTCAGGGTGGCCGGGCGGGCCGTGGAGGTGACCGACCCCGAGGTGGTCGCGCGCCATGCGGCGGAGGCGGCATGGCGGCGCCGGAGTCGTCCCGTCAATGACGGATGGAGCGTCAATGACGGATGAGTGGTGAGGGTTGGATGAGTGGTGAGGGCGGCTGCTCCCGGTGTCTCAGTGGGTGGCGACCGGGAGGTCGTGGGGCCGGTGAGCCTTGTGGGGGCGGTGTTCGCCGTGCGGCTCGCGGACGCGGTGGGTGCGGAAGACGTAGAGCGAGACGACGAACATCACGGCGCCCATGGTGAAGCCGAAGGCGCACGACTTGAGGATGGCTTCCCCGCCGAGGCTGTAGCACCAGCCCAGCGAGCCGCCGAAGACCACCCCGTAGGCGATCGCCCGGGTCTCGGTGAGCATGGACGACTGGAAGTGGGCCACCACCAGCCCGAGTGCCCCGGAGACCACGAACGCGGTCAGCCCGTACAGCATGGCCGGACCGCCCTTGGTGCCGTCGGTGTGGGTGCGGAAGATGGTGAAGAGGCCGAAGGCGAGCGCGGTGATGATCGGCAGCGACACCTTCGCCGGGATGCGTCCGGGCATTCCCGCCATCCCGGTCGTTCCCGGGGCCCGCTGCGGGGAGCCGGCCCGGTCGGTGGCCTGGGTCGTCGCGCCGTGTTCGGTCTCCACGGTGCCGTGCGAGCGGGCGGCCCGTGCGCCGTGCCGCTGAGCGATCCGGTCCATGACGGGCTCCTCTCGGTTGCCCCGCTGCCTCCTGTCCAGGCGACACCCGGGGGCCGTCCGCGTCAACCGGAGCGGCGGCAGGGGCCCGGCGGGCGGTCCGTCCCTGTCCGCTTGCGCCCGGCTTGTGCCCGACTTGTGCCGGACGGTGCGGGCCGGTTCAGCCCAGGTCCTTCTGGTACCAGGCCACGTCCCAGTAGCGGCCGAACTTGCGGCCCACCTCCGTGTACGTGCCGAGGTGCCGGAAGCCGAAACGGGTGTGGAGGCGGGTGGAGGTCTCGTTCGGCTGGGTGATCCCGGCGTAGGCGCGATGGACGTCCTCGTCGGCCAGCGCCTCGAACAGGGCCTTGTACAGCAGCGTGCCGACGCCCCGGCCGGTGGCGTGCGGCGCGCAGTAGACGGTGACCTCGACGGAGGGGGCGTAGGCGGCCTTCGGGCGGAACGCGCTGCTGGTCGCGTAACCGAGCAGGGCGCCTCCCGGGGGACCGGCGTCGGCGGCCGCGGGAGTGCCGCGGGAGCCGTCCGTCGGCCCGTTGTGCGGGTCTTTCGTCCGGTCTGTCGCCTCCTGGGCAACCAGAAGCCGGTGCGGGCCGTCTTGGGGGTGGGAGAGCAACCACGGGCGGCGCTGTTCGGGGGTGAAGGGTTCCGTGTCGAACGTGATGCAGGTCTCGCGAATGTAGTGATTGTAAAGATCGGTAAGGGCCGGCAGGTCCGCTTCGGTGCCCGCTGTGACCTGCACTTCCCCGTGTCCTTGCAGCATGAGCCCTCCCTGGATGGCGTCGCAGGGTACTGCATGATCAGAAAAATAGCGGGGCGCCGCGGGAATTCTGTCCGGATTCCAGCCGTTGTTTCCTTCGGACGGGCCGCTCGGCAAGCATCGGCCTCCGATGGACGATCGGGCCCGCTCCACCGTCCCGCGACCGACTCATCGCAAAGGGAGCACACGCATGGCAACCCGTGCCGTCGCCCGGCGTCAGGACAGCAGCAGCGCTTCTGACGGGGCCAACAGTGTTCGCGCAATAGGCGGGGAGATCGCCGACCGCGACCTGGTCGGCATGTACCTCGACGAGATCGCGCGTACACCACTCCTCGACGCCGCCAAGGAGGTCGAGCTGTCCCAGACCATCGAGGCGGGCGTCTACGCCCAGCAGATCCTGGACGGGGAGGTCACCGACGGCAATGCCGCAGGTGCCAGCCCCGAGGAGCTGGAGGCGCTGGCCGGGGAGAGTGCCAGGGCCAAGGACGTCTTCATCCGCTCCAACCTCCGGCTGGTGGTCGCGGTCGCCCGCCGCTATCCGCGCGCCGGGCTGCCCCTGCTCGATCTGATCCAGGAGGGCAACGCCGGTCTGGTGCGTGCCGTGGAGAAGTTCGACTACGCCAAGGGCTTCAAGTTCTCGACGTATGCGACGTGGTGGATCCGCCAGGCCATCACCCGTTCCATCGCCGACCAGTCGCGCACGATCCGGCTGCCCGTGCACCTCGTGGAGGAGCTGGGCCGGATACGCCGGGTGCAGCGCGAGTTCAACCGTGAGAACGGCCGTGACCCGGAGCCGGCGGAGGTCGCCGGCGAGCTGGGCTCCACGCCCGCCCGTGTCACCGACGTCCTCGACTGGGCGCGCGACCCGGTCAGCCTCAACATGTCGGTGGACGACGACGGCGACACCCAGTTCGGCGACCTGCTGGAGGACACCTCCGCGGCCTCGCCCGAGCAGTCCGTCCTGACGCTGCTGCGCAGCGAGGAGCTGGAGGACCTGATAGACCGGCTCGACCACCGCACCGCCTCGATCATCAAGGCCCGCTACGGCATCGAGGACGGCCGTGAGCGCACCCTGACCGAGGTCGGCAAGCAGCACGGCCTGACCCGCGAGCGGATCCGCCAGATAGAGAAGCACGCGCTGCTGGAGCTGAAGCGGATGGCGCGCGACACCGGATTCGACGCGGCCGCATAGCCCGCGGGCGAGCGCGCCTGCCCGAGGCAGGACCTGTGGAGGATGAGCCCCGGTGCCGTTTCGGCGTCGGGGCTCTTGTGTGTCCGGGAGCCGGGCGGCCGGAAGCCGGGAGCCGGGGGCCAGAGGTCGGGAGGCGGGGGCAAAAGCGGGCGGCCGCCCTGCCATCCCCAGGCCGCAGGGCTCACCAAACCCGCCCGCCGCCGTCCCGCGCAATGTCCGTTTGAGTCTGCCTGAAGCCCACTTCCGTTTACTTTCTCGAACTCCGGGCGTAGCATCCAGCTGAAACCACAGGTTCGGGCATGGAACGGACACAGACGCAGATGTACGCACCGGAACGTCAGCAGGAGATCCTGCGGCTCGCCCGTGAAGGCGGGCGGGTCGATGTGCTCTCCCTGGCGGAGGAGTTCCAGGTCACCGCCGAGACCGTGCGGCGCGATCTGAAGGCGCTGGACCGGGCCGGTCTGGTGCGCAGGGTGCACGGCGGGGCCATTCCGGCCGGCCGCCTGGACTTCGAGCCCGACCTCGCCGAGCGGGACGCCGTCGCCGCCGACGAGAAGCAGCGCATCGCCCGGGCCGCACTCGCCGAGCTCCCCGGGGGCGAGGGCGGTATCGGCAGCTCCGGGAGCGTGATCCTGGACGCCGGTACGACCGCTGCCCGGCTCGCCGCCGAGATCCCGCTGGAGGCCGAGCTGACCGTCGTCACGCACGGCCTGCCGGTCGCCGCGCGGCTGGCCGACCACCCCGGCCTCACCCTCCATCTCGTGGGCGGCCGGATCCGGCACCGTACCCGGGCCGCGGTCGACGACTGGGCGCTGCGTGCCTACCGCGAGATCAATGCCGATGTGCTGTTCCTGGCGGCCAACGGCTTTTCCCCCGACGGCGGACTGACCACCCCCGACCTCGCGGAGGCCGCCGTGAAGCGGGCGCTGATCGCCGCCGCCCGCCGCGTCGTCCTCCTCGCCGACTCCGCCAAATTCGGGCAGACGCACTTCGCCCGCTTCGGCGAGCTGTCGGACGTGGACCTGCTCATCACCGACACCGGCCTGAGCCCCGACGACGCCCTCGCCATCGAGCGCGCGGGCACGGAAGTAGTACGCGCATGATCCTCACCGTCACCCCCAACCCCAGCCTGGACCGTACGTACGAGATCCCGGCGCTGGACCGCGGGGCCGTGCTCCGGGCGACCGCCGACCGGATCGACCCCGGCGGCAAGGGCGTCAATGTCTCGCGGGCGGTCGCCGCGGCCGGACACCGCACGCTGGCCGTCCTGCCGCTGGGCGGTCCCGCCGGTGCGGCGCTGGCGGGGCTGCTGGGGGCCGAGGGCATCGAGGTGGCGAGGGTGCCGGTGGCGGGTCAGACCCGCTCCAACATCTCGGTCGCCGAGCCCGACGGCACCCTCACCAAGATCAATGCGCCCGGGCCGGAGCTCACGCACGAGGAGTCGGAGGCGCTGCTGCGCAGGACCGGCGAGCGTTCGGCAGGAGTCGACTGGATCGCCTGCTGCGGCAGCCTGCCGCGCGGACTGGCGCCCGAGTGGTACGCGGAGCTGGTCGCCCGCGCCCACCGCGCCGGCGCCCGGATCGCCCTGGACACCTCGGGCCCGTCGCTGGTGGCGGCGCTGGGCGAACGCCCGGACGTCGTCAAGCCGAACGCCGAGGAGCTGGCGCAGGCCGTCGGCCGCCCGCTGGCGACCCTCGGCGACGCGGTCAAGGCCGCCGAGGAGCTGCGCGCCCGGGGTGCCCGCGCCGTCCTGGCCTCCCTCGGGGCGGACGGCCAGCTCCTGGTCGACGAGGACGGCGTCCACTACGGCAGTGCCCCGGTCGCCGCCGTCCGCAGCAATGTCGGCGCGGGCGACGCCTCGCTGGCCGGCTTTCTCACGGCGGGCGGCAGGGGACCGGCCGCGCTGGCCGCCGCGGTGGCGCACGGTGCGGCCGCCGTCCAGCTGCCCGGCAGCCTGATGCCGACGCCGGCCGATCTGGAGACGGCGGCGGTCACGGTCACCGGTGACGTCCCCCTCGACCGGCTGCTGACGGAGCCGTCGCCATGACCGCCGACCGCGGAGCCGGGCGCATCACCGCCGCTCGCCCCGCCGGTGCCTGCCCCCAGCCACCCCCCGTTCCGTCCCCACCGCCCCCACGGCGGTGCCGCGCGCAAGGGAGCCCGCGATGAGTGAGCTGATCACCGGGGAACTGGTCGACCTCGACCTGTCCGCCGAAACGAAGGACGCCGCCGCGCGGTCCCTGGCCGAACGGATGGTCGCCGCCGGCCGGGTCACCGACCTGGCGGGCTTCCTCGCCGATGTGGCCACACGCGAGGCCCAGATGCCGACGGGGCTGGACGGCGGGATCGGCATTCCGCACTGCCGCAGTACCCACGTCACCGAGCCGACGCTGGCCTTCGGGCGCAGCGCCGCCGGTATCGACTTCGGTGCGCCGGACGGCCCGGCCGACCTGATCTTCCTGATCGCGGCCCCGGCGGGCGGCGACGCGGACCATCTGTCGATCCTGTCGGCCCTCGCCCGGCAGCTGATGGACGAGACCTTCACCGGCGCGCTGCGCTCGGCCACCGAACCGGAGCGTACGGCGGCACTCATCCGCGGGGACGAGCCCACGGCCGAACCGGCGGCCGAGCAGGCGGAGGCGGCACCGACGGCAGATCAGGCAGCAGCGGATCAGGAGGAAGTGGAACCGGCAGAAGTGGAACCGGCAGAAGCGGAACCGGCGGAAGCGGAACCGGCGGCGGAGACCGCGTCGACGAGCGGCGAGCCCGCCGGCCGCCCCGCCCCGGCCCCGTTCCGGATCGTCGCCGTCACCTCCTGCCCCACCGGCATCGCGCACACCTACATGGCCGCTGAGTCGCTGGAGAAGGCCGGGAAGGCCGCCGGCGTCGAGGTGGCCGTCGAGACCCAGGGCTCGGCCGGGTTCCAGCGGCTCGACCCGCAGCTGGTCGCGGCCGCGGACGGCGTGATCTTCGCGCATGACGTCGAGGTACGGGACAAGGAGCGGTTCGCCGGGAAGCCGACCGTCGACGTCGGGGTGAAGGCGGGCATCGGCCGTGCCGCCGAACTCATCGCCGAGGTGCGCCGGAAGGCCGCCCACGGCGAGGCGAGCGCCCCGGCGCGAGCCGCCGCCCCCATGGACAAGGACGCCGAAGCGGGCGACGGCTTCGCCACCCGGCTCCGTAAGTGGCTCATGACGGGCGTCAGTTACATGGTGCCGTTCGTCGCCGCGGGCGGGCTGCTCATCGCGCTCGCCTTCGCCCTCGGCGGCTACACGGTCAACAAGGCGCCGTCCGTCGCCGACCACTTCCTGTGGACCGAGTCCGGCAGCTGGGCGGCCCTGCTCTTCCAGATCGGCAGCGTCGCCTTCGGCTTCCTCGTCCCCGTCCTGGCCGGCTTCATCGCCTACGGCATGGCCGACCGCCCCGGCCTCGTCCCGGGCTTCGTCGGCGGGGCCATCGCGCTCACCGTCAACGCGGGCTTCCTGGGCGGGCTGATAGCCGGTCTGCTGGCGGGGGCGGTGGTGACGGCGATCCAACGGGTCCGCATCCCGGCGCCGTTGCGGGGCATCATGCCGGTGGTGGTCATCCCGCTGATCTCCTCGGCGGTCGTGGGCTTTTTGATGTTCCTGGTGGTCGGCAAGCCGATCGCCGCACTGCAGAAGGGGCTGACCGACTGGCTGTCCGGCCTCACCGGCGCCAACGCGGTCATCCTGGGCGCGCTGCTCGGCCTGATGATGTGTTTCGACCTCGGCGGCCCGCTGAACAAGGTCGCCTACGCCTTCGCGGTCGGCGGCCTCGCCAACCCCAACGAGGGCAGCCTGAAGGTCATGGCCGCGGTCATGGCGGCCGGAATGGTCCCGCCGCTGGCGATGGCACTGGCCACGACCGTGCGCGGCCGGCTCTTCACCAGGGCCGAGCGGGAGAACGGCAAAGCGGCCTGGGTGCTCGGCGCCTCCTTCATCACCGAGGGCGCGATCCCCTTCGCCGCCGCCGACCCGCTGCGGGTCATCCCCTCGGCGATGGCCGGCGGCGCGATCACCGGCGCCCTCTCGATGGCCTTCGGCTGCACCCTCCGTGCCCCGCACGGCGGCATCTTCGTCGTCCCCCTGATCGGCCAGCCGTTCCTCTACCTGCTCGCCATCGCCGCGGGCACGTGCGCCGGCACCGCCCTGGTCATCCTCCTCAAGGGCCTCCTCCGACGCCCGCACACCCGCCCGACGGACACCCCCACCCCCGACGGCACCGGCGTGACGGTCACCGCCTGACCCCCGCTTCCCGGGAACGTGCCGGGGCCCGCACCGCGAGGACAGGACGGTGCGGGCCCCGGCATGCCGCGTCCGGTACGGGCGGCGGGTCTCGCGCCCGGCCCTCACCTGGGCAGGTGTCGGCTGTTATCCGCTGGCCGTCGCCCTGTGTCTGCTCCTGCGGGATGTGCTCTGACGGGTGCGAAGAACGACGAAGGGCGGGAGAACGACGAAAGGCGGTGGCCGGCCCCCCCAGGGGAGCCGGCCACCGCCTTCAGCTGTCCGCCGCAGACGCCGCCGTCAGGCCGCGCTGCCCGCCTGCCACTCGGACCACGACATGTTCCAGCCGTTGAGGCCGTTGTCCGGCTTGACGGTCTGGTCCTTCGAGTTCTTGACGATGACGACGTCGCCGATCAGCGACTCGTTGAAGAACCACTTGCCCGGGGTGTCACCGCCGCCGCCCTTCTGGTCGCGCAGACCGACGCAGCCGTGGCTGGTGCCGGAGTTGCCGAACACCGACGAGGCGCCCCAGTAGTTGCCGTGGATGAAGGTGCCGGAGGCCGACAGCCGCATGGCGTGCGGGACGTCAGGGATGTCGTACTCGCCCTTGCCGTCGTCGTTCTTGAAGCCGACGGTCGAGCCGTCCATCCGGGTCTGCTCGAACTTCTCCGAGATCACCATCTGGCCGTTGTAGGTCGGGTGCTCGGGGCTGCCGCCGGAGATCGGGATGGTCTTGTAGGTCTTGCCGTCCCGCTTGACCGTCATCTGCTGGGTGTTCATGTCGACCGTGGAGACCTGCGAGCGCCCGATGGTGAAGGACACCGTCTTGGACTGGACGCCGGAGATGCCCTGGCCGCCCTTGACCCCGTCCAGGTCGATCTTCATGGTGACCTTGGAGCCGGCCTTCCAGTAGTCCTGCGGCCGGAAGTCCAGGCGCTGGGCGCCGAACCAGTGGCCGACGACCTTCTGGCCGCTGCTGGAGGTCACCGTGATGTGGGACTGGACGTCCTTCTTGTTGGTGATCGCCTTGTCGAAGTTGAACGACACCGGCATGCCGACGCCGACGGTCTTGCCGTCGTCGGGGGTGTAGGAGCCGATGAAGCTGTTGGCGTTGGAGACCGTCGTGAAGGAGGAGTTCTCGGTGGCGGCCCGGCCCTTGGAGTCCTTGGCCTTCGCCACGATCCGGTACTTGGTGCCGCGCTCCAGCTGCACGCCCGGCTTCCAGGACGAGCCGTCGGGCGATATGGCACCGGCGACGTCCTTGCCGGCCGGGTCGGTGAGCTTCACCTCGGTCAACTTGCCGCCGGTGACCTTCACCCCGGTGTCGTTGATGCTGGCGTTGGTGGCGCCGTCGTCCGACGAGACCTTGATCTTGGCGTCGGAGGCGTTCTTGGCGGCCGCGGCGTCGGCGGCGGCCTGGCCGTTCTTGCCGTCGTCATTGCCCCCGGCCGAGGCGTCCCCACCACAGGCGGACAGGGACAGCGCACCCGCCGCGAACAGGGCCGTCACGGCGAGCGTGCGGCGCATCCGGCGGTGCCGGTGCGGCGTACCGGGCGCCGGCTGCTCGTCCGACAGGAGCAGCTGGTGCGGGGTGCGGGACCGAGCGGGCGCGGGGTTGTCCGGCGTTGTCACGAGCTGCTCCATACAGGGGGGGTTGTGGTTCCGTGCTGATAAACAGCACGAGTGGGCGGATTCGGTTGCGGGTGCGGCCCGCTTGTGAGGAAGATCACGTGCGTGGCGGTAGGGGGTGGTCGGCCGACCCTGAGAGCCAGGTTCGCAGCGCCGGGCCGTGTTCGTCCAGGCGGGGTGGAGCGAAGGGTTGGGTCACCGGAGTCCCCGAGAGGCGGAGAGGGCTGGTGACTTGGGGGATCCGGCCCTCGCCCACCGGGGTCACCGGATCGAGCCCGAGCCGCGTGGCCAACGCCAGCGCCCCGGAGAGGGTGTTGACCGGGCCGCAGGGGACCGACGCCGCGGACAGTCGCTCGGACCAGCCCTGCGGCGTGTCGGCAGCCAGTAGGTTTTCGAGTGCTTTGATGAGTTCTGTACGGTTTTGTACGCGATCTTGATTGCGGACGAACCGGATGTCATCGGCCAGCTCCGGTGCGCCCAGCGTCTGCGTCAGCGCCCGGAATTGCCGGTCGTTGCCCGCCGCCACCGCGAGCGGTTCCCCGTCCCGGCAGGCCAGCGTCTCGTACGGGGCGATGCTCGGATGGCGGTTGCCCATGGGGCCCGGATCGCGGCCGGTGGCCAGGTGGCCGGACGCCTGATTGACCAGCGAACCCAGCAGCGATGAGAGCAGATTCACTTCCAGCAGCTGGCCCTCCCCGGTGCGGTCGCGGTGCCGCAGCGCCGCCAGGATGCCGGTGGTGGCGTCCTTCGCGGTCAGCACGTCCACCAGCGCGACGCCGGTCTTCAGGGGCGTCCCGCCGGGCTCGCCGGTGAGGCTCATCAGCCCGCCGACGGCCTGGACGACGAAGTCGTAGCCGGGCAGCAGGGCACCCGGGCCGGCGCCGAAGCCGGTGATGGTGCAGTGCACCAGGCCGGGGTTGGCGGCCCGGGTGGCGGTGTGGTCCAGGCCGTAACGGGCGAGCGAGCCGGGGCGGAAGTTCTCGATCAGTACGTCGGCCCGCCGGGCCAACTCGCGGGCCGCGGCCGCGTCGTCCGGATCGCCCAGGTCCAGGGCCAGGCCGCGCTTGGAGCGGTTCGCGGCGTCGAAATACGCCGCGGTGCCGTGCTGCCGCGGGCCGCTGCCGTCCGGCTCCGGGCCCTCGGGGCCGGGGGCGAACGGCGGGCCCCAGGCGCGGGTGTCGTCGCCGGTGCCCGGCCGCTCCACCTTGATCACCTCGGCGCCGAGGTCGGCCAGCGTCGCGGCGGCCAGCGGCCCGGCCAGCACCCGGCTGAAGTCCGCGACGAGGATGCCCTCCAGGGCGCGGGCGGGCGGCTCACCGGGCGGGCCGGCGGCAGGGGATGGCGAGGCGGCGGCGGGCGGCCGGGGTGGCTGCGGCACGGGGCGTTCTCCTCACGTCGCGGACGGGTGCCGCCATCGTCCGGGACGATTTTCGCCGGGGGGAAGGCTCCGGCTTGTCCAACGGCGTGGGACGGCACCTGCCAGGGTGGCGACCCGGGCCACCGCAGGAAGGTGTCGAGCCGGAAATGTAGCGAAATGCCATAGGAGATGCGTCACTTCAGGACTTAAGTCCCAAGATCCCCTGTCGAAAGTCCTGAGGCGTGGTGTCTACTGGCGTGAGCCCAGCGCCTCATCCGTCCGGGAGGACCGCATGCTCCCCGTCTCGATTGTGCAGCAGATCGGCCTCGGCGTGCTCTTCGCACTGGCCGTCGTCTGGACCGCCGGGCTGATCAGAATGCTGCGCCGGGGCCGGTACGAGGCGGCCATGTGGCGCGACCAGCAGGAGATGCGGACCCGCTACGCGCCGCGGGGGCGTTCCGCGTGGCCGGGACCGGACGCCCTGCCCGGCCGCCCGGAGCTGCTCGGTGCGGTGCCGCGGCAGACCGGTCCGGCCGGTCCGCCGTCGGAGTGCGTGGAGCTGAGCGAGGCCGAGCGCACCGCGTTCGAGGGGCTCGTCCGGCAGTTGACCAGCCCCAGTTGAGGCGGCGGCCGGCCGGGCGCACCGGGCGGCTCAGCGGCCCGGGCCCAGCCTCAGCAGGGCCAGCGCGGTCAGCATCTGCACCGATACGGCGGCCGTCGACTTCCACGTCGACAGATGGTGCTGGCCCCGTATGAGCAGGACCGCCAGAAGGTAGCCGAAGCCCCAGGTGGTCCAGGTCGCGGCCTGCACGAAGGTGGCGTCGGTCGGCAGCCAGGCGGCGATCGCCAGCCGCGGCAGATCCGTCACCCAGAACAGGACGATGAACAGGCTCGCGGTCGGCGCGAAGCGGCCTATGCCGCCGAGCGTGCGGGCGATGGCGTGGGCGACCGCGCCCAGGGCGAGGCTGGCGGTGAGCACCCCCGCCTCGGCCAGCCCGACGAGTTGCAGCGCCGCGGTCCGGTCGGCGGCCCACTGGGTGTGGAAGGCGTCCATCGACACCACCCCGATGCCGCCGCTGATCAGCGACAGCAGCACCGCCGCGCTCCAGGCGCTGCGGTCCCGTGCCTCGTCCAGCACCTCCACCGGCCGGTACCACAGCCCGAATATCAGCCGGTGCCACCACAGTCGGCGGCGTGGTGCGGGTGCACGGGGAGCCGGCTGGACGAGCGTGGGCGGCGGGTGCTGGGGAGAGGGGGAGGGGGGTGGTGCGGGCATAAAGCCGTTTCTACCACCGGCCAATTCGCGGTGGCGCGGGGGCGTCGGGCGCGACCACGGCCGGTGCGGATGAGAGGCTCGGCCGGTGACTGTGCAGACACCGGAGCACGACGAGGCGCACGGCGGCGGACTCGGCAGCCGGCTCAACTGGCTGCGGGCCGCGGTCCTCGGCGCCAACGACGGCATCGTGTCCACCGCCGGACTGGTCGTCGGGGTCGCCGGCGCCACCGACGCACGGGCCGCGCTGCTGACGGCGGGGCTGGCGGGGCTGCTGGCCGGGTCCATGTCGATGGCGGCCGGCGAGTACGTCTCGGTCTCCACCCAGCGGGACTCGGAGAAGGCCGCGCTGGCGATGGAGAAGCGGGAGCTGGCGACCGAGCCGCAGGCCGAACTCACCGAGCTGACGGAGATGCTGGAGGACAAGGGACTGGACGGCCGGCTGGCCCGGGAGGTCGCCGAGCAGCTCACCGAGCACGACGCGCTGCGGGCCCATGCCGAGGTGGAGCTGGGCATCGACCCCGACGAGCTGACCAACCCCTGGCATGCGGCGGGGGCGAGCTTCCTCGCGTTCACGGTGGGGGCGCTGCTGCCGCTGCTGGCGATCGTGCTGCCGCCCACCGGACAACGGCTGTGGATCGCGGTGCTCGCGGTGCTGGCGGCGCTGGCACTGTGCGGCTGGAGCAGCGCCCGGCTGGGCGCCGCACCGGTGCGCCGCGCGATCCTGCGCAACGTCGCGGGCGGCGCGCTGGCGATGGGTGTGACGTACGCGGCGGGGTCGGTGCTGGGGGCCGTGGGCGTGTGACCGGCCGCGGTGTGCCGTGGTGGCGCGGTCCGCGGCGGACGGTCCCGGAGCCGGTCCGCCTCACCGGTACGAGTGAGCGGGCGAGGCCGGCTCAGTCCGCCCCGTAGAGGTCGCGGTAGGACGGGAAGAGGCCGCCGGGGCCGTCCACCGTCTCCGCCGCCAGGGCGCCCCGGACCACGGCCCGGGTGACCACGTCCGCGCCGGCGGAGAGGATCTCGTTCAGCGCCCCGGCCTCCGCGTGGATGCCGAAGGCGGCGTCGGTGAGGGCCTCTTCGGGCACGAGCGGGCGGGCGGCGGTGGACAGGGTGAAGACGGTGTCGCCGTCGGACAGCAGATGGACGGGGCGGATGGCGCGGGCCAGCCCGTCGTGCGCGGTGCCGGCGAGTTTGTGTGCCTGGGCGCGGGTGAGGGCGGCGTCGGTGGCGACCACCACCAGGGTGGTGTTGAGGGGCGGGCGGACGGACGCGGCCGAACGGGCCCGGGACCTCTCCGTGGCCTCGGCCAGCCGGCGCAGCGCGGCCGCGTGCACCCCGGGGGCGGGCAGGGCGGTGCCGCCCTCGTACAGCCGGCCGTAGAGGGCGCCGGTGCGGGGGTCGGCGACGGAGCCCGCGGCATTGACGGCGGCCAGCGCGGCGACGGTGGTGCCCGACGGGAGGACCGCGCTCGCGGTGCCGATGCCGCCCTTGAGGCCGCCGGCCACCGCGCCCGTGCCGGCGCCCGTGTTGCCCTCGACCACCGGGCCGCCCGGCGCGGTGACCGCCGCGGCCGTGACCGCCGCCCGGCCCAGCGCGGCGTCCGGACGGGCCCGCCAGTCGCCGCCGCGCCCGAGGTCGAACAGGGCCGCGGCCGGCACGACCGGGACGACCTGGGCGGGGTCGGGCCCCACGCGGAAGCCGCGGCCCTGTTCCTCCAGCCAGGCGACGACACCCGACGCCGCGTCAAGACCGAAGGCGCTGCCGCCGGTCAGGACGACCGCCTCGATGCGCTGGACGAGGTTGCGCGGGTCCAGCGCGTCGGTCTCCCGGGTGCCGGGCCCGCCGCCGCGTACCTCCACGGCCGCGACGGCGCCGCCGTCGGGAGCCAGCACGACGGTGGTGCCGCTCAGGTGCCCGTCGCCGGTCCGCTGGGCGTGGCCGACCCGGAGGCCGAGGACGTCGGTCAGGGCGTCCTGCGGCCCCGCGGGGTGCGGCGCGCCCGGTGGCTGCTCAGTAATCGGCCGGTCCCATCACGATCACCGGGTGCAGGCTCGGGTCGAGGCTGCGCAGCAGTTCCCGCATCACCTTGGGCTTGAGGCTCACACAGCCCTGGGTGGGGCCGTCGTGGTCGACGTGCAGCCACACCCCGCCGCCCTTGGCGTCGCCCCATGGCCGCTGCTTGTCCAGGGGGGAGGTGCCGGGCTCCCGGTTGTAGTTGATGGCGATGACGTAGTCGAAGGCGCCGGCCAGCGGCTCGCCGTCCACCCCGGTGCCGTTGGCGACGAAGCTGTTGTTGCGGTCGTAGGGCAGCCGGGTGCCCGCGGGGGCGGCCAGCCGGCCGCCGGCGTCGGTGAGCGCGAAGACCCCGATGGGGGAGCGCAGGTCGCCGTAGCGGTGGTCGTCGGTCCAGCCGTGGGCGGCGTTGTGCGCGCCCCAGACGGGGCCCGGCACCCAGTCCTGCGAACCCTCCGCCCGGGTGTAGAGGACGACACGGGACTGGAAGGAGTCCATGCCCTTGCCGGTGACGACCAGAACCTGCCGGGAGTTGGCCGGTATCCGCTTCCTGGCGGCGTCGCTGAGGCCGGGGATCTGCCGGCCGGCGGGACCGTTCGGTGCGGCGTTCGGGGCGGTTTTCGGCGCGGCCGCGGGAGTACGTGGCGTGTCCGGGCCGGAAGCCGTCGCGGACGTGGTGCTCTTGGCGTCGGTCCCGCCGTTGTGATCGTCCCCCGAGGCCGGCCACGCCCACAGGGCGGTCCCGACCAGGGTGGAGACGGCGAGACCGCTCACGGCCTTGCTGCGCCGGGACAGTCTCGTCCGCGCGCGGGACTGAGCATGGCGGGCCATGGCTGGCGTCTCCTCCAGTACGGACGGCGGTCTGCCCGGGGCTTTCGGTGGTTCTCCCACAGGGCCACTCCCTGTCATAAAAAGGGCAATCTGCACCCTACCGCGTCGGCGTCGGTGCGCCTCCGCTGGCCCCTGTGCCCCACGGCGAACACGGGTGTGAAGCGCAGGGAAGTGGGGTCCATTGGTGGGTAATTGACGGGCCGTGGACGGACCGGGCGCCCGGGCCGGTACGCGGGCCGCGCTGGTGGCGGGCCCTCGCCCGGCCGGGGGACGAAGATGGCTCGATCTGATGCAGAATCAGGGCGGGGGCGGGGCTGTACGGCCGTTCGGCACGCTTATGGCGGAGCGGCGCGACGCGCCCGGGGGAGGGCGGCCGCCGGGGGTGTCCGGGCCGCTCCCGGAGATCGGTGACGGGGCGATCCCCGAGACGGGTGACGACGCGGGGCTCCGGCTACTCCACCGGTGCCGCGCCCTGACGGGACGTGAGGTGGACGCCGGCCGCGACGGTCGCGGCGGCCACCGAACCCGCCACCGGCACCGCCGCGCGCCCGGCGAGGGTGCACGCCAGGACCAGCAGCGCCGACACCGGCAGCACCAGCTGCTGGGCCGCGCCGCGCTTGTGGTGCCGGGAGTGGATCAGCCACACCGTGCACAGGAACAGCGCATAGGGCACCGTGACGCACGCGGCCGCCCCGAACGCCGACAGCTGCGCCCGGCCGGACGACTCCCTCACCACGACCTCGATGCCCGCGCCGACCGCGGCCGCCGAGCCGAACACGAGGTAGTGGCCGTAGCCCCACAGGAACGCCTGACGGTTCGCGCGCAGGTGGCGGTGGATGGGCACGGCGAAATAGATCCAGTACGCGGCGAAGACCAGCAGCAGCCCGCCGCCCGCGAGCGGCAGCAGCGCGCTCAGCTCGTCGTGCTCGTCCAGCGCCGACTGCACGGCCAGGGTGGCCGCCGCGATCGTCTCGCCCAGCACGATGATGGTGAACAGGCCGTAGCGTTCCGCGATGTGATGGGCATGCCAGCTGGTCTGCCAGGCCCGCTCGGCCAGCCCGGGGACGGCCAGCTCCAGCGCTCCCACGCTCACGAACACCCAGGGCACGTCCCCCTCCGGCAGGAGCAGCAGCCCCAGCCAGCCGACCTGGCACACCGTCACCCCCAGGGCGTAGGACAGCGCGGTGCGCCGCTCCGCGCCCCGGCTGCCGTGCGCGGCCCGCAGCCACTGGGCGACCATCGCCAGCCGCATCACCACGAACCCGCACCACACCAGGGTGAAGTCGCTCCCGGCGAAGGCCCGCGGCACACCGGCCGCCAGGATCAGCACCCCCGCCATCTGGACGAGCGTCACCACGCGGTAGAGCGGGTCGTCGGTGTCGTAGGCCGAGGCGAACCAGCTGAAGTTCATCCACGCCCACCAGATGGCGAAGAAGAGCATCAGATAGCCGAAGAGGCCGTGGCCCGGATCCCCCTCGGCCAGCGCATGCGCCAGCTGCCGGCCCGCCTGGGCGATCGCCACGACGAAACACAGGTCGAAGAAGAGCTCCAGCGGGGTGGCGGCGCGGTGCTGCTCGTCGCGCCGGCGCGCCCGCATGCGGACCGGCACCTCGGCTCCTCTCGTCGGCCGGAGCGGCCGCCCTCAGTACAGCGCGGGCGGCCCCTGCCACCAACGAGGGGAGCGGGGGGCGGCGTGTCGTGCGGGGCCGCTGCGTCGCGCTGGTGCAAGGCCAGGGTTGACTGAGGCGCGTCGTGCAGCTATAGCGGGCATACGCTTGTCGCTGAGGGGACGGTGAGCCCATGTCCACAGGGTTGGCTGACAACGTTCGGAAGTACCGGCGCACAGCCGGACTGAGCCAAGAGGCTTTGGCCGAAGCAGCAGACCTCTCGCTGAGTACGGTCCGCAAGGTGGAGCAGGGCGGGGACGCGCGGGTGGAGACGCTGCACGCCCTTGCTCGCGCGCTGGGGGCGTCCACGTCAGCGCTGATCGTCACGGAGGCAGCGAAGCCCGTTCTGGGCGACGAGGCGAACCGCCGGTATCTCGCTGGGCTTCGACGTGCGCTCATGCCCCCCATCGGCCTCTCGGCGCCGCTGACGGACCACGGGGAGGCCGGCGAGCTTTCGGTCTTGCGGCGAGAGATGGAAGACGGGCACGCGCTGTACCACGCCGATCGGTACAGCTCCGTGGCGAAGAGACTTCCGGGACTGCTGCGCTCCACTGAGACTGCCGTGTGCGCCTTTGAGGGCGAAGAGCGGCAGCACGCCTTGATCGTGCGCGCTCAGGCGCTCGGGTTGGCAGGAAAGTACCTGACGCAGGTCCGGCAATATGACATGGCGTACCACGCGCTGTCCGAGGCCATTCGCCTTGCTCGCGAGGTGGGGAAGACGCAACTTGCCGCAACGGGAGTTGTCGGCATGTGCTGGTTGCTGCTGAGGCAAGACCGCTTCGATGAGAGCGAACAGCTTGCCACCGTCACAGCGTCCGAGCTGGAACCTCGATTCTCTGTGGCCACGCCGGGTGCTCTCGCCGTGTGGGGTGAGCTTTCCCTCAGGGTCGCGTCTGCAGCAGTACGGAACAACCGTCCGGACATAGCGCGGGAAGCCCGCAGAATGGCCGCGACGGCTGCCAGCGCGCTGGACGCGGAACACACCGACTACCGGTCCCACTGGACGACGTTCGGACCCGTCACAGCGGAACTCAAGGCCGTCGAAGACCTGTCCATCATGGGCGACGCGCGGGGGGTGCTCCGGCGCGCTGACGACGGGCTGTTGAGTCAGAAGGCAGTACGCAACTACGGCAAGCCCAGCGCGAACAACTGGGACCGCCACCGGCTGGACGTGGCGCGGGCACACGGCCTGCTCGGGGCGCACCAGGACGCCATGGACGTCCTCACCTCGATTCGGCGCACGTCCGGTGAATGGATCACGCATCAAGCCATGGCCCGTTACGTGATGAGCGACATTCTCCGGTCCCGTAAGCGAACGCTGACCCAGGACATGCGCGAGTTGGCTGTTCATCTCGGGGTTGCCGAGTAGGTGTTGCGTAACGTGGTACATCCCTGTGAACCCTCGCCGAACTAACCCCCTGTGCACGTGGATTGCTCACCTGAGCGCCCATACGGTCCCCCTATGGAAAGTGGCGAAGGGGGCCGGAGTGGTGGAGAGAACGGACGGCGACCGGCAGCGGCGGCGCGACCTTGCCGACGCGGCGTCAGGGCAAGTGCCCCGGTTACTGCCCTGGACGACGGACGGCAAGCGGTGCTTGCTGAGCACAGATGATGCGGGCGGGTACCTGTCCCGGCTGGCTGACGAGATGGAAGCCGAACAGCTTGCCATGGGTGAGGACGTGCTCAGGGAAGCCCGAAAGGTGCTGGACGCCCCCCTGTCTCCGTATGCCGAGGTGCGGTATGCCGGGCTCCGTCTCGCTGAGTGCCTGAGGGACGCTCTCAGGGTCGCCGAGTCGCGCGGCATGCGCCTCCAGCACCCGAGCGAAGAAGCCGCGGAGAGCACCGCACAGGGCGCTGATGAGGCGTCTGCATGAGCCGCACACGGCCGCAGGGGGTGGCTGTGAGTCCTCAGGCGGCCATCCAGCCGGCCCGCAATCGCTGAAACTCCGCCGTTGTCGGACGCAGCACGAGGAGAACTGCTCCCGCGGCTCGCAGGAGTCCCGGCAGGGGCGGCGCAAGACGGCACGGGGACCGCTTCCCCGGCACGTAGAAGAGGGGAAAGCCACGATGAAAGCTTTAGAGTTCCGCACGTCCAGCGCATGCCAATACAACAACAAGGATCCACGCTGTGTCGAAGTGGCAACCAACGTGCCTGGCAAGGTGGTGGTCCGCAGCAGTCTGTCCGGTGAGGTGGTTGAGTTCACGGCCGTCGAGTGGACCGACTTCCTCAGCGGTGCCAAGCTCGGAGAGTTCGATATCTCGGCCTAGGAGATGCCTTGCAGGAGTGCCCCCGCTGTGGCAGCGAAGCGGTACCGGACCCGGAGAATGCGCGCGCTCTCTGGTGTATGTCGTGCTGGCACGTGGGGACGCCCCCGAAGGAATCCGGCTGTACGGGCTCATTGCCCCGGCGCATGCCTGCGCTGAGGGTGCTGGATGAGCACCGGGACCTGAACCGCTGAGCGCCTGAGAGAGGCCCGGTCGGCACGTTCCCCGTGTGCCGGCCGGGTTTCCCGCTGTCCAACTTGGCCAATTCGTAGCTCGTGCAAGGGCACTGAGACATCCAGTGGCGCCGTGGTTCACACCCACCAGATGGCGCGGAAGAGCTCCTGAGGGGTGGCGGTGGATGTCGTGCGGGGCCGGCGGCTACTCGGCGACCGCCTCCACGATCGAGGGGAAGGCCGAGGTCGGCAGCACCCGGGTCAGCCGGAAGCCCTCGGCCGACAGCAGCGTCGCGAACTCCTGTGCGGTGCGCTCCTGCCCGTCGACCACGGCCATCATCGCCACGTCCAGGGTCTTGCCGAAGTGCGGGGCGTTGCCCGGTGGCAGCACGGAGTCGATGACCAGCAGCCGGCCGCCGGGCGCCATCGCCGCGTGGCAGCTGCGCAGGATGCGCCGGCAGGCCTCGTCCGGCCAGTCGTGCAGGACCTGCTTGAGGACATAGACGTCCCCGCCCTCCGGTACGGACGCGAAGAAGTCGCCCTCCTGGGTGCGCCAGCGGCCCTTCAACTCGTCGCCGTCCAGGAGGTGGTGGGCCAGCGGCGGCGCCTGGTCGAAGAGCACCCCGGTCAGCTGCGGATGGCGGCGCAGCACGGCGTGCAGCAGCCCGCCGCGGCCGCCGCCGACGTCCACGACCGTCCCGCCGGTCGCGGGGAACGGATAGATCGCCGCCACCGCCTCGTCGACCGGTGCGGACAGCGACGACATCCCGTCGTCGAAGAGCCGTCGGGTGTCCGGATCCGACTGCAGATGGGTGAAGAGGGGCGCCCCGTGGAGCCGCTCGAAGGAGGTGCCGCCCTCCCGCACCGACTCCGGCAGGTCGGCCGAGACCCGCCGGAAGAGGTCGTCGGTCATCATCATGACCGCGTCGTGCAGCGAGCCGGGGACGCCGGTGCGCAGCGGGGCGGCGGCCGGCGTCAGCCGGAAGGCCCCCGCGGTGTCCTCCCGGAAGATGCCGCGGGTGGCGAGATAGCGCAGCACGCGGCGCAGATGCGGGGCGTGGGTGCCGGTGGCGGCGGCCAGCTGCCCGGCGGTGCGCGGGCCCCCGGCGAGATGGTCGGCGATGCGGTGCTGCGCCGCGGTGCGCAGCGCGGCGGAGAAAAGGTGGCCCATGGCCTGGTCCATCAGGTGAGCCATGAGGTCGCGGGGCTCGCCGGTCGATCGGTCGGGGGAAGTGGCCAACGTCAGCCTCCAGTCAGCGGCTTGGGCTTGCTGGTCCCGGTCGCCGGGGGTGATCCACGGTTGCAGCCGAGCGCTCCGGTGTCACGGGCGGACTCCGGGTCAACCGCGAAGTCCGGCCAGGGAAGGGCGGGGTGGCGTGCAGGGCTCGTCGGCGGCGGCCGGGCACGGGCCCTAGGGGACGGCTCCGGGGGATGCCGGGGGCCGTCCCTCGATGCGGAGCGGCCGTTCATGGTCGAATGCGCGTATGAGCGACAGCGACACGACAGGCACGACCAGCCCGACCGATGACGCCGAGCACCGCAACGACTCCGCACCGGCCGCCGTCCTGGCCCCGCTGGACGACCGCCTCCCGGACCTCGTGGCCCTCTACGAGGATTTGCACCGGCATCCCGAGCTCGGCTTCCAGGAGACCCGGACCGCCGCCGAGGCCGCCCGCCGGCTGACCGCGGCCGGCTATGACGTCACCACCGGCATCGCGGGGACCGGTGTCGTCGGCGTCCTGCGCAACGGACCGGGGCCCGTGGTCCTGCTGCGCGCCGACATGGACGCACTGCCCGTCACCGAGAACTCCGGCCTGGACCACGCCTCCACGGTCCCCGGCCGGATGCACGCCTGCGGGCACGACGTCCATGTGACGTGTCTGCTGGGCGCCGCCGCTCTGCTCGCCGCGGGCCGCGGCCACTGGTCCGGCACGCTGATCGCGCTCTTCCAGCCCGCCGAGGAGGTCGGCGGCGGCGCCCGCGCCATGATCGACGCCGGCCTCTACACCAAGGGCCTGGTCCCCACCCCCGAGGTGGTGCTGGCCCAGCATGTCGCCCCGCTCGCCGCCGGGCTGATCGCCTACTGCCCCGGACCCTGCATGGCCGCCGCCGACAGCCTGGAGATCACCTTCCACGGCTCCGGCGGCCACGGCTCACGGCCCGAGACCACCGTCGACCCGATCCTGATGGCCGCGTCCTTCGTGCAGCGGGTGCAGTCCGTGGTGGCCCGCGAGGTCGCGCCGAAGGACCGGGCGGTGGTCACCGTCGGCTCCTTCCACGCCGGGGACTCCGCCAACGTCATCCCCGACCGGGCCGTCGTACGGCTCAGCATCCGCACCTTCGACGAGGCGGTGCGCAGCTCGGTGCTGGCCGCCGTCGACCGCATCGCACGGGCCGAGGCCGCCGCCTCCGGTGCCGGGCGCGCCCCCGAGACCGAGGTCCTGGACACCTTCCCGGTCACCGTCAACGACTCCGCGACGCTGCGGCAGGTCAACGAGGCGTTCACCGAACTCTTCGGCGACCAGCGGGTGTTCCCCTACGAACCGGCCACCGGCAGCGAGGACGCCGGACTGCTGGCGACCGCCGCCGGGGCACCGCTCTACTACTGGTGGCTGGGCGGCTGGGATCCCGAGGAGTTCCAGGCGGCGCTGGCCGCCGGACGGCTGGCGCAGGACATCCCGTCCAACCACTCCCCGCACTTCGTACCGGTCGTCCGCCCGACCCTCACCATGGGCGTGGAGGCGCTGACCGCCGCGGCGCTCAACCAGCTGGCGCCACCGGCGACGGATGCCCGCGCGAAGCCGGCCGGGCAGGCCGCCCGGGGCGGGGCGGCACCGGGCGTTTGACCTTGTCCTTGGGGCAAGCCCCAGCATCGGCGGTGCCGGGCGAGGCGTCCGGCACGAGGAAGACGGACGGGCGGACGGGCGGATGGAGGCACGGCATGACGCCGTACGAGGACGGTCAACTGCTGACCATCGGGGCGTTCGCACGGGCCTGCCGGCTCTCGCCGAAGGCACTGCGCCTCTACGACGAACTCGGCCTGCTGACCCCGGCCCGTGTCGATCCGCACAGCGGCTACCGCCACTACGCCCCGGCCCAGCTGGAGCAGGCCCGGCTGGTGGCCTGGCTGCGCCGGCTCGGGATGCCGCTGGCCCGCATCCGCGAGGTGGGCGAGCTGGCCCCGGCCGCGGCGGCCGGGGCGGTCGCCGCGTACTGGGCGCAGGTCGAGGCCGACACCGCGGCCCGCCGGGACCTGGCCGCCTTCCTCGTCGATCAACTGACGCGGAAGGACACCGGTATGACCGCATCCCGTACGCCCTTGACGATGCGCTGCGCCGCCCTGACCGACCGGGGCCTGGTGCGCCCGGCCCAGCAGGACGCGGCCTACGCGGGACCCCGGCTGCTGGCCGTGGCCGACGGCTACGGCCCGCGCGGCGGCCCGGCCGCCACCGCCGCCATCGACGCGCTCAAGGGCCTGGAGCACCAGGACCTGGCCTCGGCGGATCTCCCGGGCGCCCTGGAGGAGGCCGCCCGCCGCGCCCACCGCGCCGCCCCCTCGGCGGACGAGGCGACCGGCAGCACCCTCACCGCGCTGCTCCGCTCCGGCAGCCGGCTGGCGCTGCTGCACATCGGGGACTCGCGGGCCTATGTCCTGCGCGACTCCGGCCTGTTCCGCATCACCCACGACCACAGCCCGGTCCAGTCACTGATCGACGAGGGCCGGCTCACCCCCGAGGAAGCCCCGTCCCACCCGCAGCACGGCCTGCTGCTGCGCGCACTCGACGCGGACACCGAGTTCACCCCCGACGTGCACCTGCTCGAAGCCCACCCCGGGGAGCGCTATCTCCTGTGCACCGACGGCCTGACCAATGTCCTGCCCCCCGACACGATCCAGGCCGCACTCACCACCGCCACCACCCCCGACCAGGCCGTACGCGACCTCGTCCAACTGACCCACGAGGCGGGGGCGCCGGACAACGTGGCCTGTGTGGTGGCGGAGATATCGGCGGCGGCGTAGCGCGGACGTGAGGGGGCGCGGCGGCCGGCCGATTCCGGCGGCCGCCGCGCTGACCTCGGACGGGCGGGGAGGGCCGGTCACGCCATGGCGTCGGAGCGTTCGGCCAGACCGCGCAATTCGGGCGACGCCGCGCGCCCGGCCATCAGCACCAGTTCACGGATGACTCCACGCGCAGCGGTGTGACTGCGCACCACGTCGGGGGCCACCTGCTCTGCTCTCAGCAGCGCATCGAGGGCGTCACCGAACTGCCGTCGCTGGGCATGGGCCCGTCCCACATCCATCAGAAGCCTGGCCCGCCGCTCGGCGGACAGCTCCTCGGCGTCCACACCCTTGGCGATGTCGAGCGCTTCCCCGGCATCTCCGAGGTCCACCGCGGTGGATACCGCCTGGACCTCGACATTCGTAGGACCGAACTCCAGATTGAAGTCGCTCCGCCCTCCGCCGACCCGTTCGGCCACGACTCGGGCCTTCGCGATCTGCTCACGGGCTGCCGCGCGGTCTCCCGCCCGGGCGTGCACCAGCGCCAAGGCAAGATGGAGCGAGCCCAGAACCGACAGTTCTTCCGGGCTGGTGGACCGCGGCTCGGCGTGCTGCGCAAGCGTGTTGATGGCCGCGGCAGCCGCATGTTCGGCCTGATCCAGATGCTTGAGCCGGACGAAGGCGTGGACCAGACGGAAGACCCCGACGAAGACGCCGAGCTGATCGCCCGCGAGCTCTGCCGCGCGGATGGCGCGGTCAGCGGCCACCCATGCGGCGTCGGCCTCGTTCTGGCGCACGAAAGCCGCAGCCAGCGCCTGATAGGTACGTGCCGTCAACCGGTGTACTTCTGCCCGGTGTGCACCGGGTGCCGTGCGGGAGGCCTGCTCCAGACGGGGCACCAGCGGACCGAGCGCCGCGCTCAGCTCGGCGAACCGGCCCGCATGTGTCAGTGCCCAGACGCGTTCGACCTCCTCACGCAGCTCAGGCAGAGCCGGGCGGGGTTCCTCCCGTGGGTCGAGTAGTACATCCAGCGCGGAGTGCCCCGAAATCACCAGGCGGGCCTGGTCCAGATCATTCTGCGGCGCTTCACCTGTCGCCTCGGGCTCCGCTGCAACCGGGGCCTCGGGCTGCAGAATCTGAAGTGACACCCCCAGGCCGTCCGCCAGCAGACGCAGCACATCGAGGCGGTTGACCGGCTGAATTCCCCGTTCCACCTGGGACACCCAGCTGGCCGTACGGCCGAGCGCTGCGCCCAACTCGGTCTGTGTGAGACCGCGCCGGCGTCGTAGTTCCGCGACCCGCACGCCGAACTCCCGCCGCTTCTGTGCCGTCACGGTTGCACGGCCACCTTTCCGTCGACGACATCGAGGAAGGTCACCTCGACGCCCGTCAGGTGCTGCTCGCGTTCGGCGAGGAAGCGCCTGGTGTGCGGCTGTGCTTCGTGCGCCTCGAATGCGGCACGGTCCGCGTACAGCTCGTAGAAGACGCGGACCAGCGGATCGCCCTCCGGGACATGGCTCACGTACGTCAGCGTGTCGGGCTCATGGGCCTTGATGCCGGTCAGCGTCCGTGCGCACAGCTGGTCAAAGGCAGTTGCCGCCTCCTGGTCTCTCAACGAGAAGCGAACAACCAGGCCGAATCCGTCGTTCATGTGTGCCCCTTCCGGTCGCGCTCAGTCTGTCAGTCGTGCAGTCGGACTGCGAGTCGCAGAATTTATTCAATCGCAGAGATTCTGCGAGTATGCTCGTAGTGGCGAGATTGCTGAGCGTGACGCCGGTGACGTCAAAGGAAGTTGAGGTCATGGGTGTGGTCTGCCGCCTCGCTGCCCTGAAACGAGAGACCCCCGCGGCCGTGTGCAAACGGCCCGGGGGCGTGGCCCACCTGGAGAAAGCAGGTAGACATGCCGCACTTTATCGCTCGCCTCTGTGCGCAGCTGCTGAGGCTGTTATTGCCCCCACACGGTCGGCACCGCGCCGCCCCGACGGCTGACCTTCGCGCGGCGAACGCCGCGACCACACTCCGGCTGCCGCACCATCAACTCGCCTTCGCACGAGGTGGGGACTGCGCCCCGGTAGGCCCCCGTGCCCTCGTGCACTCCGCACGGCGCCACCCGAATCGGCTCGCGCAGCAGCAACGCCACCGCACCCTGCTGCCCCTCGTCCGAGACGTCGGCACCGGCCACCGCTGCCTCCACAGGCAGAAGGTGGCCGTGTGAGGAACGGCGGGGGCGGAGAGGGCCGGTTCAGCCGTCTTCTCCCGTGGGCAGGCCCCGAAGGAAAACCCTGCTACCTCATCACGGACCGCTCGGATGGCCGCCTGTCGCAAGCGGCCGACAGGGTGGAGTCGGTACAGCTGGAGATGGGCCACGACCTGCTGGGACACGCAGTCGAGTTGATCGATGATGCCAAGGTCTGTGCCTCAGAACTCCGTTACCTGTCCGCCCGGCTGGCCGAAGCCCTGCGCGACGCCCTGCGCGACGCCCTGCGCGTCGCTGAGAGCAGAGGCGACCGACTTCCGGCAGCCGGCGGCGAGGACGGCACCGCGCGGGAGCGGCCCGGCGATACCGGATACGAGGACCTGGCCTCCCCCTGAGAAGGGCGGGCGGTCCCCTTCACAGGGGGCCGCCCGCTTCGGCAATCGAAGTCTCCGGGCCTGACGGCGAGACTCTCGGCAGACGGAGCGCCGGTGGGCAGGCCGGGCCCGCCCCACCTCGGGGCACCGGGCGTGGGTTGGAACGCAGTGCCCGCCCCGCCCCTAAGCCAGCCCCTTCAGCATCCCCTTGAAGTAGAGCTGTGGCAGGCCGTAGCGCTTGAGGAACCACATGTCGGTGCGTTCGCGGGTGGTGTCGAGGAAGGGGATCGAGGGGGTGGGCTGCAGGTCGTAGTCGAACTCGGCGAGCAGCATCTTGTGGCGGGCGGTGACCAGGGGGCAGGAGGTGTAGCCGTTGTAGCGGGCGGTGGCGGGGCGGCCGCGCAGACCCGCGAGGAGGTTGTCGACGACGACCGGGGCCTGCTTGCGGATCGCGGCGCCCGTCTTGGACGTCGGCAGATGGGCGACGTCGCCGAGGACGAACACGTTCGGGAAGTCCGGGTGCTGGAGGGTCGCCCGGTCGGTCCTGACGTAGCCGTGCGGGGAATCGGGGTCGGCGAGCGGGCCGTTCGCCAGCCATTCCGGGGCGCGCTGCGGCGGTACGGCGTGCAGCAGGTCGTAGTGCACGGTCTCGGTCTTGCCGGTGCCGTGATCCGTGATCTCCGCCTCGCGGGCGGCGCCGTCCAGCCGGGTCATCTCGGAGCTCAGCCGCACCTCGATGCCGTACCGCCGGGCCGTCTCCGTCAGCGCGCGGTCGAAGACCGGCACCTTGAACATCGCCGGCTCCGGCAGCACCAGGATGGTGCGGATCGCGCCCAGTACGCCGCGCTTGCGCCAGTGGTCGGCCGCCAGATACGCGATCTTCTGCGGGGCGCCACCGCACTTCACCGGCCCGGACGGCATGGTGAACACCGCCGTGCCGCTCCGCATCCGGCGGATCAACTCCCAGGTGAGCGGGGCGAGATCGGGCCGGTAGTTGCTGCTCACCCCGCCGTGCCCGAGGGCCGCGGACAGCCCGGGCACCCCGTCCCAGTCGAGTTGCAGGCCGGGGGCGAGGATCAGCCGCCCGTAGGACAGGACCCGGCCGGAGCCGGTGGTGACCGTACGGGCGGTGGGGTCGACGGCGGTGGCACGCTCGCGCAGCCAGCGCACCCCCGGCGGTATGACGTCCGCCTCGGTGCGCAGCGAGGCGCGCAACGGGGCCTGGCCGCCGCCGACCAGCGTCCACAGCGGCTGGTACCAGTGCGTTTCGGAGGGCTCCAGCAGGGTGATGCCGCGGATGCCGGCACGTCGTAACCGGGCGGCGACGGTGATGCCCGCGGTGCCGCCGCCGACGATCAGGACCTGGTGGTGGGACGGGGCGGCGGATGCCGGAGCCATGTGTACCTCCTGGAAGTGGGTGGAAGTGGGTGGAAGTGGGTGGAAGTGGGTGGAAGTGGGTAGAAAAGGACGGGTCGGTGCGGAGTGCGCCGGGGTCATGGGGCCCAGAGGTGCGGGAGGGCGACGGCCGCCATCGCGACGGCGAGGACGGTGACCAGACCGGCGAACGCCGTGGTCAGGGCCTGCGGGCGCAGGCGGGTGGTGAGGCGGTTGCCGAGGTTGCTGCCGACCGCGGCGCAGGCCGCGAAGCCGGCCAGCAGCGGCCAGTCCAGGGTGCCGGTGCCGGCCCGGGTGCCCAGCGCGGTCAGGGAGTTGATGAGGATGACCAGGAGCGAGGTGCCTATGGCGACCGGCATCTCCAGGCCCAGCACCAGGGTGAGGGCGGGTACGACGACGAAGCCGCCGCCGACCCCGAAGAAGCCGGTGAGCAGCCCGACGGCGGAGGCGGTCGCGGCGACACGGGCCGGGCGGATGGGCGCAGGAGAGACAGGAGGGGCAGGAGAGACGGGAGAGGCGGCCGTTCTCCGGGGATCCCGTGAGGGCTCGGCCCGCACGGCATCCGATGCCGGCACGCCCTGCGCCTCCCCCGGGGGTTCCGTACCGTCCGCCTCCCGCGAGGCGCGCAGCCCCCGTAACAGCAGCATCGCCGCCACCACGAGCATCAGACCCGCGAACGCCGCCATCAGCACCGTGGGATCCAGCGCCGCACTCCACCGGGAACCGAGGTAGCTGCCGGCCGTACCCAGCGCCCCGAAGGCCGCACCGGCCGCCCAGCGGACCCGCCCGGCGCGGGCATGGCACATCAGCCCGGTCACCGCGCCGACCGTGACGACGACCAGCGCGCCCGCGGTCGCCTCGTGCGGCGACTGCCCCAGCAGATAGACCAGCGCGGGCACCGCCAGCACCGAACCGCCGCCGCCCAGCGCGCCCAGCAGCAGCCCGATCACCAGCCCGCACGGCAGCGCCGTGACGGCTATGAGGACGGACACGAGGCCCGCGGCGCCAGGGCGACGGCCCGGCTGTTGTCGGACCACTCCGCGACGAAGGTGAACCGGTCGCCGCGCACCACCGTCTCGCGCCACTCCACGGGCCGCTCCCCGGCCCGCCCCAGCCGCTCGATGGCGAACGCCGGCTCCCGGTCGGCCAGCCCCAGCAGCCACGCCTGCCGGATGTCCGGCAGGAACGGATGGATCCGCTCCCGGCCGCCGGTGACCTTCACCCCGCAGCGCCGGGACAGCTCCCCGTAGAGCGAGGTGTGCCCGAAGTCGGCCTCCAGCAGCGGCTCGGCGGCCTCGGCGGGCAGATACGCGGTGTCGTGGGCGAGCGGTTCGCCGTCCGCGAGCCGCAGCCGCTCCAGGACGATCAGCGGCGCATCCGGGATCAGCCCCAGATGCCCGGCGATCGTCCCGTCCGCGGTCCGCTCCAGCCGCAGCACCTCGCTGCGCTGCTCCACGCCCTGCCCCTCCAGCTCACGGAAGAGGCTGTAGAGCGAGCCCAGCGGCTGCTGTATGCGGCGGGTGTCGAGCCGGCTGGCGCGGCCGCGTTCGGCGATCACCAGGCCGTCGGCGCGCAGCTTGCGCAGCGCCTCGCGGACGGTGTGCCGACTGACCCCGTACTCGCCGGTGAGCCGGTGCTCGGCGGGGAACTCCGCGTGGAACGCGCCGGCTTCCATCCGGCGGCGCAGATCGGCGAAGAGCTGTGCCCACAGGGGCAGCGGCGAGTGCCGGTCCAGGGCGCGCGGTTCGTGTGCGCCGTCCGGCGGCTCGGTCGTCATGGTCGATTCCTCCGCGGACTGACGAGGTGGGGTGGCGTGGGGTCGGATGGGGCGGGGGAGAGGGTACGGGGCCCTGAGCGGCTGATACGGGGTCATATCTCCCGCCGGGAAGGGGACCCCGGCTTGTCGCCCGCCCTCGGGGTACCTAATGTACGTACATCCGTGCATCCGCACAACGCACCCTGCCCGGACGGGTCCCGGCCGCCGGACGGACCCGCACACCTCTGGAGGCCGACCGTGCACTTCGCGCAGTACTACCTCGACTGTCTGTCCCAGGCGTCGTATCTGATCGGCGACGAGACCACCGGACGGGCCGTGCTCGTCGACCCGCGCCGCGACACCGACGAATACGTGCGGGACGCGGAAGCCGCCGGCCTGCGCATCGAACTCGTCGTCGAGACGCACATCCACGCCGACTTCCTCTCCGGACACCTCGAACTCGCCCGCGCCACGGGCGCCACCGTCTGCTTCGGCGCGGCCGCCGAAACCGGCTTCCCCATACGGCGGTTAAGGGACGGCGAGCGCCTCTCGCTCGGCGGGGACGACGGCGAGGGGGTCACCCTCACCGTCCTCGCCACCCCCGGCCACACCCTTGAATCCATCTGTCTGGTCATCCGCGAACACCCCGACGACGAGGTGCCGTTCGGCGTGCTGACCGGCGACACCCTCTTCGTCGGCGACGTCGGCCGCCCCGATCTGCTGTCCGCCGCGGGGCACTCCCCGCAGGACATGGCCGCCCGGCTGCACCACTCCCTGCACACGAAACTGCTGACCCTCCCGGACGCGACCCGGGTCTTTCCCGCACATGGCGCGGGCTCCGCGTGCGGCCGCAGCCTGTCCACCGAGACCAGCTCCACGATCGGCGATCAGCGACGCCTCAACTACGCCCTGCAGCCCATGCCGGAGGCCGACTTCATCCGGCTGGTCACCGCCGGACAGCCCGCCACCCCCGGCTACTTCGCGCACGACGCGGCCCTCAACCGCGACGGTCATCCCCTCCTGGAGCCCGGCCCGCCGCCCGCCCTCACCCTGGACGAGGCACTCACGGCCCGCGACGAGCAGGGCGCCGCCCTCCTCGACTGCCGCCCGCTGGCCGCCTACACCCGGGCGCACCTGGCCGGTTCGTTCCATACGAGCCTGGACACGCGGTTCGCGGAGTACAGCGGCAGCGTGGTCGCCCCGGGCACCCCCATCGTGCTGCTCGCCGACCCCGGCGCGGAGCAGGAGGCCCGCCTCCGCCTCGCCCGCATCGGCTACGACCACGTCCTGGGCCATCTGCCCGACCCCGCCGCCGTATTGGAGCGCTGCCCCACACTCACCCGCCGCAGCCATCGCATCCGCTACGAGGAACTGGCGGGGGAGCGGAGCCGGTGGAGCGGGGGGCTCCGGGTGGCGGAGAGCGTGGAGGGCGGGGCTTTGAGGGGCGGGGAGCCGGCTGATCGCCGTGGCGTGGCCGGTGCGCGGCCGGACGGTGTCCAGTTGATCGATGTCCGCAATCCGGCCGAGTACGAGGCGGGGGCCCTCCCCGGAGCCCGCAACATCCCGCTGGCCGGCCTCCGCCACCACATCGGGGCACTGGACCCGGACCGCCCGGTGGTCCTGTACTGCCGCAGCGGCAACCGGTCGGTGATCGCGGCGGCCCTGCTGGAGGCGCACGGCTTCGGGGACGTGTGCGACGTGGTGGGCGGCTATGAAGCGGTGGCGGCGGCCGCGGGGTGAGCCGTGCACCGGTTGGCGGGCGGTAGGGCTTCAGCCGGTCCGGCCCGGGCGTTATCCGTTTCCGGTCCGTGCGCCCGGCGTTGGGGGCTGTGTGTCAGCCGGTCCGGTTTGTGCTGCGGGGGCTCCCGGCCTGGGCTCGTCGGGGGCAGGGTCTGCCCGGTGGGTGCTCCGGTCCTTGTCGCCCTCGCCGAACCGGCCCTTGTGCAGCCGGTGAAGCGGCAGCATGAGGACGAGGACGAGGATGAGGACGAGGACGGCGGCGGCGCCCAGGCAGGCGGCAGCGGGGAGTGCCAGGGCGAGGCGGGCACCGGCGCCCGCACCTGCACCTGCACCGGTGAGGCCGCCCGGCCCGTTACCGGCGACGCTCCCCGTCCCGTCCTCACCGGTGACGGCACCCGCCCCGGCGCCGGTGACGGCGAGCCAGATCCCCGCCGTGGCGGTCAGCACCGCCTTCGTCACCCCGGACGCCTCGCCCGCCCGCTCGCGGCGGACGACCGCCTGTGTGCCGGTGAGCGCCAGCCCGCCGGCCACGCCCAGGGCCACCGCGGCCCCCGTCGACGCCATCAACAGCGTGGGGGCGCCCGTACCGTGCGCGGCCCACCCCAGCGCGGCCGCGGCTGCGGTGAGGCAGCCGGCCATCACCGGCACGGCGGCCGTGGGCCGCACCCGGCCGGCTACCGGGCCGCCCATCGCCAGCGCGGCGGCCGGTGCAAGAAACGCCACCCCCGCGTCCCGCACCGACCACCCCTCGTCCTGCTGGAGCACCCACGGCACCACGTACAACAGCGCCACGGTCGCGGAGTTGGCGAGCGCGCCGCCCGCGGTCAGCGCCACGTACGGGCGGTTACGGAACAGCGCAAGGTCCACCAGCGGCGCGGCGGAGCGCCGCTCGGCCCGTAGGAACAGTGCACCGAGCACCGCCGCACCCATCGCCCAGCCCCAGGCCACCGGATGCCCCAGCCAGCGGACGAGGCAGACCAGCGCGCCCGTGGCGGCGGCCGCACCCGCGGTGTCGAAGGGCTGCCGGGCCCCCGGTTCACGGGACTCCGCCGCCCGGCGGGCGCACAGCACGGCGCCCAGGGCAAGCGGCACGGTCAGCCAGAAGACGGCCCGCCAGGAGACGTACCGGGCGAGCACACCGCCGATGAACGGGCCGCCCACGGTCGCCAGTCCGGCCAGCCCCAGTGCCCGGCCCGTCGCCCGGCGCCCGTGTTCCGGCGGACAGGCATGGGTCAGCAGCGCGAGTCCGGCGGGCATGAGCAGCGCACCACCCGCACCCTGCAGTACCCGCGCCGCCACCAGCACCGGCAGCGATGGTGCGAGCGCGCACAGCACGGCGGCGACCCCGAAGAGCGCCGCACCGAACGTCAGCATCCGGCGCCGCCCGTAGAGATCACCGAGGCGGCCGGCCACCGGCATCAGGGAGCCGGTGGCGAGCAGATAGCCGCTGACGATCCAGGGGGTGGCGGACGCGGACCCGTGTAGCTCGTCGCGGACGACGGGCAGCGCCGGATTCAGTGCGAAGGCGTCCAGTTGGACGCAGCAGGCGCCGGTGGTGAGGGCGGCCAACGCCCAACGGGCCGACCGGTCCAGGCGCGGGCGTTGTCCGGACGGGGGCATGACGGGCATCGAGCCGCCTCTCATCTGCCCTCCCGCAGACGCGGGAGGGAATCGGAAGAAGAAACAGAAGGTGATGAGAGGGGATGGAGTGGACCGGAGAGGGGCAGGAATGCCGGGACGAACCACGCGCACGGCCGGAGGAATCCGGAGCTGTGCGCCGCAGGAATCTGCGGGCCGGGTGCCGGAGGGTTCGTGGCGAGGCGCCGGAGGAGTCGGCGGAGTCGGCGGAGAAAGCCGGGAAGGCCCGGCGCGCTGTGCTGCCGCGTGGGTGCGGGAAGGGGCGGGCGCGGGCCCCGTACAACGGACGTTCAGCGATCGTTGATCGACGATCTCCAGGCTGGTCCGCATGTTGCGCCGTGTGACTTCAGAGCATGCAGATGACGCCAGGGAAAGGCAAGAGCCGCAGGCGTCGCGGATCGCCCTCACCTGGAACGGAGAGCCCGGACGCCGTGAGGAGCTGACGCACGGCATGCTCCTGGACCAGGCGGACCGGGCCGCGGCCGCGCTCACCCGGCTCGGGGTACGGGCCGGCGACCGGGTCGCGGTGCATCTGCCGCTGGTCCCCGAATCCGTGATCGCCACGCTCGCCTGCGGGCGGTTGGACGCGATACGCACCACGCTGCCGGTCTCGCTGACGGTGCCCGAACTGGCCGCGAGGACCCAGGAGTCCTCGGCCCGGGTGCTGATCACGGCCGATGCGGCGTTCTGGGACGGGGCCGTACGTCCGGTGAAGGCGCTGCTGGACCATGCGCTGGCACGGGGTGCGGCCGCGGGCGGTTTGCGGGACCGGAAGGTGCTGGTGGTGAACCGGTGCTCGCGCCCGGTCTCCTGGAAGCCGGGCCGCGACCTGTGGTGGCACGAGGCCCTGGGCATGCCGGCCGTTCTCCGCTGACGAAGGGCGCACGGGCGGGCTTGTTGCGGGTGGCGCGGTGGCCCGGGGGGCGTGGCCCGGGGCCGAGGGGGGCTGGGGCCGAGGGGTACGGGGGAGGGGTACGGGGGCGGGGGCCGGGGCCGAGGGGCACGGGGGAGGGGACGGGGCGGGTCTGGCGACCGTGGCCGGGGGAGGCTCGGGGAGGGGGCCCGAGCCTCCCTCGCTGATGGCCCTGGCTCATGGCCCCGCCCCGCCCCCCGCCCCCACCCACCCCACCCCACTCGGCCCTCGGCCCTGGCCCTGGCCTTCCGAGGAGGCGCGCGGATTTCGCCCGTCTACCGGACGGCCTCACCCACCTGAGGCCACAAAACAGGACCGTTGCCCCATGGCCCCCTAGCGTGGTCTCCGTGCCACAGCCATCAGACGCCCCAGCAGCCCCGGGAGCGGATCCCGGGCACATAGCGGAGCCGCCCCGGCCCAGGTCCCCGGCGGTCCGTGCGACGCTGGTGGGCTCGATCGCCGCGCTCCTGCTGAGCGCCGCCATCGTCCTGGGCAGCCGCATGCTGCGGGACTTCGACTCCGCGCTGCTTCCCTACGCCGTGGCCACCGTCTTCCTCGCCTTCGGCATCGCCTACCGCTGCACCGCCCGTCGCAGCGATCCGCCCGCCCGCAGTCTCCACCGACCAGACCACCGCACCCTCCGCACTGTCTTCCCCAAGGACACGCTCCTCAGGGAAGACACCCCCAGGGGCGAGATCTCCAGGGAAGACACCTCCAGGGAAGACATCCCCAGCACTACCAGGGCGGACATCTCCACCAGCCGCATCCTCTCGGGGCACATATCCACGGCCGACATCTCAACTGCAGACGCCTCAACTGCAGACGCCTCACCTGCGGACGCTTCACGTGTGGACATCTCACCTGCGGACAGCTCACCTCCGGACCTCTTCGGGCAAAGCAGCGCCAGGGGAGGGGCCGCCAGGGGAGGGGCCGCCAGGGGAGGGGCCGCCAGAGGAGGGGCCGCCAGGGCCGGCGGCTCCAGGGCCGGCGGCTCCCAGGAGGGCCTCCGCGGTGAGAGCCTCCGCCGGACAACCACCGAGCCCACCGGAGAGACGACCGCCGATCCCGCTCCCGGCCCCAATCCCGCTCTTGCTCACCTCCCCGGCTCCAGCTTCCAGAGATTCGTCGGCGTCCACTCAGTCGTCCGCTGGGTCGCTCATCAACTCCTCCTCTGGGGTTGCCTTCTGGCTGTGCTCATCACCGTCCCGCTTGTCTGGGGGTGGTTCACCTTCACCGCGGCAACTGGACCCGGGCTCGGTTATGACATGCGTATCTGGGGATTCAGGGTCATCGGTTTCGACTCCTCCGATGTCATCGGCTGGATTGTCTTCCACGGGCTCGACCTCGCCGCCCTGCTCGTTATCGCGGGTGCGGGTTACTTCCTGTGGCGGCGCCTGCGGGACCGTTCGGCCACGCCGGGAGGCCGCGTTGCCTATGACCTGGTTCCGTTGCTCGCTCTCCTCGTCATCTCCGTCACCGGACTTCTGCTGACGTTCTCGGCGCTCTTTCTGCACGGCGGCGGCTATCGGTTGCTCTCGCTGCTGCACATGGTGTCCGTGGTATTCACCCTCGTTTACCTCCCGTTCGGGAAGTTCTTCCCTCCCGTGCGGCGGTCCGGCGTGACCGGCGGGAAGCCGTTCGCCGCCGCCGCCCGGCAGGACGAATAGCCCTCTCCCCAGTGCCGTGGCGAACTCCTCGGCTTCGCCCCGTACCTCGCGCATTCCCCGACCGGAAAGGCCGCTGCCCCATGGCTCGTCATGACGACGCACCTTCCCGCCATTCGCTTCCCGGCTCCGACCGGAACCGGCCCCACAAACGCAGCCATGCCACACAGGGCCCGCCGACCCGGCCCCACGACGGCGATCGCCCACACCCCATCCCCACCCACGACAAGGGCCGCTGAGCCGAACGGCATCCGCGGTACCGCCCGACATCGCCCGGTACCAGCCCCGGATGGTTCCCTGCAGTAGCCAGTAGCCAGCGGCCCGGCCGCTCGCCAGACAGCTACCTGGCCACTACCCGGACGGTTCCCGCCCCCGCATCCCAGCCACCGGTATCCCGCCGACAGGTGCGGCGGCCGGCGATGGCAGGATGCCGGAATGGCGACATATTCCGGGGGACCGTCGGACCACGGCCCCGCACCTACCGCACCATGGCCGGACGGGGAATCGCTGCACGGCGAACTGCTGGCGGCGAAGGCATCGGTGTATGACCCGTGCGGATTCGTCTGCTCGCGGCCGGTGCCCGAGGCCGAGAGTGCCGAGTATGCGGCGCATGAATTCACTCTCGACGGCTTGTCCGTCAGGTTCCGGGTGGGCAAAACCACTCCGACGAAGGTCGGACAGTTCGTCACGGTGTGGAAGCGGCGCCCCGGCGGGCCGATTCAGCCCTTCGATTCCACGGACCCGGTCGATCTCTTCGTGATCAGCACTCGCGACGACGGGCGGTTCGGGCACTTCGTCTTTCCGCGGGAGGCGCTCTGCGAGCGGGGCATCGTTTCCCGTAACGGCTCCGGTGGAAAGCGCGCTTTCCGTCTCTATCCGCCGTGGGTGGAGACGACCAGCCGCCAGGCCCGGAGCACGCAGGCGTGGCAGGTGAAGCACTTTCTGCCGATTCCCGAGGACGGTTCCGTCGATACGGCCCGTGCGTGGGAGCTGTATCACCCGTGAGCGCCGGCCCCGGCCGGGAGCGGCCAGGCACATCCTGCCGGCCCGCCTGCCGGCCCCGGGTGCGCTGAGTGCGGCCTCGCCCGCGGGCACCCTCCGCCGAGGGGATCGCGGGCGGCCCGCGCCGGTCGGGAGCTCCCGGCCCGGCCGTACCCTGGAGGGGTGAGCAGCACCCCCGACCATGAGCCGGCCACCGAGTCCCAGGACGCCTCCGGCGCCGAACAGGCCGCCGCACCCGCGCCCGCCGCGCGTCCGGCCCGCAAGCCCGCGGCGCGGCTGATCTTCGACGATCCGCTGACCCAGCAGTCCTCGGACGACACCGACCGCGGCTGGGGCGAGCGCCCCACCGGCGGGGACGGCGCCGCCGACCTCGCCCGCTTCCTCGACGAAAAGCCGCCCCACCACCTCTGAGCGAGGCGACGGGGCGGCATCGGCCGGCCGTTCGGCGCCTGCTACTCGTGCGTCTTCTGGGTGCCGATGGTGCCCGAGGACATCGACGTCCCGCCGGTGCGCTGCGCGATGAGCGCATCGCGGATCTCCGTCAGCAGCTCGATCTCGGTCGGGCCCAACGGGGCGTCCTCCACCGGCTTCCTGAACATCTGGCGCTCCTTCCACTTGTTGATCGGAAGGATCATGAGGAAGTAGACGACCGCGGCGGTGATCACGAACGTCAGGGCGGCGCTGAGTACGGAGCCCCACAGGATGTAGATGCCGTCGCTGAAGGCACCCGTCTTGGGATCCTTGGCGCAGGTCGCGGTCAGGCAGGACTGGTAATGATCGAGGTTCTGCGATCCGAGCGCACCCACGAGGGGGTTGATGATCCCCTTCACCACCGCGTTGACGATGTTCGTGAAGGCCGCACCGACGACCACCGCGACCGCGAGTTCGATGACGTTGCCGCGCATCAGGAATTCCTTGAATCCCTGCAGGACGCCCTTGCTCTCGCTCACCAGACAGCCTCATTCCTTGCTCATTACACACGGTGCACCAACACTCAGCACCGCAACTTACGTCAGGGCAGGGCGGAGGTGTCCAGTCCTGCCGCGCCGGCCGGTGACCGGCGACCGCGTCGGCGCGGATCCGGCGGAGGGTCTCGCTCCTGCCGTCCCGGTGGGCGGATGCCGCCCCACCGGTGCGGTGGGCGTGCCCACAGGGGCAGGCAGCAGCTGCCCTGCCACTCGCAGAAGTGTCACGTGACCCGGGGGCCGAAGCCACTCGATCTTGGAGCATGATCACCGCCCTCCCACGGCCGCCGCCGAAGGACAGCCGGCGGCGGGAGCGGCTCGTACGGCGCCGTACGACGCGCCGCCGGCCAGTAACGCCGCGGCCGTCGCCAGGCCGGCGGCCAGCACGCGCCGCCGCGCGGTCCGGCCCAGCCGGGCCCGGCCGCCGCCGGCCCGCACCGGCGGGAAGTGCGGCACCTCACACGGCGGGGGAGCGGGAAGCGGAGGAGAGAGGAGCCCGGGGTCGGCCAGGGGCGGCGAAGGGAGTCCCGGGTCGGTCAGGGGAGGGGAGAGGAGTCCGGGCCCGGTCAGGGGAGGGGAAGCGGACGGGGTACGGGGCATCTGGGCACCGCCTGTGGTGAGGGGTTCGGAGAACCGGCGATCACCACCGTGCCGGAGTCCGCGCCGGCCCGCTCCAGGCTGTGTACGACCCCGCCCCTGTGGACAACTCGGCCACCCCGAAGGGTGAGGCCGCGCGGGATCACGGCAGCTGGATGCCCAGATCCCAGCCCGCGTGGGCGTCGGTGCACAGGCAGCTGCGGGCGGCGTTGTCGGGGAGGGCGGCGACCGCGTCGAAGAGGACCTCGCGCAGCCGGTCGACGTTCTGCGCGAAGACCCGGAACACCTCCTCGTGGGAGACGCCATGGCCGGTCTCGGTCCCCGCGTCCAGGTCGGTGACCAGCGTCAACGACGTGTAACACAGGCTCAGTTCGCGGGCCAGTACGGCCTCGGGGTGCCCGGTCATACCCACCACCGACCAGCCCTGCGCGGCGTGCCAGCGCGATTCGGCGCGGGTCGAGAAGCGGGGGCCCTCGACGACGACGAGGGTGCCGCCGTCCACCGGCTCCCAGTCCCGGCCACGGGCCGCCGCGAGGGCGGCCTCCCGCCCGGCGGGGCAGTACGGGTCGGCGAAGGTCAGATGGACGACATTGGGGGTGCTGCCGTCCGGCAGGGTCTCCCCGTCGAAGTAGGTCTGGGTCCGGGCCTTGGTGCGGTCCACGAGCTGGTCGGGCACCAGCAGCGTGCCGGGGCCGTACTCGGGGCGCAGCCCGCCGACCGCGCACGGGCCGAGGACCTGGCGCACGCCGAGCGAGCGCAGCGCCCACATGTTGGCCCGGTAGTTGATGCGGTGCGGCGGGAGATGGTGGCCGCGGCCGTGCCGGGGCAGGAACGCCACCTGGCGGCCGGCGATCTTCCCCAGGAAGACCGAGTCGCTGGGGGCCCCATAGGGGGTGTCCACCGCGACCTCGGACACGTCGTCGAGGAACGAGTAGAACCCCGAGCCGCCGATTACACCAATCTCCGCGTCAGCCATGCCGGTCACACTATCGGGGCGCGGCGGCGTGGGGCAGGAGAGTGACGCGGACGAAAGCAAGCCGTAAGACAACGGGCCCCGCCGTCGGTGACGGCGGGGCCCGGAACGCTGTGGGTCAGGCGGCGGAGCTGCTGCCCGAGCTGCTGCCGGACGACGACGAGGCGGCGGCCGGAGCGGCGGCCTTGCTGTCGGAGCTGCCGGACGAAGAACTCGAGGAGCCCGAGGAGTCCGAGGAGGACGAAGCACCGGACGCGGCCGCGGTCTTCGCGGGGCTGCTGCTGGACGACGAGCCGCGGCTGTCGTTGCGGTAGAAGCCGGAGCCCTTGAAGACGATGCCGACCGCGGAGAACACCTTCTTGAGGCGTCCATTGCAGCTGGGGCACTCCGTGAGCGCGTCGTCGCTGAACTTCTGCACCGCCTCGAGGCCCTCGCCGCACTCGGTGCACTGGTACTGGTAGGTCGGCACTGTGTCTTCCTCCTGGCACTCTCACTCGATGAGTGCTAACGACGCTCCATCTTGCAGTATTCCCGGCCATCAGTCCACCGTGACCGGCCCAACGGTGACCGACTCCACGTCGGCTCAGGCGCGCGCCAGCTCCCGCTCGCGGTCCTCCACGCCGGCAGGAGCCGGGGCCGGAAGGCGCGCGGCGGCCACTTCGGCGCTCGCCGCCGAGCCGCGGGGCAGCAGGTGGGCGCGGAGCGCCAGCAGCACGGTGAAGGCCAGCGCCGTACCGGCCAGCGGCACCAGGAATCCGGTGCTCGGCCCGAAGCCGTCCGCGAGCTGACCGGCCGAGGTGGCCGCGGCCGCCTGGCCCAGCGCCACCGCGCCGGTCAGCCAGGTGAAGGCCTCGGTCCGGGCGGCGGCCGGCACCAGCGTCTCCACGAGGGTGTAGCCGGTGATCAGGGCCGGGGCGATGCACAGGCCGACGACCAGGCCGACGGCGCCGAGCAGCGGCACCGCGGTCACCGTCCACAGCGGGGTGGTGGCCAGCGCCAGCAGCCCGTAGGCGACCAGCAGCCGGCGCCGCGGGCCGATCTTCCAGGCGATCGCGCCGCAGGCGATCCCGGCGAGCATGTTGCCGCCCGCGAAGATCCCGTAGAGCACGCCGTTGATGCCGGGCTGCCCGATGTGCTGGGTGAACGCGGTCAGCGAGACCTGCATCCCGCCGAAGACGGCGCCGATGCCGAGGAACGCCACGATCAGGACGCGCACGCCGGGCACCGACAGCGCCGAGACGCGCGGCCGCTCGCCCGCCCCGGGCCGGTGCACCGCCGGCTGGCTGCGCTTCTGCGCGGCGAACAGCAGCCCGCCGGCCAGCGTCAGCACGGCCTCGGCGATCAGTCCGGCCGCCGGGTGGATGCCGGTGCACAGCGCGGTCGCCAGCACCGGGCCGACCACGAAGGTGAACTCGTCGGTCACCGACTCGAAGGCGGCGGCGGTCGGCATCAGCGGGCCGGCGCCGAGCCGGGCCGCCCAGCGGGCCCGCACCATGGGGCCGACCTGCGGCGTCGAGGCGCCCGTGGGGACGGCCACCGCGAGCAGCGCCCACAGCGGGGCGTGTGCCAGGGCGAGGGTGATCAGCGCGGCGACGCCGGCGGCATGCACCAGTACGCCGGGGAGCAGCACCGCGCGCTGGCCGAAGCGGTCGGCGAGCTTGCCGCTCTGCGGGGCGAACAGTGCCATCGCGACGCCGGTGGTCGCGGACACCGCGCCCGCGGTGCCGTACGAGCCGGTGGTGGACTGGACGAGCAGCACGATGCCGATCGTCAGCATGGCGAAGGGCTGCCGGGCCAGAAAGCCGGGCAGCAGGAATGTCCATGCACCAGGGGTGCGCAGGAGTGTTCCGTAACCGGAGCGGGAGTCCTTGACCGCGGATGCCACGGCCGGGCCTTTCTGCCGCCTGGTAGCGCGCCGCCCGCGAGGTCGTCACGGATACGCGCCGAGAGCTGTCCTCTCGCGCAGGACCGAGTGATACCGCGTGGTCCGCACCGGAGAGGTGGCTGCGTGGGGCAGAGGACCGCGGCCGCCGAGCGGTCGCGCCAGCTCTGCATCAGGCAGAGTTGGTTCGTCGATGTTGCGTCTTCATACTACAGGCCGCAGCGCGGGAAACCCTGGGACAGGACAGGGCTTCCCAGGTATTTCCTCCGAATCCATGGAGATATGCGGCACACTCCCGGTCCGCCGGTGTTCAGTGCGGGCCGGGCCGCCGTCCCGGGGAGCCGTGGATGCCCAGCCAGCCGGCCAGCTTGCCGCCCTGGGAGACCGCCTGCAGCCGCCGCTCGGCCGCGTCGCGCACCGGGTCGGTGGCCACCACCAGCAGCTCGTCGCCGCGGCGCAGCACCGTCGTGGGCGCGGGGACGAAGCTGGTGCCGTCCCGAACGACGAGGGTGACGGCGGCGCCCGAGGGCATCCGCAGTTCGCCGACCTCGACGCCGTGCATACGGGAGGCCGGGCCGATGGTGGTCGACAGCAGATGGCCGCGCAGCCGCTCCAGCGGCGCCGACTCGATGCCCAGGTCGGCGGCCTCCTCGCCGTCGCCCAGCCGCAGCCGCCGGGCGAGCCAGGGCAGCGTCGGCCCCTGGACGAAGGTGTAGATGACGACCAGCACGAAGACGATGTTGAAGACCCGTTCGCTGCCGGGCACCTCGGTCACCATCGGGATGGTGGCCAGCACAATCGGGACCGCGCCGCGCAGCCCGGCCCAGGACAGCAGGGTCTTCTCCTGCCACGGCATCCGCCACGGCAGCAGCGCCACGAACACGGACACCGGCCGGGCCACGATGGTCAGGATCATGCCGATCAGCAGCGCGGGCACGATGTCGTCGAGCAGGTTGTGCGGGGTCACCAGCAGACCGAGCAGGACGAACATGCCGATCTGGCCGATCCAGCCGAGGCCCTCGGCGAAGCCGCGGGTGGCGGGGGAGTGCGGCAGCTTGGCGTTGCCGAGGATCACCGCGGCCAGATAGACGGCGAGGAAACCGGACCCGTGCGCCAGCGCACCGGCCGCGTAGGCGGAGACCGCGATGGCCATGACGGCGATGGGGTACAGACCGGACGCGGGCAGCGCCACATGCCGCATGGCGTACGCGCCGAGCCAGCCGATGGCCAGGCCGATGGCGGCGCCGATCGCCAGCTCCAGGGCGATCTTGCCGAGCAGGAGATACCAGTGCTCGATCGGCCCCGCGGTGGAGAAGGCGACGACGAGGATGACCACCGGGGCGTCGTTGAAGCCGGATTCGGCCTCCAGGATGCCGGTCAGCCGGGCCGGCAGCGGCACGCTGCGCAGCACGGAGAAGACGGCGGCGGCGTCGGTGGAGGAGACCACGGCGCCGATCAGCAGCGCCTGGCGCCAGTCGAGTCCGGCGAGATAGTGCGCTCCGGCCGCGGTGACCCCCACGCTCAGCGCGACGCCGACCGTCGACAGGGACGCCGCCCGTGGCAGCGCCGGCTTGATCTCTTTCCACTTGGTGCCCAGGCCGCCCTCGGCGAGGATCACGACCAGCGCGGCATAGCCGAGGAGTTGGGTCAGCTCGGCGTTGTCGAAGATGACGCCGCCGGGGCCGTCCTGCCCTATCGCGACACCTATCCCCAGATAGATGAGCAGGCTCGGCAGCCCGCTGCGCGAGGAGACCCGTACCGCGGCGACCGCGATGAGCAGTACGAGTGAGCAGATCAGCAGGAGTTCGTTGAGGTGATCGACAGACAGGAGCTGATCCTTCCTCGCACGGGCTACCGGGAACGGTTTTCCTTAACGTATCTAGTTACTGAGGCTAACAATTTACCATTACTTGAAGGTTGGATGTGCTGGCGGTGACTCCGCGTAGGGGTCGCCGAACCCGTGCGCCTATGGTTGCTCCAGCACTCCCACCCTGCCCCTCGAAGGACAGAGATGCCCGCCAACAAGTCCGGCCCAGTCCCCAGGAAAAAGAAGGGGCGGCGCGGCCGCCTCGTCGCGATCACGGTCGTGCTGCTGCTCGTGGCGGGCATCGGCTTCGGCGCGTTCTGGGGCGTCAGTACCGTCCGTGCCTCGTTCCCGCAGACCACCGGTTCGCTCAAAGTCCCGGGCCTGACAAACCCGGTGGACGTCACCCGCGACGCCAACGGGATCCCGCAGATCTACGCGGACACCGACGAAGACCTCTTCCGTGCCCAGGGATACGTCCAGGCGCAGGACCGCTTCTGGGAGATGGACGTCCGGCGCCACATGACCTCCGGCCGGCTCTCGGAGATGTTCGGCAAGAGCCAGGTCAAGACCGACTCCTTCCTGCGTACCCTGGGCTGGCACCGCGTGGCGCAGAAGGAGTACGACACCAAGCTGTCGCCGAGCACCAAGAAGTACCTCCAGGCCTACTCCGCGGGCGTCAACTCCTACCTCAAGGACCACGAGGGCTCCGCGCTGTCCCTGGAGTACGCGGCGCTGGACTTCCAGAACGACTACAAGCCCGAGAAGTGGACGCCGGTCGACTCGGTGGCCTGGCTCAAGGCGATGGCCTGGGACCTGCGCGGCAACATGCAGGAAGAGATCGACCGGTCCCTGATGACCAGCCGCTTCACCCCGGCGCAGATCGCCCAGCTCTACCCGGCCTACCCGTACAAGCGGAACAAGCCGATCGTCGAGGGTGGCGCGGTCGACCCCGCCACCAAGCAGTTCAAGCCCGGTACCGCGGCGAACTCCGCCCCCGCGGGCGCCGCCGGGACCGCGGCCGGCTTCCAGTCGCAGCTGTCCTCGCTGTCCAAGACACTCGACAAGGTCCCCGCGCTGCTCGGCCCGAACGGCAACGGCATCGGCTCCAACTCCTGGGTCGTCTCCGGCGCCCACACCACCACCGGCAAGCCGCTGCTCGCCAACGACCCGCACCTGGCACCGCAGATGCCCTCGCTCTGGTATCAGATGGGCCTGCACTGCCGCACCACGAGTCCCAAGTGCAACTACGACGTCTCCGGATTCACCTTCTCCGGTATGCCGGGCGTCGTCATCGGCCACAACCAGGACATCTCCTGGGGCATGACCAACCTCGGCGCGGACGTCACCGACCTGTACCTGGAGAAGGTCAGCGCCGGCGGCTATCTCTACGACAAACGGCAGCGGCCCTTCGCGACCCGCAAGGAGACCATCAAGGTCGCCGGCGGTGAGAGCCGCGAGATCACCGTGCGCTCCACCACCAACGGGCCGATCGTCTCCGACCGCGACGGCGAACTCGCGGGCGTCGGCAAGGACGCCCCGGTCGGCAACGCCGCACCGGACCGCGGCGACGGCTACGCCGTCTCGCTGCGCTGGACCGCGCTGAACCCTGGCAAGTCCATGGACGCCGTCTTCGAACTGAACCGCGCCAAGGACTGGACCGGCTTCCGCAAGGCCGCCGGGCACTTCGAGGTCCCGTCCCAGAACCTGATCTACGCCGACACCAAGGGCAACATCGGCTACCAGGCCCCGGGCCAGATCCCCGTCCGCGGCAAGGGCGACGGCAGCTTCGACGGCACCTACCCGGCGCCGGGCTGGGACCCGAGGTACCGGTGGACCGGCTACATCCCGCAGAAGTCCCTGCCCTACGAGTACAACCCCAAGCGCGGCTACATCGTCACCGCCAACCAGGCCGTCGCCGACGAGAAGTACCCCTACCTCCTCACCAAGGACTGGGGCTACGGCTCCCGCAGCCAGCGGATCAACGACCTGATCCAGTCGAAGATCAAGGACGGCGGCAAGGTCTCCACCGACGACATGCAGGCCTTCCAGAAGGACAACAGCAGCGAGATCGCCCGGCTGCTGACGCCCTATCTGACGAAGATCGACATCAAGGACAAGTACGTCCGCGACGCCCAGCAGCTGCTGAACGGCTGGGACTTCACCCAGGAGCCCGACTCCGCCGCGGCCGCCTACTTCAACGCCGTCTGGCGCAACACCCTCAAGCTCGCCTTCGGCAACAAGATGCCCAAGGAGCTGCGCCCCGAAGGGCAGTGCCTGACCGTCCGCCCGGCCGACGAGACCGGACCCGCCGACGAGAACGACAAGTACGTGCGGGAGTGCGGCGAGCGGGCCGGCGACACCGCCCAGCCCGACGGCGGCGACCGCTGGTACGAGGTCGTCCGCGGCATCCTGGACGACCCCAACAACTCCTGGTGGAAGACCGAGGACCGCCCCGGCCGCGCCGGCGACAAGAACCGCGACCAGCTCCTGGCCCACGCCATGACGGACGCGCGCTACGAGCTGACCTCCAAGCTGGGCAAGAACATCGACAACTGGAGCTGGGGACGGCTCCACCAGATGTTCCTGAAGAACCAGACCCTGGGCACCGACGGACCCGGCATCCTGCAGGGCCTGTTCAACCGCGGCCCCTGGAACGTCGGCGGCGGCGAGGCCGCGGTCGACGCCACCGGCTGGAACGCCGCCGGCGGCTACAAGGTCACCTGGGTCCCGTCGATGCGGATGGTGGTCAACCTCGCCGACCTCGACAAGTCCCGCTGGATCAACCTCACCGGCGCCTCCGGGCACGCCTATGACGCCCACTACTACGACCAGACCGACAGGTGGGCCAAGGGCGAACTGCTGCCCTGGGCCTACAGCGAGGACGCCGTCAAGAAGGCGGGCAAGGACACGCTGACGCTGTCGCCGTAGGGGCGGGCGGCCTCAACCGCCGCTGCACACCGCACCGCAGGGGCGGGCCGGAACACTCCGGTCCGCCCCTGCGGCTTCCCCGGCGGGCCCGCCTCAGCCCTCCGCGCGGGTCCCCGGCGCGGCGAACCGGTGCACCGCCGACGGGGTCACCGCGGCATGGACCCGCCGGTCGTGCGGCTCGGCCGGCACCTCCGCCAGCACCTCCGCGTCATAGAGCAGCACCACCAGCGACGCCCGCGCACCGGCCCGCTCCAGCCGCGCCAGCACCCGGTCGTAGGAGCCGCCGCCGCGCCCCAGCCGCAGCCCGCCGCGGTCCACCGCGAGCCCCGGCAGCAGCACCACGTCCGCCTCGGTGACGGCCTCGGGTCCCAGCAGCGGCCCGGCCGGCTCCAGCAGCCCGCGGCCCGCCCGGACGAGCCGCCCGGCGCCCTCGTAGCACGCCCAGTCCAGATCGTTGTCCGCCAGCAGGACCGGCAGCAGCACCCGCACCCCGGCCGCCCGCAGCCGGTCGAGCAGCGCGCGGGTGGAGGGCTCACCGCCGATCGAGACATACGCGGCGACGGTGGGCGCGGTGCCGGGGGAGCCGGCGTCGGCCAGCTCGTCCAGCTCCAGTGCGCGCCGGGCCAGTGCCTCGCCCGTCGACGCGAGGACATCCGGCGGCAACGCACTCCTCACCTCCAGGAGGGCCCGCCGCAACCTGCGCTTTCTATCGTGATCGACGCTCACTGTGTGCCCTTGCTCCCGGTCTTGTGGCTTTTCGCCGTACCCTCATCATCACTCCGATAGGGCCGGTTATGGTGGCGCGCATGACCCCATCGCACACGCGGATCAGCAAGGCTGTCATCCCCGCAGCCGGCCTCGGCACCCGGTTTCTCCCCGCCACCAAGGCCACGCCCAAGGAGATGCTCCCGGTCGTCGACAAGCCCGCCATCCAGTACGTGGTGGAGGAGGCGGCCGCCGCCGGACTCTCCGACGTCCTGATGGTGACCGGCCGGAACAAGCGCCCCCTTGAGGACCACTTCGACCGCAACTACGAACTCGAAGAGGCCCTGCACCGCAAGGGCGACGAGTCCCGCCTCGCCAAGGTCCAGGAGTCCAGCGACCTGGCGACCATGCACTACGTCCGCCAGGGCGACCCCAGGGGCCTGGGCCACGCGGTGCTGTGCGCCGCACCACACGTCGGCGACCAGCCCTTCGCCGTCCTCCTCGGTGACGACCTGATCGACCCCCGCGACCCGCTGCTGGCGCGCATGGTCGAGATACAGGAGCAGTACGGCGGCTCGGTCATCGCCCTCATGGAGGTCGACCCGGCCCAGATCCACCTCTACGGCTGCGCGGCCGCCACCCCCACCGGCGACGACGACGTGGTCAGCGTCTCCGACCTGGTCGAGAAGCCCGACCCGGCCGAGGCCCCCAGCAACCTCGCCATCATCGGCCGCTATGTCCTCGACCCGGCCGTCTTCGAGGTGCTGCGCAAGACCGCCCCGGGCCGCGGCGGCGAGATCCAGCTCACCGACGCCCTCCAGGCGCTGGCCGCCGACCCCGCCCTCGGCGGCCCGGTGCACGGCGTGGTCTTCAAGGGCCGCCGCTATGACACCGGCGACCGCGGCGACTATCTGCGTGCCATTGTCCGACTCGCATGCGAACGTGAAGACCTCGGCCCGGACTTCCGGTCCTGGCTTCGCAGTTACGTGACCGAGGAGATGTAAGACGTTGAACGGCACCACCGGCCAGACCCGCCACCAGGACCGCGTCTGGTCGGTGGCCGAGCATCTCGACGACGTCCTGTCGAAGATCGCCCCCCTCGACCCGATCGAGCTGCAACTCCTCGACGCCCAGGGCTGCGTCCTGGTCGAGGACATCACGGTCCCGGTCGCCCTGCCGCCGTTCGACAACAGCTCCATGGACGGCTATGCCGTCCGCGCCGCCGACACCACCGCCGCCGACCGGGACGCCCCGGTCTCCCTCACCGTCATCGGGGACATCGCAGCCGGCCACGGCGAGCTGCCGGCCGTCGGCCCCGGCCAGGCCGCCCGCATCATGACCGGCGCCCCGGTGCCGCCCGGCGCCGATGCCGTCGTCCCCGTCGAGTGGACCGACGGCGGAGCGGGCGAGGGCCCGGCCGCCGCGATGCGCGCCCACAGCGCAGCCCCCGAGGATGCCGGCGGCGAGGTCCGCGTCCACCGCCCGGCCGCGGCCGGCGCCCACATCCGCACCCGCGGCAGCGATGTCACCGAAGGCGAGCAGGCCCTGCAGGCGGGCACGGTCCTCGGCCCCTCGCAGATCGGTCTGCTCGCCGCCATCGGCCGCGGCACGGTCCGGGTACGGCCCCGCCCCCGCGTCGTGGTGCTGTCCACCGGCAGCGAACTCGTCCAGCCCGGCGAGGCGTTGGGCCCCGGCGAGATCCACGACTCCAACAGCTTCCAGCTCACCGCCGCCGCCCGCGCCGCCGGAGCCCTCGCCTACCGCGTCGGCGCCGTCGCCGACGACGCCGACACCCTCCGCTCCACCCTGGAGGACCAGCTCATCCGGGCCGACCTCCTCGTCACCAGCGGCGGCGTCAGCGTCGGCGCCTACGACGTGGTCAAGGAGACCCTGACCGCGCTGTCCGCGACGGAGGACGACGGCTCGCCGCTCGCCGGGGGGACGGTCGAGTTCCGCACCCTGGCCATGCAGCCCGGCAAGCCCCAGGGCTTCGGCCTGATCGGCCCCGACCGCATCCCGCTCCTGGCCCTGCCCGGCAACCCCGTCAGCTCGTACGTCTCCTTCGAGCTGTTCGTCCGCCCCGCCCTCCGCGTCCTCATGGGACTGCCCGACGTCCACCGGCCCACCCTCCGCGCCCGGATCACCGACGGCATCGCCTCCTCGCCCCAGGGGCGCCGCCAGTTCCTGCGCGGCCTGTACGACGCCGACGCCGGCACGGTCGCCCCCGTCGGCGGCGCCGGCTCGCACCTGATCAAGGCCATGGCCCATGCCAACGCCCTGATCGTCGTCCCCGAGGAGAGCACCGAGGTCGCCGCGGACAGCGAGGTGGACGTCGTCCTGCTCGGCTGACCCGTCGCCGCCGGAGGTACGGTGTCGTCCCACAGGCGGCAGTTTTGACCGGGAGAACGATGAGCAGCGGCCAGCACCACCTCACCCATCTCGACGCGGCGGGCGCGGCCCGGATGGTGGACGTCTCCGCCAAGGATGTCACCGACCGCACCGCCCGCGCCCGTGGCCGGGTCCTGGTATCGCCGCAGGTCATCGAGTTGCTGCGGGGCGAGGGCATGCCTAAGGGCGATGCCCTGGCCACCGCCCGGATCGCCGGCATCATGGGCGCCAAGCGCACCCCCGACCTGATTCCGCTCTGCCACCCGCTGGCCGTCTCCGGCGTCAAGGTCGACCTCTCCGTCACCGACGACGCCGTCGAGATCACCGCCACGGTCAAGACCACCGACCGCACCGGCGTCGAAATGGAGGCGCTGACCGCGGTCTCCGTCGCCGCCCTCACCGTCGTCGACATGGTCAAGGCCGTCGACAAGGCCGCCGTCATCTCCGACGTCCGCGTCGAGGAGAAGACCGGCGGCAAGTCCGGCGACTGGAGCCGGTCATGACACCCGCCCGCGCCCTGGTCGTCACCGCCTCCAACAGGGCCGCCGCCGGCGTCTACGCCGACCGCGGCGGCCCGCTGCTCGCCGAGGGCCTGACCGCCATGGGCTTCGAGGTCGACGGCCCGCAGGTGGTGCCCGACGGCGACCCGGTGGAAGCCGCCCTGCGCGAGGCCGTCGCCTCCGGCCGCTACGCCGTCGTCCTGACCACCGGGGGCACGGGCCTGTCGCCCACCGACCGCACCCCCGAGGCCACCCGCCGGGTCCTGGACCACGAGGTCCCCGGCATCCCCGAGGCGATCCGCGCCGCCGGCCGGGCGAAGGTTCCCACCGCCGCCCTCTCCCGCGGCCTCGCGGGCGTCGCCGGCACGACCCTGATCGTCAACCTCCCCGGCTCCACCGGCGGGGTCCGCGACGGCCTCGCCGTCCTCGCCGACCTGCTGCCGCACGCCGTCGACCAGATCCACGGCGGCGACCACCCCGCAGCGTCCGGGAGCCCGAACTGAACGCGTCCTGGCCCGTGGTCCTCACGGACGGGGAGGTCATCCTCCGCCCGATAAAGATGCGCGACCAGCGGGCCTGGCGCGAGGTCAACCGCCGCAACCGCGACTGGCTGCGCCCCTGGGAAGCGACCATCCCGCCGCCCCCGCCCGGCCTCGTCCCGCCGCACCGCCCCACCTACCGGCAGATGGTCCGCCATCTGCGCGCCGAGGCGCACGCCGGCCGGATGCTGCCGTTCGTCATCGAATACCGCGGTCGGCTCGCCGGACAGCTCACGGTCGCCGGGATCACCTGGGGCTCCATGTGTGCCGGCCATATCGGCTACTGGGTCGACCAGGGAGTCGCCGGCCGCGGCGTCATGCCGACCGCCGTGGCGCTCGCCGTCGACCACTGCTTCCGCGCCGTGGGACTGCACCGCATCGAGGTCTGCATTCGGCCCGAGAACACCCCCAGCCGGCGGGTGGTGGAGAAACTCGGATTCCGCGAAGAGGGCATCCGCCCCCGCTATCTGCACATCGACGGCGCCTGGCGCGACCACGCGGTATACGCCCTCACCGCGGAAGAGGTGCCCGAGGGCCTGCTCAACCGCTGGCGGCGGGAGAGACCCGGTACTCCCGGCTCCCCTCGTAAATAAAATAAATGTTCGAATAGTGTCGCCGATCGACCCGATAGGCGACCGCGCCGATCTCTACCATCACAAAAAAGTTCGAGATATCAGCCAGATCGTGCGACACACCGGCTCAATTGGCGGATGGCCCCCTGCAAACCCCTCTACCGTGTGAGTCGTGAGAAGCAGCGGCCTCATCTACGCAGTCATCGTCGGGGCCTGGGCTGCCTACTTGGTGCCGATGTGGCTCCGTAGGCAGGACGAGCTCAACGAGGCCCGTCCGACCGAGCGCTTCAGCACCGCCATCCGGCTGCTGTCCGGACGCGCGGCCATGCAGCGCCGCTACGACAAAGAGCGTGGTGGGTACCCCGCCGACGATGCGGGCGACGAAGTGGACCCGGACGCTCCGGCCGACGAGGCCGCCGCCCGGTCCTTCGGCGACCCCGCTCCGGCGGACGCGCCCGAGGCCCCCCGCACCCGGGTGCAGGCCGCCTCTCCGCGCCCCTCCGCCGCCGAGCGGACCAAGCGCGCGAAGGTCCTGGCCCGCCGCCGGCGCACCACCACCCTGCTCTTCCTCGCCTTCACCGTCGGCGCCGTCGTCGCCGCGGTCGGCGGCGTGCCCTTCCTCTGGGCCCCCGCCCTCCCCGCCCTGCTCCTGACCGCCTACATCGTCTATCTGCGCACCCAGGAGCGCCGCCGCTTCACCTTCACCATGGACCAGCGCAAGGCGGAGGCGGCGGCACAGCGACTGCGGGAGGGCCGCCGACGCCCTCACCAGGCGGCCGACCAGCCGCCCGCCGACGACCACCCGGCCGACGTCCGCACTGACGCCCCGGACGCCACCCCGGAACCGCCCCGGCCCGCCACCCCCGTCCACACCGCCGGCCGCCGCGCCCTGGTGGAGGAGACCGACCACGCCGAGTGGGTCGACCAGCAGCGCGAACGCGAGCGCCCGCGCCCCGCCGCCGGCAGCTGGGAGCCCGTCCCGGTCCCCCTCCCCACCTACGTCACCGCCCCCGTGGCCCCGCGCGCCACCAGCCACGTCGACCTGGACGCCGAGGACGCCTGGAGCTCCGCCCGCTCCAGCGCCGCCCCCGACCACCCCCAGCCCGACACCCCCCAGCCGGACCGCCCCACCCACCCCGGCCGCCGCACCCGCGGCCGCACCCCGCTCTTCGACCAGTACGAGGACGAGGACCGCCCGCGCGCCGCGAACGAGTGACAGCCCTCCGCTGACCAGCACCGGAAGCGATTTCCGAGCACCGCGACCGAGATGCTAGAGTTTCACTCGTCGCAAGGGCCTGTGGCGCAGCTGGTAGCGCACCTCGTTCGCAACGAGGGGGTCAGGGGTTCGAATCCCCTCAGGTCCACAGCGCATTACGCAGAACTGTTCGCGGGTTGGTCCACGAACGGTTCATGAGATCCCGGTCAGACGGTCATCGTCTGGTCGGGATCTTTGCGTGGGAGCCCCTGTGTGGGTCAGTCGGCCTGGTGGGCCAGGGCTCAGGAAGACGTCTGCCAGGGTGGCTCCCGTCGCATCCGGGGCATGAGGTGTGCCTGCGCCGTGACGGAGGGCTGACGGGAACTCAGGCGTGAGCGCGGGCGGCCGTGGTCAGGGCAGGACCGTCAGGGTGCCGGGGATCTGGAGGCTCGCGGTCGTCGGGCCGCCGGTCGGGCTGCTGATGCCGAGGGTGCTGTCGAAGGCGGCCAGTTGGTGCTGGATGCCGAGGAGAGCGCTGCCGGACTCCATGCCCATGGCCGGCCGCCGGGCCTGTGCGCCGTCGTGCAAGTCGCGGTCGACGCGCCGGATTTCGGCGGCGGAGGAGTCCATGACGTCCGTACGGGTCCGGGCGAGGTGCTCCACCCGCAGGCTCATCCGTCCTTGGCCGTCGGCGCCGGCGGGGAGTGAGTGATCCGGGCGTGCAGCCGCAGGACGTACGGGGCGATCAGCAGGCCGACCGGGGCCTCGATCAGGCCGAGACCGGCGGCGATCCAGGCGGTGTCCTGGCTGCGTGCGGGACGAACGTGTACCAGGTGCCGTCCGACGCAGGGAGGCCGGTGATCGTGACCGTGACCCTTGACCGCGCACTGTGCCCACAGCAGGTTCCGCATGCGGCGGCGCGCCTCCAGTGCGACCGGGATCTCCTCGTCGGTGAAGCTCGGCGGCAGGCGCATGTCCACCATGGCCACGTCCGGCCGCTCGTCCAGCAGGGCCGCAGGAGTTCGTGCAAGGGACCGGCTGGTGCTCGCGCGCGGGGTGGGTCAGCGCTGAGTGAGGTCGTGGGGGCGGTTGAGGAGGAGGTCGGAGGCGTGGGAGACGACGTCGGGGCGGGTTCGGGGGCCGTGGTCGGAGGCGAGGAAGGGGGCGCCGATGGCCAGGCAGAAGGCGAGGAGGCTGCGGGCCTCGACCTCGTCGGGGTCCGGGCAGAAGCTGCCGAACAGTTCGCGGATGTAGTCCATGCGGCGGTTGTCGACGCGGCGCAGGCGCTCGGCGACCGCCTCGTCGCGCCGGGCCCAGTCGCGGACGGCGAGGTCGATCGGCAGCAGGCGGTCGTTGGCGAAGACGAGCCGGCCGGCCCGCTGGATTTTCGTCCGGGCGTCGCCGCCCTCGCGCTCGACGCGGTGGCGTACCTCGTCGACGCTCTCGCGTTCCCAGGTGTCGAGCATGGCGTCGAGCAGCGTCCCGCGGTTGGCGAAGTGCCCGTAGAAGCCCCCCTTGGTGACGCCGAGCGCGCGGGCGAGGCTCTCGATCCGGACCGCGTCCGGGCCGCCGGCGGCCAGTGCCCGCAGGCCCTGCTCGATCCAGCTGGTGCGGGGGGTGCGTGTGGCGGCGGGCATGTGCTCAGTATCGCGGGTGGGGGTGGTGGTGAGGGGCGGCGGTCTGCCTGGGGCCGGCGGTCCCGGTTAGCGGCGGAAGGGGCCGGAGGTGAGGCGTACGCCGTGTCGGGCCAGGTAGGTGAGGGGGTTGATGTCCGAGCCGTAGCGGCGGCTGGTGCGGACCTCGAAGTGGAGGTGGGGGCCGGTGGCGCGGCCGGTGGCGCCGCTGTAGCCGAGGCGGGTGCGGGCGCGGACCTTCTGGCCGGGGCGGACCGTGATGCGGGAGAGGTGGCCGAAGAGGACGTAGCGGCCGTCGTTCATGCGGATCGTCACGGCCTTGCCGTAGGCGCCGGACCGCCGGGCCAGGACGACGGTGCCCGAGCCCACGGACCTGATCCGGGTGCCGGCACGGACGGCGAGGTCGACGCCGGTGTGGTGGCCGGCGCGCCAGGCGCCGCGGATGCCGTAGGGCGCGCTGATGCGGTAACGGGCGGCCGTGGGGTGCGTCCAGTGCTTGCCGGCGGGGGCGGCGAGGGCCGCCGGGGCCGCCGCCAGGGCGAGGACGGAACCCAGGGCCGCCGGGGCTATGGCGTGCAGCAGCATTCTGCGCAGCGGGGTGCGGGTGCGGAACGTCGTCATACCTGCGAGCCCACGCCCAGTGGCGGGTGGTCGCATCCCGGGGCGGGGCGCGCGGCGGCCGAACGGGTGGCCAAGGCTCCGCCGGCCGGGGGTTTCGCGGTACGGGCCGCCGGCCGGGTGAGGTGGGGTGTCCGCGACGCCTCATGCCCACAGGCGGCCGACCGCCCCGGCCACCGCGCCGGCGCCGTCCTCGGCGGCGAGACGGTGGGCGGCGGCGGTGGCGTGATCGCGGCGGGCGGGGGCGGCGGTGGCCTGGGTGAGGGCGTGGGCGAGGCGGGCGGCGCCGTGGTCCGTGGACAGGTCCCGGAAGGGGATCGGGGCGGTGGCGACGCCCAGGGCCGCCAGGCGGGCGGCCCAGAAGGGCTGGTCGGCGGTGACCGGGACCGGGACGGTGGGGACGCCCGCGCGCAGCCCCGCGGCGGCGGTGCCGGCCCCGCAGTGGTGGACCACCGCGGACATCCGGGGGAAGAGCAGGGCGTGCGGAATCGCGCCGACGGTGAGGAGGTCGGGGTGCTCCGGGGCGGCCAGGCCCGCCCAGCCGGACTGCAGGACGCCGCGCAGCCCGGCGCGGCGCAGGGCGTCCGCCGCGAGGGCGCCGAGCCGCTCGCCGTCGCCGGCCGCCATGCTGCCGAAGCCGACGAAGACCGGGGGCGGGCCCGCGGCGAGGAAGTCCTCGACGACGGCCGGGAGTCGCTCGTCGGGGGCGTGCCAGGGCCACCAGTTCCCCACGACCTCCAGGCGGGCGGACCAGTCCGCCGGGCGGGGCAGCAGGACCTCGCTGAAGCCGTGCAGGACCGGGCGGCCGGCGGCCTCGGTGCGGCGGCGGACCGTACGGGCGGTGGCGGGCGGCAGTCCGAGGCGGGCGCGCAGGTCGCGGGCCGCGTCAGCGGAGAGGCGGTCGAGGACGCGCAGGGAGAGCCGGCCGGCGGTGCGGTTGCCCCAGCGGCCCAGGGAACGGTCGCCGCTGACGACCGGGGGGAAGTCGCCGGTGGGGGCGCCGGGTACGAGGGGCAGATCCAGGGACGGGAGGTGCAGCGCCTCGGCGAGGTGGTGGCCGAGCGGCGCCGTGGTGGTGGAGAACAGCAGGAGGTCGGTGCCCTGCTGGGCGGCGTCGGCGAGCCCGTCGCCCAGTTCGCGCAGGAAGGCGGCGGCCCTGCTCAGGAGGGCGCGGGGGCCGGTGTTCCGGGCCGGCCCGGTGGCGTCGGGGCGCCGGGGGTCGGCCGGGAGCCGGGGGTCGGCCGGGAGCCGGCGGAACTCCAGTCCGGCGGCCCGGACGAGGGGGGCGTAGCTGTCGTGCGTGGCGAGGGCGACCTCGTGGCCGGCTTCGCGCAGCCGGGCGCCCACGCCGGTGTACGGGGCGACGTCGCCGTACGAACCGGCGGCCGTGAGGAGGATTTTGGGCATGGGCGGGCCGGCCTTCGGGTCAAGGAGAGAGGGGCAGGGGCAGGGGGAGGGGAGGGGAGGGGCGAGAGGGGCGTGGGCGTGCTGTGGTCCGGCGTGGCATGGCGTGGCGTGGCGCCGGTGCGGGGCTCAGGCCGGTGGCGACCGGCGTACGGCGTTGGCGTGTACGGCGGTGCGCAGGTACGGGGCCAGGCCGGGGCGTTGGGCGGAGGGCGGGAAGACCAGGGCGAAGGCGCGGGGGTCGGCGGCGAAGTCGTCGGCGATCCGGCCGTGCATGTCGGTGGGGCAGGGGGTGAACCAGCGGGAGAGGTGCCGGCGGTGTTCCTCCGCGAGGTCCATGGCGCACTCGCCGTCCGCCGGCTCCCCGGCGTCGAAGGCGGCTCTCAGCCGCAGGCGCCAGTCGGCGGCCTCGGCCATGAGCGTCGCCCAGTCCTCCTTGGAGTGCGTGGCGGCCCGCGCCATCGCGCGCTGGTGGCCCTCGCGGTGCTGCCCCTTCAGATGGGCCTCGGTGGCGTAGGTGAGGTCGAAGGTCACTTCGCCGAAGACCTCGAACCGCTCCTCGGGCGTCAGATCCACCCCGGTCTGCTGGACCTCCATGGCGTGCTCGGCGACCTCGACCAGCCGCCGCAGCGTGGCGATCTGCCCGGTGAGCAGGCGGTGCCGGGCGCGGAGGTGGTCGAGGGCGTTGGCCTGGGGGTCCTCGAGGATGGTGGCGATCTCGTCGAGGGGGAAGCCGAGTTCGCGGTAGAAGAGGATCTGCTGCAGCCGGGCCAGGTCGGCGTCGCTGTAGAGGCGGTAGCCGGCCGGGCTGCGGTCGCCGGGGGAGAGCAGGCCGAGGGTGTCGTAGTGGTGCAGGGTGCGCACCGTGATCCCCGTGAAGCCGGAGACCTGCCCGACCGGGTAGCCCATCGCAGCGCCCTTCGTCCCGTCCTGTGCGGCCGGCCCGGGCGGTGCGGCGGTGCCGCCCGCCGGGCCGGGCCTCAGGATGGGGCCTGACGCCGGGTGAGGGTCAACCGGGCAGGGGCCCGCCCCCGTTCGCCGCCCGGTGGGACGCCCGTTCAGGCGTCGGGATAGCGCTCCTGCAGTACCGAGTTCACCAGTGCCCGGACGTCCTCCCGGTCCAGGCCCTCGGTGTGGGCCCGGCACATCCAGGCGCGGAGTTCCTCGCGCAGCTGGGCGTCCGCCGCGGTCGTGGGGCGGGCGAGCGTACGGCTGACGAAGGTGCCCAGGCCGGGGCGCGGTTCGACCAGGCCCTCGCGTTCCAGTTCGCGGTAGGCCTTCAGGGTCGTATTGGGGTTGACCTTGGTCGTCGCGGCGACCTGTGCGGCGGTCGGCAGGCGGTCGCCCTCCACCAGGATGCCCAACCGCAGCGCCTGCTGGACCTGTTGCACGATCTGGAGGTAGGTGGCGACGCCACTGCGGCGGTCGATCCGGAACTCGACGACGCTCACCACCTCTCCGCTGCTTCCGCCGGTGCCGCGCTGCCCGACCGCTTGATGATCGGGCTGCCCGTGCCGGGTGTCAAAGCGCCGCTCGGGGCAGGGCGCCGGCGCGGCGTCCGTCCCGGCGGGCCGCCGCCCGCTCCGGCCGCCGCGCGCCCGCCCGTTCAGAGTGGCCGCCGTCGGATGCGCCACACCACGAAGGCGAGCACGAGGGCGGTCAGGGCCAGCAGGATCCCCGCGCCCCGCCACTGCATCCCGGCCATCTGTTCGTAGTCGAAGTACTGGGCCACGTGGTGGACGATGCCCAGCTTGGCCCGGCAGCCCTCGGTGTCGCCGGTGGTGCAGGTGCCGTAGCCGTAGAGCCTGCCGTCGGCGGTGGACACCCAGTCGTCCACGCGGACGGCGCCGGACGGCAGGCTCGGGCCCTCGGAGTCGAAGGGGTAGCTGATGCTGCGGAGGGTGCCCAGCCGGCTGCGGAGCCGTTCGGACCAGAGCACGGAGGTGACCATGGCGAGGACGAAGGCGCCGGCCATGGCCGGCACCGTCCGCTTGACCAGCATGCCCAGGGCGATACCGCAGACCGTCAGGAACAGGGCCCAGGCGACCGGGACGGGCCCGGTGCTCTCGAAGAGCCCGCTGGCCAGCCAGTCGCCGCCCATGGCGAGGAGGTGCGCCGGTGCCCACAGCCAGGTGAAGGCGGCCGACAGCAGGGCGGTGCACAGCGCGATCACGGCCAGCGGCAGGCCGATGGTGGCGGCGGCCCAGCGGCCGCGGCTCACCGACTGGGTGCTGACCAGCGTGAGGGTGCGGTGCTCCTGCTCCGCGGCGATCAGCGGGGCGCCGAGGAACACGCCGGCCACGACGGGCAGGTAGGTCAGCAGCTGGCGGCCGCCGGAGAACAGCTGCCCGTAGGCGTGCTCGAAGGAGTTGTTCAGGTTTCCGTGGGCGTCGGGGGCGGTGCCGTGGGTGTGCAGGAAGTCCGTCAGGCCGGCGCGCCGGCAGACGAAGGTCACGCAGCCCACGGCGGTGGTCAGCAGGACCAGGAGCAGGAAGGTGCGGTGCCGGCGCCAGACCAGCCAGGGCAGACCGTGCAGCAGGGTGCGGCGGGGGGTGGCGCCGCCGGGCACCGGGGCGGCGTCCGCCGGCCGGGCGCCGGCGGTGCGGGTGCTCGTCACGCCGCGGCCTCTTCGGGGCCGTCGATGCGGGCCTCGTCCGCGATCAGGCTGGGCGCGTCGGGCGAGCGCAGATAGGCGAGCAGGACCTCCTCCATGCTCGGCGAGAGCGTCTCCCAGCCGTCGCCGACCGGCCCGCCGGGCCGGATCAGGGCGCTGAACTGCCGCCCGGTGATCCGGGACTCGATCACGGTGTGCCGGCGCCGCAGCTCCTCGGGCACCCCGTCGCCGCCCTCGGCCACGCCCGTCACCAGCAGATGGGCCGGTACCAGCTCCTCGGTCTGGCCGGCCATCCGCAGCCGGCCCTCGGCGAGCACGAGGAGGTAGTCACACATGACCTCCAGCTCGGAGAGCATGTGGGACGACATCAGCACCGTCGTGCCGTGCTCGGCGGCCTCGGCCATCAGCAGCCCCGACAGCTCGTGCCGGGCGAGCGGGTCCAGGTCGGACATCGGCTCGTCGAGCAGCAGCAGCTCGGGCCGCTTGCCGAAGGCGAGGGCGAAGGCCACGCGGGTGCGCTGGCCGCCCGAGAGGGTGCCGATCCGGGCGGTGAACGGCACGTTCCCGGACCGGACGATCCGCTCGGCCACCGCCTGGTCCCAGCGCGGGTTCAGCTCACGGCCGAGCCGCAGGGTCTCGGCGACCGTGAAGCGGGGGTAGAGCGGCTTGTCCTGGGCGAGGAAGGCGATGCGGGACAGGACGGCCGGGTCGGACACCGGGACGCCGAACAGCTTCAGCGTGCCGGTGGTCGGCTCCACCAGCCGGGTCGCGGCGCCCAGGAAGGTGCTCTTGCCCGCGCCGTTCGGGCCGACGAGCGCGCAGATGTGGCCGGCGGGGAGCCGGAAGGAGCAGTCCCGCAGGGCCCAGCCGCCGCGGTACTTCTTCCCCAGTCCCTCGGCCTCGATGGCCCACGGGCTCGGGTCGCTCACCCGGATCCCCCCTTTAGCTAGTTCATTAGTGGAATGAGTATGGGGAGGGGTCCGGACGCCTGTCAACAAGAGTCGGGGCGCCGCTCGTGCGGCTGAGCGGAAGGGGAGGCCGGCGCGCGCCGGCCCGGTGTCCCTCAGACGCGCTCCACCAGCGATTTCGTCATGCAGCGGCTGTCCTCGTAGGTCCGGTACAGCCCGAACTTCTTCTCGGCCCTCACATAGCCGCTGGAGGCGTACAGCTCCAGCGCCTCGGGCTGCTTGGTGCCGGTCTCCAGCACCATCCGGGAGCGTCCCGCGGCCCGTGCGTCCGCTTCCAGGGCGGCCAGGATCCGCCGGGCCAGCCCCCGCCCACGGGCCTCCTGGAGCACGAACATCCGCTTGATCTCGGCGTCGCCGACCTCGTACCCCTCGGCCGCGTCCTCCTGCAGCCGCCATCCGCCGGTGGCCAGCGGGCGGGTGCCGTCGTACGCGATCAGATACGTGCCGCGCGGCGGGGCGAACATCTCCGGGGCGAGCGGGGTGATGTCACCGTCGTCGCCGTAGCGCCGGGCGTACTCCTGCTGCACCAGGGCGTCGAGGGTGACCGCGTCGGGGTGGTCATAGCGGACGGGGCGTATCTCCATTCCAGAAATCGTACGGGTGAGCGGGCGGGCGGCGCGATCAGGTGCCGGGGATGGGTATCGTGCCCGGATGCTCACCGTGACCTCTGTGAATGTGAACGGGCTGCGCGCCGCGGCCAGGAAGGGCTTCGTCCCGTGGCTGGCGGAGACCCCGGCCGATGTGCTGTGCCTGCAGGAGGTGCGGGCCGAGACCGCTCAGCTGCCGGACGAGGTGCGCGCGCCCGCGGGCTGGCACACCGTGCACGCCCCGGCGGCCGCCAAGGGGCGGGCCGGTGTCTCGCTCTTCACCCGGCGGGAGCCGGAGCGGGTCCGGGTGGGTTTCGGGTCCGCGGAGTTCGACGGCAGCGGGCGCTACGTCGAGGCGGACCTGCCCGGGGTGACGGTCGCCAGCCTCTATCTGCCCTCCGGAGAGGTCGGCACCGAGCGGCAGGACGAGAAGGAACGCTTCCTGGCGGAGTTCCTGCCCTACCTCGTCGACCTGCGCAAGCGTTCCGCCGCGGACGGCCGTGAGGTGGCGGTGTGCGGCGACTGGAACATCGCGCACCGGGAGGCCGACCTGAAGAACTGGAAGGCCAACCAGAAGAAGTCCGGTTTCCTCCCCGAGGAGCGCGCCTGGCTGACCGACGTCCTCGACGAGAACCGCGGCGGCTATGTGGACGTCGTCCGCGCCCTGCACCCGGACACCGCGGGCCCCTACTCGTGGTGGTCCTACCGGGGCCGGGCCTTCGACAACGACGCGGGCTGGCGCATCGACTACGCGATGGCCACGCCCGGCCTCGCCGCGCGGGCCGTCAAGGCGTACGTGGAGCGCGCGGCGAGCCATGACGAGCGGTGGTCCGACCACGCGCCGGTGACGGTCGTCTTCGAGCGCTGAGCCGGGCGCCCGCCGCGGACCCGGTCGGGGACGTGAGCCCGCCCGCCGCGCCGTCCGGGCGCACCGGGCGGGCTCACGTCCCCTCGCACCCGCGCTCGCGCAGCCACTCCGTCACCTCGGCCCGGACCCGGCGGTCCACGGCCATGGCGAGTTCGGCCTCGACCACGCCCTTGGACAGCGGGCGGAGCGTGTCGATGGTCCCGGCGATGAGATCGACCTCGTCGGGGCCGGGGTGGTCGCCGGCGGAGGGCCGTGCCAGCACGTCGGAGAGGACGTGGGTGCGGATGAGGGTGGTGAAGATGCCGGCCAGGGCGTCGGCGTGCGCACGGACCTGGCGGCCCGCTTCGAGGACGGCGGCCAGCGGGACGCCCCGGCTGACGAGTTCGGTGGAGGCGTCCAGCAGGCGGCGGCTGATGTGCACGAACTCGTCGCCGTCGACGGCGAGATAGCCGATGTCCAGGGACGCGCTGAGGTTCTCGGCGGTGATGTCCCCGCTGAAGTGGTCGGCGAGCTCCTCGGGGGTCAGGCGGACCGGCGTCTCCTGCGACCAGGGCGCGACCAGGGGGTTCTCCAGGCCCAGGAGTTCGCCCACGTCGCGGCCGGACTCGAAGGCCGAGAAGAGGTCGGCGATACCGCCGAGGGTGTGGCCGCGCTCCAGGAGGGCGCCGATGGTGCGCAGCCGGGCGAGATGGTGCTCGTTGTACCAGGCGATCCGGCCCTCGCGGCGCGGCGCCGGCAACAGCTTGCGCTCGCGGTAGAAGCGCAGCGTACGGACCGTGATGCCGGCCTCCCTGGCCAGGTCGGCCATGCGGAATTCGCGCGCCGGGGGGTCCGCTTGCCCGGTGTGCTCGTCCTGGGGGTGCTCGTTCGCTGCCACGGGTTCAGCCTATGCCGGGGGTGCGGCGCCGGGCCGGGGTACCGGGGCGTGGGTACGACCGCCGGTAACTTCCTGCCATCCGCCCCCTACCGCTCGGTACGCGGCTGCCCTACGCTCCTATTGTGCCAGTGATTGCTGGCACAGTTTTCGGGGCGGCGGTGACGCCGGCTGTGAGGGCGGATGTCACGGCACCGAAGATGGCAGGACGGACGTCGGACTCGGGAGGCGGCGGGATGGCCGAGCGCGAGCGCAGGCATGTGCGGGTTGCGGTGATCGGATCGGGCTTCGGTGGTCTGGGGGCGGCCGTCCGGCTGCGGCGCCAGGGCATCACCGACTTCGTGGTCCTGGAGCGGGCCGGCTCGGTGGGGGGCACCTGGCGGGACAACAGCTATCCGGGGTGCGCGTGCGACGTGCCCTCGCATCTGTACTCGTTCTCCTTCGCGCCGCACCCCGAGTGGCCGCGGAACTTCTCCGGGCAGCCGCACATCCGCGCCTACCTGGAGCGGGTCACCGACACCTTCGGGCTGCGCCCGCACCTGCGGTTCCATTCGGAGGTGGAGAGCCTGCGGTGGGACGGCGCGGAGCTGCACTGGGAGATCGAGACGGCGAGCGGGCCGCTGACCGCCGATGTCGTGGTGTCGGCGACCGGGCCGCTGTCGGACCCCAAGATCCCCGCCATACCGGGGCTGGACACCTTCCCCGGCACGGTGATGCACTCCGCGCGCTGGGACCACGACCACTCGCTGCGCGGTAAGCGCCTCGCGGTGGTCGGCACCGGCGCCTCGGCCATCCAGATCGTACCGGCCGTCCAGCCGGAGGTGGAGCGCCTCACGCTCTTCCAGCGCACCCCGCCCTGGGTGCTGCCGCGCGCCGACCGCGAGATCAGCGCGGCCGAGAAGTGGCTGCACACCAAGGTCCCGGCGACCCGGGCCGCGCGCCGTCAACTGCTGTGGAGCATCCGGGAGTTGCAGGTCAGCGCGTTCACCAAGCGCCCCGATCGGCTGGGCTTCCTGGAGCTGCTGGCCCGCAACCACATGAAGAAGGCCATCAAGGACCCGGCGCTGCGGACCGCGCTGACCCCCGGCTACCGCATCGGCTGCAAGCGGATCCTGCTCTCCAACACGTACTACCCGGCCCTGGCACGGCCGAATGTGGACCTGGTCGCCGCGGGGCTGAAGGAAGTGCGCGGCAGCACCCTCGTGGGGTCCGACGGGAGCGAGGCGGAGGCCGACGCGATCGTCTTCGGCACCGGGTTCCATGTGACGGACATGCCGATCGCGCAGCGCGTCACTGGTGCCCACGGCACGACGCTGGCCGAGGAGTGGAAGGACGGCATGGAGTCGCTGCGCGGCGCCACCGCGGCCGGCTTCCCCAACTTCCTCACCATCGTCGGGCCCAACACCGGCCTCGGGAACAGCTCGATGATCCTGATGATCGAGGCGCAGCTGACCTACCTGGCCGACTTCCTGCGCCAACTGGACGTCCTCGGCGGGAAGATCGCGCTGAGCGCCCGGCCGTCCGCCGTACAGGAGTGGAACCGCACCATCCAGCGCCGGATGACGCGCACGGTGTGGAACACCGGCGGCTGCGACAGCTGGTATCTGGACGCCAACGGCCGCAACACCACCGTCTGGCCGGGAACGACCGGGGAGTTCAAGAAGGCCACCCGGCAGGTCGACCTCGCGGAGTACGAGGTGCTGCGGCCCGCCCGCACCCCCGCGGAACGGACGTCCGGCACGGCCGCGGAGGTGGCCGCATGAGCCGCCGGCCCGCGCACGTCACCAGCGGCCCCTACGCCCCGCCGGTGCCGCGCACCACGCTGACCGTCACCTCGGCCGACGGCGCCCGGCTGTACGCCGAGGTCCACGGCCCCGAGGACGCCCCGGCCGTCGTCCTGGCACACGGCTGGACCTGCTCGACCGCCTTCTGGGCCCCGGTCGTCCGGGCGCTGGCCGGTGACCACAAGGTCGTCGTCTACGACCAGCGCGGCCACGGCCGCAGCCCCGCCGCCCCGCCGGCGGGCCACAGCACCGACGCGCTCGCCGACGACCTGGTCGCCGTCCTGGAAGCGGCCCTGCGGCCGGGCGAACGCGCCGTGCTGGGCGGCCACTCGATGGGCGGGATGACGATCATGGCAGCGGCCGGGCGGCCGCAGCTGCGCGCGCGAGCCGCGGCCGCGCTGCTGTGCAGCACCGGCAGCGCCGATCTCGCCGCCGAATCACGGGTGTTCGCGCTGCGCAGCCCGCAGGGGCGCCGCCGAGCGCACCGGCTGCTGCTGCGCTCGCGCGTCCCGCTCGGCCCCCAGTCGCCGCTCACCAGGCGCCTGCTGAAGTACGCCACCATGGGCCCCGGCGCCACCGCCGCGCAGGTGGCGGCCTGCGCCCGGATCGTGCACGGCTGCCCGTCGGGCGTCCGGGCCCGGTGGGGCGCGGTGCTGGCCGGGATCGAACTGACCGGCGGCGCCGGCGGCCTGGAGCTGCCCACCGAGGTCCTCGTGGGCACCGCCGACCGGCTCACCCCGCCGGTGCACGCCCGACGGCTGGCGTCCGTCCTCCCCGACTTCCGCGGTCTGACCGAACTCCCCGGGCTGGGACACATGACGCCGGTCGAGGACCCGGACGCGGTCACGGGACGGCTGCGCGCACTCGTCCGCGACCATCTGCACCCGACCGGCACCGAGCCCACCGACACCGCTCCCGGGGGCGGCACGCAGACGAAGGAGAGCACGGCATGAGCGCACGCAGGAGCCTGGAGGGCCAGGTCGTCGTCGTCACGGGTGCGGCGCGCGGGGTCGGCGCGCTGCTGGCCCGCAAGCTGTCGGCACGCGGGGCGACGCTTGCACTGGTCGGGCTGGAGCCGGACGCGCTGCGCGAGGTCGCGGCCGCGCTGCACGGCCCGGCGCACCACTGGCACGCCGATGTCACCGACCACGAGGCGATGGTGCGGGTGGCGGGCGAGGTCAAGGACCGCTTCGGGAAGGTCGATGTGGTCGTCGCCAATGCCGGGGTGGCGACCGGCGGGCCGTTCGCCGACTCCGACCCCGTCGCCTGGAAGCGGGTCATCGAGGTCAACCTCATCGGCGGCGCGGTCACCGGCCGCGCCTTCCTGCCCCTCCTCACGGCGTCCCGCGGCTACTTCCTGCAGATCGCCTCGCTGGCCGCGATCACCCCGGCGCCGATGATGACCGCGTACTGCGCGTCCAAGTCGGGCGCGGAGGCGTTCGCGCACAGCCTGCGCGCCGAGGTCGGGCACCGCGGCGTTCGGGTGGGGGTCGGCTATCTGAGCTGGACGGACACCGACATGGTGCGCGGCGCGGACCAGGACGTCGTGATGCGCGAGCTGCGCTCCCGGCTGCCCTGGCCGTCGAACAAGACCTACCCGCTGGGCCCCGCCGTCGACCGGATCGTGGCGGGCATCGAGCGCCGCTCGGCGCACATCTACGGGCAGTGGTGGCTGCGCGGGATGCAGTCGGTGCGCGGCTACCTGCCCGCGCTCATCGGGACCGTGGGCCAGCGGGAGATGCGGCGGTTCGGGGCGCGGCTGGACGGGATGCGGGTCGGGCTGGTGGGCGCCGGCGGGGAGGCGGACGAGAAGGCCCGGGCCGGCCGGTGAGCGGGCGTACGCCCGGCCCGTGAGCGGCCATGCGTCACGGAGAGTGTCGGTTCGTGATCGAAATGCGAGCAATGTCCGGGCGTGTCACGCTGAATCGGGGTCACAACCCCCCTACACCCCACTAGGAGTGAACAGCATGGGCATCAAGGACCAGTTCCAGGACAAGGCCAACGAGCGCAAGGACCAGGCGCAGCGCGCCATGGGCGACTCTCGCGAGCAGGGTCACGAGCGCGGCCAGCGCAAGGACGAGGAGCGCGGCGGTCAGCGTCAGGACCAGGAGCGCGGCCAGCGTCAGGGCCAGCCGCGTGAGCGCGGCCAGCAGGGCCGTCAGCCCGCCCAGGACGCGATGGACGCGGCCGAGGGTCGCCACCAGAGCTGAGTTGGCACGTCCTGAACATCACGCGGGGCGGCGTACGCGCCATGCGTGAGGGGCGCACCCGGTCGACCGGGTGCGCCCCACCGCGTGTCCTCCGCCGGCCTGCGCCCCGTCGGCCCGCGGCCGGTTCAGGCCCCGACTTCTCCGACTTCTCCGGCTTCTCCGGCTTCTCCGGCTTCTCCGGTCACCTCAGAGGGGCCCGCCTCGCGCGGCGGCAGCGGGGGGCGCCGCAGGTCCGGGACGTCCGACAGGTCCGGAGGCGTCGCCGCCGGATGCCGGTCCAGCAACTCCAGCGCCGTGCGCACCGCGACACCCAGGGTCGGATGCCGGCCCTCGGCCCAGTGCAGCGGTGACCGCAGCGCCTCGATGTCGACCTCGACGCCGTGGTTCTCCACGCCCCAGCCGTAGAGCCGGAACCACGCGGCGTTCATCGGGACGGTGATGGTGGTGCCGTCGCCGAGCCGGTGCCGGCCGGTCATGCCGACCACCCCGCCCCAGGTGCGCATGCCCACCACCGGGCCGATGCCCTGGAGTTTGAAGGCCGCGGTGATCATGTCGCCGTCGGAGGAGGTCATCTCGTCGGCGACCGCCACGACCGGGCCGCGCGGGGCGTTGCTGGTGTACGAGACGGGCTCGGCGTCGCGGGTCAGGTCCCAGCCCATGATGGTGCGGGTGAGTTTCTCGATGACCAGCTCGGAGATGTTGCCGCCCGCGTTGCCCCGGACGTCCACGATCAGCGCGGGCCGGGAGACCTCCATCCGCAGATCGCGGTTGAACTGCGCCCAGCCGGAGCCGCCCATGTCGGGGATGTGCAGATAGCCGCATCGTCCGCCGCTCAACTCCCGTACCACCGCCCGGCGTTTGGCCACCCAGTCCTGGTAGCGCAGCGGCCGTTCGTCGACCAGCGGGACCACCGCGACCCGGCGGGCCGGGCCCTCGCCGTCGGGCGGGGAGAAGGTGAGCTCCACCGTGGTGCCGCCGGCCGCGGCCAGCAGCGGGGCCGGCCCGGCCCCCGGGTTCACCCGGCGGCCGTCGACATGGGTCAGCGCCGCCCCCTCGCGAATGCCCGTACCGGCCAGCGGCGAGCGGGCCTTGGAGTCCGAGGACTCACCCGGCAGGATCCGCTGCACCACCCAACAGCCGTCCCGGTGCACGAAGTTGGCGCCGAGCAGACCCATGGCACGCTGGTAGTGCGGCGGGCCCTCGTTGCGCCGGGCGCCGGTGACGTACGCGTGCGAGGTGCCCAGTTCGCCGAGCACCTCCCGCATCAGATCGGCGAACTCGTCCGGGCTGGCGACCCGGTCGAGCAGCGGCCGGTACTGCGCGAGCACCCCCTCCCAGTCGATGCCGCACATCCCCGGGTCCCAGAAATAGGCCCGGGTGATCCGGCCCGCCTCCTCGAACGCCTGGTACCACTCGGCCGCCGGTTCGACGTCGTGCAGGATGCGCCGCAGATCCAGGAAGACCGTGGAGTCGCTGTCCGGCGGCTCGGTCGCGGGCACCGCGCGCAGCTCGCCCTCGTCGTTGACGACCAGCCGGGAGCCGTCGCCGCTGAGCGCGAACTCGTCCAGGGAGCTGGTGAGTTCGGTGCGCCGGGCCTTGGTCAGATCGAAGTGTTCGAGGGTGGGCCGGCCCGAGGTGTCGGCGGGGTTGGCGAAGGTCTCGCCCAGCGCGCCGGAGATCGGCCAGCGCAGCCAGACCAGTCCGCCGCCGCTGACCGGCTCCAGGGAGGAGTATTTGGAGGCCGCCACCGGGAACGGGGTGACACGGTTCGCCAGCCCCTCCACCTCCACCAGCACCGGCCCCTCGCCGGGCAGCGGAGGATTCTCGTCCGGGTCCAGACCGCCCGCCGCGGGCCGCCCCTCCGGGGACAGCGCGAAGGGGGAGGGGGTCGCCGACGACAGCGGGACGAGATAGGGCCGGCAGCCCAGCGGGAACGACAGATCGCCGGTGTGCACGTCATAGACCGGGTCGAAGCCGCGCCAGGACAGGAACGCCAGATAGCGGCCGTCGCGGGTGAACACCGGCTGCTCGTCCTCGAAGCGGCCGTTGGTGACGTCCACGATGTGCCCGTCGGACAGCCGGGCCATCCTGATCTGCCGCAGCGTACGGCCGATGCCGGGGTGCGACCAGGTCAGCCAGCGCGAGTCGGGGGAGAACGCCAGGTCGCGGACCGGGCCGTTGGTGGAGCGGACCAGCTCGGCGACCGTGCCGTCGGCCGGCTCCGGGCCGGTGCCGCCCTCCTCCTCGGGGCGGGCCACCGCCACCAGCAGCAGCCGGCCGTCGTGCGAGGCCACCGCGAGGCGGTCGCCGTCGGGGGAGGCGGCCATCTCGTGGACCCGGCCCAGCTCACCGGCGGCCAGCCGCCGGGGCCCGCCCGGTTCGCTGGCCCGCGGCAGGTCGGTGATCTCGATCGCGTCCTCGCCCTCGGCGTCGGTGAGGTAGGCGATCCGGCCGGTGGAACCCAGCATCTCGGGCAGCCGGACGCGGACGCCCGGGGTGTCGTGGATCGTGCGGGCCGGGCCGTCGCGGTGGGTGAGCCAGTACAGGCTGCCGCGGACGCCGACCGCGCTGGCCCGCCCGGTGGTGTCCACCGCGAGCGCGGTGACGTGTGAGGCGGCCGGGACCTGGTAGGTCCGCCGGCCGGCCCGCGGTCCGCCCAGGCGCACGTCCAGCCGGCGCGGCACGGCGTCCGGGCCCAGGTCGTCGATCAGCCAGAGGTCGCCGGCGCACTGGTAGACGATGCGCGAACCGTCGGTCGAGGCGTGCCGGGCGTAGAAGTCGGCGTGGTCGGTGTGCCGGCGCAGATCGGTGCTGTCGGGCAGGCAGGAGTAGACGTTGGCGATGCCCTCATGGTCGGAGAGGAACGCGATCCGGCCGCCGACGAACATCACCGAGTCGAGATGCCCGCGCAGATCCGGCATCAGCCGGGTGCCGTGCAGCCACATCCGTCCCGTCGCCCCGCCCCGGTAGCGCTTCCAGGAGGCGGGTTCGTGCGGCGGCTTGCCGGTGAGCAGCAGGGTGCGGCGCTCGCCGTCGACGTCGGTGACCGCGATGTCGGAGACCGGCCCCCAGGGCAGCTTGCCGCCCGTGCCGCCGTCGGTGGGCAGGCTGTAGGCCCACGAGTAGTAGGAGAACGGCTGGCCGTGCGAGGAGACCGCGAGGATGTGGGCGTTGCCCTCGTGGTCGGGCGGCGTCCAGCCGCAGACCCGGGCATCGGTGCTGCCCCAGTACGTCAGCCGGCGGGCCGGGCCGCCCTCGACCGGCGCGAGATGGACCTCCGGGTCGAGGCTGCGCCAGGTCGTGAAGGCGAGGTGCTGCCCGTCGGGGGAGAAGCGGGGGTGGCCGACGCGGGTGCGGTCCACGGTCAGCCGCCAGGCACGGCCGGGCTCGCGGCCCTCCGGGGTGAGCGGGGCGACCCACAGATCGTCCTCGGCGGCGAAGCAGAGCAGTTCGCCGTGCAGATGCGGAAAGCGCAGATACGAGCCGACGGGCGGTCCCGGGGTGGCGGGCATGCGGCGCAGCCGTCCACGAGGCTTGGCGGGGTTCGGCTCCGGGCGCGGCCCGACGGCCTCGGGTGCATCGCTCACGCCCCCATCGTTTCGGGACGGGGGAGCGGCGGCAAGTCGATCGGGTGACGCAGACCACTTTCGAAACGGTTCCGTTTCGCTACGCCGCTCGCTACGGTCGAAGTGTACGAAACCGTTTCGTTCGCCATCGAGGGGGTGGCGGCGCTGATACGGTCCGAACGGAGGTGTGTGCCATGGGACGCAGCCGGCTGACTCCCGAGCGGGAGGCCGAGCTCTACGACGCCGTACTCGACCTGTTGCGCGAGGTCGGCTACGACGCGTTGACCATGGACGCCGTCGCCGCCCGTACCCGCTCCAGCAAGGCCACCCTCTACCGCCAGTGGCAGGGCAAGCCGGAGCTGGTGGCCAGGGCGCTGCGGCACTGCAAACCGGTCAGCACCGGCGATGTCGACACCGGCACGCTGCGCGGCGACTTCGCCGAACTGGTGCGCCGGGCCGAGGAACACGGGCAGGTGCAGAAGGACGCCGCGCTGATGCGCGGTCTGGGGATGGCCATCCACGGCAACCCCGATCTCCACCAGGCCCTGCGTGAAGTGCTCCTCGACCCCGAGGTGACCGGGCTGAACGCCATGCTGCAACGCGGCATCGACCGGGGCGAGATCGCGGCCGACTGCCCCGCGCTCCAGTTCGCCCCGCACATGCTCGTGGGCGCGCTCATCGCCCGTCAGCTCATCGAGGACCGTCCCGCCGACGGCACGTTCCTGTCCGCCTATCTCGACGCCGTGGTCCTCCCCGCCCTCGGCGTCTGACCCACCCGCCCGACCCTTCACCCAAGCCTCCGTACCCGGCACGCCGCTCTCGTCGCCGGGGCGATGGCGCACGCCTCCATACCCCTCTCACGACGGGAGCACCCGGTCTCGTGGCCACCTTCCTCTACAAACTCGGACGCCTCGCCTTCCGGCGGCGCCGCTTCGTCGCCCTCATATGGGTGGCCCTGCTGGCCGTCGCCGGTGTCGGTGCCGCCACCTCCGCCTCCCCGGCCGCCGACTCCTTCTCGGTCCCCGGCACCGAGGCCCAGCGCGCCTTCGACCTGCTCGACCAGCGGTTCCCCGGCGCGAACGCCGACGGGGCCACGGCCCGGGTGGTCTTCCGGGCCCCCAAGGGCGAGACCATGAAGGACCCGGCGAACAAGGCCGCCGTCGAACACACCGTGCGCGCCCTGAAGTCGGGCTCCGATCAGGTCGACCAGGTCGCCGACCCCTACGTCGCCAAGACCCTCAGCAAGGACGCCCGCACCGCCTACGCCCAGGTCACCTACAAGGTCACCGGCTTCGAGCTGACCGACCACTCCAAGGACGCCCTCAAGGACGCGGCCAAGGACGGCCGGACGTCCGGGCTGACCGTCGAGGTCGGCGGCAACGCGCTGCAGGCCATCCCCGAGACGGGAGCCACCGAGGTCATCGGTATCGGCGTCTCCGCGGTGGTCCTCGTGCTCACCTTCGGCGCGCTGATCGCGGCCGGACTGCCGCTGCTGACCGCGCTGATCGGCGTCGGCATCGGCGTCTGCACCATCACCGCGCTCAGCAGCGCGCTCGACCTGTCCAAGACGACCTCGACGCTGGCGATGATGATCGGTCTCGCCGTCGGCATCGACTACGCCCTGTTCATCGTCTCCCGCTACCGCGCCGAACTCACCGAGGGCCGGGAGCGGGAGGAGGCCGCCGGACGAGCGGTGGGCACCGCGGGCTCCGCGGTCGTCTTCGCCGGACTGACCGTGGTGATCGCGCTGGTCGGCCTCGCCGTCGTCCACATCCCGATGCTGACGAAGATGGGCCTGGCCGCGGCCGGCACCGTCGTCATCGCCGTCCTCATCGCGCTCACCCTCATCCCGGCGCTGCTGGGCTTCGCGGGGAAGCGGGTGCTGCCCCGCAAGACACGGGCCGCCGAGGAGACCGGCGGGCAGGGCGCCACGGGCGTGGCCGGCCGGCCCAACATGGGCACCCGCTGGGCGCGGTTCGTGCTGCGCCGCCCCGTCCTCGTCCTCCTCGCCGTGGTGCTCGGCCTCGGCGCCGTCGCGGTCCCCGCCGCCTCCCTGGAGCTGGGCCTGCCCGACGACGGCGCGCAGCCCACCCACACCACCCAGCGCAAGGCGTACGACCTGGTGTCGGACGGCTTCGGCCCCGGCTTCAACGGCCCGCTGATGCTGGTCGTCGACGCGCGGGACGTGCACAAGGGGCAGAGCGCCAAGTCCGCCGCCGCGCGGGTCGCCACGAAGGTGAAGGCCCTCGACGACGTCGCCGTCCTCACCCCGCCCGTCTTCAACAAGGCCGGCGACACCGCGCGGCTCACCGTCGTCCCGAAGTCCAAGCCCAGCAGCGCCGCGACCGAGGACCTGGTCCACGACATCCGGTCGAAGACCGCCGGCATCGCGACGGACACCGGCGCGCGGACCCTGGTCACCGGCGCCACCGCGATGAACGTCGATGTCTCGCAGAAGCTCAACGACGCCCTGGTGCCCTACCTCGCGCTGGTCGTCGGCCTGGCCTTCCTCCTGCTGATGGTCGTCTTCCGCTCAGTGCTGGTCCCGCTCAAGGCGGCCCTGGGCTTCCTGCTGTCGGTGGTGGCGGCTCTCGGCGCGGTCGTCGCCGTCTTCCAATGGGGCTGGCTGGCCGACCTGTTCGGGGTCGAGCAGACCGGGCCGATCATGAGCATGATGCCGATCTTCCTGGTGGGTGTGGTCTTCGGCCTGGCGATGGACTACGAGGTCTTCCTCGTGACGCGGATGCGGGAGGCCTTCGTCCACGGCGAACGCCCCGGCGAGGCCGTCGTCACCGGCTTCCGGCACGGCGCCCGGGTGGTCACCGCCGCCGCGGTCATCATGATCAGCGTCTTCGCCGGCTTCATCGGCTCCTCCGACTCGATGATCAAGATGATCGGCTTCGGCCTCGCCGTCGCCGTCTTCTTCGACGCCTTCCTCATCCGGATGGCCCTCGTCCCCGCCGTCCTGGCCCTGCTGGGCCGCGCGGCCTGGTGGCTGCCCCGGTGGCTCGGGCGGATCCTGCCGAACGTGGACGTCGAGGGCGAGGGCCTGCGCGAGCGGTCCGCCGGCGAAGCGGACGTGCGCGACGCCCGCACACCGGAACGCGTCTGACGAGCCGTCACCGCGCCGGCCGCCGGCCACCCGCCGCCGGCCGGCGCACCGAGACCTCCGGGACCGCTGTATGAGCGGAGCGGCACCCCGGAGCGGGCGCCCCTCCCGTGGGGACGGGAGCGGCGTACCAGGAGGGCCCGGCAACGGCCTCCCCGTGGGGACGGGGTCCGTTGCCGGGCCATTCGTGTGATACGGGCAGAAATCAGTAACAAACGGCACGACCTTCCCCGTCCGCCTCGTTCGCACACACGTACCGTCCTTCGGGAAGCCGCCAGTCGGTACCCCGCGTGCGGGGCCCTCGTGGCCGTTTCGCATCATGGGCGCTCTTGCAACACGTTTGCAGGAGGCACCACCATGGGTGGGCTGCGGAACCTGAAGCGGAGAACCCTGAGATGCACGTACCCGATGGATTCATCAATGCGCCGGTGTCGCTGGCGACCGGCGCGGTCGCCGCGGCCGCGGTCGCGGTCAGCCTGCGCGGCGCCCGGCGGGAGTTGGCGGGTGCGGGGCAGGGCGGCGTCGCGGGCGCCGAGCGCACGGCGCCGCTGGCCGGACTGGTCGCGGCGTTCATCTTCGCCGTGCAGATGCTGAACTTCCCGGTCGCGGCGGGCACCAGCGGACATCTCCTGGGCGGTGCGCTGGCGGCGATCCTCGTCGGCCCGTACACGGGTGTGCTGTGCGTCTCCGTCGTACTGCTCATGCAGGGCGTGCTGTTCGCCGACGGCGGGCTGACCGCGCTCGGCGTGAACATCACCGACATGGCGATCGTGACGACCGTGGTCGCCTACGTCCTGTTCCGCGGGCTGGTGAAGGTGCTGCCGCGCCGGCGCCGCTCGATCACCGTGGCCTCGTTCGTCGCCGCGCTGGTGTCGGTGCCGGCCGCCGCGGTGGTCTTCACCGCCCTTTACGCGCTCGGCGGGACCGCGGACGTGCCGATCGGCAAGGTCTTCACCGCCATGGTCGGCGTGCATGTGCTGATCGGCATCGGTGAGGCGGCGATCACCGCGCTGACGGTCGGCGCCGTCATCGCCGTCCGCCCCGACCTGGTCCACGGCGCGCGCGGCCTGACCGCCCCGCTGGAACTGCGCACCTCACCGCTCGCCGCCCCGGCCGACGCACCCGCCGCCCCGGAGGCCGAGCCCGTCCCGGCCGCCGCGGCCGCCGCCCCCCGCCGCTCCGTGCGCCGCGTCTGGCTGGCCGGGCTCGCCGCCGCCCTGGTGTGCGCGGGCGGCATCAGCTACTACGCCTCCGCCAGCCCCGACGGCCTGGAGAAGGTCGCCCACGATCAGGGCATCGACGCCAAGGCCAGGGTCCACGCCACCAAGGACTCCCCGCTCGCCGACTACAGCGTCAAGGACATCACCGACGCGCGGCTGTCCGGCGGCCTCGCCGGGGTCATCGGGGTCGGCGCGACGCTGGCCGTGGGCACGGGCGTGTTCGTCGTCCTGCGCCGCCGCAAGGGCGCCGCCACCGTCGAGCCGGCCGGCCAGGGCGCCGAGCGTCCGGCGCCGGAGCGCGCCTGAGATGGGCGCCGGACACGCCCACAAGCTCTACCGGCACGGGCATTCGCCGGTGCACGCGCTGCCGGCGCACTGCAAGATCGCGGCGGTGTTCTGCTTCGTCCTCGTCGTCGTCTCCACCCCGCGCGAGGCGCTCTGGGCGTTCGGGCTCTACGCGGCGCTGCTCGCGCTCGCCGCCGCGGCCGCCCGCGTCCCCGCCGGGTTCCTGCTCACCAGGCTGCTGATCGAGGTGCCGTTCGTCGCCTTCGCCCTGCTGATGCCGTTCGTCGCCGAGGGCCCGCGGGTGCACGTCGGCGGCCTGAGCCTGAGCACCTCCGGCCTGTGGGGCGCCTGGAACATCCTCGCCAAGGGGACGCTGGGCGTCGCCGCGTCCGTGCTGCTCGCCGCCACCACCGAACTGCGGGAACTGCTGCAGGGCCTCCAGCGCCTGCGGATGCCGCCGCTGCTCGTCCAGATCGCCTCCTTCATGATCCGCTACGGCGACGTGATCACCGACGAGATGCGCCGGATGCGGATCGCCCGGCTCTCCCGCGGGTTCGAGGCGCGCGGCGTGCGGCACTGGGGCGTGCTCGCCAAGTCCGCCGGCGCGCTGTTCATCCGCTCCTACGAGCGCGGCGAGCGCGTCCACCTCGCCATGGTCAGCCGCGGCTACACCGGCACCATGCCCGTCGTCGACGCGGCCTGCGCCACCCGCGCACAATGGACCCGCGCGGCCGCCCTCCCGCTCGCCGCGCTCGCCGTCTGCCTCCTGGGATGGACCCTTTGAGCACCACCACGCCCGCACCCGCCCCCTCCCTCGCCGTCTCCCGGCTCGCCTACGCCTACCCCGACGGCCACCAGGCGCTCTTCGGCGTCGACCTGACCGTCGGCCGCGGCGAGCGGGTCGCGCTGCTCGGGCCCAACGGCGCCGGCAAGACCACCCTCGTCCTCCACCTCAACGGCATCCTCGAAGCGGGCGCCGGCACCGTCGCGGTCGCCGGCCTCCCGGTCGCCAGGAAGAACCTCGCGGAGATCCGCCGCCGCGTCGGCATCGTCTTCCAGGACCCCGACGACCAGCTGTTCATGCCCACCGTCCGCGAGGACGTCGCCTTCGGGCCGGCGGCCGCGGGCCTGCGCGGCGCGGAGCTCGACGCCCGCGTCACCGAGGCCCTCACCCGGGTCGGCATGGCGGACTTCGCCGACCGCCCGCCGCACCACCTCTCCTTCGGCCAGCGCCGCCGGGTCGCGGTCGCCACGGTCCTGGCGATGCGCCCCGAGATCCTCGTCCTCGACGAGCCCTCCTCCAACCTCGACCCGGCCTCCCGCCGCGAACTCGCTGACATCCTTCGGTCGTTGGACGTCACCGTCCTGATGGTCACCCACGACCTGCCCTATGCGCTGGAGCTGTGCCCGCGCTCCGTGGTGCTCTCCGGCGGAGTGATCGTCGCCGACGGCACCACCCAGCAGCTGCTGTGCGACGAGGAACTGATGCGCACCCACCGCCTGGAACTCCCCTTCGGGTTCGACCCGCGGTCGGTCGACCTGCCGCTGTGACCCACCGCCGCGGCCGGGCCGTGTGACGAACGCCACCCGCCACCGTCCTGGTCATCAGCACTGATCCGCGCGTTGCACCATGGATGGGTCACAAAGGCGACGGATGAGTGGGAAGCAGGAATCAGTGGTGGACGTCCAGGGCACGGTCGAGGACGGCTTCGAGCCGGTCCGGGACGCTTTCATGGCCAACTTCGACCGCCGCGGCGAGCGGGGTGCGGCGGTCGCCGTCTACCACCACGGGCGCAAGGTCGTCGACTTGTGGGGCGGCACGAAGGACGGCGACGCCCAGGGGGAGGCCGCGCCCTGGGAAGCCGGCACGGCCCAGGTGATCCGCTCCGCCTCCAAGGGCATCGCCGCCGTCGTCCCGCTGCTGCTGCACCAGCGCGGACAGCTCGACCTCGATGCCCCGGTCGGCACGTACTGGCCCGAGTTCAAGGCCGCCGGCAAGGAACGGGTCCTCGTCCGCCACCTGCTCTCGCACCGCGCCGGGCTGCCGGTGCTGGACACCCCGCTCACCCCCGCCGAGGCCATCGACGGCGTCAGCGGCCCCGCCGCCCTCGCCGCCCAGGCACCCGCCTGGGAGCCCGGCACCGACCACGGCTACCACGCCCAGACCTACAGCTGGCTGCTCGGCGAGCTGGTGCGGCGGGTCACCGGCCGCACCATCGGCACCTGGATCGCCGAGGAGATATCCGGGCCGCTCGGCCTCGACCTGTGGCTCGGCCTCCCCGAGGCCGCACAGTCCCGCGTCGGCCGGCTCGCCACCGTCGAGACACCGCCGCGGCCCGCCGCTTCCGGGCTCCGGGTCCGCCCGAAGCAGTCCGTCGCCGACGCCTACGCCGATCCCGACTCGCTCACCAGCCGCGCCTTCGCGGCGATCTCCCCGGGCCCCGACGAGAACGACCCCGCCTACCGGGCCGCCGAACTCCCCGCCTCCGCGGGCATCGCCACCGCCCGCTCCCTGGCCCGCTGTTACGCCGCCCTCATCGGCGCCGTCGACGGTCACCCCCGGCTCTTCGCCCCCGCGACCCTCACCCTCGCCCGCACCGAGGAATCCGCCGGCCCGGACCGCACCCTCCTCGTCCACACCCGCTTCGGCCTCGGCTTCATGCTTCACGGCTCCGCCTCTCCTCTCCTGGGGCTGGGCTCGTTCGGCCATCCCGGCCGCGGGGGCGCCCTGGCCTGCGCCGACCCGGAGACGGGGCTGGCCTTCGGCTACGTCACGAACGGGATGCAGCGGAACGTGATGGCGGACGCCCGTGCGCAGGCGCTGGCGCGGGCGGCTTCCCACGTTGCCGGGTGATCCGCCGTTCTTGTTTCTGTGAGTTTTTCCCGCCTTCGGCGGGGGCGGGGTGGGTTGTGGGGTGGGGTCCCGGTAGCTGTGTGGTGGTGGCGGGGGCAGGGGCTCCGGGGTGTGTTGTCGGACTGCTTCGCTTTACGTCCGACAACACACCCCTCCGCCCCTGCCCCCTCCCGTAGTTCGCCGGGCCCCACCCCGGTGGGGGGATGAGTCAAAGACAAAAGCCAGAAGCTCGGCCGGAGTGTGACGCGGCCGAGCTTCTGGCTTTTTGACCCATCCCCCCACCGGACGGGGGCGCCATCCCGGACGGGAGGTGGGGGGCCGGAGGGGCCTGTGTTGTGGACGTAAAGCGAAGCAGTCCACAACACAGGCCCCGGAGGCCCACCACCGGCACCACCACAGAGCCACAGGCGCCCCCGCCCAAACACAACCCACCCCCGCCGAAGGCGAAAAACAAACAGACGAGGCACGGCGCCGCAGCCGAAAACGTGGGAAGCGGGCCGCCAGGCTACGTCAGCATGAGGCCGATCCCGATCACCATCAACCCGGCTGCCGCGATCCGCGGCGCGCCGAACCGTTCCTTGAAGAAGACCGCACCGATCGCGGCGCCGACGATGATCGAGGACTCGCGCAGGGCGGCGATGGGGGCGAGCGGGGCGCGGGTCTGGGCCCACAGGACCAGGCCGTAGGCGAAGACGGAGAGCACGCCGCCGGCCAGTCCGCGCAGGGCGAAGGGGCGCAGCTCGGTGAGGAGTTGGCGGCGGCGTGTGGCCAGCGCGTAGGCGGGGATCACGAGGCCTTCGAGGATCATCAGCCAGGCGATGTAGCCAAGGGGGGTGCCGGAGGCGCGGACGCCCAGGCCGTCGACGGTGGTGTACGAGGCGATGGCCAGGCCGGTGGCGAGCGCGGCGATGATGGCCGGCCAGTGGGGGCGCTTCCCCGAGCCGCGGATGCCCCACAGGGCGACGCCGACCAGGCCCGCGGAGGCCAGTGCCACGCCGGCCAGTGCCCAGCCGTCGGGGACCTCGTGGACGAAGACGGCGGCCAGGACCGTGACGACCAGGGGCGCGGTGCCGCGGGCGATGGGGTACATCTGGCCGAAGTCGCCCAGCTGGAACGACCGCATGAGCAGGGCCTGGTAGACGATGTGCAGCACGGCGGAGGACAGCAGGAAGGGCCAGGCGTCGGGGGCGGGGAGCGGGGTGACGGCGGCCATGGCCAGGCCGCAGAGCGCACCGCCGCCGCCGACCAGGGTGAAGGCCAGGAGCTGGTCGCGGATGCCGTGGGCGATGGCGTTCCAGCTGGCGTGGGTGACGGCGGCCAGCAGGACGGCCGCGACGACGAGCGGGGTCACGAGGTGCGCTCGCGCACGTCCACGACACGGGCCCCGGCGTATTCGACCAGGGCGGTGGGGTCGAGCGGGAAGACGGTGTGCGGGGTGCCGGCGGCGGCCCAGACCGTCGTGTGGGCGAGCAGTCCGCGATCGGCCAGGACGCGGGTGCGGCTGCGGTGGCCGAAGGGCGGTACGCCGCCGATGGCGTAGCCGGTGGTCGCGCGCACGAGGTCGGCGTCGGCGCGGCCGACCCGGTCGGCGCCGAGTTCCGCGCGCAGACGTTTCGTGTCGACCCGCCCGGCGCCGTCCATGAGGACCAGCACCGGCTCGCCTTCTCCCAGCGCTCGGCCTTCCTCGGCCAGGGGGGACCCCCATGCCGTGAAGATCAGCGACTTGACGATCTGGGCGAGCTCGCAGCCGACGGCCGCGGCGGCCTCGGCGGCGGTGCGGGTGGCCTCGGGGAAGCGGCGGACCTCGACGGTCAGGCCGAGCTCGGCGAGGGCCTCGGCGAAGCGGGGGTGGGCGGGTGAGCCGGTGGTCTCCGGGGTGGTGTCGGACGCGGAATCGTTCATGGCCCGCACGCTAGCGAAAGCTGTACGGGCCATGCGACCGTCTTCCGGCCGATGAGATGAGGGGCACGTGGTGCGGCGCCCCGCCGCCTCAGCCGGCGGTGAGGATGGCGCGGACCAGCGGGCCCGCGTTGGAGCCGCCGTGGCCGCTCGCCGGGACGACGGCCGCCGCGGCGAGGTCGTCGCGGTAGGCGGTGAACCAGGCGTTGGGCTTCTTCTGGCTGTCGACCTCGGCCGAGCCGGTCTTGGCGCCGACGTCACCACTGACCCCGGCCATCGCCTCGGCGGCCGTACCGGAGGTCGCGGTCAGCTTCATCAGCGACCGCAGACCGCTGAGGGTGGACGGCTTCATCGTGCGCGAGGCCTTGGCGAGCGTCCGGTTGTCCAGCGACGGCGCGACGATGTACGGCTGGTGGAAGGAGCCGGCCCGGACCGTCGCGGCGAGCGTGGCGACGTTGAGCGGGTTCATCCGCACCCCGCCCTGGCCGATCAGCGAGGCCGCCATCTGGGCGTCGTGCTGCACCGGCACCGCGCCGTCGAAGGTGGGGATGCCGGTCTGCCAGTTCAGGCCGATGCCGAAGACGTCCCGGGCCTCATTGGTCAGGTCGTCGTCGCTGAGGTCCTTGGCGTGCGAGATGAAGGCGTTGTTGCAGGACGCGGCGAAGCTCTGTGCGAAGGTGCCGTCCTTGATCTCGGACTTGTTGAGGTTCTGGAACTTCCAGCCGCCCACGGTCACGTACTTGGGGCACGGGTTCTTCTTGCCGGGCGAGGTCAGGCCCTTGTCCATGAGCAGCGCCGAGGTGACGATCTTCATCGTGGAGCCGGGGGCCAACGACCCCTGGGTGGCCATGTTGAAGCCCTTCTCCGGGGCGTTGGCGATCGCCAGGATCTCGCCGGTGCTGGGCTTGACCGCGGCCGCGGAGGCGGACTTCTTGCCCTTGACCGCCCGCTCGGCCGCCGACTGCATCGCGGCGTCCAGGGTGGTCTTGAGCGTGCCCGGCGTTCCCTTGGAGAGCACCTTCAGCGTCTTGTCGGGCAGCTGGTCGGCGGGCTTGGCGCTCTTGGCGCGCTGGATGAACAGCTCCACGCCGGGCTTGCCGTCGGTCTTGTCGCCGTACTTGTCGCGCAGGCTGTCCAGCACCCCGGCCAGCGCCGGGTGCGCCTGCGGGGTCAGCACGGCGCCATGGCGGTCCACGGCCTTGATCGGCGGTGCCTCGGCCTCGCCGGTGCGCAGCTGGTCGCCCTTGGCCAGGCCCGGGTGCAATACCGTCGGCCGCCAGGCGATCTGCGGCTTTCCAGTGGTCTTGTCCCGCTGCAGGGTCGCGGAAGTGCGGTACGAGTAGGCCGCCTTGGTGCCCTTGTAGGCGATCTGGGTGGAGACGCTGTACGGGACCTTGTCGCCGTCCGGGGTACCGGGGGTGACCGTCACCTCGGAGAACTTCGTCTGCGTACGGAAGGCCTCCATCGCGCTCTTGCAGGTCGCCGGATTGTCCGTCAGCCCGGCCGCCTTGGCGGCGTCGCCGGACTGCCAGGCGGACAGGAACTGCCGGGACGTCGTCTGCACTTCCTTGGCCGACAGGGGACCGGTCGGCACCTTGGGCCCCTTGTCGCCCGACTTGCCATCCGCCGCCCTGACCTCCTGATGCGACGAGTCGTCCGAGCCGCCGAACAGCGTCAGACCGCCCACGACGCCCGCCACCAGGGCCACCGATCCGCCGATCAGCCCGTACATCACCTCACGGCGCATGCCACCGATTCCCTCCTGAAGCCTCGCCCTTGAATACGCACGCAAGAACGTCCTTCGCACTCTAAGGGACACGGGGAGGCCGTGAGTCTCGATCGGGGCACGGTCCGGTGACGCGCTGTTGTAAGCCTGTTACGGAACTGTCGAACTGGGCGGGCTCACACCCAGGTGTCGAACCACATCCGGTGGTGCCAGGCGCTCTTGGGGATCGGCATACCCGTATAGAGCGGATAGAAGTAGATGAAATTCCACACGATGAGGAGGACGAGGACACCGGCCCCCACCGCACCGATCGTGCGGCGCCGCTCCGTCGAGCCCGGGGGTCCGACGATCGCGCCGATCATCATCGCCAGCGCCAGACACAGGAACGGGACGAACACCACCGCGTAGAAGAGGAAGATGGTCCGTTCCTGGTAGAGGAACCACGGCAGATAGCCGGCCGCGACCCCGCAGGCGACGGCCCCGGCCCGCCAGTCCCGCCTGAACAGCCAGCGGTACAGGACGTAGACCAGCGCGAAGCACGCCGCCCACCACAGCAGGGGGGTGCCCAGCGCCAGCACCTCGCGGGCACAGCCCTCGGCCGCCGTGCAGCCGTCCTGGCCGGCCTTGGGGTCCTCGTAGAAGTACGACACCGGGCGCCCCAGGACCAGCCAGCTCCACGGGTTGGACTGATAGGCGTGCGGGGTGGTCAGTCCGGTGTGGAAGGCGTAGACCTCGGTCTGGTAGTGCCACAGGCTGCGCAGCCAGTCCGGCAGCCAGGTCCAGGCGCCGGTACGGCCCTCCGGGGTGGTCGCCCAGTCGCGGTAGTAGCCGCCCTTGGTGGCGATCCAGCCGGACCAGGACGCGAGATAGGTGGCGAGGGCCAGGACGACCGTGGACCCGAACGCGGGCAGCACGTCACGGCGCAGCACCGACCGGAAGGGGCGCCGGGCACCGGCCGTACGGCGGGCCGCGACGTCCCACAGCACCGACATCAGGGCGAACGCGGCGAGGTAGTACAGGCCGTTCCACTTCGTCGCGGCGGACAGGCCCAGACACAGCCCCGCCGCGATCCGCCAGGGCCGCCACCCCAGCCGCAGCCGGTCGCCGACCGCCTCGTCCGGGCGGGCCGGTCCCGTCCCGCCCCCGGAGTCCTCGGCGAGCGGCAGTGCCGCCGCCAGCCGGGCCCGGGTGCGGTCCCGGTCCACCAGCAGACAGCCGAACGCGGCCACCACCCAGAACATCACGATCAGGTCGAGGAGGGCGGTGCGGCTCATGACGAAGTGCAGCCCGTCGACCGCCAGCAGGGTCCCCGCCAGACAGCCCAGCGCCGTCGACCGCAGCAGCCGGCGGCCGATCCGGCAGACCAGGAGCACGGACAGCGTGCCGAGCAGCGCCACCATGAACCGCCAGCCGAAGGGGTTCATCCCGAAGGCCCACTCACCCAGCGCGATCAGCCACTTGCCCATCGGCGGGTGCACGACGTACGAGTGCTCGGGGGAGAGCAGCAGCTGCGGCGGATGCCCGACCAGCGCGTCATTGGCGTTCTTGGCCCAGGTGCCCTCGTAGCCGTACTGCAGCAGCGACCAGGCGTCCTTGGGGTAGTACGTCTCGTCGAATATCACCTTCCGCGGGCTGCCCAGGTCCCAGAACCGCAGCACCCCCGCGAAGACCGTCACCAGCAGCGGACCGGCCCAGCCCGACCAGCGCGTCAGCCGGGCCGCCGCACCGGGGCCCGCGCCGAACACCGCCCACAGGCGCCCGCTCGGCTCGGGAAAGGCGGGCACCAGCCGCGCCCGGACATCGGCCTGCGGGCGGGCGGCGTATCCGAAGCGGCGCAGCCGCCGCTGCCACGCGGGGGGCCGCCCGGCCGGCTCCGGGGCAGGCTGCGCGGCGGCGTCGGTCGCGGTGGTGTCACTCGTCACCGGCCCATCGTAGGGAAGCCGCCTGTGGACCCGTGGGGAGCGCCACCGTGCAACCGGCGGGTCGGGGCGCGGCGGCGCCCTGTGAGACGGGCGGCGATGCCCTGGGAGGATGGGCGGGTGACTGGAACGCTGGTACTTGCAGGGACACCCATCGGTGAGATCGCGGACGCGCCGCCGCGGCTCGCCACCGAGCTGGCCGCCGCCGACGTGATCGCCGCCGAGGACACCCGGCGGCTGCGCCGGCTCACCCAGGCGCTGGACGTCCAGCCGGCCGGGCGGGTCGTGTCGTATTTCGAGGGCAACGAGGCGGCCCGGACGCCCGAACTGGCCGAGGCGCTGACCGGCGGGGCGCGGGTGCTGCTGGTCACCGACGCGGGGATGCCCTCCGTCTCCGACCCGGGCTACCGGCTGGTGGCCGCCGCCGTCGAGCGCGGCATCACGGTCACGGCCGTCCCGGGCCCCAGCGCGGTGCTGACCGCCCTGGCCGTCTCCGGGCTGCCGGTGGACCGCTTCTGCTTCGAGGGGTTCCTGCCGCGCAAGGGCGGTGAGCGGCGCTCCCGGCTGCGTGAGGTCGAGGGTGAGCGGCGCACGCTGGTCTACTTCGAGGCGCCGCACCGCCTGGACGACACCCTGGCCGCGATGGCCGAGATCTTCGGCACGGACCGGCGGGCGGCCGTGTGCCGCGAGCTGACGAAGACCTACGAGGAGGTCAAGCGCGGGCCCCTGGGCGACCTCGCGGCCTGGGCGGCGGAGGGCGTGCGCGGCGAGATCACGATCGTGGTCGAGGGCGCGCCGGACACCGGGCCGCAGGACCTGGGCGCCGAGGAGCTGGTGCGCCGGGTGCGGGTCCGTGAGGAGGCCGGCGAGCGCCGCAAGGAGGCGATCGCCGCGGTCGCCGCGGACGCGGGGCTGCCCAAGCGCGAGGTCTTCGATGCGGTGGTCGCCGCGAAGACGGCGGCAAAGACGGCAGAAAAGACCGTGGCCAAGAGCACGGAGAAAACCGACTCATCAGAAGGTAAATGACTGGCCTCGAAGGTAAAGGGCGGGGCTGCGCGATCGGGTGTTTTTCCTGCCACCGGCCAAATCTGGGCCAATACGATAGAAGCACTACTGCGCTATGGCCGGGAAAGGCGTTCCCTGGGACAGGGGACGAACGGTTTCCCGAAGACCTTGTCCAGCGGACAAGAGGAGCGCACATGAGCGAGTTTGCGAACACCACTGGCGTCACGGCCAGCGGAGACCACCTTGCCCCCCGGCCCGAGGCCGCCGCGCACGAGGCGTACTCGTTCGCCTGCATGAGGTGCGGGCACGGCTGGGAGCAGGCGTACGAGATAGTCCACCAGGTCGACGGCAAGGGCGAGCTGCACGTCGTCTACTACGCGGACGGCGAGCGGGTCCCGTCCCCGCTGACCCACCCCTCCTGCCTGAACTGCGGCTCCGATGTGGTCCGCATCATGCGGTCCGGTCAGGTCTCGATGGTCTCCGACGCGATCGCGAGCATGCATCAGCGCCAGCCCGACAGTGCGAAGCGGAAGGAGCCGTCGCCCGTGGCGGACGCCGGCCGCAGCGGCAGCACCGCCGAGGAGGACGGCCGCCACCACTGGCACCTCTCCGACCTGCTGCACCCCTTCCAGCACCACCGCAAGTGAGGCCCCTGCCGCGGCCCTCGTAGGATCGCGGCCATGGCTCCGCAGGACAAGAACACGCCGCCGCCGCTGCCCGAACCGCTTCGGGTGGCGGTGGCGGATTCGCACACCCACCTGGACATGCTCCCCCAGCCGGCGCCGGGAGGTGCCTCCACGGCCTCCGTCGAGGAGGCCCTCGCCAAGGCCGCCTCGGTCGGGGTGACCACCGTCGTCCAGGTGGGCTGCGATCTGGCGGGTTCCCGCTGGGCCGCCGAGACCGCGGCCGCCCACGAGGCCGTTCATGCCACGGTGGCGCTGCACCCCAATGAGGCACCCCGGATCGTGCTGGGTGACCCTGGGGGAGGATCGTCGCGGCAGGGCGCCCGGGAAGCCGGCGGGGACGCCGCGCTCGACACCGCGCTCGCCGGGATCGACGAGCTGGCCGCGCTGCCGCAGGTCCGGGGCGTCGGCGAGACCGGCCTGGACCACTTCCGCACCGGCCCCGAGGGCATGGCCGCCCAGGAGCGCTCCTTCCGCGCCCATATCGAGATCGCCAAGCGGCACGGCAAGGCCCTGGTCATCCACGACCGGGAGGCGCACGACGACGTGCTGCGGATCCTGCGCGAGGAGGGCGCCCCCGAACGGGTCGTCTTTCACTGCTACTCCGGTGACGCCGCGATGGCCGAGATCTGCGCCGCGGCCGGCTACTACATGTCCTTCGCCGGCAACGTCACCTTCAAGAACGCCCAGCCGCTGCGGGACGCCCTCGCCGTCGCCCCGCCCGAGCTGGTCCTCGTCGAGACCGACGCCCCTTTCCTCACCCCGGCCCCGTACCGCGGCAGGCCCAACGCCCCGTACCTCATTCCGGTCACCCTGCGGGCGATGGCCGAGGTCAAGGGGATGACGGAAGACGCCATGGCCACCGCCGTCGCGGCGAACACGGCACGGGCCTTCGACTACTGAGCGGCCGGGGGCCCGTCACGGCGGGCCGCTGACGGGCCGCCGCGGCAACCTCGGTCCCCCGTACGGCCACTATCCGTACTGATCTGACTTTGGAGAGTTACCGGACACTCCGCTACATTCCGGCCGTCAACCGCATCCGGGGCATGTGGAGCGCGCCGTGAGTCATTCGCAGAGCAGCCACCGCGTCACGCGCGGACGTCGCAGACGCCGCGCCGAACCCCCCGAAGCGCTGCGCCGGCTGCTGCCCAGGGCGCTGGTCGTCGCCTTCCTCGCCGGCGGCACCACCGCCTTCATCGCGCACGACAAGGCCGTCCGGCTCACCGTCGACGGCACCCCGCGCACCCTGCACACCTTCGCCGACGACGTCGATGACCTGCTGGCCGACGAGCATCTCGACATCGGCGCCCACGACATCGTCGCCCCCGCTCCCGGCAGCGCACTCGGCAGCGGTGACGAGGTCGTCGTCCGCCACGGCCGCCCGGTCGTCCTGACCATCGACGGGCAGCGCCGCACGGTGTGGACCACGGCGGACACCGTCGCCGGCGCGCTCCACCAGCTCGGCGTGCGCGCCGAGGGCGCCGTGCTGTCCGCCGACCGCTCCCGGCGCATCGAGCAGCACGGCATGGAGCTGGCGGTCCGCACCGAACGCTCGGTGGTCATCGTCGCCGACGGCCGGGAGCACCGGGTCCGCACCAACGCCGCGACCGTCCGCGAGGCCCTGGCCGAGGCCGGCCTCGCGCTGCGCGACCAGGACACCACCTCGGTGCCGCCGGACAGCTTCCCCCGCGACGGCCAGACCGTTTCCGTGCTGCGGATCACCGGCTCCAAGGAGGTCCGCGAGGTGCGCCTCCCCTTCCGCACGATCCTGCGGGCCGACCCGCGGCTGGCCCGCGGCGTCCAGTCCGTCGTCCAGCAGGGGCGGCCCGGCGTGCGGCGGGTCACCTACCGGGTGCGCACCGTCAACGGCGTCCGGCAGAAGCCCAAACGGCTGCACAGCGAGATCGTGCACGCCCCCCGCCCGCAGATCGTCCACCTCGGCACCATGGTGCTGCCCACCTCCGTGCGCGGCGCCGACCACCTCGCCTGGCATGCGCTGGCGCAGTGCGAGGCGGGCGGGCGGCCGAACGCCGTCGACGCGTCGGGCACCTACGGCGGGCTCTACCAGTTCGATGCCGGCACCTGGCGGGCCCTCGGCGGCCGCGGCCGGCCGCAGGACGCCTCCCCCCGGGAACAGACCTACCGGGCCAAGAAGCTCTACATCAGAAGGGGGGCGAGCCCGTGGCCGCTCTGCGGCCGTAAGCTTCACGGGTGAACGAGCGCAGCGAGGCTTTGGCATGAGCAAGAGCACCACCGACGATTCCGGTCCCCTGCTGGGCGCCGCCGACATCCGCGAGCTGGCCGCCGCGCTGGGCGTCCGCCCCACCAAGCAGCGCGGCCAGAACTTCGTCATCGACGCCAACACCGTCCGCCGGATCGTGCGGACCGCCGAGGTCCGGCCCGACGATGTCGTCGTCGAGATCGGCCCCGGCCTCGGCTCGCTGACCCTGGGGCTGCTGGAGGCCGCCGACCGGGTCACCGCCGTCGAGATCGACGAGGTGCTGGCGGCCGCACTGCCCGGCACCATCGCGGCCCGGATGCCCGAGCGCGCCGACCGCTTCGCGCTGGTGCACAGCGACGCCATGCACGTCACCGAGCTGCCCGGCCCCGCGCCCACCGCGCTGGTCGCCAACCTCCCGTACAACGTCGCGGTGCCGGTGCTGCTGCACATGCTCGCGACCTTCCCCACCATCGACCGCACCCTGGTCATGGTGCAGTCCGAGGTCGCCGACCGGCTGGCCGCCCGCCCCGGCAACAAGGTCTACGGCGTGCCGTCGGTCAAGGCCAACTGGTACGCCGAGGTCAAGCGGGCCGGCGCGATCGGCCGCAATGTCTTCTGGCCCGCGCCCAACGTCGACTCCGGCCTGGTCTCCCTCGTACGCCGCGAGAAGCCGGTCGAGACCTCGGCGAGCCGCGACGAGGTCTTCGCCGTCGTCGACGCAGCCTTCGCCCAGCGCCGCAAGACGCTGCGGGCCGCGCTGTCGGGCTGGGCCGGTTCGGCCGCCGCCGCGGAGGCCGCACTCGTCGCCGCGGGCGTCTCCCCGCAGGCCCGCGGGGAAGGGCTGACCGTCGAGGAGTTCGCGCGGATCGCCGAACACAAGGGACCGGGTGGCGCGCCCGGCATCCGTCAGTCACGGGGAGAGCAGGCATGACGGCCACCACCTCGGTCACCGTCCGGGTACCGGCGAAGGTCAACGTCCAGCTGGCGGTGGGCGCCGCCCGCGCGGACGGCTTCCACGACCTGGCGAACGTCTTCCTCGCCGTCGGCCTCTTCGACGAGGTCACCGCGACCCCCGCCGACACCCTCCGGATCACCGCCGAGGGCCATGACGTCGACCGCATCCCGCTGGACCGCACGAACCTGGCGGCCCGCGCCGCCGAACTGCTCGCGGCCCGGCACGGCATCGAGCCGCACGTCCACCTCCACATCCGCAAGGACATCCCCGTCGCGGGCGGCATGGCCGGCGGCAGCGCGGACGCCGCCGCCGCCCTGCTGGCCTGCGACACCCTGTGGTCCACCGGCGCCTCACGGGACGAACTCCTGTCCCTCTGCGCCGAGTTGGGCAGCGACGTACCGTTCAGCCTGGTCGGCGGCGCGGCACTGGGCCGCGGCCGCGGCGAACTGCTGACCCCGCTCCCCGCCGGCGGCACCTTCCACTGGGTCTTCGCGGTCGCCGACGGCGGCCTGTCCACCCCGGCCGTCTACGGCGAGTTCGACCGGCTGACGGCGGGGACCGAGGTGCCGGAGCCGGAGGCGGCCCCCGAGCTGCTGGCCGCCCTGGAAGCCGGCGACGCCACCGCCCTCGCTGCGGCTCTCGTCAACGACCTTCAGCCCGCGGCGCTGTCCCTGCGGCCGTCGCTGAGCGCGACTTTGGCGGCCGGCACCGGGGCCGGGGCGTTGGCAGCGTTGGTCTCCGGCTCCGGGCCGACCACGGCCTTCCTGGTCAAGGACGCGGAGGCGGCCGGGGAGGTGGCGGCGGCACTGCTGGCGTCGGGGACGTGCCGCCAGGTGCGGGTGGCGGAGGGGCCGGCGGCGGGGGCTACGGTCCTTCAGGGCGGGGAAGGTTCTCCGAAACCGTCGTGGTAGCGATGTCACGGCGGGGCAAATCCCGTACCCGCCAGACCAGTTCAACGGACAGGTATCTCCTATGGGAGGGAAGCCGCCGGACTGGCTCGCGCCTCATCCTCCGGGTGCATCGCCCGTAGACTCCGAGACCTGTGCGATGAGTTCGGCCCCCTGCGCCGTGATCACCGCGTGGCTGAGCCGGGGCGGAGATCGCCACGCTGAGCACGCCGTGACGAGAGGGGATCGCATGTCGCAGGCCGAGGGTGCACGACTGTTCCGGGAAACCTGGATTGCGGGAGTGCACCAGCACTTCCCCGGGGAGCCGAAGGCCGGCTACGTCACTCCGTGGGACGACACCCCGCAGTGGGAGCGCGAGGCCGCCGGGTCGGTCCACGCGCAGGTGCGTCACTTCATCGAGAGCAGCGACGGGCACACGTCCAGGCTGTCGCGGGAACAGAAAGGCCGCTTCGTCGCGATCTGCTGGACGGCCCAGATGTTCAAGCATTTCGACGACCCGAAGCCGGGCTACGTCGCGGACTGGCCCGACCTCCCGGCCTGGCAGCAGGGGACCGACGCCGACATCTTCGAGGCCATCGAGAAGGCGCTGAGCTGACCACACGGAAACGCTCTTCGCCGGTCAGCCGACTGGAAACCTTCGGAGCGGGCTCTACACGCCATGGGCTTCCTGCGTCGCCCTTCGTGTGTCGTACCGGGTGCCCTCGCCGCCGCGCCTGGTCATCGGCGGCGGACCGGCTTGCTGCCGGTCAATGGATGATGGACACGATCTGGCAGGCGGCTTCCGCCAGTTCGCGGTCGCCCTCGATGCCGGCGCGGGTGAGGGCGGTGTCCGGCTGGATGCCGCGGGTGCACAGACGCCAGGCAGTCTCCGCGTCCAGGTGGACAACGGCGGCGGGGAGCCCGGCGTCCGGCTCGGCAAGCGACCAGCGGTCCTCGGTCGCGGTAGCGGTCCAGGTGCCGCCTGCCGGGCCGGCGATGCGCACCCGGATCTGGGTGCCGACGGGCGCGGTGGCCTCCCGCAGGGTATGCGGCAGGGCACGCATGAAGGTGTCCAGGACCACGGACAGGAACTGCGGATCAGGGTCGGTCCCTTGGCCGGTGGCATGGCGGATCTGCTGGCGATGGGTCCAGAACTCGGTGAAGTCCCGGGCGCTGTCCAGCCACATCGGCGCCGGGTCGACACCGGCCCAGGACACCCCCAGCGAGGGGGCATGGGGGGCGGTGGTCTCGTAGAACCCGGTCACCTGCCTGCCGACCAGATCCAGGGTGTCGATGAGCGCGCGCGGGCTCACCCGGGACCAGGCGTCGACCCATTCTTGATTGATGCGGTGGATGAACTGCTCCAGTGACTCGCCCGGCGCGAACCCAGGCCCTTCCCGGTGCCCGTCGCGGTCCCGGGCGAGGCGTCCGTAGAAGTCCCCCAGGACGTGGGCGGCGAGATCGCGCACGGTCCAGCCGGGCACCGCTTCCCTCCGCCAGTCGGCGGGCGCCAGGTCGCGCAGCATGGCCATCAGTGCGGCCTGCTCAGGCGCGAAGAGCGGACCGGCCTCGATCGGAACACCGAGCCACTGAGGGGCCGGCGCGCCACTGAACTGGGAGCTCATGACCAAAGCCTGCCCATCAGACGTCCGGTTGGCTAACGAATATCCCCTTCAGGGCGATGGTGGCGTGGCTCACTCCCCCTGGCTCACTCCCCCTGGCTCACTCCCCCTGGCTCGCGTCACCGTCCGGCCGTGATTCGCCAGACACGCCATAGGCCGGGATGGAGAGTGGGCCGGCCGGGCGATGGCCCCTTGGCCCTCGCCGTGCGGGCGCTGACCTTCTCCTCCACCTCCTCATCGCCATCTGTCTTGAGCACCCTGTCCACATGCTCGGCCAGCTCCGCCGGCATCCGCCGTTCGCCGCGTTCGATCTCGCTTAGGTGGCTCGGTCCGTACAAGCTGCCCTCGACCAGCTGCTGGCGCGTGAGTCCGGCCAATTCCCGCTGGTAGCGCAGCTCCTTGCCGTAGAACGTGGGGACTCCCGCCGAGCCGTCAATGTCCTTGCGCCGTGCCCCGGTTCACTGCCGTACGTGTAGCTGATTCCCAGTCGTTTCGGACGAGCCCCGGCGGTTCCCGCATCTCCACCACGTCACACCGCGCATTCCCCGGGCCGCGACCGGGAGCACAACCCCCTTTCACGCTACGCCGCGTCACGTCACTCTGTAAGCGGTTCGTTGCCATGCGTACAGAAAGGCGGGGTTCATGCCCCTCAACCGCTCTCTCCCCGACGAAGTGCACGAAAGCGCCGAAGAGCTGCGCACCGCGCTGAAGGAGAACGGCACCACGCTGCCGTCGCTCGGCGTCGACCTGCCCGGCTCCGCGGGCGTCTACGGCGTCTCGCTCGTCGCCTAGATAACTGCAATACGGCCACCGCCCGCCGGCTCGCCGAGGTTCTGCGCAAGGCGGCGGCCCGTCGAACGGTGCCCCGGGGCTCGTCCGGACGACCCTCGGAAGGCTGCTGAGCTGGTTACTTCCGGGGCGGGGCGGCCATCGGGCGCTCACCAGTACCGGTGTGCTCGCCGCCACGGCCCGGTCACCGGCGGCTCCGGCGCGGCGTCGTCTCGTACGTGTCCGCCGGGTACCGCCCGGACTTCTTCCGCCGCCGTGCAGTGCGGACAGTGACCTCGTCCGGCCGTACGTCCCTGTCTCGGAGGCCCGGCAGCGTGCGGCTCAGGAGGCCCGGCGCCGGAAACTGGAGGAGTCCGTGCGGAGGCTCAACACTGGTCGTCGGGTGGGGGGAGGGTGCCGCTGAGGCGCCGTGAGGGGCCGAGGGTCAGGACGCACGCCTGGCGGCCTCGGCCAGCACTCCGGCCACCAGCCGGCCCGCACGTACCGCGTGTTCCGCAGCCGTCGGCACGCAGCGGTCCGCCGCGGGGTCGTACGCGGACATGATCACGCCTGCGTGGTCGGTCTCCGGCTCCTGGAGTGTCACCGCGGCACCCGCGGCCCGCAGCACCTCCACCAGGTCGTGGGAGTGCCGGGCCGCCAGGACGGTGTCGCGGCTGCCGTGGACGAGGTGGGCCGGGACGCCCGGCTCCCGGCCCGCGGTGAGATCGGTCAGGGGCGCGGTGCCGGTGGTCCGGGCCGGCAGGTCGTAGCGGCCCGCCATCCCCACCACGGCCCGCGGCCGCCACCCGTCCGTGATCTCGGGCCGCAGCGCGACCCCCAGTGCGGCCCCGGCCCCCGCCGACCACCCGGCCAGGACGAGCGACTCCCCGTCGCAGCCCAGCCCGCCCGCTTCCTTCCTGGCGAAGGCCAGCGACTCCAGCAGGTGCGCCCGGCCCCCGCCGGCGGCGTCCGAGCGCCAGTCCGGGACCAGGACCAGCAGGCCGCGCTCCGCAGCCGTCCGCGCCAGCGGTTCCATGATGTCCCGCTCGTCGGGGCCGATGCCGTGCCAGAGCAGCACGACGGGCACCGGCCCTGGGACGCCCGCCGGCCGGTACACATCCAGGTGCTTGCCGCTCGGGCCGTAGACCAGCCCGCGTGCCGTCTCCACTGCCGTGTCCGCCATGCCCATGTCCGGTGCCATGGCGGCACGTTACAACGGGGCGTGGCGCCTCAGGCGTCCGCGAGGGTGTACGACACCACCCAGGAAAGGACCAGCAGACAGGGGGCCGCCCGGCTTCTGGAGTAATCAGGGCGGTCAGCGGCTCGCCACCGGCATGGAGTACGCCATGGCCGAAGGCCCTCTCGCTCAGAGCGAGTTCGCTGCGCTGACTCGCCGGTTCGAGGAGAGCGCGCAGACGACCGATCGCGAGTTCGGCATCGTCAAGAAGCGAGGCCCTACGGGGCGTCGATGCGGATGTCCGCCGACGTCTCCGGCCTCTCCGGCCCCAGACCGGTCAGGTCGTCCGACTCGTCCTCAAAGCGGCGCACCGCCTCAGCGACCTCATGGTCACTGGACTCAACGCAGAACTCGTTGCCCTCCGGGTCGGTGAACACCACCACTTCGAGCCCGGCGCTCGTGTTCGTCCAGTACCGGCTGACGACCGTCGCACCCAGCGCCGTAAGCCGCTCCACCTCGTCCTGCAGCCGCCCCTCAACGGGGTTCAGCCACAGCCGCGGCTGGCTTCGAGGGGACTCGGGCCGCTCCACGAGGTAGAGGGCAAAGCCCGTCTCGCCCTCGGGCGTGATGCGGACACCGTCGGCGCCTGGCCCCATCGGAGCGCCCAGCGCTTCTTCCCAAAACCCTCCCAGCCCGATGGGATCAGCACACTCCAGCTCGATCTTGCGCATCTTCAGGCCCATCGCGTCACCGTACGACAACCGGCATCTCCGCAAAGCTGAGTCAGCCAGGCTCACACACCGGCGGGCTGCGGCCGCCGTACCTGCGACGGGGGCCGCCCGGTCCTCGGCTGGAACAGCCCGCAGCGCCGCGCAGGTGGTCTTGGCGGGCGGTGACCAGGGCGCCCCACCGTTGTCGGACGATGCGGGCGTTGTCCAGCCACTGGGTGGTGCTGTTCGCCGGCTGGGGCTGGTCGCCCATGGCGGTGGCGGTTTCGATGAGTGGGTGAGCCAAGGGAGGCCGGCGGCGGTGCTCTCGGTGTGCAGAGCGGTGGCGCAGGCCCTGACGCAGGCACGCCACCAGCAGGGCCCGGCCGGTGGCGCGGGCGCCGGCGGCGTCTTGCCACTGCCGGCCGAGGGCGGCGAGCGTGCGTTCGGCGGCTTGGTGCCGGTCGGCGGGGGGCCAGCGGTCCTCGGCATGGTCGCCGGCGGTGCGCAGGGCGGTGCGCAGGGCGGTGCGGATGGCGGCGTGCAGGTGGTCGGCCAGATCGCGTACGGAGGACCCTCGGTGACCAGCGGCCGTTCGACGAGCCTGCGGGCGGCCGCCAGGAGGCAGCCCCGGCCGGCAGGCCCCCTCCTGCTCATGCCCACCAGCGCCAGGAGGGCGGCCGAGAAGGCGGCGGCGACCGGCAGGGTGCCGACGATCTGCCGTCCGCCCGTGGAGCAGATGATGCGGGCGTCACCCTCGAAGCAGTTGTCGCTCGCCATCACCAACAGCGGCCCGAACAGACCGGTCAGCCCGGCGAACGCCAGCAGGAGCAGGCCGGCGGCGAAGCGGCCCGCGGCGGAGCCCGTCACCGGCGGTGCGGCGTCGCGCGTGGGAGGGGCGGCCGGTGCCTGGTCGTTGATCATGCGGCTCACGCCGGAGCCGCCTGCCGCCCCGGCCTTCCGTACGGATACTCATCTCCCGGCAGCCCTCCTCCCCACGCCGACTAGGCTGGGAAGGTCGATCGATCTGAAGTGCAGGAGCGGAATGGCCACGAACCTCGTCAATCTGGAAGCCGTCGGCAAGGTGTACGGAACCCGTGCCCTGCTCGACGGTGTCTCGCTCGGCGTCAACGAGGGGGACCGGATCGGCGTCGTCGGACGCAACGGGGACGGCAAGACCACCCTGATCCGGATCCTCGCCAAGCTGGAGGAAACGGACAACGGCCGGGTCACCCACAACAGCGGGCTGCGCCTCGGTGTCCTCACCCAGCACGACTCCCTCGACCCGGCCGCGACCATCCGGCACGAGGTCATCGGCGACCTCGCGGACCACGAGTGGGCCGGCAACGCCAAGATCCGCGACGTGCTGACCGGCCTCTTCGGCGATCTGCACATGCCGGGCTTCACCCAGGGCCTGGACACCGTGATCGGCCCGCTGTCCGGTGGTGAGCGCCGCCGTATTGCGCTGGCCAAGCTGCTGATCGCCGAGCAGGACCTGATCGTCCTGGACGAGCCCACCAACCACCTCGACGTCGAGGGCATCTCCTGGCTGGCCGGGCACCTGCGCGCCCGCCGCTCCGCCCTCGTGGTCGTCACCCACGACCGGTGGTTCCTCGACCAGGTCTGTACGCGGATGTGGGACGTCCAGCGTGGCGACGTCCACGAGTACGAGGGCGGCTACAGCGACTACGTCTTCGCGCGGGCCGAGCGCGAGCGGATCGCCGCCACCGAAGAGGTCAAGCGGCAGAACCTGATGCGCAAGGAGCTGGCGTGGCTGCGGCGCGGCGCCCCGGCCCGCACGAGCAAGCCCCGCTTCCGCATCGAGGCCGCCAACGAACTGATCGCGGACGTCCCGCCGCCGCGCGACAACGCCGAGCTGATGAAGTTCGCCAGCTCCCGGCTGGGCAAGACCGTCTTCGAGCTGAAGGACGTCAGCGTCCAGGCCGGGCCGAAGGTCCTCCTCAAGCACCTGACCTGGCAGCTGGGTCCGGGCGACCGGATCGGCCTGGTGGGCGTCAACGGTGCCGGCAAGACCTCGCTGCTGCGGGCGCTCGCCGACGCCGCCCGTACGCAGGGCGAGACCCAGCCGGTGGCCGGCCGGGTCATCGTCGGCAAGACCGTGAAGCTGGCGTACCTCTCCCAGGAAGTCGGCGAACTCGACCCGGCGCTGCGGGTACTGGAGGCCGTCCAGCGGGTGCGCGAGCGGGTCGACCTGGGCAAGGGGCGGGAGATGACCGCCGGCCAGCTGTGCGAGAAGTTCGGCTTCACGAAGGAGAAGCAGTGGACGCCGGTCGGCGACCTCTCCGGCGGTGAGCGCCGCCGCCTGCAGATCCTGCGCCTCCTCATGGACGAGCCCAACGTCCTCTTCCTCGACGAGCCGACGAACGACCTGGACATCGAGACGCTGACGCAACTGGAGGACGTGCTCGACAGCTGGCCCGGCTCCCTCATCGTCATCAGCCATGACCGCTACTTCATCGAGCGCACCACCGACCGCGTCCACGCCCTCCTCGGCGACGCCACGCTGCGGATGCTGCCGCGCGGCCTGGACGAGTACCTGGAGCGCCGCCAGCAGGTCATCGATGCCGCGATGCCGGCGCCCGCCCAGCAGACGGCCGCCCCCAAGAAGGCCGCGGCCGTCAACCGCGCCGCCCAGAAGGAACTCCAGAAGATCGAGCGCCAGTTGGACAAGCTCGTCGACAAGGAGACCAAGCTCCACGCCCAAATCGCCGAAAACGCCACCGACTTCGAAAAGGTCGCCGGCCTCGACGCCCAACTCCGCGAACTGAGCACGGAGAAGGACGAGTTGGAAATGCGGTGGCTGGAGCTGGCGGAGGAGGCGTAGGCGGCTCGGGGGCGCGCGCGGCTCCTGGAGCGATGCCGTTTACCGCGGGGAACAGGGGTCTTCTGACCACACGGTGATCGGCGGGACTGACGGGACTGACGAGACTGACGGGACTGGCGGGGCCGGGCAGGGGCGGTCCCGACAGCCGGAGGTGATTACGTGGGGAATCACCCCACCGGCTTGGTGACCTCACCGCGAATCTTGTCGGCCTTGTCCGCGAACGCCTGGAGGTCGACTGACTGCGGATCCTTCGCCAAATCCCTGGCATCGGTTTCCGCGACTTCCCCGCCCGTACTGGAATCGGCCCAGACGCAGAACGACAGGGTGACCTTCTGCCCCACCTCTGTGCGCACGTCGACACCGCAGGTGAGCGCGTCCCCGCCCCCACTGGGCGTGAACTCCTTCTCCGCCACGGCGACTTCGGTCTTTCCGTCGCGCGTCATGCCGCGAATGGTGTGATCGACGGCCGTCTCGGGATCATCGATGACGCCGTAGAGCCCCAGCATCGCCAGCGACTTGGTACCGCTCGTGTACTGGCCGCCCACGGTCGTGATGTCGTGCTCATTGGGCCCGTCCTGCGGCACCTCATGGGCGGCCTGCTGGGATATGTCCTTGGCGAGCTTGTACTCCCCGCCTGCCAGTGTCTGCGGCACGGTCATCCGGTACTTCGGCCCGCCGGACGACCCGCCCGACGAACTCCCGCCACCCCTGAACGCCCCGCTCGACGCCAGAGTCCCGATCACCAGCACACCGGCAACGGCACCGATGGTCCCCCATACCTTCCCGGCCTTCCGCCGGGGCGGTATCGGAGGCGGCATGCCCGGCCCACCGCCGTACCCGAACTGGTGGGCCTGCTGCGGCATGCCGTAGGGCCCCGGCTGCTGCCCGTACGGACCCGGCCCGCCGGGGTGCGGCTGCTGCCCGGGGTACGGCACCGGCCCACCGGGATGAGGCTGCTGCCCGTATGACACCGGCCCACCGGGCGCGGCACCCGCCGGATACCCGACCGGCTGACCGGGCTGCGGCATCCCTTGCGGCGCACCGAACCCCGGCGCCTGCCCGAAACCACCCGGCGGCTGTTGCGGTGTCGTCATTTACTTCTTTCTTTTCCGAGGCACGACCGTGACGCGAGAAGGGCTTCTTGGACACGCCATTTTCACCCCCGATGTGCCGCTCCTCCAACGGCACATCGATGATGCCCGACAGTTGCGGTCATCCTGACCTCCGCGGAGAAGGGCGACGAACTCCTCTTCCTCCGAGCCCGAAGAGTCCAGGGGATGCCTGCCCGTGCTTGGCGCTACGGGGTAGCGCTGAGCCGGTGACGTGGTGGGACGGGGCCGCCGGGCCCCGCACTTCTGCAGCCTTACTTTTCAGATAAGGCTGCATGAAGAGTCGGGAGTCGAAAAGTCCCGGAAGCTCTCCTGGGATACTCTCGATGCGGACAAAGTTGGGGTCGTCGGATTGGGTGTAAATTTCCAATACCTGGTATTCGATCCCCGTCTTCAGGGTGCTCGCCCCTTGGGTGCGTGAGCGGCTGCTACCTCGTCGGCCAATGACATGGCGGATCGGCCCTCCCCCGCTTTCTCCTCCACTGCCGAACCCACTTTCGCATACGGCACTGACACGGCCCGCAAAGGCACTGTGACGCTGCGACGTGAAAACCGGCCGCTGGTTTCTTTTGATTTCAACCAGGTGAGTTGTGTGTGCAGTTCGGCCCGGTGGAAGCGGTGTGCTGCAGTCACACACCGCACACCACACACCACACACCACACACCACACGCCAGCCGCGCCCCGATGTGCAGCACGCCCGACCGATGCCCTGCCGCCGAAGGCCCGAAGGCCCGCGGGGCGGGCCCAGTTGGGCCCGGATGCCTCCCGAAACAGCGGCAACCGGCCCAGATTGGCCGGGATTCCAGCATTCCGGGGGCTTCTCCCCGGTAGAGGGCGCACTATCGCAGCCGAGCGTGTAGCTTCCCGGGGACGAGCGGCCCGGCCGGGGGGCCGCGCAGGGGCCCGCCGGTGGTGGGAGGGGGTTGCTCGATGGGCGTGCGGCTCATGGTGGTCGACGATCATCGTCTGCTCGCGGAGGCGCTCGCCTCGGCGTTGAAGCTGCGCGGGCACCGCGTTCTGGCGGCGGCCGCGCCGAGTGCGGGGGCCGCGGAGCTGGTGGTGAGCCGGGCGCCCGAGGTGTGTCTGCTGGGCACTGCCGCGCCGGCCCAGCCGGGGGCCTTCGACCCGGTCGTACGGATCAAGAAGGAGCGGCCGCAGGTCGCGGTGGTGGTGCTGGGGCCGGTCCCCAGCCCGCGCGGGATCGCCGCCGCTTTCGCGGCCGGGGCCTCGGGGTACGTCCGCAACGATGAGCGGATCGAGGGCGTGGAACGCGCCATGATGAAGGCGCGGGCGGGGGAGTCGGCGGTGTCGCCGCAGCTGTTGCAGCAGGCCTTCGAGGAGTTGCTGCACCCGGCCGCGCAGCCCGACGACGAGGGCGCGCGGCTGCTGGAGCTGCTCACCCCGCGCGAGGTCGAGGTGCTGATGCGGGTGGCGGAAGGCGAGGACACCCGGCTGATCGCGGCGGGGATGGATATTGCGCCGAGTACGGCGCGTACGCATGTCCAGCGGGTGTTGATGAAGCTGGAGGTGGGCTCCCGGCTGGAGGCCGCCGCACTGGCGGCGCGTACCGGGCTGCTGGACCGGGCGGCGGGCGGCCGGGCCGTGCGCGCCGCGGCGGCGGAACCGGGAGATCCGGTGCCGCCGCCGCAGTGACCGCCGCCGCAGTGACCGCCGCCGTGGTGGCCGGCGCCGTGCTCAGCCCTCCGCGGGACCGTCCTCGGCGGCGGCCCGCAGTTCGTCGGCCGTCGGCGGGACGGCCGGCCGCAGCTTCAGCCAGACCAGGAAGAACAGCCCGAGCGCGAGCATGCCCACGCCCGTCCACAGGTTGATGTTGATGTCCTGTGCCTTCCTGAGGTCCGCGTCCGAGGCGGTCAGCCCGGCGATGGTGACGATCACGCCGTAGACGACGAACAGGCCGCCGATGATGCGCCGGACGTCGAAGAGCCGCGCGGCGGTCGCCGATTCGCGCTCCAGCTCCTCGACCTCGTGCTGGTAGTCACTCATGGTGCGTCAACTCCGCTGGTTCGGACGGGTTCAGAAGGAGAACGGGATGTAGCAGACGGCGGCCAGGACGATCGCGCCCCAGCCCAGCAGCGCCGGCTTGCGGTACCAGGCGTCGTCGCCCTCGGCCGGCAGCTCTTCCATGCCGGGTGAGCGGGTGCCGTAGACCAGGCCGGCGAGGGAGGCGGCGGGCTTGGGCCGGGTGACCAGGGTGACCACGAACATCACGACCGCGCCGACGACGAAGGCGACGATCGCGGAGACGAAGTTGGCGCCCTGGTCGGAGGGGATCGAGATGATGCCCTGCTTGTAGAACCAGAAGTAGTTGACCATCGCGGCCACGGTTCCGGAGAGCAGCCCCCAGAAGCCGGCCGCGGCGCTGGTCCGCTTCCAGAACATGCCGATGATGAAGACGACGAACAGCGGCACGTTGAAGAAGGAGAAGAGCGTCTGTAGGTAGTTCATGATGTTGCTGAAGGACGAGGCGATGAAGGCGGTGCCCATGCCGATCAGCACGCCGACGGCGGTGACCACCCGCCCGGTCGCCAGGTAGTAGCGGTCCTCGCGGCCCTTCTTGAGGTACGCGGCCCAGATGTCGTTGGTGAAGACCGTGTTGAACGACGAGACGTTGGCGGCCATACCGGCCATGAAGGCGGCGAGCAGACCGGTCACGGCGATGCCGAGCACGCCGTTGGGCAGCAGGTCCCGCATCAGCACCGGGATCGCGTCGTTGTACTGCAGCCCGCCCTTCGAGGGGTCGGTCTTGCCCAGCGTCGGCTCCATGACCAGCGCGATCAGGCCGGGAACGACCACCACCAGCGGGATGAAGATCTTGGGGAAGGCGGCGATCAGCGGGGTGCGCTTGGCGGCGGAGAGGTTCTTCGCGGACAGCGCGCGCTGGACCTCGGCGAAGTTGGTGGTCCAGTAGCCGAAGCTCATCACGAAGCCCAGGCCCAGGACGAGGGTGAGCCAGTTGGCGCCGAGCGGGTTGGACTCGCCGATGCCGGTGCCCTTCCAGGCGGTCAGGAAGGCGTCACCGTGCGAGGAGGTGAGCGAGTGGGTCAGCCCGTCCCAGCCGCCGACGCGCTTGAGGCCGACGACGGTCAGCGGGATCAGTGCGGCCAGGATGACGAAGAACTGGAGCACCTCGTTGTAGATCGCCGAGGACAGACCGCCGATGGTGATGTACACGAGGACGAACAGCCCGGCGATCACGATCGCGAGCCACTGCGGCCAGCCGAGCAGCGCCTGCAGCACGATCGCCATGGCGTAGAGGTTGACGCCCGCGATCAGGACCGAGGAGACCGCGAAGATCACCGACGACAGCAGGTGTGAGGACGGGCCGAAGCGGTGCAGCAGGAACTCCGGCACCGAGCGGACCTTGGAGCCGTAGTAGAACGGCATCATCACCAGGCCGAGGAAGACCATCGCCGGGATGGCGCCGATCCAGTACCAGTGGACGGTGTAGGCCCCGTACTGCGCGCCGTTGGCGGCCATACCGAGGATCTCGGTGGCGCCGAGGTTGGCGGCGACGAAGGCGAGGCCGGTGACCCAGGCAGGCAGTGACCGCCCGGAGAGGAAGAAGTCCAGGCTCGTCTTCACACTGCGCCTGGCGGCGAATCCGATGCCGAGGACGACGGCGAAGTAGATGGCCAGGATGGTGTAGTCGAGCCCGTTGGTGGGGAGCCGTAGCCCTTCGGCCAGCGTGATCATGAGGGCACTCTTTTCGGGGGTCCGGGGGGCATCCCCCAGGAGACAGAGCGGTGTGCGCGAGCTGAACGCACAAAAAGCTACGCTCGGTCCTTGAGAAACTGAACACTTATGTTCGTTTCAGTTGTTGATTCGTGATCGGGATAGACGGTTTGTCGGGAATGTCCGTCCCGGCGGCCGACGTTGACGCTGCTGTTTAGTTGTGCTTCATTGTGTTTGTTTGTGTTTGGTCGGAGTGGCTGAGGAGCTCCCGTGAAGAAGACGACGACCCGGCTCGCGGACGGCCGGGAGCTCATCTACTACGACCTGCGCGACGACGCCGTACGCGACGAGCCGGACCCCCGCCCCCTCGACCCCGTCGCCACCGCCGCCGAGATCCGCCACGACCGCCTGCTCGGTGACCGGGTCGCCATCGCCTCGCACCGGCAGGCCCGCACCTACCACCCGCCGGCCGACGAGTGCCCGCTGTGCCCCTCCCGCGAGGGCCGGCACTCCGAGATCCCCGCCCCGGACTACGACGTCGCCGTCTTCGAGAACCGCTTCCCCTCGCTCGCCGGCGACCGCGGCCGCTGCGAGGTGGTCTGCTTCACCTCCGACCACGACGCCTCCTTCGCCGACCTCACCGACGCGCAGGCCGCCCTGGTCCTGGAGGCCTGGACCGACCGCACCGCCGAACTGTCCCAACTCCCGGGCGTGGAACAGGTCTTCTGCTTCGAGAACCGCGGCGCGGAGATCGGGGTGACCCTCGGCCATCCGCACGGCCAGATCTACGCCTATCCCTTCGTCACCCCGCGTACCGAGCGCATGCTCAGCTCACTCGCGGAACACCGCACGGCCACCGGCGGGGGCAACCTCTTCGACGAGGTGATCGGGGAGGAGCTGGCCGACGGCCGCCGTATCGTCCTGGACGGTGAGCACTGGGTGGCCTTCGTGCCCTACGCCGCCCACTGGCCCTACGAGGTGCACCTCTACCCCAAGCGGCGGGTCCCCGACCTGCTCGCCCTCGACGAAGAGGCGCGCACCGAATTCCCACAGGTTTACCTGGAAGTCTTGCGGCGGTTCGACCGGATCTTCGGCGAAGGGGACGGCCAGGGGGAGCGCACCGCCCGCACGCCGTACATCGCCGCCTGGCACCAGGCCCCGCTGCGCGCCGAGCACCGCGGCGATTTCGCACTCCACCTCGAGCTTTTCACCATTCGCCGCACTTCCGGCAAGCTGAAGTTTCTCGCGGGTTCCGAATCCGGCATGAACGTGTTCATCAATGACGTGCCGCCGGAGGCCGCGGCCGAGCGACTGCGAGAGGTAGCGAGCAAGTGAGCAAGAAGTACCTGGTCACGGGCGGTGCCGGATACGTCGGCAGCGTCGTCGCGGCGCATCTGATGCAGGCCGGCCACGAGGTCACCGTGCTGGACGACCTGTCCACCGGCCACCGCGAGGGCATCCCCGCCGGAGCCCGCTTCGTCGAGGGCCGCATCCAGGACGCGGCGAAGTGGCTCGACCGCTCCTACGACGCGGTGCTGCACTTCGCCGCCTTCTCCCAGGTCGGCGAGTCCGTGGCCGACCCCGAGAAGTACTGGCGCAACAACGTCGGCGGCACCATGGACCTGCTCGCCGCCATGCGCGACGCCGGGGTCCGCACCCTCGTCTTCTCCTCCACGGCGGCCACCTACGGCGAGCCGAAGTCCACCCCGCTCACCGAGTCCGCCGAGACCGCGCCCACCAGCCCCTACGGCGCCAGCAAGCTCGCCGTCGACCACATGATCAGCGGTGAGGCCGCCGCCCACGGCCTGGCGGCCGTCTCGCTGCGCTACTTCAACGTCGCCGGCGCCTACGGCAGCTGCGGCGAGCGCCACGACCCCGAGTCGCACCTCATCCCGCTCGTCCTCCAGGTCGCCCAGGGCAAGCGCGAGGCGATCTCCGTCTACGGCGAGGACTACCCCACCCCCGACGGCACCTGCGTACGCGACTACATCCACGTCGCCGACCTCGCCGAGGCCCACCTCCTCGCCCTGGACGCCGCCCGTGCCGGAGAGCATCTGATCTGCAACCTCGGCAACGGCAACGGCTTCTCCGTCCGCGAGGTCATCGAGACCGTCCGCAAGGTCACCGGCCACCGGGTCCCGGAGATCGCCGCCCCGCGCCGCGCCGGCGACCCTGCCGTCCTGGTCGCCTCCGCGCAGAGGGCCGTCGACCGCCTCGGCTGGCGGCCCAGCCGCACCGACCTCGCCGGCATCGTCGCCGACGCCTGGCAGTTCGCGCAGCACCTCGAACGGACGAAGGAGTCCTGATGACCGCTCACGGAGCCGTCACCCCGGCCACCGGGCACGCACCCCGCGCCCGGCACACGGCGGAGCGGTTCGCCGCCGTGTACGGCACCGCGCCCACCGGCCTGTGGGCCGCGCCCGGCCGGGTCAACCTGATCGGTGAACACACCGATTACAACGACGGTTTCGTGATGCCGCTGGCCCTCCCGCACACCACGATCGCCGCCGCCTCGGCCCGCACCGACGGGGTGCTGCGGCTGCACTCCGGCGGCGCCGGCGGCGGCATCGTCGAACTGCGCACCGACGAGCTGCGCCCGGCGCCCGGACCGGCGTCCGAGGCGCTGGAGCGGAGCCGGGGCGGGGCGCAGCGCAGCGGGGGCTGGGCCGCGTATCCGGCGGGCGTGGTCTGGGCGATGCGGGAGGCCGGGCTGCCCGTCGGCGGTGCGGATCTGCACTTCGAGAGCACGGTGCCCACCGGAGCCGGACTCTCCTCCTCCGCCGCCCTGGAGGTCGCCACCGCGCTCGCGCTCAACGATCTCCACGCGCTCGGGCAGCAGCCGCAGCAGCTGGCACAGCTCGCCCAGCGGGCCGAGAACGCCTTCGTCGGGGTGCCCTGCGGGATCATGGACCAGACCGCCGCGGCCTGCTGCACCGAGGGCCACGCCCTGTTCCTGGACACCCGCGATCTCACCCGGCGGCAGATCCCGTTCGACCTGGCGCACGAGGGGCTGCGGCTCCTCGTGGTGGACACCCGGGTGCAGCACGAGCTGGGGGACGGCGCGTACGCCGAGCGGCGCGCCGGCTGTGAGCGTGGCGCGCGGGCGCTCGGGGTGCGGGCCCTGCGCGAGGTGCCGTATGCGCATCTGCCCAAGGCCCTCGCCGAACTGTCCGGTGACCCCGGCGTCCAGGCCCTCGTCCGGCACATCGTCACCGAGAACCACCGCGTCGAAGAGGTCGTCGCCCACCTCGACGCCGGCCGCCCCCGGGCCATCGGCCCCCTGCTGACGGCCGGTCACGCCTCGCTCCGCGACGACTTCGCGATCTCCTGCCGCGAATTGGATCTCGCCGTCGACACCGCCCTGGAGGCGGGCGCCCTCGGGGCCCGGATGACCGGCGGCGGCTTCGGCGGCTCGGCGATCGTGCTGGTCGAGGAGGCGGACGCGACGGGCGTCGGCGCGGCCGTCACCGAGGCGTTCGCGGCGGCCGGCCACGCCGTGCCGCGGATCTTCGAGGCCGTCCCCAGCGCGGGGGCGCACCGCATCGCGTAGGGCGTGCCCGGCGGCGTGCGGCCGTCCGACGGCGGCCGAACGGCCCGGCCGGGCAAGCAGTTTCGTCAATCACCTTCCCTCGCCGCACGCCGTCCGTACGCTGAGATCCTGCACCGGTGGGGGCCGGTGCCGATCAGGGGGCGAGACCGTTCGGGTACGACGCCCGGGGTGGGGTGGCAATTCGGCGCGGCGGCGGCCGTGCGGCTGAGGCGATCTTCAACCCGGGCGTCGTGCCCGCTATGGTCCGTTCACCGGGACAGGGGGTCTCTGTGCAACGCATCCGGGTTCTGGTGGTCGACGACCACCGCATCTTCGCCGAATCCCTGGCGGCCGCGCTCGCCGCGGAGCAGGACGTGGACGTCGCGGCCGCGGGCAGCGCCCCCGCGGCGCTGCGCAATCTGGACCGGGCGGCCACCGACGGCCGCCGCTTCGACGTGCTGCTCGCCGACGCCGACCTCACCGCGCCGCTGCTCGCGGTGCCGCCGCAGTCGCCGGCGCCGCTGCGCGAGAGCGTGCCGCGCGCCTGCCCGCGGGACGGCATCGCGCTGGTCTCCGGCCTGCGCACCAGCCATCCGTATCTGCGCACCGTCGTCCTCGCCGACCGCGACGACCCGCGCCGCGCGGCCGCCGCCCTGCAGGCCGGCGCCTCCGGCTGGGTCGCCAAGGACTGTTCGCTCTCCCGGCTGCTGGCCGTGATCCGCGGCGTCCTGCGGGACGAAACGCATCTGCCGCCCGCGCTGCTGACCGGTGTGCTGCGGGAGCTGACGGCCGCCCGCAAGCACCGTTCGGAGAGCGAGCGGCTGGTGGAGTCGCTGACCCCGCGCGAGCGCGAGGTGCTGCGCTGCATGGTGGCGGGCCTGGGCCGCAAAGCGGTCGCCGAGCGACTGTTCCTCTCCCCGCACACGGTCCGGACCCATATGCAGAACGTGCTCGGCAAGCTCGGGGTGCACTCCACCCTCGCCGCGGTGGCACTGGCCCGCCGGGCCGGCGTCGGCCCGGTCGAGCTGGAGGCAGCGGCCTCGGTACCGGTGCCGTGAGCGGCCGGGCCCCGCGGGGACGCACCGGGGCGGCGTGCGCCCGACCCGGCGTTGCGGACCCGTTCTAGGCCCCGGTCAGAACGGCCACTCCCCGGGCGTCCAGCGTGATCCGGCCGACGGCCCCCGCCCGTGCCCCTGCTCCTGTCCCTGCTCCTGTCCCTGCCCCTGTCCCTGTCCCTGTCCCTGTCCCGTCCGTTCCGTCCGTTCCGTCCGCCGCCGCGAGTGCGTCGCGCATCGGTGCCGGCAGCTCGACCCCGACGGTCCGCGGCCCGTGGTTGAGCAGGAAGACATAGCGCCCGCCGGGGCCCTCGCGGACGGTGGCCTGGACACCCTCCGGCAGGTTCGGCAGTACGGGCGCCACGCCGGCCGCCGCGCGGACGTCGTCCAACAGGGCCCGCATCAGCGCCGCGTCGAGCCGAGTGCCGACGTACCAGGCCGTGCCCTGCCCGTAGGCGTGCCGGGTCACCGCGGGCCGGCCGGCGAGGTCGCCGTCCGTGAAGCGGGCCAGCGTCTCGGCCCCCTCGAGAGTGATGGCCTCCGACCACAGGTCCGCCCGCCCCGTGAAGGCGCCGTCCCCGATGGTCACCGACCGGCCCGCGTCCAGCGGCCAGAACTCCTCCACCCGCAGCCCCAGCAGCTCCCGCAGCGGCGCCGGATATCCGCCCGGATGCACCCGGTCGTACTCGTCGACGATCCCGGAGAAGAACGACACCAGCAGCCGCCCGCCGGCGCGCACATAGGCGGCCAGCCGCCGGGCGTCGGACGCGGTGAGGAGGTACAGGTTGGGCGCCACGACGAGCCGGTAGCCGGACAGCTCGCGCTGCGGCGGCACCACATCGCAGGCCACCCCCGCCTCGAAGAGCGGCCGGTAGTGCTCCAGCGCGATACGGGAGTGGTCCAGCGCGGTCGACGGCTTGGAGTCCAGCTCCAGGGCCCACCAGCTGGGCCAGTCCGCCAGCAGCGCCACCTCGGCCCGTGACCGGGTCCCCGCGAGGTCCGGCAGGGACGCCAACTCACCGCCCAGCTGCGCCACTTCACGGAAGATCCGGGTGTCGGTTCCGCCGTGCGGCAGCATCGCCGAGTGGAACTTCTCCGCCCCGCCCAGCGACTGCCGCCACTGGAAGTACAGCACCGCGTCCGCCCCCTGGGCGACCGCCTGCCAGCTCCACAGCCGCATCGCGCCGGGCGGCTTGGGGCCGTTGCGGGGGCGCCAGTTGACCGCGCCCGGCGCCTGTTCCAGCAGCATCCAGGGCTGTCCGTCGCGCGCCGCGCGCATCAGGTCGAAGACATAGCCCGCCCGGATGTGGTCGTCGGGCACATACGGGTCCTGGTAGAAGTCCAGCGCCATGGTGTCCATGTGCGCCGCCCAGGCGAACGCGTCGACGGGCTTGTGCTGCGGCATCAGATTGGTGGTGACCGGCACCCCGGGTGTCACCCGCCGCAGTACCTCCTTCTCGGCCAGATAACAGGCGCGCAGCGCCTCGTCGCCGAAGCGCAGATAGTCCAGCTGCTGTGCGGGGTTGGGGAAGGTGGGGGCGGTGCGGGGCGGCAGCACCTCGTCGAAGTCGCCGTAGGCCTGCGACCAGAAGGCCGTGGACCAGGCGGCGTTGAGCGCGTCGATGCTCCCGTGGCGTTCGCGCAGCCAGCGCCGGAAGTCGTCGGCCGACACCTCGCAGTAGCACTGCCGGGTGTGGCACCCGTATTCGTTGCCGAGGTGCCACAGGGCGAGTGCCGGATGGCCGGCGTAGCGGGTGGCGAGCTGTTCGACGAGGCGTACGGCGTGGGCGCGGTAGACGGGGCTGGAGGGGCAGTAGTGCTGCCGGGCGCCGGGCCAGCGGCGCCGGCCGTCGGCGTCCTCGGGCAGGATCTCGGGGTGCGCGCGGGAGAGCCAGGGCGGTGGTGAGGCGGTCATGGTCGCCAGGCAGACGGCGATCCCGGCGCCCGCCAGGCCGTCCATGACGCGGTCGAACCAGCCGAAGTCCCAGGCGCCGGGCCGGGGTTCGACCTTGGCCCAGGAGAAGATCCCGGCAGTGACCATGGTGACGTGGGCCGCCTTCATCAGCTTCAGGTCCTCGGCCCACACCTCCTCGGGCCACTGCTCGGGGTTGTAGTCGCCGCCGAAACGGATGCTCATCGGACCTCCTGCGTCGAAGCTCGGGCGGGGCGCGCGGCCCCGCCGCCCGGTTCACGAAGAGTTCTTGTACACGCTCCAGCCGCCGTCGACGACGAGGCTCGCACCGGTGACGAAGGAAGCCTCGGGGGAGAGCAGAAAGGCGATGGCGGCGGCGACCTCCTCCGGCCGCCCCAGCCGCCGGGCCGCCGTCTGCGCGGCGCTGGCCTGCCGGTCCTCCTCGTCGATGCCGTCCCAGGCCGCCGTCAGGACGGGGCCCGGCAGCACGCAGTTGACCCGCATCCCGGGCCCGTACTCGACGGCCAGCTGCCGCCCGAGCCCCGTCAGCCCGGCCTTGGCCGCGGCGTACGCGGGCCGTCCCGGGAGCCCGATCAGCGCATGGACGGACGAGGTCAGCACCACCGCGCCGTCGTGTGCCCGCAGATCCTCCAGGGCGGCGCGCACGCCGAGGAACGAGCCGGTGAGATTGACCGCGAGCTGCCGGTCCCAGTCGGGGAGCGGGGTGTCGCCGACGGTCGCCACATACGGCAGAAAGGCATTGCTGACCAGCCCGTCCACCGGGCCGTAGCGCCGCCGGGCCGCCTCGACGGCCCGCCACCAGTCGTCCTCGACCGCCACATCGCAGTGCTCGTACGAGGCATGGCCGCCGGCCGCCCGGATGCGGCGGGCGGTGTGCTCGCCGCGGGCGTCGTCGATGTCCAGCAGGAGGACGCCGGCGCCCTCGGCCGCCAGCCGGTCGGCGGTGGCCGCCCCGATCCCGGTGGCGGCGCCGGTCACCAGGACCGTACGGCCCTCGAACCGCTTGCCGTACGGGCCGTTCGACGGAGGCGGTGCGTGCTGCTGGCTCATGGCGCGATCCAAGCCCACGAGCCGAGCGGCGGGCAAGGGGACGCGGCGCGAGGGGGCGTGCACGGAACCAGGGGGCGCGCACGAACTACTGACACCTCGTCAAGTACGAGAGTGACATCCCGTCGTGCGCCGGTGCCGGGCGGCCTCCGCGGAAGTCCGCCGGGCGGCTCCTCGGCCCGGGTGGCCGCGCCCGCCTGGCTGGCCGGGAGTAAGCGCCTCTCGCCCGTCGGCGAAAGAATCCGGCCACGTGGGGGAGGGGAGAGCCGGCCACAGGGGCCCGTTCCGGGCCTGGAACGAGCGCGGGACGGGCCGGGGATGGGCCGGGGAGGGGGGCGAGCATTCACCGGAACGGGGCCGGACGGACCGGGCGGCTACCAGGAACGTTGTCGAACGGACCGCTCGGCTACCCGGGAATGTTGTCGAACGGGCCGGTCAACCGCCGCAGCAGCCCGGCCAGTTCGCCGCGCTGGTCACGGGAGAGCTCGGCGAGGATGGCGCGCTCCTGGATCAGCAGTCCGGCCAGCGACCGGTCGGCCTTGTCGCGACCCGCCGCGGTCAGTCTGACCAGCACTCCGCGCCGGTCGCTGGGGTCGGGCAGCCGCTCGACCAGGTCCTTCTTGGCGAGCCGGTCGATGCGGTTGGTCATCGTCCCCGAGGTGACCAGGGTCTGCGTCAACAGTGCGCCGGGGGAGAGCTGATAGGGCGCCCCGGCGCGCCGCAGCGCGGTGAGCACATCGAATTCCCAGGGCTCCAGGCCGACCTCGGAAAAGGCGATACGGCGGGCCCGGTCGAGGTGTCTGGCCAGCCTGGAGACGCGACTGAGGACCTCAAGCGGTTCCACGTCGAGGTCCGGGCGCTCGCGGCGCCATGCTGCGACCAGTCGGTCGACCTCGTCCTCCATGACGATCAGTGTAGAGGGTCTGTCGACATGAAGTCTCTTGACGTCGAGATATATTTCGTTGGACGATGGGCATCGTCGGCGGGGGCTCGGTTTCCGGCCGAGACGGCCCGAACCAGCCCGTGCCAGCCTTGTGCCTGCCCTGCACCAGCAAAGGGGTTCGACCATGCACGACGCACCAACCTGGGATCCGCAGCAATACCTCCGCCACGCCGGGCACCGTACCCGTCCCTTCCTCGACCTCCTCGCCCGGATATCGGACCTGCCCCGGCCCGGCCGGCCCGCCCGCATCGCCGACCTCGGCTGCGGCCCCGGAAACGTCACCTCTTTGCTCGCCTCCCGCTGGCCCGACGCGCACATCACCGGATACGACAACTCCCCGGAGATGCTCAAGGAGGCCGAGGCGCACGCCGGCCCCACCCCGGGCGGCGGTCACCTCGACTTCGCCCCCGCCGACGCCGCCGACTGGGCGCCCGAGGAGACCTACGACCTGATCGTGTCCAACGCGGCACTGCAGTGGGTGCCCAACCACCCCGATTCCTTCGCCCGCTGGATCGACGCCCTCACCCCCGGCGGCACCTTCGCCTTCCAGGTCCCCGGCAACTTCACCTCGCCCAGCCACGCCCTCCTCGGCGAGCTGTGCGACGCCCCGCAGTGGCGTGAGCGGCTCACCACCCACGGCCGCCGCTACATCCACATCCTCGAACCGGGCGACTACCTGGAACGCCTCGCCGACCTCGGCTGCGCCGCCGATGTGTGGGAGACCACCTACGTCCAGCTCCTGGCGGGCGAGGACCCGGTCCTCGACTGGGTCAAGGGCACCGCCCTGCGCCCCGTGCTGACCGCGCTGGAGAACGATCCACAGACCCGCGAGGCCTTCCTGGACGAGTACCGCGACGCGCTGCGCAAGGCCTACCCCACCGGCGCCCACGGCACCGTCTTCCCCTTCCGCCGCATCTTCGCCGTCGCCCGCAAACCGGCGGACGGCTGACGCGCGACGCCCTTCCCCCGCCCGTGAGGAGCCGCCCGTGATCACCGGCCTCGACCACATCCAGCTCGCCGCACCCCCCGGCACCGAAGACGCCCTGCGCGCCTACTACGCGGACCTCCTCGGCATGACCGAGGTCCGCAAGCCACCGGCGCTCGCGGCCCGCGGAGGCTGCTTTTTCGAGGCCGGCACGGCCCGGCTCCACCTGGGCATCGAGCCGGACTTCCGGCCCGCCCGCAAGGCCCACCCCGGAATCCGCGTCCACGACATCGACGCCTTCGCCACCCGCCTGACCACCGCCGGCGCCCCCGTCACCTGGGACACCCACCTCCCAGGCCACCGCCGCTTCTACTCCCTCGACCCGGTCGGCAATCGATTGGAGTTCCTGGAGCCGGTGGCTCACGACTGAGCGGGCCGGAGCGGTTACGCGTTACGGAATGGGATCGTCGGCGGTCAGGCTTCCCGGGAACTCGGCAAGGAATTCGGTGGCCGCGGGGAGCAGAAGCGTCCCCCACGAGCCGTCGACGAAGCCGATCTGCACATCGCCGCCACGCTGTCCCCGGCGACGCGTCCACGCGATGGTGTCCCGCCGGAAACAGGGCCCCATTTCGTAGGCGTCACCGATTTTCACCCCCCAGCGACGGTTTTGCCAGTAAACGAATCGCAGGTTGCTTCCGGTGACCGCGATCGCGGTCACCACGCCACCGGTGCAAAGCGGCTGCGAGGCCGCCATGAGGCGCCCGGCCAGGCTTTCCCAGGTACCGAAGAAGCGATGGTTCCGATTCTGTGATGTCACCCGATAGGCGGGATCATCGCTGCCCTTCCCGGGGCTCGGCAAATCATTGATCACCACCTTCAGGATCAACGCGAAGAACGAAAGGGCCCGGGCCCAGCCGTCCCCCGGCATACGGTGCCCGACCAGCACCTTTGGCCGCACCGCTTTCGGGGCGTCACCGCCCCCGGCGTCGCTGTGGTTGATATGGGTGACGACAAAAATTCCGGCGCCCTGCTCATCGGCGGGCAGCACCGCCCGCACTCGGTCGGCGATGTCATAGCGTTTCATTCGGCCCTCGATTTCATCCGAAAGTGGACTCGGTCACGGAAGCGCGGAGAGAACGATTGCAAGGAGAGATGACTTCCGTTGTGACCTGCTCGGTGCATTCGGTTGCGACGAGAGTGAACCGGTAGCCCGCGCGCGCGTCGTCGCCTACTTCCCAGCCGCGGATCGCATTGTCTCCGTTGAATACTTCTGATTCCCATCCGAGGGTGGCAGGCAAATCCGCAACACGCGAGAGGGCAGCAGAAATATCGACCTGCTGTGGAAACTCCATACGCCAGTCATGCGTGGCGGAGCACGGAGTCCGCAAGCCCTTGTCCCAGCATTCCTGGCAGGTGATCGGGCTGACTCGCTCGCCGCCCCTCATGCGCCCTCGAACACCCAGAGCATCGAGGAGTCGGCTGGAGTACCAATACAGTTCCTTCTTGACTGATTCATCCGCCTCCAGTGCTACCGGAGCGGACTGACGCATAGAGCGATAGTCCGCGACTTCCTGGTCGGTTCCCCAATCGATCGTGTTGAGGATCTCGTGGAACAGCTCGGCATGCAATTCCCAGTCCAAGCTTGCCGGAGAGCTGAGCTCGAATATCAGCATCTCGCTGGTGCTGGGAAGGGGAATGTAGGACTGGATCTGTGACTGCTGCACAGTCAGTTCACGCCCTGAGACCGACCAGTCCGCATCGATGACGAACTCGGATGTGCCCGCACGTATGAGGGCTTGACCACATGCCAACTCGACGGTTCGATATTCGTCGTCGGGGAACTTCAGTTCAAGAACACCTTGCGTTGTGCGGAGCAGCGCTGCGTCGTCTTCGCTCTCGTGCCGCACCTGGCTGACAACGATGGTGGAGAGACTTGGCCGTTCTTCCACCTCGAGCAGGCAGAGACCGGCGTAAATGACGTCGGCGGCAGCCATGGGTTCGAGCTGTGCCGAGACCCCCAGGGCGAAGCGGTACTGGAACTCCGCGGGGTGTTCCGGAAGAATTTCCGTCACCAGCGCGTACAGTTGTTCCGCTGCAGTCTCGTCATCTGCCGCCGTTACGGGAAGTTCGTGCACGAACGGCGGCATGATCCATCCAATATTGAGTTTGAGCGGCCGTCGCGCAGCTGCGGCCGGGTTCGCCACCTCGTCTCCGGTAATGTTCATCAAAATTCCGATCCTTCAGCCAACTGGGCGGACAAATGGGCACGACGCATCCGAGCTGCGTCTAGTCGTCGTTTCCGGCGGACTGGCTCGACATTTCCTTCGCGGCGCCGTGAATGAAGGATCCTGCCTTGATTGGTAGTTGGATTCCGGCCTCGATCTTGGTCGGGATCTTGCCCTCCGGAAAATTAAATCTCTTGTTAAGGGCCCAGTTGATCCCCTTCTGTGTGAGGGGTTGGCGAATACCTTCAGAGAATTTCGCGGCGGCTTGTATACCCTCCCCTGCGGCCTCGGCGCCGCGGGCTGTCTTGATCCCGGCGACGGCCGTTTTCGCGATGCCCCCCACTCCCGGAATGACTCCGAGGGCATCCAGCCCGACCTTCCAGCCCGGCGTTCCGTTGCCGCGGGCGTTCCCCATCCAATGGCCTGCCATGGCACCGGCAGCACACACGGCTGAGGCGCCGGCGAGCACGCCGCCCGCGACCGTTCCGACGACTGGGACGAACTCACACGCCAGCGCCGCCGCAGCCAGTCCTGCAGAGATCGTCGAGAGCAGATCCGCATGCTCGACCAGCCAGTCTTTGAACCCGCGCCAGGCGCTCTTGAGGCCGTCCACCGCGCGGTTCCACCAGTGAATGTCCGGCGGGTGGTTCTCCGACGCTTTCAGGATTGCCCGCTCGGCTTCGCCTGCTCGGTCCTTCCACTGGGCATGGATCCGCTCGGCCTCACGGATGAGATGTTCCAGCTTGTCCTTGGAGGAGTCGGCCCTGTTGCGGGCCGCGTCCATCGCGTTGTCCATCCGCTTGGCTTGGGCCGGTTCCATCGGCTGGCCGAAGTACGGCTCGTACTGCCGGTAGACATCGTTGAAATGATCGAGGTCGGACTCAGCCTGCTTGCGGGCCGTGGCCGCCTCGGTTTCGACCTTCCCGGCCTTGTCCTGGAATTCCTGCAGGTGACTGTGCCAGCCGCGTAGAGCTTTCGCGCAATCGTGCATGGATTCGCCGCCTTGGCGGAGGTACTTGGGGAGCTCGCCGAGCTTCTTCGCAAAGTTCTGCGCTGCCTGCCCCTCCCAAGCGCCGTCGCTTCTGCCGACCGACTTGAGCAGGTGGTCCAGCTCGTCGAGCTCGTCGCCCACGGACTTTACATCCGAGGCGAGCGCCTGAATTGCATGCAGATCTCCCTTGGCCGGATTGAATCCCACGCCGGGCCAAGCCGAATCATCGTCGATAAACACGCTGCGCCAGGACATGCGTTTCCCCCCTTGATTGGTGTATTCGAATATCGATCCGATGATCAGTGCTTGCCCAACATTTTGGCGTTCTCTTCTTCGCCTGCCTTGTAGGCGTCCAAGGTTGCTTTGAGCCTGTCGTGAATATCCTTGGCGGCATCCGCGATCCGCTTGATGCCGTCCCCCCACTGGTCCTGGAATTCATCGCAGGCATCGTCGAGTCCCTCGGTCCCCAAAGCTTTCGGGCCAACCTGGTTGAGGCGCTTCTGTGCGTCCCGCATGCGGTCATCGGCACTTGAGAGCTTATTAAGCATTCCTTGTACGCGTTCGACATCGATTTTAAAGTCTGACGGCATATTGAAATTTCCCCTCCGTGTCCCGTCGGTGCTGTAATTATTTGCCCGTATATCTTTCGCATCGGATCATTGAGGCAGCAAAAGAACGCTTAAGCTCCTGCCGATGTTGCGAAACGTGCTCCCGCGCTTTGGATCACCGTATCGCGACGCGGCTGGAAGGAGGGGAATCGCTGTGACCGAAAATGGCCGGGATGGGGCGATGGGGGCAGGGAGGAATGGCGGGTGAGGGCTCGCGCTTTTCTCGGAAATATCCGGCATTGTGGCCCGCCGGGCGGAAATGAGGGCAGGGCGGTGCCAGAAGTGGGAGGGGCGGGAAGTGAAGGCGAGGGGCGAGCCGGGCCGCAGCTCAGTTCTTGCGATGCCCTATCAATCGTGGCCGGGCCTCCAGGTTGCCCAGGCCGTGCCAGGCGAGGTTCACCAGATGGGCCGCCACCTCGGCCTTCTTCGGCTTGCGGGTGTCGACCCACCACTGGCCGGTCAGGGCGACCATGCCGACCAGGGCCTGGGCGTAGAGCGGTGCCAGCTTCGGGTCGAAGCCGCGGGCCTTGAATTCCAGGCCCAGGATGTCCTCGACCTGGGTGGCGATATCGCTGATCAGGGAGGCGAAGGTGCCGGTCGACTGGGCCACGGGGGAATCGCGGACCAGGATGCGGAAACCGTCGGTGAAGGTCTCGATGTAGTCGAGCAGCGCGAACGCCGCCTGTTCGAGGAGTTCGCGGGGGTGGCCGGCGGTCAGCGCGCCGGTCACCATGTCCAGCAGCTGCCGCATCTCGCGGTCCACGACCACCGCGTACAGGCCCTCCTTGCCGCCGAAGTGCTCGTAGACCACCGGCTTGGAGACCCCGGCCTTGGCCGCGATCTCCTCCACCGACGTGCCCTCGTAGCCCCGCTCGGCAAAGAGCGTGCGACCGATGTCCAGCAGCTGCTCCCGGCGCTCCGCCCCGGTCATCCGGACCCTGCGGACCCGCCGGGTCCCCGGAGCCGGGGACGGCTTGCCCTTGCTGTTGCTCGCGCTGCTGTCGTCGATCGCCACCCGTCAATCATGCCTTCCCTGGTTACCGCCGGGAGTTACCCCCGGCGGCCGCCGCCGTGCGGCGGGCCTCCAGCCGGGACGCGTCCGGCCAGCGGACGTCGTAGGCCCAGCCCGCCTTCTCGAACCAGCGGATGATCCGGGCGCTGGAATCCAGCTGCCCCTTCAGGACGCCGTGCCGGGCGCAGGTGGGGTCCGCGTGGTGCAGGTTGTGCCAGGACTCGCCGCAGGACAGGACGGCCAGCCACCAGACGTTCCCGGAGCGGTCACGGGACTTGAAGGGGCGCTTGCCGACGGCGTGGCAGATGGAGTTGATCGACCACGTGACGTGATGCAGCAGCGCGACCCGGACGAGGGAACCCCAGAAGAACGCGCTCAGCGCACCCTGCCAGGACCAGGTCGCCAGGCCGCCCACCAGCGGCGGGATCAGCAGCGACACCGCCGTCCACAGGACGAACTGGCGGGAGACCGAGCGGATCGCCTCGTCCTTGACCAGGTCCGGTGCGTACTTCTGCTGCGAGGTCTGCTCCTCGTCGAACATCCAGCCGATGTGCGCCCACCACAGCCCCTTCATCAGGGCGGGCACCGTCTCGCCGAAGCGCCACGGGGAGTGCGGGTCGCCCTCGGCGTCGGAGAACTTGTGATGCCTGCGGTGGTCGGCCACCCAGCGCACCACCGGCCCCTCCACGGCCACCGACCCCATGATCGCCAGCGCGATCCGCAGCGGGCGCTTCGCCTTGAAGGCGCCGTGGGTGAAGTAGCGGTGGTAGCCGATCGTGATGCCGTGGCAGCCGATGTAATACATCGCTGTCATCAGCGCCAGGTCCAGCCAGCTCACCCCCCAGCCCCAGGCCAGTGGCACCGCGGCCACCAGCGCCACGAACGGGACGATGATGAAGAACAGCAGGGTGATCTGCTCGATCGATCGGCGCTGCTCGCCGCCCAGCGTCGCGGACGGCAGGCCGCTGCCGGCGACGGAGGAATCGGCAGGAATCGGGGGGTCTTCTACGGCTTCAGGACCAGCGGTCATGGTGTCCCTCGTCGGGGGCTCGGGGGCACGGCTACGGCTACGGAACCGTAACCTACGGTTTCGTAAGTATGGCAGTGCCGCCGTCACGGGCAAGGCCGTGACAGGCGCCACACCTGCCGGCGCCGCGGCAGATGCCCACCAAGCGGACGGTGTGATTCTCCGACGCTGGGCAGACCTATCCTGGGGACGTCGGACAGCGCGGTCCGCACCCGCCCGCATCAGACCAGCCCATCCGTCGCCCGTCACCCCTCATGCCAGAGCCGCGGCGCGACGTCCCTGATCGCTGCAAGGAGCGCACCTGTGAGCAGTGCCGACCACACTCCGGCCGAGACCGCGACCGCCGAGAGCCCGGACGCCGGCCCGAGCGACAACATCGCCCTGCGTGCCGACATCCGCCGCCTCGGCGACCTCCTCGGTGAAACCCTTGTCCGCCAGGAGGGTCGGGAGCTGCTCGACCTCGTCGAGCGGGTACGCGCCCTGACGCGCGAGGACGGCGAAGCGGCTGCCCGGCTCCTGGGCGACATCGATCTGGCCACCGCCGCCAAGCTGGTGCGTGCCTTCTCCACCTACTTCCACCTCGCGAACGTCACCGAGCAGGTCCACCGCGGCCGCGAGCTCGCCGCCCGGCGCTCCGCCGAGGGCAGCATCCTGGCCCGCACCGCCGACATGCTGAAGGACGCCGACCCCGCGCATCTGCGGGACACCGCCCGCAACCTCGGCGTGCGCCCCGTCTTCACCGCGCACCCCACCGAGGCCGCCCGCCGCTCCGTCCTGACCAAGCTCCGCAAGGTCGCCGAGCTGCTGGACAGCCCCGAGGGCGAGCGCCGCCGCGCCGACCTCCGCCTGGCCGAGAACATCGACCTCATCTGGCAGACCGATGAGCTGCGCGTCGCCCGCCCGGAGCCCACCGACGAGGCCCGCAACGCGATCTACTACCTCGACGAGCTGGGCCGCGGCGCCGTCGGCGACGTCCTCGAAGACCTCGCCGCCGAGCTGGAGCGGGCCGGCGCCGAGCTGCCCGCCGGCACCCGCCCGCTCACCTTCGGCACCTGGATCGGCGGCGACCGCGACGGCAACCCCAACGTCACCCCGCAGGTGACCTGGGACGTTCTGCTCCTGCAGCACGAGCACGGCATCACCGACGCCCTGGAGCACGTCGACGAGCTGCGCGGCGCGCTGTCCAACTCCATCCGCAACTGCGGGGCCACCGAGGAGCTGCTGGAGTCCCTCCGGCGCGACCTCGACGTGCTGCCCGAGATCAGCCCCCGCTACAAGCGGCTGAACAGCGAAGAGCCCTACCGCCTCAAGGCCACCTGCATCCGGCAGAAGCTCGTCAACACCCGCGAGCGGCTGGCCGGCGACACCCCCCACGTTCCCGGCCGCGACTACCTCGGCACCGTGGAGCTCCTCGACGACCTCGCCCTGATCCAGACCTCGCTGCGTGAGCACCGCGGCGGTCTGGTCGCCGACGGCCGCCTGGAGCGCACCCTGCGCACCATCGCCGCCTTCGGTCTGCAGCTCGCCACCATGGACCTCCGCGAGCACGCCGACGCCCACCACCACGCCCTCGGTCAGCTCTTCGACCGGCTCGGCGAGGAGTCCTGGCGTTATGTGGACATGCCGCGCGACTACCGCCGCAAGCTCCTCGCCAAGGAGCTGCGCTCGCGCCGCCCGCTGGCTCCCACCCCCGCCCCGCTCGACGAGGCCGGCGCCAAGACCCTCGGGGTCTTCCGCACCATCCTGCGGGCCAAGGACACCTTCGGCCCCGAGGTCATCGAGTCCTACATCATCTCGATGTGCCAGGGCTCCGACGACGTCTTCGCGGCGGCCGTCCTCGCCCGTGAGGCCGGTCTGATCGACCTGCACGCCGGCTGGGCCAAGATCGGCATCGTGCCGCTGCTGGAGACCACCGACGAGCTGAAGATCGCCGACCAGCTGCTCGAAGAGATGCTCGCCGACCCCTCCTACCGGCGGCTGGTCGCCCTGCGCGGCGACGTCCAGGAGGTCATGCTCGGCTACTCCGACTCCTCCAAGTTCGGCGGCATCACCACCTCCCAGTGGGAGATCCACCGTGCCCAGCGCCTGCTGCGCGACGTCGCCCACCGCCACGGCGTACGGCTGCGCCTCTTCCACGGCCGCGGCGGCACGGTCGGCCGCGGCGGCGGCCCCTCCCACGACGCGATCCTCGCCCAGCCCTACGGCACCCTCGAAGGCGAGATCAAGGTCACCGAGCAGGGCGAGGTCATCTCCGACAAGTACCTGGTGCCGTCGCTGGCCCGGGAAAACCTGGAGCTGACCGTCGCGGCCACCCTCCAGGCCTCCGCCCTGCACACCGCCCCCCGGCAGTCCGACGAGGCGCTGGCGCGCTGGGACGCGGCCATGGAGACGGTCTCCGAGGCCGCCCACGGCTCCTACCGCCGCCTGGTGGAGGACCCCGACCTGCCCGCGTACTTCTTCGCGGCCACCCCCGTCGACCAGCTCGCCGAGCTGCACCTCGGCTCGCGCCCGTCCCGCCGCCCCGACTCCGGCGCCGGCCTCGACGGACTGCGGGCCATCCCGTGGGTCTTCGGCTGGACCCAGTCCCGCCAGATCGTCCCGGGCTGGTACGGCGTCGGCACCGGCCTCAAGGCCGCCCGCGAGGCCGGACTCGACAGCGTCCTGGACGAGATGCACGAGCACTGGCACTTCTTCCGCAACTTCCTGTCCAACGTCACCATGACGCTGGCCAAGACGGACCTGCGGATCGCCCAGCACTACGTCGACACCCTCGTCCCGGAGAACCTCAAGCACGTCTTCGACCACATCAAGGCCGAGCACGAGCTCACCGTCTCCGAGGTCCTGCGCGTCACCGGTGAGAAGAAGCTCCTCGACTCCAACGAGGTGCTCCAGCAGACCTTCCACATCCGCGACGCCTACCTCGACCCGATCTCCTACCTCCAGGTCTCGCTGCTGCACCGCCAGCGGACCGCCGCCGAGCGCGGCGAGGAGCCGGACCCGGTCCTCGCCCGTGCCCTGCTGCTCACCGTCAACGGTGTCGCGGCCGGCCTGCGCAACACCGGCTGACCTAGCACCCCGGCAACAGCACGGCGGCCCGTCCTCTCACCGGAGAGGACGGGCCGCCGCCGTTCATGCCCTACATCGCCGCGAAGGCCGCGCCCAGCAACACCGCCCCCAGCAGCCCCATCACCCACGCCGTACGCCGCAGCCGCATCCCTCCGGCCACCACCAGCGCCGCCAGCAGCAGCGCCCCGGCGAACGGCACCCACGCATGCAGGATCCCGGCCGTCCCGGCCCGCACCGCATGCGTCGTCCCCGGCTCGACCACCACCTCGACCCGCTCGCCCTTCTCGGGCGCGGCCGCCTGCGCGATCGTCACCTTCGGCCGCCGCCGGCCGTCACCGCCCGTCGGCTCGTAGGGTCCCGTGCACCGCTCACCCGCACACGCCGACACCGTCATCAGCCCGCGCTCCCGCGCCTTGACGAGCATCGCGTACTGCGCCGTGTGCCATGACGTCCACACCCCCGCCACCAGCAACAGCAAGGCCAGCAGCCCCATCACGGCGACCCTGGCGACGAGCAGCGCCCCGTAAGCACTCTCACCGACCCGGCGGGTACGACTGCGTTTGACCGAACGGGTGCGCGTACTGCTTCTGGGCATGGCGGCGATCCTTGGCCATGCATCAGCGCCCGTCAACCTCCGACAACGGTTCGTGGGCCCCTGACCCCCGCTGTCCCATTCAGGAGTTGTAGGTGCTCTGCGCCCGTTCCAGACCGTCGACGATCAGCGTTTCCACTGCATCCGCGGCGCGGTCCACGAAGTAATCCAGTTCGCGCCGTTCGGCCGAGGAAAAGTCCTTCAGCACGAAATCCGCCACCTGCATACGGCCCGGCGGACGCCCGATCCCGAACCGGATCCGGTGGTACTCCGCACCCAGGGATTTCGTGATCGACTTCAGACCGTTGTGGCCGTTGTCGCCGCCGCCCAGCTTGAGCCGCAGCGCACCGTAATCGATATCCAACTCATCATGAATGGCAATGATGTTGGCGAGTGGCACCTTGTAGAAATCCCGAAGTGCCGTGGTCGGCCCGCCCGATACATTCATGTACGAGGACGGCTTGGCCACCACCACCCGCCGGCTGCCCGGTCCCGGCGCACCGCAGCGGCCCTCCACCACCTGGGCCCTCGCCTTGTGCGCCTTGAAACGGCCCCCCATTCGCCCCGCCAGCAAATCCGCCACCATGAAGCCCACGTTGTGGCGATTTCCGGCATACTCCGGGCCCGGATTACCCAGCCCCACGACCAGCCACGGATCCGCGTCCGACATTCCGTCACTCCCACATCCCGCCGACCGCCGCCGGCCCCGACCGCAATTGCCCATGAAACAGCCCAACCGCCACCCCGCACCCAAAGGCGCGCGGCGGCGGTTGGACGACTCGCTGAGAAATCTACCCAGCGGAAACGACTCAGGCCTCGGTGGCCTCGCCCGCACCCTCGGCGGCCTCCTCGGCCGGCGCCTCGGCCTGCGCGGCGATGACCTGCACCACGACGGCGTCGTCCTCGACGGCCAGCGAGGAGCCGGACGGCAGGACGATGTCCTTGGCCAGCACCGAGGCGCCCGCGTCCAGGCCCTCGACGGAGATGGTGACCGACTCCGGGATGTGGGTGGCCTCGGCCTCGACCGGCAGCGTGTTCAGGACGTGCTCCAGCACGAGCTGGCCCGGGGCGAGGTCGCCCTCGACGTTGATCGGGATCTCGACGGAGACCTTCTCGCCCTTCTTCACGGCGAGGAAGTCCACGTGGACCAGGAACTGGCGGATGGCCTCACGCTGCACGGCCTTGGGGATGACCAGCTCGGACTTGCCGTCGAACTCCAGGCGGAGCAGGGCGTTCGGCGTCTTCAGCGCCATCATCAGCGCGTGGTTGTGGATCGCCACGTGCTGCGGCTCCGCGCCGTGGCCGTAGACGACGGCCGGCACCAGGTCGGCGCGGCGCGCACGGCGGGCGGCACCCTTACCGAAGTCGGTACGGACCTGGGCGGTGAGCTTGACCTCAGCCATAACGGCACTCCTCGTAACTCAGAAACATCTGGTGGGCGTCACCCGGCCCACGACAGACCTGCTACGAAGAGCGCGTCGATAACGGACAGCCACCACACAGGGCGGCCTCCCTCGCCGAGCAACTCGATGAGTCTACCCGGCCGGGAGGCCGCCCCAAAGTCGATCAGTGCCGGCTAGCGCACCGGCCCGTTCACTGCTCCTCGAAGAGGCTCGTCACCGAGCCGTCCTCGAACACCTCACGGAGCGCCCGGGCGATCGTCGGCGCCATCGACAGCACCGTGATCTTGTCCAGCTCCAGCTCCGACGGCGTCGGCAGGGTGTTGGTGAAGACGAACTCGCTGACCTTCGAATTCTTCAGCCGGTCCGCGGCCGGGCCGGACAGCACGCCGTGCGTCGCCGTCACGATCACGTCCGAGGCGCCGTTCGCGAACAGCGCGTCGGCGGCGGCGCAGATCGTGCCACCCGTGTCGATCATGTCGTCGACCAGGACACACACCCGGTCCTTCACATCGCCGACGACCTCATGAACGGTGACCTGGTTCGCCACGTCCTTGTCGCGCCGCTTGTGCACGATCGCCAGCGGGGCGCCGAGGCGGTCGCACCAGCGGTCCGCGACCCGCACCCGGCCGGCGTCCGGCGACACCACCGTGAGCTTGTCGCGGTCCACCTTGGCGCCCACGTAGTCCGCGAGGACCGGCAGCGCGAAAAGATGATCCACCGGGCCGTCGAAGAAGCCCATGATCTGGTCCGTGTGCAGATCCACGGTCACCACACGGTCCGCGCCCGCGGTCGCCATCAAATCCGCGATCAGCCGCGCCGAAATCGGCTCCCGGCCACGGTGCTTCTTGTCCTGACGCGCATAGCCGTAGAACGGCACGACCACGGTGATGCTCCGGGCCGAGGCCCGCTTCAGCGCATCAATCATGATCAGCTGTTCCATGATCCACTTATTGATCGGAGCCGTGTGGCTCTGAATCAAAAAGCAGTCCGCGCCACGCGCCGATTCCTGATAGCGCACATAGATCTCGCCATTGGCGAAGTCGAATGCCTTCGTCGGGACCAGGCCCACACCCAGCTGGTGCGCGACCTCCTCGGCAAGCTCGGGGTGGGCGCGGCCGGAGAAGAGCATCAGCTTCTTCTCGCCGGTCGTCTTGATCCCGGTCACAGCAAATCTCCTCGAATCACAGTTTGCGTGCGCTCAACAAAGGTACGCCCCGCACGGCACACCTCTTGCACGATCACCGCTCGCCCTCGGATTCCTGGCGAGCGGCCGAAGCCGCCTGCGCGGCGGCGCTTCCGGGCCGCTTGCGCGCGACCCAGCCCTCGATATTCCGCTGCTGGCCTCGCGCGACCGCCAGCGAACCCGGGGGCACATCCTTGGTGATGACCGAGCCGGCCGCCGTATAAGCGCCGTCCCCGATCGTGACCGGAGCCACAAACATGTTGTCCGAGCCCGTCTTGCAATGTGATCCGACCGTGGTGTGGTGCTTCGCCTCACCGTCGTAGTTCACAAAGACGCTCGCCGCTCCGATATTGGTGAACTCACCGATCGTGGCGTCTCCCACATAGGACAGATGCGGCACCTTCGTGCCCTCGCCGATCGTGGCGTTCTTCATCTCCACGTAGGTGCCGGCCTTCGACTTCGGACCGAGATCCGTACCCGGCCGCAGATATGCGTAGGGGCCGACATTCGCGCCCGCACCGATACGCGCACCCTCCGCGACCGTGAACGAGGCCACCGCGCCCTCGCCCACCGACGTGTCCGTCAGCCGCGAGTGCGGACCCACCTCGGCGCCGGTGGCGAGGTGCGTGGTGCCCAGCAGCTGGGTCCCCGGGTGCACCGTCGCGTCCGGCTCGAACGTGACCGACACGTCGATCAAGGTCGACGCCGGGTCCACCACCGTCACCCCGGCCAGCATGGCCCGCTCCAGCAGCCGCTCGTTCAGCAGCACACGCGCCTGGGCCAGCTGGACACGGTTGTTGATCCCGAGGATCTCGCGGTGATCGGCGGCCACCGCGGCCCCCACGCGGTGCCCGGCCTCGCGCACGATCCCCAGCACGTCGGTGAGGTACTCCTCGCCCTGGCTGTTGTCCGTGCGCACCTTGCCCAGGGCGTCCACGAGCAGCTGGGCGTCGAAGGCGAACACCCCGGAGTTGATCTCCCGGATGGCGCGCTGGGTGTCGGTGGCGTCCTTGTGCTCGACGATCGCCGTCACCGCGCCGTGGCCGGCCTCGCGCACGATGCGGCCGTAGCCGGTGGCGTCGGGGACCTCGGCGGACAGGACCGTGACGGCGTTGCCGTCCGCGGCGTGGGTGGCGCTGAGCCGCTCGAGGGTCGCGCCGGTCAGCAGCGGGGTGTCGCCGCAGACCACGATCACGGTGCCGTCGAGGGCGACACCGCTCTGGCTCAGCTCCTCCAGGGCCGTGCGGACCGCGTGGCCGGTGCCCTTCTGTTCGTGCTGCACCGCGGTGCGCACGGCGGGGTCGGTCTCGGCGAGATGGGCCCGCACCTGCTCACGGGCGTGGCCGACGACCACGACGAGGTGTTCGGGGTCCAGCTCGCGGGAGGCGGCGACGACATGTCCGACGAGGGAGCGGCCGCAGAGGGCGTGCAGGACCTTGGGGGTCGCCGACTTCATGCGGGTGCCCTCACCCGCTGCGAGAACGACGACGGCTGCCGGGCGGTTGGCGCTCACGGGGATGCCCTTCGGCTTCTTGGCTACTTCGGGTGGTGGTCACCCGAAGGATACCGGTGCGTATTGCAGCCGAAACGCGTGCGGGTCCTGACGTGGTGGTCAGGACCCGGAAATATGCCTGTGGTGCGTCTGCTCCCCTGCCAGGACTCGAACCCGGACATAAGGCACCAAAAGCCTCAGTGCTGCCAATTACACCACAGGGGATGGTAGGGCGAACCGCCCCGGACAAGATGCCGGTCCGGCCGCTCGGCCACCCACACTATGCCGTACCACCAGCCGTTGATGCGACGGTATGGGCCCGCGCTGTGCCGCCGCAGTGCCGCGGGCCGGGTCGCGGGGCGGACGTGTTCCCCGCAGCGGTGGGGCGGGGTGGCGCGCGCGAGTGTACGGGGCGGGCGCTGGGGGATGTCGACAATGTGCGTGAATTTATAGTTCGAGGGAAATCAGGGGATAAGGCCTGGTACTGGGCTGCGCAACTCCTAGGGATATCCGGCACGGGCGCCCGTAGGCTGGGCGGTATGACCGCGACGGGGGCAAGTGACGAAGGCGTGGGCGCGCGGGGTGCGCCGGTGAACGGACCGGTGAACGGGCCGTGGTGGTGGGCCCGGCGGCGGAGCGCCGTACTGGATGTGTTTCTGGCGGCGGCATCCGCGCTGGAGTGTGTGTTCGAGGGAGCGAAATTCGCGGACGAGTCGCAGCTGCCCGAGCTGGTCGGGCTGTTGCTCGGTCTGCTGGCGGGGTCGGTACTGCTGGTGCGACGGCGGTGGCCGGTGGTGGTGGTGCTGGTCTCGATCGCGGTGATGCCCGCGGAGATGGGCGGGCTGCTGGGCGTGGTGGGGCTGTACACGCTCGCCGCGTCGGACCTGCCGCGCCGGATCACCGCGCTGCTGGCGGGGATGTCGGTGGTGGGGTCGTGGGTGACGACGTACCTCAACGTGCAGCAGGGGATGGCCGGGCAGCAGGATTTCCGTCCGCCGCTGTGGTTCGCGCCGGTGACCTCGGTGGCGATGGGGCTGCTGCTGACGGCGCCGCCGGTGCTGTGGGGCCTGTACATCGGCGCCCGGCGGCGGCTGGTGGAGAGCCTGCGGGAGCGGGCGGACGGCCTGGAGCGGGAGCTGTCGCTGCTGGCCGACCGGGCCGAGGAGCGCGCCGAGTGGGCCCGTAACGAGGAGCGCACCCGCATCGCGCGCGAGATGCACGACGTGGTCGCGCACCGGGTGAGCCTGATGGTGGTGCACGCGGCCGCACTGCAGGCGGTGGCGCTGAAGGACCCGGAGAAGGCGTCGCGGAACGCGGGGCTGGTCGGCGACATGGGGCGCCAGGCGCTGACCGAGCTGCGGGAGATGCTGGGGGTGCTGCGGACGGCCGAGGGGCCGGCGGTGCGGGGCGCTTCGGCGCCGGCCGCGCCCGAGCGGCTGGCGGCGGTGGCCTCCCGGGCGGGGGCGCAGGTGACGGAGCGGGACCGGCCGGCGGAGCCGCCCGCGAAGCCGTCCGGGGGCGTGGCCGCAGCCGCGGCGGAGTCCTTGGCCGCCGGCCTGGCGTCCGCCGGGGCACATGTGCCGGAGCAGCGGGCCGGGGAGGCGGCGGCCGAGGGGCCGCACCTCGCGGAGCTGGCGGATCTGGTGGGGCAGTCCCGGGCGGCCGGCATGGCGGTCGAGCTGATGGTCGACGAGGACGCCGGGGGCGAGGCGGCGGCCGAGGCCGGGTGCCGCTACGCGGCGCGCGTGGAGCGGACCGTCTACCGCGTGGTCCAGGAAGCGCTCACCAATGTGCACAAGCACGCGCCGGGTGCGCAGGCGCGGGTGCGGCTGGCGCACCGGGACGGCGAACTCGCGGTCCAGGTGGAGAACGGCCCCGGCGAGAGCGGCGCCGCCGGCGCCGGGCTGCCGAGCGGCGGCAACGGCCTGGTGGGGATGCGGGAGCGGGTGACGGCGCTGGGCGGCGTCTTCGTCTCCGGCCCGACCGAGACCGGTGGCTTCCGGGTGTCGGCGGTCCTGCCGGTGTCCTCGGTGGCGGCCTGATCCCGCCGGCTCAGCCGGCCGCGTGCGGCGCGAGCCGGGTGGGCCGGCTGCCCAGCACCAGCATCCCCAGCGCGGCGTCGATGTCGGGCCCCAGGTACCAGTCGCCGGTGTGGTCGAGGCTGTAGACCCGGCCCTCGGCGTCGATGGCGAGGGCGGCCTGGCCGTACGTGGTGCCGTCCGGGGCGGTGAGTTCCTCGCGGCCGAGCGGGGCCACATCCGTCTCCAGGGCGCGGCCGAGGTCGCCGAGGGTGCGGGCGAGGTGGAGGCCGTGCAGGGGGTCGAGCACGAAGGGGGCGGGGGCGATGTGGCGGCCGGGACCCGGGCCGGTGATGTGCAGGGCGCCGAATTCGGCCCAGACCTCGACGGCGGCCGGGAAGACGGTGTGGCGGTGGCCCGCGGGCGAGGTGTGGGCGCGCAGGGTGTCGGCCCAGTGTTCCGCCTGCTTTATGTCCCAGCGGCCGGGGTGCCAGCCGGCGTCCTGGAGCGCGACGTCGACGGCGGCGGGAAACCGGGTGGAGTCGCCGTGGTCGTGGGCGGCGGTGCGGGGGCCGGGGGTGGTCGGCATGGTGACGGTCAGCTTCCTGTGGGCGTCGCGCCGACGGGCATGACGCCGAAGTGGGCGAGGAGTGCGTCGCAGGAGCGGCACGGCGGGGCGTAACTGCCGTGCCGGGGGTCGCCGTCCTCGCGGATATGGCGTGCGGTGATCTTGGAGTGTTTCAGGGAACGGCGGGCTTCGCCATTGGTCAGCGGCTTGCGGGAGGCGCGCTTGCCGCGGTTGGCCTCGACGGCGGTGAGGTGGCGGGAGAGCAGGACGGCTTCGGGGCAGCGTCCGGTGAAACGTTCGCGCTGTGCGGTGGGGAGCGCGTCGAGGAAATCCTGGACCAGGGGGTGGAGCGTGGGCGGCTGTTCCGCCTTGCTCGCGGTGCAGGTGAGGGTTTGTCCGCGTACTGACAGGGCGGCGCCGACGGTGGGGAGGATGCCGTCGCGGCGGTGGTGGAGGGCGGGCGCGCGATGGGTGTCGGCGGTGCCGCTCCAGCCGATGCGGGGGTCGCCGGCTGCGTTGTGGTGGCGTGCGGTGGTGCTCATTGTGGTGCTTTCCCTCCCCGAATCCCCGTGGTGCTGGGGGTCCCCCCGCCGAAGGTGGGGGAGGGTCAGCCTGCCAAATGTGCTGGGTGTTGCGGTAGTCGGGCGGCCTGTCGGCGATCTCACGGGGAGCTGACGGGGCGTCGGCCGCGGGGAAACGCGGCTGGTCGGCGGGGTGGTGCGCGGGGGGCTCGTGGGTGGTGGGGCGGCGGGTGACATCGGTGTGTCGCCGGGCTGACGTGCGGGGGGACGGGGCGGCGGCCGGTCCGACGGTACGGCTTAGGCTGTGCCCCAAAGCCAGCTTCAGCCAGGGGGCAACCGCGATGACGACAGGTCCGCAAGGGCTGGGGGCACTCCCCGGCCCCCGCGCGGCGGGACATGCCGCGCCACCGAACGCGGCCTATGCCGGGCAGGTCGTACATTTTCCGGATCCGGTGCGTGCCGCGCGCTACCCGGCCGGGGTGCGGATGGACGCCCACGGCTTCCCGGAGTTCACGCCGTACGCGCGCGCCGCGGCGGAGATCGCCGAGCCGCCGGAGGGCTTCGGCGTCGACGAGCTGCGGCTGACGGACTATGTGTCGGCGAACGCCGCGCTGCACGCGCAGGGGCACGAGCTGTGGATAGATGTGCCGGCGGTGGCCACCCCGCACGGCTGGACCTGGCATCACGTGGCCGGTACCCGGCGGATGGAGCTGGTGCCGGTCGAGGTGAAGGCGCTGCTGCGGCATCACGGCGGGCTGGCGACGGCCGCGGTGGCGCACGACCGGCGCGGCACCCGGCCGTTGCAGGAGACCCGGCCGGCGCACTTCGGGCTGCCGCACCGCGATCTGTCGGTGGGTGAGGAAGCGCTGGCACAGGCCGAGGAGTCGCTGGGCTACCGGCTGCCGGAGGCCTATCGCGCGTTCCTGAAGGCGGCGGGCGGGTGCGCGCCGGTGGGCGCGGCGCTCGACGCGGAGTTGGGGCTGCTGGTCGACCAGCCGTTCTTCACGGTGCGCGACGACGCGGCGGTCAACGATCTGGTCTATGTGAACAAGTGCCTGCGGGACCACTTCACCAAGGACTACCTGGGGGTGGCGTTCGTGCAGGGCGGGGTGGTCGCGGTGAAGGTGCGCGGCGAGGCGCTCGGTTCGGTGTGGTTCTGCCCGTACGACGACGCGCGGGACCAGGACGGCTGGACGGTGCAGGAGCGCGTGGAGCGGCTGCTGTTGCCGTGCGGCGCGGACTTCGACGACTTTCTGCTCCGGCTGGCGGGCAATCCGCCGGAGCTGGAGACCGTGGCGGACCTGATGGTCGACGGCGGTTTCGCGTACCAGGTTGCGGTGGGGGGCTGAGCACGGTGGTGACATTCGCGCAGGCGCAGGAGCGCGCGGAGCTGTGGGCGAACGGCGAGGTGCCGCCGCAGCTCCACCGTGAGGTACAGGTGCGGGAGTTCGACCTGGGCTTCGTGGCCTGGGCCGAGGACCGGGCGGGAGGCCCGTCGACGGGCGGCGGCCGGGCCCGGCTGGTGATCGCCCGGGACAGCGGGGAGACCACGCTGTGGCCGGGACTGCCGGTCGGCGAGGTGATCCGGCGCTACGAGGAGGCGTACGGCGCCCCCGCGGACGGCGGGTACGCCGCGCCGGAGCCGCCGCAGCGGATCGACCTGGAGGCCACCTCGTTCCTGCTGACGCCGCCGGAATGGCTCCAGGAGGCGGCCGACGCGCGAGGGGCAGCGGAGCGGCGGGCAGCGGAAGGCACGGGAGCCGCAGGACCGGCCCCGGCCCCGGCCCCGATACCGCCGCCCGCGACCGCTGCCGCGCCCCCGGCCGCGGACGCCTGGGCCGGGGTGAACGTCAACGCCGCCGACGGCGGGCCCGCCCGGGACGGTGCCGGCTCGCCGGATTCCGCCGCGCCGGCCTCGTGGGACGGCGCGGACACGACGCACGGCGCGGGCGGCGAGGACCGCTCGGTGGGGCTGCCCCAGACCGTCTTCGCCCCGCCGCTGGCCGGTTTCGACGAGGCGGACGACACCCCGTCGGCGCCGCGGGCGCGCCCGGAGGCCAAGACCGAACTGCTCCAGGGCGGCAGCCAGTTGCCGCGTACGCAGATCGCGCCCGCGCTGGATCTGCCGGCCGCCGAGGGCGGTCCGGCGGGGCGGCTGCGTCCGGCCGGCGGGCCCGGTGACGGGGTGCTGCCGCCGCCGGTGCCGTCCGCGCCGCCGGCCGCCGCCGGCCTGTCCGCGCTGCCGCCGCCGTCCGGACCGCCGGTCACCGACGTGCCGCCCCCGCCGGGTGCCGGTGGATCCGCCGCGGCGGAACCGGGCGTTCCCCCTCCGCCTGCGCCGCCCGCACCGCCTGTGGGCGGCGGGGTGCATGCCGCGGCGACGATGCTCGCCGACGGCTCGGCGCTGCCCGGCAACGCCGCCGCGGGCCCGCCGCCTCCCGGTCCCCCCGGCGTCGGCCGGGGCGGCGCACCGCAGGAGGCGCCGGAGGCCGACGCCCACCAGGCCGCACCGGCCGGTGGCTACATCCCCACCCAGCTGGTGTCGCAGCTGGACGCCGCGGACGTGGATCTCAGCGCGGTGGACGGGCTGGACGGGACGGGGAAGACCGGCGGTTCCGAAGGTGCCGGCACCACCCCTGACACGGGGGCCCCCGCCTCGGGCGGTGCCCGCTCCGGCGGGGTGCATGCCGCCGCGACGATGCTCGCCGACGGCGCGGCCCTCCAGGTGCCGCCGCCCGCAGCGGGCGGTCCGGGCGCGGCCGGCGGCCCTGGTGTGCCCCCGCCGCCCGGCCCTCCGGGGGTGCCGGGCGCACCCAAGCCGCCCGGGCCGCCCGGGAAGCCGGGCGCGTCCGGGAAGTCCGGGGCGTCCGCGGGCGCTCAGCCCCCCGGCGGCCAGGGCGGTCCGCCTCCGCCGCCGGCCCCGCCCGCCGTGGGCGGTACGGGCGGCGGGGTGCACGCCGCCGCCACGATGCTCGCCGACGGCGCGGCGCTGGCCGCCGGCTCGGGCGGCCCGGTCGGCTCCGGTGCGCCGGGCGTGCCCGGAGTGCCGCACGCGGCCGGTCCCGGCGTGCCCCCGCCGGGGGTGCCCACGGCTCCGCCCGGCCCCCCGCCGGCCCCGCACGGGGCGCAGGGCGCGGGTGCGCCGGTCCCCGGCCAGGGTGCCGGCGGCCCCGGTGCGTACGGCTACCCGCCGGCGCCCGGCGGTCAGCCGACCGTCGGCCCCGGCTACATGGCCGTCCTGAGCTACCGCGCGCCGGACGGCTCCGAGCAGAAGATCGTGCGCCGCTCGGCGCCCGGGACGCCGCACCCCGAGTGGCAGCTGCTGCACGAGCTGCGCGGGATGAACGTGCCGCCGCAGCAGGTGCTGGAGCTGCACACCGAGCTGGAGTGCTGTGATCTGCCGGGCGGGTACTGCGCCCGGATGATCCGGGACAACTGGCCGCAGGTGCGGATCAGCCACACCGCCGCGTACGGCCGCGACCACGCCTCGCGCCAGCAGGGCGTACGGCACCTCGTCGAGCACCAGGGTGAGTTGCACCAGGTCGCGGACGGCCCGGCGCGGCCGGCTCCGGTACGGGTGCCGCTGCCGCACCCCTCGCAGGTGCAGCCGATACCGCCGGTGCCGCCGCAGATGATCGGGCAGGAGCTGGAGCAGGCCTTCGGGCCGCAGGGGATCTTCCGTTTCGAGCAGCGGGCGGTGTCCCGGCACGGGGTGCCCGACGTGGTGGCCCAGATGCTGGTGTGGGCCGGGCTGCCGGTCGACTTCGGGCCGTTCTTCTGGGCGCAGGCGCAGCCGGGCCGCCCGGTGCCGACGCTGGCGGAGCTGGCGGCGGAGCGCATGGTGCAGCCGGCCCCGGATGCCGGCTCGTATCTGGTGATGGGCAACGACTTCGGCCGTCAGCTGTGTGTGCAGTACGGGAGCGCGCACATCGTGGCGGTGCCGATGGAGGCCGGGCCGGGCGGTGCGCCCGCGACTGCGCAGTTCGTCAACTCCGGGCTGCCGGAGTTCGTGCGCGCCCTGGCGATGCTGGGGCGGATGTGGCGGCTGCGGTACGGGCTGACACCGGAGCAGGCGGGCCGCTGGACCGTCGACTTCCAGGCGCAGCTGGTCGCGCTGGACCCGCCCGCACTGGGCTCGCCGGAGACCTGGTGGTCGGTGCTGCTGGAACAGATGTGGGACGGGCTGCTGTAGGGCCGGCCGGGCCCCCAGGACACCGCGGACCGGCGCCCCGGGTGACCGGCGCCGGCGGGCCGTGGCCACCGCGTTCGCACTGCGGTCCGGGCCGGGTGCCCCGACCATGCGTATATGGGCCGTCCGATACCCCCGCTCTCCGCCTCGTCGTCGCCGACGACGTACCGGGCGGAGCGCGCGCGGTGGTGGCACCGCCGACGGGCGGGCAGGCCGCCGGGCCTGCCGGGGCCGCGCCGGCGCCGGTGGTCGTGGCTCCCCACGACGCTGGTGACCCTGCTGGTGCTGGTGCTCCTGGTGGTCGCGGGCGGGGCCTGGCTCTACCTCTGGGCCGAGGGCAATCTGCGGCACGTGTCCGCGCTGGGCGGCTACGCCGGGCGGCCGGCCGCGGGCAAGGGCACGAACTGGCTGCTGGTCGGCTCCGACAGCCGCAGTGAGCTGACCCCGCAGCAGCGCAAGGACCTGCACGTCGGCAACGACCGGGTGCAGAACACCGACACGATCATGGTGCTGCACTCCGGCGAGCACGGCCCCACGCTGGTCAGCCTGCCGCGGGACAGCTACGTACCGATACCGGGCCACGGCAGCCGGAAGATCAACGAGGCCTATGCCGACGGCGGACCGCAGCTGCTCACCCGAACGGTGGAGCAGGCGACCGGACTGCGCATCGACCGCTATGCCGAGGTGAACTTCCTGGGCTTCGTGCAGATCGTGGACGCGCTGAACGGGGTGCGGCTGTGTCTGGACAAGCCGTTGAAGGACGAGAAGTCGGGGGCGGACTTCCCGGCCGGCTGCCGGCGGATGAACGGCACCGAGGCACTGGCGTACGTCCGCGCCCGGTATGCCGACCCCGACGGAGACCTCGGACGGGTGAAGCGCCAGCGGCAGCTGATCGGCGCGGTGGCGGACGGGATGGCGTCCTCGGACGTGTACCTCGACCCGTCCCGGTCCAAGCGGGTACTGGATGCCTCGCTGGCGGCGCTGAGGGTGGACGACGACGCGGATGTGGCGCAGTTGCTGGGTATGGGCAGGTCGATGCGGCAGATCTCATCGGGCGCGGGGACGGCGACGACGGTGCCGGTGATGCGGCCCGGAGTGATGGTCAGTGGTGTCGGCTCGGTCCTGCCGTGGAAGGAGAACGGGGCGAGCCGGTTGTTCCAGGCCCTGCGCGACGATGATCGGATTCCGACTTCTGCCGATAAATGACGCATCCTGTGGGGTGGGTTGGGCGGAGTGTCGTGATGAGGGCGCTTCGCACCGATCCCACGAGAAGTGCGGGTCATTGCGCGGAGAGGGGCTTGAAGGATGAGTGCATCGGTTTCGCCTCACGGGTTCGAGACCGTACGAGGGCGCGGCTACCGGCCGGAGGACGTGGACCGTCGCGTGGAGGGGATCTCGGTCGACCGCGACTCCTGCTGGGAGCGCGCCGCACGGCTCACCGTCCTGTCCCACGAGATGGAGGCCGAACTCACCGAGCTGCGCGCCTATGTGGCGCAGCTGCCGCCGCAGACCTTCGAGTCCCTCGGCAGAGAGGCCCGGCTGATCTTCACGACCGCGCAGTCCGAGGCGGCGCGGCTGCGGGCCGGGGCGGAGCGGGAGGCCCGGCAGGCCGGCGACGAGGCCGCCGCCTACGCGGACGAGGTCCGGGACGTCGCCGAGCGGGCGGCGTACGCCCTGCGCACCGAGGCGGAGGCGTGGGGCCGGCGCACGGAGGAGGCGGCGCGCGGTGAGGCCGCGGAGCTGGCGGTCACGGCGGCCCAGGAGGCCGCGGAGCTGCGGGACGACGCGGCCGAGGCGCTGGCGCAGGTGCGCGCGCGGACCGCGCAGCTGCTGTGCGACCAGGAGAAGCGGCAGTCCCAGGAGTGGGACGCGGCCGGGCAGGAGCTGGCGGAGCGGGAGGCGGAGACCGACCGGCTCCTCATCGACTTCGACGCCCGGGGGAAGGCCGCCCGGGCCGACGCCCAGCGGCGGTACGCGGAGGCGGAGGAGGAGGCCCGCCACCGCCAGGAGGACGCCGACGGCCGCGCCGCCGGAATGCTGGCCCAGGCCCGCGCCGAGGTGGAACGCATCGAGCGGGCCTCGGAGCGGATCGTGGCCGCCCATGACGCGGAGCGGGCGGAGGTCCGGGTCCACATGGCCCACGTCCGCACCAGCCTGGCGGCGCTCACCGGGAAGACGCCGGTGCCCGAGGAGCACGACGCGGGCACGGAGGAGGCGGGGGAGAGCGGACGTGGCGCTCGCCCCGGCCGGTTCACGGGCTCCGACGCGGAGGACACCGTCGAGACGCAGGTGCCCCGCAGCCGCGGCAGCGCGGACTCCTGAGACCGGCGTCCGGCCGTCAGCTCCCGCCCGGCTCGCCCTCGCCCGCGGCGCGGACGTCGGCGTGCACCGGGAAGCGCCGCGGCGCCAGCACCAGCAGCGCGGTCAGCGCGAGCGCGGCGGCCGCGGCGGCGCCGAGGTAGACGTGGTCGACGGTGGTGTCGACGGCGCGGCGGAGGTAGTCGGTGGCCTGCGCGGTGAGCGCGCCGGGGTGTGCCAGCGCGCGGGAGACCGCGTCGAGGTCGTCGGGCAGGCCGCGGCGGATGCCCGAAGGGGCCTGCGCGAGACGGTCGTTGAGGGTGGCGTTGGCGAGCGCGCCGAAGAGCGCGGCGCCGAGCGACTGCCCGACCTGGCGGCAGAAGAGTATGGAGGCGGTGGCGGTGCCGCGTTCCCGGTAGCCGACGGAGGACTGGATGCCGATGATCAGCGGGAGCTGGAAGAGGCCGAGGGCCGCGCCGAGTGCCAGCATGATCAGGGCGGGCTGCCAGGCCGCGCCGGGGTAGGGCAGCAGCGGGAAGGCGAGCAGGATCGCACCGGCCGCGGCGATGCCGAGCACCGCGCAGTTGCGGATGCCGAGACGGGTGTAGACACGGCTGCTCAGGGCGGCCGAGACCGGCCAGCTCAGGGTCATCACGGAGAGCACGAAGCCGGCCGCGGTCGGGCCCAGGCCCAGTACCGCCTGGGCGTAGGTCGGCAGGAACACCGTCGGCGCGACCATCAGCAGACCCAGGGCGCCCAGCGCGAGATTGACGGCGCACAGGGGGCGGCGGCGCCACACCCAGCCAGGAATGATCGGTTCCGCGGCCCGCCGTTCGATGAGGACGGTGAGCGCCGCGCAGCCCGCGCTGCCGGCGAACAGCAGCAGCGACGGCGCGGAGAGCCAGGTCCAGGCCACCCCGCCCTGGACCAGGGCGGTCAGCAGCAGCCCGCCGGCCGCGAAGATCGCCAGTGCGCCGGGCCAGTCCACCCGGGAGCGGCGGACCGCGGCGCGCTCCGGGCCGCGCTGCGGCTCGGCGAAGTGCCGCACGATCAGCCAGAGGGCCACCGCCCCCACCGGCACATTGATCAGAAAGATCCACCGCCACCCGGCACCGGCGGCCAGCAGCCCGCCCAGCGCGGGCCCGGCGACCGACGAGGCCGCCCAGACGCTGGAGAGCCGGGCCTGGATCCTGGGGCGGTCCCGCATCGGGTAGAGGTCGGCGGCGATGGTCTGCACGGTGCCCTGGAGGGCGCCGCCGCCCAGCCCCTGCACCACCCGGAAGGCGATCAGCGCGGCCATGTTCCAGGCGCCCGCGCAGGCCAGCGAGCCGGCGAGGAAGAGCACGATCCCGGTGATCAGGACGGGCTTGCGGCCGAAGGTGTCGGAGAGCTTGCCGTAGACGGGCAGGGTGACGGTGACGGCCAGCAGATAGCCGGAGAACAGCCAGGAGAAGACCGCGAAGCCGCCGAGGTCACCGACGATCTGCGGGACGGCCGTGGCGATGATCGTCGAGTCGAGCGCGGCCAGCGCCATCCCGAGCATGAGGCCGGCGACGACCGGGCGGGGCGGCGCTCCCCCGGGCGCCGGGCCCGCCCTGCGCAGCGCATCGGGTCCGCCGTGGCCGGTACGCCGGGTGCTTCCGCTCACCGTTCCCCCTCCAAGGTCGTTGTACCGTGCACCCTTCCATGCGGGTGCCGGGGGAGGGAACCGCGCCCGCGCGCAGGGACCGGCCCGGCCGGGGCGCCGGGCGGTCCCGGGTTCCGGTCCGGCCGGGCGGTGGGCGGGCGTACTCTTGGCAACCCCGGCCCGTGCGACGTGTCGGGCTGCTGCGTTGTTCGCCTCGCTGGGACGGAACCCTTTTCATGAGCCTGACTGGTCTGCTCGACGCCGTCGCACAGGACCCGGCGCTCGCCGAAGCGGTGCAGGCCGCGGCCGACGGAAACCGGCCGCACGTGGACCTGGTGGGGCCGCCGGCCGCCCGCCCGCTGGCCATCGCCGCGCTCGCCCGGCGGGCCGGCCGCCCGGTGCTCGCGGTGACCGCCACCGGCCGGGAGGCGGAGGACCTCGCCGCCGCCCTGCGCAGCCTGATGCCGGCCGGCGAGGACAACTCCGTCGTCGAGTTCCCGTCCTGGGAGACGCTGCCGCACGAGCGGCTCTCGCCGCGCTCGGACACCGTCGGCCGGCGCCTCGCGGTGCTGCGCCGGCTGGCCCACCCGCGCGCGGACGACCCGACGGCCGGCCCGGTCTCCGTGGTCGTCGCCCCCGTCCGCTCGGTGCTCCAGCCGCAGGTCAAGGGGCTGGGCGAGCTGGAGCCGGTCAGTCTGCGGTCGGGGCAGAGCGCCGATCTCGCCGAGGTCGTCGACGGGCTGGCGGCGGCCGCCTACGCCCGCGTCGAGCTGGTCGAGAAGCGCGGTGAGTTCGCGGTCCGCGGCGGGATCCTGGACGTCTTCCCGCCGACCGAGGAGCACCCGCTGCGGGTGGAGTTCTGGGGCGACGACGTCGAGGAGATCCGCTACTTCAAGGTCGCCGACCAGCGGTCCCTGGAGGTCGCCGAGCACGGCCTGTGGGCGCCGCCGTGCCGCGAGCTGCTGCTGACCGAGGACGTCCGCGCCCGCGCCGCCGCCCTCGCCGAGGACCACCCCGAGCTGGGCGAACTCCTCGGCAAGATCGCCGAGGGCATCGCGGTGGAGGGCATGGAGTCGCTCGCCCCGGTGCTCGTCGACGAGATGGAGCTGGTGCTGGACGTGCTGCCGAAGGGGAGCATGGCGGTGGTCTGCGACCCGGAGCGGGTGCGGACCCGGGCCGCCGACCTGGTGGCGACGAGCCTGGAGTTCCTGCAGGCGTCGTGGGCGGCCAGCGCGGGCGGCGGGGCGGCACCGATCGATGTGGGCGCGGCGTCCCTGTGGGGCATCGCGGACGTCCGCGACCGGGCCCGCGAGCTGGGCATGATGTGGTGGTCGGTCTCCCCCTTCGCGGCCGACGAGGACCTGGCGGCGGACGGCGACAGCCTCAAGCTGGGCATGCACGCCCCCGACACCTACCGCGGCGACACCCAGCGCGCGCTCGCCGACACCAAGCAGTGGCTCGCCGACGGCTGGCGCACCCTCTACGTCACCGAGGCGCACGGCCCCGCGGCCCGTACGGTCGAGGTCCTGGGCGGGGAGGGCATCCCCGCCCGCCTGGACGCCGACCTCCCCGGGATCTCCCCCTCCGTCGTCCACGTCTCCTGCGGCTCGCTCGACAACGGCCTCATCGACCCGGGGCTGAAGCTCGCCGTCCTGACCGAGACCGACCTCTCCGGCCAGAAGGCGGCCGGCAAGGACGCGGCCCGGATGCCGGCCCGCCGCCGCAAGACCATCGACCCGCTGACCCTCCAGGCCGGCGACTTCATCGTGCACGAACAGCACGGTGTGGGCCGCTACATCGAGATGGTGCAGCGCACGGTCCAGGGCGCCACCCGCGAATACCTCCTCGTCGAGTACGCCCCCGCCAAGCGCGGCCAGCCGGGCGACCGCCTCTACATCCCCACCGACCAGCTGGAACAGGTCACCAAGTACGTCGGCGGCGAGGCCCCCACCCTGCACCGGCTCGGCGGCGCCGACTGGACCAAGACCAAGGCGCGCGCCAAGAAGGCCGTCAAGGAGATCGCCGCCGACCTGATCAAGCTGTACAGCGCGCGGATGGCGGCGCCCGGCCACACCTTCGGCCCGGACACCCCCTGGCAGCGCGAGCTGGAGGACGCCTTCCCGTACGCGGAGACGCCCGACCAGCTCACCACCATCGCCGAGGTCAAGGAGGACATGGAGAAGTCGGTCCCGATGGACCGCCTGATCTGCGGCGATGTTGGATACGGTAAAACTGAAATCGCTGTGCGAGCGGCCTTCAAGGCCGTCCAGGACGGCAAGCAGGTCGCCGTCCTGGTCCCGACCACGCTGCTCGTCCAGCAGCACCACGGCACCTTCACCGAGCGCTACGGCCAGTTCCCGGTCAACGTCAAGGCGCTCTCCCGCTTCCAGTCCGACGGCGAGGCCAGGGCCGTCCTCGACGGGCTGCGCGAGGGCTCCGTCGACCTCGTCATCGGCACCCACCGGCTGTTCTCCTCCGAGACCAAGTTCAAGGACCTCGGCCTGGTCATCGTCGACGAGGAGCAGCGCTTCGGCGTCGAGCACAAGGAGCAGCTGAAGAAGCTGCGCGCCAACGTCGACGTCCTGACGATGTCCGCCACCCCCATCCCGCGCACCCTGGAGATGGCGGTCACCGGCATCCGCGAGATGTCGACGATCACCACCCCGCCCGAGGAGCGCCACCCGGTCCTGACCTTCGTCGGCCCCTACGAGCAGAAGCAGATCGGCGCCGCCATCCGCCGTGAACTCCTGCGCGAGGGCCAGGTCTTCTACATCCACAACCGCGTCGAGTCGATCGACCGCGCCGCCGCCCGGCTCCGCGAGATCGTCCCCGAGGCCCGGATCCAGACCGCCCACGGCCAGATGGGCGAGTCCCAGCTGGAGCAGGTCGTCGTCGACTTCTGGGAGAAGAAGTTCGACGTCCTGGTCTCGACCACGATCGTCGAATCGGGCATCGACATCTCCAACGCCAACACCCTGATCGTCGAGCGCGGCGACAACTTCGGCCTCTCCCAGCTCCACCAGCTGCGCGGCCGGGTGGGCCGCGGCCGCGAGCGCGGCTACGCCTACTTCCTCTACCCGCCGGAGAAGCCGCTCACCGAGACCGCCCACGAGCGGCTGGCGACCATCGCCCAGCACACCGAGATGGGCGCGGGCATGTACGTCGCCATGAAGGACCTGGAGATCCGCGGCGCGGGCAACCTCCTCGGCGGCGAGCAGTCCGGCCACATCGCCGGTGTCGGCTTCGACCTCTACGTCCGGATGGTGGGCGAGGCGGTCGCCGACTACCGCGCCTCCCTGGAAGGCGGCGTGGAGGAGGAGCCCCCGCTCGAGGTCAAGATCGAACTCCCGGTGGACGCCCACGTCCCGCACGACTACGCGCCCGGCGAGCGGCTGCGCCTCCAGGCGTACCGCGCCATCGCCTCGGCCACGTCGGAGGAGGACATCGCGGCCGTCCGCGAGGAGCTCACCGACCGCTACGGCAAGCTGCCCGAGCCCGTCGAGAACCTGCTGCTGGTCGCCGGTCTGCGGATGCTGGCCCGCGCGTGCGGGGTCTGCGACATCACGCTCCAGGGTGCCAATGTCCGTTTCGGGCCCGTGGAGTTGCGCGAATCGCAGGAGCTGCGGCTGAAGCGGCTGTATCCGAGGACGGTCCTCAAGCCGGCTACCCGCCAGGTTCTGGTGCCGCGGCCGGCCACGGGCAAGATCGGCGGCAAGCCGTTGGTTGGGCGCGAGCTACTCGCGTGGGTGGGTGAGTTCCTCACCGGGTTGGGCGCGTAGGCCCCGCTTCCCACGTTTTCGGGTGCGGCGCCGTGCCTCGTCTGTTGTTTTTCGCCTTCGGCGGGGGTGGGTTGTGTTTGGGCGGGGGCGGCTGTGGCTCTGTGGTGGTGCCGGTGGCGGACCTCCGGGGCCTGTGTTGTGGACTGCTTCGCTTTACGTCCACAACACAGGCCCCTCCGGCCCCCCACCTCCCGCTCGGATCGGCACCCCCGCCCGGTGGGAGGAATGGTCAAAAAGCCAGAAGCTCGGCCGCGTCACACTCCGGCCGAGCTTCTGGCTTTTGTCTTTGACTCTTCCCCCCACCGGGGTGGGGCCCCACAACTACGGGAGGGGGCAGGGGCGGAGGGGTGGGTGTGTGGACGTAAAGCGAAGCAGTCCACACACCCACCCCGGAGCCCCTGCCCCCGCCACCACCAACACAGCCACCGGGCCCCACCCCACAACCCACCCCTTCCGCTCCCGCCGAAGGCGGGAAAAAACCCACAGAAACAAGAACGGCGGATCACCCGGCAACGTGGGAAGCAATCAGCCGTGCGCAATGGGCCGGATCATCGCAGCTGGTGTCGACCTCGAGGTCGTAGTGGACGCCCTGGTGGACCAGTGCGGCCTGGGTGGCGGCCATGCCCACCACCCGGTCGCCGCGGGCGAGTTCGCGGGCGGCCGCGGTGGCGGGGTCGCAGTGCACGCCGACCCACAGGACCGTCAGGCCGTCCAGTGCCCGGCGCCAGCGGTCCTGTCCCGCGCCGCCGCTCAGGAGGACCTCGTCGAGGATGATGCCGGTGCCGGCGCGGGCCATCGCCGCGATGCCGTGCAGCCAGCCGGTCTCCAGTGCGCGGAACGCGGGCCCGACCGAGACCGTGCCGTCGGGCGCGAGCACCAGCCCGTCCGGGGAGGTCATCAGTGCGGGCGGCAGCGCGGCGACGAAGGTGTCGACGCCGAGGGTCAGCCAGGGGCGGGGGAGGGTCTCCTGGAGGGCCCGGGCCAGGGTGGAAGTGCCCGCGCTGGAGCCGCCGTTCAGGACGATCACATCGGTGGTCATCGCGGCACCGTACGCGCTCAGCGGGCGGATGTCCTGTGGAATACGAGCAGGCCCCCGGCGGAGCCGAGCAGGACGTAGGTGGAGCGGGGATGGCGGGCCATGGCGTCCGCCAGGGCCTGGTGCGGGGTGCGGTCGGCGGGCAGCTGGACGGCGACGTAGTCGGGTGCCAGGCCACCGGTGTCACCGGTCCAGAAGACCCGGGTGCGGCCGGTGAGCCGGCTCAGCGGCCGGATGTCGGACTCCACGCTCGCACCGTCGGGTATCCGCGCCAGCAGCTTCTCGGCGGCGACGGCGTCCGGCGAGGTGCGGTAGGTGGCGGCCTCGGTGAGGCGGGCCAGCGGCAGAGTGGTGGTGAGCGCCAGGGCCGCGGCCAGTACGGCGGCCGGCAGATGGTGGGCGTAGGAGCGCAGCCGGGGGCGGGTGGAGACCCGGATCCGCGGCAGCGCGTCGACCAGCGCCAGGAAGACCACCGGCATCAGCACGGCGCTGTAGTGCCAGTCGGTGCCCCAGTAGTGCGGCTCGTGCGACAGGAACCGCCAGCCCAGGGTGGGCAGCGCGACCAGCAGCAGCGGGGAGCGCAGCGCGAGCAGGCCCGTGGTGGGCAGCAGGACCCACAGGGTGGTGCGGACGGCGGTGGCCAGGGGTATCGTCGCGCCGCCGCCCTCGGCGCCGAACTTGCTCCAGTAGTCGTAGGAGCCGGAGCCGTTGAAGCCGGGTATCAGCACGCCGAGGGTGACGGCGGTGGCGCTGAGGCCGAAGGCGACCAGCCCGATGGCCAGCGGGCTCGCCCGCCGGGTCCGTAGCAGTGCGAGCGCGCCGATGGTGGCCGCGGTCACCCCGAGGTCCTCCTTGACCAGCACCAGCGGCGCGGCCCAGCACACCACCGCGGTCCACCGCCCGCGCAGCACCGCCTCGAGCGCGAAGGCGATCAGCGGCAGCGCGAAGGCGATCTCGTGGAAGTCGAAGTCGACGGCCTTCTGCATGCCCCACGACAGCCCGTACGCGACGCCGATGGCCAGGCCCGGGAGGCGGCCCAGGGAACGGGCGGCGGCGCGGGTGACCGGAAGCACGGACAGCGCGAACAGCGCGGCCTGCGCGATCAGCAGGGTCAGCGACGAAGGGAACAGCCGGTAGACGGGGGCGAGTACGACCAGGACGGGGCTGAAGTGGTCCCCGAGGATGTTGGTGCCCGGCCCCTTGAGGTCGACGATCGGCGCCCCGAAGTGGGCGTAGCCCCGTATCGCCTGCTCGAAGATGCCCACGTCCCAGGAGGAGGTGGACAGGGTGCGGAAGCGCCAGAACGCCAGTACCGCGTAGGTGAGGAAGAAGAAGCCGGCGGTCCAGTACGGGTCGAGACGCGGGCGGCGCAGCGGAGCGGTCCGCGCGCGCAGCCGGTGCGCGGCGCTCCGCAGCCGGTCCCGCGGCCCCCGCGGTCCGCCGCCGTCACCGGCGGTCGCGACCAGCGGCCCGTCCGGCGACTCCGCCCGCTGCGGCGGTACGACGACACCGGTCCGGGCCTCGCCCCCCGGAATCCGACCCGGGGCATCCCCAGCCGTTGCTGCGGCCGTGTTCATGCGGACCCTCACTCTCCCCCAGCTCGAAAAGATACTCGAACCCACGCCCTGCCCCCGCCCGGCCGTGAGCCCCTGCGCAACCGCCGCCCCGGGTGCCAGTGACTCAGACGCGGGGGTGGGCGGGTCCGTTCCCGGGGGTGGCCGTGCCCGGCAGGGGGTGGGGGCGGTGCGCGGCGAGAAACCCACCCCGCCCCAGATCGTTGCCCGAAGCAGTGGCTCAGGCCACGCCGACTCCATAGCATCGATCCACCAAGGTCGAGACTTCGTCGCACGATCTGCCGGGAGGCCATGTGTTCCGCCGTAGGACAGCGCTCTCCGTATCCGCCACCGCCGCGCTGCTGGTCGCGGCTCCGCTGCTCGCCGCTTGTGGTGACGCCGCGCATCCGGGTGCCGCGGCCATCGTGGACGGGAAGCGGATCACCGTCTCGCAGTTGCAGGCGAAGGTGAAGGACGTGCGCGCCGCCCAGGCCGAGACCTCGCAGGGCGGTCAGCTCGTCATGAACACCGGCCGGCTGAGCCTGGCCACCCTCAACGGCATGATCTTCGACGAGGTGCTGGCGCGCAGCGCGAAGGACGCCGGGGTGACGGTCAGCCGCGGGGACGTCCAGCGGTGGCGGGCCGGGGCCGAGCGGCAGGCCGGTGGTGCGGGGCGGCTGCGGGCGATGTGGCTCCAGCAGGGCATCGCGCCCGACGAGATCGACGGCATGGTCCGCAACCAGCTGCTGCTCGACGGCGTCGCCAAGCACCTCGGCGCGGACCGGGGCAAGCCGCAGGGCCAGCAGCAGCTCGCCCGGGCGCTGGCCAAGACCTCCCGCTCCATGGGGATCGACGTCAATCCGCGGTTCGGCAAGTGGGACGACCAGCAGGTCATCCTCGGTGAGACCAAGGACCCGTGGATCACCCCGGCGTCCGCCAAGGAGCAGGCCTGACCGGAGGGCGTACGGCGGGGTCCGCGGCGGTGGCCGGGGCCTTCGGCGGGCGGGGCCGGGCGTTGTCGGTGGGGTGCGTTACGTTCGAGGCGTGAACGCTGACGCCTCCGCCGCCGACACCGGCGCCGCCGCCCGCCCCGAGGGCTCCGGCACCGGCCGCCTGGTCCTGCTCACCACCAGCCACCGGGTCGCCCCCGGCCTGCTGTCCTGGCCCGCGTGGCAGATCCTGCGCGCGGCCGGGCGGGTGCTGTGCGCCGACCCCGGCCATCCGCAGCTGCCCTATCTGCGGGAGGCCGGCATCGAGGTGGAGATCGCGTCCCCCACCGCCCGTGAGCTGGTCGACCACTGCGTGCACGGTGCGCGTACCGCCGTCGTCCTGACCTCCGCGGAGGGCGAGAGCGCGCTGACCGACGGCCTGGCCCGGCTGGCCGGTTCCGGCCGCGAGACCATGCCCGACCTGGAGCTGCTGCCCGGCTCCTACGACCTGCCGGGCGCCCGCCTCCTCGATCTCGTCCAGGTCATGGACCGGATCCGTGCCGAGTGCCCGTGGAGCAGCATCCGTACCCACCAGGACCTCGCCAAGTACGGCCTGGAGGAGGCGTACGAGATGGTCGAGGCCATCGAGTCGGGCGACCGCGCGGAGCTGCGCGAGGAGCTGGGGGATGTGCTCCTCCAAGTCGTCTTCCACGCCCGGATCGCCCAGGACGATCCCGACGAGCCGTTCTCCGTCGACGATGTCGCGGGCACCATCGTGGAGAAGCTGATCCACCGCCACCCCCATGTCTTCGGGGAGGAGGCCGCGGCGACCCCGGAGGACGTGCGGGCGCACTGGATGCGGACGAAGGCCGAGGAGAAGCAGCGGGAGTCGGTGACCGAGGGCATTCCGCTGGCCCAGCCCGGTCTCGCCCTCGCGGCGAAGCTCGCCTCGCGGGTGCGGTCGGCGGGGCTCGAGGTCGCCGTGCCGTCCGGCCGGGGCGTCGGCTACGAACTGCTGGCGATGGCGATACGGGCCGAGGCGGACGGGGTCGACCCCGAGGCGGCGCTGCGGGCGGCCGCCCGGGCCTACCGGGACGCGGTGCTGGCCGCGGAGGGCGGCACCGCGTGAGGACCGTCAGCCGCCGCTGAGCCGGGGGGCGCGGCGCCGCAGCAGATCCGCGGCCCAGACCAGCACCGTCGCCGCCGCGAGCGACGCGCCCAGGGCGCACACCCCGCTCCAGCCCGCCGTGCCCCAGACCACCGAGGTCAGCGCGGAGCCCGCCGCACCGCCGGCGAAGTAGCTGGTCATGTAGGCGGAGTTGAGGCGGTTGCGCGCCTCGGGCCGGACCCCGTAGACGAGGTTTTGGTTGCTGATGTGCACCGCCTGGACGGACAGGTCCAGCACGATCACCCCGGCCAGCAGCGCCGCCAGTGACCAGCCGCCGCCCGACCCGCCGGCCGCCAGCAGGCCCCAGGACCCGAGCAGCAAGAACGCCCCGGCGCCGGTGACGTGGTGCACCAGACCGCGGTCCGCCAGCCGCCCGGCGGCCGACGCGGACAGCGAACCGGCCGCGCCCACCAGCCCCAGCAGCCCGATGGCCGACTCCTGCCAGCCGTACGACGGACCGGACATCAAGAACGCCAGCGCCGTCCACAGCACGCTGAACCCCGCGAAGGTCAGCGCCCCGAGCGCCGCCCGCCGGCGCAGCACCGGCTCCTGGGCGAACAGCGCCAGCATGGAGCGCAGCAGCGCCGGATACCGCAGCCCGACGGGGGTGCGCAGCGCGGGCAGCTTGAGCCGCAGCAGCACCGCCATGATCAGCATCAGCGCCGCATTGACCCAGTACACGGTGCGCCAGCCGCCCACGTCGGCCAGCAGCCCGGCGGCCGTGCGGGCCAGCAGGATGCCCAGCAGCAGCCCGGTCATGACGGTGCCGACGGTCCGGCCGCGGTCGGCGGGGGCCGCGAGGGTCGCCGCGTAGGGCACCACGACCTGGGCGGCGACCGAGGTCAGCCCGGTCAGCGCGGTACCGGTCAGCAGCAGGGCGGCGTTCGGGGCGCTCGCCGTGACGGTGAGGAAGACGGCGGTGGCCGCGGTCAGGGTGACGGCCAGCCGGCGCCGTTCCAGCAGATCGCCGAGGGGCACGAGCAGCAACAGCCCGAGCCCGAAGCCGAGCTGGGCGACGGTGACCACCAGCGCGGCGGTGGATGCGGACAGCTGGAGGTCCTGGCCGATGACGTTCAGCAGCGGCTGGGCGAAGTAGTTGCCGGCGACGGACAGGCCGGTGGCGACCGACATCAGCAGCAGCGTGCCGCGCCCCAACCCCGGTCCGGTCGCCGCGGCATCCCCGGCGACCGGCTCTGTGATGTGCGCGGTCTCCACGCTTGACCTCCCCTGTGTCGCCCGCCACCGGGACGGCTGCGGGCACTTCCACCCTCGGTGACGAAAATCAATGAGTCCAACACATTGTTTTCATGGGATCCATCGTGAAATGAGATGGATGTCGCTTAAAGTCGGTAAGCGTGGAACTGCACCAGATGCGCTATGTGGTGGCCGTGGCCGAGACCGGCGGGTTCACCCGCGCCGCCGAGCGCTGCCGTGTGGTGCAGTCCGCGCTCAGTCATCAGATCGCCCGGCTGGAGAAGGAGCTCGGCGCCCGGCTCTTCGACCGGACCAGCCGCAGCGTCCGGCTGACCGCCGCCGGTGAGGCCTTCCTCCCCGTCGCCCGGCAGACACTGCAGTCGGCCGAGCGGGCCCGCGCCGAGGTAGCGGCGGCCACCGGTGAGGTACGCGGCCGGCTGGCGGTGGGGGCGATCTCCACCGTCGGGGCTGTCGACCTCGCCCGTGAGCTGGGCGATTTCCATGCCCGGTATCCACAGGTGCAGATCAGCCTACTGATGGACATGACCGAACCACTCGTGGAGAAGGTGCGCGAGGGTGCGCTGGACGTCGCCTTCATCGGGATGGTGCCCACCGCGCGCACCACCGGCGTACGGGAGAAGGAGCTGGCACGCGGCGAACTCGTCGCGGTGGTGCCGCCGGATCACCCGCTGGCCGGGCGGGAGTGGACCACACTGGCGCGGGTGGCGCGGGAGAACTTCGTGGACTACATGGCGGGGTCGGCGGCCCGCCGGCAGCGCGACGACGCGTTCCGTGCGGCGGGACTGGACTCCGAGGTGGCGTTCGAGGTGACCTCGGTCGAGCTCCTGGCGCAGCTGGTGCGCTCCGGCCTGGGCATCGGCATGGTCCCCCAGCCCACTGCCTCCGGGCTGCCCGGCCTCCGCACCGTGCGGGTCCGGCCGGCGCCCGAGCGGACCGAGCGGGTGGTGTGGAGCGCCCGGGGGCCCTCGCCGGCGGCGCTGGCGTTCCTGTCGGCGCTGGGAGTGGATCCGGCGTAGCGGACGGGCTCGCGGGGCCCCGGCGGGTGCGCGGGCGCGCCGTGGTGCGCCCACCGGTTACGGTCGGAAGGTGCCCCATGAGCCCCACCAGCCCCATCCCACCGCCGACGCCCACGCCGGCGCACCCGGTGACGCCCCCGCCGGCTGCCCCGCCGCAGCGGCCGCCGGGACGGCCGCCGAGACCGCCCCCGAGCTGTTCACCTGGGAGTTCGCCGCCGATCCGTACCCGGCGTACGCCTGGCTGCGGGAGCATGCGCCGGTGCACCGGACCCGGCTGCCCAGCGGCGTCGAGGCGTGGCTGGTGACCCGCTATACCGAGGCGCGCCAGGCGCTGGCGGACGGCCGGCTGTCCAAGAACCCGGTCCACCACAGCGAGACCGCGCACGGCAAGGGCAAGGTCGGCATCCCGGGGGAGCGCAGCGCCAACCTGATGACGCATCTGCTCAACATCGACCCCCCGGACCACACCCGGCTGCGCCGGCTGGTCTCCAAGGCGTTCACCCCGCGCCGGGTCGCCGCCTTCGCCCCGCGCGTCCAGGAGCTGACCGACCGGCTCATCGACGACTTCGCGGGGCGCGGCGAGGCCGATCTGATCCATGAGTTCGCGTTCCCGCTGCCCATCTACGCGATCTGCGATCTGCTGGGCGTCCCGCGCGAGGACCAGGACGACTTCCGCGACTGGGCGGGCATGATGATCCGGCACGGCGGGGGACCGCGCGGCGGCGTCGCCCGTTCCGTGAAGAAGATGCGCGGCTATCTCGCCGAGCTGATCCACCGCAAGCGCGAGACCCTCGGGGCCACCGCCGAGCCCGGCGAGGACCTGATCTCCGCCCTGATCCGGGCCTCCGACCACGGCGAGCACCTCACCGAGAACGAGGTCGCCGCGATGGCGTTCATCCTGCTCTTCGCCGGCTTCGAGACCACCGTCAACCTCATCGGCAACGGCACCTACGCGCTGCTGCGCCACCCCGCCCAGCGCGAGCTGCTGCAGAAGTCGGTCGAGGCCGGCGACCGCGACCTGCTCACCACCGGCATCGAGGAACTGCTCCGCTACGACGGCCCCGTGGAGCTGGCGACCTGGCGGTTCGCGACCCAGGAGCTGACGCTGGGCGGGCAGCGGATCGCCGCGGGGGACCCGGTCCTGGTGGTGCTGGCCGCCGCCGACCGTGACCCGGCGCGCTTCGAGGAGCCGGACGTGCTCGACCTGACCCGGCGGGACAACCAGCATCTGGGATACGGGCACGGCATCCATTACTGCCTGGGCGCTCCGCTGGCCCGGCTGGAGGGAGAGACCGCGCTGGCGACACTGCTGACCCGGCTCCCGGACCTCCGTCTCGCCGCGGAACCCGACGCGCTGCGCTGGCGCGGCGGGCTCATCATGCGCGGACTGCGGTCGCTCCCGGTGAAGTTCACACCCGAGCGCCCCTGACCAGCGGCAAGGCCATATTTGACAGCGCGTCAGCCGCGTGACCATTGCGTGATCTGCGCTACACCGACTTGTGACTACCCGTGACCCCGGCTACCTTTCGACCGACGATCGACGGGCTTCATTCGATCGGCCGAAGCGGGGGAGCGGTGAACCGGTGTATTGGTGCTGCCCTGCCCGCCCCGGCCGGAAGTCCGTCGGACAGCTCGTCCGACAACTCCACCGCGCGAAAGGCATCCGCATGCGTTCCGGGAACGGCCGACACCGTCGCCCCCGTCAGGCACCGGCCATCTTTGTCACCGCGGGAGTGACCGGCGCCGGCATCGCCCTGCCGCTGCTCGGCGCGAGCGGTGCCCACGCCGCCGACACCACGACCTGGGACAAGGTCGCCCAGTGCGAGAGCGGCGGGGAGTGGAGCGCGGCCGCGGGCAACGGCTACTACGGCGGCCTGCAGCTGACCCAGGAGATGTGGGACAACTACGGCGGCTCCGCCTACGCCTCACGCCCCGACCTCGCCAGCCGCGCCCAGCAGATCGTGGTGGCCCAGTCGATCCTCGACCGCCGCGGCCCGGAGGTGTGGACCAGCTGTGCGGCGGACGCCGGGCTGGCCCGGGACGGCCGCGCGCCGGAGGTCAACCCCGGCAGCACCGGCACCCCGGCGCCCGACCCGTCCGACGACGGGGACGCCACCGACCCCTGGGGCTCGTCCGGCATGCACGACGGCTCGGAGGCCACGGGCGGGCAGGACGAGCCGGGCGGCGACACGGGCACCGGACCGTCCGACGAGCCGACGCGGTCGACGCCCTCGCCCGACGCCCCGGACTCCGGCCGCGGCGGCGACCCGTCCGGCACGCCCGACCCGTCCGGCTCCGCGACGCCCGGCGACGGACAGAAGGACCCCTCGCCGTCCGCCGACCCGTCCGACGCCGGCAGCCGCCCGGACACCACCGGCACGCCGCGGGAGAAGCCCGCCCAGGGCAGGCACCGCGGAGGTGCGGACCACAAGGGCGGCGACGGCAGCCAGGACGGCCGGAACGGTCAGGACAGCCGGAACAGTGGGGACAGCTGGAACAGTGGGGACGGCCAGGGTGACGGCGGCGGCAGGGCCTCGCGCGGCGGTGACGCGCACCGTTCGGGCCCGGCGGCCGACGGCGACTACACCGTGCGCCCGGGTGACAGCCTGTCAGCCATCGCCACGGCCCACCGGCTGGCCGGCGGCTGGACCGCCCTCTACGACCGCAACGAGGGCGTCATCGGCTCCGACGCGGACCTGATCCAGCCGGGCCAGGTGCTCGATCTCGGGCAGAACGCAGGCTAGTTCGTCCCCCTTTGCCCCCTTTGGTGAAAGTGAGACAAGGGTCTCGTTGACCTCAGGGGGCCCGGGACCGTCCGGCCCCGGCGTACCGCGCCCCACCTGCGGAGATGTGACCCAGTCGTGATCGAAATCGGTCAACTTGGCGCAGATGGTGGGGTTTGAACACCACGGGGGTTGCTGCTTAACGTCAGGACCGCTCGCCAAAGCGGGCCCTCCGGTCACACGCCGAATCCTGCCGGTGATCGGGGGCAGTTGACGCGCAAGCGCCGTAGGCAGGAGCGGGGGAACCAAGGTAAGTGCCGGCCCCGCCCGTGAAAGCGGGCGACCGGCTTGGGGTGAAGCCACGTGCGATGCGCACACGGCCGGGCCACTCACAGCCCGAACCCGACAGCTCACCTCGCAGGCGTCGGTGAGGAAACGAACGAACCATGCTGATCAACAAAGGCAAGCACAGTCGTCCCTCCAAGGCCGTCCGCGTCGCCACCCTCGCCGGCATAGCCGGTGCGGCCGTGGCCGTCCCGCTGATGGGCGCCACCTCCGCCTCCGCCGCCTCGGTCTCCACCTGGGACAAGGTCGCCCAGTGCGAGTCCGGCGGCAACTGGTCGATCAACACCGGTAACGGCTACTACGGTGGCCTGCAGTTCTCGAACTCCAGCTGGGCCGCCGCCGGCGGTACCCAGTACGCACCGCGCGCCGACCAGGCCTCCAAGAGCCAGCAGATCGCCGCCGCCGAGAAGCTCCTCGCCATCCAGGGCCCGGGCGCCTGGTCCTGCGCCGGTGCCGGCAACCTGACCGCCGGCGGCCCCGCCGCGAACGTCGACACCTCCGGCTCCCAGACCAAGTCCGCCCCGCAGCAGGACTCCGGCAAGACCGAGGCCAAGACCGAGGCCAAGAAGGCCCCGGCCGCGCCCGAGAAGCGTGCCTCGCGCTCCACCGAGCGCAAGTCCCTGGGCCACGGCAACTACACCGTGAAGGCGGGCGACACCCTCGCCAAGATCGCCAAGGCCCACGGCACCAACTGGAAGTCGGTCTACGAGGCCAACAAGTCGGTCATCGGCGGCAACCCGAACCTGATCCTGCCGGGCCAGAAGCTCAACGTCTGAGCCGTTTCCTCACCGGAACTCCTGCCGGCCCGAGCGGCGGGCCCGCTTCCTCCGTGAGACAGCCCCGCCCGGCGCGCCATTCCCCCCAGCGCGCCGCGGCGGGGTTTCTCACACCTCGGGTCGCACCGGGGGAGATCCACTGCCGGCGCAAGCCGCTGACCGGCACCGTTCCGCGGCGTTGGCCGGTGCGCGAACAATGCGGTCAAAGGTCCCGTGAACTGGGCCTTTGGGCTCTTCCTTCCGTAATTCCGTCCCACGGAGCGGGCCAAGGGCAAGCTCACGCGCCCGGGGCCGTTAGGCTCGTGCTGCAGAACTCCAGACACCCACGAAGGAGACAACGTGCCGTCCATCGACGTCGTCGTAGCCCGCGAAATTCTCGACTCGCGAGGTAATCCCACGGTCGAGGTCGAGGTCGGCCTCGACGACGGCAGCACCGGCCGTGCCGCCGTGCCCTCCGGTGCCTCCACCGGCGCCTTCGAGGCCGTCGAGCTCCGCGACGGCGACCCGAACCGCTACCTCGGCAAGGGCGTGGAGAAGGCCGTCCTGGCCGTCATCGAGCAGATCGGCCCGGAGCTCGTCGGCTACGACGCGACCGAGCAGCGGCTGATCGACCAGGCCATGTTCGACCTGGACGCCACCGACAACAAGGGCTCGCTCGGCGCCAACGCCATCCTCGGCGTCTCCCTCGCCGTCGCGCACGCCGCCTCCGAGGCCAGCGACCTCCCGCTGTTCCGCTACCTCGGCGGCCCGAACGCGCACGTCCTGCCCGTGCCGATGATGAACATCCTGAACGGCGGCTCGCACGCCGACTCCAACGTGGACATCCAGGAGTTCATGATCGCCCCGATCGGCGCGGAGTCCTTCTCCGAGGCGCTGCGCTGGGGCGCCGAGGTCTACCACACCCTCAAGAAGGTCCTGAAGGAGCGCGGGCTGTCCACCGGCCTCGGTGACGAGGGCGGCTTCGCCCCCAACCTGGGCTCCAACCGCGAGGCCCTCGACCTCATCCTCGAGGCCGTCAAGCAGGCCGGCTATGCCCCCGGCCAGGACATCGCGCTCGCGCTGGACGTCGCCGCCTCCGAGTTCTGCAAGGACGGCAAGTACCAGTTCGAGGGCAAGGACCGCTCGGCCGCCGAGATGACCGAGTACTACGAGGAGCTGGTCGCGGCCTACCCGCTGGTCTCCATCGAGGACCCGCTGTTCGAGGACGACTGGGCCGGCTGGAAGGTCATCACCGACAAGCTCGGCGCCAAGGTGCAGCTCGTCGGCGACGACCTGTTCGTCACCAACCCCGAGCGCCTCGCCCGCGGCATCGAGGAGGGCTCCGCCAACGCGCTGCTGGTGAAGGTCAACCAGATCGGCTCGCTGACCGAGACCCTGGACGCCGTCGAGCTGGCCCAGCGCAACGGCTTCAAGTGCATGATGTCGCACCGCTCCGGCGAGACCGAGGACGTCACCATCGCCGACCTCGCCGTCGCCACCAACTGCGGCCAGATCAAGACCGGCGCCCCGGCCCGCTCCGAGCGCGTCGCCAAGTACAACCAGCTGCTGCGCATCGAGGAGATCCTCGACGACGCCGCGGTCTACGCCGGCCGCTCCGCCTTCCCGCGGTTCCGTCACGGCAGCTGACCCACGGCGGCCCGCCGCCCCGGGGGACCGGGGCGGCGAGGGCTAATCGGGCGAGACAACCGCCCAGCACCCCGTACGTCCCCGGCAACGGTCCCGTACCGTTGCCGGGGACGCGTCTGCTTCAGCAGTCAGGCGTCCGTCAGTGAAGGGGAGACGACGTGCCCGCGGACCGGTTCTCGACCGCGACCCGACTCAAGGCCCTCGGCGAGCAGGCCGCAGCCCGCGTCTACCGTGCCCGCCCGCCCCGCCGCAACCGCCTCACCGGCCGCGCCGCCCTGCTGGCCCTGGTGATGTGCTCGCTGGTCGTCGCCCTCGCCTACCCGATAAGGCAGTACGTCTCCCAGCGCTCCGACATCGCCGACCAGCGCCACCGCGCGCAGGACGCCGGCGCCGCCCTGGAGCGGCTGCGCGAGCAGCAGGCCCGCTGGCAGGACCCGGAGTACGTCCGTCAGCAGGCCCGCCGTCACCTTCACTACGTCATGCCGGGCGAGACCGGCTACCTCGTCCAGGACGGCTCCGGCACCGGCTCCGCGCCGAAGGGGCCGCAGGCCGCGCAGCGCCCCTGGTACGAGAATCTCTGGGACGCCGTCGACTCGGCCGACAAGCGGTAGGGCCGGGCCCGTACCGCCGGCGGGCGCCGCCCCGTACTGTCGGATACGGGACGGCATGCCCGCCCCGCTCACCACTCACCTCACCGAAAGCGCACATGGACACCCCCCCGCCCCAGACCGAGCCCACCGAGCCCACCGCCGCGGACATCGCCGCTTTCAAGGAGCAGCTGGGCCGCCCGCCGCGCGGGCTGCGCGCCATCGCGCACCGCTGCCCCTGCGGCCGGCCCGATGTCGTCGAGACGGCGCCGCGCCTGGAGGACGGCACGCCCTTCCCCACGCTCTACTACCTCACCTGCCCGCGCGCGGCCTCCGCGATCGGCACGCTGGAGGCCAACGGCGTGATGAAGGAGATGTCCGAGCGCCTGGCGGCCGACCCGGAGCTTGCCGCCGCCTACCGCGCGGCGCACGAGGACTACATCCGGCGGCGGGACGCGATCGAGGTGCTCCAGGGTTTCCCGAGCGCCGGCGGCATGCCCGACCGGGTCAAGTGCCTGCATGTCCTCGTCGGTCACTCGCTGGCCGCCGGGCCGGGCGTCAACCCGCTCGGTGACGAGGCCCTCGCGATGCTCCCGGAGTGGTGGAAGAAGGGGCCGTGCGTGACCCCCTGCCAGGACACCGGAGCCCAGGACACCGAAGCTCAGGACGCCCCCGAAGGAGACGCCACGTGAAGCGGGTCGCCGCCATCGACTGCGGTACGAACTCCATCCGGCTGCTGGTCGCGGACTGCGACCCGGCGACCGGCGAGCTGAAGGACCTCGACCGCCGGATGCAGATCGTCCGGCTCGGCCAGGGCGTGGACCGCACCGGACGGCTGGCGCCCGAGGCGCTGGAGCGCACCTTCGCGGCCTGCCGTGAGTACGCCGCGGTGATCAAGGATCTGGGCGCCGAGCAGGTCCGCTTCGTGGCGACCTCCGCCTCCCGGGACGCGGAGAACCGCGAGGACTTCGTCCGCGGCGTGGTGGACATCCTGGGCGTGGAGCCCGAGGTGATCACCGGCGACCAGGAGGCCGAGTTCTCCTTCGACGGCGCCACCAAGGAGCTCACCGGCCGCGCGGACCTGGAGCGGCCCTTCCTGGTGGTCGACATCGGCGGCGGCTCGACCGAGTTCGTCCTCGGCAGCGACTCGGTGCGCGCCGCGCGCTCGGTAGACGTCGGCTGCGTACGGATGACCGAGCGGCATCTGGTGCACGAGGGCGCCATCAGCGACCCCCCGACCCCGGGGCAGATCAGCGCCATCAAGACCGATATCGCCGCGGCGCTGGACCGGGCCGAGGAGACCGTCCCGCTGAGCGAGGCCGCCACCCTCGTGGGCCTGGCCGGCTCCGTGACCACGGTCGCCGCGATCGCGCTGGGCCTCGACCAGTACGACTCCGAGGCCATTCATCACTCCCGGATCCCGCTGGCGACGGTCCGCGAGATCACGGACCGGATGCTGGCCTCCACCCATGCCGAGCGCGCGGCGATCCCCGTCATGCACCCGGGCCGGGTCGACGTGATCGCCGCGGGCGCGCTCGTGCTGCTGTCGATCATGGAGCGGACCGGCGCCGCGGAGGTCGTCGTCAGCGAGCACGACATCCTGGACGGCATCGCCTGGAGTCTCGCGGGCTGAGGTGAGCACGGTGCGGCAGAGGTCGGCAACGGCCTCTGCCGAGGAGGACAGGAAGGTACCCTGACCTGCGGCAATGTGGCCTGAGTAATCCTCTAGGTCGCAACCCCCGGCGGCAAGACGCCACGGCTCCGGCGTCGCTTCGCGGCGGCGCGGCCATCGGTTTCGGAGAGAGAACCTGCGCGACACGCTGCGACGGCGGCGCCCGCAACCCAGCGCGCGCGGCTGCCGAAGTGCGCCCGGCGCACGGGCGGCCTGGCGTGGGTCAGGGTGCGGCGGCCGCGCGGACCTGGGTGAGGAGGTCGTACATCGAATCGCCGGGGCAGTCGGTGGTCAGCCAGTCGCGGTGGCCGGTAACTGTCGTCACGTCCTTTTTCGTGCCGTCCACCGGGTTGACGTAGGTTATGTTCGCCTGCGGATCGAGCCCCTTGAAGCGGGCGATCGTCTTGATCAGGCGGATGAGCGAGGTCTTCGCCGCGTCTGTCGGGGCCTTCTCGGCGAGCGTGCCGAGGAGGGCGATGCCGAGGTTGCCGGAGTTGTAGCCGAGGGTGTGGAAGGCGGTGACGAGGTCGCCGTCGGTGTGGAAGGCGGGGATGCCGTCGTCGCCGGAGTAGCGGCCCTCGTAGATGTTGCCGTCCTCGTCGATGAGGAAGTGGTAGCCGATGTCGCCCCAGTCGAGGGTGACCGCGTGGTACTCGTAGATGCTCCGGATGGTGGCCGCTGGGTCCGGGTCGTCGTTGGGTGTGTCGGTGTGGTGTACCGCAATCGCCTGCAGCGGGTAATACTTCTCCGGCGAATTGACCTTTCCGTCCTTGTAGCGCTTGGACTCGTCGGCGCCCCAGCCGGGGCGGGAGACGTAATGCACGCCACGCAGGCGGGTGGGGTCGCTCGGCACCTTGAAGGTGCGGTGCGGGCCGTCGGTGGTGTCGATCGCCAGGGACCGCAAACCACTGGCCCCGTCGGGGGTCTTCAGTTCGTACGTGGTGGCCTTCCCGGCTGCGACCAGTGCCGTACCGCCGTCGTCGACGGTCGCGCAGCCGCCGGTCACCTGCTGCCAGGTGCCCGGGGAGGCGTCACCGTCCGCGAACCGGATACCGGCGCCGTCCTTCGTTCCGGCCCAGCGCACGGCGACATAGGAGGCGGCGAAGGCTGTGACGGCCTCGACGCCACCGCTGGCGGCCGCAGTCTGGGTGGCCGGGAACGTCCCCGGCGTCGTACCGGAATCACCGGAGCCGGATGTGGAGTTGTCCGTCTCGCCGGAGTCGGTCGAGGCGAACACCGCCGGCGTCAGCGCGGCACCGGCGGCCACCGCCCCAGCGGCGCCGATCACGCCGCGACGGGACAATGGGAGCTTCCTGCGGTGGGAGGGGTTGGGGCACTCGGACACGTAAATGTCCTTTCTGGAGATGCACTTGACGGGCGCTGGCCACACTTGGCGCAGCGGGATCGACCGTAGTTGTCACTCCTGCCCCAGGCCTCCCAAGGCCCTCCAAACTAGTTTAATGTTCAGTAAATTCGCTTCGTCAGTCACGCTTGGGCCGTACAGGGGGTGTGCCGTGCAGCCAAGAGTCGCCAGGCGGATGTGCGCGGCGCTGAGGGTGATGGCGAGGCTCGGTAGGCGGCCCCCGTCGAAGGGCCTTTTGGGTGGGCATGTTGCCCGTCTGGGCGCGTTTTCGGGGTCCCGGGAGGCTTCGGAGGCGGGTCTGCGGAGAAAGTTCGTGAAATCCTTCACATGAAAAAACCGCTCCTTGGGCGAAGAATCTGATCATCCGGCCCTGATTCGAAGGTCCTGGGCTCTCGCGGCCCGGAGAATGCGCGGCTCCCGGGGAGTTGGCGGTGCGTGCCCCAAGGCTGTGGTCCAGTCGTCCGGCGGCCCACAATCCCTGATCAATAGGGGTCTCCAACGCCCGCCATGGCAAGGTGGTTCCCTCTTGAACTATGGCGTCGATCACGAAGCCGGCGGAGTGTAGCAGACGCCCTCCGGATGCTTGTGAAGGGGCTCACGAGCGACCCCCCATGTGGGGGTGGATACTCGATTGCATGAGCACCACGGAGCGTCCCAGGATCCTCGTTGTAGGCGGTGGGTACGTAGGCCTGTACGCGGCACGCCGCATCCTCAAGCAGATGCGGTACGGCGAGGCGACCGTCACGGTCGTCGACCCGCGCTCGTACATGACGTACCAGCCCTTCCTCCCTGAAGCTGCAGCCGGCAGCATCTCCCCCCGCCATGTCGTGGTGCCGCTACGACGTGTGCTGCCCAAGGCGGAGGTGCTCACCGGTCGGGTCACCACCATCGATCAGGACCGCAAGGTCGCCACGATCGCCCCGCTGGTCGGCGAGGCGTACGAGCTGCCCTTCGACTACCTGGTCATCGCGATGGGCGCGGTCTCCCGTACCTTCCCGATTCCCGGCCTGGCCGAGAACGGCATCGGTATGAAGGGCGTGGAAGAGGCCATCGGCCTGCGTAACCACGTGCTGGAGCAGCTGGACAAGGCCGACTCCACGACCGACGAAGACGTCCGCCGCAAGGCGTTGACCTTCGTCTTCGTCGGCGGCGGCTTCGCCGGTGCGGAGACCGTCGGCGAGGTCGAGGACATGGCCCGCGACGCCGCGAAGTACTACAACAACGTGAAGCGCGAGGACATGCGCTTCCTGCTGGTCGACGTCGCCGACAAGATCCTCCCCGAGGTCGGTCCCAAGCTCGGTGCGTACGGCAAGGAGCACCTCGAGAGCCGTGGCGTCGAGGTCTACCTCAAGACCGGCATGGACTCCTGCGTCGACGGCCACGTGAAGCTCAACAACGGCCTCGAGGTCGACTCCAACACCATCGTGTGGACCGCGGGCGTCAAGCCGAACCCGGCGCTGTCCCGCTTCGGTCTGCCGCTCGGCCCGCGCGGCCACGTCGACGCCGCCGCCACCCTCCAGGTGCAGGGCACCGACTACATCTGGGCCGCCGGCGACAACGCGCAGGTGCCCGACCTGGTCGGCCGCAAGGCCGGCAACCCGAACGCCTGGTGCCCGCCGAACGCGCAGCACGCGCTGCGGCAGGCCAAGATCCTCGGCGACAACGTGGTGTCCGGGATGCGCGGCTTCCCGCAGAAGGAATACAGCCACGCCAACAAGGGTGCGGTCGCCGGTCTGGGCCTGCACAAGGGCGTCGCGATGATCGTCATGGGCAAGGTGAAGATCAAGCTCAAGGGCCGTCTCGCCTGGTACATGCACCGCGCGTACCACGGCATGGCGATGCCGACGTACAACCGCAAGATCCGGGTCTTCGCCGACTGGACGCTGGCCATGTTCCTCAAGCGCGAGGTCGTCTCGCTCGGCGCCATGGAGAACCCCCGCGAGGAGTTCTACGAGGCGGCCAAGCCGGCCCCCGCTCCGGCCGCCGCGGCCGACGCCGACAAGGCGAAGGCCAAGGCTTCCTGAATCCCCGGTCGGGTACTCCGACCAGCCCGAAGGGCGTCCGCCATCCGTGGGGCGGGCGCCCTTTGGCGTGTCCGCTCTGGCGAAAGGCGGGCAGTGTGCGGTTCTCTTACGTGCGAACGGGACTAACTGGGCGCCCCATTGGCGTTTACGTGGTGGGTGAAACTTTTTTGCCCGACTCGTCAACACGGAGGTGTGCGACATGGCCGACGCCGCTGGACGGCTCACCAAGCTCGCCGAGGAGGTGCTGGGAGCACCGCTGCCGGTGCGCATCCGCGCCTGGGACCGTAGCGAGTCCGGCCCGCCGGGGGCGCCCACCGTCGTCATCCGCCATCGCCGCGCGCTGCGCCGGCTGCTGTTCAAGCCGGGCGAGCTGGGCCTGGCCCGCGCCTGGGTGGCCGGTGACCTCGACATCGAGGGCGACCTCTACGCCGCGCTCGATCTGCTCGCCGGACTGATCTGGGAACGCCCCGGCGGCGGAGGATCGCGCCGCGCCGCCGTGCTGCGCGCCCTGGCCCGCCCGGAGATCCGCGCCGCCGCCCGCGAGCTGCTGACCCTGGTCGGCGCCCCGGTGCCGCCGGCCCCGCCGGTGGAAGAGGTCAGACGCCGCCGCGGGCCGCTGCACACCCTGCGGCGCGACAAGGAGGCCATCAGCCACCACTACGACGTCGGCAACGACTTCTACGCCCTGGTGCTGGGCCCGTCCATGGTCTACTCCTGCGCGTACTGGGAGACCGGCGAGGCCGCCGGAGGCGCTGCCGCCACCCTGGAGGACGTCCAGCGGGACAAGCTCGACCTGATCTGCCGCAAGCTCGGTCTCCGCGAGGGCCAGCGGCTGCTGGACGTGGGCTGCGGCTGGGGCTCGATGGTGCTGCACGCGGCCCGTGAGTACGGCGTGCGGGCGGTCGGCATCACCCTCTCCGAGGAGCAGGCCACCTTCGCCCGCAAGCGCATCGCCGAGGCCGGGCTGGCCGACCGGATCGAGATCCGGGTGCAGGACTACCGCGAGATCCACGACGAGCCGTTCGACGCGATCTCCTCGGTCGGGATGGCCGAGCATGTCGGCCGGACGCAGTACGCGGAGTACGCCGACGCCCTGTACTCCCTGCTCAAGCCCGGCGGGCGGCTGCTCAACCACCAGATCGCCCGGCGGCCGGTCGTGGACGAGGACGCCTACCGGGTCGACGAGTTCATCGACCGCTATGTCTTCCCGGACGGTGAACTGGCCCCGCTCGGCCGGACCGTCGGCCAGCTGGAGGACGCCGGTTTCGAGGTCCGGGACGTGGAGGCGATCCGTGAGCACTACGCGCTGACGCTGCGGCGCTGGGTCGCCAACCTGGAGGAGCACTGGGACCGGGCGGCGCGCCTGACGTCCCCGGGACGGGCGCGGGTGTGGCGGCTGTACATGGCCGCGTGCGCGCTGTCCTTCGAGCGCAACCGCCTGGGCGTCAACCAGGTGCTGGCGGTGCGCACGCCGGACACCGGGGACGCGGGGCAGCCGCTGCGGACGCGTACCTGGCGCCCGGCCGCACCCGGCGCCTGAAACGGCGGCCGCCCGCCCGCTCCCCGGGAAGGGGGCGGGCGGGCGGACCGGGAGGCCGTGCCGGGCCGGCTATTCGGCCTTGATGGCTTCCAGCATGTTCAGCCTCGCCGCCCGGAGCGCCGGCCACAGGGCCGCCAGCACGCCGACCAGCCCGGCCAGGCCCAGGAAGAGGGCCAGCTCGCCCCACGGCAGGACCAGTTCGTAGGTGGGCAGGCCGCCTTCGATCAGCTTGCCGACCGCCCAGCCGAGGAACACCCCCAGCCCGGTGCCGAGCACCCCGCCGAAGAGCGAGATGATCAGCGACTCCAGCCGCACCATCTGCTTGATGCCGCGCCGGTCCAGGCCGATCGCCCGCAGCATGCCGATCTCCTGCGAGCGCTCGAAGACCGACATCGCCAGGGTGTTGACGACCCCGAGCACCGCGACGACCACTGCCATGCCCAGCAGGCCGTAGAGCATGTTCAGCAGGATGGTGAACAGCTTGGAGACGGCATCTGAGATGTCCTGCTTATCCGAGATGGTGAGGGCCGGGTTCTTGCCGAGCGCCTTCACCAGCTCGTCCTTGTGCGCCGCGGTGGCGCCGCCGTCCATCTTGACCAGCAGCTGATCGGTGGTGATGCGCTTCTGGTGCGGCGCCAGGGTGCCGTTGTCGAGGATGATGCCGTTGAACATCTGGTTGCCCTCGAAGATGCCCGAGACGGTCAGGTCGGCCTTCTTGCCGTCGGGGAACGTCACGGGGAAGCGTGAGCCGCTCCGCAGGCCGTACTCCTTGGCGGTCGAGTCGGCCACGACCACCCGGTCGCCGTGCAGGCTGCCCAGCGATCCCTTGGTGAAGTCGAGTTTGCCGAGCGAGCCGAACGTCTTGCCGTCGACGCCGGTCACGCCGGTCACCGTCCTGCTGTCCGCGCCCGTTCCCGTGCCGACCCGGACCATGTCCTTGCGCAGCGGGGTGACCGCGGAGACTCCCGCCGCGCCCTTGACCGCCTTCTCCGCGCTGGGCGGCAGACTCCCTCCCTGTCCTTGGACCATGGAGATGGAGTAGTCGGCCTTCAGCGCGGAGGCGGCCACCTTGCTGATGCCCTGCTGCACACTGCCCGCGATCACCGTCATCCCGGTGATCAGGGTCAGCCCGATCATCAGGGCCGAGGCGGTGGCGGCCGTACGGCGCGGATTGCGCAGGGCGTTCTGCCGGGCGAGGAGGCCGGCGATACCGAAGCCGCGCAGGACCGGCCCGCCCAGCGCGATCAGCGGACGGGACAGCAGCGGCGTCAGGACGAACACGCCGATCAGCAGCAGCATCCCGCCGAGGCCCATCATGTACCGGCTGGTGTCCTTGCCGTCGTCCAGGGAGACGGCGACCAGGACCGCGGCCGTACCGGCGCCGGCGAAGAGCGCGCCGATGACGTTGCGGACCACCAGCGACTTGGTGGTGGCCGCGGCGTGCACGCTGTTCATCGCGGCGACCGGCGGGATCTTCGCGGCGCGCCGGCCCGGCAGCCAGGCGGACAGCACCGTCACGGCGATACCGACACCCAGCGAGATCAGGACCGTGGTGGCCGAGACCTGCAACGGCCCGTCGGGGACCGTGCCGCTGCCACTGCCCAGCGTGCGCAGTACCGCGCCGATGCCGATGCCGGCGACCATGCCCGAGGCACCGGCGATCGCACCGACCATGAACGCTTCGAGCAGCACCGAGCGGGTGACCTGGCGGCGGCTCGCGCCGACCGCCCGCAGCAGCGCCAGCTCCTTGGTGCGCTGGGAGATCAGCATGGTGAAGGTGTTGGCGATGACGAAGATGCCGACGAAGAGTGCGACGCCCGCGAAGCCCAGCAGGGCGGTCCGCATGGCGTCCATCGAGCTCTTGCCGGCCTCGGCCTGCTCGTCGGCGAGTTCCTTGCCGGTGGTGAGGGTGGCACCGTCCCGGGGCAGCGTCTTGTCGATCGCCTGCTTCAGCGCGGCCTGGGACGTCCCCGGCGCGGCCTTGACGTCGATCTCGCTGAATCCGCCGGGCACCCCGAACAGCTTCTGAGCGGTCTTGGTGTCGAACAGGGCCAGGGAACCACCGGACATGCCCTGGCCGCCGCCGGTGGTGAAGATGCCGGTCAGCTTCTGCTCGTGGACCGGTCCGGCGACGGCTATCCGGACGGTGTCACCGACGTGGTAGCCGGCCTTCTTGGCGGTGTCCTCGTCCAGCGCGAACTGGTCGGCGCGGGTGGGGGCGGCGCCTTCCTTCATCGGATAGCGGGCGTCCTTGCCGTCCTTGCCGGGGAAGTAGTTGCCGCCGCTGCCGCCCTGGCCGACCAGCTTGCCGTCCTTGTCGGCGACCGCGGTGGAGCCGTTGACGACGCCGGTGGCGGAGGCGGCGCCGGGGACCCGGCCGACCGTGTCGAGCAGCTTGCCGTCGAGCCGGGGGTCCTTGGACGGGACGCCCGGGGCCTTGTCGGACGACTGGGGGGTGAGGGCGACGTCGATGTCGTCGAAGCTCTTCTGAGAGCTGTTGCGGAAGGCGGTGGAGAGGGTGTCGGTGTAGACCAGGGTGCCGGAGACGAAGGCCACGCCGAGCATCACGGCGAGGACGGTCATCAGCAGCCGGGCCTTGTGCGCGAGCACATTGCGCAAGGCGGTACGGAACATGGGGCTCAGTCCTGGAGGAGAGGTCCGGAGGGCGGGCGGCGGCTGCTGATCAGCTCGTACGGCGCTTGCTGTCGAAGCCCTTCATCCGCTCCAGCACCAGGTCGGCGGTCGGATCGGGCATCTCGTCGACGATCTTGCCGTCGGCGAGGAAGACCACGCGGTTCGCGTAGGAGGCGGCGACGGGGTCGTGGGTCACCATGACCACGGTCTGGCCCAGTTCGCGCACCGAGTTGCGCAGAAAGCCGAGGACCTCGGCGCCGGAGCGCGAGTCGAGGTTTCCGGTGGGCTCGTCGGCGAAGATGATCTCGGGCCGGGAGGCGAGCGCCCGGGCGACCGCGACCCGCTGCTGCTGGCCGCCGGAGAGCTGGCTGGGGCGGTGCTTGAGGCGGCCGGAGAGGCCGACGGTCTCCACGACCCGGTTCAGCCAGGCGCGGTCCGGCTTACGGCCTGCGATGTCCATGGGCAGCGTGATGTTCTCCAGGGCGGTCAGGGTCGGCAGCAGGTTGAACGCCTGGAAGATGAAGCCGATCTTGTCGCGCCGGAGCTGGGTGAGCTTCTTGTCCTTCAGCCCGGTCAGTTCGGTGTCGCCGATGCGGGCGGAGCCGCCGGAGATCGAGTCCAGCCCGGCCATGCAGTGCATCAGCGTTGACTTGCCGGACCCGGAGGGGCCCATGATCGCGGTGAACTGGGCCTGGTGGAAGTCGACGGAGACCGCGTCCAGGGCGACCACCTGGGTCTCGCCCTGTCCGTAGACCTTGCTGAGATCCGTGGCGCGGGCAGCCACCGAGGTGGCGTGCTGGGCGCGGGATACGCCGGAGTGGGTGGTGGTCACGGGAACGAGCTCCTGTCGGTGGAGGTGCCTGGCACGGTGCCCACGAGGGCGCCTGCCGCGAAGCGGAAGCGGGCATTTCCATCGTGGGTCAGGGAGCCGCTCCGGGACGTCAACCCTGGTGACCGTCCTGGCCAACCCCTGGGGCGTAGCCGTGCGCACCGTGGTCATCCCTGGGGAGGAGACGGGCCCTGAGGACGCTGCTGCGCCCGCAGCAGCCGGAGGAGCGGGAGCGGCGCCGTGACGGGGGCGCCGAGGGGGCGTCGAGTTTCCGTCAATTCGGGCATGAATTTGCGCCCGGGGGCTTCCCGGTGCAAGCAGGCTTCAGGCATGTGCCGAGGGCCTGTACCGGGCGCTGATGCTCACTCAGTTGCCAATAAAATAAGACAACCTCGGGAAGAGCGGCCGAACTGTGCCGTGCGCTGCGGGCTACGCTCGTGCTGCCCTCTTTGAGGTGGCATGGGGGATCCCAGGCCCGGATGGTGGAATGCAGACACGGCGAGCTTAAACCTCGCTGGCCTACGGGCCGTGCCGGTTCAAGTCCGGCTCCGGGCACCACCCAAAAGGCGATTTTGGGTGAAGCGTCAACTGCATCGCAAATTGCTGTGCGCCTTCCCCGTTCGACCACGGGAAGCGGCCGGGTATCCGGGGCAACGGCAAGCGGGTTCGCGCTCCCGGGCGCGGACGCCGGGTGCGCCGTACGGCAGTTGACCGAGGCGCCGCGATGCGCCTGGGCTCCCGTGCGTTGCGCCGGGCCGCCGTGCACCGCCGTCGGTGCCGAGCCGGGTCGCGGGCGCCGTGTGAGGGGCACTCAGAAGTCCTTCAGGCCGCCCCGTAGCCGAAGTTGACGGTGCGTCGAGGCAGTTGAGGTCGTCCACGCGGGCTTCGCCCCGTCCCGCTGCCGTTCGCCGCTGTCCGCCGCCGTCGGGTGTCCGGCCCCTCCTCCGTCCGTACGAGGGCATGCCGGGCGGGCGACGGGCGCCACCGCCGGTGAGGAGGTTCGGGCGGACGCGGTGGCCGGCGCGCCGCGGGCGGGACCCGTGCCCGTCCGGCGGCCCGCACCGGGGTTTCCGCTATTTCCAGGCGCCGCGGTTTCGTGCCCTTTCGGCGGCACGGGCCGTGGCATGTGCGGGGCGGCAAAGGCAAATGCCTTGTGATGCCTTCCCGGGATGGCCGATCTTCCTTCTCTGGCGCATGTGTTTGATACCTGCGCTTCGCCTTGCCGGGCCCCGCGCGCGCTCACTTCGGGAGGCGTCGGCCGCCATTCCGGGCCGCTTCCGAATTCCGTTCGCGCGGGAATGCGCGCCGGGGTGCGGGCATGCCGGGGCGCCCCGAGGACGTCTCAGGGGGACCCGGAGTCGGCAGCCGGGAGGGGGGAGTCGGTGGCCGGGAGCCCGGCGGGTGGGTCAGGCGGGGGCCACCGGGGTGGTGGGGGCCGTCCGCGGAGCGGGTGCCCGCAGTGTCTGGACCTGTGCGGGAGGGAGGTTGCCCCACACCGTGGAGCGGTGGACGCCGTAGCGGTGCTCGAAGTCCTCCAGGACGGCGGTGACCGCACGGTGGCGGGTCACCTCCGTGCGGCGGCTGAAGACGGTACGGGCGATCTCGGTGCCGAGATAGCGGAAGTACGTCAGGTGCCCGCCCGGGGTGAGCGCGGAGAGGTACCGCTCGAAGATCGACTGCACCACGTCGGGTTCGAAGTTCGCGAAGGGCAGGCAGGAGACGATGATGTCGTAGCTGTGCGGGGCCAGCCGCATGTCCGTGATCGACTCGGGCACCAGCCGTATCTGCGGAGCGGCCCCGGCCAGATCCGGGTCCCGCTCCATGGATTCGGTGAGTATCCGGACGAAACTGGGGTTGACCTCGACGACGTCCAGCTGGTCCGCGGGTCCGACGAGCCGGGCCAGGGCACGGGTGACCGTGCCGGTTCCGGCGCCGACCTCCAATATCGCGGCGGGGCTGCTGAGCTTCCGCTCCTGGAGGGGGACCGCGAGCCGGGAGGCCAGCCGTCGGCTGCTGGGAGCGATCGCTCCGGTGAGGCGTTGGGTGCGGGTCGCCTCCTGGAGGAACGCCCATCCTGCCGACGGGCGCCAGGGCGCACTGGGCCGGTGCGTGGTCTGCGTCAGATCCATGCGCACACGCTAGGGGGCAGATCAATTCCGGCCAATGGTCGGAGCGACTCCCGGGAACGCCGCTGACCGGGGCCGGAGGGGCGGTCCGACACGGCTGTGCCCCTTGATACCGCGGAATCAGCGGCTCCAGAGCACCGTCGGGGCCCCGGCGTGAGAGGGGTCACCCGCCGGAGCAAGTGACCTCTCTCACACCGGAAGTCGCCCGGCTCAGCGCTCCACGAGCGCGAACAGACTCTCCCAGCGGCCGACGATCTCCTCGGTGGAGAACCGCTGGATGTTCTTCCGGGCCGTCTCGCCCATCGTGTCCCGGAGGTCCTTGTCGGACATCAGGGTGTCCAGGTGCCGGGCGAATTCGGTGATGTTGCCCGGAGGGGCGAGCAGTCCGTCGACGCCGTCCGAGATGATCTCGTGGACACCCGGCGCCACATCGAACGCCACACACGGGACGGCGGTCGCCATCGCCTCCATGGGAGCCAGCGGGAAGCCCTCGCCGCGCGAGCTGAGCGCGAACACCGCGCTCTCCCGCAGCGCCCCGGGAACGTCGGCGGTGCGGCCCATCCACTCGACCGAGTCCACGATGCCCAGCTCCGCGGCCTGCTTGCGCAGGGCGTCCGCCTCCTCGCCGGAGCCGTAGATCCGCAGCGTCCAGTCCGGATGCTGCGGCGCGACCCTCGCCCAGGCCTCCAGCAGCAGATCCACGCCCTTCTCCTCGTGGAGCCGGCCGATGCTGACCACGCACTTGCGGGAGCGGTCCGAGGGGACCTCCGGGAAGAACGGCAGCGGGTTGGGCATGAAGCCGACGTTGTCCATGCGCTGCCGGATCCAGCGGTCCGCGTCCTCGCGGGTGAGCGTCAGCATCCGGTCGACATCCTCATAAAACCGCTTGACCCGGCCGAAGCGGGACGACTTGCGGCAGGTGTCGAACGACTCATGGCTCATCCCGATCACCGTCAGCCCCGCGGTGTCGGCCAGCGCGACCCACTCCATCGCCCACACCTGGGTGACGATCACCACCCCGTCGGGCTTCGCCGCCCGGAACAGCGCGCTCATCTTGGCGGCCTGCTCCTGCATACCCGCCTCGCGGGCGGCGCGGCGGCGCTGCTCGACGAGGTTGAGCTTGTCCTTCAGGCCGCGTACGGGACGCACCAGGGGCGGGTGCTCGGTGTAGAGCGTGGTCGTCCGGAACGGAACGTCGGCGGCGAGCTCATGCGCCCGGCCCTCGGGGGCCGGCACCACACCGATGAGGTGCACCCGGTGGCCGCGCTCGCTGAACAGGCGGGCCATCTGGTGCGACCAGCTGGTGATGCCGCCCATCTCGTTGACGCTGTTGGAGACGAAGAAGATGTCCCGCGGCTCGGCTGCGTGCGACTTGGTCATCAACGGCTCCACTGCGCGAAAAACTGATCGACGATGCTCTTGGCGGCGTCGCCCCGGTCGTATTCACCGAACTTGGCGACGAATTCCTGGCGGCTCGTCGCATATTCCAGAGCCTGCGACTCGAACGACTTGATCGCCTTGTGGAAATCGTCCTCGGTACGGACCACCGGGCCCGGCGCGTGCTCCAGCAGATCGAAGTAGGTGCCGCGGCCCTCGTGCACGTACTCGTCGTAGTCGTAGGTGAAGAACACCAGCGGCCGGTCGAGCAGCGCGTAGTCGAACATCACCGAGGAGTAGTCCGTGATCAGACCGTCGGCCAGCTCCAGCAGGGGCGTCACGTCATGGTGCGCGGAGACGTCGATGACCCGGCCCTCGACGGTCGGCGGCAGCACCACGTGATTGAGGTAGTGCGAGCGCACCAGGAGGACATAGCGGTCGCCGAACTGATCGGCGAAACGCTCGACGTCAAAGGGCAATTCGAAGCGCCCGTGCCGGCCGCCCGCCTTGCGGAAGGTCGGTGCGTACAGCAGCACGGTCCGGTCCTCGGGAATGCCCAACTCGGCGGCCAGCGGACCGCGTTCACGCCGCCCGAGCCGCACTTCCCGCTCCCGGGCGCGGACCAGTGCGTCATTGCGCGGGTAGCCCACCCGCAGCAGGGTCTTCTCCTTGAGCCGGAAGGCCTTGGCCAGGGTGTGCACATCGTGCTCGGAGCGGACCAGGAAGCGGTCGAAGCGGTCCAGCGACTGCTGCTGCTCGGCCTGCTGCTGGCGGGTCTGTGCCTTCAGCGACGGCTGGTCGAAGCCCATGTTCTTCAGCGCCGAGCCGTGCCAGGTCTGGAGGTAGGTGGTCTCCGGACGCTTGGTGAGCTTGAGCGGGTAGCTCTGGTTGTCGACCCAGTACTCGGCCTGCGCCAGTGCCTTGAGGTAGGGCAGCGACCAGCGCTTGACGAGGGTGGCGTCCTTGGGGAAATCCTTCGGGGACCCGGCGTACGACCAGATCGCCTCGAAGTCCAGGCCCTGCCGGCGCATCTCCTCGTACAGGGCGCGCGGGCTGTCGCTGTACTGCTTGCCCAGGTGGCTCTCGAAGACCACCGTGCGCTTCTTGACCGGCAGCCGGCTGAACACCTCGTGGTAGAGGCGGAGCTTGTTGTCGCCCGAGGTGACCTTCTGCCGGAGCGCCTTCGCCTTGCGGTAGCCGGTCTTGGCCAGCGTCCCCGGCGTGCCCTGCACCCCGCGGGTGATCAGCTCCTGCACCCGCTCGGCGTTACGGCCCTCGCTGACCAGGCGGAACGCCAGATGCCCCTTGGCCGAGACATGCGGCTGGAGATGGTCGGCGACCATCCGCGTCAGCCGCGGCCGGACCGGCAGCCCGCCGGACAGCTCGGTGTCGGCGACGGTGAGCCGGGTGGTGGTGCGCACCCCGTCCACCTCCAGGCGCAGCCGTACGTCCCAGATGGTGTCGACGATGCCCAGCGGGCGCAGCTTCGCGGTGAGGTCGGCGGCGGCCTCCCAGTGGAGGGTGTCGCCCTCGTGGCGCAGTTCCCGCACGGGGAAGTGGAAGGACTGCAGACTGCGCCGGCGGGCGCTGAACTCCAGCTCGCCCTTCAGGGTGGCGTCCGGCGGGATGACGCCGAGCGGGTTGGTGATCCGCCCGGTCAGGGCGACGGAGCGGCCCGAGGAGCGGAAGCGGGTGAGCTGATTGCGCAGGAACAGCTGGCCGACGGACTTCTCGTGGTAGCCGATGTCGGTCACGTCCAGCACGTCGCGGCCGAACGCGTCGTCGAAATGGCCGTCGCACCAGTAGATCCGGCCGTCGTGCTCGGCGAGCGGGGAGGAGACCTTGTCGCGGTTGATGAGCGTGTCCACCGCGGGGATCAGATTGTCCCAGTCACCCTGCTGGAGCAGATACGCACAGATGGCCTGTATCGGCTGCACCCGCTCGTACGCTTCGGGGGCGATGCCCTCGAGATATCCGCGGGAGAGCTCGGCGAACTCCTGGCGATAGGAATCGTCGCGGAACGGCAGATCCCGCAGATGCAGCACCAGGTCGTGCTTGAGGAATTTCACGTCCTTGGCGAGCTTCATCTCGCGCAGTCCGCGCTCCGCCAGCAGGGCGTCGATACGCCGGTGGATCTCCAGCCGGTGCGTATAGTTGGTCATTTCGTGCCGCCGGTTCGTCACCGACTTCACGGCGGCCTGCTCATGGACGTGCCAGAAGTAGACCTGATTGGGGATCAGGGTGATGCGCCGCGCCGCGAGATAGGCATCGGCGATAAACATCAGGTCTTCGTAGAACATCCCCTTGGGGAATCGGAGATCGTTCTCGATCAGGAATTCCCGGCGATAACACTTGTTGGTGGACAGGGTGTCCCATACGAACAGGTCCGGCAATTCCGTAACGGATTCCAGCGTGCGGGTCGTGGAATACAGCCAGGAATACCACTCGTCGCGCTTCTGGTTACGGGTGTCCTTGTGCAGCCGTACGCACAGACCGGAGACGATGTCCGAGTCGGTTTTCTCCGCGGCCTCCAGCATGTTGCGGCACGCGTTGACTTCCAGGACGTCGTCGCTGTCCAGGAACATGACGTACCGGCCCTGGGTGTGCTGGATTCCGGCGTTGCGCGGTTCGCCTCCGGCGCCGCTGTTCTCCGGCAGCTGGAAGGCTCTGACCCGGCCGGGATGGCCGGCCGCGAGGCGCTGCGCCACTTCGAAAGAACGGTCGGTGCTGCAGTCGTCGACGATCACCACCTCGACGTCCCGGAGCGTCTGGTCCAGCACGGACTGGACCGCGGTCGGCAACCGGTCGGCGTCGTTGTAGACGATGACGACTACTGAGACGTCAGGCACAGGCACCTCAACCCTCTTTCACTACAGTTCCCGCCAGAATAGCCCCACCTGCACCCTTGCAATGCAACCCATAGCGCCCATAGCGGTACGAATCGTGAGCCTTGGGGCCCTCGGGAAGGGGCACTCCGGCGTTCGGATCTTGATCATGCGTCAGCCCTGCAGATCCACCCACCAGGGCATGCTCCGGCCGGCAGGGAAGACGAGTCCTCCGGTGAAAGGGTTGCCTGCCGTGTCATGTGACGTCCGTTGCGATCAGAGATTTATCGGATTCCGTGGCGAAGTGCAGCCCGGGTAACCCCGAAGGGAGGAGAGGGAAATAGCCGTTCGAGCACGAGAACATCACACGGCGGCTACGCGCGGGACACAAGGCCGGTGACAACGGAGTGAATACCCGGAATGCCGGAAAGGGCGCGGGAGTGCCGGTACGGCCGCGCGGCGGGGTCCGTGCCCGGATCCGGGCACGTCCGGGCCGCGTCGTACGTCCTCCTCTTGGCGGATGCCGGCCAGGTATCAGGGAAAGATCCTGCTCAAGAACGAGCGACGCACTTTTGCCAAGCCATTACGCTTGCCGTCAAGGCCGCGCAGGGCGGCCATGGAGGAGTGAGATGAGGAGCAGCAACCCGGTCTTCTCGCGACGGGGGTTCAGCCGCGACACCGGCTACGCGGGCTTCAACGCACCGCCGCAGGCCGGGGGCCCCGCCGCACCGCCGTACGCCGGCGCGAACCCGTACGCCCAGGGCCAGCAGTACGTCACCCACACACCGCAGCAGACCCGCCCGATGACGATGGACGACGTCGTCGCGCGGACCGCGATGACGCTCGGCACGGTCATCGTCGGCGCCACCGTCGGCTGGCTCTTCCTGACCCGGAGCCTCGGCTTCGCGATCGGCGCCGGCCTCGTCGCGATGGTGCTGGCCCTCGTCCAGTCCTTCAAGCGCAAGCCCTCGCCTGCGCTGATCCTGTCGTACGCGGCGCTGGAGGGGCTCTTCCTCGGCGCGCTCAGCGGCTTCATCAACGACCTGCCGAAGATGAGCGGCGCCCCCATGCAGGCGGTGCTGGGCACCATGGCGGTGTTCGTCGCCATGCTGGTCGCCTACAAGACGCGGATCGTGCGGGTCACCGCGCGCTTCACCCGCTTCGTGATGATCGCCGCGATGGGCTTCGTCCTGCTGTCGCTGGTCAACGTGCTGTTCATGGTGTTCGGCGGCGGTGACGGCCTCGGCTTCCGCAGCGGCGGCCTGGGCATCCTCTTCGGCATCGTGGGTGTGGTCCTCGGCGCGCTGTTCCTGGCGCTGGACTTCAAGCAGGTCGAGGACGGCGTCGCCTACGGCGCGCCGCGCGAGGAGTCCTGGCTGGCGGCGTTCGGTCTGACGCTGACGCTGGTGTGGATCTACATGGAGATGCTCCGGCTGATCTCGATCCTCCGGGGCGACTGACCGGCCCGGCGCCCGGGGCGCACGGCGAAGGGCCCGCAGGCTGTTGCCTGCGGGCCCTTGGCATGAGGAATGTCGCGTGTCCTGAGCCGGCGGGGCCATCAGCCCGTCATCGGCGGTCAGAACTTCCGCGCAGCGCGCCTGAGGTCGTGTTCATGGACGATTGCCTTGGCGTGTCCGTAGGCGAGGTTGTGCTCGCCGCGGAGCCAGCTGACCTTTTCGTCGAAGCGGAAGAGAGCGGGGCCTTCGTCAACGGTGCGGAGCCAGTCGGAGATTTCCCGGCCGGTGCAGTGCGGGATACGGGAGAGCATGTTCCGGTGGGTCTCTTCGGAGAAGAGCTGAGACATCGGCGCCTCCGGACGCGGTCGATGCTGGTACTTCAGCACACCGTGCCTGAGCGTTCGGCCGTTGGCAACCACCCGGGAGTGGCGCATAGGCTCACGACGTGCTTGACGTGACCCCCTTGCAGTCCGCCGTGGACGCCCTCGCCGACCGCCTCAGATCGCTGCCGCAGAGCGCGCTCAGCCAGGGCGCCGCGGCCGAAGCGCTCGCCCTGGCGCGGCAGTTGGCGACCCGTGCGCAGCGGATCGAGCAGCCGGGACGGCCCCCGTACGAGATGCCGGACGCCGGGATGTTCGCGGTCGGCGACCAGCTGGCGGTGGCCGGGCACGATCTCGTCGAGGCGCTGCGGGCCGAGGCGGCCCGGGTGGCCGACGAACCGGCCGAATCTGACGCAAAAGCAGCCCCCGCCGACGCGCTGGCGGAGGCCGTGCAAGGGGTACGGGCGGTGGCGGACCGCTGCTAGCGGGAGCCGCCGCGCCGGGTCAGAGGGAGGCGATGACGCGGTCGGCGAGGATGTAGACGCTCTCCTCGCGCGTCTCGCCCCAGGAGAAGGTCAGCGCATACGCGCCGGAGATGCCGGAGCCGCCGAGCAGCACCGGGGAGTGCCCCGCCTGCAGCGCGCCGGCCACGCGCTCCGCGGTCTCGCGCTGCCCGGGGGTCAGGCAGAGCGTGGTGCCGTCGGCGAAGACATAGACGTCCAGGGTGCCCAGCGGGCCGGGGCGCACATCCGCCAGCGGGACGCCCTCCTGCGCCAGCTCCTCCAGGCGCGCGACCGTGCGCTCGTGATCACTGATCACCGGCGACGGGGAGAAGTCCGGGTGCGAGGGGTGACGCCGGCGGGCGGCGGCCAGTTCGGCGGACTCGGTCTCCTCGACGGGCTCCAGCTCCGGGGCGTCCATCGCCTCCAGGGCCTCGACGGACTCCAGGGCGTCCGGGCCGAGCAGCGGCTCCAGGCCGGCCCAGTCCGCCTGGCGCGGCAGGAACGGGTGGGTGTCGAAGCGGTCGGACTCGGGGCGCTCGGGCAGCTCGCGCTGGTCGGCGCGGGCGTCCAGCGGGCTGTCGTCGCCGAGGCCGACGAGACCGCCGAGCAGGGACGGGGCGTCGGCGGCGTCCCTGGCCTCCTGCGCGGCCCAGAACGCACGGGCCTCGGCCAGTTCGCGCTCCCGCTCCTCGGCCAGCGCGTCCGCGACGGCGGCACGTATGTCCGCGAGCGGCGTCTCGGCAGCCGGGGTGGCGCGGGCGGCCGGGATGGCCGCGGCGGCCGGGTGTGCCACCTCGGTGCGTGCGACGGCGTCCTGACGGGCGGCGACGAGCTCGGCGTGCAGCTCGGCGATCTGACGGCGCAGGGCACGGGCGGTGCGCAGGGCGACGGTGCCCAGCGCCACGGCGGTGGCCGCGGCCAGTAGCAGGACGAGGGTGGTGACGCTCATGCGTCCTCCCCACTTCGCTCGGCGGCCCTGTTCCCTCGGGCCGCGCATCGGTACATGGACTTGCCCCGGCCGTTGGCCGTGGTGACCCCCTTGATGCGCTTGCTCACGGGATCACTCCTGGTAGCGGCACGCTCACCGGCGTACCCCCGTTAGCAGAATGTTCTCCGACTTCCTACATCAGCCTGCCGGTGGTCGGCGACCGCTCCGGGCGAACTATGTCCCGAAATGGAGGGGGGTCAGGGACTTATATGTGCGAGCGCCCCCGTGCTGACCTGCAAGAACGCCGTCCCGTGGGGGCGTTGGTCACAATCCTGGGGGGGATTGGGTCGCGATCTCGTTAACGAGTGGCGCAGGTCACGCCGTGTCGCCGCCTGTATGCACATGACAGCGAAGGGTGTGCGCCGGGCGGGAGTTGGTCCGTTTTGCGAGTGAGGGCGGGGCGGGCGCTCGTGTTCCGCGCCCGGACCCCGCCTCCGCCACGGCTCGGCTCGGCCGCGTGTGCTTCGGGGCGGTTTTCTTCGCTTCTGCGGAGGGTGGATGCCGGGGCACTCGTTCCTCGCACCCGACCCCTACCCTCCGCTACGGCTCAGCTCAGCCGCTCGTGTTCATGGTCGCGCTGAGCTTCGCCTCCGCTGCGGGCGGATGCCGGGCACTCGTTCCTCGCACCCCGACCTCCACCCTCCGCTACGGCTCAGCTCAGCCGCTCGATGACCATCGCCATGCCCTGGCCGCCGCCCACGCACATCGTTTCCAGGCCGAACTGCTTGTCGTGCCACTGGAGGGAGTTGATGAGGGTGGTGGTGATCCGGGCGCCGGTCATGCCGAAGGGGTGGCCGACGGCGATGGCGCCGCCGTTGATGTTCAGGCGGTCCAGGTCGATGCCCAAGTCGCGGTAGGACGGGATGACCTGGGCGGCGAACGCCTCGTTGATCTCGACCAGGTCGATGTCGGAGACCGAGAGGCCGGCCCGCCGCAGGGCCTGCTTGCTGGCCTCGACCGGGCCGTAGCCCATGATCTCGGGGGACAGGCCCGAGACGCCGGTGGAGACGATCCGGGCCAGCGGCGTCAGGCCCAGCTCGCGCGCCTTGGTGTCGGACATGATGACCAGCGCCGCGGCACCGTCGTTCAGCGGGCAGCAGTTGCCGGCGGTCACCAGGCCGTCGGGGCGGAAGACCGGCTTGAGGCCGGAGACGCCCTCGACGGTGACGCCCGCGCGCGGGCCGTCGTCCTTGGTGACGACCGTGCCGTCCGACAGCGTGACCGGGGTGATCTCCCGCTCCCAGAACCCGTTGTTGATCGCCTTCTCGGCGAGGTTCTGGGACCGGACGCCGAACTCGTCCATGTCCTGGCGGGTGACGCCCTTGAGGCGGGCGAGGTTCTCCGCGGTCTGGCCCATGGAGATGTACGCGTCCGGGATCAGGCCGTCCTCGCGCGGGTCGCGCCAGCCGGCGCCCGCCTCCTCGGCGCGTGCCGCGGTACGGGCCTCGGCGTCGGCGAAGAGCGGGTTGTGGGTGTCCGGCAGGCCGTCGGAGCTGCCCTTGACGCTGCGCGAGACGGTCTCCACACCGGCGGAGATGAAGACGTCGCCCTCGCCCGCCTTGATGGCGTGCAGCGCCATGCGGGTCGTCTGGAGCGAGGAGGAACAGTAACGGGTGATGGTGCAGCCCGGGAGGTGGTCCATCCCCATCTGGACGGCCACGATGCGGCCGAGGTTGTGGCCCTGCTCGCCGCCGGGCAGGCCGCAGCCGAGCATCAGGTCGTCGATGTCCTTCGGGTCCAGCTCGGGGACCTTGGCCAGGGCGGTCTGGATGATCTGCGCGGTCAGATCGTCCGGGCGCACCTCCTTGAGCGAGCCCTTGAAGGCGCGGCCGATCGGGGAGCGGGCGGCTGAGACGATCACGGCTTCGGGCATCACGGCTCCAGAGGGCGAGAAGGAACGGCGCGGGGCGCCTCGTTGCGAAGTGGTCGGGCGACGTAATGGGCAGGACTGTGTGGGAAGTTACCTGCACGTACTGCTGAGGTCACGGGGTGCGCCCTGTGATGCGGGCCTCTTTTCTAAGCGAGCGCTTATGGAAACAGGGCGGGACCGCCGGGTATTCCCGTACGGCCCGCCCCGGTGCCGCGTCCGCCGGCCTGCCGCGGCGTCAGCCCGTGACCGCGGACGGATCCGTCGGCTCCGCCGCCGGCAGCTGGCGCCGCCTGCGGTGCTTGAGCAGCGCCCAGGGGGCGCGGGAGGCGGTGACCTCGGTACCGCCCTCGGAAGCCGCCTCGGCGGCCGCCTGCTCGACCGGCAGCAGCCCCTCGCCACGGGCGGGCTCCGGCCGCTCCTCCTCCGGCCACAGGCCCAGTGAGGCGCACAGCGTCGGCAGCATGGCCATCGCGGCGGTGGCGTAGCCCTCGGCGGACGGGTGGTAGTTGTCGGGCCCGAACAGCTCCCGTGGACGCGCCTCGAACTCCGGCCCGAGCAGATCGCCCAGCGAGACCGTCCGGCCGCCGCTCTCGACCGCGCCGATCGTCTGGGCGGCGGCCAGCTGCCGCGACAGCCGCCGGGCCACCCAGCGCAGCGGCTGGTAGACCGGTTCGATGGTGCCCAGGTCGGGGCAGGTGCCGACGATCACCTCGCAGCCGGCCGCGCGCAGCGCGCGCACCGCCTCGCAGAGATGGCGCACGGACCGGGCGAGCGGCATCCGGTGGGTGACGTCATTGGCGCCGATCATGATGACGCAGACGTCCGGGGTGGTGGCGGCATCCGCCAGCATCAGCTCCACCTGGCGCGCCAGGTCGTCCGACTGCGCTCCGGGCAGTGCCACATTGCGGAGGTCGACGGGCAGCTCGGCCAGTGCGGCCAGTCCGGAGGCGAGCAGCGCGCCCGGGGTCTGGGACGTGCGGTGCACTCCCTGGCCGGCGGCGGTGGAGTCGCCGAGGAAGCCCAGCCGCAGCGGCGGGCGGTCGGTGCGGTGGCCGAAGGCGGCGCCGTAGCGGCCGTCGGCGCACGGCGGGATGTCGCTGGAGCCGCCGACCGTGCGGCGGGCCAGCCGGACCTCGGTCAGCAGCACACCGACGGTGGCGACGCCGAGCAGCCCGACCCCGCCGCCGCCGAACGCGGCCGCGGTGGCGATCCGCCGGGCCACTCTCGCCCTGGACATCGTCATCGGCATGGGCCGGGCACCTCCCCGCGCAGTGCGGGCGCGCCGCGGCCCCGGGGGGCCGGACGCGCTCCGGTTCGGCAAGAACTCCTACAACAGGGTGTTGCCCGTTCCTGCACGGAACGCAACGCACCCTTCCTCTAACGGACCCGGGCAATAGGCTGGCCGCACGGGCGCAGGAGAGCGTGCCCCCGACCGCGGAGACCACCGTGCAGTTTTACGATTCGATGATTGAGCTAGTCGGCAACACCCCGCTCGTGCGGCTCAACAGCGTCACTCGAGGGATCCAGGCCACCGTCCTGGCGAAGGTCGAGTACTTCAACCCCGGCGGGTCGGTGAAGGACCGGATCGCCGTGCGGATGATCGAGGCCGCCGAGCAGTCGGGTGAGTTGCAGCCCGGCGGCACCATCGTCGAGCCGACATCCGGCAACACCGGTGTGGGCCTGGCGATCGTCGCCCAGCAAAAGGGATACAAGTGCATCTTCGTCTGCCCGGACAAGGTGTCCACGGACAAGATCAATGTGCTGCGGGCCTACGGCGCCGAGGTGGTGGTGTGCCCGACCGCCGTGGACCCCGAGCACCCGGACTCGTACTACAACGTCTCGGACCGGCTGGTGCGCGAGACGCCCGGGGCCTGGAAGCCGGACCAGTACAGCAACCCGAACAACCCGCGCTCCCACTACGAGAGCACCGGCCCCGAGCTGTGGGCGCAGACGGAGGGGCGGATCACCCACTTCGTGACGGGCGTCGGCACCGGCGGCACGATCAGCGGCACCGGCCGCTATCTGAAGGACGCCAGCGACGGCCGGGTCAAGGTCATCGGGGCCGACCCGGAGGGCTCGGTCTACAGCGGCGGCTCCGGGCGCCCGTATCTGATCGAGGGCGTCGGTGAGGACTTCTGGCCGACCGCCTACGACCGCACCGTCGCGGACGAGATCGTCGCGGTCTCGGACAAGGACGCCTTCCAGATGACCCGGCGGCTGGCCAAGGAGGAGGGCCTGCTCGTCGGCGGCTCCTGCGGGATGGCCGTGGTGGGTGCGCTGGAGGTCGCCTCGAAGCTCGGCCCGGACGATGTGGTGGTCGTGCTGCTGCCCGACAGCGGCCGTGGCTATCTCTCCAAGATCTTCAACGATGAGTGGATGGCCGACTACGGCTTCCTGGAGGAGGGCGGCCCCGCGGCGCGGGTCGGCGAGGTGCTCCAGCACAAGGAGGGCGCACTGCCCTCGCTGGTGCACATGCACCCGGAGGAGACCGTCGGCGAGGCGATCGAGGTGCTGCGCGAGTACGGCGTCTCGCAGATGCCGATCGTCAAGCCCGGTGCCGGGCACCCCGATGTGATGGCCGCCGAGGTCGTCGGCTCGGTGGTCGAGCGTGAGCTGCTGGACGCGCTGTTCACCCAGCGCGCCTCGCTGAGCGACCCGCTGGAGAAGCACATGTGCCCGCCGCTGCCGCAGGTCGGCTCCGGCGAGCCGGTCGCCGATCTGATGGCGGTGCTGGAGAACGCGGACGCGGCGATCGTCCTCGTCGAGGGCAAGCCGAAGGGCGTGGTGAGCCGGCAGGACCTGCTGGCCTATCTGGCCCGCGAGGCCGGCAAGTAGCGGTTCTTCCGGCGGCTGCCGTGCGCGGCGGCCGCCGGAAGCAGCCCGTTTCCGCAGTCGGCACGGCGTGAAGTCGCCGGCGGGAAACGGGCCGTCACCGCACCGTGCACGCAGGCGTCACGCGTCCGCAGCACGGGCTTAACACGCCTCCGGCACAGTGGTGTGCACGGCGACAAGGGCCTCCGGAGCGGCTCCCGGACCTCCAGCTCGCCGCCGGATGCGACGACCGGCCCTGACCCGGCGCGCGTCCCTCGCGGGGACCGCCGTCGTCCCGCCCCCGGTTCACTCCGGGGTGCGGCGGTCCCCGCCACAGCCTTCCCGCCCGGTCTCCGTCGCGGCCTCAGTGCGCCGCGCCGCCGCGGCGGTCCGTCCCCGCCCCCGGGGTCCCCGTCCCTGGGCTGCGCAGGCCCGCGCTGTGGGCGGCGTTGACGCCGGCGATCCCCGCCCAGCACACGATCAGGCCCGCCAGTCCGGCCTCGCCCACCGCGATCGCGGACAGCGGGACGGCCAGCACCAGCGAGAGGGTGGCGAACCCGAAGCGCTGCCAGAAGGCGTGGACCTCGCTCTCCGGGCGCGCCGGCCGGGCCCCGCGCGCGACCTGGACCTGCTGTTCTGCGAGGTGCCGGCGCACCCGCCGGTCGACGTTCTCCTCGACCTTCTCCAGGAAGGACTCCAGCAGCTCCGGCTCGTAGTCCGGCCCCAGCTCCCGGCGGGTCTGGAGGGTCGCGTCGAGCTCTCTGCGCAGATCGGGGTCGTGTGTCGCCATGGGGCCGAGCGTACGCACGCCGGGCGGGCGGCGCGGTAGGGCTAGCCCCCGGATCCGGCGGGGGAGCGCTCACCGGGCGGCGCCGTCGCCGGTTCCGGGAGGCGCGCGGTGTCGCGGCGGGCGACCACCCAGTAGACGACGGCCGGCACGGCGAGCCCGACGAGCCAGGAGATATCGGCGCCGCCCAGCGGCGCCACCAGCGGACCGGTGTAGAAGTGCGTGGCCAGGAAGGGGAGTTGGGCCAGCACGCCGAAGGCGTAGACGGCCAGCGCCCGGAGGTTCCAGGCACCGTAGCGGCCGCCGGGGTCGCTCAGCGCCGGGATGTCGTAGCGCTCCTTGGAGATCAGGTAGTAGTCGACCAGATTGATCGCCGACCAGGGCGTGAAGAAGGTCAGCAGGAAGAGCAGGAAGTCCTTGAAGGCCGTCAGGAACGAGTCCTTGCCCAGGAGGGCGACGGCGGTGCCGGCGGCCATGATTCCCGCGATGTACGCGGCCCGCCCGCGCGGGGAGAGGGTGCGCTGCCCCCGGAAGCCGCTGACGCCGGTGACCAGCGACATGAAACCGCCATAGGTGTTCAGGACGTTGATGGTGAGTTTGCCGAGGGCGATGACGAAGTACAGGAGCGAGGCGGTCAGTCCGGCGCCGCCCAGGCCGACGACGTAACCGACCTCGTGCCCCACGAACGCGGTGGGCGCCGCGGCCGCCGCCAGCGCGCCGAACGTCATCGACCACTGCGAGCCGAGCACCGTGCCGGACAGCGTCCACCAGAAGGTGGCGCGCGCCGAGGTGTGCCGCGGCAGATAGCGCGAGTAGTCGGCGACGTACGGGCCGAACGCCAGCTGCCAGGAGGCCGAGAGCGAGACGGCCAGCAGGAACACCGGCAGCCCGAAGCGGTGGTCGGCCAGCAGCGCACCGAGGTCGGCGCGCTGCAGCAGCCGGATGCCCAGGTAGACGAAGGTCAGCGCGCAGACCAGGCCGGCGATCCTGCCCAGGGCGTGGATGAGGCGGTAGCCGACGGCCGCGGCGACGGCGGTGACCGCGGCGAACAGCACGATCCCGGGCGTCTCGCCGAGGTGCGTCAGCTCGCCGACCGCCTGCCCGGCCAGCACACTGCCGCCCGCGAAGAAGCCGATGTACATCACGATGACCAGCGCCAGTGGGACGGCCGCACCGCGCACCCCGAACTGCGCCCGCGAGGTGATCATCTGAGGGAGCCCCAGCCGCGGCCCCTGGGCGGAGTGCAGCGCCATCACCGCGCCGCCCAGGAGGTTGCCGAGCAGCAGCCCGATCAGGGACCAGCAGGCGTTCGCCCCGAAGACGACGGCCAGCGCGCCGGTGACGACGGCGGTGATCTGGAGGTTGGCGCCCAGCCAGAGCGTGAACTGGCTGACCGCGCGGCCGTGCCGTTCGCCGTCCGGAACGACGTCGATGGAGTGCTGTTCGACCACACCTGCCATGGATCCGCCTCGCGTCGCGCGCCTGTATGGATTCATGCAGGATCGATGGCGGTGAATGGAAGGTCAATAGGTGGGGGCGGTCGAAAGGCCGGCGGCCGGCCCCGGCGGACCGGGGCCGGCGGACCGGACGGGCCGTCAGGCGGCGCTAAGCCGCACGTGCCCCGTCCATCGGCCGCAGCTCGTCCGCGTACGAGACCGAGACCCGCCGCATCAGCCCGTCGTCGGTGATGTCGTACTGGCCCAGGCGCCACAGCGGCGGCGAATAGGCGTGCACGGACACCGCGTCGTCGGTCGCGCCGGTGAGGCGGTGGATGTGCTCGGGGCCGAAGCAGAACGAGGCGCCCGCGCCGACGGCGGTGGCCAGGTGCTCGCCGCCGATCCGGGGGTTGGACTCGGTCAGCATGCCCTGGACGACGCCCACCGCCCCCGAGGACAGATCGTGGTCGTGCCAGCCGGTGTCGTTCTGCCGGGTCCAGCACAGCAGCCAGACGTCGACGAACTCATCGCGGTACAGGGAGGCGTAGTGGCGTTCGGTGTCGGAGAAGGCGACCTGCTCGCGCCACAGGTCCGGGCGGGCGGCGAGCGTGTCGACCAGCTCCCGCAGCTCACGTTTGTCGAGGTTGCGCTCGGGCAGTGCGGTGAACGGCTGCGCGCCGTCGGGGACCTCGCGGGCGGCATCGGCCTGGGAGGTGCGGTACGTCATCGGCGGGCTCCTTTCGTCGGGCCCAGAAGGCGGGCCGGGTTGGTGGTGCGCAGGGCGTGGATCGCGGCCCGCGCGCCGAGGTCGGGGAGGACGGGGGCGGCGTAGGGCCGGTCGCTGCCGCTGACGACGACATCGATCCCGGCGGTCCGGACGAGGGCGTCGACCGCACGGGTCCCGTAGGAGGACGTCTCGTAGAAGACGCCGCAGTCGACCCGCCCGCGCTCCCGTCCGCCGCCGCGGGCGACCAGCCGCTCCCCGTGCAGCGGTGCCAGACCGGCCAGCGCCGCGAAGCAGACCCGCAGGTCCGGGTGGCGCGGCCGGCCGACGGCGCGGAAGGCGAACCAGGCGGCGTGCAGCTGCTGGACGTACGGGACCAGGGCGGGCCACCAGGCGGGTGCGTCCGGGGTGCGCGGGGCCGCCCCGGGGTGGACGAACAGCGGCTTGTCCAGTGCGTCGGCGGCGTCCAGCAGCGGGGCGCAGCGGGCCCAGCCCGCGGCGTCGAGCAGCGCGGTGGCCGGGAGTTGCAGCCCCACGCAGCCGCGCGCCAGCTCGTGCCGCAGCGCCCCGGGGTCCGGGGCGGGCGTCGAGAGGCAGACCGAGGCCCAGACGCCGAAGGGGGCCGGCAGGTCCAGGGCGCCGTCGTGGAACGCGGCCAGCAGCGGGGCGGCCTCCGCGGGCGGCAGATCTTCGATGCCGAGCGGGCTGGAGAGCGACACCAGGGCCAGATCGAGGCCGTCGGCGCGGGCGAGCCGGGCGCGGGCGGCGATGTCGTGGTCGGCGGGGTCGACGGTGTACGGCGCCTCGCCGGGCAGGTGGAGCGTCCAGCCGTCGAGCCGCGGGGGCGCACTGCGGGCCCGCAGCAGCGCGAGGAACTCGGGCGGCCAGAGGTGCTGGTGGACATCGGTGGGCACGGGCCTCCCTCGGCTGCGGGCGATGGTCCGGAGCGGCCCCGGGCGGCGGCTCCGCCGTCCCGGGCGCGCGGTACTTAACCGCTTAACTGATGCGTTTAAGTGAAACGGTTAACAGAGGGCGCTGTCAAGGCCGGGGCGCACCCGCCGGGCGACGGTCTTGCCCGCGCACCCCCGCATCGGGGCGGCCGCCGCCTCCTCCTTGGGTAGGCTTCCGGGCATGGCCAGGCCCAATAAGCGCACCACCCTCCGCGAGGTGGCCGAGGCCACCGGACTCTCCACCGCAGCCGTCTCCTACGCCCTGCGCGGCAAGCACGTCTCCAAGGAGACCGAGGAGCGGGTGCGCAAGGCCGCCGCGGAGCTCGGCTACGAGGCGGACCCGATCGCCCGTGCGCTGGTCAGCGGCAGGACGAGCACGGTCGGCGTGCTCGCCGGCGATCTGCAGGATCTGTGGCAGCAGCAGCTGATGGCGGCCATAGGGCGCGAGCTGCTGGCCGGCGACCGCTATGCGCTGATCCTGGACGCCGGCGGCGACCCCGAGCGCGAGCTGTCCCTCGCCAAGCAGCTGCGCGACCAGCGGGTGGACGGCCTCCTGGTCTCCCCGGTCGACCCGTCCGCCGAGGGCTGGTCGAAGATCGCCGACGCCGTGCCGGTGGTCTCCATCGGCGACGCCCTGAGCCGGGCCCGCACGGCGGGCGAGGTGCTCTTCGACAACCGTGCCGGCATCGACGCCGTCCTGGACTACCTCCGCGGTCTGGGCCACCGCCGGATCACCGTGCTGACGCCCACCGGCCCCTCCACCCCCGACCGCCCGGCCGACGTCTATGTGCGCGAGGCCGCCGACCGGCTCGGCATCGAGGTCGAAGTCCTGCCCTGCGCCCAGGAGTTGGGCGAGGCGACCGCGATGGCCCGCCGGGTCCTGACCAACAGCCCGGACGGCCGCCCGGCCGGGACCTCGGCACTCACCGCGCCCACCGCCGTCTTCTGCTTCTCCGACTCCATCGCCTACGGCGTCTACGCGGCCGCCGCCGAGGCCGCCCTGACCGTCGGCCGCGACCTCTCCGTCGTCGGCTTCGACGACCACCCCGTCTCCCGGGTCCTCACCCCGCCGCTGACCACCGTCGACTGGGGCCTGGGCGAGATCGCCAAGGAGGCCGCCCGGCTCGCGGTCGCCGCGATCGAGGGCCGCCGGGTCCGCCGCAAGCGCATCCTGTGCGCCCCGCGCCTCTCGGAGCGGGGGTCGGCGGGGGAGGTGCGGGGGTAGGCACGGGAGGCGCGGCGGGCGTGTGCGGTCCGCCGGGCGGGCCCGTCCTGCGGCTGCGTGGCCCCGCGCCGGGGAGCAGACTGGTGCCGGGTGCTCCGGTACGGTCGGGGCGTGTGGGGCGGTGGCCGACCGACAGGCGGATGGACGGGTTCTTGATGAAGCGTTCCGCGACGAGTGAGATCACGGTGGAGAGCGCGGCCGGGGACGGCGGCGCACCGGACGCCGCGCACGGCGAGCTGGCGGACCGCCTGGAGGCGCACCGCACGGAGCTGACCGGCTACTGCTACCGGATGCTGGGGTCGGCGTTCGAGGCCGAGGACGCCGTGCAGGAGACGATGGTGCGGGCCTGGCGCGGCCACGACCGGTTCGAGGGGCGGGCCTCGCTGCGCTCCTGGCTCTACCGCATCGCCACCAATGTCTGTCTGGACCTGCTCAAGGGCAGCCAACGCCGGGCGCGGCCGATGGATCTCGCCTCCCCCGCGAGCGTGGACACCCCCATCGGCACGGGACTGCCCGAGGCGACGTGGATCGGACCGGTCCCCGACACGCGGGTGCTGGCGTCCGCCGGGGATCCCGCGGAGAGGGCAGTCGCCCGGGAGTCGGTCCGGCTCGCGTTCATCGCCGCGCTCCAGCGGCTGGCGCCCCGGCAGCGGGCGGTGCTCATCCTGCGGGAGGTGCTGAGCTGGTCGGCGCGCGAGGTCGCGGAGCTGCTGGGCAGCTCGGTCGCCTCGGTCAACAGCGCGCTGCAGCGGGCCCGGGCCACGCTCGCCGCGTCCGCCGACGCCGACGAGGAACCCCCGGGGCCGCTGGACGACACCCAGCAGGCGCTGCTGCGGCGCTATGTCGACGCCTTCGAACGCTTCGACCTGGACGCCCTCACGGCCCTGCTGCACGAGGACTCCACGCTGTCCATGCCGCCGTACGAGCTGTGGCTGCGCGGCCGTGAGGACTTCCTGGCGTGGCTGCGCGGGCCGGGCTGCGGCTGTGCGGGGTCGCATCTGGTGCCGGTCGCGGCGAACGGCCGCCCGGCGTTCGGGCAGTACCGCGCGGACGGCCTGCCCTGGGCGATCCAGGTCCTCGACCTCGCGGACGGCCGGATCACCGCGCTGCACTCGTTCCTGGACACCGAGCGGCTCTTCCCGCTGTTCGGACTGCCGCTCAAGTACGGCGGCCCGGCGCCCGCGTGAGGCGTGCGGCCGCCGCCCGCCTCAGCCCAGCTTGTGCTTCTTCAGCCAGGCGGCCGCCACCCGGTCCGGGTCCTGCTTCTCCTTGTCGACCAGGCGGTTGAGCTCGGTGAGGTCGGGCGTGGTCAGGGCGTTGCCCAGCCGGGCGAGGGCCTTGCGGACCCTGGCGTCGGCCTTGCGGGCGGCGATCAGCGGGACGATGTGCTGGGCGGGGATCAGATGCTTGGGGTCCGCCAGCAGCACCCAGCCGTTCTCCGCGGTGTCGACATCGGTGGTGAAGACGTTGGCGATGTCGATGTCGCCCTTCTTCAGGGCGCCCTTGACCAGCGGACCGGACGAGTCCAGCGCCTTGAACTCCTTGAACTCCACGCCGTATTGGTCCTTCAGGCCGACGAGCCCGACGACCCGCTTCTTCATCTCCGCGGCCGCGCCGAAGATCAGCTTGCCGTTGACCTTGCGGAGATCGTCGAGCGTCTTCAGGCCGTAGCGGTCGGCGGTCCGCCGGGTCACGGCGAAGCTGTCCCGGTCCTCGGCGGACGCGTACGGAAGGACCTCCAGGCCGTCGGGCAGCACGGTGGTCAGCGCGTTCTGCATCGCGCCGGCCTCGGTCGCGGTGGCCTTCTTGTCGAGGTAGAGCAGCAGGCTGCCCTGGTACTCGGGGAGCAGATCGATATCGCCGGAGCGCAGCGCCGGGACCACGATCTCGCGGGAGCCGAGGTTGGGCCGGACCGTCGTCTTGACCCCGGCGGCGTTCAGCACCCCCGCGTAGAGGTAGCCGAGGACCTGGTTCTCGGTGAAGTTGGCGGTGCCGATGACCAGTCCGCCACCGCTGCTGCCGCCGTCGCCGCCGGCGCCGTCCCCCTTGAGGGAGGTGATGCCGGAGGAGCAGGCGGCCAGCAGCGGGGCCGAGGCGCCGGCCAGGAGGGTGGTCAGGACGGTACGACGGTTCATGGGCGGGCTCCTCGGTGCGTACGTGGGGGCGGGGCGGCGGATGCTCAGCGGGCGGCGGCCGGGCGGCCGCGGAACAGCAGCCGCGTCAGGCCGCCCAGGGCCAGATCGGCGACGACGGCGAGCGCGGCGACCAGCACCGCCCCGCCGAGGACCTGCACCAGGTCGCGCTGCGCCAGGCCGTCGAAGACATAGCGGCCCAGCCCGCCGAAGCTGACGTAGGCGGCGATCGTGGCGGTGGCGACGACCTGCACGGTCGCCAGCCGCACACCGGTCATGATCAGCGGCAGCGCGAGCGGGATCTCGACCTGCCACAGGATCTGGCGGCCGCGCAGCCCCACGCCCTTGGCGGCGTCCTTGACCTCGGGGTCGACGGCCGCCATCCCCGCGTAGGTATTGGTGATGATCACCGGCACGGCGAGCGCGACCAGGGACACGTACACCGGCCACACGCTCAGTCCGCCGGCCAGGAAGACCAGCGTGACCAGGCCGACGGTGGGCAGCGCCCGGCCGAAGGAGGCGAGGTTGACGGCGAGGAAGGCGCCACGGCCGGTGTGCCCGATGAGCAGCCCCACCGGCAGCGCGATCAGGGCCGCGGCGAGGGTGGCGAGCACCGAATATTCCAGGTGCTCCAGGATGCGGGTGGCGATGCCCTCGGGGCCGGACCACTGGGCGGAACTGGTCAGCCAGGCGGCGAGGTTCTTCAGGAGTTCGAGCATCGGGGCGTCACGCTCGCTTCCGCAGCTTGGGACGACGCGGCCCGGAGGTGCCGCGCAGCCAGGGGGTGCACAGCCACTGGACGGTCACCAGCACCGCGTCGGCGACCAGGGCGAGCAGCAGGGTCAGGGCCACCCCGGCGATGACCGGGGTGGGGAAGTTGCGCTGGAAGCCGTCGGTGAAGAGCTGGCCGAGGCCGCCGTATCCGATGTAACTCGCCACGCTGACCAGGGAGATGGACATGACGGTGGCGACCCGCACGCCCGCCATGATCACCGGGAGGGCGAGCGGCAGCTCGACGGTGAGCAGGGTGCGCAGCGGCGTGGTCCCCATCGCCTGGGAGGCCTCCCGGGCCCGGGCCGGGACCGCGTCCAGCCCCTCGACGGTGTTCCGTACCAGTACCACCAAGGTGTACGCGGTCAGGCCGGTGATCGCGGTGGTCCGGGTCAGCCCGGTGACCGGCAGCAGGAGGACGAAGAAGGCGAGGGAGGGGATGGTGTAGAGGATGTTGGACGCGCCGAGCACGAAGCCGCGCAGCGGCCGTACGCGGTGCGCGAGGACCGCCAGCGGCAGCGCGATCAGCAGGCCGAAGAGGACGGCGGGCACGGCGGTGGCGAGGTGGTCCGCGGTGAGGCGGGCCATCTCGCCGGTGTGGTCGGGGAACCAGCCCCACTCGATGGTCATGCGGGGCGCTCCGCGGCGTCCTCGGCCGGGCGGGGCGCGGCGTCCTCGGGGGGCCGTTCGCCGGCGGCCGTCGCCCGGCCGGCCTCCGCATGGCTGCGGCCGGCCCGTTCGTGGATGGCGTCGCGGGAGGTGAGGCCCCTCAGCACGCCGTCGGCGGTGACCCGGGCGACGGCGCCGGCGGGGGAGGAGACCGCCTCGTTGAGCGCGGAGAGCAGGGAGTCGGTGTCGCGCAGCGGCCGGACGGCCTCCAGGGGGGCCTCGCCGGCCGTGCCGCCGGAGGGCAGGGCGTCGGTGTCCAGCCAGCCCAGCGGTTCGCGGCGCGGGGAGGTCACCAGGCGCCAGCGGTCCCCGTCGCGGGGTATGCCGCCGACCGGTTCGTCCGTGCGTATCTCCCCGCCGGGCGCGTGGGGGACGTCCGCGAGGTCGGTGAGCGAGAGCAGCTTGAGGCCGCGCTCGGCGCCCAGGAAGCCGGCGACGAAGTCATCGGCGGGGCGCGCGAGCAGCTCGGCGGGCTCCGCGCACTGGACGAGCCGGCCGCCGGAGCGGAAGACCGCGATCCGGTCGCCCAGGCGGACCGCCTCGTCGATGTCGTGGGTGACGAAGACGACGGTCTTGCGCAGCTCCTCCTGGAGCCGCAGCAGCTCGTTCTGCAGCTGGGTGCGCACCACGGGGTCGACGGCGCCGAACGGCTCGTCCATCAGCAGCACCGGCGGGTCGGCGGCGAGCGCGCGGGCCACGCCGACGCGCTGCTGCTGGCCGCCGGAGAGCTGGTGCGGATAGCGCTTGCCGGCGTCGGCGGGCAGGCCGACCAGCTCCAGCAGCTCGCCGGCGCGGGCGCGGGCCTTGCGCCGGCCCCAGCCCAGCAGCAGCGGGACGGTCGCGATGTTGTCCAGGATCGTACGGTGAGGGAAGAGGCCGGACTGCTGGATGACATAGCCGATGCCGCGGCGCAGCTCGGCGGCGTCCGTCTCCAGGATGTCGCGGCCGCCGACGCTGATGGTGCCGGAGGTCGGCTCCACCATGCGGTTGACCATCCGCAGGGTGGTCGTCTTGCCGCACCCCGAGGATCCGACGAGGACGGTGACGCCGCCTTCGGGGAGGTCAAGGGACAGCTCGTCCACGGCGGTCGTGCCGTTCGGGTATCGCTTGCTGACTGCGTCGAACTTGATCATCCGCTGCCCCTTGCCCGGCCTGCATATGGTCATGCAGAGTCTTAGGCACGTGAATAGAAGTCAATAGGTGGAAGTAAATCGCCTGTTACCTCGCCTGTTACTTCGCTTCACCGTACGGAACGAGGTGTCGGACTTACGTCTACAAATGGCGCTATAAGAGGGAGTTGAGCCCCTTGGTTTCTCATATGCTGGACACCTACCGACGGGGCGACCGGCGCATCACGCTCGACGGCACCGCCCTGAACACGGCCGACATCGCCGCCCTCGCGGAGCGCACCGCCCACCCCGCCGAGCCGGACCCCAAGGCGTTCGCCCGCGCCGAGGAGTCCTGGGAGACCGCCCGCCGCCTCACCGCCACCGGCCGGGTCTACGGGCGCAGCACCGGCGTCGGCGCCAACCGCACCGAGGACGTCGGGGCCGCCGGCGCCGCCGGTGCCGACCACGGATTGCGGCTGCTGCGCAGCCACGCCGGCGCGATCGGCGACCCGCTGCCCGCCCGGGAGGTCCGCGCGATGCTCGCCGTGCGCGCCAACCAGCTGCTGGCGGGCGGCGCCGGCCTGCACCCCGCCGTCATCACCGCGCTGCTCACCGCCCTGGACACCGGGGCGCACCCGGTCGTCCACGAGCACGGCGCGGTCGGCACCGGCGATCTGGCCGCCCTCGCCCAGACCGGCCTCGCGCTGGTCGGCGAACACCCCTGGCACTGCGCCCCCGGCGCCCGCGCCCCCGCCCCCATCGCCCTGGACAACAACGACGCCCTCGCCCTGATCAGCAGCAACGCCCTCACCCTCGGCCAGTCCGCGCTCGCCCTCGACGAACTGCGGCGGCTGCTCGCCGCCTCCCTTCCCGTCGCCGCGCTCTCCCTGCTCGCGGTCGGCGGTTCCTACGAACCCTTCGCCGAGCCGGTGATGCGCGCCCGCCCGCACCCCGGCTGCGCGGCCGCCGCCACCCGGCTGCGCGCCCTCTCCGGCGTCCCGCCCCGTCCCGCGCCGCCGCTCGGCCGCATCCAGGACCCCTACGGCTTCCGCTGCCTCCCGCAGATCCACGGGCCCGCACTGGACGCCGCCGACACCCTCGACGGGGTGCTGACCATCGAGGTGAACGCCGCCGCCGAAAACCCCCTGATCAGCATCGAGGACCAGGCCGCCTACCACCACGGCAACTTCTACGCCGCCCACACCGGGCTCGCCCTGGACACCTTCCGGCTGGCGGTGCTGCAGACCGCCCGGCTCTCCACCGCCCGGCTCGCCGCGCTCTCCGAGCCGGACTTCACCCGGCTGCGGCCGTTCCTGGGCGACGCGGCGCCGGCCAGCTCCGGCGTGATGATCCTCGAATACGCGGCCGGCGCGGCGCTCGGCGAGATGCGCGAGGTCTCCTACCCGGCCTCGCTCGGCCATGCCGTCCTCTCCCGCGGCGTCGAGGAACAGGCCAGCTTCGCCTCCCTGGGAGCCCGCCAGACCCTGCGTGCCTGCACCTACTACCGCCAGATCCTCGCCTGCGAACTCGTCGCCGCCGTACGGGCCTTGCGGATGCGCTCCCTGGAACCCGAACCGGACCTCCCCCTCGCCACCGCCTTCCGGCGCGCGGCCGGGGCCCTCGACCCGCGGATGGAGGACCGCCCGCTGACCGATGATGTGGCGGTGGCGGCGGGGCTGCTGGAAGAGCTGGCGGAGCTGTGAGCGCCACGGCGGGCGGCGGGCCGCTTCCGGCCGGGTGGCCGGGATCGGGGCCGGGGCCCCGGGTACGGCCGGATCCCGACGCCTGTCCCGGACCGGAGCGGGCCGGGAATTCCGTACAGTCGGTCGACACAGGACAAGGCCCCCGACCGGGCCGGGAAGAAGAGGCGATGAGCGGGGACGGGGACAACGGCGGCGGGGCGCGGGGCGCGCGGGTCGCGACGGGCGGTGCGAGCGCTGCCGGCGTCGAGGGCGATGCGGCTGTCGCGGGCCGTGCGACCGGTACGGGCACCGGGACCGCCGCCCGTCTGCAGAAGCTCTTCGAGGGGCACCGGCTGACGCCCACCCAGCGCCGGATCGCGCACTGCATGGTGCGCCGGGCCGCCGATGCCCCCTTCCTCTCCAGCGTCGAACTGGCCGAACTCGCCGGCGTCAGCCAGCCGTCCGTCACCCGCTTCGCGGTCGCCCTGGGCTTCGACGGCTACCCGGCGCTGCGCCGTCATCTGCGCGAGGTGGCCCCCACCGGGGAAGCCGCCGAGGCCGGCAGCGCCAACGAGTACCAGCAGGCCGTCCAGGCGGAGATCGACAACCTCCGTCAGCTCGCCGCCGCCCTCACCGACCCGGCGCCGGTGGCCGAGGCGGGCCGCCTCTTCGCCGCCTCCCGCCCGCTGCTCGTCCTCGGGCTGCGCGCCGCCACCGCCCAGGCCGCGGGCTTCACCTACTTCGCCCGCAAGGTCCACCCCGACGTCCGGCTCCTGGACGAGGGCGGCACCATGCTCACCGACCGCATCGACGCCGCCGCGCGCGCCGGCGCGAGCGCGCTGCTCTGCTTCGCCCTGCCCCGCCACCCGCGCGAGGTCGTCGAGGCGCTGGAATACGCCCGCACCGCCGGGCTGCGTGTCGTCACCGTCGCCGACAGCGCTTTCGCCCCCGTCGCCCACCACACCGACCTCCTCCTCCCCGCCCCCGTCGGCACCGGGCTGTCCTTCGACACGGCGTGTGCCCCCATGCTGCTGGGCCGGGTCCTGCTGGAGGCGATGTGCGACGCCCTCCCGGACGCCCAGGCCCGCCTGGAGGAATTCGACGCGAGGGCGGCGGAACGCGGGCTGTTCGTCGAGTGAGGGCCCGGTAGCCCGGGAGCGGGCGTCGCGCCGTCTCAGGGAATCCTCATCCCGGCTGGCTACGATCCGCCGCCGTACGGCTGTGCGGACAGAAGGGGGCACAGCGGTCTCGGGGCGAGGAGGTCTGTCGTGGGACGCGGGGCATATGGGCTGGTCCGGGTGGCGGTGCTGGTACGGGCACCGGCCGGCTGGCTGTGGTGGCCGGGACTGCTGGCCGCGGGGATCGGAGCGCTGGTACCGGGGCTGACCGGCCGGACGATCGGGCTGGCGGCGGGGGCGGCGCTGGGCGTGGGCGCGGCGCTGGTGGTGGGCGCGGCCCGGCGCGGACGGTATGCGGCGCTGGCCCGCGCCGCCTCGCGCGCCGGGAAGGCCGTGATCCTCCAGGACCGCTCGGTCACCCTCCGCAGCTGGCGGCGGGCCCACCGCTGGTGGCTGCTGCTCGCCTTCCTGGCGGCGGTCGGTTCGTCGTTCGTGCTGCCGGCGGCCGGCGGGCTGCTGATGGCCGGGGCCGCGCTCGGCCTGTGGGGCAAGGCGCGGTGGCTGGGCCGCTGGGAGCGGCGGCACGAGGCGCTGCTGTGGGTCCGGACCGAATCCGCCCGTCGGGGCGGCGCCGCGGGCAAGGAGGTCCGCGCATACCTGCTGACCGGAACGGCCGCCGGCGACGCCCGCCCTGGCGGGGCACGCACGGCGGCCGGGGCGCGGACGGCCGGGGCGCGGACCGGGGGAGCCGGGGCCGGGGGAGCGCGGGTCGGTCGCTGAGGGGCCGCTGCCTCCGAGGCCTTGGGGCTTTGAGGCCTTGGGGCCTTGGGGCGTCGTGGCTTGGGGGCCTACTGCCTGCCCAGGTCGTGCAGTGACTCCGCGTGGGCGCCGCCGCTCTCCGCGGTGAGTTCCTCCAGTGTTTGCGGGGTGCGGACGGTGGCGAAGCGGACGGTGCCGTCCGGCTCCGCCGCATAGCCGTAAATCCCGGGGCGGGGGAGGGAGTTGTAGGCGAAGTGGGTGGAGAAGTAGTACGCGCCGGTGTCCAGGAGGGCGGCATGGTCGCCGGACTCCAGGAGGGGGAGCGGCCGGTTCTCGGCGACCAGATCACCCGCGAAGCAGCACGGTCCCGCGACGTCCTGTGCCACCGGAGCACCCGTCTTGGGCCGGCCCTCGGCGTCGTAGGCCGCGACCCGGATCGGCCAGGACTCGGGGACGAAGGCCGTACGGGTGGCGACCTGGGCACCGGCATGGGTGACCGCGATCGGCCGGCCGCCCGCCGACTTGGCGTACTCGACGCGGGCGAGGACCGTACCGTGCTTGGCCAGCAGCGAGCGGCCGAACTCGGTGACCAGCCCATAGCGTCCGGACAGCAGGCCGGGCACGGTGGCGTGGAGCTGTGCGACGTACTCGCGGTAGGTCGGGGTGACGGCGTCCGAGGAGAAGTTGACCGGCAGGCCGCCGCCGATGTCGAGGGTGTCGACCTGACGCCGGCCGGCCCTCTCGTTGATCTCCTCGGCGAGGACGTACAGGGCCCGGACACCCGCGGTCATCAGCTCCATCGGCATGCCCTGGGAACCGACATGGGCATGCAGCCGGGTCAGCCACGGGCGGGCGAGGAAGGCGCGAACGACCCACTCCCGGGCGCCCTCGTCCCGCAGCCCGACACCGAACTTGGAGGTGTCGGTGGCGGTGCTCATCGCCCCGATGCTGCCGCCGCCGATCTGGGGGTTGACCCGCAGACCGAGGGGGGCGCCGCTCGGCGCGGAGGCCATCAGGGAGTCGATACGGGCCAGTTCCTCGGGGTTGTCCGCGTTGACGGCGATCCCGAGGGCCAGCGCCTCCCGCAGCTCGGCGCGGGTCTTGGCCGGCGAGTCCAGGACCGTCCGCGCCACGGGCACACCGGCGGCACGGGTCAGCGCCAGCTCACCGGGGCTGGCCACCTCACACCCGAGGCCCTCCTGCGCCAGCACCCGCAGGACCGGTACGAGCGAGGCGGCCTTCACCGCGAAGGCGTGCAGCACCGGGGTACCGGGGGCCGTGAACTCTTCGAAGGCGGCCCGCAGCTCGGCCGCCGACCGCCGGATCCCGGCGATATCGAGCAGCCCGGCAACGGGCTCCCCGGGCCCCACCAGTCCCTGTGCAATGGCGGCCCGTACGGCCCGGTCTCGGTCCGTGAAGTTCATGAGACAACTTCATCATTGGGTGGGGGCGGCACGCCAACTGATACCGGAAGCCGCCGGAAGCCGTCCGATGGCCTTCGACGGGGCCCGCCGAGAGAGCCTCCGGAGCCGTCCGGCGGCCGGGGGCCGGGGCCGTGGGCCGGGGGCAGGCCTCCGGCGATGGCAGGCGCTGGGGGGAGGCCCTGTATACGGACCCACCGAGCCATCGCCCTACCGGCACCGGTCCGACGCTCACCAACCCACCGGCCCGCCGGTCCGCCGGTCCGCCGGGGGCTGGCTCACCGGCTCACTGACCCGCTGGCTCGCAGACCCGCAGACCCGCCGGCCGGCTCTGCCCGCGGCGCGCCCTGTGTGCCGCCCGCGCTGTCCGACACCTGTCCGGACCGCGCGAGCGGCACCAAGGTCACGCGACGCCCCGGGCCACACGGTCCCGGGGCCACACGGCCCCGACACCACGGTGCGCCCTGGGACCCGCGAATCCCGGGTCACGCAACGCCCGTCACGCCCCCTGGCTGCCGCTGAGTCCCGCCTTGCGGTGGCGTTCGGAGAGACGGGAGCCGGACTCGCGGCGGGCGGCGCGGCGGAGCAGCGGGACCGCGAGGAGGAAGCCGGCGAGGGCCCAGGCGCCGAGTATCAGGGCCACCTTCGGCAGCTCCCAGGAGCCGGCCGCTTCCGCGGCGCGTGCGGCGTCCGGCAGGAGGGCGGAGCGCAGGCCCTGGGCCATCCACTTGAGGGGGAAGACCGAGGCGATCTTCTGGACCAGGGCGGGAAGCGAGCCGAGCGGGAACATCGCTCCCGAGGTGAACAGCAGCGCCATCGTGGGCAGCATGATCAGCGCGAGCGCCTCGCGCGGGTTCGGCAGCACGGCGCCGATGGCCGCGCCCAGCGGTACGACGGCGAGCAGTCCCAGCGCGCTGACCCACAGCAGCGTCAGCCAGCCGTCGGGCCCGTGCGGCAGCGGCCCGTCCACCAGCAGGGCGGCGGCTCCCAGCAGCAGAGCCAGGGTGCCGAAGGCCATCACGACCACCAGCAGCGACTTGGCGATGAGGTAGGCGGGTATGCCGCCGGGAGTGGCGCGCAGCCGCAGCAGGGTGCCCTCCTCGCGCTCGGTCACCAGAATCTGCGGGAGGTTGACCAGCCCGATCTGGAACAGCAGATAGGCGGAGAAGCCCGCGAGCGTCAGATGGGCCATGGGGACATGGGTGCCGGGCACCTTGCCGTGGATATAGCTCGCGAGCAGCAGTGCCACGACGACATTGATCACATGGCCGCTCATCTCCTTGGGGTTACGCAGGAGGTGGCGCAGTTCGATCCGCCCGCGCAGGAAGCCGGAGCGCCAGGAACGGCGGCGGGAGCGTGGTGCGGTCTTCCCCGGGGCCGCGCCGTGCGGCTGCCCAGGCCCGGTCCGGCCGGTCGCGCCGGCGGTGCCCGGCGCCTCCGTCGCGCCTGTCGTGTCGGCCCCCTCGGCCGTGCCCGTTCCCGTCCCCGTTGTCGTTGTTGCTTGCGCTGCGGCTGTCATATCGGTCCCCCTCATGCGGCTCGTTCCTCCCCCTCCGGGGCGTCGGCCCCGGCCCCGGCTCGGGTCCCGGCCTCGGTCCCGGCCCCGGTCCCGTCACTGGCGCTGCTGCCGTCCCCGTGTCCGTCGTCCTGGTGCACCATGTGCAGATAGGTGTCCTCCAGCGTCGGGCGGCGGACCTCCAGATCGGCGATCGGTCCGCCCGTCTCGTGGTGGAGTTCCCAGACCAGCCGGGACGGGTCGGCGGTGCGTTCCTGGCGGGCCGTGCCGTCGGCCCCGGTCCAGCGGACCTCGGCCTGGGCGGCGGCCTGCCGGGCCAGTTCCGCCGGCGTGCCGGAGATCCGGATCCGGCCGTTGACCAGCATCGCTATCCGGTCGGCCAGCCGTTCGGCCTCCGCCAGATCGTGCGTGGTGAGCAGGATCGTCACGCCCTCGTCGCGGGCGAGACGTTCGACCAGATCGTGGAAGTCGCGCCGGGCCTCGGGGTCGAAGCCGGTGGTCGGCTCGTCCAGGAAGAGGATTTCGGGGCGGCCGACGATGGCCAGGGCCACGTCCAGGCGCCTGCGCTGACCGCCGGACAGCTGGCCGACCTGTCGGCCGGCCTGCTTCGTGAGGCCGACCAGGGCCAGCAGCTCGGACGGGTCGCGGGGGTGCGGGTAGTACGTGGCGAAGTGCGCGAGCAGCTCGGCGACCTGCCAGCGGCGGTGGTCGCGCCAGTACTGGAGCACCAGGCCGACCCGGCCGCGCCAGGCGTCGTCACCGCGCGCCGGGTCCGTCCCCAGGACGCGGACCTCCCCGGCGGAACGCTGCCGGAAGCCCTCCAGGATCTCGACCGTGGTGGTCTTCCCGGCGCCGTTGGGGCCGAGCAGTGCGAAGATCTCGCCGCGGTGGATCTCCAGGTCGATGCCGTGCAGGACGGTGGTGCCGCCGTACGACATCCGCAAGTCCCGTACCTGGACGACGCCTTCATGGGCCGTGCCGGATCCTGGGGCCGCCGCCGGCGTGGTCGCCGCCGGGGTCGTGATCGGGTGCTCGGTCGTGGTCATCGGCCCGCCTCCGCGCGCTGTTGCTGGTCCTGTGTCCCTGAGGCCGGCGCCGCGGCGGACTCCGTCGCCGCAGTGGTGTCCGCTGCCGGTCCCGCGCCCTCGACGATGGCCCGGAGTGCGGCCACATGTCCCTCGAAGGCGGTGCGGCCGCGGCTGGTCAGCCGGACCTTGGTGCGCCGTTTGCGGCCGGCGCCCTCCTTGTGGAGCTCCAGATATCCGGCCTCTCCCAGGGTGTGCAGTTGCTTGGACAGTGCGGAGTCGCTGAGCGAGAGGCTGTCGCGGATGAAGGAGAAGTCGGCCCACTCCGTGGCGGCGAGAAGGGCCACCACGGACAGGCGGGTGGAGGGGTGGATCAGTTCGTCGAAGCCGCTCGGCGTGCTCATCGGCCCACCCCTTCCTGGATGGCTCTCGTGCCGCGGTCGCGCAGTGCGCTGACCGCCCAGCGGTTCGCCGGGCCGACGAAGAGCACGAAGGCGCCGGTCGAAACGGTGGCCTGGATCAGGCTGGCGCACGGCAGTGCCAGCCGGTCGGCCACGAAGCCGGAGGCCAGGATGGTCGCGAGAGTGACCACCATGCCCGCGAAGAAGGTGGCGAACGACCGCCAGCTGTGGCGTGAGCGGTGCAGCCGGATCCGGCTTCTGCGGTTGTGGATCACCGCGACGGTGCTCAGTACGGCGAAGTAGGCGGTCAGTACCAGCCAGAAGGCCCACATGGGCAGATCCAGGCCCGTGACGGCGAGGAACACCCACATCACGGCGGCCGTGACGTACGTCGGCCCGGCGTCGCTCCGGGCGCTTCTCTCGACCTCGTCGTAGACCCGCTCCTGCGGTACCCGGATGCGCTGCAGATCCTGCCAGGCCCGTTCGGCATCCACCGGTGTGCTCATGGCCATCGCCTCCCCAAGGCGTTCATGCGTTCCCCGTTGACTTTCCCACCAGGAAAGTTAGCACAGACTTTCCTGGTGGGAAAGTCAAAAATCCTCCGCCGGTAGGCCGGATCCCGTGCCATGCGGCGCGCGCCGTCCCCGCACCCTGTTGACTAACGCTATTCACCGACATCAATATGTGAATAGCTCAATCCATTCGACGTCAGGGAGGCACGGCCCATGTCGGGACCGCGACCCGTGCGGGCACCGCGCGGTACGGAGCTGAGTGCTCGGGGATGGCAGCAGGAAGCCGCGCTGCGCATGCTGCAGAACAACCTCGATCCGGAGGTGGCCGAACACCCGGACCAGCTCGTCGTCTACGGCGGGACGGGCAAGGCCGCACGTGACTGGCGCTCCTTCGACGCGATGGTGCGCACGCTCACCACGCTCAAGCAGGACGAGACGATGCTCGTCCAGTCCGGCCGGCCGGTCGGCGTGATGCAGACGCACGAGTGGGCGCCGCGGGTGCTCATCGCCAACTCCAACCTCGTCGGCGACTGGGCCAACTGGGAGGAGTTCCGCCGCCTGGAGGCCCTCGGTCTGACCATGTACGGGCAGATGACCGCCGGTTCGTGGATCTACATCGGCACCCAGGGGATCCTGCAGGGCACCTACGAGACCTTCGCGGCCGTCGCGGCGAAGAAGTTCGGCGGCACGCTGGCCGGGACGATCACGCTCACCGCCGGCCTCGGCGGCATGGGCGGCGCCCAGCCGCTCGCCGTCACCATGAACGACGGCGTCGCGATCTGCATCGACGTCGACCCGCGCGCCATCGAGCGCCGCATCGAGCACCGCTACCTGGACGTGCGCGCGGACAGCCTCGCGCATGCGCTCCAGCTCGCCGTCGAGGCCCGTGACCAGCGCAAGCCGCTGTCCATCGGCCTGCTCGGCAACGCCGCCGAGCTGCTGCCGCAGATGCTCGCCGAGGGCGCGCCGATCGATATCGTCACCGACCAGACCAGCGCCCACGACCCGCTGGCCTACCTTCCGGTCGGCATCGACTTCGACGACATGGCCGCCTACGCCGCCGCGAAGCCCGCCGACTTCACCCAGCGGGCACGCGAGTCGATGGCCCGGCACGTCGAGGCCATGGTCGGCTTCATGGACGCCGGCGCCGAGGTCTTCGACTACGGCAACTCGATCCGCGGCGAGGCCCAACTCGCCGGATACGAGCGGGCCTTCGCCTTCCCCGGCTTCGTCCCCGCCTACATCCGCCCGCTGTTCGCCGAGGGCAAGGGGCCGTTCCGCTGGGCCGCGCTGTCCGGCGACGCCCGGGACATCGCCGCCACCGACAAGGCGATGCTGGACCTCTTCCCGGAGAACGAGTCGCTGGCCCGCTGGATCAAGCTGGCCGGTGAGCGCGTCCACTTCCAGGGCCTGCCCGCCCGCATCTGCTGGCTCGGCTACGGCGAGCGCGACAAGGCCGGCGAGCGCTTCAACGAGATGGTCGCCGACGGAACGCTCAAGGCCCCGCTGGCCATCGGCCGTGACCACCTCGACTGCGGCTCCGTCGCCTCGCCCTACCGCGAGACCGAGGCCATGAAGGACGGTTCGGACGCGATCGCCGACTGGCCGCTGCTCAACGCCATGGTCAATGTCGCCTCGGGCGCCTCCTGGGTCTCGCTGCACCACGGCGGCGGCGTCGGCATGGGCCGCTCGATCCACGCCGGCCAGGTCACCGTCGCCGACGGCACCCCGCTGGCCGGCGAGAAGATCCGCCGGGTGCTCACCAACGACCCCGGTATGGGCGTCATCCGGCATGTCGACGCGGGCTACGAGCGCGCCGACGAGGTGGCCGCCGAGCGCGGTGTCCGCATCCCGATGCGCGAGGGCGAGGGCGCGTGACCGCCTCGTTCCACGAGATGTGGGAGGAGTTGCGGCCGCTGGGCCGCGACTCCTCCTCCGGGGGCTACCGCCGCTACGCGTGGACCGGGGCCGACGCCGACTGCCGCGCGTGGTTCCGGGCCCAGGCCGAGGCCCGCGGGCTCGCCTACGAGCTGGACCGCAACGGCAACCAGTGGGCCTGGCTCGGCGCCACCGGTCACCAGGACGTGGCCCCCGGCGACGCCGTCGTCACCGGCTCCCACCTGGACTCCGTGCCGGACGGCGGCGCCTTCGACGGCCCGCTGGGCGTCGTCTCCTCCTTCGCCGCGCTGGACGAACTCCGCCAAAGGGGAGCGGAGCTCGACAGGCCGCTGGCGATCGTCAACTTCGGCGACGAGGAGGGCGCCCGCTTCGGCCTGGCCTGCGTCGGCTCCCGGCTCGCCGCCGGGGCACTGACCACCGAGGCCGCGCACCGGCTGCGCGACGGCGACGGCATCAGCCTCCCGCAGGCCATGGAGAGCGCCGGCCACGACCCCGAAGCCATCGGGCCGGACCCCGAACGGCTCGCCAGGATCGGCGCGTTCGTCGAACTCCACGTCGAGCAGGGGCGCGCCCTGGACCTGTCCGGCGACCCGGTCGGCATCGCCTCCGCCATCTGGCCGCACGGCCGCTGGCGGTTCGACTTCCAGGGCGAGGCCAACCACGCCGGCACCACCCGCCTGGAGGACCGCCGCGACCCGATGCTCAGCTACGCCGCGACCGTGCTCGCCGCGCGGGAACAGGCCCGGCTGGCCGGCGCCCTGGCCACCTTCGGGAAGATCAGTGTGGAGCCGAACGGGGTCAACGCCATCCCCTCGCTCGTGCGCGGCTGGCTGGACTCCCGGGCGCCCGACCAGGACACCCTGGACACCGTGATCACCGGGATCGAGCAGGCGGCCGCCGAGCGCGCCGCCCGTGACGGCGTGGACCTGACCGTCGTGCGCGAATCCTTCACCCCCGTCGTGGAGTTCCAGCACGCCCTGCGGGACGAGCTGAGCGCGATCCTCGGCAAGGGGCGGGAGCGGACCGTGCCCGTGCTGGGCACCGGCGCCGGACACGACGCCGGTATTTTGTCCGGGACCGTCCCCACCGCCATGCTGTTCGTACGCAACCCCACCGGGGTGTCGCACTCACCCGCCGAAGCGGCGGCGGAGGACGACTGCGCCGCCGGGGTCACCGCACTCGCCGACGTACTGGAGGGGCTGGCGTGCCGCTGACGACGCAGGCCACACCGACGACCTACTGGCTCGAACACGCCTGGCTCGACACGCACGTCGAGCCGGGCGTGGCCGTGGACGTCGCGGACGGGCGGATCACGGCCGTCCGCACCGGGGTCGACACCCCGCCGCCCGGCGCCACCACGCTGCGCGGGCTGACCCTGCCCGGTCTCGCCAACGCCCACTCGCACGCCTTCCACCGCGCCCTGCGCGGCACCGTGCAGGTCGGCACCGGCACCTTCTGGACCTGGCGCGAGGTCATGTACAGCGTCGCCGACAAGCTCACCCCCGACACCTATTACGCCCTCGCCTGCGCCGTCTACGCCGAGATGGCGCTGGCCGGCATCACCTGCGTCGGCGAATTCCACTACCTCCACCACGCGCCCGGCGGCACCCGCTACGGCGACCCCAACGCCATGGGCGAGGCGCTGCTCGCGGCCGCCGCCGACGCCGGTATCCGCATCACCCTCCTCGACACCGCCTATCTCTCGGCCGGCTTCGGCGCCCCGCCCAACCACCACCAGCTGCGTTTCTCCGACGGCACCGCCGAGAGCTGGGCCCAGCGCGCCGACGCCCTCAAGGACGGCCACGAGCACGCCCGCATCGGCGCCGCCCTCCACTCCGTACGCGCCGTGCCCGCAGCCCAGCTCGCCACCGTCGCCGAGTGGGCCCGCGGGCGGCAGGCCCCCCTGCACGTCCACCTCTCGGAGCAGACCGCCGAGAACGACGCCTGCCACGAGGCCCACGGCCGGACCCCCACCCAACTGCTGTCCGAGCACGGGGTGCTGGGCCCGCGGACCACGGCCGTGCACGCCACCCATCTCACCGGCGAGGACGTCGAGCTGCTCGGCGACTCCGGCACGGGCGTGTGCATGTGCCCCACCACCGAACGCGATCTGGCCGACGGCATCGGCCCGGCCGCCCGCCTCCAGGGCCGCGGCAGCACGCTGTCCCTCGGCAGCGACAGCCATGCCGTCATCGACCTGCTCGAAGAGGCCCGCGCCATGGAGCTCGACGAACGGCTGCGCACCCGCACCCGCGGGCACTGGACGGCCGCCGCCCTGCTGCGCGCCGCGACCGCCGACGGTCATGCGGCCCTCGGCTGGGAAGACGCCGGCGCCCTGCAGGCAGGCGCGCTGGCCGACTTCACCACGATCGCACTGGACTCCGTACGCACCGCCGGGCCACTTCCCCGGCTGGGCGCCGAGACGGCGGTATTCGCCGCCTCCGCCGCGGATGTGCGACACACCATCGTCGGCGGGCGGCAGATCGTCCGCGACGGCGTGCACACTCTTCTCGCCGACGTACCCACCGCCCTGGCAGAGTCCATCGCCGCCGTACGCGGCTGAAGGAGAACACCCCCGCGATGACGACGACCTCCGCGCCGACCACCGCCCTCACCCACATCGCCCAGCTGGTCACCAACGACCCCTCCCTCGGTGAAGGCCCCCTCGGTCTGATCCAGGACGCGGCGGTCGTCATCGACGGCGACCGCATCGCCTGGGTCGGTGCTTCCAGCAAAGCACCCGCCACTGACAACGCCGTCGACGCCGCCGGCCGGGCCGCCGTCCCCGGCTTCGTCGACTCCCACTCCCACCTGGTCTTCGCCGGCGACCGCACCGCGGAGTTCAACGCCCGGATGTCCGGCCGCCCTTACTCCGCCGGCGGCATCCGCACCACCGTCGCCGCCACCCGCGCCGCCTCCGACGAGGCCTTGCACGCCAACGTGGCCCGCTATCTCGCCGAGGCGCTCCGCCAGGGCACCACCACCCAGGAGACCAAGTCCGGCTACGGCCTGACCGTCGAGGACGAGGCCCGCGCCCTGCGCATCGCCGCCGCGCACACCGACGAGGTCACCTTCCTCGGTGCCCACATCGTGTCGCCCGACTACGCCGACGACCCGGCCGGCTACGTCGACCTCGTCACGGGCCCGATGCTGGACGCCTGTGCCCCGCACGCCCGCTGGGTCGACGTCTTCTGCGAGAAGGGCGCCTTCGACGGCGACCAGGCCCGTGCCGTCCTCACCGCGGGCAAGGCCAAGGGGCTGGTGCCGCGGGTGCACGCCAACCAGCTCGGCCACGGCCCCGGCGTCCAGCTCGCCGTCGAAGTCGGCGCGGCCTCCGCGGACCACTGCACCCACCTCAGCGCCGCCGACATCGACGCCCTCGCCCAGTCCGAGACGGTCGCCACCCTGCTCCCCGGCGCCGAGTTCTCCACCCGCGCCCGGTGGCCCGACGCCCGCCCGCTGCTCGACGCGGGCGCCACCGTCGCGCTGTCCACGGACTGCAACCCCGGCTCGTCCTTCACGAGTTCGATGCCGTTCTGCATCGCGCTCGCCGTCCGTGACATGGGGATGACCCCCGACGAGGCGGTGTGGGCGGCGACCGCGGGCGGCGCCCGTGCCCTGCGCCGTACGGACATCGGCCGGATCGCCCCCGGCGCCCGCGCCGACCTGGCCCTGCTGGACGCGCCCTCGCACGTCCACCTCGCCTACCGGCCGGGCGTCCCGCTCGTCTCGGCCGTGTGGCACAAGGGCGTCCTCGTCTGACGGCCTCCGCCGGGGCGGCCGTTACACGGCGTCCGGCCGCGCCCCGTGCCACGCGAAGGAGGGCCCGTCCCGAACAACCCCGGGGCGGGCCCTCCTTCGCGCGGGCGGCCGCCGGTCGTGGGCGACCGGCAGTGACCGCGGTGGCTCACTCGTCGATCATCAGGCCCTTGCGCAGCTTTCCCAGCGTGCGCGAGAGCAGACGGGAGACGTGCATCTGGGAGATGCCCAGCTCCTCGCCGATCTCGGACTGCGTCATGTTGGCGACGAACCGCAGCGAGAGGATCTTCCGGTCGCGCGAGGGGAGTTCGGCGATCAGCGGCTTGAGGGACTCCACGTACTCGATGCCTTCGAGACCGTGGTCCTCGTAGCCGATGCGGTCGGCCAGCGCGCCTTCGCTGTCGTCCTCCTCGGGCTGGGCGTCCAGCGAGCTCGCGGTGTACGCGTTGCTCGCGGCCATGCCCTCGACGACCTCGTCGCGGCTGATGTCGAGGCGCTCGGCGAGCTCCTGCACGGTGGGCGCGCGGTCCAGCTTCTGCGCCAGCTCGTCGCCCGCCTTGGCGAGGTCCAGCCGCAGCTCCTGCAGCCGCCTCGGTACGCGCACCGACCAGCTCGTGTCGCGGAAGAAACGCTTGATCTCGCCGATGATGGTCGGCATGGCGAACGTCGGGAACTCGACGCCACGGCTCAGCTCGAAGCGGTCGATCGCCTTGATCAGGCCGATCGTGCCGACCTGGACGATGTCCTCCATGGGCTCACTGCGGGAACGGAACCGGGAGGCCGCGAACTTCACCAGGGCGAGGTTGAGCTCGACCAGCGTGTTACGGACGTACGCGAATTCGTGGGTGCCTTCTTCGAGGGTCTCGAACCGCTCGAAGAGGGTCTTGGACAGAGCCCTCGCGTCCACCGGGCCCACCTCGTCGAACGGCGGGATCTCGGGCAGACCATCGATCTCAGGCTCTTCTGCCAGTTCTGATTCAGCAGGGAGCAGCTGGGAAGGGATAAGCCCGGTCGGGTCGGACGGGGGTGTCGACGAAGCGGGCTGCCGTTGGTCGTCGGTACGCAATTCGTCGAGCCGGGGTGACATGGTCTCCTCCATCGTTCTCGGCATATGGCTGCCGATGCCTCTACACGAAGCTGCGGTGTGCGGCGCCTCCAAAGCCGGCCGTGTTGGATGTGTGCTTCTACGCCTACCTGGCTTTACGTGAAGATGGCAAGTGCGCGGTGTCCGTATATTGGGCAATATGCGGATTGTTCCGGCTACCGGCCCGCGTCGGGAAGGCGTAGGGTTCGACCAGCGCAGTCGTAAGCAAACAGTCGTCTAGACAGCAATGAGGGGTGCGCACGCATGGACCGCGGGACGGTCGGCAGTGCAAGCCGGGGCCGGCTTCATGTCGAGATCCGCCATCACGGCGCCAGCGCGGTGGTGACGGTCGCGGGTGAGCTCGATCACCACACCGCGGATCTGTTGCGTGAATCACTGGAGGGGTGTGTGGACGACGGGTATGCACGCTTGGTGGTGGACTGCTCACCCCTTGAGTTCATGGACTCCACCGGTCTCAATGTGCTGCTCGGCGCGCGCCTGAAGGCGGAGGCTGAGGGGGGCGCGGTCCATCTGGCCGGGATGCAGCCGGTGGTGGCCCGGGTCTTCGAGATCACCGGCGCGGAGGCGGTCTTCACGGTGCATGACTCTCTCGACGCGGCTCTGACCGACTGACGTGACGCGGTGTCCGGAACCATGCATTCCGGGCACGTAGTCCGTGTCACAACTTCCGTACCCAAGAAGTGGGTGTTCTCACGGTCCGGTCGGGCAGGAGACATCTGAATCCGTTGAATCAGTCAGTATCTGTTTTCCGTGAACAGGCGAATCGGTGAGGTGAAGCGCTGATGAGCACCACCCGGCCGTATCCGCCGGGCGATCTCGGCCCGGAGCCGGGCAGCGCCGGCGCTTCCGCCGCCCCGGCTCCCGCCACTCCGGCGGGCCAGGTCCGCCGGCTGCGTCTGGCGGGCACCCGGGGCGCTGTGGCGCGCGGCCGTGACTTCGCCCGGCAGGCCCTGCACGACTGGGGCTGGCTGCCGGCCGCCGGCGCCGATCAGCGTGCCGCGGCCGAGGATGTGCTGCTCGTCGTCTCCGAACTGGTCACCAACGCCTGCCTGCATGCCGAAGGACCCGAGGAGCTGCGGCTGCGCTGCACCGCCAAAGTGCTGCACCTCGAGGTCAGCGACCTCGGTGCGGGCGCGCCGGCGCCGCGCAGCCCGCACCGTCCGGGCCGCCCCGGCGGGCACGGCATGTTCATCGTGCAGCGACTGTGCCTGGACTGGGGCGTGGTGCGCAACGCCGACGGCACGGGCAAGACCGTCTGGGCGGAGCTCGCCGCGCCGTCCTAGGCGCCGGTGTCGCTACCGGAAGTGCTGAGCGCGGGCCTGCGGGCCCGCGCTTCGTCGTGTGCGGAACCTGCCGTCCGGTGTCCCCGGTTCGTACCGAGGGGGCCGGAATTCCCCGTCGCCACGGGCCCGGAGCCGATCGGGGCTGTGCTGTGCCTTCCCTCGGCAAGGTCCCCGGCGTACCTTGAGCGCCAAATCTGATGTGCCGTCAGTAACATCCGGCGGTGCGTTCACCGGGAGAAGGGGAACTCGAGGTGGCCCGCTTCCACGAACAGCACGGCAGGCGCCCGGGCCGGGCCGCCGGCCTCGCCGCGGCGGCTGCGCTCGCGGCGGGGACCGCGGTGATGCTCACCGCCCCGGCCGCCCACGCCGAGGTCGTCGACGTCAACTACCAGTGCAAAACGCCGATCGGAAACAAGGGCGCGGTCTCGCCCATCGACATCAAGGGCACCCCCGCCGGCGGGGGGTACAAGCTGGTGATGTCCTTCCAGAAGGGCGTCTCCTCCAGCCCCGTCGAGCTGGGCAAGGGCGCCATGAAGCCGAGCGCGCTGATCACTCTCGGCGGCGCGGAGAGCGGGACGGTGCCGGTCGCCGGGCCGCCCAACGACAAGGCCATTCCGGCCAACACCCCCATAAAGATCAGTGACTTGAGCGGCACGTACACGCCCAAGGGCAGCGGCAAGGTCACCCTCACGGCGGCCACGCTCACCATCAAGGCGCTGGGCACCACCACCACCTGCACCCCGAGCAACCACCCCAAGCCCTCGCTGACCCTGGACGTGAAGGGAACCGGCGGTTCCGGCGGTGCCGCACCAGGCGCCGGCGGTGCGGCCACGGGCGGGGGGTCCTCCGGCGCCCAGCTGCCGCAGACCGGACCCGCGGACTCCGCCGTGGCGCTGGGCACCCTCGGCGGCACGGTGTTGCTGGCCGGTGCGGCCGGTGTGCTCTGGCTGACCCGGCGCCACCAGCGGGCCTGACGGCCGCGCGGGGCGCCAGGACCCGCGCGGTGCACCCCCGTTCCCCGTACGCCCGCGTGCCCGGCCGGCACGCGGGGGCACCCCCTCGCACCCGCAGGAGCCGCCGATGCCGTTCCGTCTCCGCACAGCGGTCAGCGGTGCGATGCTCGCCACCGCCGCCGTGCTGCTGTGTCCCGCCGCGGCCGCGGCCCGGCCGGCCGCCGCACCGGCAGCACCGGGCTGGTCCGCCGCCCCCGCCCCGGGTGCCGGCGCCGCCCCGGGCGCCCCGGACCGCCCGTTCTTCTACCTGGAGGGCGCGCCGGGCACCGTCCTGGCCGACCGGCTGTCCCTGAGCAACCCCACCGGCCGCACCGTCGCCGTACGGCTGCGCGGCTCCGGCTCCGGGGCCGGAGCGTGGCTCACGCTCGCCTCCAAGGAGGTGCGGATCCCGCCGCACACCCGGGCGGGCGTCCCGTTCACGGTGACCGTCCCGCGCGACGCGGCCCCCGGTGACCGCTCCGGCACGCTGTTCGCCACCGGCGTGGGCAAGGGGACCGGGGCGGGACGGCGGGCAACCGTACCGCTCCATCTGCGGGTGACGGGGCCGGTGTTGTTCGCGCTGACCGTCGAGAAGGTGTCGGTGCGTCGCGCGGGCGGTGCGGCCCTCATCCGGTACACGCTGGTCAACCGCGGCACCACGGCGCTCAGGCCACGGATCGGGGTGCGGGCCGACGGGCTCTTCGGCCCGCTGCTGCGGCGGGCCGCCCGTACACAGCCGTCTGCGCTGGCACCCGGCCGGGCCCTCGATCTGGTCCTCGCCGCGCCGCTGCCGCTGCTCGCGGCGGGTGCGGGCGGGTTGCTGGTCCTGCGCCGGCGACGCCGCGGCGCGGGGCCGGGCGGGAGGCGGGGCGAGGAGTCCGCCCCGGGGCCGGGCGGTGGGACGCGGCCCTCCGGGGACGAACCGGCGGACACGGCCGGCGTATTGGCGGGCGCCGGACCGGGAGCGCGCGCGTGAACGGCCGGACCGGTACGCGCCGGAGTGCGGCCACCGGCACGGCCCGCGCCGGTACGTGCCGAGGCCGCACGCGGGGGCGCGCGGTGACCGTGCTCGTCCTGTGCGCGGCGCTGGCGTGGGGTCTCCTGCCCGCCGCGGGGGCGGAGGCCGCCGCCGACGGCACGCCCGTCGTCCAGCTCTCCGCCAAGGAGGCCGGCAAGGGCGGCAGCCTCACGGTGACCGGCCACGGCTGGCGGCCCGGGGCGCTGCTCACGCTGCTGATCTGCGGACAGAACATGATCGGCGGCAGCAACTCCTGCGCCAACGCCGACGGCAGGGCCGTCACCACCGACGCCCACGGCGCCTTCCGCAGAAAGCTTCCGGTCGCCGAACCGCCCAAGCCCTGCCCCTGTGTGGTGCATGTGGCGACCGTGACCGGGGCGGCGGCAGCGGCGGATGTGCCCTTCACGGTGGCGGGCCACCCGGTGGCGCCGCTGCCCCGGGAGGCCACCGCCGGCCGGCTGGCGGTGCTCGCCCAGCCGCGGCTGACGGGCAGCAGCGGCCTGCTGACCTGGTTCGGCGCCCCGGCGCAGCGCGAACTGACCCTCACCGTCGGCAATCTCGGCACGACGCCGGCCCGGGACCCGGTCTTCCGGGTCGGCACCTCGCACGGCGTCTTCGCACCCAAGTGGGAGGAGCAGCAGTGGCGGGGGACCGTCCCCGCCGGGAAGAAGGCGCGGATCACGCTGCCGGTCGAGCTGCCGGCCGGCGCGCACGGGGACTATCTGGTCTCCCTCGCCTACGGCGGCCGGACCCTGGTCGAGCAGCCATGGGGGGTCGGCCGCCCTTGGGGCGTGACGCTCTTCTGGGCGCTGCTCTGCGTGGTGATCCCGACGGCGGTGTTCCGCATCGGGATGGCGCTCGTGGACCGGGTCCGTCCGCACCGGCCGGACCGGGGCGGCACGCACGCCGCCGGCCGGCCGCCCGGCATCCGCGCCCGCATCCGCACCAAGGACCGCACGAACCGCACGGACCGCACGAACCGCACGGACCGCACGGACCGCACCGCGCACGACGGCTCCACGGACGGCCCCGGCACGCCGGGTGACTCCGGGGGGCTGCCGTGGTTCACCCCGGACACCGCACCGTCCACGACCACATCAACCGAACGCCCGACGTCGAAAGGTTCTGCGTGATGAGGCAACGGAGGAGAGCGGCGGTGGCCTCGGCGGCCGCGCTGGTGCTCGCGGGGGCGGGCATCATGGCCGCGGCCGGGACCGCCCAGGCGGCGGAGGTCTCGTACAAAACGGAGTGTCTGCCGCCACCGATATCGGGGCTGCCGCCGATCGAGGGCACCACCAAGGTCGCGGTCAGCGCGCCGGAGACGGCCAAGGTCGGCGACGAGATCGAGGTGGTCTGGAAGACGGTGGAGGGTGCTTCCAAGAACCCCGACATCCTCGATCTGGGCGAGAACACCGTCCAGCCGACCGGCACGGTCAAGGTGGCCGGGGCACAGACCGGCGATCTGGCGATGGAGGGGCCACGGCAGAATCCGCCGATCCCCAAGGGCGGCGCGATGAAGCTGTCCGACATGAAGGGCAAGCTGAAGCTGACCAAGGCCGGTGAGGTCACCCTCGCGCCCGGCTTCTACAACATCAACGTCAACAAGCCGATCTCGACGGACACCAAGTGTTCGCCCAAGGAGACCGTCAAGCCCGCGGTCACCATCAAGGTGACCGACGGCGGGGGCGGTTCCGGCGGCACGACCGGCGGCTCCACGTCCGGCACGACGGGCGGCTCCACGGCCGGCACCTCGGGCGGGACGACAGCCGGTACGTCTGGCGGGACCACGGCCGGTACGACGTCGGGCACCTCGGGCGGCGGCACCAGCGCCGGCACCTCCGGCGGCGCGGCGTCGGGCGGCACGAGCTCCGGCGGCAGCACGTCCGGCGGTTCCGGCGGCGACCCCGACGGCACCGCGTACAAGGGCAAGGAGGTGCAGGTCCCGTACGCCTGCAAGACGCCCATCGGGGACAAGAAGGCGACCTCGCCGGTCCAGATCAACGCCGTGAAGAAGAGCGGCGGTTACGACCTGACGGTGAAGTTCGCCAAGTCCGTGATGGACAGCCCGGCGGACATTCCCGCGGGCTCGGTCAAGCCGTCCATGGACGTCAAGGTCGCAGGCGCGGACAAGGGATCGGTGAAGGTCGCGGGGCCGGCGAACGCCGGCCCGATCAAGTCGGGTCAGCCGATCGCGATCCCCGACCTGACGGGCAGCTACAAGCCGGGCGCCACCGGCAAGGCCACGCTGACCCCGGGTGTGCTCACCGTCAACGCCCTCGGGACGACCACCACCTGCACCCCGGAGAAGGACCCGGGGGCCTCGCTCATCCTGGACACCGCGGCGCAGCAGGGCGGCACCTCCGGTGCCGCCTCGGGCGGTGCGGCGGCCTCCGGGGGCGGCACGGCGGGAGCGGCCGGCGCCTCGGGCGGCAGCGGCTCCGGCGGCGGCCTCGCCGAGACCGGTGCGAATGATCACGGCGGACTGACGGCGCTGGGCCTCCTCGCCGGGACGGCCATCCTGCTGGGCGGGGCGGTCTTCACGTTCCTGCCGCGGCGCCGGGCACGCATCCGCTGACGCGGCACGTCCACGGGATGCACGAAGGGGGCGTCGCACCGGCGGTGCGACGCCCCCTTCCGCTGTCCGGGGCCGGCAGGGCGTCAGTTGACGCTGCCCATCAGCTCCTTGATCCGCTTGCGGGAAATCCAGATGCCGATGCCGGCGATGACCGCGAGGGCGGCCTCGACGGTGACCGAGACCGAGTTGTTCAGGTCGACGTTCAGCTGCGGCGACGTCAGCAGACCGGAGACGGAGTCGCCCGCGGTGACCGCGAGGAACCAGACACCCATCATCTGGGAGCTGTACTTGGCGGGCGCCATCTTCGTGGTGACCGACAGGCCGACCGGGGAGAGGCACAGCTCACCGACGGTCTGGACGAAGTAGATCGCCACCAGCCACATCGGGCTGACCCTGCCGCCGTTGGCGGCGGTGTCGAGCAGCGGGACGAGGAAGACCGCGAACGAGAGGCCGATCAGCGCGAGGCTGGACGCGAACTTGACCGCGGTGCTGGGCTCCTTGCCGCGCTTGTTCAGCCACAGCCACGCCGAGGCGACCACCGGGGCGAGCGCCATGATGAAGACCGGGTTCAGCGACTGGTACCAGGACGTCGGGAAGTGGAATCCCAGCAGGTCGTTCGTCGTGGAGTTCTCGCCGAAGATCGACAGCGTCGAGCCGTTCTGGTCGTAGATCATCCAGAAGACGGCGGCGACCACGAAGAACCAGATGTAGCCCGAGAGCTTGGACTGCTCGAGCTCCGTGACGTCCTTGTCGCGCTTCATGCGGACCAGGACGGCGATCGGGATGACCAGGCCGGCGATGGTGATCGGCATCAGCGCCCAGTCGGCGAAGTTCCCGCTCACGCCGAGCAGGGTGTAGAACACGGCCGCGACGGCCAGCCAGATCAGGCCCTTGCGCAGCGCGGACGCCTTCTCCTCGGGCGTCGCGGGCTGGGCGACGACGCTGCTCTCCGCGCTCAGGTGGCGGGTGCCGAGCAGGAACTGGCCGAGGCCGAGTGCCATGCCGACGGCGGCGAGCGTGAAGCCGAAGTGCCAGTTGACGCTCTCGCCGACGGTGCCGATGGACAGCGGGGCGAGGAAGGCACCGAGGTTGATGCCGATGTAGAAGAGCGTGAAGCCTCCGTCGCGGCGCGGGTCCTGCGGGCCGTCGTAGAGGTGGCCGACCATCGTGGAGATGTTCGCCTTCAGCAGGCCGGAGCCGAGCGCCACCAGGATGAGGCCGGCGAAGAAGGTCGCCGCGGTGGGCAGGGCGAGCGTGATGTGCCCCGCGATGACGACACCGGCGCCGATGGCGACCGTCTTGCGCGGTCCCCAGAAGCGGTCGGCCATCCAGCCGCCCGGCAGGGCGAGCAGGTAGACCATCGCCATGTACACGGAGTAGATCGCCGTGGCCGTGGTGGCCTGCATGTGCATGCCGCCGGGCGCGATCAGGTACAGCGGGAGAAGGGCCTTCATGCCGTAGAAGCTGAAGCGCTCCCACATCTCGGTCATGAAGAGAGTGGCCAGTCCGCGCGGATGGCCGAAGAAGGTTTTGCCGCCGTTCGCAGGGTTCCCCTGCTGGGCCGCGTCCTTCGTCAGGCTGGACGCCATGGATGCTTCCTTGCTGCTACGGGACGCGTTCGCAGGCGATACGCGCCCGGGTGGGGGATGACCGGCACCGGTGGAGCGACGTCCGCCCCCACGTCCGGGAGGTTCGGCTCCCCGCGAGGGGCCGGCAGGACGGTCGATACCCCGGCATCCACGCCCCCCGAAGAGCAAGCGCGCGGCGGACCCGGTCGGCAGGTCGATCGTTGTGTTTCAGGGCCGGTGGTACCGGCCCGGCACACAACGGGGGGCCGGTGACGTCAGTTGAGAGTCATCGGCCCGGCGGTGGTGCCATGGACGTCGAAACACCATACGTCTGCTTCCGGCGCGGTTGGGCGGGGTGAGACAACGCTCACACCGCTACCGGGAACCATGGGCGTCGCACGGGGCGCCCGCGCGCCCTCGCGCGCGCCCGCGCTTGCGCAGCTCACGGCGCCAACGGCGCAGTCACGGGTCCGCCGTGGGCCATCCGCGCTGGTCCGCCCCTCGGTGCGGATACATCGGACTACCATCGGCCCATGACCCGTGTACTGCTCGCCGAGGATGACGCGTCCATCTCGGAGCCGCTCGCCCGCGCACTGCGCCGCGAGGGTTACGAAGTCGAGGTCCGCGAGGACGGCCCGACGGCGCTCGACGCCGGTCTCCAGGGAAATATCGACCTCGTCGTCCTGGATCTGGGGCTGCCCGGCATGGACGGCCTGGAGGTCGCCCGCCGGCTGCGCAACGAAGGCCATTCCTTCCCCGTCCTGGTGCTGACCGCCCGCGCCGACGAGGTGGACACCGTAGTCGGCCTGGACGCCGGCGCCGACGACTATGTCACCAAGCCCTTCCGGCTCGCCGAACTCCTCGCCCGCGTACGGGCCCTGCTGCGCCGCGGCTCCACCGCCGAGCCCCAGCAGCCGCCGGCCACCCACGGCGTACGCATCGATGTCGAGTCGCACCGTGCCTGGATGGGCGAGGAGGAACTCCAGCTCACGGCGAAGGAGTTCGACCTGCTGCGGGTCCTGGTGCGGGACGCCGGCCGGGTGGTCACCCGTGACCAGCTGATGCGCGAGGTCTGGGACACCACGTGGTGGTCGTCCACCAAGACGCTCGACATGCACATCTCCTGGCTGCGCAAGAAGCTCGGGGACGACGCCGCCAACCCCCGCTACATCGCCACCGTCCGCGGAGTCGGCTTCCGCTTCGAGAAGAGCTAGGGGCCCGTGCGCCGCCGCCTGATCAACTCCACGCTCGCCGTGGTACTCGTCGTGATCGCTGTCTTCGGCGTCTCCTTGGTGATCGTCGAGACCCGCACCATCCAGTCCGGTGCGCAGGAGAGCGTGGCCTCGGAGGCGGTCCGGCTGGTCGGCATAGTGGAGAGCCGGCTGGGCAGCGGCGAGAAGATCACCCCGGGCATCCTCTCCGAGCAGATCACCGCGAAGCGGCACGCCGAGATCAAGGTGCCCGGCAAGGCGCCGATCGAGATCGGGCACCGTCCCTCGGGCGACGTGATCGCCTCGTCGGTGCGCGGCGACCGCGGGGAGTCCGTCACGGTCCAGGAGTCCCGCTCCACGGTCAGTGCGGAGATCGGCCGGACGCTGCTCATCATCCTGGCCGTGGCGCTGCTGGCGATCATCGCCGCCGTCATCCTGGCCATCCGCCAGGGCCGCCGGCTGACTGCGCCGCTCACCGACCTCGCGGAGACCGCCGAACGGCTCGGCTCCGGCGACCCCCGCCCGCGCCACCGCCGCTACGGCGTGCAGGAACTGGACCGGGTCGCCGATGTGCTGGACGCCAGCGCCGAGCGGATCGCCCGGATGCTGACCGCCGAGCGGCGGCTGGCCGCGGACGCCTCCCACCAGCTGCGGACCCCGCTGACCGCGCTGTCGATGCGGCTGGAGGAGATCACTCTCACCGACGATCCGGACACCGTGAAGGAAGAGGCCACCATCGCGCTGGCGCAGGTGGAGCGGCTGACGGACGTCGTCCAGCGGCTGCTGACCAATTCCCGCGACCCGCGCAGCGGCTCGGCGGTCGCCTTCGATCTGGACGAGGTGGTCAAGCAGCAGATCGAGGAGTGGCGGCCGGCCTACCGCAGCGCGGGGCGGGCCATCGTGCGCTCCGGCAAGAAGGGCCTGCGGGCCGTCGGCACGCCGGGCGCGGTCGCCCAGGTGATGGCCACCCTCATCGAGAACTCGCTGATGCATGGTGACGGGACGGTCGCGCTGCGTACCCGCGTCACCGGCAACCAGGCCGTCGTCGAGGTCACCGACGCCGGTCCCGGCGTCCCGCCCGACCTGGGCTCACGGGTCTTCGAGCGGACCGTCTCCGGCCGCAACTCCACGGGCCTGGGGCTGGCCGTGGCGCGCGATCTGGCGGAGGCGGACGGCGGGCGGCTGGAGCTGCTCCAGCAGCATCCGCCGGTCTTCGCGCTGTTCCTGGCCCGGGAGCAGGAGCCCACCGCCGCCGAGGAGTAAGGCGTCCCCGGCGGCCCGGGGCTACCTCCTGGAGGCGCTGCGCGGGCGCTGCGAGCCGTCGGCGAGGAAGGACTCGGCGGTCTCCACCGCCTCCCGCGCGGGCAGCGCACGGAAGACCCAGGTGCGGTAGGACCAGAAGCGGAAGAGCGTGGCGACGGCGATGCCGAGGAACTTGAAGACGTTGCTCTGGAGCGGGGAGTCCCAGTCGAAGCCGTAGGTCGCGATGTAGAGCACACCGTTCTCGATGACCAGGCCGACGACGCTGAACAGCAGGAAGAGCGTCAGCTCCTTCGTGCGGCCCTGCTTGTCGCGGTCGCGGTAGGTGAAGTAGCGGTAACCCAGGTAGTTGGTACCGGTCGCCACGACGGTCGCCACGATGCTGGCCCGCACGACGGGCACCTCGGTCAGATGCCGGACGAGGTTGAACACCGCGAAGTTGACCACGACACCCACGCCGCCGACCGCACCGAACTTCACCAGTTCCCGGGTGAGCGCCTCCAGCCTCGACCGCAGTGCGCTCCGTTCACTCATGGTGTTCGTTCAGCTCCCCGTCGTGGGCGGTGTCCGCGGCCGTCAACGCTGGCTCGCTCCCTCATGCTAACCACGGCTCGACGCCGCTGCCCGCCATCCGTTCACTCCGTAGGCAACGCCACACGTCCGTAGCGGTCAGCCCACGGTCACCCGGAAGTTGAGGCTGCGGGCGCCCGCCTCGTCGGCCGCGCCGGTGCCGCAGCGCCGGCAGCGCAGCAGCCGTAAGTCCGTACGGCCCGGGTGGACGGCCCGGAAGCCGAGCCGGCGGACGGGGCCCGAGCCGGCTCGTGCGCCGCCGGGGACCACCCGGGAGCCGGTGGCCCGCAGGACGGCCGGGTCGGGGCGGGGGTCGGCGATGATCCAGCGGTAGCCGCCGGCGCCCTCGTCGTCGACCTGCACGCTGAAGCGGTCACCGGGGGAGACCATGATCTCGGTGTCGTCCGCGTCATAGATCCGCGGCGCGGACAGCTGGCTGAAAACGGAGTGCAGGGCGATCAGCAGCGCGGTGAGCGCGATCGCGATCACCAGCGTCCGCGTGCCCCTGGCTATGCCGCTGTTCTCCATCCGGCCTCCCCCTCGCCGGGCCCACTCCGGGCGCCGGCTGTGCCCGCCGGCCCGGGAGTCGGGGCCGGCGCCGGTCCTCTGTCGGCGATCTTCGAACGTGCGAACTCAGAGGATCATCCAAGCCGGGGTCGGGGCCGCGGCGCCGTGCGGATACCCTGGGGACGTGACGTTCCCGGTAGTCGGCATGGTCGGCGGCGGTCAGCTCGCCCGTATGACCCACGAGGCGGGTATCCCCCTCGGCATCAGATTCAAGCTCCTCAGTGACACTCCGCAGGACTCGGCGGCTCAGGTGGTCGGTGATGTCGTCATCGGCGACTACCGCGATCTGGACACCCTGCGGGCGTTCGCGCGTGGCTGCGATGTGATCACCTTCGATCACGAGCACGTCCCCACCGAACATCTACGGGCCCTGGAGGCCGACGGGATCCCCGTCCGGCCCGGCCCGGATGCGCTGGTGCACGCCCAGGACAAGGGGGTGATGCGGGCGAAGCTGGCGGCGATCGGCGTGCCCTGCCCGCGCCACCGCCTCGTCTCCGACCCCGCGGACGTCGAGCGCTTCGCCGCGGAGCTCGGCGGCGGGCAGGCGCCGGACGGCTTCCCGGTGGTCCTCAAGACCGTCCGCGGCGGCTATGACGGCAAGGGCGTCTGGGTGGTGCGATCCTCCAAAGAGGCCGCCGAGCCGTTCCGTGCCGGGGTGCCCGTCCTCGCGGAGGAAAAGGTCGATTTCGTCCGTGAACTGGCGGCCAACATCGTCCGCTCCCCGCACGGCCAGGCCGTGGCCTACCCGGTCGTGGAGTCCGTCCAGGTCGACGGCGTCTGCGACACCGTGATCGCCCCGGCGCCCGGCCTCGACGAGGAACTCGCCGGCCAGGCCCAGCAGCTGGCGCTGCGGATCGCCCAGGAACTGGGCGTCGTCGGCCATCTGGCCGTCGAGCTCTTCGAGACCGCGGACGGCCGGATCCTGGTCAACGAGCTGGCCATGCGCCCGCACAATTCCGGCCACTGGACCCAGGACGGCGCGATCACCTCGCAGTTCGCCAACCACGTCCGTGCCGTGCTCGACCTCCCGCTGGGCGATCCGCGTCCGCGCGCCCGCTGGACGGTCATGGCCAACGTGCTCGGCGGCGACTACCCCGACATGTACTACGCGTACCTCCATTGCATGGCGCGGGACCCGCAGTTGAAGATCCATATGTACGGCAAGGACGTGAAGCCCGGCCGTAAGGTCGGACACGTCAACACCTACGGCGACGACCTGGCCGACGTGCGCGAGCGCGCCGCTCATGCCGCCGGTTATCTGCGAGGAACGATCACCGAATGACGTCCAGCCCGTCGCCCGACACCCGCCCCGCACCGGCCACCGACGCCCCCTCGCCCGCGGCGCCCGGCGGCCCGCTCATCGGCATCGTGATGGGCTCCGACTCCGACTGGCCCGTCATGGAGGCCGCCGCCCAGGCCCTCGACGAGTTCGAGATCCCCTACGAGGTCGATGTCGTCTCGGCGCACCGCATGCCGCGCGAGATGATCGCGTACGGCGAGGAGGCGGCCGGCCGCGGGCTGAAGGCGATCATCGCGGGCGCCGGCGGTGCGGCCCACCTCCCCGGGATGCTCGCCTCGGTCACGCCGCTCCCGGTCATCGGCGTCCCCGTCCCGCTCAAGTACCTGGACGGCATGGACTCCCTGCTGTCCATCGTGCAGATGCCGGCCGGTGTCCCGGTCGCCACCGTCTCGGTCGGCGGCGCCCGCAACGCCGGGCTGCTCGCCGCCCGGATCCTCGCCACCGCGGACGCCGAACTCCTCGGCCGGATGCGGGAGTTCCAGCAGGAGCTGAACGACCAGGCCACCGAGAAGGGCAAGCGGCTGCGCAACAAGGTCGCTTCCCCCGACGGCTTCGGCTTCGGGGGCGGCCGGTGAGCTCCTCCCTGGACGCCGCCCGGGATCTGCTCGCCCGCTGGCCCGTCGTCGACGGCCACAACGACCTGCCCTGGGCGCTGCGGGAGCAGGTCCGCTACGACCTCGACCGGCGTGACATCGCCAGCGACCAGTCCGCGCATCTGCACACCGATCTGCCGCGGCTGCGGGCCGGCGGCGTCGGCGCGCAGTTCTGGTCGGTGTACGTACGCGCCGACTACGCGGGCGACCAGGCCGTCAGCGCGACCCTCGAACAGATCGATGTGGTGCGCGAGCTGCTCGCCCGTCATCCCGGCGAGCTGCGTGCGGCGCACACCGCCGACGAGATGGAGGCGGCCCGCGCCGAGGGCCGGATCGCCTCCCTCATGGGCGCCGAGGGCGGCCACTCCATCAACAACTCGCTGGCCACCCTGCGCGCGCTGCACCGGCTGGGCGTGCGCTACATGACGCTCACCCACAACGACACCATCGACTGGGCGGATTCCGCGACCGACGAGCCGCGCCACAACGGGCTGTCGGCCTTCGGCGAGGAGGTCGTCCGGGAGATGAACCGCTGCGGGATGCTGGTCGACCTCTCGCACGTCTCGGCCGACACCATGCGCGACGCGCTGCGCGTCAGCACCGCGCCGGTGATCTTCTCGCACTCCTCCGCCCGCGCCGTCTGCGACCATCCGCGCAACATCCCCGACGACGTGCTGGCGCAGCTGCCCGCCAACGGCGGTGTCGCGATGGCCACCTTCGTGCCGAAGTTCGTGCTGCCCGCGGCCGTCGAGTGGACCCGGCGCGCCGACGAGAACATGCGGGCACACGGGCTGCACCACCTCGACACCACCGAGGACGCCATGCGCGTCCATCGCGCCTTCGAGGCCGCCCACCCCCGCCCGAGGGCCACCGCGGCCACCGTCGCCGATCACCTCGATCACATGCGGGAGGTCGCGGGCGTCGACCACATCGGCATCGGCGGCGACTTCGACGGCACCGCCTTCACCCCCGACGACCTGGCCGATGTCGCGGGCTACCCGCACCTGATCGCCGAACTCCTGGACCGCAAGTGGTCCGAGTCCGACCTGGCCAAACTCACCTGGCACAACGCGGTGCGCGCTTTGCGCGCGGCGGAGGACGTGGCGCGCGCGGAGCGGCAGCTACGGGGGCCGTCGCACGCAGTGATCTGACGCCGCACGTTGTTGGCTGGCCCGCCGCGCTTTGCCGTGCGCCCACGTTGTTGGCTGTCCCGCCGTGGTGGCTTGTCGTCGTTGCGCCTGCGGCGGGCTGTTGTCGCTGCGCTGGCTGTTCGGCTGCGGGTCCGGCTCTCCGGACTTCGTCCTGCGGTCCGGCCCCTTCCGTTGGGGGTGGTGGAGGCCGGTGGGGGTGTGGGTGGGTGGTCAGGCGCCCGCCGTTGCGCTTTGCCGTGCGCTCACGTTGTTGGCTGTCCCGCCGCGCTTTGCCGTGCGCCCACGTTGTTGGCCGTCCCGCCGTGGTGGCTTGTCGTCGTTGCGCCTGCGGCGGGCTGTTGTCGCTGCGCTGGCTGTTCGGCTGCGGGTCCGGCTCTCCGGACTTCGTCCTGCGGTCCGGCCCCTTCCGTTGGGGGTGGTGGAGGCCGGTGGGGGTGCAGGTAGGTGGTCAGGCGCCCGCGGTCGACGCCATCACGCTTGCCCCCACGAGTCTTTCCCCCCCACTCACGGGAGGGGCCGCGCCGCAGGACGGAGTCCGGAGGAGCGGCACCGCACCCGACCACTCACGCCCGCCGCAGGCGCTACGGCGAGACGTCACCACGGTGGGGAAGTCGACCACCCACGCCCGCCGCAGGCGCTACGGCGAGACGTCACCACGGTGGGGAAGTCGACCACCCACGCCCGCCGCAGGCGCTACGGCGAGACGTCACCACGGTGGGGAAGTCGACCACGCACGCCCGCCGCAGGCGCTACGGCGAGACGCCACTACGGCGGGACAGCCGAAAACATGCGACCGCGGCGCGCAGCGCAAGCGCAACCCGCACGGCGGGGAAGTCGACCACCCACGCCCGCCGCAGGCGCCACGGCGAGAAGCCCACCACGGCGGGACAGCCGAAAACGTGGGAAGAAATCCGCTACGCGGACGGGCGCCCAAGCGCCCGGTAGGTCCAGCCCGCCTTGCGCCAGAGGTCCGGGTCCAAGGCATTGCGGCCGTCCAAGATGCGGCGCTCGGCGACGACGTCGCCCAACGTGGCGGGGTCCAGTTCACGGAACTCGCGCCACTCCGTGAGGTGCAGCACCACGTCCGCGCCGCGCACCGCCTCCAGCGCGCTGTCCGCGTACGCCAGCGTCGGGAAGATACGCCGGGCGTTCTCCATGCCCTTCGGGTCGTAGACCGTCACCTGGCCGCCCTGGAGGTGGATCTGGCCGGCGACGTTGAGCGCGGGGGAGTCGCGGACGTCGTCCGAGTCCGGCTTGAAGGTCGCGCCCAGCACGGCGACCCGCTTGCCCAGGAAGCCGCCGCCGACCGCGTTGCGGGTCAGCTCGACCATGTGGCCGCGGCGCCGCATGTTGATCGAGTCGATCTCGCGCAGGAACGTCAGCGCCTGGTCGGCGCCCAGTTCACCGGCGCGCGCCATGAAGGCCCGCAGGTCCTTGGGCAGACAGCCGCCGCCGAAGCCGATACCGGCCCGCAGGAACTTCTTGCCGATCCGGTCGTCGTGCCCGATGGCCTCGGCGAGCTTCACCACATCGCCGTCGGCCGCCTCGCAGATCTCCGCCATCGCGTTGATGAAGGAGATCTTCGTGGCCAGGAAGGAGTTGGCGGAGGTCTTCACCAGCTCGGACGTCGGGTAGTCCATGGCGATGAAGGGGGAGCCCTCGGCGATCGGCGTGGCGTACACCTCACGCAGCAGCTCTTCGCCCCGTTCGCCGGCCACGCCCACCACGATCCGGTCCGGGTGCAGGGTGTCCTGGACGGCGAAGCCCTCGCGCAGGAACTCCGGGTTCCAGGCCAGCTCCACCTCCGCGCCGGCCGGGGCGGCCGCGGCCAGCCGCTCGGCGAGCCGGGCCGCGCTGCCCACCGGCACCGTCGACTTGCCGACCACCAGGGCGGGCCGGGTCAGATGCGGAGCCAGCGCGTCGAAGGCGCTCTCCACGTAGGACATGTCACAGGCGTACTCCCCGTGCTTCTGCGGGGTGTTCACACAGACGAAGTGGACATCGCCGAAGGCGCCGGCCTCCTCATAGGAGGTGGTGAAGCGCAGCCGCCCGCTCGCCCCCTCGATCCCGGCGACATGGCGGCGCAGCAGGTCCTCCAGGCCGGGCTCGTACATCGGGACCTCGCCCCGCTGCAGCATCTCGATCTTCTCGGGGACCACGTCGAGCCCCAGCACCTCGAAGCCCAGCTCGGCCATGGCCGCGGCGTGGGTGGCGCCGAGGTAGCCGGTGCCGATCACTGTGATCTTGAGGGCCATGGATGCTCCAAACAAGCGGGGCGGCGCGGGCGCCGGCATACAGGGTGGTGGTCGGGTGTGACGGGCGGGCGGGCAATTGGCGCTGACCGAGCATAGTCGGGCTCGGAACGGGTCACTCCAGCCGCTCGCCCCGCCCCGCGGGTCACTGTCGGCAACCTCACGTATCCGCAGCCGGATCCGGCGCCTAGAATCCGGAGAGATAACGGGTTACTTAACGGTAGTTAGCACTGCAGTCAGCTCTCAGGGGAGTGAGAAACCTTGGCGGGAACCGCTGATTTCGATCTGTACCGGCCGTCGGAGGAGCACGACATGCTCCGCGAGTCGGTGCGCTCGCTCGCCGAGGCGAAGATCGCGCCGTTCGCCGCCGCGGTGGACGAGGAGGCCCGCTTCCCGCAGGAGGCGCACGACGCGCTGGTCGCCAACGACCTGCACGCCGTCCATGTCCCGGAGGCCTACGGGGGCGCCGGCGCCGATGCCCTGGCGACCGTCATCGTCATCGAGGAGGTCGCCCGCGTCTGCGCGTCGTCCTCCCTCATCCCGGCGGTCAACAAGCTCGGCTCGCTGCCGGTGGTACTCTCCGGCTCCGAGGAGCTGAAGGCGAAGTACCTGGGCCCGCTGGCCAAGGGCGACGGGATGTTCTCGTACTGCCTGAGCGAGCCGGACGCCGGCTCCGACGCGGCAGGGATGAAGACCAAGGCCGTCCGTGACGGCGACCACTACGTCCTCAACGGCGTCAAGCGCTGGATCACCAACGCCGGCGTCAGCGAGTTCTACACGGTGATGGCCGTCACCGACCCCGAGAAGCGTTCCAAGGGCATCTCGGCCTTCGTCGTCGAGAAGGGCGACGAGGGCGTCTCCTTCGGCGCCCCGGAGAAGAAGCTCGGCATCAAGGGCTCCCCGACCCGCGAGGTCTACCTCGACAACGTCCGGATCCCCGCCGACCGCATCATCGGCGCCGAGGGAACCGGCTTCGCCACCGCCATGAAGACCCTGGACCACACCCGCATCACCATCGCGGCCCAGGCGCTCGGCATCGCCCAGGGCGCCCTGGACTACGCCAAGGGCTACGTCCAGGAGCGCAAGCAGTTCGGCAAGCCGATCGGCGACTTCCAGGGCGTCCAGTTCATGCTCGCCGACATGGCCATGAAGGTGGAGGCGGCCCGTCAGCTCACCTACGCCGCGGCCGCCCGCTCGGAGCGGATATCCGCCGGCGGCAAGGGCGAGGACCTGACGTTCTTCGGCGCCGCGGCCAAGTGCTACGCCTCCGACGCCGCCATGGAGGTCACCACGGACGCCGTCCAGCTGCTCGGCGGCTACGGCTACACCCGTGACTACCCGGTCGAGCGGATGATGCGCGACGCGAAGATCACGCAGATCTACGAGGGCACGAACCAGGTCCAGCGGATCGTGATGGCGCGCAACCTCCCGCAGTAGGCCGCAGATACGGCACACGGCGAGGGCCCCGGACCGCAGTGGCGGTCCGGGGCCCCTCGCGTCGTGCGGGCGTGGTCAGTTGCCGCTGACGGTGACCTTCTCGTCGTTGTTCAGCTGCTGGACCAGCTGGCGGAGCTTGGCCTTGTCCCAGACGAGGTTGCCGCCGGTGGAGCCGGAGATGGGCATGTTCATCGACTTGCCCTCGCCGCCGGTGACGCCCTTCATCGCGAAGAACATGCTGCCGAGGTCGAACAGGTTCATGTCCTTGTCGACGATGAGGGTGGCCAGTCCGGCGCTCATCGTCGGGTAGAGCTTGAAGGGGTTGAGCACGGTCCCCGGGGTGGCCGTCTGGCTGGCCAGCGTCGCCAGGAACTTCTGCTGGTTCTTCGTCCGGTCCAGGTCCTGGCCGGCGAAGGCGTGCCGGGTGCGGACGAAGGCGAGTGCCTGCTGGCCGTTGAGCGTCTGCTTGCCGGCCGGGAAGTCGGCGCCGGAGTTCTTGTCCTTGAACGCCTTGGGGATGTCCATCTCGACGCCGCCGATGGCGTCCACGATGTTGGCGAAGCCCGCGAAGCCGATCTCGACGTAGTGGTCGATGTGCAGCTTGGTGTTGTACTCGACGGTGCGCACCAGCAGCTCCGGGCCGTCCTCGGCGTAGGCCGCGTTGAGCTTGGTGTGCCGCCCGGTGTCCGGGTACTTCTTGCCGGAGTCCGAGCCGACGAACGACGGTATCTCGACGTCCGAGTCACGCGGCAGGGATATCAGCGTCGGGCCGTTGCTGCCGTCGTGCAGGATCATCATCGAGTCGGTGCGCTTGCCCGCGGCGGAGCCGGTGTGCAGCTTCTGCTTCTCCGCGGCAGACATGCCCTCGCGGCTGTCCGAGCCGACGATCAGGTAGTTGGTGCCGTCGCCCGTCACCGGCCGGTCGATGACCTTGCTCAGGTCCACCTGGCGGCGGAGCTTGCCGTCGGCCCAGAAGTAGGTGGCGACCGAGGCCACCGCGAGCACCGCGACCAGGGTGATCACGGTCCACTTGATCCGCCGGCCCCAGCGCGGGCGCGGCCGCCCGGGCCGTCCGTCGCCGAGGTCGTCGCCGCGACGGCCCCCGCCGCCCCCGCCGCCGTAGACCTGGCCGGTGCTGTAACCGCTGTCGTACGAGTCGTCGTAGCCCTGGGACTGCTGCGGCGGCACGGTCGCGCCCCTGCGCGGGGACATCGACTGCGGCAGCGGCGGCTCGTGCCGCTGGTAGCCGGAGCCTGCGTCGCGCCGTACCTGGGGCATGGCACGCGCACCCTCCGGCTCGGCACTGCCGCTGCCGTATCCGTACCGGTTGCCGCTCTGGTCGCCGGACCACCCATTGGGCCACTCATTCATAGGAGGAGTGTGCATGCCGCGGCGGGGTGCTCCATAGAGCGGGTGCCGGATCGGGCCAGGGCTGTTGCAGAGCTGATGCAAAGCCACGGCGGCCTTTGGCCGCATACCGGAAGGGGACGTCACCATTCCGACCTGGGATAACGGAAGCCTGTATTCCGGTTTGTATCCGGCGGGCACCGCGAGAGCAATGTCACGGAGCTGCCGCGGGGGCGAGAGCTGTCTCACGGACCGCGCGGGGCCCGGCCGTCCGCGGGCCACTTAGGCTGGCCGTATGACCGAACTCGTCACCGAAAAGCCCGAGGATGAACAGGCGGGCAGGCCCACCTCCGTGTCCCGCATCACCCTCAGCCACATCATGACGGCGGTCGACACCAACCTGCTGGGAACGGTGCACGGCGGCGTGATCATGAAGCTCGTGGACGACGCGGCGGGTGCGGTCGCCGGGCGCCACTCCGGCGGGCCGGCCGTGACCGCCTCCATGGACGAGATGGTCTTCCTCGAGCCGGTGCGGATCGGCGACCTCGTCCATGTGCGCGCCCAGGTCAACTGGACCGGCCGCTCCTCGATGGAGGTCGGCGTGCGGGTCCTGGCCGAGCGCTGGAACGAATCCAGCCCCGCCCAGCAGGTCGGCTCCGCCTACCTCGTCTTCGCCGCCGTCGACGAGCAGGGCAAGCCGCGCCGGGTGCCGCCGGTGGTCCCCGAGACCGAGCGCGACCAGCGCCGCTACCAGGAGGCGCAGATCCGCCGTACGCACCGCCTCGCCCGGCGGCGCGCCATCAAGGAGCTGCGCGAACGACGTGCCGCGGAAGGCCTCGACGACGCATAGCGGCGACCGTCAGCTGCGCGAGCAGCGCCAGGCCTGTACCGATGACGGTGCCGGCCGCCGCGCAGATCACATCGTCGACATCGGCGATCCGCCCGGCCCGCATCAGCAGCTGCGCGGTCTCGATGACCAGGCACAGGCCCACCCCCAGCAGGAACGCCGCGGCGGCCGAGACGCGCGGCGCGGCGAACCGCAGCAGCAGCGGCGCGGGGACGAACAGCGCGGCATTGGCGATCTGCCGCCGCACCAGCATCCCCAGCTCCCCGGGCTCCAGCTGGGCGCCCAGATCGAACAGTCCCTCACCGGGCCGCCACCACACCGTGGCGTCCCCGGAGCCGATCGGCTGGCTGGGCGTGAGCGTCGCCACCAGGAGCAGCAGCAGCCAGCCGGCCAGCAGCATCCGGGCCGTGGTGCGCGGTGCGCGGCCCCCCAGGGCGCGGGCCGTCCACAGGGCCAGCGCCAGCGCCACCATCAGCGCCAGGGCCAGGAAGAGCACCACCGAGCCGGGCGTGATGCCCAGCACTACCTGCCACACGATGCGCCCCTTTCAGGACATCCGGGACATCAACTGCAGGTCCATTTTGTGACGTAGATCGTCTGCGCCCGCTCCATGACGCCCCGGATGCACTCGTCCGCGAGCATCTCCACCCGGCCGCTCAGCCCGACGGCACCGCCCTGCGTCCGCCGGGTGCCGAACCAGCCGGGGAAGGCCGTGATCCGGTCGTTCTTGCGCTGGTAGCCGAGCCGCACGATGATCTCGCCGGGCCCGGTGGGCGGGTGCCGCCGGTAGCTCGCGGTGTACGTCCCGTCGGACCCCACCGGGCCGCGCAGGCACAGCTGGCCGCGCACCAGATCCCCGCAGCCGGTCGGTGCGTCGGGCGCCGGCGGGGCCGCGGCGGCGGTGGCCGCGACCAGCCCCATGGCCGCGAGGGTCACCGTGACCCGGCGCGCACGGTGGTGTGCGCCCGGCCGCCGGGCCGGCGGCCCCGGCACGGTCCGGCGAGGCGCGGGGACACTCATGCCGCCTCGCTTCGGCCAGGCGCGCAGCTTTCGCCGGGGAACGCGCCGCGCTCGCTCATGGGCACACCGCCTGGTCGCCGGTGATCGCGGCGATCCCGCCGGGCCGCTGCGGCGGCTCCTCCGCCCGCACCCGCCGCACGGCCCGGTGGTCACGGCCGACCGTCACCCGCATCACCGGCCCCTGCCCGGCCGCCGGGTGCAGCTCGGCGCCCGGCAGCGCGGCGGCCAGCGAGCGGGCCGAGCGGTCCCAGCGCGGGTCGTAGGCGATGACCGTGCGGGGCACCGCGCCGAGAGGGGAGGTGGCGGGGGCGCCGGTGGTGGCGAAGCCGGTGGCCCGCAGCTCCCCGGCCACCGAGCTGCCCGCCCCGCCCTGGCCGCTGCCGTTGTCGACCCGCACCTGGATCTGGCCCGGCGGGACGTCCACGACCCTGCCCCGCGGCGCCGTCCCGTCCGGGTGTGCCGCGATCGGCTTGTCCTCGCGGATCGCCTGGAAGAGCTTCGGCGCCTGCACCGGATCCCACCGCACCGTCGAGCCGACGCCCGGCACCGTCCGGGCCGTGCCGGTCAGCGGCACCGAGGTGAACTCCGAGGACGACGGGGTGAAGCCGCGCATCGCCTGCCCGAGGTCGACCAGGTCGCCCGCCCCGAAGCCCGAGTCGGCCCGTACGGACCGCAGCATCGTGTCGGCGACGTCCCTGAAGCGGATGGGGTTCATCAGCACTCCGGAGGAGGTGATCTTGTGGATGAGGGCGGCCAGGAAGCGCTGCTGGCGCTGCATCCGGCCGAGATCGGCGGAGCCGTCGATATGCCGGGAGCGCACGTACTGCAGCGCCCGCCCCCCGTTGAGCTGCGACTTGCCGACCGGCAGGGCCAGGCCCGTATAGCTGTCCCGCAGCGGCCGTACGGTGCAGATCTCCACCCCGCCGACCGCGTCCACGCTGCGCATGAAGCTGGTGAAGTCGACCTCCAGATAGTGGTCGATGTGCACGCCCGTCATGTGCTCGACGGTCCGCACGGTGAGGTTGGGGCCGCCCTCCGCATAGGCCGCGTTCAGCTTGATGGCGTGGACGGGGCGCTGCGCGCCGGTGACGGCGTCGGTGTGGGCGGGGACCTCGGCGTAGGAGTCCCGGGGGAGGCTGATCACGCTGGCGCGGTCCCGGTCGGCGGAGAGGTGCACCAGCATGAGCGTGTCCGTGCAGTGACAGGGCGCGCCGCCCAGGTGGTACCGCTGCTTCTCCTCGGCGGTGAGCTTGTCCCGCCCGTCCGTGCCGACGACCAGGAAGTTCAGGCCGTCGCCGCCGCCGGGGCGGTTGCTCATGCCCTTGAAGGCGTCCACCCGGCCGATGCCGCTCTCCACGCCCGTGACCATGGCGTGCCCGATCCCGCTCGCGGCCAGCACCAGGACGGACGCGGCGGCGCCGATCCGCAGCCCCCAGCGCTTCCCCGGCGGGCGCCGGCGCGGTGCGGGCCGGGCGGCCCGGCGCCTGGCCGGACGGGGGGAGCGGAACGGCGCGGTCACGGGGACACCTCCGCGGCTGGACGGCGTGAGCGGTGCCCGGCGGGGGAGCGGGGCAGGACGGGGGAACACGGGGGAACACGGGGAACACGGGGAACACGGGGAACACGGAGAAGGGGAGAGGGCGGGGACGAATCCGGCCAGGACACCGTAGGCCCATACGATCGGCTGCAAAGCACCACACGCCGGGCATCCGGCGCCCGGCCACCCGGCTGCGCCCGAGGGCGTCCCCCATTCGCGGTAACGTGAGGCGCGATACTGCAGTCTCCCGGCGGGCGCTGCCGTCGCTGGCGGCCGCCGCGGGCCGTACCCCCTGAGGAACCATGCCGCAGCAGCAGCCCCCGGCCGTCTCCGTGATCATGCCGGTGCTCAATGAGGAACGTCACCTGCGCAATTCGGTCCGGCACATCCTGGAGCAGGAGTACGCCGGAGAGATGGAGGTGGTGATCGCCCTCGGCCCGTCCGAGGACCGTACGGACGAGATCGCCGCCGAACTCGTCGCCGAGGACCCCCGGGTGCACACGGTGGCGAACCCCACCGGCCGTACCCCCGCCGCGCTGAACGCCGCGATCAAGGCGTCCCGGCACCCCATCGTGGTCCGCGTCGACGGTCACGGCATGCTCTCGCGGAACTACATCGCCACCGCCGTGCGCCTCCTGGAGGAGACCGGCGCGGCCAACGTCGGCGGCATCATGCACGCCGAGGGGGAGAACGCCTGGGAGGACGCGGTCGCCGCCGCGATGACCTCCAGGATCGGCGTGGGCAACGCCGCCTTCCACACCGGTGGGCAGGCGGGCCCCGCCGAGACCGTCTACCTCGGCGTCTTCCGGCGCGAGGCGCTGGAGCGGCAGGGCGGCTACAACGAGGAGTTCATCCGCGCCCAGGACTGGGAGCTGAACTTCCGCATCCGGGAGGCCGGCGGCGCGGTCTGGTTCTCGCCCGAGCTGAAGGTCCAGTACCGCCCGCGGCCGAGCGTGAAGGCCCTGGCCAAGCAGTACAAGGACTACGGCAAGTGGCGCCATGTCGTGGCCCGCTACCACGCCGGATCGATCAATCTGCGCTATCTCGCGCCGCCGGCCGCGGTGTGCGCCATCGCCGCGGGCCTGGTGGCCGGCGCGGCGGTCACGCCCTGGGCGCTGATCGTCCCGGGCGGCTATCTCGCCGCGATCGTCGCGGGCTCGGTGCCCGCCGGCAAGGGCCTCGCACCGAAGGCGCGCCTCCAGATCCCCCTCGCCCTGGCCACCATGCACATGGCCTGGGGCGTGGGCTTCCTGACCAGCCCCCGCTCGCTCGCCCGGAAGGTCATCGCCAGCCGCCGTCCGGCCGTGACGACCGCGACGGCCGGGGCCGAGTAGGGACGTTTCCCGGCGGCGGTCGCCGTCGAGCCGGCCCTGCCGCATGCTCGGGCAGGGCCCTGCTGGTGAACTCACGACAGTGAAGCGGGGGTTGGCACGCGCAAGTGAGGACGGGCGGAGCCCGCGGTGTCCCGCGACTCAGAAGCTGTACTGCGGGTTCACCTTCATGCAGGCCTTGGAGTCCTCGCCGTTGAGCGCGTCGGCGCTCTCCGGTGCCTTGTCCGCGCTCTTGTCGTCGCCCGACGTCTTCGGGTACGCCGAGCCGGTGCGCCAGTCGTTGCCGACCACCAGCCGCATCCCGGTGGCCGAACTGGACTCCCGTACCGCGCCCTTGGGCAGGCCGAGCGCCTTCGCCAGCGCCAGGGCGTCGCCCCGCAGCGCCTTGTCCCGGTAGGTGATCGTGGTGTCGGCCTGGGTGGTGAGCGCCGCGTCGGTGGCGGCCGCGCCGTAGCCGAGGCCGGCGAGCCGCTGCTGGATGACGGCCGCGCGGCCGGAGACCGGGCCGTTCACCGTGCTGTTGGTGCCGTTTTGCACCACGACCTTCAGCGCGCCCTTGGGCGTCGAGGGCTTGGGCGCGGGCGCCGCCTTCTTCTTCTTGTCCTTGCCGTCCAGCGCGGTGTCGTTGCGCAGCAGCGCGAAGGTGGCCTCCGCGTCGCCGGGCTTGGGCTCGACGTACTGCTCGCCGGGGCCGTACTGCCACGGCATGGTCACCATCGTGATGCGCTTGGTCGGGACCCGGTTGAGGTCACCGCCCAGGTCGTAGAGCTTCTTGACGGTGTCCAGGCCGTCGTCGACGGTCAGCGACTTGGTCGCGGCCTCCGCCAGATCGCGCAGCTTGCCCGGGTCGGTGAGCTTGGTGCCCTGCTTGAGCTGACGGACCATCGAGTTCATGTACATGTGCTGGGCCTTGGCCCGGCCGATGTCGGTGTTGTCCTCGAAGCCGTAGCGGGTGCGCAGCCACTGCAGGGCCTGGACGCCCTTGACGGAGTGGGTGCCCTTGGTGAGCTTCAGCCCGCTGCCGTGGCCCCTGCGGTCGTGCGAGTAGACGTTGTTGTCGACACAGACCGGGACGCCGCCGATGGCGTCCGCCATGGAGACCACGCCGGAGAAGTCGACCATCATGAAGTGGTCGATGTAGACCCCGGTCAGCTCCTGCCAGGTGGCCAGGGTGCACCCCGGACCGCCGTGCTGGAGCGACTGGTTGATGGCCGCGGAGGTCTGCGGATAGACCTGGTGCGTCTTGGGGTCCTTGCACTGCGGGATCGTCACCCGGGTGTCGCGCGGGATGGAGACCACCGACATGTTGCTGCGGTCCGCGGAGACGTGCAGCAGCATCTGCACATCCGCCAGCGGCTTGCGGTCCGCGTCCTGCCGGGCGCCGCCGAGCTTGATGTTCTCCGCGCTGTTACGGCCGTCGGAGCCCAACAGCAGGATGTTCAGCGGGCTCTGCCCGAAGGCGTTGGGGTCCGGCTTCTTGAGGCCGTCCCCGGCCAGGGACCGCGGAGCCTTGCGGAGGTTGGCATTGAGGTGCTCGTAGTACCAGTACCCGGCGCCCGCGCCGCCCACTATCAGGACGGTGAGGGTGAGGGCGGTCCAGCGCAGCACCTTGCGGCCCTTGCCTCGGCGCGGCCGCCCCCCTTTGCGGTGGCCGCCGTCGGCGGACGTGTCCCCGTCCTCGGGGGGCACGCCGCCGTCGGCGGGCGTCCAACCGGGGGCGTCCGGCGGCAGTCCGCCGTCCGCGTAGAGACCGTCGTCCCAGCCCAACTCCTGTGCGTCCGGCTCACGTCGCCGGCGTGATCGGTCACCACGCACACTGCTCTGCCGCATCTGGCCCTCTCCCCGTTCTCCGTCCGATGGTGCGCTCGGCGCCTCGGCGGGGCGGCCGTATCCCGCTCAGATCACTTCGCGCAGATGTTCTTGTCATCTGCATTGACGTTCTGCACCCCGTCCGGGGTTTCGGTCGGCGCCTCGATCGGCGAGCCCGGTGCCTTGAAGTCCTTGCCGAGGACGAGCTTCATCGGCTGACGGGCACCGGCGTTCTGCGACGACTTCTTCAGCGCGCTCTTGGGCAGGCCCATCCAGTCGGCCAGGGTGGCTGCCTGGTCGGCCTGGTTGGGCGCGTACTCGAGGCGGGTGGCGGCCAGCTTCGAGGGGGCGTTGCCGGCGTTGGTGGAGAGCTTGGCGGCCTTGGAGTTCTGCAGCCAGTCCACGGTCTCCTGCGCCGAGCCGATCGGACCGCCGCCGTTGGTGACGTCGACCCGCACCTGCTCGGGCGGGGCCTTCTTCACCGGCGCGGATTTCTTGCCCTTGCCCTTCTTGCCCTTGGCCAGGGCGTGGTCCGCCCGCACCATCGCGAACAGCGGGTCCGCCGCGGTCTTGTTGAGGATGACGGTCGCCGCGTCCTTGGGGTTGTCCAGCACCGGCACCGTGGCGAAGGTGATCTTGTCGATGTCGACCTTCTTGAGGTCGTTGCCGAAGTCCAGCAGCTTCCCCGCCGTGCCGATACCGGTGTCGACGGTGAGCGCCTTGGTCGCCGCCTGGCTGACGTCGTAGAGCTTGCCCGGGCTGCTGAACGCGCTGGACTTCAGCTTGCGGATCAGCGAGCTGAGGAACTGCTGCTGCATCTTGATCCGGTCCAGGTCGCTGCCGAATCCGATGGCGTGCCGGGTACGGACGAACGCCAGCGCCTGCTCGCCCATGACGATGTGCCGGCCGGCCTTCAACTTCAGGTGCGACTTGGGGTCGTTGAGGTCCTTGCCCGCGCACACCTCGACGCCGTCCACCGCGGTGGACAGCTCCTTGACGGCGTTGAAGTCGGCCATCATGAAGTGGTCGATCTTCAGCCCGGTCATCTGCTCGACGGTGCGCCAGGTGCAGCCGGGGTCCCGGCCCTCCTGGCCCAGGCTGGTGTTGAACCGCACCTGGTTCTCGCCCGGGATGGTCTTCCTCGAGCCGTCCTTCTGCTTCGTCGGGCAGTTCGGGATGTTGGTGATCATGTCGCGCGGGATGCTCAGCGCGGTGGCGTTCGTCCGGTCCTTGGAGATGTGCATCAGGATCGTGGTGTCCGCGTGCCCGACGCTGCCGGCATCGCCGTAGCCGGCGTTGCCCTTACCGGAGCGGGCGTCCGTCCCGATGATGAGGACGTTGACCGGGCCGTTGGAGACCGCTTCGTTCTCCACGCCGACATCGACCTTGGAGATGTTGCCGTCCAGCTGCTGGTAGACGAAGTACGCGGCACCGCAGCCGGCGACGAGCACGAAGCTCACCACACCGGCCGTCCAGTACAGCGCCTTCTTCTTCCCGGACGCCTTCGGCTTGGGCTTGCGGCGGCCGACCGGGCCCGACGCCGTTGCGGTCGCCGCCCGGTTGCCGGCGGCCCGGCGTGCCGCCCGGCCGCCGGCCGGGCGCTCGTCGTCCTGCGCCGCATCCTCGTCCCGCCGCCCGCGCTGGGTCGGCAGCGGACGGGTGTCGGTGTCACCGCCCTCGCCGCCCGGCCGGCGCGCGGCGCGTCTGGTGCCGGGGGCCTTGCGATCGGAGGGCTGAGCGGGGGCTTGACCGGCATGGTCAAGTCGCAGCTCGTAATTGCCGGTGTTCGGATCGAACACCCATTGATCGGCGGGATCGACGTTGTTGTCGCCCGCCCGCCCACGGCCTTGCGCGTCCACGGTGCCTTGAGTCCTCCGTCGGTGCCACGCGGCGCCATCCCCTCAAGGCGCTCGGTCGGTCGATCGTGCATTGCATGGTCATCGGCCGGGTGGTGGCCCGACCGGATCGCTCACACTATCCGCCCAGTTCAGCGCCCCGCGACGCTCGTGACAAATTCCACTTACCTACAACTGGGCATTCCGCCCAATACATTCGCGTCGCCACGTGTACTTTGCGGCATCTTTATTCGCAGCTCCCGCGTTCCGCGGTCGTTCCGGGAAAGACCGGCCCCGAACCCGGTGTCGGTGACGGTGATCCTTCCGGCCGGACGGACGGTGCACCCCCGCCGCCGCGCACCCGCTCCTGCGCGGCGCCCGACGGGGGCGTCACCGTCACCCGAAGATCCCTGCGCAGCTGGCCGAAGAGCCGCTCGGCGTCCGGTTGCACCAGCTCATCGCGGTTGCGGTCGAAGCGGTACTCCCGGCGCGGCACCGTCAGGAACTGGACACGGTCGGTGGGAATACCGCGGGTGCTGCGGACCAATTCGTACAGCCCCTTCAGGGATGCCAGCGCGGCGTCGGTGGTCAGAGAACTCGTCGCGGCATCGAGGACCGGATACAGCCGGGTCGGATTGAGCAGGACACCATTACTCTGCACTTTCTTCACGAGAGCCCCCAGAAACTGCTGTTGGCGCTGCATGCGCTGGGTGTCGCTGCCGTTGCCCAGGCTCTTGCGGGCCCGTACGTACCCGAGGGCGGCCTCCCCGTGCAGCGTCTGCCGGCCCGCGGGCAGCGTGAGGTGTGCCTCGGTGTCCTGAATCGGACGGTCCGGACAGACCTCCACACCGCCCACCGCGTCCACCATCCTCGTGAAGCCCACGAAGTCGAGGATCATGTAGTGGGCGATGCGGATGCGGGTGAGCTTCTCGACGGTACGGATCGTGCAGGCCGCCCCGCCGAGGGCGAACGCCGAGTTGAACTGGGCCGCCCGGGGCCCGGTCTCGGTGCCGTCGGCGCGCTCGCAGTGCGGCACCTCCACCATCAGATCGCGCGGGATGCTCACCACGGTGGCGCTCTTCCGGTCCGCCGCCAGGTGCAGCAGCATCGTGGTGTCCGAGCGCTGGCCGCCGCCGCGGCCGTATCTGCCGTTGTCGCCCGTGCGGCTGTCGGAGCCGATCAGCAGCACGTTCTCGGCGTTCGGCGGGCCCGCGGGGGGCCGCTCGGACTCCCACTTGCGCAGTTCGCGCTCGGTGGCGCTGTCGGTGCGGATGTTGCCGTTGAGCTTGGTGTACACCGCCCAGCCGGCCGCGCCCCCGGCCAGGAGGACGCCGACGGTCCCGACCGCGGCCCAGCGCCACCGGTGCCGGCGGAGCGGCGGGACGCGTGGCGGCCCCGGCCGGTCCGGCCCCGGCCCCCCGGCCGGGCGCTCGGCCCAGCCGGCGAACCTGGGAGGCTCGGGGGTATCGGTCACGTGTGCGTCCATCCCTCACGGAGTCGGCGTCGCGCCCGCACGCGGGGGCCCGGACGGAACAGAGACGGACGAAACCCGCGCATGGTTGTACGTACTCAAAATCCTGGACCGAAACGGACGTACCGGCCCGCCGCGGGCGCCTCCGGTCCGCCGGACGGGGGAGAACGCGCCTCAGCGGGGCAGCGGCGCCCTGAAAGTGATCTTCTCGCTGGTCTCGCGGGTGGCCGCGGCCGGTGCGCCGAGCCGGTCCAGGTGGCGGCACAGCACCACGGAGCCGCCGGTGGCCAGCGGGGCGTACAGCCCGTACGACAGGCCCTGCCAGGTGTCGTACGACAGCCCCGACAGCACCCGCGGCGCCCCGGGCATCCCGGCCGCCTCCGCATCGGCCAGGGCACGCGCCCCGATACCGGCGCCGGTCAGCTCCTCCCCGCCGACGGCCAGCGCCGCCTCCTGCGCGTCCACCGGGGCGAACGGCGCGAACCGGTCGCCCTGGCCCGGGACCTCGACGGCGTAGTCCGCGAAACCCTGCGGCGGCTGCGGGAACCGCCCGCCCAGCGGCCGCAGCGCCAGCGCCACCCGCTCCCCGGAGCAGGCGCGCGCCGCGTCGAGCCGGTCGGGCCCGGCCACCACGAGATCGGCGGCGGCCGGATCGCCGTCCACCTCCGCGACCACGCCCACCGCCGAGCAGGCCAGCAGCCACACGGCGGTCTGCCAGTGGGCGGGCAGCAGCAGCGCGAGCCGGTCGCCCGGTGCGGCGGCCAGATCGCCCTGGAGGTAGTTGGCGGTCTTGGCCACCCAATTGGCGAAGGTCGCGACGGACAGTTCCACGCGTTCGCCGGTGGCGTCGTCGTAGAAGGTCACCAGCGGGCGGGCCGGGTCCGCGGCGAGCGCGGAACTCAGCAGGTCGGCGGGGGTGCGATCGGTGGCGTTCATCGCGGCCAGGGTACGCGCGGCGGCGGGCGGCGGCGGGCGGCGGCGGGCCGGGCACGGCGGGCCCGGGCCACCGGATCGGCCGATGCCCCGTCAGATCACCGTTGGCGCGTTCGGTCCGGCCGGGTCCAGGATTTTGTCCATGCGCCCCTTCCTCGCGACCTGTCTCGGCGCCGTGTGCAGCGCGGCCCTCGCCCTGCCCCTCGCCGCGGCGGGCGGTGCGGGCGCCACCCCCGCCGCCCCGCGCCCGGCGCGCACCGACGACCTGCCGGGCAGCACCCAGTCCCTGCCGGTCGGCGCGCTCGGCGCCGCCGCCCCGCACACCCCCGACCGGGACACCACCACGGAGCCCGCGCCCCAGGAGCTGGGGCTGCCGGCCCGCACGGTACGGCCGTTCTCCCTGCTGGGGATCGTCTGGGACGACGCCGCGGCCGAGCTGCACGGCCGGGTGAAGGTCCGCACCCGCGCGAGCGGCAGCGGCGACTGGTCCGGCTGGCAGGACGTCCAGGTCCACAACGACGACGCCCCCGACCTCGGCTCCGCCGAGCGGCACGACAGCGACGTACGGGGCAGCACCGCGCCGTTGTGGGTCGGTGACTCCGACGCCGTCCAGCTGCGCATCACCCCCGAGCGCAGCGACCGTGCGGCGGCCGCGCTCCCCGGCGGGCTGCGGCTGGAACTCGTCGATCCCGGCGCACCGCCGCGGGGCCTGCGCGGCGCCCGCCTCGACCCGCCGGCCCCGCTCTCCCCGGAGGCCACCGCGGCCTCCGCCGCCAACGCCGGGTTCGCGCCGCTCGGCGCCACCGAGATCCCCGCCCTCGACCGGGCGGCGTCCCAGGGCGACATCGCCGCGGTGGACGGGACGCGCCCGGAACAGACCTTCGTCGGACCGCGCCCCCGGATCGTCACCCGGGCCGGCTGGGGCGCCGACGAGAAGCTGCGCGAAAAGGCCTTCACCTACACCACCACCGTGCGCGCGGCCTTCATCCACCACAGCGGCTCGGGCAACAACTACAGCTGCGAAGAGGCCCCTTCACTGATCCGCGCCATGTACCGCTTCCACGTCAAGAGCAACCACTGGCGCGACATCGGCTACAACTTCCTGGTCGACAAGTGCGGAACGGTCTACGAGGGCCGTGCGGGCGGCGTCGCCAAGCCCGTCATGGGCGCGCACACCCTCGGCTTCAACACGGACAGCACCGGAATCGCCGTCCTCGGCACCTTCACCGACACCGAGCCGGCCCAGGCGGCCGTCGATGCCATCGCCCGTCTGACGGCCTGGAAGCTCGGCCTCTACCACGTCGATCCGCGGGCCATGGTGAAGCTGACGTCCGGCGGCGGGAACCGCTTCGCCAAGGGCACGAAGGTCTCCCTGCACGTCATCTCCGGCCATCGGGACGGCTTCACCACCGACTGCCCCGGCGCCCACCTCTACGACAAGCTCGCCGCCGCCCGCGGCGCCGCTGCCACCCTGCAGGGCCGCTGACCGCTCCCTCCGGGCCGGGCCGGGCCGGGGGCGGTGCGGGTTTGCGGGAGTTCCCCGTGGCGCATGTTGCAGGGACCAGTCAACCGATCCCGCCCTCGACACGTCTTAGCGGCCACGACGTTTGCACTGCCGGCCCCGCGCTCCCCGTCACCCGCACGACACCGGGGGACCCCCACCGCCGAGGCCCTTCGCGCGCCCGTCTGCCTACACTGGTCGGCCGATCGGCCGACCCCAGCAGGAAGCAGAGAAGACACCGTGAGCGTCGCACGTGCAGCCGCCGGGCTGTGGTCGACGACGAGAGCCGCACCGTTGCTCCCTATCCTTGCCCGCCATCGGGCAGGAGGGGCCCAACGGGCGGAGAAGCGAACAGAGGACACAGTGACTGAAGCGATCCTCCTTGTCGGCGGCAAGGGCACGCGGCTGCGTCCGCTGACGGTGCACACGCCCAAGCCCATGGTTCCGGCGGCCGGTGTGCCGTTCCTGACCCATCAGCTGGCCCGCGCCCGGGCCGCCGGCGTCGAGCACATCGTCCTCGCCACCTCCTACCTCGCCGAGGTCTTCGAGCCCTACTTCGGTGACGGATCGGCACTCGGCCTGCATCTGGAGTACGTCACCGAGCAGGAGCCGCTGGGCACCGGCGGAGCCATCCGCAACGTCGCCTCGCGACTGCACTCCGGCCCGGACGACCCGGTGCTCATCTTCAACGGCGACATCCTCACCGGACTGGACATCACCGCTCTCGTCGACACCCACCGCACCTCCGGCGCCGAGGTCTCGCTGCATCTCACCCGGGTCGAGGACCCGCGCGCCTTCGGTCTGGTCCCCACCGACGACACCGGCCGGGTCACCGCCTTCCTGGAGAAGCCGCAGACCCCCGAGGAGATCGTCACCGACCAGATCAACGCCGGGGCCTATGTCTTCAACCGGTCGGTCATCGACACCATCCCGGCCGGCCGCCCGGTCTCCGTCGAACGCGAGACCTTCCCCGGACTGCTCGCCGCCGGCGCCCACCTCCAGGGCATGGTCGACTCCACCTACTGGCTCGACCTCGGCACCCCGCAGGCCTTCGTCCGCGGCTCCGCCGACCTGGTCCTCGGCCGCGCCCCGTCCCCGGCGGTCCCCGGCCGGCGCGGTGACCGCCTGGTCATGGAGACCGCCGAGGTCGCCGGCGACGCCAAGCTCACCGGCGGCACGGTCGCCGGCCCGCGCACCGTCATCGGCCCCGGCGCCCGGATCGACGGCAGCGCGGTCCTCGAGGGCGCCGTCATCGGGGAGGGCGCCCAGATCCGGGACTCGCTGATCGGCGTAGGGGCGCACATCGGGGCCCGTACGGTCCTCGACGGTGCGGTCATCGGCGACGGCGCGCGCGTCGGCGCCGACAACGAGCTGCGCGACGGCATCCGCATCTGGTGCGACGCCGAGATCCCGGCAGCCTCGGTGCGCTTCTCCTCCGACCAGTAGGCCGCCCGCCGGGCCCGGGCACGGTTGTCCACAGGCCCGGGCGCCGCCCCGCCGCCATCGCCTAACCTGGCCGCATGCCCGCCCGCACCTGGGTCCCGCCCGGCCCGTTCGACCTGCACCGCACGCTCGGTGTGCTGCAGCGCGGTCCGGGTGACCCCGCGTTCGCGGTGCGCGGCGGCGAGCTGTGGCGCGCCTCCCGTACGCCCCAGGGCCCCGGCACCCTGCGCGTGGCGGCCCGCGCTGCCGACGGCCGGGTGGAGGCCGAGGCCTGGGGCCCGGGCGCCGAGTGGCTGCTGGAGCAGCTGCCCGAGCTGCTGGGGGAGGGCGACGACCCGGAGGCGCTGACCGCCCGGCACCGCATCGTCCATGAGGCGCGACGCCGCCACCCCGGAGTCCGGCTCGCGCGCACCGGCCTGGTCCTGGAGTCGCTGATCCCCTCGGTCCTGGAGCAGAAGGTCACCAGCGACGAGGCCTACCGCGCCTGGCGGCTGCTCCTGCAGCGGCACGGCGAGCCGGCTCCCGGCCCCTGGGAGCGCATGCGGGTGATGCCCGAGCCGCGCGGCTGGGCGCTGATCCCCTCCTGGGAGTGGCACCGCGCGGGCGTCGACGCCAAGCGCTCCGGCGCGATCCTGTGCGCGGTGCGGGCCGCCCGCCGGATGGAGGAGGCCGCGCGGATGGATCTCGCCGCGGCCACCCGCCGGCTCACGGCGATACCGGGCATCGGCCCGTGGACCGCCGCCGAGACCCTCCAGCGCGCCCTCGGCGCCCCGGACGCGATCACCGTCGGCGATCTCCATCTGCCGAAGATCATCGGCTATGCCCTCACCGGCCGCCGCGGCACCACCGACGAGGAGATGCTCGACCTCCTCGCCCCCTACGAGGGCCAGCGGCACCGCGCGGCCCGGCTGATCCTGCTGTCCGGCCGCGTCCCGCCGCGCCGCGCCCCACGCTTCCCGGTGGGGGACATCGCCCGGCTCTGAGCGGGCGCCGGTCAGCGCACGACGACGAAGTCCTCGGCGGCGCGCGGCGGCCGCGGCCGGGGCGCCCCGGCCGGATGCCCGATGGCCACCGCTCCCATCGGCTCCCACTCCGCGGGCAGCCCGAGCACCTCGCGGACCACGTCCTTGCAGAACATCGTCGACGACACCCAGGCGGAGCCGAGCCGTTCGCCGGCCAGCGCGACCAGGAAGTTCTGGATGCCCGCGCCATGGGCGACCAGGAACATCTCCCGTTCGGCGGTGCTGCGCCGTGCGTCCGGGTAGGGGTGCGCGCCGTCCGTGACCAGGCACGGCACGGCCAGATACGGCGCGGCACGCAGCACCTCACCGCGCCGCACCCGCTTGGCGATGGACTCCGCCGACTTGCCGTCCGCGCGCAGATCCGCGGTCCAGGCGTCCCGCATCGCGTCCAGGAGCTGCTCGCGCGCGGCCGCCGACTCCAGGAGCACGAACCGCCACGGCGTGGTGTGGTGCGGCGCCGGAGCGGTGAGGGCCGCCGCCACCGCGCGCCGCACCGCCCCCGGATCGACCGGCTCGCCGGTGAAGGCACGGACCGTACGCCGCCCCGTCACCGCTTCCCGTACGGCCTCCGAGGTGCCCAGCCGGAACATGTCGTCCCCGGCGGTCCGCACCATGGCACCCGCCCCGGGACCGTCGCCCGGCTCGGCCACGAGGTGCCCCAGCCCGCGCACCACCGCGACCGGCAGCCCGGCGGCCTTGCCCTTCACCAGGTCACCGGCGGCGGCCAGTTCGTCGGCGGTGGCCACCACCGTCGCGCTGAGCGGATTGCCGTGGGCATCCGTGCCGCCGCGCAGATCGTCCAGCACCCGCACACCGGCGGCGCCGATGGCGACATCAGTGAGCCCGTTGCGCCACGGCCGCCCGAAGGTGTCGCTGATGACCACCCCGACGTCGGCACCGAGCGTGGTGCGCAGCCCCGCCCGCAGCGCGCGCGCCGAGGCGTCCGGGTCCTCGGGCAGCAACAGCACCGTGCCCGAGGGGGTGTTGGAGGCATCCACGCCGGCCGCGGCCATCACCAGGCCCTGCCGGTTCTGCACGATCCGCAGGGTGCCGCGGCGCGCCACCACCCGCACCGTCTCCCGGTCGATCGCCGCCTCGCGGTCGTCGGCCTCGACCACCCGGCCCTCGGCCTTGCTGACGATCTTCGAGGTCACCAACAGCACATCACCGTCGGCGAGGTGCGGCATGCCGTCGGCGGTCGCCGCCGCGGCGATCAGCTTCACGAGATCGTCGCCGGGCCGCACCTCGGGCATTCCCGGCAGCGCCCACACCCGGTACCCGGGCACGGCGGCCTCGCTCACGCCCGGACCTCCTCGGCCAGCGCCAGCGCCTCGCGCACCATCGCGGCCGTGGCGTCCGTATCGGTCATCATCAGCGGCACGGCCCGGCAGCGGATACCGGCCGCCTCGACCTCGGCCACCGCGCCCTCGTCGGTGGAGTCGACCAGCCAGCCGTCCAGCAGCCCGGACCCGTAGTGGTGGGCGACGGCCGCCGCGGTCGACTCCACGCCCACCGCGGCCAGCACCTTGTCGGCCATCCCGCGCACCGGGGCGTCACCGACGATCGGCGAGAGACCGACCACCGGCACCCCGGCGTCCGCGATGGCCTCACGGATGCCCGGCACCGCCAGGATCGTGCCGATGCTGACCACCGGGTTGGACGGCGGGAACAGCACCACGTCCGCCGCGGCGATGGCCTCCAGCACGCCCGGCGCGGGCTTCGCCTGGTCGGCGCCGACCGGCACCACGGCGTGCGCGGGCACCGAGGCGCGCAGCCGCACCCAGTACTCCTGGAAGTGGATCGCCTTGCGCTCGCCCTCTCCCTCGGCGGAGCCGGGTTCGGTGACGGCGACATGGGTCTCGATCCGGTCGTCGGACATCGGCAGCAGCCGCACCCCGGGCTTCCAGCGTGCGCACAGCGCCTCGGTGACGGCGCTGAGCGGATAGCCGGCGCTCAGCATCTGGGTCCGCACGATATGGGTGGCGAAGTCCCGGTCGCCCAGCCCGAACCACTCGGGCCCCACCCCGTAGGCGGCCAACTCCTCCTTCACCCGGAAGGTTTCGTCGGTACGGCCCCAGCCCTGCTCCTCGTTGATGCCGCCGCCGAGGGTGTACATCACGGTGTCGAGGTCGGGGCACACCTTGAGCCCGAACAGATGGATGTCGTCGCCGGTGTTGCCGATGACGGTGATGTCCGCGTCCGGAGCCGCTGCCTTCAGTCCCCGCAGAAAGCGGGCGCCGCCGATACCGCCGGCCAGTACCACGATTCGCATGGGCACAGTGTGTCAGCCGCCGAGGGGACGGTGGGGCGCGGTCCGCGGGGGAGCGGGCGGGTGCTGCGGGGCGCGGGTGCTCAGGACGCGGCGGTCTCCAGGGCGGCGGGGGTGCAGTGGGGTGCGGCGTGCATCGGCATCTCGGTCAGGCCGGGGAAGTAGATGTGCAGGCTGACGGCCGGGGTCAGGGCGTCGTTGACGACCTCGTGGACGTAGCCGGGGGCGAACACCCGCTGGGCACCGGCCGTGAGCGTCCGGCGCCCGGACCCGGCGTGCTCGGTCAACTCGCCTTCCAGGACGGTCAGCACACCGGAGGACGGCCCGTGGTCGTGCCGGCCGCTGCCCTGGCCCGGCACCCAGCTCAGCAGCCACACCTCGTAGCCCACGGGGGCCTGCCCCGCGTGGCCGGGAGCTGGGGGAACCGTGCGCAGCCGGTGGTACCAGCGGCTGGTGGTGTCGTAGCGGACCAGCGGTGCCCAGGCGGCGCGGTCGGCGGCGATCGAGCGGGCCAGCCCCGCGAAGCCGGCGACGGTGGCCGGGTGGGCGGGGACGGGCGGCAGCAGGTGGGGGATGGCGAGCGGATCGCCGGCGATCTGGACGTCGCTGTTCATGGTTCCGGGTTCCTCGGCGGAGGTGCTGGGGCGATGCCGGGGCATCACCCGCCGTGAGCGGGGAGGGGCGGCGGCACGTGCGGGCTTTCCCGGTGGGGGGCGCGGCACGGCGACGCGGAGCAGGGGCGCTGCGGGGTGGTGCGAGCGGAAAGGCTGGAGCTCAGTGGCTTCGACAGCTGGAACAGCGACAGCGGGACTGCGCAGCGCAGAGCGACCCGTAGGCACGGGTCAGTCGGAGCGCGGCGGTCGCTGGCATGCGGTCAAGGAGACCGGGTTCGCGACGCGATGTCAACTGGACGTCTGGTTTGCCGTAAATCTTTCACCTCATCCGGTTACTCCGCCTGGCGAAAGGTTTGTGCAGTCCGCGACCCGGAGACATCGACCGGCAACCGCACCTTCAAACGCCGTTGCGGTCCCGTGATCCGTCTGTGATCTCCCCCGCTTCGGCGCGCAGGGGTGCAACGCGAATGCCGCCTGAACGCGTCTTGTGGAGTGAAGGGGATGCGCCGGGGGGCAACGCCCGGGGAAGTGTCCTGGTTTTTACTGATTTGAACACTTTCCGCATACGCTTGGTTCCGCCGAGTGAATAAGAGGCCCAATAGCAGATCTCGGCTTGACTGGCCCGGATCACCACACTTGTAATTTCACTCGTGTCGTTCAGCCGAAATCGATCACGGCTTGATCACGGGGACGTAAAGACAGACGAGGGGCGCACATGACCGAGCTGTTCCAGGAATTGCTGGTCGAGGAGGCGGATGAGGAGCTCGGCTGGCAGGAGCGCGCCCTGTGCGCCCAGACCGACCCCGAGTCCTTCTTCCCGGAGAAGGGTGGCTCCACCCGCGAGGCCAAGAAGGTCTGTCTCGCCTGCGAAGTCCGGTCCGAATGCCTGGAGTACGCGCTCGCCAACGACGAGCGCTTCGGTATTTGGGGCGGCCTGTCCGAGCGCGAGCGGCGCCGGCTCAAGAAGGCCGCCGTCTGACGATGACCGCTCAGCCACCCGCACCGAGGGCGCGCGGCCGCACGGACCACGCCGCCGTACCGCCTCAACTCCCCATATCCCCCTATAACGAACACTCCGCCTCCAGCGACCTTCTCGCCGGGGGCGGACTGCTGTACGGGCCGGTCGGGGCACCGGCACGAAGCATTAGTGTGGGGCCCCGTCCGAGATGCGCCGCCGCCCTGCCGGGCGCTCGCGTCGCCTCGTAGTCCGTCGCAGTGTCTTCCGGGGGCGGGTGCCCAGCGCGACTGCGCAACGGGTCCCGAACTCCCGGGTCCGGAGGGCCCGTACCTCGATGTCCGTGCACAGCCAGTCGGCGGCCCAGGCCGCCTCATATGCAGCCGCCACCCCAGAGTTCCCGCGGCACGTGGTCACCGCCGTGATCGTCTCCCATGACGGTGCCCGCTGGCTGCCCGATGCGCTCACCGGCCTGCTCGGCCAGGAGCGCCCCGTGCAGAACGCCATCGGTGCCGACACCGGCAGCGCGGACGACTCCGCCCAGCTGCTCGCCGAGGCCATCGGGGACCAGCGGGTGCTGCACCTCGCCCGCCGCTCCGGATTCGGCACCGCCGTCGACGAGGCCGTCCGCACGGCCCCCGTCCTCACCCCCGACGAGCTGCCGTATCTGCGCCGGCCCAGCGGCTGGGACCCGGTCAGCCGCACCTGGCACGACGAGGCGTACGAGATGCCGGAGTTGCCGCACGGCGAACCGGTCCAGTGGCTGTGGCTGCTGCACGACGACTGCGCACCCGAGCCGGACGCGCTCGCCGAGCTGCTGCGGGTCGCCGACGCCAGCCCCTCCACCGTGATCGTCGGACCCAAGCTGCGCAGCTGGTACGACCGCCGGCAGCTGCTCGAAGCCGGTGTCAGCATTGCCCGCAGCGGCCGCCGTTGGACCGGCCTGGACCGCCGCGAACAGGACCAGGGCCAGCACGACCAGGTGCGTCCGGTGCTGTCCGTGTCCACCGCGGGCATGCTCATCCGCCGGGACGTCTACGAGGAGTTGGGCGGCTTCGACCGGCGGCTGCCGCTGATGCGCGACGACGTCGATCTGTGCTGGCGCGCCCAGGCCGCCGGCCACCAGGTCCTGGTCGCGCCGGACGCGGTCCTGCGCCATGCCGAGGCCGCCGCCCGCGAGCGCCGCCCCATCGACTGCGTCGGCCGCTCGGTCGCCAACCCGCACCGCGTCGACAAGGCCGGCGCCGTCTACACGCTGCTCACCAACACCCACGGCCGGATCCTTCCGTACGTCCTGCTGCGGCTGCTGATCGGCACCTTCCTGCGGGTCGTCGCCTACCTCGTCGGCAAGGTCCCGGGCCAGGCGCTCGACGAACTCGCCGGGCTCTTCGGCACCCTGCTGCGGCCCGGCAAGATCCTCGCCGCACGCAAGAAGAGAGGCCGGCCCGCGGTCGACGCGAGCGACCTGCGGCCGCTCTTCCCGCCCTCCGGCGCGACGGTGCGCGCCACCGCCGAACAGGTCGCCGGCAACCTCGCCGGGCGGGCCGCCCCCGATGTGGCCTCGGCCGGCCGGCACGGCGCCGTCGAGTCCGGGCCCGGCGGGGATGACGCCGACTTCCTGGAGATCGAGCAGTTCGCCCGGCTCAAGCGGATCGCCCGCAGGCCGGCACCGGTGCTCTTCCTCGTCCTGCTGCTGGTCTCGCTGGTCGCCTGCCGCGGGCTGCTCGGTTCCGGCGCGCTGACCGGCGGCGCGATGCTGCCCGCGCCCGGCAGCGTGTCCGACCTGTGGTCGGCGTATCTCGACAGCTGGCATGCGGTCGGCGTCGGCGCCGGCGGCTCCGCGCCGCCCTACCTCGGGGTCGTCGCCCTGGTGTCGAGCATCTTCCTCGGCTCCACCGGCTTCGCCGTCACCCTGCTGCTGGTCTGCTCCGTCCCGCTGGCCGGTCTCACCGCCTACTTCGCCTCCCGCCCGCTGGTCGCCTCCCGGCTGCTGCGGGCCTGGGCGAGCATCGCCTACGCCTTCCTGCCGGCGGCCGCCGGAGCGCTGGCCGGCGGCCGGCTGGGCACCGCCGTGCTCGCCATCCTGCTGCCGCTGATGGCACGCGCCGGCGTCGCCGCGAGCGGGCTGCGACTGCCGCCGGGCACCCGGCCCAGCTGGCGTGCGACCTGGGCGTATGTCCTGCTGATCACGTTCACCACGGCCTTCACCCCGATCGTCTGGCCGATCGCCGTGCTGCTCGGGGTCGGCCTGCTGGCGCTGCGCGTCCTCCAGGGCAGCGGCGACCAGCTGCTCGCCCTCGGGCTGCGCTTCCTGGCCGTGCTCCTCGCGCCGATGGTCGTGCTCGCCCCCTGGTCGCTGTCGCTGCTGACCCACCCCGGACGCTTCTTCCAGGAGGCCGGTCTGGGCTACGGCGCCGGCTCCGCCTCCGTGCTCGACCTCATCGGCCTCAGCCCGGGCGGCCCCAAGGCCGTGGGCGGGGTGCTGCTGTTCGGCATCGTGCTGGCCGCGCTCGCCGCGACCCTGCGCGACGGGCGGCAGCTCGCGATCCGTACCGCCTGGGCGGTGGCCCTGACCGGACTGCTGTTCGCCGCGCTGGGCAACGGCTCCGGCTGGACCGGGCCCGCGATGCTCGTCTACGGGCTGGCGCTGCTGTGCGCCGCGGCGATCGGCGCCGAGGGCATCCGCACCCGCATGGCCAGCGTCGGCTTCGGCTGGAAGCAGCCGGTCGCCGTGCTGATCGCGCTGGCCTCGCTGCTCGCCCCGCTCTACGCCGCGGTCAGCTGGATGATCACCGGCGCGGACGGTCCGCTGGAGCGCCGCAACCCCGAGCAGGTCCCCGCCTTCGTCGCCGAGGAGTCCGGCACCGCCGACCGGGCCCGCACCCTGGTCCTCGACGGCACGCCGGGCCATGTCGACTACTCGCTGGTCCGCGGCTCCGGTGCCCGGCTCGGCGATGCCGATCTGGCCGCCGAAGTGGGTGAGGACAAGCGCCTCGGGGGCATCGTCGCCCATCTCGTGGCCGGCTCCGGCGCCGACCAGACCAACCAGCTCGGCGGCTATGCGGTCCGCTACGTCCTGGTCCGGGACGGGGCGCCGCGCGAAATGGGCCGGGTGCTGGACGCGACACCGGGCCTGACCCGGCTCAGCCAGGACGGCGGCAGCGCCCTGTGGCGCGTCGACCGGCGGGTCTCGCGGCTCTCGATCGTCGCGGGCGAGGCCAAGGACGGCACCAGCGCCGGCGAGGCCGTCGCACCCATCGCCGTACCGGCCGGCCCCGTCGAGGCGCACACCAAGGTGCCCGACGGTGTCGACGGCCGGGTACTGCGGCTGGCCGACGCCGCCGACGAGGGCTGGCAGGCCACCCTCAACGGCACCCCGCTCAAGCCCATGACCGTCGACGGCTGGGCCCAGGGCTTCGCGCTCCCCGCCGGCGGCGGCACCCTCGACCTCACCCACGAGAACCCGCTCGGCCACACCCTGTGGCTGTGGGCGCAGGGCCTGCTCGCCGTCACCCTGGTGGTGCTGGCGCTGCCGGGCCGCCGCCGGGAGATCGACGACGACCTGCCCGAGGACGCGGCCGTCGTGCAGGCCGCCGCGGTCTCCGGCGACGGCCGGCGCGCCCGGCGCCTGCGGGCCCAGGCCGAGGCCGCCGGCGCCCCCGATGCGGCGGGCGCCGGTCTCCCCGGGGAGCCGGGGGGCGAGCCGCCCCTCGACCCGGCCACCGACCCGGGGGCCGGCGCGGTACCCATCCCGGACCCGGCCGCCGGCGACCCGACCCCGGTCTTCGACCCGGGGTACCCCCACGGGGCGGTGCCGCAGCAGCAGTCGTACGACGAGTGGGCGGCCGCCGGACAGCCGGTGGCCGACGGGCACCAGCCCTACCCGCCCGCCGACCCCTACCAGGCCGGGCAGTACGGGCAGCAGCCCTACCCGCCGGCGGATCCCTACCAGGCCACCGACCCGTACGCCGCGGACCCCTACCAGGCGGGCGTCTACGACCCGTACGGGTACGGGCAGCAGCAGCCGCCGCAGCAGCCGCAGCAGTACGACGACGGCAGCCAGCAGCACCGGCACCCCTACGACGACGGCGCCCCGCATCCCGGGTACCCCGGCTCCTACCCCGAGCCGCGCCGTGACGGGAGCGACCAGCAGTGAAGCGCACCATGATGTCCCTGATCGGCGTGGCCGTCGCGCTGGGCGCCGTCACCGGCGTCGCCGCCGTGACCGCCCCGGACGGCGGCGCCCGGGAGGCGGCCCGCGGCAGCGCCCGGCTGCCCGTCCAGCGCTCCGCGCTGCTCTGCCCGGCCCCGACCTCCTCCGAGGTCGGCCAGACCGACTACACCGCCTTCGCCCCCAAGGGCGCCGCGGCCGGCGGGGACGGCACGAAGGGCACCGCCGCGCTGGTGCCCGCCGGGACCGTCAAGGAGGCCGGCGGCAGCACCGACAACGGCAAGGGCAAGAAAACCGGAAAGGGGGGCAAGGGCGGCAAGGGGGCGGCCGGCGGCGCGGACTCCGCCGCCGGGCAGCTCGTCGCCCCCCGGGACACCAAGCCCGTCGCGCCCCTGAAGGAGGCCGGCAAGCCGGCCACCGCGTCCACGGACAGCGCGGACGCCCCGGCCCTCGTCGGCGCGGCGGACGGCACCCTCGCCCCCGGCTGGACCGTCCAGCAGACCACCTCCGTCGCCGCCGGCTCGGGCCGCGGCCTCATGGGGCTGAGCTGCACCACCCCCGACACCACGTTCTGGTTCCCGGGCGTCAGCACCGCCACGGACCGCCAGGACTACGTCCACCTGACCAACCCCGACCCGACCCCGGCCGTCGTCGACCTCCAACTGCGCGGCAAGGACGGGTCGTTGGGGGGATCGACGGGTGAGGACATCACCGTCCCGCCGCACGCCACGGTCCCCGTCCTGCTCTCCACCCTGGCCACCACCCCCGCCACCAACGCGTCCTTGCAGGTCGTCGCCCGCGAGGGCCGGATCGGCGCGGCCGTGCAGGCCACCGACGGCAAGCTCGGCAGCGACTGGCTGCCGGCCGCCGCCGACCCGTCGCCGAGCGTGGTGCTGCCCGGCATCCCGAAGGACGCCACCTCCGTCCGGCTGGTCGCCCTCGCCCCCGGCGAGTCCGACGCCGACCTCAAGGTGCAGCTGGCCACCCCGACCGGGCTGATCACTCCGGCCGGTCTGGAGAGCCTGCACCTCAAGAGCGGGATGACCACCGCGGTGGACCTCAAGGACCTCACCAAGGGCGAGGCCGGTTCACTGGTGCTCACCCCCGCCGACGGCGGCTCCAAGGCCCCGGTCGCGGCCGCGCTGCGGGTGACCCGCGGCAAGGGTGCCAAGCAGGAGATGGCCTTCATCCCGGCGACCCGGCCGGTCGAGCAGCGCGCCACCGCCGCCGACAACCATGACAAGGGCAGCACCCTCTCGCTGGTCGCGCCCGAGAAGGGCAAGGACGCCAAGGTGAAGGTCACCGCGTCGGCCGGCAGCGGCGGCGGCACCCCGGTCACCAAGACGTACACGGTCAAGGGCGGCACCAGCCTCGATGTCGCCCCGCCGGTTCCGCAGGGGCTGAAGGGGACCTACGCGCTGACCGTGGAGCCGGCGGCCGGCAGCGGACGCGTCTACGCGGCCCGCACGCTCTCCCGGCCCCAGGGCGGGGTGCCCGCCTTCACCGTCCAGACGCTGCCCGACGACCGGGGCACGGTCCTCGTGCCGACCGCGGGCCAGGATCTGTCGGTCCTGACGAAGTAACCGCACCCGCGCCCCCGGACCTGCGCGACGGCCTCAGTCCTGGCCGTAGCGCGGGTCCACCGATTCCGGGGCCAGCCCCAGGAGTTCGGCGACCTGCTCGACCACCACTTCGTGGACCAGGAACGCCCGCTCGTCACGGCTCTTCGTCCGGATCTCCACCGGCCTGCGGTAGATCACGATCCGGTCGCGATATCCGCCCGCGGCCGGCACCACCCGGCCCAGCGGCACGGTCTCGGTGTCGGCGTCGGCATCCGGGCCGTCGTCCGGGGCGGAACCGGGCACGTCGAGGATCAGGAAGTCGACCTGGGAGAGCTGCGGCCAGCGCCGCTCCAGCCGGTCCCGGGAGTCGTACACAAGATCCACGAAGGCGTCGGCACGGGTCACCGAGAGCGGCACCTGCGGCGGTGCGATCGGGCCGCGCATACCGCGGCCGTGGCGGTCGCGGCGGCGGAGCCGTGGCTGTGCCGGTCGGGGAGGTACGGGACTGTCCATCAGCATCGAGCGTAGCCGTCAGGGACCCCCGGGCACCGGGGAGCGCGACAAGACGTGCCATGTCGTCGACTGACCGGACCTGTCCGTCTCCATTTCGATTGCATCTCTGAATGAGATCGCAGATCGTCATCGGAATGGCGGGAAATGTCTTGAGTCGTGACGGGATTCCTCTCCGCGGGCCGTCCGCCCCCGCCCGCCCGGCCCAGGTCAGGTCGAGCGGGTGCAGGTCAGACGCATCGGACGAAGCGGGACGACACGGTTGGGTGAGCCTGGGGAGAGTCGTCGCGGCCCGCTCAAGAGTGCGGTACCGTCCAACGTCGTGAGCCCTGTACGTCGCTGTTCGCGCACTGCGTGCGGCCGCCCCGCCGTCGCAACGCTGACGTACGTCTATGCGGATTCGACCGCCGTGCTCGGACCGCTCGCCACCTACGCCGAACCGCACTGCTACGACCTGTGCGCCGAGCACTCCGAGCGGCTGACCGCGCCCCGCGGCTGGGAGGTCGTCCGCCTCGCCCTCGACTCCGGCCCGCCCCGCCCCAGCGGCGACGATCTCGAAGCCCTGGCGAACGCCGTACGCGAGGCCGCCCGCCCCCAGGAGCGCGCCGCCGGCGCCGGTGGCGTGCCCGCCCACGGCGACCGTGACACCCACCCCTTGGAGGTCGCCCGCCGCGGCCATCTGCGGGTGCTGCGCTCGCCGGATTCCTGAGCCGCCCTTCCGGCCGGCGGCAGCCCTCCGCACAGGCCCGCCGGGTAGGTTGGGAGTCCCAAGGACTCCAGGAGGGCAGGCTTGTGGCTGATCTGTCGCAGATCGTGAAGGCGTACGACGTACGCGGCGTCGTCCCCGACCAGTGGGACGAATCGCTCGCGGAGTTGTTCGGCGCGGCCTTCGCCGAGATCACCGGCGCGGACGCGATCGTGATCGGGCACGACATGCGGCCCTCCTCGCCCGGCCTGTCGGGTGCCTTCGCCCGGGGCGCGGCGGCCCGCGGCACCGGCGTCACCCTGATCGGCCTCTGCTCCACCGACGAGCTGTACTTCGCCAGCGGCGCACTGGGCCTGCCCGGCGCCATGTTCACCGCCTCGCACAACCCGGCCCGGTACAACGGCATCAAGATGTGCCGGGCGGGCGCCGCGCCGGTCGGCCAGGACACCGGTCTCGCCGAGATCCGCGCGCTGGTCGAACGATGGGCGGCCGAGGGTGCTCCGCAGCCCGCCGCCACGGCGGGCACGGTCACCCGGCGCGATGTCCTGGGCGAGTACGCCGCCCACCTGCGCGGCCTGGTGGACCTGAGCGGCATCCGTCCGCTGAAGGTCGTGGTGGACGCGGGCAACGGCATGGGCGGGCACACCGTACCGACCGTCTTCGAGGGCCTGCCGCTCGAACTGGACGCTCTGTACTTCGAGTTGGACGGCTCGTTCCCCAACCACGAGGCCAACCCGCTGGATCCGAAGAACATCGTCGACCTCCAGGCGAGGGTGCGCGAGACCGGCGCCGACCTCGGCCTCGCCTTCGACGGCGACGCCGACCGCTGCTTCGTCGTCGACGAACACGGCGACCCGGTCCCCCCGTCCGCGATCACCGCCCTGGTCGCCGCCCGCGAGCTGGCCAAGCACCCCGGCGGCACGGTCATCCACAACCTGATCACCTCCTGGTCGGTGCCGGAGGTCGTCAAGGAGAACGGCGGCAAGCCGGTCCGCACCCGCGTCGGGCACTCCTTCATCAAGGAGGAGATGGCCAGGAGCGGCGCGATCTTCGGCGGTGAGCACTCCGCGCACTACTACTTCCGCGACTTCTGGAACGCCGACACCGGCATGCTCGCCGCGATGCACGTCCTGGCGGCCCTCGGCGGCCAGCAGGGCCCGCTGTCGGAGCTGGTCGCGCAGTACGACCGGTACGCGGCCTCCGGCGAGATCAACAGCACCGTCGACGACCAGGCCGGCCGGCTCGCCGCGCTCAAGGCGGCCCACCAGGACCGCGAGGGCGTCACCCTCGACGAGCTGGACGGGCTGACCGTCACCGCCGACGACTGGTGGTTCAACGTGCGCGCCTCGAACACCGAGCCGCTGCTGCGGCTGAACGTCGAGGCCAGGGACGCCGCCACCGCCGACCGGGTCCGCGACGAGGTCCTGGCGATCATCCGCGCCTGAGCCCGGCGCCCGGACGGGCTGTCCGCCACCGGGGCGGCCGCCCGTCCGGCCCGTACGCCCGTAGGGACCGGAGGATCTCTCCGTCCAGGGCGGGCGGCAACCGCATCCGCGCCGCCCACCACCCCGAATCTCCGCCGGGCAGGCCCCCGGCCCCCGTCCGGCGGTACGCTGGCCACGCCGCAACCGCCCCGAAGGAGCAGCCTCCATGCCGGTCGAAGCCAGCTTGATCCAGATCCTTGCCTGCCCGGCGTGCCACGCCCCGCTGGAGGACCGGACCGACGTCCCCTCGGATCCCGCTTCCGACCCCGAGCTGCTCTGCACCTCCGGCGACTGCGGCCTCGCCTACCCCGTCCGGGACGGCATCCCCGTGCTCCTCGTCGACGAAGCCCGCCGCCCCGCCTGACCGGCCGCTGCCGGGCCCGCCCCGGCACCGCCCGTTCCCCCGCCCGTACCGGCGATCGGAGGCCGCGCCCACCATGCTCGACGAGTCACTCCTCGACACCCCTGACGCACTGGCGGGCGCCGACCGCTTCGGTCTGCTGCGCGGCGTCGCCGAATCCGGCGCCCGGGCCCGCACCGCCGCCCGCAGCGCCGCCGAATCCGGCATCCCCGAGCTGACCCCCGACGGGCGGCCGCGCGCCGTGCTCGTCGCCGGCCCCGGTCCGGCCGCGGCCGGTGTGGCCGACCTGCTCAGGGCGCTCGGCGGCGGCAACTGCCCGGTCACCCTCATCCCGCCCACCGGCGTCGCCCCGCTGCCCGGCGCACTGCGCTGGACGCTGCCCGGCTGGGCCGGACCCCTGGACCTGCTGCTGCTCCCCGGCCCGGACGCGGCCGACCCCGGCCTCGCCGAGCTGGTCGAGCAGGCCTATCGCCGCGGCTGCGCCGTCGTCGCCGTCACCCCGGCGGGCGGCCCGCTCGCCGATGCCGTCGGCCAGGCCCGCGGCCTCGCCGTCCCGCTGGCGACCACCCCCTACGACGCCGAATTCGACGTCGAGGGCGCCCCGCCCGCCGCCCCCGGCACCCTGTGGTCGGTGCTCATCCCCCTGCTCTCGCTCGCCGACCGGATCGGCCTGCTCAGCGCCCCGCCGGAGGCCCTGGGCAAGCTCGCCGACCGCCTCGACCAGCTCGCCGAGCGCTGCGGTCCGGCCATTCCGACGTACACCAACCCCGCCAAGACGCTGGCCGCCGAGCTCGCCGACGCGCTCCCGCTGATCTGGACGGAGGGCACCGTCGCCGGCGCCGTCGGCCGGCACTTCGCCACCGAGCTGGCCGGGCTGGCCGGCCGCCCCGCCCTCGTCGCCGAGCTGCCCGAGGCGCTCGCCACCCACCGCACCCTGCTGGCCGGGGCGCTGGCCGCCGGTGCCGACCCGGACGACTTCTTCCGCGACCGGGTCGATCAGCCCCCCGCGATGCACGCCAGAGTCGTGCTGCTGCGGGAGGAGGAGCCGGGCCCGCTGTCCGCCACCCGCGCCGCCCAGGCCCTCGCCGAGGAGCGCGACACCGCCGTCAGCGAGCTGGAACCAGCCGCCGGCAGCGATCTGGAGAAGGCCGCGGAGCTTCTCGCCATCGTGGATTTCGCCGCCGTTTACCTGGCGCTTGCCGGCACCGAGTGACCATGGACGGCCGGCCCGCACCCGTGGGCCCGGAGCGCCACGCCGCAGCCACGTACGACTGTCAGGAAGCAACCGACCCATGGACCGCCTCGCCAATACCGTGCGCCCCTACGCCTGGGGCTCCACCACCGCCCTTCCGGAGCTCCTCGGCACCGCGCCGACCGGCGAACCGCAGGCCGAGATGTGGATGGGCGCCCACCCCGGCGCCCCCTCCCGCATCGACCGCGGCGCGGGCCCGGTCTCCCTGGCCGAGGTGATCGACGCCGCCCCCGAGGCCGAGCTGGGCGCCGACGCCGTCCGCGCCTTCGGCCCCCGGCTGCCCTTCCTGCTCAAGCTGCTCGCGGCCGGCTCACCGCTCTCCCTCCAGGTCCACCCCGACCTGGACCAGGCCCGCGAGGGCTTCGCCGACGAGGAGCGGCGCGGCGTCCCGATCGACGCCGGCCACCGCAACTACAAGGACGCCAACCACAAGCCCGAACTCCTCGTCGCGCTCACCCCCTTCGACGGCCTGTGCGGCTTCCGGCACCCGGCGCGGTCCGCGGACCTGCTGGCCGGCCTGGGCGTCGACGACCTCAAGCCGTACGTCGACATCCTGCGGGCCAGCCCCGAGGAGGACGCCCTGCGCGAGGTGCTCACCGCCGTCCTGAGCGCCGAGCACCACGCCCTCGCCGGCACCGTCGAACAGGCCGCCGTCGCGGCCGGCCGCCTGGCGGAGGAGGACGGACCGCACGCCGGCGACTACGCCGCCTACGCCGCCATCGCCCACCACTACCCGGGCGACCCCGGCGTCCTCGCCGCGATGCTGCTCAACCACGTCCGACTCCAGCCCGGCGAGGCCCTGTTCCTCGGCGCCGGCATCCCGCACGCCTACCTCAGCGGCCTCGGCGTCGAGCTGATGGCCAACTCCGACAACGTGCTGCGCTGCGGGCTGACCCCCAAGCACGTCGATGTGCCCGAGCTGCTGCGGGTGGTCCGCTTCGAGGCCGGCGACGCGGGCGTGCTGCGGCCCGAGGCCGTCGGCGGCGAGGAGATCTACGAGACCCCCATCGACGAGTTCCGCCTCTCCCGCTTCGTGCTGGCCCCCGGCGCCGCCCCGCGCCCGCTCGTCTCCCGTACGCCGCAGATCCTGCTGTGCACGGCGGGCACCGTCCGGCTGCGGGACGGCGGGCGCGACCCGGCGGCCGAGCTGGCCCTCGGCCCCGGAGAGTCCGCCTTCGTCCCGGCCGGGGAACCGCTCACGCTCGCCGGGGACGGCACCCTCTTCCGCGCGACGGTGGTCGCCTGACACGGCGGCCGCGCACAGACGGCCACGCACGGACGGCCGTGCCGCCCGGCGGATCCGTCCGCCGGGTGGCCTCATGGCGGGCGTCCCGGACCGGGCTGCGACAATGACCGCCGCACGGCAGGAAAGCGGCGGTAGAAGCCGGACGACGGAAGGGACATGCGGCACCTATGAGCGCATCAGGCGGGACAAAGGCGATCGTTGCGGCGCTGGGCGCCAACCTGGCGATCGCCGCGGCGAAGTTCGTGGCCTTCGCCTTCAGCGGCTCGTCCTCGATGCTGGCCGAAGGTGTGCACTCCCTCGCGGACTCCGGCAACCAGGGCCTGCTGCTGCTCGGCGGCAAGAAGGCGAAGCGCGCGGCGACCGCGGAGCACCCCTTCGGATACGGCCGCGAGCGCTACATCTACGGCTTCCTGGTCTCCATCGTCCTGTTCACCATCGGTGGCGTCTTCGCGCTCTACGAGGGCTACGAGAAGATCCACGAGCCGCACGCGCTGGACAACTGGTTCTGGCCGGTCGGCGTCCTGGTCTTCGCCGTCATCGCCGAGGGCTTCTCCTTCCGTACGGCGATCAAGGAGTCCAACGAGCTGCGCGGCAAGCAGACCTGGACCCAGTTCGTCCGCCGCGCCAAGGCGCCCGAGCTGCCGGTCGTCCTGCTGGAGGACTTCGGTGCCCTCGTCGGCCTGGTCCTCGCGCTGGGCGGCGTCGGCCTCACCGTGGCCACCGGCGACGGCATCTGGGACGGCATCGGCACCATGTGCATCGGTGCGCTGCTGGTGCTGATCGCCCTGGTCCTGGCGGCCGAGACCAAGTCCCTGCTGCTGGGTGAGGCGGCCGGGCCCGAGCAGATCGCCAAGATCCGCGCGGCGGTCGTCGACGGCGAGGTCGTCACCAGGGTCATCCACATGCGCACGCTCCACCTCGGCCCCGAGGAACTGCTGGTCGCCGCCAAGATCGCGGTTCAGCACGACGACACCGCCACCCAGGTCGCCCGCGCCATCGACGCCGCCGAGGCCCGCATCCGCGAGGCCGTGCCGATCGCCCGGGTCATCTACCTGGAGCCGGACATCTACAACGAGGCCGCGGCCGCCGGGGTCGCCGACCCGTCGGAGACGCCGGGCGCTCACTGAGCCGCCCCGTCATCTGAACGGCCCCCGCACTCCTGGCGAGCGCGGGGGCCGTCGCCGTACGGCGCCGAGCCTGCCGGTCACGGGTCGTCGGTCACGGGCCGTCGATCATGTGGCGAGCCACGGGGCGTACCGGTCCGTGGAGAGCCCCGGGGAATACCGGTCGGTGGTGAGCCCGGGTCACGCGGTGAGCCACTGGAAGGTGAGCTGCGGGGAATACCGCCCCCGGACCGCTGCGTTGAGGCCCCGAGGGGGCGCTCGCAGCCCCTACGGGATGTGTTCGCCCCTGCCCTAGTGGATCTCGCCGAGGGTGCGCAGAATCGCCGCCTTGTCCTCCGCGCCCTGAAGCCGGGCCCGGAAGCCGGAGTCCATCAGCTTGCGCGACAGCAGCGCCAGGATGCGCAGATGCTCATCCCCGGCCGCCGCCTCCGGCACCGCTATCAGGAAGACCAGCTTGGCGGGCGTGCCGTCCGGCGAACCCCAGTCGATGCCGTCCGCGGACCGCGCGAAGCCGACGACCGGAGCCGTCACCGCGTCCGTCTTGGCGTGCGGGATGGCGATCTCCTCACCGAGACCGGTGGTGCCCTGCGCTTCCCGCGCCAGCGCCACCCGTACCAGTTCCGCCACGTCGGCCACCTTGCCGGTGCCGGCCGCCAGTTCGGCCATCTCACGGATCGCCGCATCCTTCTCGCCGGCGGCGAGCTGCGTCTTGACGGTCCGCTCGGTCAGGTAGCCGGACAGCACCTGATCCCCGTCCCCGGCGTGCGCCCCGTCCCCGGCGTGCGCCCCGTCCCCGGCGGGACCCCCGTCTCTGGCGGGACCCCCGTCCCCGGCGTGCGCCTTCTCCTCCGTACGGGCCTCCGCCGCCGGGGCCTTGGCCAAGGTGGCCGTCGCCGTACTGCCCGCAGTGCCAGCAGCGCCCGCACCGGCATCCGCCCCCGGCCCGCTCCCGGCACCGGCACTGGCACCGGCGCTCGCGACGGCACCCGCTCCACCGGCTCCGGCTCCGGCTCCGATCAGTGCCGGCACGGGGGTCACCGCAGCCGCCGCGGCATCGCCCTTCCTGCGCTCCGCGACATCGACCAAGGTGACCGTGGTCAGCGCGGTGACCGCCGCTCCGATGGCGACGGCGAGGAAGAACACCGGCACCCCGCCGACCGCACCCAGCACCGCCACGATCGGCCCGCCGTGCGGCACCGCGTCCGTCACTCCGGCCGTCCCCGCGACCGCACCGGCCACCGCGCCACCGAGCATGTTCGCCGGAATGACCTGCGCCGGCCGCGCGGCGGCGAACGGGATCGCCCCCTCGGAGATGCCGAAGAGCCCCATGAACAGCGCCGCCATCCCCGTCTCCCGCTCCTGCTCGGAGTACAGGCGCCGGCGGATCAGCGTGGCCAGCCCCTGCCCGAGCGGCATCACCGGGATCGCCGCGGCACACATCCCCATCACCGTCTGGTTGCCGGTGGCGATCAGCCCCGCGCCGAACAGGAACGCGGTCTTGTTGACCGGACCGCCCATGTCGAAGGCGATCATCAGGCCCAGGATCGCGCCGAGCAGGATCGCACTCGACCCGGTCATGCCGCCGAGCCAGCCGGTGAGATGGGTGAACACCCAGGAGATGGGCCGGCCGATCACGTAGATGAAGAAGAGCCCCAGCGCCGTGGTCGCCACGATCGGGATCACGATGATCGGCATGATCGGCCGGACGAACTTGGGGACCTCGACCTTCTTGATCCACTGCACCAGATAACCGGCCAGGAACCCGGTGACGATCGCCCCGATGAAGCCCGCGCCCGCTTTGGAGTCGTACAGCGCACCGGTGTTGGCGATCCAGCCGCCGATCATGCCCGGCACCAGCGCCGGCCGGTCGCCGATCGCGTACGCGATATAGCCGGAGAGCACCGGCACCATCAGCGTGAAGCCGATGACACCGATGTCGTTCACGTGCTTCCAGAACGACCCGTCGGGAATGACCAGACCGCCGTCGGCCTGCGGATGCCCGCCCACCGCCAGCGAGATCGCGATCAGCAGCCCGCCGACCACCACGAACGGAATCATGTAACTGACCCCGTTCATCAGCGCCTTGTACCCGACGCTGCGCTCCTTGCCGCCCCCGGACGCCGGAGCCGCACCGCCGCCCGTACAGGCCCCGCCGCTCTCCGCGCCCCCGTACACCGGCGCGCTCTGCACCCGCTCGATCAGCTGCTCGGGATGGCGGATGCCCTCGGCGACACCGACCGCAAGGACCCGCTTGCCGGCGAAGCGGCTGCGGTCGACGTCCTTGTCCGCGGCGATGATGACGGCATCCGCGTCCCTGACATCGTTGTCAGACAGTACGTTCTCAGCCCCGATGGAGCCCTGGGTCTCCACCTTGATCTCATGGCCGAGGGCGCGGGCGGCCTGGGTCAGCTTCTCCGCGGCCATGTACGTGTGGGCGATGCCGGTCGGGCAGGCGGTCACTGCGAGCAGCTTCAACCCCTGCCCGCCCCTCCCCGCGTCCCTGGGGGGATCGGCTGGACTCGTGGTCACGTGGCTCTCCTTACGAACGGGCGCGCGGTCGTGCGGATGTTCCCGCGCTGCACGCATCCTGCACGACGGCCCCGCACGCGCAAACCCCCCGGGGCCCGGCCCGCACCGGCCGGAAAGCCCGGCCTCCGCAACCCCGGCCCCGGGGACCACGAACCGTCCGTTCGCCGTCCGATGGCCGGGACTGCACCGAATCGGCCCCTCCGGGCTGGGGTTCACTGGGCCGATCGGTGTAGATTCGTGACCAGTGCCAGACGTCGCTGCTGATGGCGGTCGGGCGGTCCGTACCGCGGACCGGCCGAGGGAGAGAGGGCCTCCGACGGACTGCGCTGCGGCCAGGGGGAGAGGTATGTGCGCTACCGCGTACGCTCGTACCTGCCCGCGCCGCAGACTGCCAGCCCATCCACCTCGACCATCGAGGAGCAGCACGCATGACGACAGCAGCCACCGGCCAGGACTTCAAGGTCGCCGACCTGTCCCTCGCCGCCTTCGGCCGCAAGGAGATCACCCTCGCCGAGCATGAGATGCCCGGTCTGATGGCGATCCGCAAGGAATACGCCGCCGCCCAGCCGCTGGCGGGCGCCCGGATCACCGGCTCGCTGCACATGACCGTGCAGACCGCCGTGCTGATCGAGACCCTGGCCGCCCTCGGCGCCGAGGTCCGCTGGGCGTCCTGCAACATCTTCTCCACCCAGGACCACGCGGCCGCGGCCATCGCGGTCGGTCCGAACGGCACGCCGGACGCCCCGGCAGGCATCCCGGTCTTCGCCTGGAAGGGCGAGAGCCTGGAGGAGTACTGGTGGTGCACGGAGCAGGCGCTGACCTGGCCCGACGCACCCACCGGCGGCCCGAACATGATCCTCGACGACGGCGGCGACGCGACGCTGCTGGTGCACAAGGGCGTCGAGTACGAGAAGGCCGGCAAGGTCCCGTCCGTGGAGACCGCGGAGAGCGACGAGCACCGCGCGATCCTGGAGCTGCTCACCCGCACGCTGGGCGAGTCGCCGCAGAAGTGGACGAACCTGGCCTCCGAGATCCGCGGGGTGACCGAGGAGACCACCACCGGTGTGCACCGTCTCTACGAGATGCACCGCGACGGTGACCTGCTCTTCCCGGCGATCAACGTGAACGACGCCGTGACGAAGTCGAAGTTCGACAACAAGTACGGCTGCCGGCACTCCCTGATCGACGGCATCAACCGCGCCACCGACGTCCTGATCGGCGGCAAGACCGCCGTGGTCTGCGGTTACGGCGATGTCGGCAAGGGCTGCGCGGAGTCCCTGCGCGGCCAGGGCGCCCGGGTGATCATCACCGAGATCGACCCGATCTGCGCGCTGCAGGCGGCGATGGACGGCTACCAGGTCGCCACGCTCGAAGACGTCGTCGAGACCGCCGACATCTTCGTCACCACGACCGGCAACAAGGACATCATCCTGGCCTCGCACATGGCGCGGATGAAGCACCAGGCGATCGTGGGCAACATCGGTCACTTCGACAACGAGATCGACATGGCCGGCCTGGCGAAGCTCGAGGGCATCGTCAAGGACGAGGTCAAGCCGCAGGTGCACACCTGGACCCACCCGGACGGCAAGGTGCTGATCGTGCTGTCCGAGGGCCGTCTGCTCAACCTGGGCAACGCCACCGGTCACCCCTCCTTCGTGATGTCCAACTCCTTCGCGGACCAGACGCTGGCCCAGATCGAGCTGTTCACCAAGCCGGAGGAGTACCCCACCGACGTCTACGTGCTGCCCAAGCACCTCGACGAGAAGGTGGCCCGCCTCCACCTCGACGCGCTGGGCGTCAAGCTCACCGAGCTGCGTCCGGAGCAGGCCGCCTACATCGGCGTCCAGGTCGAGGGCCCGTACAAGCCCGACCACTACCGCTACTGATCCACGCGGCGATCACCGGCCGGTCGGCGCCGCCCGACCAGCTGGTGCTCACCCACAGCAGCCGGTGACACCAGGCCCTCGCCCCTCACGGCGGGGGCCTGGCCCGTAAGGACCCCGCACATCCGCCCCGACGCACCGGCCCGTCGCCGCCCGAAGGACTGCACCCCTCATGCCTCGCGGCCACTACTCCCTCCACGACCCGCACGATCACACCCCCCTGGGTGAAGAGCACTTCCACTGCGCCACCGGCCCCTCCGGCTGGCGCTATGTCTCCCAGATCGTCAGCCCCTCCGGCGACCACACCGGCTCCGTCGACCTCACCCTCGACGAACTCGGCCGCCCCCTGCGCCTCGAACTCCACGCCTCCGCCTGGCAGGTCCGCGGCGCGGCCCTGGAGGGCGTCACCTGGGTACGCACCGACCCGACCGGCGCACACGCCACCGAAGGCAACGTCGCCGCCCACGGCTTCACCGGCGCGTCCCCCGCCTTCCTCGTCGCCACCGCGCGGCTGCTGCGCCCCGCCCTCGGCGCCGGCGCCGTCCGCACCCGGCTCGTCGCCTTCACACCCCCCGTCCTCGCCCCGCGCACTCTCGACCAGTCCTGGGCCCTGCTGAAGAGCACACCACACGCCACTGACAACGCCCCCCTGATCGCGGACGAGTACCAGGTCAACGACCTGGAAACCGGCGAGCAGCACACCATCCACCTCGCCGGCGACGTGGTCCTCTCCGCCCCCGGCATCGAACTCGAATCCCTCGAGTCCCCGCCGTCGACCTTCCCCTGACTCACCCGGGCACCAGCCGGAACGGCGCCCTCACGGCACCCGCGCCCCCTACGGCGACGAATACGGCGACGAATACGGCGACGAACGCCCCGCCCGCCTCACACCGGCGGCGCGAACCCGGTACGCGACTGCCGCCCCGGCCCGCCGCCCTCACGGGAGGCACCGCCCTCACCACCGTCACGGCCCTGGCCGCCACGCTCCCGCCCCGACGCCCCCGGGGACCCGCCCCCGCCGGAGACCATCGGCCCACGCCCGGCCGTGGCTTCGCCGCCAGTCCCACGCGCCACCGCGCCGTCGCCCGGCGGCGCCCAGGCCCCACCCGGTGCGGCGGCCGCCACCTCCCCACGCTCTGCCCCCACACCGGCGGCCGCCCCCACGGCTCCCCCCGGCGACGACGGCTCCGCCCAAGGCCCCGACGCCGAAGCCCCGCCCGGCTCGACACGCACCGCGGCCGCCACCCCTGACGCCCCGAACGCCCGCTGCGACTCCCGTGCCTGCCGTTCCCCGACCACCGCCGCCAGATAGGCCGCCGGAAGCACCCCCGCTGGCCCCGGCACCCCGGTGAACCCCCACAGGTCCTCCGCCAGCCGCCCGGCCATCGCCCCGCCCGCCTGCGGATCCAGCTGCTCCTGCCGCGCCAGATACTGCCGAACCGTCAGCCACCACCCATCGGGCACCCGCGAAAGATCGAGCGCCCCGACTTCCGCCACCAGCCACGCGGGCGGAGGCGGCAGCGCCGCACCGGCCCGCGCCACCGGCATCCGCTCCCGTATGACCAGCGTCCCCGCGAACACATCCCCCAGCCGCCGCCCGCGCGCCGACACCAAGGACGCGACGGCCGCCACCACCCCCATCGTCAGCACGATCTCGATGGCCCCCATGGCCCCGCGCACCAACGCGTGCCGGAACCGGATCGGTCCGCCGTCCTCCCGTACGACCCGCAGCCCGCAGATCACCTTCCCCAGGGACCGGCCATGGCTCAGCGTCTCGACCACGATCGGTATCCCGACCTGCACCAGCAGGAAGGCCGCCACGGACACGGCCGCCACCGCCGCACTGTCCATCGACGATGTCGCGCTCACCAGCAGCAGCGACATACCGATGTAGCTGACCCACGCCACCGCCACATCGACCGCCACCGCCAGCCCCCGGCTCGGCAGCCGGGCCGGCCGCAGCCCGAGCACCACCGCTTCACCCGTCACGAGCTCACCCACGCCGCGCCCACTCCCTCTCGATCCCCGAAGTCCCGCCCACCCCACGCCGGGCACGGCCAGTCTGCCAAGCTGACCCGGCCCCTACCCACGGCGCTGCGAGGAGCGACACCAGATGGACCTCGATGTCTTCGTCACCGCCCATGGCGCCGACTGGGACCGCCTGGACTCCCTGCTGCACCGCAAGCACCGCCTCACGGGAGCCGAGGCCGACGAACTGGTCGCCCTCTACCAGCGCACCACCACTCACCTCTCCCTCCTCCTGTCCAGCGCCCCCGACCCCGCACTCACCGGCCGCCTCACCTCTCTTGTGGCGCGCGCCCGCAGTACGGTCACCGGCGCCCGCAAGGCCTCCTGGCGCGACACCGCCCGCTTCTTCACCACGGCGTTCCCGGCAGCGGTCTACCGCCTGCGCCACTGGTGGATCCCCACCGCGATCCTCTCCACCGCGGTCGCCGCCCTCCTGGGCTGGTGGATAGCCGCCCACCCGGAGGTCCAGGCGGCGATCGGCGCCCCGGACGACCTCCGCGACATGACCCGTCCCGGTGGCGAGTACGAGACGTATTACTCCAGTCACCCCGCCGCCTCCTTCGCCGCCCAGGTATGGACGAACAACGCCCAGGCCGTCGCCATGTGCCTCGTCCTCGGCGCCTTCGCCGGCCTCCCGGTCCTGTGGATCCTCTTCCAGAACATGCTCAACCTGGGCGTCGGCATCGGCCTGATGTCCTCAGCGGGCCGCCTCGACACCTTCCTCGGCCTGATCCTTCCGCACGGCCTCCTCGAACTGACCGCCGTCTTCATCGCCGCCGGCATCGGCCTCCGCCTGGGCTGGACCCTCATCGACCCCGGCCCGCGCACCCGCCGTACGGCCCTGGCCGAGGAAGGCCGTTCCGCCCTGGGCGTGGCCCTCGGACTCGCGGCGGTCCTCTTCGTCTCCGGCGCCCTCGAAGGCTTCGTCACCCCATCCGGCCTGCCCGCCTGGGCCCGCATCGGCATCGGCATCACCGCGGAGACGGCCTTCCTCCTGTACGTCTACGTACTGGGTGGCCGTGCCGTACGGGCCGGGGCCACCGGCGACGTCGAGCTCAGCGACCGCGCGGCCGTCCTCCCGACGGCCGCGTGATGTGCATCCGGCCCCGCTGACCTGCTAATCTCCTCCTCGCCCCAGAAACCCGTTGACACGGGTGACAGGGGGAGGTAGATTCGAACGGTTGCAACGAACTGGACAAGTTCATCCGCGACGGTTAGCATCTTCTCCGCTTCGGCCGGAATCTCAATTCGGCGAGGCGCAACCGACCACTTACCGGAAGCCCCGGTCGATGAATTCGACCGAATCCCTTCTGATAAAGTCGGAAAAGCCAAAAGGCAACCCCCTTCCGACGGGGAATCGGAAACGAATTCGGACCGGCAACGGAACGAAAACGGATCTGATAGAGTCGGAAAGGCCGAAAAGCGAAAGCCAAACGGCCGAGCCCGCTCCAACAGGGCGCCGGACACGGAAACGGATCTGGTAAGGTTGGAAACGCGAAGAAGCCGAAAGGCGGAAACGCACCGGCGAAAATCGGGCCCGCAAGGATCTGATAGAGTCGGAAACGCAAGACCGAAGGGAAGCGCCCGGAGAGCCTGCTGAAACAGGCACAAAGGAAGCGTCCGTTCCTTGAGAACTCAACAGCGTGCCAAAAGTCAACGCCAGATATGTTGATACCCCGTCCACCTCGGTGGATGAGGTTCCTTTGAAAGTCCATCGGCGCCCATGTGGTGCGGATGGCACACACAGCGAGGACGCTGTGAACGACCGGACCTATTCCGTCTGGTCGTTCCGCTCTCGTGTGTGTTTCACTCGATTACGGGTAAACATTCACGGAGAGTTTGATCCTGGCTCAGGACGAACGCTGGCGGCGTGCTTAACACATGCAAGTCGAACGATGAACCTCCTTCGGGAGGGGATTAGTGGCGAACGGGTGAGTAACACGTGGGCAATCTGCCCTTCACTCTGGGACAAGCCCTGGAAACGGGGTCTAATACCGGATATGACACACGACCGCATGGTCTGTGTGTGGAAAGCTCCGGCGGTGAAGGATGAGCCCGCGGCCTATCAGCTTGTTGGTGGGGTGATGGCCTACCAAGGCGACGACGGGTAGCCGGCCTGAGAGGGCGACCGGCCACACTGGGACTGAGACACGGCCCAGACTCCTACGGGAGGCAGCAGTGGGGAATATTGCACAATGGGCGAAAGCCTGATGCAGCGACGCCGCGTGAGGGATGACGGCCTTCGGGTTGTAAACCTCTTTCAGCAGGGAAGAAGCGAGAGTGACGGTACCTGCAGAAGAAGCGCCGGCTAACTACGTGCCAGCAGCCGCGGTAATACGTAGGGCGCAAGCGTTGTCCGGAATTATTGGGCGTAAAGAGCTCGTAGGCGGCTTGTCACGTCGGATGTGAAAGCCCGGGGCTTAACCCTGGGTCTGCATTCGATACGGGCAGGCTAGAGTTCGGTAGGGGAGATCGGAATTCCTGGTGTAGCGGTGAAATGCGCAGATATCAGGAGGAACACCGGTGGCGAAGGCGGATCTCTGGGCCGATACTGACGCTGAGGAGCGAAAGCGTGGGGAGCGAACAGGATTAGATACCCTGGTAGTCCACGCCGTAAACGTTGGGAACTAGGTGTGGGCGACATTCCACGTCGTCCGTGCCGCAGCTAACGCATTAAGTTCCCCGCCTGGGGAGTACGGCCGCAAGGCTAAAACTCAAAGGAATTGACGGGGGCCCGCACAAGCAGCGGAGCATGTGGCTTAATTCGACGCAACGCGAAGAACCTTACCAAGGCTTGACATACACCGGAAACGTCTGGAGACAGGCGCCCCCTTGTGGTCGGTGTACAGGTGGTGCATGGCTGTCGTCAGCTCGTGTCGTGAGATGTTGGGTTAAGTCCCGCAACGAGCGCAACCCTTGTTCTGTGTTGCCAGCATGCCCTTCGGGGTGATGGGGACTCACAGGAGACTGCCGGGGTCAACTCGGAGGAAGGTGGGGACGACGTCAAGTCATCATGCCCCTTATGTCTTGGGCTGCACACGTGCTACAATGGCCGGTACAATGAGCTGCGATACCGCGAGGTGGAGCGAATCTCAAAAAGCCGGTCTCAGTTCGGATTGGGGTCTGCAACTCGACCCCATGAAGTCGGAGTTGCTAGTAATCGCAGATCAGCATTGCTGCGGTGAATACGTTCCCGGGCCTTGTACACACCGCCCGTCACGTCACGAAAGTCGGTAACACCCGAAGCCGGTGGCCCAACCCCTTGTGGGAGGGAATCGTCGAAGGTGGGACTGGCGATTGGGACGAAGTCGTAACAAGGTAGCCGTACCGGAAGGTGCGGCTGGATCACCTCCTTTCTAAGGAGCACTTCTTACCAACCTTTGGTTGGTCAGAGGCCAGTACATCAGCGAATGTCTGATGCTGGTTGCTCATGGGTGGAACGTTGACTATTCGGCACGGTCAGATGAGGACTGTTAGTACTGCTTCGGCGTGGAACACAGGATTCGACTGGTCGTGCCGGGCGCGCTGTTGGGTATCTGAGGGTACGGACTGTTGTCTGGACCTTCGCGATGCCGGCCCCAGTGAACTCAGCCTTCGGGTTGGGGTGGTGGGTGGCTGGTCGTTGCTTGAGAACTGCACAGTGGACGCGAGCATCTGTGGCCAAGTTTTTAAGGGCGCACGGTGGATGCCTTGGCACCAGGAACCGATGAAGGACGTGGGAGGCCACGATAGGCCCCGGGGAGCTGTCAACCAAGCTTTGATCCGGGGGTGTCCGAATGGGGAAACCCGGCAGTCGTCATGGGCTGTCACCCGCTGCTGAACACATAGGCAGTGTGGAGGGAACGCGGGGAAGTGAAACATCTCAGTACCCGCAGGAAGAGAAAACAACCGTGATTCCGGGAGTAGTGGCGAGCGAAACCGGATGAGGCCAAACCAGTCACGTGTGATACCCGGCAGGGGTTGCGTGGTTGGGGTTGTGGGAGTTCTCTTTTGCAGTCTGCCGGCTGTGAGACGAGTCAGAAACCGTTGATGTAGGCGAAGGACATGCGAAAGGTCCGGCGTAGAGGGTAAGACCCCCGTAGCTGAAACATTAACGGCTCGTTTGAGAACCACCCAAGTAGCACGGGGCCCGAGAAATCCCGTGTGAATCTGGCGGGACCACCCGTTAAGCCTAAATATTCCCTGGTGACCGATAGCGGATAGTACCGTGAGGGAATGGTGAAAAGTACCGCGGGAGCGGAGTGAAATAGTACCTGAAACCGTGTGCCTACAAGCCGTGGGAGCGTCGCACAGAGACTTGTCTCTGTGTCGTGACTGCGTGCCTTTTGAAGAATGAGCCTGCGAGTTTGCGGTATGTTGCGAGGTTAACCCGTGTGGGGAAGCCGTAGCGAAAGCGAGTCCGAATAGGGCGTTGAGTAGCGTGCCCAAGACCCGAAGCGGAGTGATCTAGCCATGGGCAGGTTGAAGCGGAGGTAAGACTTCGTGGAGGACCGAACCCACCAGGGTTGAAAACCTGGGGGATGACCTGTGGTTAGGGGTGAAAGGCCAATCAAACTCCGTGATAGCTGGTTCTCCCCGAAATGCATTTAGGTGCAGCGTCGTGTGTTTCTTGCCGGAGGTAGAGCACTGGATAGGCGATGGGCCCTACCGGGTTACTGACCTTAGCCAAACTCCGAATGCCGGTAAGTGAGAGCGCGGCAGTGAGACTGTGGGGGATAAGCTCCATGGTCGAGAGGGAAACAGCCCAGAGCATCGACTAAGGCCCCTAAGCGTGTGCTAAGTGGGAAAGGATGTGGAGTCGCAGAGACAACCAGGAGGTTGGCTTAGAAGCAGCCACCCTTGAAAGAGTGCGTAATAGCTCACTGGTCAAGTGATTCCGCGCCGACAATGTAGCGGGGCTCAAGCACACCGCCGAAGTCGTGTCATTGCAACATGTGGACCAACGTCCGTTGTGATGGGTAGGGGAGCGTCGTGTGCCGGGTGAAGCAGCCGTGGAAACGAGTTGTGGACGGTTCACGAGTGAGAATGCAGGCATGAGTAGCGATACACACGTGGGAAACGTGTGCGCCGATTGACTAAGGGTTCCTGGGTCAAGCTGATCTGCCCAGGGTAAGTCGGGACCTAAGGCGAGGCCGACAGGCGTAGTCGATGGACAACCGGTTGATATTCCGGTACCCGCTTTGAAACGCCCAGTATCGAATCCATTAATGCTAAGGCCGTGAAGCCGGCCTGGAGTCTTCGGACAAAGGGACGTGGTGGAGCCGCCGATCCAAGGTGGTAGTAGGTAAGCGATGGGGTGACGCAGGAAGGTAGTCCAGCCCGGGCGGTGGTTGTCCCGGGGTAAGGGTGTAGGGCGCTGTCTAGGCAAATCCGGACAGCATGTGCCTGAGACCTGATGCCGAGCCGATTGTGGTGAAGTGGATGATCCTATGCTGTCGAGAAAAGCCTCTAGCGAGTTTCATGGCGGCCCGTACCCTAAACCGACTCAGGTGGTCAGGTAGAGAATACCGAGGCGTTCGGGTGAACTATGGTTAAGGAACTCGGCAAAATGCCCCCGTAACTTCGGGAGAAGGGGGGCCATTGCTGGTGATCACTTTTGCAGTGTGAGCTGGTGGTGGCCGCAGAGACCAGCGAGAAGCGACTGTTTACTAAAAACACAGGTCCGTGCGAAGCCGTAAGGCGATGTATACGGACTGACGCCTGCCCGGTGCTGGAACGTTAAGGGGACCGGTTAGTCATGATTCGTCATGGCGAAGCTGAGAACTTAAGCGCCAGTAAACGGCGGTGGTAACTATAACCATCCTAAGGTAGCGAAATTCCTTGTCGGGTAAGTTCCGACCTGCACGAATGGCGTAACGACTTCTCGACTGTCTCAACCATAGGCCCGGTGAAATTGCATTACGAGTAAAGATGCTCGTTTCGCGCAGCAGGACGGAAAGACCCCGGGACCTTTACTATAGCTTGATATTGGTGTTCGGTTCGGCTTGTGTAGGATAGGTGGGAGACTTTGAAGCGGCCACGCCAGTGGTTGTGGAGTCATTGTTGAAATACCACTCTGGTCGTGCTGGATGTCTAACCTGGGTCCGTGATCCGGATCAGGGACAGTGTCTGGTGGGTAGTTTAACTGGGGCGGTTGCCTCCTAAAGAGTAACGGAGGCGCCCAAAGGTTCCCTCAGCCTGGTTGGTAATCAGGTGTTGAGTGTAAGTGCACAAGGGAGCTTGACTGTGAGACTGACGGGTCGAGCAGGTACGAAAGTAGGGACTAGTGATCCGGCGGTGGCTTGTGGAAGCGCCGTCGCTCAACGGATAAAAGGTACCCCGGGGATAACAGGCTGATCTTCCCCAAGAGTCCATATCGACGGGATGGTTTGGCACCTCGATGTCGGCTCGTCGCATCCTGGGGCTGGAGTCGGTCCCAAGGGTTGGGCTGTTCGCCCATTAAAGCGGTACGCGAGCTGGGTTTAGAACGTCGTGAGACAGTTCGGTCCCTATCCGCTGTGCGCGTAGGAGTCTTGAGAAGGGCTGTCCCTAGTACGAGAGGACCGGGACGGACGAACCTCTGGTGTGCCAGTTGTCCTGCCAAGGGCATGGCTGGTTGGCTACGTTCGGAAAGGATAACCGCTGAAAGCATCTAAGCGGGAAGCCTGCTTCGAGATGAGGGCTCCCACCCCCTTGAGGGGTTAAGGCTCCCAGTAGACGACTGGGTTGATAGGCCAGATATGGAAGCACCGTAAGGTGTGGAGTTGACTGGTACTAATAGGCCGAGGGCTTGTCCTCAGTTGCTCGCGTCCACTGTGTAGGTTCTGAAGTAATGACCTGTGTCCATGCCGGGTTGGTTAACTTCATAGTGTTTCGGTGGTCATAGCGTTAGGGAAACGCCCGGTTACATTTCGAACCCGGAAGCTAAGCCTTTCAGCGCCGATGGTACTGCAGGGGGGACCCTGTGGGAGAGTAGGACGCCGCCGAACAATCATTGTGGGAAAGCCCCGCACCTTATGGTGCGGGGCTTTTCTGCGTTTCGGGGCGCTTGCGTGGTGGGACGTATGACGGGGCTGGAGACGGGGCGTTGATTACTTCGCGCCCGCTGCTGCTGGGTGTCGGCCGGCGGTGCCACTGGGCCAGGTATCCGCTCGATGGACTTTCCTCGTGGCACGACGTCATGGCCTGACGTCCCTGAGGATTTGGTGCCTGAGCTCTGCTGCTGGTGCGTGACAGGCAGAGAGCTCATGGCTTGGAGAGGTAAGGGTGCAGGAGCTGGAGACTGCCGTGGGATGACGGCCCTTGCCTGATGAGGGGCTGGCTTGTCTCTCCTGCTCAAACAGGCCCCCGGCTCACGAGCCGGGGGCCTGTTTGAGCAGGAGAGACAGTGAGGGAGTGTGCGGCCGGTGCTCAGAGGCGGCCGGTGGCCTTCAGGGTGAGGTAGGCGTCGGCCAGGTCGGGGGCCAGGTGGGCCGGGGTGGAGTCGATCACGGTGATGCCGTGGTGGCGGAGGCGGTCTGCTGTGTGGCGGCGGGCGGCGCGGGCCTGTTCGGCGGCGGCCGCCGCGTAGACGGCCTGGGGGGTGTGCCGGCCGTTGGCCATGTCCTCGATACGGGGGTCGGCCACGGCCGCGACGATGAGTTCATTGCGTTGGGTGAGGCCGGAGAGCACGGGCAGGAGAGCCTCCTCCACAGGAGCTGCGTCCAGGCCGGTGAAGAGCACGATGAGGGACCGGCGCGAAGCGTGGCGGTGGATGGTGGCGGCCAGCCCGCGGGCGTCGGCCTCGACCAGTTCGGGCTCCAGAGGAGCCAGGGCCTCGGTCAGCGCGGGGAGGAGGTCGCGTGCCGTGCGGCCCTGTACGGAGGCGCGTACTCGGCGGTCGTAGGCGAGCAGGTCCACGCGGTCGCCGGCGCGGGCGGCGAGGGCGCCGAGCAGCAGGGCGGCATCCATCGAAGCGTCGAGGCGGGGGATGTCACCGACACGGCCGGCCGAGGTACGTCCGGTCTCCAGGACGAGCAGGATGCGGCGGTCGCGTTCGGGGCGCCAGGTGCGGACCGCGAGGTGTTGGCGGCGGGCCGTGGCACGCCAGTCGATGGAGCGGGTGTCGTCGCCATGGGTGTAGTCGCGGAGGCTGTCGAACTCGGTGCCCTCACCACGGGTCAGGATGCTGGTGCGTCCGTCGAGTTCGCGGAGCCGGGCGAGCTTGGCGGGGAGGTGCTTGCGGCTGGTGAAGGGCGGCAGGACACGCAGGGTCCATGGGACGTGGTGGCTCCCTTGCCGGGCAGCCAGGCCGAGCGGACCGTAGGAGCGGACCGTGACGCGGACGGCGCGATGGTCACCGCGGCGGGTGGGGTGGAGCGACGTGGTGAGGCGGCGGCGTTCGGCGGGGGGAATGCGCACGGTGTGACGGGACGCGGAGATGTCCGTGCCGGGGTGGAAGGAGCTCGGGGGCCAGGCGTCACGGATCTGTGCGCGCAGGGTGCGGCGGCTCGGGTTGGTGAGCGTGAGGTGTGTGTGGGCCTCGCCCATGAGTCGAACGGTTGTGTCACCGGTTCGGGTGAAATGGAGCTTTCGCACTGGCGCGGCCAGCGCGAGATCGCACAAGATTGCTATCAGCAAGGCGAGTTGGACGACGAGGATGCCGAGCCAGCTGGGCAGTACGAAGCCGACGAAGAGGGCTCCGCATGCGGAGACAAGGGCGGCGCGTCCGGTGAGGGCCACGGTGTCGTCTCAGCGGGGGACGGGGAGATGAGCGAGTACGGCGTTGATCACGGAGTCTGCGGTGACTCCTTCCATTTCCGCTTCAGGGCGGAGATGGACGCGATGTCGGAGCGTGGGGAGGGCGAGGGCCTTCACGTCATCGGGGGTGACATAGTCGCGGCCGGTGAGCCAGGCCCAGGCTCGTGACGTGGAAAGCAGGGCGGTGGCACCTCGGGGGGAGACGCCGAGGGAGAGCGAGGGGGATTCGCGGGTGGCACGGCAGATATCGACGATATAGCCGGTGACTTCGGGGGAGACGGCGGTCTTGGCGACCGCGTCCCGGGCAGCATCGAGGTCGGCTGCGGAGGCGACGGGGCGCAGCCCTGCGGCGCCGAGGTCGCGGGGGCTGAATCCGGCCGCGTGGCGCGTGAGGATGTCTATCTCGTCGTGGCGGGCGGGGAGCGGCACCGTCAACTTCAGGAGGAACCGGTCGAGCTGAGCCTCGGGAAGAGGGTAAGTGCCCTCGTACTCCACGGGGTTCTGCGTGGCGGCCACCAGGAAGGGCTCGGGGAGCGGGCGGGGTGTGCCGTCGACGGTCACCTGACGCTCCTCCATCGCTTCGAGCAGGGACGCCTGGGTCTTGGGAGGCGTGCGGTTGATCTCGTCCGCCAGCAGCAGGTTGGTGAAGACGGGGCCCGGCTGGAACGAGAACTCCGCGTTGCGGGAGTCGTAGACCAGTGAACCGGTGACGTCGCTCGGCATCAGGTCAGGGGTGAACTGGACGCGCTTGGTGTCGAGTTCGAGGGCGGTCGACAGCGCGCGGACGAGCAGCGTCTTGGCGACGCCGGGGGCGCCTTCCAAAAGGACATGACCGCGGCAGAGGAGTGCGACGACCAGGCCGGTGACGGCCGGGTCCTGGCCTACGACGGCCTTGGCTATCTCGGTGCGCAGGTCCTCGAGGGAGGCTCGGGCGCTGTCAGCGGTCGGGGTGCTCACGGGGGGCGTGCCTCTCTTGGGAAACGATCGATGATTCGAATGCGTCGAGTTGGTCGGCCAGGTGCACCAAGGCCTTGTCATCCGCGGGGGCCGGGCCGAAGAGCAGGGCGTGGAGGTCTGTTGCGGCGCCGGGGGAGCCCGCGACCTGGGCGTGAACGGCGGAGAGGAGGACATCGGGGGTGTGGGCGTGCACGAGGGGCACGCCGAGGAGAGGGGCGATGCGTGTGCGGGTCGCGGAGCGCAGTACGTCGGATGCCCGGTCGCGGGCAGCGGCCTGTTCGTAGAGACGCGCGTGGCCCTCGGTGGTCTCGGTGGCCGGCACGGTGACGGGGAGCTTCTCCGGCACCAAGGGGCCGAGACGGCGGGCGCGCCACAGGGCCGCGCAGAGGGCGGCGAAGGTGAGTTGGAGCAGGCCCCAGCGCCAGCCGGAGGGGATGAGCTCGAAGAAACTGCGCTGGTCGTCCTGAGCGGACGACGGGTCGCTCAGGGAGGGGAGGTACCAGACCAGATGCTTGTGCGTACCGAGGAGTTGAAGGGCCAGGGAGGCGTTGCCGTCCTCGGCGAGGCGGTGGTTGTAGAGGAGGTCGGGGGAGCCGAGCAGCACGGTGTCGCGGCCGGTGCGGGGTGCCGGCAGGCGCAGCAGGGTCGGCCGGCCGCCGCTGGGGTAGCAGCGATCGGCGTGGCCGGATGTCGCGTAGCGGAAGCCGCCCAGCAGGGCACTGCCCGCACGGCGGGCCTCCGGCAGGGAACAGGCAGGCTGGCGTACCGAGTTGACGGCCGAAGGTTCCGTCCGGACGCCGGGGGCGAAGGTTTCCAGTGCCGAGGGGCCGGGGCCGATCAGGAGGGTGCGGCCGGGGGTGTGCGCGGTCGCGGTGTGCAGGCCCGTCAGCTGAGCGTCCGTCAGCATGTCGGGTTCGGTGACCAGCAGTGTGGTGTGCGGCCCTGCCGCCGCGGCGGCCTCCTCGGACGTGGTCACGACGTGGGTGGTGATGCCGCGGGAGGCGAGGAGTCGGGCGAGGGCCGCGCTGCCGGTCCGGTCCGTGGACCGGGGGTCGAGCCGGCCGTACTGCTCGCCGGACTGCAGCGCGGCGAGGACCACACCGCTGACGACGAGCAGGAGAAGCGCGAGCAGCGGTCCGCGCGACCGGAGCCACAGGCTACGACGGGTCGGCGAGAGCGCGGGGGCTTCCGGGGCGGCCGTGGTCATCCTTGGCTCCCAGTCGGGGTGGGCGGGTTGGTGGCCAAGTCGGGTCGGGCTTGCTGGAGATCGGTGTCGAGGTCGGCCAGGAGGGTGTATGCCCGTTCGGTGCCGGGGCGGCCGCCGTATGTGACGTCGTCGAAGGTGCGGGCCGCGGTGCGCAGCCGGTCGGCATGCGCGGGCAGCGTCAGGCCGGCTTCGGTGGCGGCTTCGTCGGCGGTGCGGCCGGGGCCGGGGGTGAGCAGAGCGCGCTCTTCGAGGGCGAGGACGAGGGCGCGCATGCGGTCCTGGATCGCCTCGCTCCAATGGCCCTCCGCGGCATGGCGGGCGGCGGCTGCCCGGTGTTCGGCGGCGGTGCGGGGGGCGTCGGCGAAGAGTGCGCCGCTCGTGGTCGGAGTACGGCGCACCGCACCGAGCCGCAGCCGCAGGGCGACGATCAGCAGCAGGACGAATGCGGCGATGGCGAGGAGCCCGATCCAGCCGCCCGGAGTGGTGCCGGCGGCCGTGCGGAAGAGCGCGTCGAGGTGGTCCCAGAGCCAATCCAGTGCGCGCTGGATCGGGTTGGGGTCGTGCTGGTGGTACCGGGGGTCGGACAGTTCGCGTTCGGCCGCCTCGCGGGCGGGGACGCGTGGAGTCCGCACCGGTATGTCGCCGTCGGAGCGCGCGATGAGTCGTCCGTGCGCAGCCAAGATCCCCCCAGAGGTCACCGCATCAACTTCCCGGTGCGGTGTCGTCGGGGCGCTGCCCGGGGCTGTCGGCGGGCGGGGACGTGCCATCCGTGGGCGTGGGGGTGGTGTCCGAGGGGGCGATGCCCGTGGGAGCGGAGTCGGCTCCGGGGGCGTTCGCGTCGGTGACCTCGGCTCGGGAGCCCTCTGCCTTGGTGTTGTTGTCCGTCGCGGGGGTGGTGGCCTTCTCCGTGCCTGCGGGGGTGTCAGCGGCGGCCGGGGCGGGGGCTGTCGGCGCTTCGTCGGTAGCGGGAGCCGGGGGAGTGGTTGCCGCCGGGGGGTAGGCCCCGTAGCCGGGGAGGCCGGCGGCGCGGGCGAGTTCGAGGTCGAGTGCCTCACGGCGGATGCGCTGGTCCATGTAGAGGAGCGCGGTGACGCCGGCGCTGACCGGGAAGGTGATGGCGGAGCTGATGACGGCGCCGATGCCCAGCACGATCAGGAACGACCAGCTGGTGTTGCTGGTGCCGTTCGCCCAGTCCATGAGGCTCTCGCCGCCGATGAGGAAGGCGATGAGGGTGGCCGGGATCTGAATGATGAACTCGACCACGGCGACGAGGACATAGGCGAGAAGCTGTGCTCCCAGCACTCGCCACCAGGCGCCCCGGACGAGCTTTGCCGAGCGGCGCATCGCGGCGATGACGCCCTGCTTCTCCAGCATCAGCGCGGGGGAGGCGAGGCTGTAGCGGACCCACAGCCAGAGGCTCACGGCGCCGGAGGCCAGTCCGCCGAAGAGCATGAGGAGCAGGCCCGTGTCCAGATGACCGGTGACGGCCAGGATGATGCCGGGGGTCACGCCGGCCGTGAGGACGGCCGTGATGAGCAGCGGGAGCAGCACGAGCAGGCCGAGCAGGCGCGGAAGCTGGGGACGCGCATCGCGCCAGGCCTCCCCGGCGGTCACCGAACGCCCCAGGACGGCACGGCTGACGACCATGGTCAGCATGCCGGTGGCGATGATCGTGGCGAGCAGTCCGATCGCCGAGGTGAGCCCGGTGCCGGCGAGCGCATTGCCGAGTTGGCGCATGGTCTCGCGGAGGGGCGGGGCGTTGTCGCCCGCCGGGCCCGCGGCGCGGCCGGCGTTGTGCAACAGGCCGGTGACGAGGGTGATGGCGGTCTGCGAGACGACCGCGACGATCAGCGATATGCCCAGGACGGTGCGCCAGTGGGCGCGCATGGTGGCGACCGCACCGTCGAGGATCTCGCCGATGGCGAGCGGGCGCAGGGGAATGACGCCGGGCTTGGCGGCCTGCGGCACGGGGGCCCAGGCGCCGCCCCAAGGGGGCTGATGGCCGGGCTGGGGTGGGCCGCCCCAGCCGGGTACGCCGCCGGACGACGCCGCACGGGTGCGGTCACCGGACGCGCCCGGACCGCCCCTGCCGCGCGGGCCGCCCTGGACGGGGATACCGGCGGGGGCCGACCACTGTCCGGCAGGCGGCTGTTCCTTGGACCAGTTCGGAGGGGACGGCTGCTCGGCGGAGCCGGTGCGGTCGTCCTGGGTGGGCTGCTCCTGTGTGCCGCGGCCCGGCTCATCGGAGGAGGGACTGGATCCGGGCGAGGCCCAGCCCGGAGAGTTGTTCATCGTCGCTCCTTCTTGCTGCCCGTCCGCCGGGGCGGCCGGGGTCCGGGGTCCGCGGTGGCAGTCATCGTGTCATGGCATCGGGCGTTGTGTACCGGCGCCCGGAGTGCGGGAGAACCTTCTGTTCGAGGGCCGGTCGGCGGCAGACTGAGGGGATGGGCGATCAGTACGAGGTATCCGAGAAGGGCGCCGGGGCGCTCGCCATTCCGTCATTGCGTTGGGAGGAGCCGCCCGAGGGGCCCGTTTTGGTCCTCCTCGACCAGACCCGGCTGCCCGCGGAGGAGATCGAGCTGGTCTGCACGGACGTACCGGCGCTGGTTCAGGCGATCCGGACGCTGGCCGTGCGGGGGGCGCCGCTGCTGGGCATCGCGGGTGCGTATGGCGTGGCACTGGCCGCGGCACGGGGCTTCGACGTGGAAGAGGCGATCGAGGTGCTGGCCCAGGCCCGGCCCACCGCGGTCAACCTGGCCTACGGGGTACGGCGGGCGGCGGTCGCGTACCGGGCCGCGGCGGTCGACGGGTCCGGTGCCCAGGCGGCCGCGGCGGCGCTGGCCGAGGCGCGGGCCGTGCATGCGGAGGACATCGAGGCCAGCACTCGCATGGCGGAGCACGGGCTGGCGCTGCTGGGCGAGCTGCTGCCGGGCGGCGGTCACCGGATCCTCACGCACTGCAACACCGGGGCGCTGGTGTCCGGGGGTGAGGGCACCGCCCTGGCGGTGGCGCTGGCGGCGCACCGGGCCGGGGAGCTGCGCCGGCTCTGGGTGGACGAGACACGTCCGCTGCTGCAGGGAGCCCGGCTGACCGCCTACGAGGCGGCGCGGACAGGGATGGCGTACACGGTGCTCTCGGACGGCGCGGCGGGCTCACTGTTCGCCGCGGGGGAGGTGGACGCGGTGCTGATAGGCGCGGACCGGATCGCGGCGGACGGCTCGGTCGCCAACAAGGTGGGCAGCTATCCACTGGCCGTGCTGGCGCGGTACCACCACGTTCCGTTCGTGGTCGTGGCACCGGTCAGCACGGTGGATCTGGACACCGCGGAGGGGGCGGATATCGAAGTGGAGCAGCGTCCGGCGCAGGAAGTGACGGAGTTCTCGTTGCCCTCTGTACGGGGTGCCGGGGCGGGGGCGGGCACCGGTATACCGGTGGCCCCTTTGGGCGCACAGGCCTACAACCCGGCCTTCGATGTCACTCCGCCGGAGCTGGTGACGGCGATCGTCACGGAGGCCGGAGTGGTGTCTCCGGTGACCTCGGAGAGGCTGGCAGAGGTGTGTTCCACGTCACGATGGAGTAAGTCACGATCAGGTAATGGGATGATGGCCGAATGAAGGGACGCGTCCTGGTCGTCGACGACGACACCGCACTGGCAGAGATGCTCGGCATCGTGCTGCGCGGCGAAGGTTTTGAACCGTCGTTCGTGTCGGACGGCGACAAGGCTCTTGCGGCCTTCCGCGAGACCAAGCCCGATCTTGTGCTGCTCGATCTGATGCTGCCGGGGCGGGACGGCATCGAGGTGTGCCGGCTGATCCGCGGTGAGTCCGGTGTTCCGATCGTCATGCTGACCGCCAAGAGTGACACGGTGGATGTGGTCGTCGGGCTCGAATCGGGTGCGGACGACTACATCGTCAAGCCGTTCAAGCCCAAGGAGCTGGTGGCCCGGATCCGGGCGCGGCTGCGGCGTTCGGAGGAGCCGACGCCCGAGCAGCTCGCCATCGGTGACCTGGTCATCGATGTGGCGGGCCACTCGGTGAAGCGGGACGGGCAGTCGATCGCGCTGACCCCGCTGGAGTTCGATCTGCTGGTGGCGCTGGCGCGCAAGCCGTGGCAGGTGTTCACGCGTGAGGTGCTGCTCGAGCAGGTCTGGGGCTACCGGCACGCCGCCGACACCAGGCTGGTCAACGTCCATGTGCAGCGGCTGCGCTCCAAGGTCGAGCGGGACCCGGAGCGGCCGGAGATCGTGGTGACCGTGCGCGGGGTCGGCTACAAGGCCGGGCCAAGCTGACATGACCCGGGACGGTTCGACCCCGGAGGGCAAACGGGGGCGCACCGTCGACCCGGCGGGTGATATGTCCTTTTCGGGCAAGTTGGTGGCCCGTTTGCTGCGCGGTGGGCAGTTGCTGCCCGACGGCGCGGTGAGCGGCCCGGTCCACCCCCTGCTGCGGCTCTTCAGCCGCTGGGTGCGGCGGCCCCTGCTGCCCGCCCTGCGGCTGTGGCGGCGCAATATCCAGCTGCGCGTGGTGGCGACCACGCTCCTGATGTCGCTCGCCGTGGTGCTGCTGCTCGGTGTGGTGGTCGTGGGCCAGGTCCGTAACGGCCTGCTCACGGCCAAGACCCAGGCCGCGCAGAGTCAGGCCGTGGGCGGCTTCAGCGTCGCCCAGAAAATGGCCGACGGCGCCGATGACACCCGGCCCGATGACGTCGCCCGCACCGGAAACCGCAGCACCCAGGACTCCGCGACCTGGCTGACCGGCCTGGTCGAGCAGCTCGCCAGTGGCGGGCAGGGTGTCTTCTCCGTCGTGGCGCTCAGCTCCGACTCCGACGAACCGTTCGGCGACTCCAGCCCCGGCACCCGCGGTCCGCGTGCCTCCGGCGATGTCGATCCCGAGCGGAGCGTGCCCGCCGAACTGCGGCGGAAACTGGACACCAAGTCCGGGACGTTCAGCCAGTACACCCAGATCAAGCGGATCGGGTCGGACGACGGGGTGCCGGCGCTGATCATCGGCAAGCGGCTGAACGACGTCAACAGCAATCAGTACCAGCTCTACTACCTCTTCCCGTTCAGTCAGGAGGAGGAGTCGCTCAAGCTCGTGACGGGCACGCTCGCGACGGCCGGGGTCTTCGTCGTGATCCTGCTCGGGGCGATCGCCTGGCTGGTGGTGCGGCAGGTCGTCACGCCCGTACGGATGGCCGCGGGGATCTCCGAGCGGCTGGCCGCCGGCCTCCTCCAGGAGCGGATGAAGGTCACCGGCGAGGACGACATCGCCCGCCTCGGGGAATCCTTCAACAAGATGGCGCAGAACCTCCAGGTCAAGATCCAGCAGCTGGAGGAGCTGTCCCGGATGCAGCGCCGCTTCGTCTCCGACGTCTCGCACGAGCTGCGGACGCCGCTGACGACCGTACGGATGGCGGCCGACGTCATCCATGACGCGCGCGATGAGTTCGATCCCGCCACCGCGCGCTCCGCCGAGCTGCTGCGCGGGCAGCTCGACCGCTTCGAATCGCTGCTCGCGGAGCTGCTGGAGATCAGCCGTTTCGACGCCGGGGCGGCCGCGCTGGAGGCCGAGCCGATCGACCTGCGCGATGTGGTGCACCGCGTCATCGAGGGTGCCGAGCCGCTCGCCGACGCCAAGGGCACCCGCATCGTGGTGCGCGGCGCCGAGCAGCCCGTCATCGCCGAGGCCGATCCCCGCCGGGTGGAGCGGGTGCTGCGCAACCTCGTGGTCAACGCCGTCGAGCACGGCGAGGGCCGCGACGTGGTGGTGCGGCTGGCGTCCGCGGGCGACCGGAGCGGCGGCGCGGTGGCCATAGCGGTGCGCGACTACGGCGTCGGCCTCAAGCCCGGCGAGGCCACCCGGGTCTTCAACCGCTTCTGGCGCGCGGACCCGGCCCGGGCCCGTACCACCGGCGGCACGGGGCTCGGCCTGTCCATCGCCGTCGAGGACGCCCGGCTGCACGGCGGCTGGCTGCAGGCCTGGGGTGAGCCCGGCGGTGGCTCGCAGTTCCGGCTGACGCTGCCGCGTACGGCCGGCGAGACCCTGCGCGGGTCCCCGATACCCCTGGAGCCGGAGGACTCACGCCGGCACCGCGGACTGGACGAGAACGGCCGGCCGCGCGCCGGGGTGGACCGCAAGCCGTCCACGATCCCGGCGCAGCCGCGTGCCGCGGCGGCCGACGGGGCGCTCGCCGCCGCCCGGGAGCCGCAGGTGGCCGGGGCCTCGGCGGCCGGACCGACGGCGCTGCCCGGCAACGGCGCCCGCGTGGTGCCGCAGAGCGGGGGCGCGCGGAGCGAGGCGACAGCGCGTGGCGAGGGCGCGCACATCGATGAGCCGGTCCACGAGAGCGGGGCCGGGCAGGAAGCCGGACGGGGCGTGGAGCGGGAAGGCGGGCTGCGTGGGAACTGAGCACGGGGAGGGCACCGGAGAGCCCCGTATGCGCGCCCGCCGGGGAGCCCGGCGGGCGCGGAAGGCCGTGCTGCTCGGCTGTGCGGCGGCGCTGCTGGCCGGGTGTGCGTCGATGCCGGACAGCGGGGACTTCACGGCGGTCGACCAGTCGCCGCGCTCCGAAGGCGAGTCGCAGGTGCGGGTCTACGGCGTGCCCCCGCAGGACGGTGCCCAGCCGACCAACATCGTGCGCAGCTTCCTCGACGCGACGACCAGCGACGAGGCGGATTTCCGTACGGCCACGCAGTATCTGGCGAAGTCGGCGAAGCGGACGTGGCGGCCGTTCCAGGTCACCGATGTGCTCCAGGAGCGTCCCAAGCCCGAGCCGAAGCCGCAGCCCAACCGCGAGGACGCCAACGGCTACACGGTCACCCTCTCCGGCAGTCAGGTGGCGGCCGTGGACGACAACCACGCCTACACCCCGGAGGAGAAGCCGTACCGCCGGACGATTCACCTCGTCAAGGAGAACGGGCAGTGGCGCATCGACCGGCTGCCCAACGGGCTGGTGCTCGGCCTGTCCGACTTCCAGCGCATCTACCGCTCGTACAACAAGTACTACTTCGCGTCCTACAAGTCGGAGGCACAGGAACCGAAGGCGAGCCGCAATGTGCTCGTCGCGGATCCGGTCTATCTGCGGCAGCGGATAAAGCCGATCACGGCCAGCGTGGCGGCGCTGCTGTCGGGGCCCACGGACTGGCTGAACCAGGTGACGTCCTCGGCGTTCCCGCCCGGCACCCGGCTCTCCGCCCACGATCTGGCGCTGGACGACTCCAACGCACTGCGGGTCAAGCTCAGCAAGCAGGCGGCGGGTGCCAGTTCCACCCAGTGCAAGCGGATGGCGGCGCAACTCTTCTTCACCGTCCAGGACATGACGCGGGCTTCGAAGATCAGTGAGGTGGAACTCCAGGACAGCGGCGGCAATGCGCTCTGTGCGCTGTCCCAGGAGCAGGCCGACCGTGACTTCGCCCCGTCCCCGGGCGCCGGGCGCTCCGGCAAGGAGTACTTCATCGACGCCGACCACAAGGTCGTCGCCATGTCGGACTCCGCTACCGAACCGACGCCGGTCCGCGGGCCGTTCGGCACCGGCAAGACCCCGCTGCGCTCGGTCGCCATCTCGCGTGCCGAGAACACCGCGGCCGGGGTGTCCGGTGACGGCAGGTCCCTGTACGTGGCCGGCATGGAGGACGGCCTCGCCCGCAGCGGTCCACTACTGACCAGCACCGGCTCGGCCAAGGACCCCAACGCGGGGCTCACCGCGCCGAGCTGGGACGGGCTGGGCGATCTGTGGATCGCCGACCGCGATGCGCACGGCTCACGGCTGCTGCGGATCCGCGAGGGCAAGAGCGACCCCGAAAGGGTGGCGGTGCCCGGTCTCGACGGGCGGCGGATCAAGGCGATCAAGGTGGCCGCGGACGGCATCCGGATCGCGATCCTGGTGGAGGACAAGGGGCGTACGACGCTCCAGCTCGGCCGGGTCGAACGGGGCGGCACCGCCCTGCATCCGGAGCTCACCGTGCAGGAACTGCGGCCGATCGCGCCGCAGTTGGAGGATGTGGTCGCCGCTTCCTGGGCGGGCGGCAGCCGGCTGGTGGTCGTCGGGCGGGAGTCCGGCGGGGTCCAGCAGATGCAGTTCATGGAGACCGACGGCTCGGCGTCCAAAGCGCAGACCCTGCCCGGCGTCAATGGTGTCAAGGCGGTGGCGGCCTCGGAGGACGAGGCCCGACCGCTGATCGCGGACGCGACGGAGGGGATAGTGCGGCTGCCTCTGGACGCGAACTGGAAGACCGTGGCGAAGGACGGGACGGCGCCGGTCTATCCCGGGTGACGCGGTGACGCGGTGACGCGGTGACGCGGGTGCCCGGTGGCCGGGAGGGCGCGGGCAGTGGTTCGTGGCCCGCCGCCGCAGGCGGCTGCGGGCCCGGCCGGTCCGGAGTGCCGGAATGCGTCCGTCCGGCCGCGATATCGCCCGAACGGCTCATCCGTCGCGCCGCACCGGCGAGGTTATCCACAGGGGTGGTGACCGAGCGTGTTCGGCGGGACAGTGGAGTCATGCGAGAGGTATGGCGCGAACTGGCCGGTCTGGTGCTGCCGGTCGACTGTGCGGGGTGCGGTCGGCCGCGTACGGAGCTGTGCGCACGGTGCCGCCGGGCGCTGGCACGGGACGGGCGAGGGGCGCGGCGGGTACGGCCGTGGCCCGCGCCGGCCGGGCTGCCCCGGGTGTGGGCGGGGGCGCCGTATGCCGACGAGGTGCGGGCGGTGCTGCTGGCCCACAAGGAGCGGGGTGCCTTGCCGCTGGCCGGGCCGCTGGGCGCGGTGCTGGCCGGGGCCGTGCGGGGGCTGCGCACCGGTGGTGGGCCGCTGCTGCTGGTGCCCGTGCCGTCGGCTCGAAGATCGGTGGCCGGCCGGGGGCACGATCCGGTGTGCAGGGTCGCCCGGGCGGCGGCCGGTGAGCTGCGGCGGGCGGGGACGGCGGCCCGGGTGCTCGCGGTGCTGCGGCAGCGTCGTGCGGTGGCTGACCAGGCGGGACTCAGCGCCCGGCAGCGGCGGGCGAATGTCGCCGGTGCACTGGAGTGCCGGGCGTGGCCCGGAGGCTGCTGGTGGGCCCGCCAGCAGTGCTGGTGGACGACCTGGTGACCACGGGAGCCACGCTCGCGGAGGCGGCGCGCGCGCTCGCGGCGGCCGGTGGCCGGGTGGTCGGGGCGGCGGTGGTGGCGGCGCCGGTGGGCGCCTTCGTAGCCGATGATGCGCGGGTCCACGCCTTACCACGGAGCACGTAATTGAGGAAGAAAAGTCACTCAATTGGAGCCGGAGGCTCCGAGGGGGTGCCGACATCAGTCCGAGAGAGCTATGTTCGGTTGTGAGGACTTGGCGGACGTTTTGCCTTGGATGTCGCGATGAATGCGTTCAGGGATATTTTCGGCGACCCTGAAATAGGGGGAGTGGAGAGCGGGTCCTCGGGGGAGGAGGAGGTGAAAGTCGCCAAGTCCGAGGCTTCGGCAACCACCGGAGCCTGGTGCAAGAAGGAATCGCCCCGCCGGATGAGCGGAGCGATCCGGGAACGGAGTTCTGCGTGGACATCGTCGTCAAGGGCCGCAAGACCGAGGTGCCCGAGCGGTTCCGCAAGCACGTGGCCGAGAAGCTGAAGCTGGACAAAGTCCAGAAGCTCGACGCCAAGGTGATCAGCCTGGACGTCGAGGTGTCCAAGGAGCCCAACCCGCGGCAGGCCGACCGTTCCGACCGAGTGGAGATCACCCTCCGCTCCCGTGGCCCGGTGGTCCGGGCCGAGGCCGCCGCCGCTGATCCCTACGCCGCGCTGGATCTGGCAACCGCCAAGCTCGAGGCGCGTCTGCGCAAGCAGCACGACAAGCGCTTCTCGCGCCGTGGCAACGGCCGCATTCCGGCGAGCGAAGTCGCCGTCAGCGTGCCCGACGCCGCAAGCCTGAACACCAACGGCGAACTCGCCGCCGAGGCGGACCAGAAGGTGCCGACCACAAGGATGGGTTCGATCGACGTCCAGGGCGAAGGTCCCTTGATCGTCCGCGAGAAGACCCACTCGGCCGCGCCGATGGCGCTCGACCAGGCGCTCAACGAGATGGAGTTGGTCGGGCACGACTTCTACCTCTTCGTCGACGCCGACACCAAGCTGCCGAGTGTCGTCTACCGGCGGCACGCATACGACTACGGCGTCATCCACTTGAACCCCGATCTGTTCGGGGAGGAGGAGCCCGGCGGCGCAGGTGGCGCCCTGGGCGGCTGAACCCCATCGCTCGGTGCCCCCGGCGCACGCCGGGGGCACCATCGTGACCGGAGAGAGCAGGAGTTGAAGCCGTATAGTGTTCGTGCCGGCCAGGGAGTACGGGGACACGACATGGCGACATGCCGGGGAGACGGTCGAATGACATTGATCGGGCTGGCCGCAGGGGGCTGTTGTCAACCAGCCTTATTTCCAAGCTCCGGCCTGTGGGCCGAGTAGTTGACGGGGAGGATCGATGGGGGACAGTTTCGGGCCCGTGCGCGGCGACGCGGATGATGACCACTGCGGCGCCGGAGGCGAGGACGAGGCCGACCGGACCGTGAGCGTGGCGCGCAAGGAGCCGATCCGGGTCCTGGTCGTGGATGATCACGCACTCTTCCGGCGGGGGCTGGAGATCGTGCTGGCCCAGGAAGAGGACATCCAGGTCGTCGGCGAGGCGGGGGACGGCGCGGAGGCGGTCGACAAGGCCGCGGATCTGCTGCCCGACATCGTGCTGATGGACGTACGGATGCCCAAGCGCGGCGGGATCGAGGCATGTACCTCCCTCAAGGAGGTCGCCCCCAGCGCAAAGATCATCATGCTGACGATCAGCGATGAAGAGGCCGATCTCTACGACGCGATCAAGGCCGGCGCCACCGGCTACCTCCTCAAGGAGATCTCCACCGATGAGGTGGCGACCGCGATCCGCGCCGTCGCGGACGGCCAGTCGCAGATCAGCCCGTCGATGGCGTCCAAGCTCCTGACGGAGTTCAAGTCGATGATCCAGCGTACGGACGAGCGCAGGCTGGTGCCCGCGCCCCGGCTCACCGACCGTGAGCTGGAGGTCCTCAAGCTCGTCGCCACAGGCATGAACAACCGCGATATCGCCAAGGAACTCTTCATCTCCGAGAACACGGTGAAGAACCACGTCCGCAACATCCTGGAGAAGCTGCAGCTGCACTCCCGGATGGAGGCGGTGGTGTACGCGATGCGGGAGAAGATCCTCGAGATCCGGTGAGCCGGCCGGCCGGAGCGTGAACGCGCCGGTGGGGCGGGGGCCCAAGGGGCCCGGTACGTGCCGTCCGGTGCCTCTGGCTAGTCGGTCGTGTGGTCGCTCGTGTGAGTGAGTTCCGCGTGCAGGGCGGCGGCCAGTTCCGGGTCGTCGCAGCGGTCCACGCGCACGGCCTCGCAGCCGACCCAGCGTGCGGCCTCCCACAGGGCCCGGGCCATGGGCGCGACGGCCTTGGGGCCCCGCATCGACACCTGGCGCGCGACGAGGGTGCTCCCCTCACGGGCCGGGTCCACCCGCCCGACCAGGCGGCCGCCGGCCAGCAGGGGCATCGCGAAATGGCCGTGTATCCGCTGGGGGCGCGGGACGTAGGCCTCCAGGCGGTGCGTGAAACCGAAGATCCGCTCGGTGCGCGGACGGTCCCAGATCAGGGAGTCGAAGGGCGAGAGCAGGGTCGTGCGGTGCCGGCCGCGGGGCGGGGCGGCGAGCGCGGCGGGGTCGGCCCAGGCGGGCTTGCCCCAGCCCTCGACCTCGACCGGGACCAGCCCGGAGTCCGCGACGACGGCATCGACCTGCTCGCCCTTGAGACGGTGGTAATCCGCCAGGTCGGCTCGGGTGGCCACGCCCATGGCGGCCCCGGCCTGGGCGACCAGGCGGCGCACGCACGCGGCGTCGTCCAGATCGTCGTGCAGCAGGGCGTCCGGGACGGCGCGCTCGGCGAGGTCGTACACCCGCTTCCAGGCACGGCGTTCCGTGCAGACCACCTCGCCGGTGTCCAGCAGCCACTCCACCGCGATCTTGGTCTCGGACCAGTCCCACCACTCGCCGCCGTTGCGCCCGCCGCCCAGCTCCGAGGTGGTCAGCGGGCCGTCCGCCCGGAGCCGGTCCAATACGGCGGCGCAGGAGCGCTCGGAGTCCTCCATGACGTGCCAGCGGTGGCCCTTGGCCCGCCGGGCGCGGCGGCGGAAGGCGAAGTGCGGCCACTCCTCGATGGGCAGGATGCAGGCGGCGTGTGACCAGTACTCGAAGCTGTGTGGTCGTGCCGCGGGTGCGCCGGAAGGAGGCGTGGTCCAGTAGGCGGCCTCGACGGCGGGACGGCTGACCGGGCCGAGCCGGGCGTAGGGCACCAGTTCATGGGAGCGGGCCAGCACCGAGATCGTGTCCAGCTGCACAGCGCCCAGATGCCGCAGCACCCCGCGCACGCCCGCCCGGCGGTCCGGGGCGCCCAGCAGACCCTGCGCCCGCAGCGCCAGGCGCCGGGCATCGTCGCGGGACAGCGCGGTCACGGGCGGAGGCAGCGGCTGCGTCTCGGCGGTCATGCGGATCAGAGTAGGGGCGGGCACTGACAGCGGCCCCGGGCGCGGGAAGAGCCGCTGGTCAGGCGGCCTCCCGGACCTCCGGGCCTCCGGGCCGCCGGAGCGGAGCCGTCGCGGCGCGCCGGCCCGCGCCCCGGCCCCGTGCCGGATTCGTGCCGCCCGCCCGGACCGCGCGGCCGGCGCTCAGCCGGGGTAGGGCAGATACGGCGTCGCGTCGGGGGCGCCGGGCGCGACCGACCCGGACGCTCCCGATTCCCCGGGCAGATCGGACGGCAGTAGCGAGCCGATCCAGACATCCCGGCGGATGCCCTCGCGCACCAGCTGAGCGCGCAGGGTGCCCTCCATATGGAAGCCGACTTTGCGGGCCACCGCCCGGGAACCCTCGTTTCCGGCCTCCGCGTGCCACTCCAGGCGCTCCACTCCCAGGTCGCGGAAGGCCCAGCGCAGCACCGCGCGGGCCGCCTCGACCGTGTACCCCCGGCCGCGGTGCTCCTTGGCGGTCCAGTAGCCCAGCTCGGCCTGGCGTTCGGGGGTGTGCAGCCGCGCGAGGCGTACCAGGCCCATCGCGCCCACGAGCGAGCCGTCCGCCCGGGAGGCGACCGCGAAGTTGTACGTGGTGTCGTCGCGCCAGCCCTCGGGGGCGACCGTGCCGACGAACTGCTCCGCATCGTCGACGCCGTACGGTGCGGGGACGCTCGTCCAGCGCGGGATGTCGGGCTCTTGGCACGCGGCGTGCACCGCGGGCGCGTCGGAGGGCTCGAAGGGGCGCAGCACCAGGCGCTCGGTGGTGAGGGTGACGGGCTTCATGGCGTGAGTCTGCAAGGTCGCGGAAAGCCTGACCAAGGGTTTTCGGTGTGATTCCCGGCAACCGCCCGGCACCTTCTCGTGGCCCTGTGCGTTCATGGGAGGAGGGGAGAGCGGGGTTCGCTGCGGCGGACCTCCCGGCCCGGCTGCGTCCTCCTTTACGATGGCCGTTGCGGCGGGGCCTGCCCCCTTGGAAAAATGCCGCGCCCGCGCACTCGACCGTGCAGGCCCGACCGGCAAGGAGACCAGCCCTAGTGTCCGTCTTGACGAAGATCATGCGTGCAGGCGAAGGAAAGATCCTGCGCAAACTGCACCGCATCGCGGGCCAGGTCAACTCCATCGAGGAGGACTTCGCGGCGCTGTCCGACGCGGAGCTGCGCGCCCTCACGGATGAGTACAAGGAGCGCTACGCCGACGGCGAGAGCCTCGATGATCTGCTGCCCGAGGCGTTCGCCACGGTCCGTGAGGCCGCCCGGCGGGTGCTCGGCCAGCGCCCCTACGACGTCCAGCTGATGGGCGGCGCGGCCCTTCACATGGGGTACGTCGCCGAGATGAAGACCGGTGAGGGCAAGACCCTGGTCGGCACCCTTCCGACGTATCTCAACGCGCTCTCCGGCAAGGGCGTCCACCTGATCACGGTGAACGACTACCTGGCCGAACGCGACTCGGAGATGATGGGCCGGATCCACAAATTCCTGGGCCTTACGGTCGGTTGCATCCTCGCCGACATGACGCCGGCCCAGCGCCGTGAGCAGTACAACTGCGACATCACCTACGGCACGAACAACGAGTTCGGCTTCGACTATCTGCGTGACAACATGGCCTGGTCGCAGGACGAACTCGTCCAGCGTGGCCACAACTTCGCGGTCGTCGACGAGGTCGACTCGATCCTCGTCGACGAGGCCCGTACGCCGCTGATCATCTCCGGCCCGGCCGACTCCGCCACCAAGTGGTACGGCGACTTCGCCAAGTTGGTCAGGCGCCTGAAGCGGGGCGAGGCCGCCAACCCGCAGCGCGGCATCGAGGAGACCGGCGACTACGACGTCGACGAGAAGAAGCGCACCGTCGGCATCCACGAGTCCGGTGTCAGCAAGGTCGAGGACTGGCTGGGCATCGACAATCTGTACGAGTCGGTGAACACCCCGCTCGTCGGCTACCTCAACAACGCGATCAAGGCCAAGGAGCTCTTCAAGAACGACAAGGACTACGTCGTCATCGACGGCGAAGTCATGATCGTCGACGAGCACACCGGCCGTATCCTCGCCGGCCGCCGCTACAACGAGGGCATGCACCAGGCCATCGAGGCGAAGGAAGGGGTGGAGATCAAGGACGAGAACCAGACGCTCGCCACGATCACCCTGCAGAACTTCTTCCGCCTCTACGACAAGCTCTCCGGCATGACCGGTACGGCCATGACCGAGGCCGCCGAGTTCCACCAGATCTACAAGCTCGGCGTCGTCCCGATCCCGACGAACCGCCCGATGGTCCGGATGGACCAGGCGGACCTGATCTACCGCACCGAGACCGCGAAGTTCGACGCGGTCGTCGAGGACATCGTCGAAAAGCACGGCAAGGGCCAGCCGATCCTGGTCGGCACCACCTCGGTCGAGAAGTCCGAGTACCTCTCCCAGCAGCTCAACAAGCGCGGTGTCGCCCACGAGGTGCTCAACGCCAAGCAGCACGACCGTGAGGCGCCGATCATCGCCCAGGCCGGCCGCAAGGGCGCCGTGACGGTCGCCACGAACATGGCCGGCCGTGGTACCGACATCAAGCTCGGCGGCAACCCCGACGACCTCGCCGAGGCGGAGCTGCGCCAGCTGGGCCTGGACCCGGTCGAGCACGTCGAGGAGTGGGCGGCCGCGCTGCCCGCCGCCCTGGAGCGTGCCGAGGCCGCGGTCAAGGCGGAGTTCGAAGAGGTCAAGGAGCTCGGCGGGCTCTATGTGCTCGGCACCGAGCGGCACGAGTCGCGGCGGATCGACAACCAGCTGCGCGGCCGCTCCGGCCGTCAGGGTGACCCCGGCGAGTCGCGGTTCTACCTCTCCCTGGGCGATGACCTGATGCGGCTGTTCAAGGCGCAGATGGTCGAGCGCGTGATGGCGATGGCCAACGTCCCCGACGACGTCCCGATCGAGAACAAGATGGTGACCCGGGCGATCGCCTCCGCCCAGTCCCAGGTCGAGCAGCAGAACTTCGAGACGCGTAAGAACGTCCTGAAGTACGACGAGGTGCTCAACCGGCAGCGCGAGGTCATCTACGGCGAGCGCCGCCGCGTCCTGGAGGGCGAGGACCTGCAGGACCAGATCAAGCACTTCATGGACGACACCATCGACGCCTACATCCAGGCGGAGACGGTCGAGGGCTTCGCCGAGGAGTGGGACCTCGACCGGCTGTGGGGCGCGTTCAAGCAGCTCTACCCGGTCAAGGTGACCGTCGAGGAGCTGGAGGACGAGGCCGGCGACCGCGCGGGCATCACCGCCGAGTTCATCGGCGACGCGGTCAAGGACGACGTCCACGAGCAGTACGCCGCCCGTGAGGAGCAGCTCGGCTCGGACATCATGCGGGAGCTGGAGCGCCGGGTCGTGCTGTCCGTCCTGGACCGCAAGTGGCGTGAGCACCTCTACGAGATGGACTACCTCCAGGAGGGCATCGGCCTGCGGGCGATGGCCCAGAAGGACCCGCTGGTCGAGTACCAGCGCGAGGGCTTCGACATGTTCACCGCGATGATGGAGGGCATCAAGGAGGAGTCCGTCGGCTACCTGTTCAACCTGGAGGTCCAGGTCGAGCAGCAGGTCGAGGAGGTCCCGGTGGAGGAAGCGGCGCAGACCTCGCTGGACAAGGACCTGCAGGACGCCGTGCCCGCCGGCGCGGGGCGTCCGGAGATCCACGCCAAGGGCCTGGAGGCGCCGCAGCGGCCGGACCGCCTGCACTTCTCCGCTCCCAAGGTGGACGGCGACGGCAGTGTCATCGAGGGCGACTTCATCAGTGACGAGGAGGGCGGACCGGCCCGCTCCGAGGCGGACGGGCTGACCCGTGCCGAGCGCCGCAAGGCCCAGAAGAGCGCCGGGCGCCGCCGTAAGAAGTAGCGGTGAGCGGTGCGGCGGCCCTGGGGCTGCCCGGACCGCGTAGCAGCACCGGGGCGCCCCGGCCGGAGACCGGCCGGGGCGCCTTCGCGTGCCGGGCGGCATCAGAGTGCGCCCGGCACGCCCTGAGCCGGGCCGATGTCGAGGGCGGCGCAGCGCCACCGTGAGTCGGCGCCCAGCTCCAGCCGGAAGGCCAGTGCCCGCAGCCGTTCGCCCGCCGCGATCCGGGCGAACGCCTCGATGACGCCGCGGCGCGGTCGGCACAGCCCGCAGTCGCGCACCGTGGGGACGGGCCCGCGCCCGCCCGGTACCGGGGCCGGCCACAGCGGTGCCTGCGGGGCGAGCTCCGCCAGCCGGTCGTAGGCGGCCGGCAGCGCGTGCCCCAGCAGGGCGTGCACGGGGCGCTGACCGCTGAGGGCGAGCAGCAGCTGCTGGGCGAACCAGTGATGCGGCCGGCTCTCCTGGGCCCGGCGCCGCGCCGCGGCGGTCGGCAGGGGGACGCCGGCCGCGGTGACCGGGGTGCCGGCGGCGGAGCGGCGGCTCACCGCGGCGGCCACGGCGGCGGGGCGGCCGGGGCCGGGGCCGGACACGGTGCGGGTGGGGCCCCGGCCGGCGGCGCCGGAGCCGCGCCCGCCCGGACCGGAGCTCCGGCCGGTGGCGCCCGGACCGCTGCCGGCGCGGCCGAGGGGCCGGCGGTCGGCGGGAGAGCGCCGGGGCCGGGGAACGGCCCGGGCCGGCCGGGGTGTGCCGCCGGTGCGCGGACGAGGGACGCGGTCGGCCGCGGCACCGGCGGGCGGAGCGGGGGCGTCGGGCCGCGGGAGAGCGGTCCCGGCGGGGGCGGCGGCCGGGGGCGTGGGTCCCGCGGTCCCGGCCGCGGTGCGTCCGGCAGTAGTGGGTGGGGTGTGCGCCGCGGTGCTGTTGGTGCCGGTCATGCTGGTGATCGCCCCCGTGGTGCCGGGCCCGTGAATTACCGGGCGGTAGCTTTTGTCGTGGGGATCTTCTATCGACGGGACCGCGGCGGCAGCAAGCCGCGCGGAGGGCGCGGCGGGCGCTGCACGGAGTTCACCCGTCCGTGGCGCGGGCCCGGAACCAGGCCCCGGGGACGGGGTGGTGGGCGGGCTCCGGGCGGGCGGCACGGGGGATGTGGGGGCGGCACGATGGGGGACTCACGCCCGTATGCTGGCGGGACCATCCTGAGAGTCGAGCGAATCGAGCGGAAGCGGCTGCCATGCGCGTCTATGTCCCCCTGACCCTTTCCGGTCTCGCAGCGGCGCACAAGAACGGTGAGCTGGACCCCGGCTCCCTGGGCGCGTACGCCGTCACGCCCGCGCTGCGCGAGTGGTACGTCTCGGACGACATCGAGGAGCTGGAGTACGCGGCGCTCAACCGGGCCGCCCAGGCGTCGCTGCGGATGCTCGCCGGACACCCCGGGGACGCCCGGCGGCGCGTGGTGGTGGCCGTGGACGTGCCGGACGGCGCGGCCGTGGCGGACCCGGACCTGGGCCTCGAGCAGTCGTCGCTGGGCGAGGTGCGGGTCGCCGGGCCGGTGCCGCTCTCGAAGGCCGCGGCGGTGCACGTGGACGCCGCGGACGCGGAGACGGACATCGCGGCGGCCGCGGCGGCGCTCGGCGCGGCGGACCAGGGCGATGACGACGCGCAGTTCACGGTCGACGGTGCCGAGGACCACGACCTGATGTGGTTCGGGGTGCAGGAGATCCCCCACCTGATCGGATAGTGGCCCGATTCCCGCAGGTCCGGGCGCGCTGTCAGTGGGTGCGGGTATTTTTTCTTCATGGGGAAGCGCACGGGGAACGACCTGGGGAACCGCATGGGGAAGCACGCGACGCACATCGTCTGGGACTGGAACGGCACCCTGTTCCATGACATCGACGCCGTCATCGGGGCGACGAACTCCGCCTTCGCGGAGATCGGGCTGGCGCCGATCACCCTGGAGACGTACCGCGAGCTGTACTGCGTGCCCGTGCCGCGGTTCTACGAGCGGCTGATGGGACGGCTGCCCACGGACGCGGAGTGGCTCGTGATGGACGAGGCCTTCCACCGCCACTACAGCACCCACCGCCTGGGCTGCGAGCTCGCCGAGGGCGTGGATCTGCTCCTGGAGGGTTGGCAGTCGGCCGGGCGCAGCCAGTCGATCCTGAGCATGTACGGCCACGACGATCTGATACCGATCGTCCGCGGCTTCGGCATCGAGTCACGGTTCGTGCGGGTGGACGGCAGGACCGGGCCGTCCGGCGGCTCGAAGAGCGCCCACATGGTGCGGCACCTGGCGGCGATGGAGCACGTCGAGCCGGCGCGTACGGTCGTGATCGGTGACGCCGTGGACGACGCGGTGGCCGCGCAGGACGCGGGTGCGCGCGCGGTGCTCTACACGGGTGGTTCGCACAGCCGCGGGAGCCTGGAGACCGCCGGGGTGCCGGTGGTGGACACGCTCGCCGAGGCCGTCGAGCTGGCCGGAGCGCTCGTCCTCTAGGGCGCGCCGGGCGTCGCGAGCCGGGCGGGACGTTGCGGACACGTCCTGGGTCGATGTACCTAGGGCCTTTCCCAGGATCTGTCCCGGGGTCCGTAGGCCCGTCCGGCCCTCTGGGTGGCGGTGCCCAGGTGTCGCTCCCGGGTGGGGCCGGCGGGGCCCGGGCGGGTAGGGCAGCACGCACACACCACCCCGGCCGTGCGTTGTCCGGAAGGTCTAAGTTCACGCCAAGGTTTTGTACCTACCAGGCCCATGACGGCACCCGTGGGGGGAGCGATAGCCTTGCACCGTGATCAGCGCGATATTCCGCGGGGGCATCGAGGCCCCTGCCCTGCGCCCGGGACACGACCGTGACCGGGCGATCGCTGGTCGTTGCGGCCAATATTCCCTGTCGACTTTGTCAAAAACAGTCGATGGCGACCCGGCCCTCTCTTATCGCGGCATAGCGTCGACAGCGACAGAACACCTCGCGTCACGGCGGCGTTGTGCGGCTTCCATCACGTTCTTCCACAACGTCACGCAACGGCGCGCGACAGGAGCCAGAGGACATGCAGACCAAGCTGGACGAAGCCAAAACCGAGCTGCTCGCCAGGGCCGCCCGGGTCGTTGAAAGCAGCCCGGCCGGGAGCAAGCACCCGGTACGGGGTCTCGACCCGGAAGCTCTGGCGGGATACCTCCAGCGCTACTACCTGCACACCGCCCCCGAGGACCTCGCCGACCGCGACCCGGTGGACGTCTTCGGCGCCGCGCTCTCGCACTACCGCCTCGCGGAGGTGCGTCCTCAGGGCACCGCGAACGTCCGGGTACACACCCCGACCGTCGAGGAGAACGGCTGGACCTGCAGCCACTCCGTCGTCGAGGTGGTCACCGACGACATGCCGTTCCTGGTCGACTCGGTCACCAACGAGCTTTCCCGGCAGGGGCGCGGCATCCATGTCGTGATCCACCCGCAGGTGATCGTCCGCCGTGATGTCACCGGCAAGCTCATCGAGGTCTTCGACTCCAACTGCGACGCCCACGGCCGCACCGGCAAGGGCAAGGCCACCGAGCTGCCGCACGACGCGGTGACCGAGTCCTGGATCCATGTCGAGATGGACCGAGAGACCGACCGCGAGGACCTCAAGCAGATCACCGCGGATCTGCTGCGGGTGCTGTCCGACGTCCGTGAGGCCGTCGAGGACTGGGAGAAGATGCGCGGCGCCGCCGGCCGGCTCGCCGACGAGCTGGGCACCGAGCCGACCGCCGACGATCTGCGCGACCAGGAGATCGAGGAGGCGCAGGAGCTGCTGCGGTGGCTGGCCGCCGACCACTTCACCTTCCTGGGATACCGCGAGTACGAGCTGACCTCCGTCCCTGGTGAGGGCGGCGCCGAGGAGGACGTGCTGACCGCGGTGCCCGGTACGGGCCTGGGCATCCTGCGTGCCGACCCGCCGCACCGCGAGACCGCCGACGGCCACCCCGTCTCGCCGTCCTTCAACCGGCTGCCCGCGGACGCCCGCGCCAAGGCCCGTGAGCACAAGCTGCTCGTCCTGACCAAGGCCAACAGCCGCGCCACCGTGCACCGCCCGTCCTACCTCGACTACGTCGGTGTCAAGAAGTTCGACGCCAAGGGCAATGTCATCGGTGAGCGGCGCTTCCTGGGCCTGTTCTCCTCGGCCGCGTACACCGAGTCCGTCCGCCGGGTGCCGGTCATCCGCCGCAAGGTCGCCGAGGTGCTGGAGGGCGCGGGCTTCACCCCGAACAGCCACGACGGCCGCGACCTGCTGCAGATCCTGGAGACCTACCCGCGCGACGAGCTGTTCCAGACCCCGGTCGACGAGCTGCGGTCCATCGCCACCAGCGTGCTCTACCTGCAAGAGCGCCGCCGGCTGCGCCTCTACCTCCGCCAGGACGAATACGGCCGCTACTACTCCGCGCTGGTCTACCTCCCGCGCGACCGCTACACCACCGGCGTGCGGCTGCGCCTGATCGACATCCTCAAGGAGGAGCTGGGCGGCACCAGCGTCGACTTCACCGCCTGGAACACCGAGTCGATCCTCTCCCGGCTGCACTTCGTCATCCGTGTCGAGCCCGGCGCCAGCCTGCCCGAGCTCACCGACGCCGATGCGGACCGCCTGGAGAGCCGGCTGGTGGAGGCCGCCCGCTCGTGGGCCGACGGCTTCGCCGAGGCGCTGACCGCCGAGGTCGGCGAGGAGCGCGCCGCCGAGCTGCTGCGCCGCTACGGCCACGCCTTCCCCGAGGGCTACAAGGCCGACAACAGCCCGCGCAGCGCCGTCGCCGACCTCCAGCATCTGGAGAAGCTCACCGGTGAGCCGGGCAAGGACTTCGCGGTCAGCCTCTACGAGCCGGTCGACGCGGGCCCGGGCGAGCGCCGCTTCAAGATCTACCGCCGGGGCGAGCCGGTCTCGCTGTCCCGGGTGCTGCCCGGCCTGAACCGCCTGGGCGTCGAGGTCGTCGACGAGCGTCCGCACGAGCTGCGCTGCGCCGACGCCACCATCGCCTGGGTCTACGACTTCGGGCTGCGGATGCCGGAGCACGTCAAGGGTGACGACGCCCGCGAGCGTTTCCAGGACGCCTTCACGGCGGTGTGGACGGGCGCGGCCGAGAGCGACAACTTCAACACCCTGGTGCTCCAGGCCGGGCTCAACTGGCGCCAGGCGATGGTCCTGCGGGCCTACGCCAAGTACCTGCGGCAGGCCGGTTCGACCTTCAGCCAGACGTACATGGAGGACACCCTCTCCAACAACGTCCACACCACCCGGCTGCTGGTCTCCCTCTTCGAGGCGCGGATGTCCCCCGACCGGCAGCGGGCCGGCACGGAGCTGACGGACGGGCTGCTGGAGGAGCTGGACGGCGCGCTCGACCAGGTCGCCTCCCTGGACGAGGACCGGATCCTGCGGTCCTTCCTCACCGTCATCAAGGCGACGCTGCGCACCAACCACTACCAGAAGGACAGTCAGGGCCGGCCGCACGCCTATCTGTCCATGAAGCTGGACCCGCAGGCCATCCCGGACCTGCCGGCGCCCCGCCCGGCGTACGAGATCTGGGTGTACTCCCCGAAGGTCGAGGGCGTCCACCTGCGGTTCGGCAAGGTCGCGCGCGGTGGTCTGCGCTGGTCGGACCGCCGGGAGGACTTCCGTACGGAGATCCTCGGCCTGGTCAAGGCGCAGATGGTCAAGAACACCGTCATCGTGCCGGTGGGCGCGAAGGGCGGCTTCGTCGGCAAGCAGCTGCCCGACCCGTCGCAGGACCGCGACGCCTGGCTGGCCGAGGGCATCGCCTGCTACAAGACCTTCATCTCCGGTCTGCTGGACATCACCGACAACCTCGTCGGCGGCGAGGTCGTCCACCCGCAGAACGTCGTCCGGCACGACGAGGACGACACCTACCTGGTCGTCGCCGCCGACAAGGGCACCGCGACGTTCTCCGACATCGCCAACGAGGTCGCCGAGTCCTACGGCTTCTGGCTCGGTGACGCCTTCGCCTCCGGCGGCAGCGCCGGCTACGACCACAAGGGCATGGGCATCACCGCCCGCGGCGCCTGGGAGTCGGTCAAGCGGCACTTCCGCGAGCTGGGCCACGACACCCAGACCCAGGACTTCACCGCGGTCGGCGTCGGCGACATGTCCGGTGACGTCTTCGGCAACGGCATGCTGCTCAGCGAGCACATCCGGCTGGTGGCCGCGTTCGACCACCGGCACATCTTCCTCGACCCCGCCCCGGACGCGGCGACCTCCTACGCCGAGCGCCGCCGGCTCTTCGAGCTGCCCCGCTCGTCCTGGGCCGACTACCGCACCGAGCTGCTCTCGCAGGGCGGCGGCATCCACCCCCGCTCCGCCAAGTCCATCCCGATCAACGCGCAGGTGCGGGCCGCGCTCGGCATCGAGGCCGGCATCAAGAAGATGACGCCCGCCGATCTGATGCAGGCCATCCTCAAGGCGCCGGTCGACCTGCTGTGGAACGGCGGCATCGGCACGTATGTGAAGTCCTCGGCGGAGTCCCACGCAGATGTGGGCGACAAGTCCAACGACGCCATCCGTGTCAACGGCGAGGACCTGCGGGTCAAGGTCGTCGGCGAGGGCGGCAACCTGGGCCTGACCCAGCTGGGACGGATCGAGTTCGCCTCGACCGGCGGCAAGATCAACAACGATGCGATCGACAACAGCGCCGGTGTGGACACCTCCGACCACGAGGTGAACATCAAGATCCTGCTCAACGCCGTGGTCGCGGACGGCGACATGACGGTCAAGCAGCGCAACAAGCTGCTGGCCGAGATGACCGACGAGGTCGGCGCGCTGGTGCTGCGCAACAACTACGCGCAGAACACCGCGCTGGCGCTGGCCCTCGCCCAGTCCTCCAGCATGCTCAACGCCCAACAGCGCTTCATGCGCCGCCTGGTGCGCGACGGCGATCTCAACCGGGCGCTGGAGTTCCTGCCCACCGACCGGCAGATCCGTGAGCGGCTGAACGCCGGGCGCGGGCTGACCCAGCCGGAGACGGCGGTGCTCCTGGCGTACACCAAGATCACGGTCGCCGAGTCGCTGATCCAGACCGGCCTGCCGGACGACGCGTATCTGCAGCGGCTGCTGCACGCCTACTTCCCCTCGGCGCTGCACGAGCGCTTCGCCGAGCAGGTCGACGGGCATGCGCTGCGCCGCGAGATCGTCACCACGGTCCTGGTCAACGACACCGTCAACACCGGCGGTACGAGCTTCCTGCACCGGATGCGGGAGGAGACCGGGGCCTCCCTCGAAGAGGTCGTGCGGGCGCACACCGCGGCCCGGGCGATCTTCCGGCTGGCCCAGGTCTGGGACGACGTCGAGGCGCTCGACAATGTCGTCGCGGCCGAGGTCCAGACCCGGATCCGGCTGCACTCGCGCCGGCTGGTCGAGCGCGGCACCCGCTGGCTGCTCAACAACCGCCCGCAGCCGCTGGAGCTGTCGGAGACCATCGACTTCTTCGCGGAGCGGGTCGCCGAGGTCTGGGGGGAGCTGCCCAAGCTGCTCCAGGGCACCGACCAGGGGTGGTACCAGACGATCCTGGACGAGCTGACCGCGGCGGGCGTGCCCGAGCCGCTGGCCGTCCAGGTGTCCGGGTTCTCCTCGGTCTTCCCGGCGCTGGACATCGTCGCCATCGCCGACCGCACCGGCAAGCAGCCGCTGGATGTCGCCGAGGTCTACTACGACCTGGGCGAGCGGCTGCGGATCAACCAGCTCCTCGACCGCATCCTGGAGCTGCCGCGCAACGACCGCTGGCAGTCGATGGCCCGTGCCTCGATCCGTGAGGACCTCTTCGCGGCCCATGCGGCGGTGACCGCCGATGTGCTGTCGGAGGGCAACGGCTCCTCGACGCCGGAGCAGCGGTTCAAGGCCTGGGAGCAGGCCAACGCGGCGATCCTGAGCCGCGCCCGGGCGACGCTGGAGGAGATCCACGGGTCGGAGGGGTTCGATCTGGCGAACCTGTCCGTGGCCATGCGGACGATGCGTACGCTGCTGCGCGCGCACAGCTGACCGGCGGCCGCCGCGCGCGGCCGGGCAGGCGCACACATGCCTGAGGGGCGCACCCGTCGTGGGTGCGCCCCTTCGTCATGGGCGGGGGCTACTTGCCCGTCTCGTTCTCGTACGCCTCGATGACCTCGTCGGTGGGGCCGTCCATCAGCAGTTCGCCGCGCTCCAGCCACAGGACCCGGTCGCAGGTGTCGCGGATGGACTTGTTGTTGTGGCTGACCAGGAAGACGGTGCCGGCTTCCTTGCGCAGTTCGCGGATGCGGGCCTCGGAGCGCTTTTGGAAGCTGCGGTCGCCGGTGGCCAGGGCCTCGTCGATCATCAGCACGTCGTGGTCCTTGGCGGCGGCGATGGAGAACCGCAGCCGGGCCGCCATGCCGGACGAATAGGTGCGCATCGGCAGCGAGATGAAGTCGCCCTTCTCGTTGATGCCGGAGAAGTCGACGATCCCGTCGTAGCGCTCGCGGACCTGCTCGCGGGACATGCCCATGGCCAGGCCGCCGAGCAGGACGTTCTTCTCGCCGGTCAGGTCGTTCATCAGCGCCGCGTTCACGCCCAGCAGGGAGGGCTGGCCGTGGGTGTAGACCTTGCCGCTCTCGGCGGGCAGCAGGCCGGCGACCGCCTTGAGCAGGGTGGACTTGCCCGAGCCGTTGGAGCCGATCAGGCCGATCGACTCGCCGCGGTAGGCGGTGAAGGACACACCCTTGACCGCGTGCACCTCCCGCACACCCGTGGAGGGCTTGCGGCGGATGATGCGGTTCAGCGCCGCGGTGGCGCTGCCCTTGCCGGCGCCCGTGCCGTAGACGCGGTAGACGATGTGCAGATCGTCCGCGATCACGGTGGGGACGCGGGCCTGGGCGGCCTCGGTCGGCTGGATGCCGGTCTTGTGCTCAGCCACGTCCGTACCGCTCCTCGGCCTTCCAGAAGTACACAAAGCCGGCCACACCGGCGAGCAGCGCCCAGCCGGCGGCGAACGCCCACACGTGCGGCGGCAGTTGCTTGTGGGTGAAGCTGTCGATCAGCGCGAAGCGCATCAGGTCGATGTAGACGGCGGCGGGGTTCCCGTTGAGCAGGATCACCACGAGCTGCGGGAGGTGCTTGCCCTTGAGGATCACGCTGATGCTGAACATCACGCCGGAGGCGTACATCCAGGTCCGCATGATGAACGGCATCAGCTGCGCCAGGTCCGGGGTCTTCGCCCCCAGCCGCGCCATCACCATCGCCAGACCGGTGTTGAACACGAACTGCAGGGTCAGGGCCGGCACGACCAGCAGCCACGACCAGGTCGGCACCTGCCCGAAGCACAGCAGGATGATCACGAGCACGCCCATGGAGTACAGCAGCTGCTGCAGCTGGGCCAGGCAGAACGAGATCGGCAGACAGGCGCGCGGGAAGTGCAGCGCCCGCACCAGGCCGAGGTTGCCGGAGATCGCCCGCGTTCCGGTCATCACCGAGTTCTGCAGGAAGGTGAAGACGAAGACGCCGGTCACCAGGAACGGGATGTAGTCCGGCACGCCCTTCCGGGTGTTGATCAGTACGCCGAAGATCAAGTAATAGACGACCGCGTTGAGCAGCGGGGTCAGTACCTGCCAGAACTGGCCGAGCTTGGCGGTGGTGTACATCGCGGTGAGCCTGGCGCTGGCGAACGAGGTGATGAAGTGCCGCCGGTGCCACAGCTGGCGGGTGTACTCCCGCAGCGAGGGGCGGATGCCGCTCACCGTGAGGCCATGGGCTTCGGCCAGCGCACGCAGCTCGGGGTCGGGGGCGGTGCCGGGTGCCGGCGCCCGGGCGGGCGCCGGGGTCGGGGGCGCGAGGGTCTGGGGCATCGAGGAGGCCGCTTTCGCTTGCGTACGGGGGCGGTGGAACGAGAACGGGGGACCTACGACGGGACGGGTCCGTATCGTCGCGACGCCGACACTAAAGGGAGTTCACGTCGAAACGCAACCGTAGCGTCGTGACGCTATGCTCAAGCCATGGCAAAAGAGGGCAGCGGGAACGACTCCGCGGCGGCGCGCCGGAGCCCGGCAGGCGCCGCCGTACTGCGCGAGGACAAGACCGAGGCGATCCGGGCCGCGGTCTTCGAGGAGCTGGCCGTGGCGGGCTTCGCCCGGATGTCGATCGAGGGCATCGCGCGGCGGGCCGGTGTAGGCAAGACCGCCGTCTACCGGCGGTGGCGCTCCAAGCTGCACCTGGTCCTCGACGTGGTCTCCGCGGTGGCCGCGGCGGGCATGCCGACGCCGGACACCGGGTCGCTGTCCGGCGATGTCCGGGTGCTGCTGGAGGTCGCGGCCCGGGCGCTGCGGCACCCCATGGCCTCGCAGATCATCCCGGACCTGCTGGCGGAGGCGGCCCGCAGCCCCGAGCTGGCGGCCGCGCTGAAGGGCGCGCTGCACGACAGCCAGGAGGGCGTCGCCACGGCGATGGTGGCGCGCGCCGTCGAGCGCGGCGAGATCCCGGCGGGTGCGGACGGCCGGCTGGCCCTGGACCTGCTGACCGGGCCGCTGTACTGGCGGCTGCTGGTGGTCCGCGACGCGGTGCCGCCCGGCTATCTCGACGAGCTGACGACGGCGGTGGTCAGCGCGCTCGGCGGACGCTGAGACGACCGGCCCCGGCCGGATCCGGAACCTGCGGGGTGCCGCGGCGGAATCCCGCCGCGGCACCCCGCAGGTGTCCTCTCAGGTGGTTCAGCCCGCGAGTCCGAGGTCCGTGGCCTCGTCGGTCGGACTGCTGTCCCGCTGGGCGGGCAGCCGGCCGCCCGGGAGCGGCAGCCGGCCGGGGACGGACCCGCCGGCCGCGGCGCGCGGGGACGGGGCGACGGTGCGCCCGGCCGGCGGCAGCGGGGCCGGGGCCGCCTCCTGGCCCAGGAAGACCCGGCGCACGACCCGCTCGGCGGCGTGCCCGTCGTCCCACTGGCAGAACCGCGCACGGAACGCGGCGCGCAGCCCGGCGGCCGCGTCGTCGTCCCAGCGGCCGCTGCGGAAGGCCTCGATCAGCTCGTCCTCGCTGGTGGCGATGGCCCCCGGGGTGTCGCCCGGCCGGCCCGAGAGCAGGTCGAAGGTGACGCCGCGGGAGCGGACGTAGGTGTCCCAGTCGTCGGCGTAGGTGACGATCGGCCGGTCGAGGTTGGCGTAGTCGAACATGATCGACGAATAGTCGGTGACCAGGGCGTCGGCGGCCAGGCACAGCTCCTCGACGACCGGGTGGCCGGAGACGTCGATCAGCGCGCCGCGCTCCTGGAGCGCCTGGAGGCGGGCGTCCCGGTCGTAGAAGTAGTGGGTGCGCACCAGCAGGACGAAGTCCTCGCCCAGCCCGCGGGAGAGCTTTTCCAGGTCGAGCCGGGGGACATAGCCGACCTGGTAGTCGCGCATGGTCGGGGCGTAGAGGACCGCCGTCCTGCCGGGCGCGATGCCCAGCCGCGCGCGGATGTCCAGGACGTCCCGGTCGGTGGCCCGGTAGTAGACGTCGTTGCGGGGGTAGCCCGCGTTCACCGACTCGAAGCCGCAGGGGTAGACCCGCTCCCACTGCTCGGTGGTGTGCTGGTTGGCGGAGAGCGAGAAGTCCCAGCGGTCGGCGCGGGCCAGCAGCTTGCGGAAGCTCATGCCCTTGGCGGCGGCCGGGTAGCGCTTCTGGTCGGTGCCCATGGACTTCAGCGGGGTGCCGTGGTGGGTCTGGAGGTGGATCTGGCCCTCGCGCTTGATCACGCCGTCCGCGAAGTTGACGTTGTTGACGAGGTACTTGGCGCGGGCCATCACCTCCCAGTAGCGCGGCGAGTTCAGCACGACGTGGTCGATGCCGGCCGGGACCGCGCCGGCCTCGGCGAGGTGCTTCTTGACGACCCAGACGCCGTGCACCCCGGGCGCCAGCTCCTTGGCCTTCTCGTAGACCGCCAGCGGGTTGCAGGCCGGCAGCCGGTTCCAGTAGGCGGAGTAGACCGCGAGGTTCTCGTCCAGCGGCTGGCGCAGCAGCGCCTGGTAACGCAGGTCCATGGCCTTGCGCTTGGCCTGCCGGACCCGCTTGCCGGCGTGCTTGCGCACCGTGCGCCGCACCTTGCCGGCGGCCTTGAGGCCGGCCAGTGCCGGGTAGGCGTCCTTGGCGAGCAGCGCGTACTTGCCGCCGGCCAGGCCTGCCGGGCGGACAAAGCCGGCCGGTATCCGCAGGCGGTAGTCGCGGGCGGCGCGGTGGAAGAACTCGGCGGTGGCGTCCCGCGGCAGCCGGCCGGGCTTGTCCAGGACGGTCAGATAGTGGTCGACCATCTTGCGGAACATGTGCGGGCGCCAGCGCGACAGCTCGGGGTGGGCGTCCAGGTGGGCGAAGACCCGCGCGTACTGGTCGAAGACGTCGAAGTGCTTGCGGCTGGTGGTGCGCAGGATGTTGCCGCCCTGCCGGCGCTGGCGGTAGTGCAGACATACCCGGTCCAGGACGGCGATCCGCCGTGCGGTGATCAGGGTGCAGAACGTCCAGGGGGCGTCCTCGTAGTAGCCCGCGGGGAAGGTGAAGCCGTGCTCCTCGACGAAGTCGCGGCGGTAGGCCTTGTTCCAGACGATCTGCAGCAGATCGAGCAGCCGGGGGCGCTCGGCCAGCGAGAAGACGGGTGCGCCGGACTCGGCGAGCAGCCCGGCCAGGGTGTTGCGCCGGGTGGCGCCGTCCCAGTGGGTCCGGGCGTAGTCGAAGATCAGGATCTCGGGGTCGTCGGTGGCGGCCAGCCGGTCCGCCAGGGCGCCGAGCGCGCCGGGGGTGAGGGTGTCGTCGCTGTCGAGGAAGAGGACGTAGTCGCCGCGGGCCCGCTCCAGGCCGGCGTTGCGGGCCGGGCCCAGGCCGGCGTTCTCCGGGAGGTGGCGGACCCGGACGCGGGCGTCGCGGGCGGCGTACTCGTCCAGGATGGCGCCGCTGTGGTCGGGGGAGCAGTCGTCGACGGCGATGAGCTCGAAGTCCGTGAACTCCTGTGCCAGCACCGAGTCCAGGCACGCGCGCAGAAAGCCCTGCACGCGGAACACGGGGACGATGATGCTGAACCGGGGTACGGCGTCAAGGCCTGTCTCGGACATGCGGTGCTACTCCTCGTAATGGACTGAGTACAGAAAGCAGAAATCTCCCCAAAGGGGTCTCTCGCGTCGTCAGTCGTACGACACCTGTTCACTCAAAAAGGTTGTTCTTCGTCATCTGAAAGTTCCGTGGGCCCCGTCACATACCCGGTGAAGCGGGTCATTGCCGGGCGGGCAGGAACTCCCGGGTGGCCGAATACTGAGTGCGTGTCACCCGCGCACCCGCCCCCCGTCTCCCGCCGCCGGCTCCTCCAGGTCACCGCCGGCGGGCTGCTCGCCGCGACGGCGGGCGCCGGCGTCTGGGCCCGGCTGTCGGACGACGCCTCCCGCACGGCCGGACCGGCGGGCTCCGGACGCTCCCTGGTGGACCCGGCCGACCAGTCCTTCGTGCACATCGTCGCGCACGCCGATGACGGCCTGTTCTTCATGAACCCCGACCTGGAGCAGTCCCTGCGCAGCGGGGCCCGCTCGGTCACCGTCTGCCTCACGGGCGGCGAGGCCGACGGTCACAACGTCAGCCGCCGCGCCCCCGACCCCGGCCGGGTCCCGGTGGACCGGGCCGCCTTCGCCCGGGCGCGGGCCAACGGGCTGCGGGCCGCGCACGCCGTCATGGTCACCGGCAGCCCGGCCGCCCGCTGGGACGTCGCGGCCCGCTCCCTGCTCCCCGGCCTCGAAGTGGAGATCCAGACGCTGCACGACGCCCCGCAGCACCAGCTGATCTTCCTGGAGCTGGTGGAGTCCCGGGCCGTCTGGCAGGCCCGCACGGTCAGCCTGCGCGGCCTGTGGCTCGGGGCCGCCGCCACCCTCCCCACGCTGCGCCCCGCCGGCACCCCCGTACGGCGGCAGTACCACTACACCCGCGACCAGGTCATCCGGACCCTGGTGGCGGTGCTCGACCGGGCCCGGCCCACGGTCGTACGGACCCTGGACCCCAACGCGGTGCATGCGCGCAGGCGGCCGCCGGCCACCGCGGACCACGACCCCCGGCTGGCCGGGCCGCGCTACTACGACCATCAGGACCACACCGCCTCCGCCTACTTCGCGCAGGCCGCGCTGGCCGCCTACGCCGACCGCGGCCGGCCCCCGATCGTGGAGAACTACCTCGGCTACGAGGCCGGGGTCCTGCCGGACGACCTCGACCCGCGGACCTCCCGCCGCAAGGCCGCGCTGCTGTCGGTCTACGGCTGGGCCGACCATCGCGCCTGCGGCGACCCGGCCGGTTGCGGCGACCGCAAGGTGGGCGGCGATGCGCTCAGTGGCGTCTCGCGCCACTGGACCCGCAGCACCCGGCTGCGGGCGCCCGGCTCGAACGCCTGGATCCGCCCGGCGCAGGACGGCCGGCTCGCCGCCTTCGCGGTCCTGGGCGGCAGGGCCTACTGCTGGGCCGAGACCCGGCCGGGCAGCGGCAGCTTCGGCGTGCCGGCGCCGGTCGGCGGTGGGCGGTTGCAGGGGCAGATCCATGTGGTGCGCCGCCCGGACGGCACGCTCCAGCTGTTCGCCTCGCGCACCGTGCTGCCGGGCCGTCACACCGGCCACCACCGGGAGCTGTTGACCGCACCGCAGACCGGCACCGGCCGCGACGGGGTGCCCGTCTTCGCGCGCTGGGAGTCGCTGGGCGCCCCGGACGCGGACCCGGTCCGGTCGCTGGAGACCGGCTTCCCGGCGGCGGTGGCCGCCCCGGACGGCACGGTGCACGTCTTCGTACGGACCTGGGACGGCAACATCGCCCACCGCGGCGGCCGGCCGGGCCGGGACTTCTCGCCGTGGCAGCGGCTGGAGGGCACGGTCAGCACGCTGCAGGCGTCACCGCGGATCGTCGACGGGCTGGACGCCTGTGTGGACTCCGACGGGCTGGTCCATCTGGCCGCGCCGAGCGCCGGGACCGTGGCGCACTGGGTGTCCAAGGAGGCCGGGGGGCTGCCGCGGCCGGCCGCGGCCACCGGGCTGCCGCAGCCGGCCGGCCCGGTCAGCCTCGTCCCGCTGGCCGACGGGGTGGTGCGGGCCGTCTTCCGGCGGTCGGGCACCGCCCAGGTGCTGATCGCCGAGCGGCCGCGCAGGATCGGCGGCTGGCGGGTGTCGGCGCGGTGCGCGGCGGTCGGCGGGTACGGGCGGGTGGCGGCGGCGCCGGTCGGCAGCGCGGACCGGATGGTGCTCGCGGCCCGCGACGACGCCGGCGAGGTGCGGATGGCGATGGCGCAGGACGGCCCCGGGCCCTGGCAGCGGGGCCGGGTGGCGCATTCGGCGGCGGCCGGTGTCGCCCAGGACGCCGCCGGGCGCGCGGTGGTGGTCGCGCTGGGCACCGACGGCCGGCTGTACACCGCCCGGCAGACCTCGCTCGGGCCGCGTGCGCTGTTCGGGGGCTGGCGGGCTCAGACCCGTTCGCCCGAGCGGAGGGGCGGCTGAGCGGTCCGGGCGGGCGGGCGCAGGATGCGCCGGGAGACCAGAAAGGTGAACGGGAGGGCGAGCAGCGCCGCCGCCAGCGGCGCCACCGCGGTGTTCAGCCCGCACCAGCTCACCAGCGCCACCAGCCCCACGCTCTGCGCCGCGTAGTTGGTGACCTGCGTCAGCGGGAAGAGCAGGAACTTCTTCCAGGTCGGCCGGGTGCGGTAGGTGAAGTAGGTGTTCAGGAGGAACGAGCCGAGCATGCTCAGCGCGAAGGCGCCGGTGTAGGCCGCGAAGTACGGCAGCATCCGGCGCAGCGGCAGGTAACAGGCGTAGAAGGTCAGGGTGTTGACCCCGCCGACGGCGGCGAAGCGCACGATCTGGCCCCAGGGGGCGAGTGCCGGCAGCGCGCGCATCAGCCGGCCCGCGAGCCGGCGGGGGCGGCGTCGGCGGGGGCGGGCGCGGGGGCGGTGGTGTTGCTCTCCTTGACCAGGAAGTGCGGCCGCCGCTTGGCCTCGTAGTAGATCCGTCCGATGTACTCGCCGATCAGCCCGAGCATCACCATCTGCAGCCCGCCCAGGCCGACGATGATGGCCACCAGCGTCACATAGCCCGGCGCGGTGACCCCGCCGACGAGCGCCGCGCCGATGATCCACAGGGTGTAGAGGGCGGCGAGCGAGGCCAGTCCGAGCCCCGCGTAGATGGCCAGCCGCAGCGGGCGGCAGTTGAAGGAGAGCATGCCGTCGATGCCGTAGTTGACCAGCGAGCCGATGTGCCATTTGGTCTCGCCCGCCTCCCGGGCGGCGTTGCGGTAGTCGAAGGTGACCGTGTCGAAGCCGATCCAGGAGAACAGGCCCTTGGAGAAGCGGTTGTACTCCGGCAGCGAGAGCAGGGCGTCCACGGCCGTGCGGGACAGCAGCCGGAAGTCGCCCACGCCGTCGGTGAGTTCGACGTCCACCCAACTGTTGACGGCGCGGTAGTAAAGCCTGCTCAGCGCGGACCGCAGCCGCCGGTCGCCGTGCCGGGTGCGCTTGGCGACGACCTGGTCGTGGCCGAGCTGGTAGAGGTCGAGCATCTTCTCGATGAGCGCGGGCGGATGCTGCAGATCGGCGTCCATGAGGATCACGGCGTCGCCGTCGGCCGCCCGCAGGCCGGCCAGTATGGCGGGCTCCTTGCCGAAGTTACGGCTGAAGGAGAGGTAGCGGGTGGTGCCGCGGTGCTGCTGGGCGAGGCTGCGCAGCCGGGCCAGGGTGCCGTCGGCGCTGCCGTCGTCGACGTAACAGAGTTCGTACTCGACGGCGAGCCCGGCGAGGACCGCGCGGATCGTGTCGTCGAAGCGGCTCAGGACGGCCTCTTCGTTGTAGCAGGGGACGACGATGGAGAGCTTCATGAGCAGGCCTTTTCGCCGGGGGCAGGGGACGGCGCGGACGCCGTCCCCTGAAGGCTGATTCTACAAATCTGTGGGAATGTCACTATTTGAACGGCGTAGTGGTGTGACGCGCCGTCGGCCGCGGACCGCCCCGGCCGCGGCCACCACGGCGAGCAACAGCGCCGCCGCGGCGCTCGCCGCCAGCCCCGCCCCGAGGCCCGGTGGCCGGTAGGAACACGACAGCCGGGAGGCCCCCGTGCCCAGCGGGACGGCCGCCAGACCGGCGAACGGGTGCGGCGCGCGGCGCGGGCCGCCGTCCACCGAACAGCCCCACCCCGCGACCGCCGGGAGCGCCAGCACCGCGCTGCCGCGGCTGCCCGGCCGCAGCCGGGCCGTCAGCCGGTGGCCGCCGGCGGACAGCGCCACCGGGCCCCGGGCGCGCAGCGCGGCCACCGCCGCCGTCAGCCGCCGCCGGGACAGACAGCCGACGGCGTGCCCGGGGACGCGCTGCGGACCCCGGCCGGTGAAGCGCACCGAGACCCTGCCGTCCGCGGGCACCCGGCCCAGCGCCCGCACCGGATTGGCGGTGACATCTGCGCTGCCGATCCCCGTGCTGTGCCCACCCAGCCCGCTGACCTGCCCGGCGAACCACGGCGCCGACCACACGGCGGTGCTGCCGGGGGTGCAGTGGGCGGTGAAGGTGGTCCCCGGGCCGCTCGGGTCCGCCGCCGGCCGTGCGGCGGCCGGCCGTGCCGGGCGCAGCAGCCAGCCGCCGCGGACGGGCACCGGGGCCGCGCCCGCGCTGGGTGTCAGCGCCGGCACCTCGTAGACGGCCGCGCCCAGCACCCGCTCCTGGCGGGCGAACACGGTCTCCCCGGGGGCCGCGCGCGGGAGCGTGCCGCGGACGGTCAGCAGCGGGGCCGGGTGCGCGCGGTGGGGGACGAAGCGGGCGCGGCGCTGCGGCACCGGGGACAGGAAGCTGCCGACGCCCATGATCGCCTGGCCCGCCGGGTCCTCGAAGCTGAGCGTGTGGCGGCCCCTCATGTACCACCCGGCGCCCAGGCGTTGCAGGGTGCGGGCGGTGGCCGCGGGCACATAGCTGCTGTAGTAGGCGCCGCCCTCGCCGCCGAGCAGCAGCGGGTCGTTGTTGGCGAACTCGTGCGGACCCGGATCGGTGCGCGAGCGGGGCCAGTCGGTGCGGGCGGCCAGCGCGTCCCGGGCCGCCAGCGACGCCCCGGTCAGCGTGATCTTGGGCTGGAACCAGGGGATCCGGTCCCGTGCCGCGGTCACCGAGAACACCGTGTACGCCGAGCCGAGCAGGACGGTGCCGGTCAGTGCGGCGGTGACGGCCCGCCGGGCGCGGCCGCCGGGCAGCGCGCCGAGCGCGGTCAGCGCCACGAGGGCCGCGGTGCCGCCGCCGGCCACCAGGATCCAGGTGGCGGTGCCGACCGCGCCCTGGTGGCGGCAGAGCCAGGCCAGTACGGCGACCAGCCCCGCGCCGGCGGCCAGTTCGCCGGGCCGCGGGCGGTGCGCCAGCGCGAGCCAGGAGATCATCACGAGGATCCCGCTGAGCACGAAGGCAGCGCGGTAGGGGCTGCCGTTGGGCAGCGCGAAGCCGTGCCACAGCAGGATCGTCGGCTCCTGGACGAACGACCAGGCGACCCCCGCCGCCAGCGCGTACCAGCCCAGGCGCACCCGCGGCGGCACCGCGCGCACGAACGGGAAGGCGGCCACCAGCAGCAGCCCGGTCACCCCGATGAAGAGGTTCGGGGCCGGTACCGCGTCGTGGCCGCCGGGCAGCAGCTGCGACAGCTGGAGGAGCAGGGGCGGCCGGCCGGGGTAGGACGCCGGGGGAGCCGGCTGGGCGGCACGGCTGGCCTGGAAGGTGACGGTCAGGACGGGCGCGGCGAGCAGGATGCCGGTCAGCGCCATCGAGACGGCGCGGCCCGCCGCCCGCAGCCGGTCGCCGCGCGGCATCGAGGTGGCCGTCAGCATCCGCAGGCCCAGCACCAGCGCCGTCGCCAGGGTCGCCATCGCCGCCGTGTAGAAGTTGCCCGCCCAGGCGAGCGCGACCAGCAGGGTGCCGGCCACCCAGCGGGTACGGCGCAGACACCAGTCCGCGGCGATCCCGGTCAGTGGCAGCGCGACCAGGCCCCACATCCACATGGGGTCGGCGAACCCGTCGTTCAGCACCCAGGCGCACAGGCCGTAGCCGGTCGACAGCAGCGCCCGCAGCACGCCGGAGCCCGGCCGCAGCCGGCCGAGGGAGACGGTCATCAGCGCGGTGCCCAGGCCGATGCTGAGCAGGGTGACCAGGAAGACCGGGAGGTCGGCCAGGGCCCGGGGGAAGAGTCCGACGAGCCAGGAGAACGGGTTCATCAGATAGGTGAAGAAGTCGGCGAGGAACGGGACGCCGTAGCCGCTGCCCCAGTTGAAGAACAGATCGCCGCCGGTGGCGCCGTGCAGCAGGTCCCACAGCCGGACGTGGAACGGCACGAACTGGTTGCCCAGATCGTTGACGGCGCGGGAGCGCGGACCGAAGGGGTAGCTGCCGCAGAGGGCGAGCCCGAGGCAGTACGCGCCCATGGACAGGGCCGCCGCGAGCCCGGGTGCCGTCAGCCGCGCGAGGGTCCGGCGCACCACGGCCGGGTGTTCCCTTCCGGGAAGGGGTCGGGCAACCTCCAGGGGCCGGACCGCCTCTTGTGGGGTGGCGGGCGTCGGAGCCACCGGCACTCCTCCACGATCGGCGAACGTTCACTCCACGTTATATGTCTTAATGGTCCCTTTTGCTCGGCTGGGACGCCGGGTCTTTCGGGGGATTGCGGAAAGGAACGGAGGACACGGTGCCCGTCTCTGACGACCTCGCGGCCACGGTCCCCACCGGGCCCCACGGTTCGCCGCCGACCGTCTCCGTGATCGTGCCGGTGCACAACACCCGGCGCTACCTCGACCGCAGCCTGGGCTCCGTCTTCGCACAGACGCTGGAGCAGCGGCAGATCGAGGTGATCGCGGTCGATGACGGTTCCACCGACGGCAGCGCGGAATGGCTGGCCGAGCAGGCCCGCAGCCACCCCAACCTGACCGTGCTGCGCCAGGAGGCCTCCGGCGGCGCCGGCCGGCCGCGCAACGCCGGGCTGGCCCGGGCCACCGGCGACTACGTCTTCTTCCTCGACTCCGACGACCGCCTCGACACCGAGGCGCTGTACTGGCTCACCCGGACGGCCCAGAAAAACGGCTCGGACGTCGTCTACGGCCGGATAGCCGGCGCCGACGGCCGCGCGGCCCCCGTCGACCTGCGCACCACCAGCGAAGAGGTCTCCGTCTTCGATTCCCCGGTCTACTGGTCGCTGGCCGCCTACAAGCTCTTCCGTCGCTCCTTCGTCGAACGGCACCGGCTGCGCTTCGTCGAGGGCCGGCTGCTGGCCGAGGACCTGCCGTTCGGCATCACCGCCCTGCTGCGCGCCGAGGTCGTCTCCGTCTTCGCCGAGCGCACCTGCTACTACCTGCACGGACGCGAGGACAACAGCAACGCCACCCGGCAGGACATCGACTGGTGCGAGTACCTCGACTACATCGGCACCGTTCTCGACCAGGTCGCCGCCGAGGTCCCGCCGGGCGCCGACCGCGACAAGCTGATGGTCCGGCACTTCCACGGCGAGATACTCATGCCCTTCGGGGCCTCCTACCTCGGCCGCGACGCGGCCGGCCGCCGGGCGATGGCCGCCGCCGCCCGCCCGCTCGTCGCGCGCTACCTCACCGACCGGGTGCGCGCCGCCCTGCCGCCCGCCCTGCGGCTGCGCGCCCACTGTCTGCACGCCGGGCTCGACGACGAGCTGACCGCCGTTGTCCGGGCCGACACCGAGTCCCGGCCGGGCCCGCCGCACCTGGACGACGACGGGCGCCTGTACGCCGGCTACCCGTTCTTCCGCGATCCGCGGCGCGACGTCCCCGATGCCTGCTACGACCTCACCGACCGCGTGGTGCTGCGCCAGCGGCTGGACCACCCGCACTGGGTGGGCGGCGTCCTGCACCTGCGGGGCACCGCCACGCTCCCCCCGCTCGGCGGCGACACCGCCGAGCTGCTCCTGCGCCGCGGCGCCACCACCCACCGCGTCCCGGCCCGCTACGAGGACGGCGGGTGGCAGGCCGCCGTCGACCCGGCGACCGCCGCGGACGGCGGGCCGCTGCCCGACGGCACCTGGGGCTTCAAGCTGGCGCTCACCGCGTACGGCACGGGCGGCGCGGGCGGGCCCGCACTGCGCCGTGAGGCCTGGCTGGTCCCCGAGGACGGGGACGGCGGCCCGGACTTCGCCCCGCGGATCGCCGGCCGCGGCCCCGCGGGCCCCGCCGTCGCCGCGCTCTTCCTCTCCCGGCCGCACGGCCATCTCCACCTCGACCTGGGCCGCGACGGGACGAGCCGGCCGCTCGGCACGGACCTGCGCGGCACCGCGGACGCCACCCGCTCCGGCCGCGCCACCCTCACCGCGCACCTCACCCTGCCCGGCTGCCCCGTGGACGCCGAGCTGCGGCTGCTCCTCGTCGACGGGGTGCGCACGGTGACCCTGCGCACCACAGCCGTCCGCGACACCGGCGACCACTACACCGTGCGCTCCCTGCTCCGCGGCGGCCCCCCGGGGACCTGGCGGGTGGTCCTGCGGGTGACCGCGGGCCCCCTCCGCCGCGAACTGCCGGTCCGCCCGGCCGGCGCCCCGCCCGGCACCCCGGGACAGCTGACCCTCACCGTGCCGGCGGCCGGCCCCCGGGCGAGGCTCCGACGGGTGGTCCGCGGCATCCGGCGCTTCCGCCGCTGACCGGGGAGGGGCGGGCGGCGGCCGGCGTCGCACCGGCACGCCGTGCACGCGCGCAGCCACAGGCGCACGCTGGAAACAGCGGTTCCGGAGGTGATCGTGATGCTGCAGACCGCTGTCGGATGGCATGTCGAGCTGGAATTCGACGAGGACGCCCACCGCACCCGCGCCGCGGCCCTGGTCCGGCTCCCCGACGGGAGCGAGGTCCGGGCCCATGGCCACACCAGCCGCCACCCCGCCGACTCCAACCAGCCGAGGGTCGGCGAGGAGGTCGCGGGGGCCAGAGCGCTCAACGAGCTGGCGATGAAGCTGCTGACCAAGGCCCACGACGAGATCGACGAGGTGTCCGGCCGGACCTCACACCCCCTGCGCTGAGCGGCGCGGCCGGGCGGGGCGGCACGCCCCCACCCGGCCGCGGGCGGCGGGCGCCGGTCAGGCCTGTGCGTGGTGGTGCTGCCAGCCCGTCCAGGCCGAGGTGATCATGTCGCGTACGTCGTGCCGGGCCTTCCAGCCCAGCTCGGCGGTGATCCGGTCGGCGGCCGCGATCACCCGGGCCGGGTCGCCCGCCCGGCGGGGGGTGACCTCGGCGGTGACGGTGCCGTGGCCGGTGATCTCGGTGATCAGGTCGATCATCTCGCGCACCGAGACGCCCTCGCCGCGGCCGATGTTGAGCGTCAGATCGCGCACCGGACCGGGCTCGGCGAGCTTGCGGGCGGCCGCCACATGGGCCTCGGCGAGGTCGGCGACATGGATGTAGTCGCGGATGCAGGTGCCGTCGGGGGTGTCGTAGTCGTCGCCGAAGATGCGCGGCGCGGCGCCCTCGGTGAGCCGCTCGAAGACCATCGGGACGATGTTGAAGACGCCCGTGTCGGCCAGCTCGGGGGCGGCCGCGCCGGCGACGTTGAAGTAGCGCAGGCAGGCGGTGCTGATGCCGTGTGCCTTGCCCACCGCACGGGCCATCCACTCGCCGACGAGCTTGGTCTCGCCGTACGGGTTGATCGGCACGCAGGGGGTGTCCTCGGTGACCAGGTCGACGTCGGGCATGCCGTAGACCGCGGCCGAGGAGGAGAAGACGAGGCGGCCCACGCCGCCCGCGGCCATCGCCTCCAGCAGCGTCTGCAGACCGTGGACGTTCTCGCGGTAGTAGAGCAGCGGCATCTCGACGGACTCGCCGACCTGCTTCTTGGCGGCCAGATGCACGACATCGGTGATGCCGTGCCCGGCGATGGTCTCGTCGAGCAGCGCGCGGTCGAGGGTGGAGCCCACGACCAGCGGGACGCCCTCCGGGATCCGGGCGGCCACGCCCGACGTCAGATCGTCGAGCACGACGACCGTCTCGCCCGCCTGGCGCAGGGCCCGTACGACATGGGAGCCGATGTATCCGGCACCACCCGTGATCAAGTAAGACATAGCGCCAATCCTAGGCTCGGGGTCCGACAGGGAGGAGGAGCGGGCCGCGGCGGTCAGCGGCGCAGCCGCCGGGCGGCGATCCGCCACACGCTGCGCACACCCGAGGCGACCCGGAGCGACAGCGCCCCGCCGGTGGTCGCGTACGGCTGCACCAGCAGGACGAGATGCCGCCGGCTGAGCAGCACCCGGCGCCGCAGCCCCGGGCCCTTGGCCCGCAGCGAGGCGCGGAAACCGGCCCCGTTCGCGCAGCTGACCTGCGCCATCAGGTCCCAGGGCTCGGGGTCCGCGCAGTGTTCGCCCGGCTCGACAAGCGCGTCGAGATCCAGCGCGACCTCGGCGGTCCAGCAGGCGTGGGAGCCGGCGGCGGCCGGGGCGGCGCGGGTGAGCGCGGCGGTGTGGACCGGGCCGCGCCGCTCGTCCCGGCGGCGGTACAGCTCGATGTCGATGCTCTGCGGCCCGGCCGCGGCCAGCCGCCCGTACAGATCGTGTATGCGCAGCCGCAGCACCCCGCGGCCGGTGACGCAGGGCTCGGCGTCGATGGTCACCGGCAGCCGGTGCGTCGGCTTGCTGCCGATCGCGTCCAGCTCGACGTCGGGCAGGTCCGGGGACCACACCGCACGTCCGTCGATCTCCGTGTACGGCGGCAGCAGTCGGCCGGGCCGGGCCGCCAGCTGGGTCAGGCGGTCCAGGTCCTGCGGGGCCGGGGAGGCCAGCACGACGCGGGCCAGCCAGCGGGCCGGGGCGCGGGCCGCGCGCAGATCGGCCTCTTCGAAGCCGGCCAGGTAGTCGCGGGCCAGGCTCCACCACTCCGCGCGGTAGTCGGCGCTGCGGGTGTGCAGCTCGCGGACGTACATCCGCAGGTCGTGGTCGAGGAACTTGGTGCTCGCGGCGTGCGCCAGCGCCTTGAGGCCGGCGTCCTTGAAGATCTGCACGCTGGCGCGGTGGGCCGCGATCCGGGCCTGCCAGTTGGCGACGTCGGTGCGGTCCAGCGAGATCGACTGCTTGGCGGCCGAGCGGCGCACATGCCAGATGTAGACGCTGTCGGGGATGGTCGCGATCCGCGGGTCGGCGGCCAGCACCCGCGCGGTGAAGACGAAGTCCTCGTAGGTGAAGCGGCCCTCGGGGAAGGTGATGTTGTGCCCGTCCAGGAACGAGCGCGCGTAGAGCTTGTTGACGCAGAGCGTGTCGCGGACCAGCTGGGGGCTGGCTTCGGCGGATTCGTGCACGGCCGGTTCGCGGTAGAGGCCGGGCTGCCAGGGGACGTCGCGGTGCGCGGGCAGCTCACGGCGTACGCAGGCGCCGGCCGCGACCGGGGCGTCGTGCTCCAGCGCGGCGGTCAGCAGCGCCCCGACCGCGCCCGGCGGCAGTACGTCGTCGCTGTCCAGGAACATCACGTAGCGCCCGGTGGCGGCGCGCAGTCCGTCGTTGCGCGGGGTGCCGCAGCCGCCGCTGTTCCGTTCGCGGTGCAGGACCCGCAGCCGTGGTGCGCTGCGGGCGAGGTCGTCCAGGGCGGCGCCGGTTCCGTCGGTGGAGGCGTCGTTCACCGCGATCACTTCGGTGACCGTGTCGCCCTGCGTGAGTGCGGAGCGCACCGCATCGCAGACGTGAGCGACGTCGTTGAAGGCGATGACGACGACGCTGACCTGCGCGGACGGCGTGATGGTGGGCCCCGCCGGCAGCGGCTCCAGGGCTTCTTTCACAGTCACTGAATCTACATTTCGTGTCGACAGCATCTCTTGGCGCGAGCGGGGTCCGAACCCATTTCCGATGGTTCAGAGGGCGAATCCCGTCGAGCGGTTGCACCCGCCGCTCCGCTCTTCCCGCCCTCTTGCCGTCTTCTTACCCGGCAGGAAGTCGGGGCTTGGGGTGCGCAGGCCCGTAAGAGCACCTGCACATGCTGTAACGACGCGAGCGCCGCACGATGCCGATCCGCACGCCACCACCTTGCGGCGAACCGGCCCGCGCTCACCGCTCCATCAGATCCGCGACCCGGCCCGCCGCCCCGCCGTCGTCCCGGTGGCAGAACGTCTGCCGGAAATCCGCGTAGGCCGCCGCCCCCGACGCGGCGATCGCCGTCAAGTCGCCCAGCGCGTCGATCAGTTCACCGGTACAGGTGAGCAGCGGCCCCGGTGCCCGCGCCTCGAAGTCGAGGGTGAAGCCGCGCAGGGTGTCGCGGTAGTGCGGCAGATCCGGGGTGAGGAAGAGCATCGGGCGGCCGGTGTTGGCGAAGTCGGCGGCCAGCGAGGAGTAGTCGGTGACCAGCACGTCCGCGGCCAGCAGCAGCTCGGTGGCGTCGGGGTGGGCACAGACGTCGAGGGCGAAGGGCGCGTGGTGGGCGGGCAGCCGGTCGGCGACCAGCGGATGGCCGCGGACCAGCAGCACGTGGTCGTCCGCCAGCTCCCGCCGCGCCAGGTCCAGGTCGAGCGGCAGATGCAGCCGGTGGTGCCCGGCGTCGTAGGCCAGGTCGTCGCGCGGGGTCGGCGCGTACAGCACGACCTTCCGGCCGGGCTCGATGCCCAGCCGCTCGCGCACCGCGGCCGCGATCCGGTCGCGGTCGGGCGCGAAGAAGGCGTCGGTGCGCGGCAATCCGGTCTCCACCAGGCGGCCGGAGTAGCCGAGCGCGGCGCGCAGCACCGGGGTGCTGTGGGCGTTGGGCGACAGCAGTACGCTCCACTGCCGGCTCACCCGCGGCCGCGGCGCCAGATGGGCCAGCCCCCCGCACAGGGTGCCGCTCAGATCGGCGCCGATCCGCTTGAGCGGGGTGCCGTGCCAGGTCTGGATGATGCGCTGGCCGCCGCGCCGGGTGAACCAGCGGGGCAGATGGGTGTTGGTGACCACCCAACGGCTGTGCGCCAGCGCGCCGTGCCACTCGGCGCTGCCCACGAGCACCGCCCGGGCCGTTTCCGGCACCGCGCTCTGGGCGTCGCGCACCGCCCACAGATGCTCCGCGTCCATGTCCCGGCGGACCAGCTCCTCGTGCACCGCGCGCGGTGAATCCCCGTACGCGCGGCCGCCGAAGCTGCTGTAGAGGACGGTGTCGCGCAGCGGACGGGAGCGGTGCAGCGCGTAGTGCTGTTCGCGCAGCATCCGGCGCCGGTAGGGGCCGCGGTCGGTGGCGGGCAGCGCGGGGCCCGCCGTGACGAGGGCCTCGTCGTGCCGGTGCCGGTCGAGGGTGAGCGGCTTGCCGCGGACCGTGCGGGCGGCCGGCAGCCCGTCCAGGACGGTCGGCGCGCAGCGCACCGGGGCGTCCAGCGGGGAGCCGGGCGCGCCCTGTTCGCGCAGGTGCAGCGTCCAGCGGCCCTCGCGCAGCGGCACCGTCCCGGCGAGCGAGGGCAGTGCGCCCAGCGGCAGCGCACAGTGGAAGCGGCCGTCGTCGTGGGTGGCGGGGAAGGCCAGCTCGGTGGCGTGGGCGCCGTGTTTGAGGACCAGTTCGCTGGCGTGCGGCGCGGCGTCCGGCAGCCGGCCCGCCACCAGCAGGGTGCCGTCCGGGCGCCACAGGGCCCGGTCCAGGTACGGCTGCGGGACGCGGTCGTGCAGCACGAGGTCGCCGGCGGGGGTGGCTGCGACGATCAGCTCGCGGCCGTGCGGGAGCGGACAGGAGAGGGGGGCGAGCCAGGGGTCGCAGGCGATCGGGTCGGTGCCGCCGCCGGGCAGGACCAGCTCGGGCACCCAGCTCTCGGTGTGCGCCGGCGCGATGGCCCGCGGCGCCCCGTCCCGGGTGGGGCGCGCGGCGACCAGGGCGTCGAGACGGATACGGAAGGTCAGCCGGGCGGCGGCGGGCGCGGCGGCGGGCGGCGTCGCATCCGCCTGCCCGGGGCCCGGCCCACCCGGCGGCTCCGTCTCCACCGGGAACGACACCACCGTGCCGGTCGCCTGGTGGGTCACCCGCAGGGCGGCGGGCGGCGGGCCGGGCGCGGTGACGGTCAGGTCCAGGGTCCCGGCCGCCGCCGCGTGCCGGCCGGCCAGCCGCCGGGTGCGGCGGGTCACCGACAGCCGCAGCCGCCCGTCCGCGTACCGGGGCGTGATCCGTACGCCGTCCCCCGCGCCGTCCCCGGCCACCTCATGGGCGCACGGTGCGGCGCCCGAGCCGGTCTCGGGCGCGGCCAGCGACGCGGTCCGCAGCACGCCCGCGGAGGCCAGCAGCAGCCCGAGCGTCCATTCGCCCTCCTCCCAGCGTCCGCCCCTGCGCAGCCGGGCCGGGTCGAGCCGCACCTCGAAGCCCGACCAGTCGTAACAGTGCTGCTCCTGACCGGACTCGGCGGTCGCCGCCGGCATCAGGACCGTCCGCAGCGGCAGCAGCACCCGCCGCCGCCCGCACGAGAGCACCGCCGTTTTGAGGTAGCTGTGCCGGGCCGCGGCGTCCAGGTTGCGGATGTAGGCGTAGCCGCGCAGCACCAGCGCGCCGTCCTGCCACGACGCCGCCACGACCCGGGCACGAACGGGGAAGTCGGCGCGGTCCAGCCGGGTCACGCCCGGCGGCAGCTCCAGCGGCGGCGTCAGCGGCAGCACCGCCCGCTTGCGCAGCGGCGGTCCGGCGACGGTGAACCCGGCCGGGTTGCGGGCCTCGTGACCGAGCAGGGCGAGCAGACCGGTCAGCCGGCCGGTGCGGATCAGATACCAGCGCATCCGCAGCTCCACGGGGAGCGTGCGGAACAGCCGCGGGTCGACGCCGGCGAGGAAGTCACGGGCGCAGTCCAGGAACGCGGTGCGGAATTCGGGCGTGGCCGCCGGCAGCGCGTCGATGAGGTCGAGCAGCCCGTCGGTGAGCTGTGCGCGGTCGTAGTCGCGCCGGTGGGCGCCGAGCCGGGGGTGCGCCGGGTCGTCGAGGAACCGGCGGATGCCGGCCACCACCGCGAACCGCTCCCGCACGCCCCGGGCATCGGGCCGCCGGTGGCGGTCGGGCCCTTCCGGCAGCCGCCAGTAGCAGACGTGCTCATGCAGCACGTCGACCGCCTCGGCAAGGAAGTGCGCGGGCAGCGTCACCGCCGCGTCATGGCAGAACTCGCCCTCGGGGAAGGCGAGTTCGTGGGCGTCCCAGAAGGTGCGGCGGAAGACCTTGTTGCCGGCGAAGTGGTCCGACAGCAGCGTGAGGTCCTCGCTGATGTGGGTGCGCAGGGCGGTCTCCCGGCCGGCCGCGTGGTGTGCGCACTGGCTGCGGCCCGCCGCGCCGAGCCGGTAGACGTTGCCGGTCGCCAGGTCCGCGCCGGACTTGTCCAGCAGGCCGGTGAGGTCCTCGTAGGCGCGCGGCAGCAGCACATCGTCGGCGTCGAGGAAGGCCAGGTACGCGGTGTGCGGATAGGCGTGCCGGGCGCCGGTGTTGCGGGCCGCGCCACAGCCGGGGGCCGGGTCGCTCCCGGGGTGGTGGACGATCCGGAACCGCGGGTCCCGCTCGGCGAAGCGGCGGGCGAGGGCCGCGGGCGTGCCCGGTGCGGCGGCGTCCCCGCCGCCCGGTGCGGGCGGGCCGTCCACCATCACCACATCCAGCTCGGTCAGCGTCTGCGCCGCGACCGACTCCAGGCACTCCTGCAGATTCCGCTCGGACCCCTCGATGCGAGGGACCGGGATGACGACGGTGAGCCGAGGCTTCATACGTGGACCAAGCCTTTCCGGACTGGCGATGCACAAGACCGGTCCGTTCAACTCGCCCGCGGCGGCACGGTCACCGGATCTGCGCTGAAAGGGTGAGAGCCGCCGCCGGCGGTGCCTGCTCCCGGGCGGGCGTTCGGTGCGCGACGGTCGGCGCGCCGTAGTGCCGGGCCGGGTCCGATGCCGTAGACCCGTTGCACAGCCTGCCGGCGCTCCGTGCGCCCCGATTCCTCCTTCAGGGAAGGTGACCGCGACCCGATGCCCGGCCGAACCGACAGCTCCGCCGCCACCGACAGCCTCGACGCCGGGCCGCCCGGTGGTGACACCCGGCCCGCGCGCTCCGTCCGCCCCGCCGGTACCGCGCCGTCCGCCTCCACCGCGCGGCTGCCGGCCGACCCGGGGCGCGGCGGCCCGGCGCGGCTGTTGCCCGCCCGGTCCCCGTTCCGCGCCCAGCTGCGGCGGATCGGCAGCGGGCGGGTGCTGGAGATCGGCTGCGGGGACGGCGCCACCCTCGCCCGCTGCGCGCCCGGCAGTGTCGGCGTGGATCACGACCCGCGGTCCGTGGAGCGCTGCCGGGCCCGCGGGCTGACCGCCTATACGGCCGACGCGTTCCTGGCGAGCCCGCACGCCCGGCCCGGCGCCTTCGACGCGCTGCTGACCGCGCACGTCCTGGAGCATCTGGACGACGAGCAGGTGGAGAGCCTGCTGCGGGCCTATGTCCGCTATGTACGGCCGGGCGGCGGGGTGCTGCTGATCACCGCGCAGGAGGCCGGGCACCGGGCCGGCCCCACCCCGGTGCGCTTCACCGACTTCGCGCTGCTGCGGGCCTTCGCCGCCTCGGCGGGCCTGGCGGTGCGGCGGACGTACTCCCATCCGCTGCCGCGCCCGGCCGGGATGCTGCTGCGCGCCAATGTGTTCGTCCTGGTCGGACAGGTACCGCGGTAGCGCGGGCCAGGGCACAGCATGGTGCCCCGGCCCGCGCCCGGCGCCTCAGTGCCCGCGGGCCCGCCTGCGGGCCTTCACCAGGGCGCGGGTGACGACCGGCGGCAGCACGTCCCGGGCCACCCGGCGCGCGGCGGCGCGTATCGCGAACGGCGGGCGCGGGGCCGGGCGGCCCGTGGCGGCCGCCGGGGACGGTCCGGCCGGCCGCCGCGGGGCGCCCGTGCCCGCCGACCGGTGCCGGGAGACCGGCTGGGCGGGCTCCCCGGCGCCCTTGGCGCTCAGCCGGATCAGCGGAGCGTCGTTGACGTACTGCACCTCGTGCCAGATGTCGCCGCGGGCCGCGATCCACGCCAGCAGCGCCTTCTGGAGCGGCTCGGGGTCGCCCCAGGTCCCGTAGAACTTGGTGCCGGTGAGGCAGATCGGGCGCAGCCCCTCGTTCGCGACGGCCTGCCAGGTGGCGGCGGCCACCCCGGGGCAGTGCTCGGCGCGGTAGTCGTCCAGCACCACGACGCCGTGCGCGGTGAGCAGCGTGCGCACCGCGAGGATGTCGCCGTGCACATGCGCGTAGTGATGTGAGGCGTCGATATGGGCGAAGCGCACCGAGCCCTCGTCGACATGATCGGTGACGGCCGAGCTCAGGCCCTGCACGATGGTGGGCAACTCCTCATGGAACGCAAGGTAGTTCGCCTCGAAGGCGCGCCGCGTCAGCGTGGCGTAGGACTTCTTCATCTCCCGGGAGTTGGAGGCGTCCTCGGCGGGGGAGTCGAAGAGATCGCAGACCGTGAAGCGCTCGCCGGCCCGCAGCCGCGCACCCAGGAAGATCGCGCTCTTGCCCATGTACGCGCCCAGTTCGAGCAGATCCCCCGGTTCGGACCGTTCCTGCTGCTGCGCCAGGAACCAGTCGAACATCAGCTGGTCGGCGGTGAAGAACCAGCCCTTGACCTCGGACAGCCGGGTGGGGCGGGGGAGTGCGGCGCTCTCTGCGATGGGGGCAGTCATGTGCGGTCCGTCTCCAGACGGTCGGGAACGTAGGACGAAATACGACACGTGGATGAGGGGGGTTGGGGGGTTTGAGCGGTATGTTCCGGCGCGGTCGGCCGTGGATGTGCCGGTGCTGCTCGGTGCTGCTCGGTGTTGTTCGGTGCTGACTGTTGTTGTCGGTAGCTCCGCGGCCCGGGGCGCACCCGGTGTCGTGGCCGCTGCGCACGGGCGCGGCCCTGCCGGGCCGGGGGGCGCCACTGCTCGGTTCGAGAGTCGTTCCGAGCGCCGCTCAGGCAGTCTCCATGACGGAGCCGGGTCGCACCATGCGCTTCACGGGACCTGCATCGTAGGGGGAGGAAAATGAACAGCAGGTGGCGTGCGGCCCCGCGCTCCGTCGCCGCGCGGTCTCACTTCACCGCGCCGGCCATCACCCCGGAGACGAACTGGCGCTGGAAGGCGAAGAAGACGATCAGCGGCACCACCATCGACAGGAACGCACCCGGCGCCAGCACATCGATGTTGTTGCCGAACTGCCGCACCTCCTGTTGCAGGGCCACGGTGATCGGCGGATGGCCGCTGTCCGCGAAGATCAGCGCGATCAGCATGTCGTTCCACACCCACAGGAACTGGAAGATCCCCAGCGAGGCGATCGCCGGTCCGCCCAGCGGCAGCACCACACGGGTGAACAGCCGCAGCTCGCCCGCCCCGTCCAGCCGGGCCGCCTCCAGCAGCTCGCGCGGGATCTCGGCGAAGAAGTTGCGCAGCAGGAACACCGCGAACGGCAGCCCGAAGGCCGTGTGGAAGAGGATGACCCCGGCCGTCGTCTCGAAGAGCCCCACCGCGCCGAACAGCTTGGCCACCGGGATCAGCGCCACCTGCACGGGCACCACCAGCAGCCCGACGACCACCATGAACCAGCCGTCGCGGCCGGGGAAGTCCATCCAGGCGAAGGCATAGCCGGCCAGCGACCCGATGACGACCACGAGCACCGTCGCCGGCACCGTGATCGCGGCCGTGGTCAGCAGCGACCCCATCACCTTGCCGTTGGACAGCAGCTGACCGTAGTTGTCCCAGGTGATCTGGGCCGGCTCGGTGAGGACCTGCCACCAGCCGGACGAGGCGATCCGCTGCGGGCTGCGCAGCGAGGACAGCAGCAGCCCCACGGAGGGCATCAGCCAGAACAGCGCGACCAGGACCAGGAAGATCCGCAGCGCACCGCCGCCGGCCCGCGCCGCGATCCGGGCCGTGAACGGCTGCCGGACGCGCACCGTACCGGCCGCCCGGGGCCGCTCGGCCGGTACGGCGTGGTCCACGGTCGTCATCGGCGACGCTCCTTCCGTATGCGCCGGAGATTGACGTACATCACCGGCAGCACGAGCAGCAGCAGGAAGACGGCGATCGCGCTGCCCAGCCCCTCGTCGACATCCGTGCCGAACGACGACTGGAAGAGCTGGAGCGCCAGCACATTGGCGGACCGGATGCTGGAGCCCGGCGCGATGATGTAGACCAGGTCGAAGATCTTCAGCACGTTGATCATGAGGGTGACCAGCACGACCACCAGGACCGGGGCCAGCAGCGGCACCGTGATCCGGCGGAAGACCTGCCACTCCCCGGCGCCGTCCACCCGCGCCGCCTCCAGCAGCTCCCGGGGGACGCCCGACAGCCCCGCCGCGATCAGCACCATCGCGAAACCGGCCCACATCCAGACGTAGGAGCCGATGATGGCGGGGGTGACCAGCGCCGGGCCGAGCCAGTCGACACCGCGGTAGGTCTCGGCGAAGTCGGCCGCGGGCAGCCGGAGCCGGGCGCCCGCGGCCGGCCCGCCGGGCAGCGCGAAGGTGCCGTCGGCCGCCGTCGTCGCCGAGGCGACCACCCGGCCTCCCCTGACCGCCTCGACCCGCAGCCCGGCCAGCGCCTTCTCGCCGCGGTCGAGGACGTCCGGGCGGCCGCCGCCCCCGCGGGTGAAGTCCAGCCACACGGTGCCGGTGACCGTGCCCGGCCGGGACCCGGCCTCGGCCGCGGGCCGTGCGCCGCGCAGATCGTCCGGCCGGACGGCGATCAGCGGCAGCTTCACCGGCGACCCCGCCCGTACGGCCGCCCGCGTGGTGAACGCCCCGCCGCCGGACGGCGCGAGCGCGGCCCGGGGCCGCGGCCGGGCACCGGGGAAGGGCGCCGGGCCGGCGAACGTGTCATGGACGGCCACCCACACCGCGTTGGCGACGCCGCGCTGCGGATCCTGGTCGTAGACCAGCCGGAAGATGATGCCGGCCGCCAGCATCGAGATCGCCATCGGCATGAACACGATCAGCTTGAAGGCGGTGCCCCAGCGGATCCGCTCGGTCAGCACCGCGAAGATCAGCCCCAGCGCCGTCGCGACCGCCGGCGCCACCGCGACCCAGATGACGGTGTTCTTCAGCGCGGTACGGATGCCGTCGTCCGAGAACATCGCGCCGTAGTTGTCCAGTCCCACGAAGCCCGTGCCGGAGGCGTCGAACAGGCTGCGGTGGACGGAGAAGACGATGGGGTAGACGACCAGCGCCCCGAGCAGCAGCAGCGCCGGCAGCAGGAACGCCGCGGCGAGCCGGCGGTGGGTGGCCGGGGCCCGGCGCCGGCCGCCGTCGCCCCGCGGGCCGCGCCCGCCGCTCTCACTGACCTTGCTGACCTGTACGGCGCTCATCGTGACGGTCCCCCGGTCCCGGTCGAGGCGGTCGGCGGCGGGTGCTCAGTGCCCGAACGACGTGGCGGCGTCCTTCTCCAGCCGGGCCTGGATGCCCGCGACGTCCTTGGGGTTCTTCAGGAAGTCCTGGAGGTCCTTCCACTCGCCCTGGCCGGGCTTGCCGCCGAAGGAGGCCGGCGCCTGGTCGGACATGTCGAAGCGGAAGTCGTCACCCGCCGCGATCAGCGCCCGGGCGATCGTGCGCAGCACGCCGTTGGCGTACGCCGCCTGGTCGAGCTCCTTGTTGGGCGAGAGGAACCCGCCGGCCTGCGCCCAGATCTTGGCGGCGTCCGTCGACGCCAGGAACGTCAGCAGCGCCTGCGCGGCCTTGGTGTCCTTGAGGGCCACCGCCACATCGCCGCCGGTCACCACCGGGGACTTCGCGCCCACCGCGGGGAACGGGAAGACCTTGGCGTCCGTGCCGATCTTCGCCTTGGTCTGGCTGATGTTGGCGGCGGCGAAGTCGGCCGAGGAGACCATCGCGGCCTTGGGGGCGTCGCCGCCGCCGAAGGTCTGGGTCACCGAGGTCGGGAAGTCCGTCTGCAGGGCGCCGGAGTTACCGCCGGCGAGCAGATCCTTGCGGCCGAAGAGCCCGCCGAGCGTGGTCAGCGCCCGCTTGACGGAGGGATCGGTCCACTTGAGGTCGTGCCGCGCCAGCCGGTCGTACTTCTCCGGCCCCGCCTGGGAGAGGTAGATGTTCTCGAACCAGTCGGTCAGCGTCCAGCCGTCCGCACCGCCCACCGAGACCGGCTCGACGCCCGACTCGGAGAGCGTCTGCGCCGTCTTGAGGAACTCCTGCCAGGTCTTGGGCTCCTTGGCGCCGGCGTTGTCGAACGCCCGGGCGTTGTACCAGACCAGCGACTTGTTGCTGGCCTTGAAGTAGACGCCGTACGGCGTGCCCTGGTGGGCGCCGAGGTCCCGCCAGCCCTGGGAGTAGTTCTTGGCGAGCTGCGCCTTGGCGTCCGCGCCGAGCGGCTTGAGCCAGCCCTTGCGCGCGAACTCGTGGAGCACCCCGACCTGTTGGAGCATCGCGATGTCCGGCGGCCCGCCACCGGCGATCTTGGAGCCGACGAAACCGGCCATGTCGTCGCCGCTGGGCACGAAGTCGACCGTGGCGCCGGTGCGCTTTTCGAACTCGTCCAGCACCTTGACGAAGTTCTCCCGCTCCGGCCCCGTCCAGACGGCGGTCACCTGCACCTTCTGGCCGGCGAGGTGGGGCAGGCGCACGGTGGGGGCGGTGCCGCCGCCCTTGCCGCCGCCGTCGGCGTGGTCCTTGCCGCCACTGCCGCCGCTGCCGCCGCAGGCGCCCAGCGCCAGGGCGAGCGCCGCGGTGGCCGCCACCGCGGTCGTGGTGCGAAGCGCCGTGCGGTCGAGTCGTCTGCGCATCCCCGTAGCCCCTTATCGCTGCGCCTGCCGTGCCGGGTGCGAAGGGAGAGCCGCCACGTCGTGCCGCGGCGCCCCTGCCGTGCCGTTCGCGTCGTGCCGTGCGGTGGTGCGGTGCGGTGGTGTGGTGGTGCCTGCCGCGCTGCGCTTCGTCGTGCGGGTCGGTGTGCGACAGTCCTACGCCCTGGCCACGGGGTCCGCAATACCGCCTTCCGCGTCAACTGACCTTTCGTGATGGGGCTGTTACGGACGGCACCCGGGGCTCACAGCAGGGGTGGGGCGGCTGTGGCGCCCGAGGACTGTGCGGCCCGCTGGAGCGCACTGGCCAGCAGTGCCAGGTCCGTCGGGCCGTTGCCCAGCTCGCGCAGCGGCCGCCGGGCCGGCGGGTCGCCCATCCGCGCCCACTCCAGGGGGACGACCGTCGGCCGCAGGGTGGACGTCCGGGGTATCCGCCCGGTCACCCGGCCCGCCTGGAACGGGGTCGAGGAGCCGTCCGCCGTGCGGTACAGCCGGCCGCGGCCCGGGGGCTCCGGCTCGGACGCACCGGCGGCGGCGCCCAACCGCACCCGCAGACCGGCCCGTTCACTCGCGGCGGTCTCAGCCGTACGGTCCGGATGGCCGGTCGCGGCTATCAGATGGACGCCGAGCGCCGCCCCCTCCCGGGCCACCGCCTCCAGGGCCCGCACCACGGAACCGGCGGCCGGCCGGCCCATGCTGCCCAGCGCGGGCGCCACCAGCGCATCGAAGTCGTCGACCAGCACGAACAGCCGCGGCATCGGCACCGCCGCCGCCTCGTCGGCCGCGGCCGCCCCGCTGCGCGCCCGCAGCCGCAGCGTCCCGGTCGTCGACGGGTCCGGGTCACCGGCCGCCGACCCGCCGGCGCCCTCGGTCGTCCGCCGCGGGGCGATGATCCGCGGCGCCGGCAGATGCCTGCTGCGCCACTCGGCGAACGGGGTGCCGTCGAGTATTTCCGTGCGCCGCTTCAGCTCCGAGGACAGTGCCTGGGCGAACTCCCGCATCCGCAGCGGCTCCGAGGCCGCGAGATACGTCGTGACATGCGGCAGGTCCGTGCACACCCGCAGGCCCTCGCCGCGCTCGCTGCCCCCGCCGTCCACCAGCACCAGCGACAGCAGATCGGGACGGTCGGCGGCGGCCAGCGAGGCGGCCAGCGCACGCAGCAGCTCGGTCTTGCCGGTGGCCGCCGCGCCCTCCAGGAAGAGATGCGCGCCGTCGGCGGCGAGATCGGCGCACAGCGGACCGTGCGGACCGGCGCCGAGCACCGCGGCGGCGCCCGCCCGGTCGCTGTCCAGGGCGGCGGCCCAACGGGCCATCAGGGACGCCGGGGTGGCGCGGGCCAGCCCCAGCTCGTCCAGCAGCCGGGCCGCGTCCGGCAGCGGGACGGCCGGGCGGGGAGCCGTGCCGCCGCCGGCCGGCGCATCGGCCTCGCGCAGCGGCGCCAGCGCCCGCGCGAACCGCTCGGCCCAGGCGCCGGAGACCGCGTCCACCGTCGCGACCGTGCCCTGGGGGCCGGAGCCCGGCTGGACGACGCGCAGCGCCGTGGCGACATCGCCGCTGAGCACCGCGACCGCCCCGCACTCCCCGAAGGCGGGTGACGCGGCCCGGGCCGCCTCGTACGTCGCGGACAGCGGGAAGGAAGGGGAGGAGGCCGGGGTCTCGGCCAGGCACAGCAGATGGACACCGGCCGCCGGGCCGCCCGACGCGAGCCGGGCCGTGGTCTCGCGCAGCGCGGCGGAGCCGGGGTCGCCGTCCACGATCACCAGGGTGTACGGACCCTGATGGCGGGCCGCGGCGGCGGCGATCTCCGCCGGCCCGGCGTCGGCCCAGCCGGGGCCCAGCGGGCTGTCGTCGAGCCGGCGCACCAGCTCGGACGTACGGGCCGCGGCCTGCTCCTTGTCGTAGGCCAGCAGCAGCCGGCAGTCCTGGCCGTGGGCCGGGCGGACCTGCGGCAGCCAGCCGAGCCAGGACCATTCGGCCACCCGCTCCTCGGTGGGGCGCGCACGGTCCGCGCTGATCAGCACGAGGTCGAGGGTGCCCGGGGAGTGCAGCGCGGCGAGCTGGGCGAGGGCGCAGCGGGCCAGCCCGGTCAGCCGGGACCGCGGTCCGGCCAGGCCCAGCGAGCCGGCCCGGCGCAGCCCGACGGTCACCGGCACCGCGGCCCGGCCGCCGCTGCGGGCGGCCGTCCCCAGCCGGACCGTCAGCGCATCGGGGTGGTCCGGGCCGCGCTCCCAGAGCCGGGGGCCCGGGCCCAGCGCGGTGAGCAGGACCGCGGCGGCATCCGGCCAGCGCTCGTCCGCGGCCGGCCCGGAGACCGCCTCCGCCGTCCCGGCCTCCCCGAAGGCGTCCGCGGGGACCGCCTCGGTGGTGTACCCGCCGGCCGGCGGGTACACCACCGGGAGGGTCTCGGGCCGCTCGACGGCGGGCCGGCCGCCGGCCAGCCGCCGCGCCCAGGCGCCCAGACCGCCCCGCCGCCCGCTCTTGTGGGACGCCTCCCCGGGCGGCGCGAGCGCCTGCTGCCCGCCGTGTGTGGGGTCCTGCGCGCCGCCGGGGAAGCCGTCGGTGTGCTCCCGGGCGCCGAGGCCGGCGGCCCCTTCGGTCCCGTCGGTGGTGCGGTCGTAGACATGGCCGCCGGAGAGGTCCGGGAAGCGGGCGTCGGCCGGTGCGCGCCAGGGGGCCGGGCCCGGGTCCGGGGCGCCCTGCCACGACTGGCCGGCGCCGGTCGGGGTGCCGCGCAGCGGGGTGTCCCGCCGCCCCGTGGCGTCCGCCGCCGGCCGGGACGGGTGTACGGGGGCGGCCGGGCGGCCGTACCCGGCTCCCTCGTACGCACCCTCGGCCGCGGCGGTGACGCCGTGCGGGCCCGCTGCCGCGCCGTGGCCGGCACCGCTCCCGCCGGCCGCTCCCGGGGTGATCCGCAGCTGTCCCTCGCCGTCCGGCGCGGTCGCCAGGGCCGGGTCCGGGGCGCCGGGCGCGGACTGCAGACGCAGCGCGGACTCGCCGATCCGCAGCAGCGCGCCGGGCCGCAGCGGCGCGGGCTGCTCGCCGAGTCCGGTGCCGTCCACGGCCGTGCCGTTGGTGGAGCGCAGGTCGGCCACGGTCACCGCCCCGTCGGGCCCGACCGTCACGGCGCAGTGCAGCCGGGAGACATCGGGGTCGTCGAGCGGGACATCGGCGTCGGCGGAGCGGCCGATGCGGATCTGGCCGCCGTGCAGCAGATGCACCCCGCCGGCATCGGGGCCGGAGACGACGCGCAGCCGCGCCGAGCCGTGCGGCAGGCCGTGGGCCGGGGAGGGGCCCGGGTTCTGGAGGGAGAGCACCGCGCCGTCGATCAGCGGGGGCTCGCCGAGCGCCGCGCGCTGCGGATCGAGCCGCTCGGACCCGGCATAGAGCACGACCGGGGCGCTGCTGCCGCCGCCGACATCGGCGCCCGAGCCCGCCACGGAGGCCGCGAGCGAGCCGGCCACCGCCGCCAGCGCGGTTCCGGCGGGGGCCGTCACGAGCACGTCGCAGGCCCGGGTGGTGTGGCCGCTGCGCGGCCCGAGGACGGTCAGCCGGATCTGCATCGCCGTCAACGGTCCCTTCTGCCGGGATCCGCAGGGGGACCGCTCCTCCCCCCACCGCACCCGGGCACGTCGGCACGGACAAGTCCCAAGTGCACGTCGCGACACGGACCGCCGCCCCCACCGCATCGTGCTGGGAGCATCCTCGCACCTGGCACTGACAACACGCCCGCCGACCGCCGTTCAGTGATCTTGATTGGTCTTCTAAGGGCGAAAAAGTGCCTGCTTGCGTGCCGTGCCAGGCCGGAATTCGACCGCCGTGGTCAGCTCGGAACCGTTCCGGACCGGCCGTGCGGGCGGTGTGCGCACCGTCCGGCCGGAACGGGCAACCATCCGCCGCGCACGTGCGTCTTTCCCACAAGCCTGTACCGGGCCGCCGGACCGAAAAGATTGTCCGACGGCACTACAGTGGGTCGGACGGCCGTGCGGAAGGCGAACCAGTCGACCCGGCGGGCCAGGCAACGAGAACCACACGACCAGGGAGCGCATGACGTGCGGCCGGTAGGCAGCAAGTACCTGCTCGAGGAACCGCTGGGACGCGGTGCCACGGGCACCGTCTGGCGTGCCCGCCAGCGGGAGACGGCGGGCGCCGAGGCCGCCGTGGCAGGAGAGCCCGGTGAGACGGTCGCGATCAAGGTCCTCAAGGAGGAGCTGGCGCACGACGCGGATGTGGTGATGCGCTTCCTGCGGGAGCGCTCCGTCCTGCTGCGCCTGGCCCACCCCAACATCGTCCGCACCCGCGACCTCGTCGTCGAGGGCGATCTGCTGGCCCTGGTCATGGACCTGGTCGACGGTCCCGACCTGCACCGCTACCTCCGCGACAACGGCCCCTTCAGCCCCGTCGCCGCCGCCCTGCTGACCGCCCAGATCGCCGACGCGCTGGCCGCCAGCCACGCCGACGGTGTGGTGCACCGCGACCTCAAGCCCGCCAACGTCCTGCTCGCCGGGTCGGACGGCAGCGGCGAGATGCACCCGATGCTGACCGACTTCGGCATCGCCCGCCTCGCCGACTCCCCGGGCCTGACCCGCACCCACGAGTTCGTCGGCACCCCCGCCTATGTGGCCCCGGAGTCCGCCGAGGGCCGCCCGCAGACCTCCGCCGTGGACATCTACGGCGCCGGCATCCTGCTGTACGAACTCGTCACCGGACGGCCCCCGTTCGCCGGGGCGACCGCCCTGGAGGTGCTGCACCGCCACCTCAGCGAGGAGCCGCGCCGCCCCAGCACGCTCCCCGAGCCGCTGTGGACGGTCATAGAGCGCTGTCTGCGCAAGCGCCCCGAGGAGCGGCCCTCCGCCGAGAACCTCGCGCGGGCCCTGCGCGCCGTCGCGTCCGGCATCGGGGTGCACGCCTCCCCGGCGCAGGCCGAGGCCGCGCTGGGCGTCGCCGCGCTGCTCGCGCCCGACCCCGCGCCCGCGACCGTCCCCGGGACGGGCGGGACCGGCGGCGGCGACGCCGACCCCACCCAGGTGCTTCCCTCCGGCGCCGGGTCCTACGACCCGGCCGCGGCCACCAGCGTGCTGCCGTCCACCGGCGGTCCGGGCGGTCCGGGGGGCCCCGGCGGGCAGGGCGACCCGACCCGGGCGATGCCGCCCATGCCCATGGGAGCGCCGGCCGGCGGACCGCAGAACCCCGAGGGCCCCCATCCGTGGGAGTCCCAGATGCGGGCCGCCCGGGACCGCAACGAGCAGACCCAGGTGCAGTATCTGGATCCCACCGAGGACCCGCTGCGCCGCCGTCCGCAGCGCCAGGCCGCCCCCCAGCAGCCGCCGCAGCGCCCGCAGCAGCCCCAGTACCGCCAGGCGCCCCCGCCGGCGCCGTACGCCCAGCAGCAGCCGCAGGCCCCGCAGCGCCGCCAGGAGCCGCCGCCGCAGCGCTACGAACCGCAGCGGCCGCCCGCCCCGGAGCCCCGGCCCCGGCGCGAGCCCCGCCAGCGCAGCGCCAACCCCATGAAGATCCCCGGCCTGGGCTGTCTCAAGGGCTGTCTGTTCACGATCATCCTGCTGTTCGTGGCGGCCTGGCTGGTCTGGGAGCTGACCCCGCTCCAGGAGTGGATCGGCACGACCAGGGGCTTCTTCGCCCAGGTCGGTCACGTCTTCCACAGCGTGCAGCGCTTCGTGCAGAAACTCGGCGGCTGACGCCGGCCGCCCGCGGGGGATCCTGCGGGCGGAACCGAACCCACCGTGTGGATTTGTCGACTTCTGAAGGGCAATTTCGCCCACAGAAGTGAAGGTTGCCGCCGTACGGGGCACGAACTCCCCTGGCATCCGCGTAGCTTTGACGCCAACCTCAGCCCTCGCAGGACGCTCGGGGGCCCGACACGTCGGAGCAGTCTTGGCACGGAAGATCGGCAGCCGGTACACCGCCCACCAGATCCTGGGGCGCGGCAGTGCCGGCACGGTATGGCTGGGCGAGGGTCCCGAAGGGGCCGTGGCCATCAAGCTGTTGCGTGAGGAGCTCGCGGCCGACCAGGAGCTCGTCGGCCGCTTCGTCCAGGAGCGGGCGGCCCTGCTGGGCCTGGCGGACCCCCATGTCGTCGGCGTCCGCGACCTCGTCGTCGACGGCAACGACCTGGCCCTGGTCATGGAACTCGTACGCGGCACCGACCTGCGCACCCGTCTGGAGCGCGAACGGCGGCTGGCCCCCGCGGCGGCCGTCGCGATCGCCGCCGACGTCGCCGACGGGCTCGCCGCCGCGCACGCCGCCCGGATCGTGCACCGCGACGTCAAGCCCGAGAACGTCCTGCTGGACATGCAGGGCCCGCTCGGACCCGGCGGCGCGCACCCCGCGCTGCTCACCGACTTCGGCATCGCCCGGCTCGTCGACTCCCCGCGCCGCACCCTCTCCCAGTCCCCGGCCGGGGGGACCACCGTCCCGCTGCGCTCGTCCAAGGTCATCGGCACCCCCGACTACCTCGCCCCGGAGATCATCGAGGGCCTGCCGCCCCGCGCCTCCGTGGACGTCTACGCCCTGGCGACCGTCCTGTACGAGCTGCTCGCCGGGTTCACGCCGTTCGGCGGCGGGCACCCCGGGGCGGTGCTGCGCCGGCATGTGACCGAGAGCGTGGTGCCGCTGCCCGGTATCCCCGACGAGCTGTGGCAGCTGCTGCTGCAGTGTCTGGCCAAGGCGCCGGCGTCCCGGCTGCGCGCCCCGGAGCTCGCCGCCCGGCTGCGCGAGCTGCTGCCCTCCCTGGAAGGCATGCCGCCGCTGGACATCGACGAGCCGGACGACGAGCAGCCGGACGACGAGCCGGAGGGTGCCGCCGGGGCCCGTGACGAGGCGTTCCACCCCTCGCCGGCACCGGGCGGGACCACCCCGCCGCGGGGCGCGGTCCCGCTGGTCCAGGGCGCGGCCCCCGACTCCAACCGGGATACCCACACCAGCATGCGGGTCCCGGGCCCCGACGAGCTGGCGGGCGGCGCCCACGGCACCGCCCGGACCCCGCGCGCGGCCGGTGAGCGCCGGGCGGGCTCGGCCCGCCACCGCGCCTCGCCGGAGGCGGTGCGCCGGCGCCGGATCAGGTGGGGCGCGGCCGCCGCCGCGGTGGTCGTGGCGGCCGGCCTGGGCGGCTGGCTCGCCTCCGGCGACGACGGGGCGGGCGACGCCACACCGGGCGTCCACCGATCCGGACCCGACACCCCGGACGGCTCCGGGGTCGCGCCGTGACCCACCGGGCCCCGCGGTGAGCGGCGCGGCGTCCCTCTCCGGGCCGGTGCGGGAGGTGCCCGGCGGGTTCGTCCTGCCGGGGCCGGGTCACGCAGACGGTGGCAGCCGTTAGGCTGGGTGCGTGGCAGTCGTCGATGTATCCGAAGAGCTGAAGTCCCTCTCCTCGACCATGGGGTCGATCGAGGCCGTCCTGGACCTCGACAAGATGAGGGCCGATGTCGCCGTGCTCGAGGAGCAGGCCGCGGCGCCGTCCCTGTGGGACGACCCGGACAGTGCCCAGAAGGTCACCAGCCGCTTGTCCTACCTCCAGGGCCAGCTGCGCCGGGCCGAGGAGCTGCGCGGCCGGGTCGACGACGTCGAGGTGCTCTTCGAGCTCGCCGAGGCCGAGGGCGACGAGGACGCCAGGGCCGAGGCCGAGAGCGAGCTGACCGCCGTCCGCAAGGCGGTCGACGAGCTGGAGGTCCGCACCCTCCTGTCCGGTGAGTACGACGCCCGTGAGGCGCTCGTCAACATCCGCGCCGAGGCCGGTGGTGTGGACGCCGCCGACTTCGCCGAGAAGCTGCAGCGCATGTATCTGCGCTGGGCCGAGCGCCACGGCTACAAGACCGAGCTGTACGAGACCTCGTACGCGGAAGAGGCCGGCATCAAGTCGACCACCTTCGCCGTCCAGGTGCCGTACGCCTACGGCACGCTCTCCGTCGAGCAGGGCACGCACCGCCTGGTGCGCATCTCGCCGTTCGACAACCAGGGCCGCCGCCAGACCTCGTTCGCCGGTGTCGAGGTGCTGCCCGTCGTCGAGAAGACCGACCACATCGAGATCGACGAGTCCGAGCTGCGGGTGGACGTCTACCGCTCCTCCGGCCCCGGCGGCCAGGGCGTCAACACCACCGACTCCGCGGTCCGTCTGACGCACCTTCCGACCGGCATCGTCGTCTCCTGCCAGAACGAGCGCTCGCAGATCCAGAACCGCGCCTCTGCGATGAACGTCCTCCAGGCCAAGCTCCTCGAGCGCCGCCGCCAGGAGGAGCAGGCGAAGATGGACGCGCTCAAGGGCGACGGCGGCAACTCCTGGGGCAACCAGATGCGTTCGTACGTCCTGCACCCGTACCAGATGGTCAAGGACCTGCGGACCGAGTTCGAGGTCGGCAACCCCACCGCGGTGCTGGACGGCGACATCGACGGCTTCCTGGAGGCCGGGATCCGCTGGCGCAAGCAGCAGGAGAAGTGACGGGCCCGGCCCGGATCTGAGCATCGGACAACTGTCTCCCTCGGGGAGGCAGTTGTTTTTCCTGTGGCGGATTGGTCACAGTCGTATGTTCATGTACCGCCCAGATCTTGCCAATTCGGACGTGGGGCCTTTATTCGGCCTTGACGATGATGGCCGAACTGGGAAGGGTGAGCGCGGCATGCGTATGTCATGGGGCGTGTGGCGCAACGGGGAGATGAGGGGCCGGCAGTTGTTCCGGCCGTGACTCGCGTACCCCCTCGGCTCGTCGCCCCGTACAACGGTGCTCCAACGACGAGTTCAGCTACTGGGGGTAGCAGTACATGACGAAGAAGACGCGACTGCGCGTGGCGCGCATTGCGGCCGGTGCGGTGATCGCGGCCGGTGCGTCGCTCACCGCGGCCGGCGCGGCTTCCGCGGCCAGCCCGGGTGAGACCCCGGGCCAGGACGGCGGCTTTATCGGCGGCATCATCGGTGGCGTCATCGGCGGGGGCAACTCCGGCGGCGACAGCAGCGGCGGTGACACCACCACCACCACCGGCGGCGAGATCGGCGGTGACACGACCACCGGCGGTGAGATCGGCGGCGACACCACGGGTTCCGTCACGGGTGGCGACACCACCACCGGTGGCGACACCACCACGGGCGGTGACACGACCACCGGTGGTGACACCACGACCGGCGGCGACACCACGGGTTCCACCACGGGTGGCGACACCACCACCGGTGGTGACACGACCGGCGGTGACACCACGGGCGGTACCGGCACGAGCGGGCAGACGACCGGCGGTGACACCACCGGTTCCACCACGGGTGGCCACAGCACGGGCGGCCAGTCCACCGGTGGCCAGTCCACCGGTGGCCAGAGCACCGGCGGCGACAGCACCGGTGGTCACAGCGGTGGCGGCACCGGTGGTCACAGCGGTGGCGGCAACGGCGGTGGCGGCGACTCCACCGGTACCGGCACCGACAACGAGGGCTCCAAGCCGATCGAGCAGCCCGGCCAGGGCAAGGAGCAGATCGCCGACACGCCCGGCCAGGCCAAGCAGCAGGCCAAGGGCGAGCTGGCCGAGACCGGTTCCTCCGGTACGACCGTCCTGCTCATCGGTGCGGCGACGATGATCGCGGGCGGTGTGGGCTTCCGTCTGCTGCCCCGCCTGATCAACAAGAACGGCGGCGGTGCCGCGGCGGCCTGATGCCGGCGCGATACAGCTGGAACAGCTGGAGGGGCCCGGGACGCAGCAGCGTCCCGGGCCCCTCGTCGTTCGTGATCCCGCCGCCACCCGGGCGGTGGTCAGGGCGGCTGCCGGTCCGGCAGCCGTGCGCCACTCTCAGGTGACCTGGTGGAGCAGCAAGCCCAGCGCGATCAGCAAGATCATCAGTGCCACCAGCATCGCCGGGCTGAGCTGGGCGAAGAGACCGCCCGTCTGCTGCAGTCGTTCCCTGTTCGCCCGGCACACGGGGCAGCGGCCCTCGCTGACAGGGGCCGCGCAGTTGGCGCACACCAGTCGGTCGTACGTCATGCGACCTCCTTCTCCACTGCACCAACGCACCGGGGGGCGCATTGGTTCCCTCTTCCACTGTGCCAGGTCGTTGACGGAACGGCGCGTCCCGCGGTTTTGTGCGCCTTTTGTCCCGTAGGTGCCGTGAGGAAATGCACCAACCGCCTACGGCGACTGCGCCGCCGCGTGAGGTTCGCGTATGGTCACGCACACCGACGGGAGCCGCAACTCGGCAACCCGTGCCGCTATCCAGGTCGACCGTGGTGCATCAGTGATCCGATTCGACAACGTCTCCAAGACCTACCCGAAGCAGAACCGCCCTGCACTCAGGGATGTCTCGCTCGAGATCGAGCGCGGCGAATTCGTCTTCCTGGTGGGCTCTTCGGGGTCCGGAAAGTCCACCTTTCTGCGGCTGCTGCTGCGCGAGGAGCGGACCAGCCATGGCCACGTCCACGTGCTCGGTAAGGACCTCGGCAAGCTCTCCAACTGGAAGGTTCCGCAGATGCGGCGCCAGGTGGGGACGGTCTTCCAGGACTTCCGGCTGCTCCCCAACAAGACCGTCGGGGAAAATGTCGCCTTCGCCCTCGAGGTCATCGGCAAGCCGCGCGGCCAGATCCGCAAGACGGTGCCCGAGGTCCTCGAACTGGTCGGCCTCGGCGGCAAAGAGGACCGTATGCCGGGCGAGCTCTCCGGTGGTGAGCAGCAGCGCGTCGCCATCGCACGGGCCTTCGTCAACCGTCCGATGCTCCTCATCGCGGACGAGCCCACCGGCAACCTCGACCCGCAGACCTCGGTCGGCATCATGAAGCTGCTGGACCGGATCAACCGGACCGGTACGACGGTGGTCATGGCCACCCACGACCAGCAGATCGTCGACCAGATGCGCAAGCGGGTCATGGAACTCGAGAAGGGCCGGCTCGTACGCGACCAGTCGCGCGGCGTGTACGGCTACCAGCACTGAAAGGACGCCATGCGCGCCCAGTTCGTCTTGTCGGAGATCGGCGTCGGTCTCCGCCGAAACCTCACGATGACCTTCGCCGTCATCGTCTCCGTAGCCCTCTCGCTCGGCCTGTTCGGCGCCTCGCTGCTGATGCGCGACCAGGTCAGCACGATGAAGGGCTACTGGTACGACAAGGTCAACGTCTCCATCTTCTTCTGCAACAAGAACGACGCCGACTCCGGTGCCAACTGCGCCAAGGGCGCGGCCACCCAGCAGCAGAAGGACGACATCAAGGCCGAGCTCGGCCGGCTGCCGATCGTGCAGAAGGTGGAGTACGAGTCCAGCGACCAGGCCTACAAGCACTACAAGGAGCAGTTCGGTGACACCCCCGTCGCCGGGCTGGTGACGCCCGACCAGCTGCCGGAGTCCTTCCGGGTCAAGCTCAAGGACCCGACGAAGTTCGCGGTCATCAAGTCGGCGTTCTCCGAGCGGCCCGGTGTCCAGGAGGTCCAGGACCAACGGGACACCGTCGAGCCGCTCTTCAACCTCCTCAACGGCATGAACATCGCCGCACTCGTCGTGATGGCGCTGATGCTGGTCGTTGCGCTGATGCTGATCGTCAACACCGTGCGGGTGTCGGCGTTCAGCCGTCGGCGGGAGACCGGGATCATGCGCCTGGTGGGAGCGTCCAGCTTCTATATCCAGATGCCGTTCATCCTGGAGGCCGCCATCGCGGGGCTGCTGGGCGCGGCCTTCGCCTGTGTGCTGATCGTCGGCGGCAAGTACGTCCTGATCAACAACTGGCTGGCGAAGAAGATCCAGGTGATCAACTTCATCGGCTGGGACTCGGTGGCCGCGGTCCTTCCGCTGGTCCTGCTGATCGGGCTGCTGATGCCCGCGCTCGCCGCGTTCTTCGCGTTGCGCAAGTACCTCAAGGTGTGAGCTTTGCCAAGGGGCGCCGTACGGTCAACTCACCGTACGGCGCCCTTTTGTCCCTTAGACTCACCGCCATGTCGGGCCCGTGTGCGTACGACCGGCCCCGCCGCATTCGCCGCGGGGCGGCCCTGACGTTGTTCCTCGCCGGTGTGCTCGCCACCGGTGCCGTGACCGGCACCTGGAGCGATGAGGCGGCCGGCGCCGCGGGGCGGTCCGCCCCGGACGGCATGGCCGCGAAGGCGCACGCCCCGGCCTCCGCCTTCGCGGACCGCGAGGCCGTCGAACGGGCCGCCTCCGAGGCCGAAGAGGACGGCAAGTCCGGTGCGCAGGCCGCCGCCGACGTCGTCAGCCGCAGTGGCGACCGCTGGTCGACGATCTACACCCCGGGCCAGTTCGAGGACTTCCAGGAGCAGTTGGGCGGCGCCTATGTCGGCGTCGGGCTGTGGGTACGGCAGACGGACGGCGGGCGGATCGAGGTGTCCCGGGTCCAGCCCGGCTCTCCCGCCGCTCGGGCCGGTGTCGCCCCCGGCGACCGGCTGCGCGCCGTCGACGGCCACACCACCGAGCACACCCCGGTCACCGAGGTCGTCAGCCGGCTGCGCGGAGTGGCCCCCGACGGCTCCCGCGCCTCGGCCGCCGCGGCCGGCACCCCCGTCTCGCTGGCGCTGCAACGCGGCGCCCGCCACTGGACCGCGACCGTGCGCCGCACGCATCTGCGCTGCCGCAATGTCGTCGTCGACCACCCCGACGGCGCTCACGGCCCGACCCGCGTCAAGGTCGCCGCGTTCGCCAAGGGCACCGGTAAGGCGGTCCGCCGTGCGGTGCGCCACGCCTCCCCGCAGCAGGGTCTGCTGCTCGATCTGCGCGGCAACACCGGCGGTCTGGTCACCGAGGCCACCGCCACCGCCTCCGCCTTCCTGGACGGCGGGCTGGTCGCGACCTACGACGTGCGCGGCAGCCAGCGGGCCCTGTACGCCGAGCGCGGGGGCACCACCCGGGTGCCGCTGGTCGTCCTCGTCGACGGCGGCACGATGAGCGCGGCCGAGCTGCTGGCCGGCGCGCTCCAGGACCGCGGACGCGCGGTCGTGATCGGCTCCCCGACCTTCGGCAAGGGTTCGGTGCAGATGCCCAGCACGCTGCCGGACGGCTCGGTCGCCGAGCTGACCGTCGGCCACTACCGCACCCCGGCCGGCCGGACCGTCGACGAGGCGGGGATCACCCCCGACCTGGTCGTCGGGCGCGGGGCCGAGAAACGGGCCCGCACAGTATTGAGTGGCCTCGGGGGCGGTGCGTAGTGCGAAAATGGCCGCACTATGGCTAAGGACAAGGACAAGATTCCCGGGCGCAAGCTCGTGGCGCAGCACAAGAAGGCGCGGCACGACTACCACATTCTGGACACCTATGAGTGCGGCCTGGTGCTCAGCGGCACCGAGGTGAAGTCGCTGCGGCAGGGCCGGGCGTCGCTGGTGGACGGATTCGTCCAGATCGACGGCAACGAGGCCTGGCTGCACAACGTACACATCCCCGAGTACACGCAGGGCACCTGGACGAACCACGCGGCCCGGCGCAAGCGGAAGCTGCTGATGCACCGCGCCGAGATCGACAAGCTGGAGTCCAAGAGCCAGGAGTCGGGGCACACGATCGTGCCGCTGGCCCTCTATTTCAAGGACGGCCGGGCGAAGGTCGAGATCGCGCTGGCCAAGGGCAAGAAGGAGTACGACAAGCGCCAGACGCTCCGCGAGCAGCAGGACCGGCGGGAGACGGACCGGGCGGTCTCGGCGGCACGGCGGCGGCAGCGGTCCTGACGAGCCCGTGCGGCACGGCCCCGGAGGCCCTGCCGGGGAATACGCTGGCGACGGCACGCGTTGTTCACGTACGATGGCTGCGCACCCCACGAGGGGTGTGGCACCACCTTGATAAATCAACATGGGGATGATCGGTTTCGACAGCGGATGTCGAAGCAGGGGAAGCGAGTCGAGGAAGCGGCAATGATCTCGTTAACCATATGTCGCAACCAATAATCGCCAATTCCAAGCGCGATTCCTTCGCCCTCGCTGCCTAAGTAGCGACTTGCGAAGTGTCAGCCCGGGGGTGTTCCCGACCCGGATCCTGGCATCAGCTAGGGAACTAAACTTCTAGACCCGGTCACGGGGTGTAGAAGGAAATCAAACAGTGGCTGGGCCCGTCGGAGACTTGTTCGCGTGATCTCCGGGGCCGAGAAAATCGCAGCGAACTGCACTCGGAGAAGCCCTGATTCCGCACCGTTGGACGCGGGTTCGATTCCCGCCATCTCCACTCATCCCATGTAAAGCAGCGGCCCGTGAGATTCTCACGGGCCGCTGCTTTGTGTGCCGGGCCGTTCACGCCGGGTGCAGGAGCGAGGTGCACAGCGCCAGGGCGGCGGCCGCGGCCGGGACCGCGTAGCCGAGGCCGGGCCCGCTGAGCTGCCCCACCGCCCAGCCGCCGGTCGCCGAACCGGCCGCGATACCGGTCAGCAGGGCCGTCACGGCGAGGGTCATCCCCTCGTTCAGCCGGCCCGCCGGGGTGCGGGACTGGACCAGGCCCATGCCGGTGACCATCGCCGGGGCGGTGGCCATTCCCGCCGCCGCCAGTGCGACGGCCAGCGCCGCCGGACCGCCCGCCGGGGCGGCGAGCAGGGGCAGCAGCATCAGGGCGGCCATCGCGGCGACGCAGCAGCGGAAGCGGCGGGTGCCTCGGCCCGCGGCGGGCCGCAGCAGGCCGTGGAGCAGCCCGGCGGCGGCGGACCCGGCGGCCTGGAGGGCCAGCAGGGCGCCGCCGGCGGCACGGATGCCGTGGGCGTCGGCGTAGGCCAGGGTGACCACCTCCATCGAGCCGAAGACCGCGCCGGTGCAGACGAAGGTGAGCAGCAGCGGCGGGATGCCGGGCAGCCGCAGCGGTGAGCGGGTGCGGGCCGCGGACCGAGGGGCCACCGGGGGTTCGGTGCCGCGCTGGGCTGCGAAGAGCAGCATCCCGGTCAGCAGCAGGGCCGCGGCCACCGCCGTTCCCGCCTCCGGGGCGAGGCCGGTGCACAGCAGCGTGGCGAGCACCGGCCCGAGGAGGAAGCACAGCTCGTCCGCGGCCTGTTCGAAGGAGTGGGCGGTGTGCCGGGCGGCCGGGTCGTCCCGCAGGAGGTGGGCCCAGCGGGCACGGGACATCCCGCCGGTGTTGGGGGTGGTGGCGGTCGCGGCGTACGAGGCGAAGAGGGTCCAGTCGGGTGCGCCGTAGTGGACGCAGAGCAGCAGCGAGAGCGAGCCGAGGACGGCGAGCGCGGTGGCCGGGACCGCGGCCCGGGCCTGGCCGTGGCGGTCGATCAGCCGCGCGGTCCACGGTCCGGCCAGCGCCGTCGCCGCCAGCCCGGTCGCGGTGACCGCCCCGGCCAGCGCGTACGAGCCGCGGGCGCCGGCGATCATCAGCACCGCGCTGACGCCGAGCATCCCCATGGGCAGCCGGGCCAGGAGGTTGGCGGCGGTGAAGGCGCGGGTGCCGGGGTGGGCGAAGATCCGGCGGTAGGGCGCCAGCAGGCGGAGTCCGCGGCGCCGCGGGGCCGGGCGTACGGGAGGGGCCGTCACCGGCCGGGCGGCGAGGAAAAGGATCATGCCTCTACGGTCGCGGCCACGCCCGCGGTGCGTCCAACACCTGATCGGCGCCCATTGACGCACCTGAGTTGTCAACGGGCGACGCCGGCGGCGGAGGAAGCGGCACCCGGTGGCACTGCCAGGATGGCCCGATGCCGTACGACATCGATCCGCGTCTGCTCCGCGCGTTCACCGCCGTCGCCGAGGAGTTGCACTTCACCCGGGCCGCCGCCGGGCTGCACGTCGCCCAGCAGGCGCTCAGCCGCGATATCCGGCGGCTGGAGCGGGAGGTGGGCGCCACGCTGTTCGTCCGGAGCACCCGGCAGGTCGCGCTGACCCCGGACGGGCAGCGGCTGTTGCCGTACGCGCGACGGGTGCTGAGCGCGCACGACGAGCTGGCCGCGGCGTTCCGGCCGGCCCCCGAGCGGCCGCTGCTGGTGGACGTGCGGGCCCCGGTCGGCACCGCGCACCGGGTGCTGGCGGCGGCCCGGGAGCGGGTGGCGGACAGCGTGGAGCTGGTCGCCCGTTTCCACAGCGGGCTGGCGGGGGCGGCGGCCGAGGTGGCGGACGGCCGGCTCGATGTCTCCTTCGGCCGGATCGCCGCGCTGCCGGCCGCCGTCCGGGCGCAGCTGAGCCATCAGCCGGTCCGGCTGGAGCGGATGGCGGTGCTGCTGCCCGAGGAGCACCCGCTGGCCGCCCGGCCGGCGGTCCCGCTCGCGCAGCTGGCCGGCGAGACGCTCTACGCGGGTGCCGGCAATCCGCGCACCGCAGAGTGGACGGAGCTGGCCGCGCGGCTCTTCGAGGGGCGCGGCATCGCGATGGCCGCGCCGTTCCCGGAGATCGAGGGCTCGCAGGAATTCGTCCGGGTGGTGCGCAAGCGGGGCTGGTCGGTGCTGGCGAGCGAGGAGTTCATCGAGGTGCCGGGGATGGTGCTGCGGCCGCTCGTGGAGCCGGTACCGCTGTCGCCCGTCTCGATGGTGTGGCGGCGGGGGCTGCGGCATCCGGGGCTCGACGCCCTGCGGGCGGCCGCCCGCGAACGGGCCTCGCGGCACGGCTGGCTCGCGCCGCCCGGCGACGCATGGTGGCTCCCCGAGGCGGACGCGCAGACGATGGACATAGCTGCCTGACGCCCCGTCAGGAGACGGCGGGACCGAAAACGTACGGCGGCCCAGGCAACCCCGGGCGCCCGGAAGCTTTCCTTAACGGCAGGGAAGTGTGTGAGCAACGAACAGGGGAAATCCGTGCAACGGCGTTCACTTCTTGCGACGGTGGCAGCCACGCTGATCTTGAGTGTCACGGCCGGCCTGGCCCTGACCGGCTGTGGCTCACCGCGGATGGCGGCCCTGCACGCCAACTGTCAGACCAAGGGCCTGCGGTGGAAGCTCACGGTCCTGAAGAAGAAGCCGCACACCCCGCACCGCGACGCCCGGCTGTCCGTCGTCAACACGGGCGACAAGCCCTGTGTGTTCCGCGGGTTCCCGGCCTTCGAGGTCCACCTCGGCAAGGGGCCGGAGTCCGATGGCCGCGGGCACGGCCGGATCATGCCGATAGACCTGCGACGCGGCGGCACGGTGGTGACCAGCCTGCGCTACAAGGACTGCCGCAAGGGCGCGGCGTCGGAGCCCTTCATGATCAGCAACGATGTCGCCGTGGTGTCCGCACCGCGCGACTACCCGGGCCGGCGGGCCGTCGTGGTCCGCGACGAGTCCGGCAAGCGCCAGGCGATGAACGTCTGCACGGACTCGATATGGATGGGCGCGCCGTACGAAGCGGCCGAGTAGCGCCGGTTACGGGGCTGTTGCGGCGCCGGCCGCAGAGTATGCGGTGAACGCGGCCCAGGCGCGCGGCGAGAAGTCGAGGTGCGGGCCTTGGGGGTCCTTGGAGTCGCGGACGTGGATGGTGGTGGGGTGGGCGGCTACCTCTACGCAGGCGCCGCCCTCGTCGCCGCTGTAGCTGGACTTGCGCCAGTTGTACGCCACTTCGAGGCAGTTGCCGCCTTCGTCGCCGCTGTAGCTGGACTTGAACCACGTCAGATGGGTCATCGCTCTCCTAGCAGCCGGTCCAGCAGACCCATGGACTCTTCGGCGTTGAGGGCCTGCATTCGCAGCATTCCATATTTCTGGGTGAGGATGCTGACCTCATCGGGGTCCGATGTCAGCTCGCTGCTGCGCTGCGCCTCGGTATAGGCGAAGTGCTGGTGGTCGGCGGTTTCCAGCAGGACGAAGGGTCCGTTGAGACCGGCGTGGTGCTCGCGGTTCAGCGGCAGGATCTGAAGAGAGACGCCGGTGAGTTCCGCGCACGCCCGCAGGTGGGCAAGCTGGGCCCGCATGACCTCGCGCCCCCCGAGGTTGCTCCGCACGATGGCTTCGGAGAAGACGAAGCTGGAGGTGACGGCGTCTTTCCTGTGCAGGATTTGCTGGCGCTCCAGGCGTGCGGTGACGCGTTGCTCGATTGTCTCTTCGCTGAGTCCCGGGATATTGCTGCGGAATGTGGCGAGTGCGTAGTCCCCGGTCTGGAGCAGGCCGGGGATGACACCGTTCTCGTACCCACAGAGCGAGATGGCCTCCTGTTCAAAGGCGATGAAATCCTCCGCCCAGATCGGATACTTCTCCTTCCGCGGCAGCTTCGCGACACCCGCCGCCAGTGCCCCGCCCGTGCGCAGGAGTTGGTCGAATTCGGAGGCGAGGTGCGGCATCAGTACGCGCCTGCCCTGTTCGACGGAGGCGATGGTCTCCTCGGAGGCGGTGGTCCGCTCCGCGAGGCCGCGCTGGGTGAAACCGGCATTGATGCGGAACAGCGCCAGTTGTGCGCCGATGACTTCCATGGCTGCGGAGTGTCGGTTCTTGGGCTTGTTTCGCGGTCGCATGGCGTTCCACTCCCCGTACATCGGCGCTTGTGACCGTCTGTGCGCCCGTACTCACCAAGAGTACGGGTCCGCATGGCGCGGCAGCATAGTTACGGAGCGCGACCGTCGCCGGGGGAATGCGCAGATCACCCCCGCAAGGACGGTCTGGCTGCCTCACCTCCCTGCGCCGCACCCCGTGAGCGCAAGGTTTCGTCCGTGTCACCGGGCGGCACGGTACGGAAATCCGCCATCCCTAGCGTCAAGGAGAAGACCTGACCCCTGGGAGGCGCCATGACGGCCGAGGCCGCGGAGACCCGTACCGACAACCCCGATGACAATCCCGCCGCCAGCCGTGTGCGGCGGCGCGGCGGCCGGTGGATCGAGCACTGGGACCCCGAGGACGAGACCTTCTGGGCCGAGACGGGGGAGCGGATCGCCCGGCGGAACCTGGTGTTCTCCGTGCTCTGTGAGCACATCGGGTTCTCCATCTGGAGCCTGTGGTCGGTGATGGTGCTGTTCATGGGGCCGGAGTACGGGATCGACCCGGCCGGGAAGTTCTTCCTGGTGGCGATGCCGACGCTGGTGGGCGCGGTGCTGCGGGTGCCGTACACCTTCGCGGTGGCGCGGTTCGGCGGCCGCAACTGGACGGTGCTGAGCGCGCTGCTGCTGCTGGTGCCGGCCTCGGTGGCCGCGCTGGTGATCGAACCGGGTACCTCGTACAGCACGTTCCTGCTGGTCGCGGCGCTTGCGGGGGTCGGCGGCGGGAACTTCGCCTCGTCGATGACGAACATCAACTCCTTCTTCCCGCTGCGAAAGAAGGGGTACGCGCTGGGGCTCAACGCCGGTGGCGGCAACATCGGGGTGCCGGTGATCCAGCTGCTGGGGCTCCTGGTGATCGGGACGGCGGGGGCCGCGCAGCCACGGCTGGTGCTGGCCGTCTACGTGCCGCTGATCGTGGTCGCGGCGGTGCTTGCGGCGCTGTTCATGGACAATCTCGCCCCGGTGACGAACGACACCGGCGCGGCCGTCGACGCCGCCCGGGAACCGCACACCTGGGTGATGTCCCTGCTCTACATCGGCACCTTCGGATCGTTCATCGGCTACAGCTTCGCCTTCGGTCTGGTGCTGCAGAGCCAGTTCGCGCGCACGCCCCTCCAGGCGGCGTCGCTGACCTTCATCGGGCCGCTGCTGGGCTCGCTGATCCGGCCGGTCGGCGGGCGGCTGGCGGACCGGTTCGGCGGCGCCCGGATCACGCTCGGCACCTTCGCGGCGATGAGCCTGGCCACCGGGGTGGTGATCGGGGCGTCGGAGATGAAGTCGCTGCCGGTGTTCCTCGTCGGGTTCATCGCGCTGTTCGTGCTGTCGGGGCTCGGCAACGGCTCCACGTACAAGATGATCCCGGGGATCTTCCAGGCCCTGGCGGTGCGCCGGGGGCTTTCGGGGGAGGCGGCCGCGACGTACGGGCGGCGGCTGTCGGGCGCGGCGATGGGGCTGATCGGGGCGGTGGGCGCGGTCGGCGGGTTGGCCATCAACCTCGCCTTCCGGCAGTCGTTCCTGGCGACCGGCTCGGGCACGCCCGCGTTCGTGTCGTTCCTGGTCTGCTACGCGGTGTGCGGCGCGGTGACCTGGGCCGTATACCTGCGGCCCGTGGCGCGCGTACGGCGTACGGCGCAGGCCCCGGCCGCGGACGGGGAGCGGCGGCCGGTGTACGCGGAGGTGTGAGCGACGGTCCGGGCGCGGGGGCGGCCACACGGAGGGCCCCGCGCCCGCCCCCGCGCGACGCCCCGTAACCGCGGGGAAATACTGGAGGACCGGAGCTGTCACGTGCCGTTGGCACGCTGGGCACTCGGCACCGTGTGCCGCCCGAGCCGCGGCGGTACGGGCGCCGCACGGCAGCACACCACTCTGGGCGAAGCGGGACGACCATGTACGAGCAGCAGCAGGAACACGGTGAGCAGGAGGGGACGGCGCCGGCACCGGCCGTCCGGCCGCTGGACGGGTTCACCGTCGGCGTGACCGCGGCCCGGCGGGCGGAGGAACTGGGCGCCCTGCTGGAACGGCGCGGCGCACAGGTGCTGCACGCGCCCGCACTGCGCATCGTCCCGCTGCCGGACGACACCGAGCTGCTCGCGGTGACCGGGGATCTCATCGGCCATCCACCGGATGTCGTCGTGGCCACCACCGCCATCGGCTTCCGCGGATGGGTGGAGGCCGCGGAGGGGTGGGGGCTGGGCGAGGCGCTGCTGGACCGGCTGACCGGGGTGGAGCTGCTGGCGCGCGGGCCCAAGGTGCGCGGCGCGATCCGGGCCGCCGGACTGACCGAGAAGTGGTCCCCGGCCTCCGAGTCGATGGCCGAGGTGCTGGACCGGCTGCTGGCGGAGGGCGTCTCCGGCCGCCGGGTGGCCCTGCAACTGCACGGGGAGCCGCTGCCGGGGTTCGTCGAGGCGCTGCGGGCCGGCGGGGCGGAGGTCATCGGCGTCCCCGTGTACCGCTGGATGCCGCCGGAGGACATCGGTCCGGTCGACCGGCTGCTGGATGCGGTGCTCGCGCGGGGCCTGGACGCGGTGACCTTCACCAGTGCGCCGGCCGCCGCTTCGCTGCTGCGCCGGGCGGCGGAGCGCGGTATCCGCGAGGACGTGCTGGCCGCGCTGCGGCAGGACGTGCTGGCGGTGTGCGTGGGACCGGTGACGGCGATGCCGCTCCATGCGGAGGACGTCCCCAGCCTTCAGCCGGAGCGCTTTCGGCTCGGCCCGCTGGTGCAGCTGCTGTGCCGGGAACTTCCGTCCCGGGTGCGGCCGTTGCCGGTGGCCGGGCAGCGGCTGGAGATCCGCGGGCACGCCGCGGTGGTGGACGGCGCCCTGCGTCCGGTGCCGCCGGCCGGGATGGCGCTGCTGCGCACGCTGGCCCGCCGGCCCGGCTGGGTGGTCTCCCGCGCGGAGCTGCTGCGCGCGCTGCCGGGCGCGGGCAGTGACGAGCACGCGGTGGAGACCGCGATGGCCCGGCTGCGGGTGGCGCTGGGCGCGCCCAAGCTGATCCAGACGGTGGTCAAGCGCGGCTACCGGCTGTCGCTGGACCCGCATGCGGACACGGACAAGTACGGCGGGGAGTAGCGGCCGCGCGGGGCCGGGCCCGGTCGGCGGATCGGGGCCGGCCTCGGGCGAACGACGGGAGCGGGACGACAGGCCCTACGCAGGGTCTACTCACCGCGGCTACGTGCACCCCCTCCCCGGAGTGGCCGACCCCGGAGGGTTCCGGCCGGACCGTGCGCCGGGCACTCTGAGGGCACAGGTGTGTGGTCCCTAAGGAGTGACAGGCACATGGCGGCGCATGGTGACCTGCGGTTCGACTGCGGGCGGATCTGCCTGGACCTGGCGGCCACGGCCGGCGGCATCCCGGCCGAACGGCTCGCCGGCCCCGAGGAGTTGCGGTCCTGGCTGGTCGGCGCCGGCCTGGTGCCGCCCGGCACCCCGCTGGACGGTGTCGACGGCCGCTGGCTCGGCCGCTTCCGCGCGCTGCGGGAGCTGCTGCGCCGGGTGGTGCACGACGAGCTGCGGGGCCGGGCGGCCGACGCCGATCTGGCGCTGCTCAACTCTGCGGCCGGGGCCGGAGTGCCGCCCGCCGTATGTGCCGTACGGGCCGCGGACGGTGCCCTGGCCCGCACGCTCCCCGGCCCGCCCGACTGCGCCGGGCTGCTGGCCGCGGTGGCCCGGGACGCGATCGGGCTGCTGACCGACGTGGAGGCCCGCCGGCAGCTCCGCCAGTGCGAGGGCGAGAGCTGCACGTTGGTCTACCTGGACACCTCCCGCGGCCGGCGCCGCCGTTGGTGCTCCAGCGAGGTGTGCGGCAACCGGGAGCGGGTGGCGCGGCACCGCAGGCGTACGACGGTGCGCCGGCAGCAGGACGGAAGCGCCGGTCAGGGGCCCGTGCCTACTGAGCAAGTTTCCACCTGAAGTTGCAGGTCACGGGGCTGGCGTGGTGCGGGTACGCCGTCGACCGGACGGCACCGGCTCAGAGCAGCGCGTGCGGGTACTGTTCGGCGCGGTGCTGGAAGGCCAGGACCGCGGGGTTCTGGACGGTGCCGCCGCGGATTTCGATCGCCCGGCGGATCGTGCCGTCACCGTCCCAGCCGGCCGGTCCTTCGAGGACCGGTCGCAGGAACGGGATCAGCGCCTCGCTGTTTTCCCAGGTGGCCGCGTCCCACAGGTAGGAGGGGCTGTGGTCCACGCCGTAGTAGTGGACGTGGTCGCCGACGGTGAACATCGGGTCGTTGAAGGTGGTCGGCCGGGCCCAGGCGAAGCCCATGCCCTCGTCGCAGGAGACGTCGATAACGAGGGTGCCGGGCGCGAGCTTCGGCAAGTCCTCCTTTATCAGGAACATCAGCGGCGCCGCGGTGTCCTGGAGCACGCAGTTGACGATGATGTCGTGCTGGGCGAGGAACTCGGCCAGCGGCTCCGGGCCGTCCTCGGTGAGCACGATGCTGCGACGCGGGTCGAGCGTGTCGTCGGCCACGTCGTGGTCGAAGTGCACGATCCGCGCCGAGTGGATCGGTGAGCTGACGGCGGTGACGCCGCGGGCAGTCAGCACGTCCACTTCGTGAACGCCCAGCGCGCTGAGCGCGGTGACCGCGCCGCGGGCGGTGGCGCCGAAGCCGATCACCACCGCACGCCGCCGGCGCCCGTAGTCACCGGTCGCACCGGTCAGCTGCATGGCGTGCAGCACCGACGAGTAGCCGGCCAGCTCGTTGTTCTTGTGGAAGACGTGCAGGTTGAACGAACCCTCCCGGGTCCAGTGGTTCATCGCCTCGAAGGCGATCACGGTGAGCCTGCGGTCGATGGCGGCCTGCGTGACCTTCGCGTCCTGCACGCAGTGCGGCCACCCCCACAGCACCTGCCCGTCCCGCAGCTCCGCCAGATCCTCGTGCAGCGGTTTGGCCAGCAGGATGACGTCACACTCCGCGATCAGCTCCTGGCGTCGGCGGAAACCGGCGACCCACGGTGCGAGTTGACTGTCCGGGACACCGAAGTGCTCTCCGTAACCGGTCTGGAGATGGATGCTGGGCCGGAGATCGGCGTCGATGCGTGCGAAGTGCGCTGGGTGGATCGGCAGACGGTGCTCGTTCTCTTTGCGGGTCTGCGACATGATTCCGAGCTTGAGCTGCTGCAAAATACCCCTTTGATTACGCCCTGTGTAACACATCCCGGAGTGTGGGGACCTGGGCCGGCAGCTCTCCTCCGGGCCGGTGATGTGGTGACATCGATGCCGTTTCGGGCTGACGTTTTTGGCGTCTGGGCAGGTCCGGTGGCTGCCGGTCGTCACCCGGTGCCGCCACGGGCTTGGGCAAGATGCGATGGAGGGCCAACGTCCAGCATCCCCCCCAAACGGACGTCGCGAGACCCTGCCGAGGCCCTGGCCTCGCCCCCCACTTCACGTCAGCTCCCTGACCTGCAACTTCAGTTGAACGGTGCGCACTGCGGAAAAATATTCCGCCGGCCGCTGAACACCCCGTCCGTCCCGTCCGTACTCCTCACCGCAAGTCCGATTCATGGCACGGTCCCCGGCGATCTTGGGCGATCTGAGCTATCGACCCGGGAGTTGGAGTGCGTAAGGATGCCGTCGTGGCAGACAGGACGACACCTGACGAGGAGCTCATGCGAGCCCTCTATGACGATCATGCGGGCCCGCTTCTCGCTTTCGTCCTGCGCTTGGTGGCGGGCGACCGGCATCGCGCGGAGGACGTGGTGCAGGAGACGCTGGTCCGTGCTTGGCGCAACGCCGATCAGTTGCAGCGGGCGACCGGATCCATCCGGCCCTGGCTGGTGACCGTCGCCCGGCGGATCGTGATCGACGGGCACCGCAGCCGCCAGGCGCGGCCGCAGGAGGTCGACGCGACGCCGCTGGAGACGATGCCCGCCGCCGATGTGATCGACCGGGCGCTGCGGCTGATGACGATCTCCGAGGCGCTGAGCGATCTGAGCAAGGCCCACCGAGAGGCCCTCGTCGAGACGTACTTCAAGGAGCGTACGGTCAGCGAGGCGGCACAAGTGCTGCGGGTGCCGGCCGGGACCGTACGGTCCCGGGTGTTCTACGCGCTGCGCTCCCTGAAGCTCTCGCTCGAGGAACGAGGAGTAACGGAGTGACCCCGCCCATGCCACCGGACCGGCACACCGACGTCGGCGCCTACGCCCTGGGCGTCCTGGACGCCGCCGACGCGGACCGGTTCGAGGCGCATCTCGTCGGCTGCGACCGGTGCGCGGCCGAGCTCGAACAACTGATGCGTCTCACACCGGTGCTGGCCGAGTTCAAGCAGTCCGCCCCCACCCCGCAGACGATCACCGCCGTGCCCGGCCCGGCGATGCTCGACGGGCTGCTCGGCGAGGTGACCGTCACCCGCCGCAGCCGTGCCCGGCGCCGGCTGTTCCTGGTCGCCGCGGCCGTCGTACTGATCGTCGGCGGACCGCTGGCCACCTTCGCCCTGAAGGGGGCGGCGGCCCCGCAGAGCCCTCCGGCGCCGCCGCTGGCGAACGCCGTCCGGGCCCAGTACGCGGCGGGCGAGAAGGTGAGCTCCGTCGACCCGGACACCAAGGTGTCGGCCGGCGTCTCCATGGCCACCCGGCCCTGGGGCACCCAGGTCGTCCTTGAGCTGGCCAATGTCAAGGGCCCGCTCGCCTGCGATCTGGTCGCCGTCGGCAAGGACGGCAAGCGGCAGACCGTCACGACCTGGGCCGTCCCCAAGGGCGGCTACGGCATCCCGGGAAGCGCCGCGAAGTGGAACCGCGAGCCCCTGTACGCGGCGGGCGGCGCGGCCCTCAACCGCGGCGACATCGACCACTTCGAGATCAACACGCTGGACGGCAAACGGCTGGCGAAGGTGAACGTCTGAGGCCCGTCCTCGGGCGCCCCGGTCCGGGGTACGGCCCGGGGCGCCCGCCACGGCCCGGCCCGGCCCTCCCCCTGCCGATCACCCCGGAACACCTCCGCGTCACCCTCTGAGATCAACATCCGACCGGACTCGCCCGACTTTGTCCTTCTCGCCAGGTGCGCATGATGCCCGGTTCGCGTACGGTTGACGGCTGCCCTACGCACAGCAGAAGGGGGCCTGGGTGGCCGCGCACAACGCCACGCACGCACCGGATCACGCTTCGGATTCCGTACGCGACCGTGAGATCGAGTCCGAGCAGACGCATCTGGACCGCGTCTACCGGCGCCTCGAGGAGAAGATCCACGAGGCTGAGTTCCTGATGGACGACGCCGCCAGGCGCGGCCAGGTCGGCACGCCCGGCGCACTCGCCGAACGCGACGCCCAGGTCTTCCAGGCCGGAGTCCATCTCCACCGCCTGAATTCCGAGTACGAGGACTTCCTCTTCGGCCGGATCGACCTGCTCCTCGGCAAGGACGGCAAGAAGGGCCCCGACGGCGCCTTCACCTCCGTCGAACCCGCCGACGGCGCGATCGAGAACAACCGCGCCGAGATCGCCGAGACGCTGCACATCGGCCGCCTCGGTGTCCTCGACGCGGACTACTCCCCGCTGGTCATCGACTGGCGGGCGCCGGCCGCCGCGCCCTTCTACCGGGCCACCCCCGTCGCGCCCGGCCGGGTCGTCCGCCGGCGGGTGGTCCGCTCCAAGGGCCGCAAGGTCCTCGGCGTCGAGGACGATCTGATGCGCCCGGAGGTCACCGCGACGCTGGACGGCCGTGAGCTGCCGGCGATCGGCGACGGCGCGCTGATGGCCGCGCTGGGCCGGGCCCGCAGCCACACCATGCGGGACATCGTCGCCTCCATCCAGGCCGAGCAGGACATGGTGATCCGGGCCCCCGCCGCCTCCGTCACCGAGGTCGAGGGCGGGCCCGGGACGGGCAAGACCGCCGTCGCCCTGCACCGCGCCGCCTACCTCCTCTACCAGGACCGCCGCCGCTACGCGGGCGGCATCCTGATCGTCTCCCCGACCCCGCTGCTGGTCGCGTACACCGAAGGCGTGCTGCCCTCCCTCGGCGAGGAGGGCCAGGTCGCCATCCGGGCGCTGGGCTCGCTGGTCGACGGCGCCGAGACGACCGCGTACGACCCGCCGGCCGTGGCCCGGATCAAGGGCTCCGCGCGGATGCAGAAGCTGCTGCGCAGGGCGGCCCGCGGGGCGCTGGAGCTGGCGGGCCCTGCGGCGCCGCCGGACGGCGCCGGTGCGGCCACCGCGGACGGGGACGCCCAGCTGTCCCTGGAGGACCTCTTCGCCCCGCCCCCGGACCCCGGCCCCGCCCCGGGCGCCCGCCGCGGCCGCCGCACCCGCTCCAGACCCACCCGGCCCGCCGCGGCCGCCCCCGCCCGGCTGCGGGTCGTCGCCTTCGGCGGCCGGATCGAGCTGGACGCCGACGAGCTCCACGCCATCCGGCAGTCCGCGCTGGGCGGCACCGCACCGGTCAACCTGCTGCGCCCGCGCGCCCGCCGGCTGATCCTGGACGCGCTGTGGGCCCGCTCCGGCGCCGCCCGCCGCTACACCGACCCCGAACTCGCCGCCGAGGCCCGCGAGGGCTTCGACGAGGACATCACCACCGAGCAGGACTTCCAGGACTTCCTGGACGCCTGGTGGCCCGAGCTGACCCCGCGCGGGGTGCTGGCCGCGATGGCCGACGAGCGGTTGCTGGGCCGCTGGGCGCGCCGGGTCCTCAACCAGCGCGAGGTGCGCCAACTGGCCCGCTCGCTCCAGCGGCTGGACGACCGCGGCGCGGGCCCGCTGTCGGTGCACGACATCGCCCTGCTGGACGAACTGCAGCTGATCCTCGGCGCCCCGATGCGCCCGCCCCGCCCCCGCGAGGCCGATCCGCTGGACCATCTGACGGGCCTGGAGGAGCTCACGACCTTCGCCGACCGCAGCGGCGGTGGCCGCCGCCGGCGCGACCGGCTGGAGGAGGAGCGCACCGACTACGCCCATGTCATCGTCGACGAGGCCCAGGACCTGACGCCGATGCAGTGGCGGATGGTCGGCCGCCGCGGCCGGCACGCGACCTGGACCGTGGTCGGCGACCCGGCGCAGTCCTCGTGGTCCGATCCGGACGAGGCCGCCGCCGCCCGCGACGAGGCACTCGGCACCCGCCCGCGCCGTCGCTTCACCCTCACCGTGAACTACCGCAACCCCGCGGAGATCGCCGACCTGGCGTCCAAAGTGCTGGCGCTGGCGATGCCCGGCATGGAGTCGCCGAAGGCGGTGCGTTCCACGGGTCTGGAGCCCCGCTTCGCGCTCGCCGCCCCCGACGGCGACGGTGGCGCGCCGGCCGGTGACACGGCGCTGGCGCGGGCCACGGTCGCCGAGGCCGAGCGGCTGCTGGGCGAGGTGGACGGCACGGTCGGCGTCGTGGTGGCCATGAACCGACGCGAGCAGGCCCGCAGTTGGCTGGCCCCGCTGGGCGAGCGGGTGGTGGCGCTGGGTTCCCTGGAGGCCAAGGGTCTGGAGTACGACGCGACCCTCGTGGTCTCGCCCGCCGAGATCGCGGATGAGTCCCCGGCCGGGCTGCGGGTCCTGTATGTGGCGCTGACCCGGGCCACCCAGCAGCTGACCGTACTGTCGGCCGAACGGGACGAGCCGGATGCGGCCCACGTGCCCGACCTGCTGCGGGACTGACCCCGGCCGGCCCTGTCCGGCACCCGTACGGCGGCCCCGGCCGGGTGCCGGGCGCCGCCGTACGAGGGGTCTTCGAATCGGCCCCCCGGGACGGGATTCGCTTCCGGGGATGGTTTGTTAGCCTGGGTGACGGCACCGGCTCGATCCAAGCCCCCGGGCCCAACCATCGTCGCTACGAGCGACCACTTGCCGCGAGGCGAGCATGGCGGGTCGGTGCCGCTCAGACCGTCGACTACGGGCGTCTCTCCTGCGGGAGGGGCGCCCGCGGTCGTTGGGTGTCGCGTGAACGGCGGGCGACGGGCGGATGGCCGTTGCCGGGCGTTCCCCGCCACCGCTCCCCGGGGGGGTTCCGCATCCCCGAGAGCCTCTCGTATGGTGGAATCGCGATTCCGAAAGCCGTGGCTGGTTACCGCGTACCGGCTGGTAGGTGCGACGATCGGTCAACATTGCTCCGGACCTGGTACCCCGGGTCGTGGAGCCGCACAAAGAACCAGGGAAAGCAGAGGAAGTCGGCCATGGCAACGGCGCCAAGCGTCTCGTACTCGATGACGGTGCGACTGGAAGTACCCGCGAGCGGCACCGCCGTCAGCCAGCTCACCACGGCCGTGGAATCCTCCGGCGGCTCGGTCACCGGCCTCGACGTGACGGCATCCGGCCACGAGAAACTCCGGATCGACGTCACCATCGCCGCGTCGTCCACCGCGCACGCGGACGAGATCGTCTCCAAGCTGCGCGGCATCGAGGGCGTCTCGCTCGGCAAGGTCTCCGACCGTACCTTCCTGATGCACCTCGGCGGCAAGATCGAGATGTCGTCGAAGCACCCCATCCGCAACCGTGACGACCTCTCGATGATCTACACCCCCGGCGTCGCCCGCGTCTGCCAGGCCATCGCCGACAACCCCGAGGACGCCCGCCGGCTGACGATCAAGCGCAACAGCGTCGCGGTCGTCACGGACGGCTCCGCGGTGCTGGGCCTGGGCAACATCGGCCCCAAGGCCGCGCTGCCCGTCATGGAGGGCAAGGCGGCCCTCTTCAAGCGCTTCGCCGGCATCGACGCCTGGCCGCTGTGCCTGGACACCCAGGACACCGACGCGATCGTGGAGATCGTCAAGGCCATCGCCCCCGGCTTCGCCGGCATCAACCTGGAGGACATCTCCGCTCCCCGCTGCTTCGAGATCGAGGCGCGGCTGCGTGAGGCCCTGGACATCCCGGTCTTCCACGACGACCAGCACGGCACCGCCATCGTGGTGCTCGCCGCGCTCACCAACGCGCTGCGCGTCGTCGGCAAGAAGACCGAGGACGTCCGGGTCGTGATGTCCGGCGCGGGCGCGGCCGGTACCGCCATCCTCAAGCTGCTGATCGCGGCCGGCGTCCGGCACGCCGTCGTGGCCGACATCCACGGTGTGGTGCACGCCGGCCGCCCGGACCTGGTCGACGCCGACCCGGATTCGCCGCTGCGCTGGATCGCCGACAACACCAACCCGGAGGGCGTCACCGGCACCCTCAAGGAGGCCGTGGTCGGCGCGGACGTCTTCATCGGCGTCTCCGCGCCCAACGTCCTGGACGGCGCGGACGTCGCGAAGATGGCCGAGGGGGCGATCGTCTTCGCGCTCGCCAACCCCGACCCGGAGGTCGACCCGACCGTCGCCCGGCAGACCGCCGCCGTGGTGGCCACCGGCCGCTCCGACTTCCCCAACCAGATCAACAACGTCCTGGTGTTCCCCGGTGTCTTCCGCGGCCTCCTCGACGCCCACTCCCGTACGGTGAACACCGAGATGATGCTGGCCGCGGCCGGCGCCCTCGCGAACGTCGTCCTGGAGGACGAGGTCAACCCGAACTACATCATCCCCAGCGTCTTCAACGAGAAGGTCGCGGGCGCGGTGGCCGACGCGGTACGGAACGCGGCGAAGAGCGGCGATCAGGCTGTGACGGCCGCCACGACGGTCTGATACGGCGCGTCGCTGGACACGCCGTCGTTGGGGCGCCCATAGGGTGGCGGGCAGCAAGCGACCGCCGCCCTGTGGGGCCGGCCCGGAGCGGGATTGATACGGAGCGTGACCACTAACGAGGCAGTGGCGCTTTTCGTGTGACCCTCCTGGGTGCCGGATTGGCTTTACCGCCGCAGGTAGGGGCAGGATGCGTAATCGGGCGAGAGGGTCTGGCATCAGACCCGGGTCCGGGGACTGTCCGAGGACCCTGGCAGCATCGGCTTCGATCTCACGCCTCATTGGCAAGAAGAACACGGGAGTACAAACATGAACCGCAGTGAGCTGGTGGCCGCTCTGGCCGATCGCGCCGAGGTGACCCGCAAGGACGCCGACGCCGTTCTGGCCGCCCTCGCCGAGGTGACCGGCGAGGTCGTCGCCAAGGGCGACGAGAAGGTCACCATCCCCGGCTTCCTGACCTTCGAGCGCACCCACCGTGCCGCTCGCACCGCGCGCAACCCGCAGACCGGCGACCCGATCCAGATCCCGGCCGGCTACAGCGTGAAGGTCTCCGCGGGCTCCAAGCTCAAGGAAGCCGCCAAGGGTAAGTAACCCTCTCCGTACGGCACGCCAGGGCGGCCATCCCTTCCAGGGGTGGCCGCCCTGACGCATGCCACGCCAAGGACGGCCGGTGGACGGCCCCAACCGGCCGGCCGGGGGAAGGGAAGGCCTTCCGGGCCCGCGCCCGCGAGAGAGGCCACCAGGGGCGTACAGGGCCGGAAAGGGCGCGCTGGGCACGATCGGTACCGGCGGCGACCGCGGTGAGGCGGTACCGGGGCGCCCCTGGGGTGTCATCGGCGTCCGGCGTGTCCGCGCGGCCCCGGCGGTGGCCCGCCCGGTCCGTACGGGCGCCCGTACGGGTGATGCCGGGCCCGTTCCGTGTGCGTCACCGGGCGACTTGCGGTGTCGTCCGGCGGGGCGCCGGCGGCGGCCGGCCCGAACCGTGTGCCGCGCCCGCCGAGTTGTGCGGGTGCCCGGCAGGCCCGCGTGTCGCGCGTGCCTCGTGAGCCGGCTGCCCGGTACGTCCGGGACAACGGGCGGGAGCGCGCACGGCAGCGGGCCCCGGCGGTGTACGCCGGGGCCCGCTGTCGTCAGCCGTCGGGAGTCCGCGCTGCCGCGGTCAGTTGCGCAGTGCGCCGTTCGGCAGCTCGACCTTGGCGCCCAGCTCCACGAGCTTCTCCATGAAGTTCTCGTAGCCGCGGTTGATCAGGTCGATGCCGTGCACCCGGGAGGTGCCCTGCGCCGCCAGCGCCGCGATCAGATACGAGAAGCCGCCGCGCAGGTCGGGGATGACCAGGTCGGAGCCCTGCAGCCGGGTCGGTCCGGAGACGACCGCGGAGTGCAGGAAGTTGCGCTGGCCGAAACGGCAGGCGGAACCGCCCAGGCACTCGCGGTAGAGCTGGATGTGCGCGCCCATCTGGTTGAGCGCGGAGGTGAAGCCGAGCCGGGACTCGTACACCGTCTCGTGCACGATCGACAGGCCCGACGCCTGGGTCAGCGCGACGACCAGCGGCTGCTGCCAGTCGGTCTGGAAGCCGGGGTGGACGTCGGTCTCCAGGGCGATGGCGTTGAGCGAACCGCCCGGGTGCCAGAAGCGGATGCCCTCGTCACCGATCTCGAAGGCGCCACCGACCCGGCGGAAGGTGTTGAGGAAGGTCATCATCGACCGCTGCTGCGCGCCGCGGACGAAGATGTTGCCCTCGGTGGCCAGCGCCGCGGACGCCCAGGAGGCGGCCTCCAGGCGGTCCGGGAGGGCGCGGTGGGTGTAGCCGTCGAGCTTGTCGACACCGGTGATCCGGATCGTCCGGTCGGTGTCCATGGAGATGATCGCGCCCATCTTCTGCAGCACGCAGATGAGGTCCTCGATCTCCGGTTCCACGGCGGCGTTCGACAGCTCGGTGACGCCCTCGGCCAGGACGGCGGTCAGCAGCACCTGTTCGGTCGAGCCGACCGACGGGTACGGCAGCCGGATCTTGGTGCCGCGCAGCCGGTGCGGGGCCTCCAGATACTGCCCGTCGGCGCGCTTCTCGATCGTCGCGCCGAACTGGCGCAGCACGTCGAAGTGGAAGTCCACCGGGCGGCCGCCGATGTCGCAGCCGCCCAGGCCCGGGATGAAGGCGTGGCCGAGGCGGTGCAGCAGCGGGCCGCAGAACAGGATCGGGATCCGCGAGGAGCCCGCGTGCGCGTCGATGTCCGCGACGTTGGCGCTCTCCACGTGCGACGGGTCGAGGATCAGCTCCCCCGGCTCGTCGCCCGGGCGCACCGTGACGCCGTGCAGTTGCAGCAGCCCGCGCACCACGCGTACGTCGCGGATGTCGGGCACATTGCGCAGCCGGCTGGGGCCGCTGCCGAGCAGGGCGGCGACCATGGCCTTGGGCACAAGGTTCTTCGCACCGCGAACCCGGATCTCGCCCTCGAGCGGGGTGCCGCCGTGGACAAGCAGTACGTCGTCAGTAGAGACGGTCATGGATCTCGCGTTCCTGGAGACGGGCAGGGGCCAAGCTGAAATGGTAAGGGCGGCCGGGGGTGAGTCCGAAGGCCCGTGCAGGATTCATGCGTGTAATGGCTTTGTCACAGCACGCTCCGCTACGGTCTGCCTTTGATCTGTAATCGACCTTTGGCTGAATCTGTCGGTGAATGTCTTGAATGGGCTATTAGGTGTCGCAGGGTGTGCGCCGGTGCTGCAGCCGTACGCCCTGCCCTGCTCTCGCACGGGCCCGGGCGTTGACTCCCCGCTCCGGGCAGAAGTGCGGGATCATGTGGCCATGACCGAGGTGTCCTCGCTCACAGGGCGGCTACTTGTCGCGACGCCCGCGCTCGCCGATCCGAACTTCGACCGCGCGGTGGTGCTGCTCCTCGACCACGACGAGGAGGGCTCCCTCGGCGTGGTCCTCAACCGTCCCACGCCGGTAGGTGTCGCGGACATCCTCGCACCCTGGGCCGCGCTGGCCGGTGAACCGGGGGTGGTTTTCCAGGGCGGCCCGGTGTCGCTGGACTCCGCGCTCGGGGTGGCCGTGGTGCCTGGCGGGCTCTCCGGCGAGGGCGGCATCCACTCCGTGGACGGGGCCACTCCGGCGGGCGGGGACGGCGCGGAGCCGGCCGGTGCGCCGGCCGCCCCGGCCGCGGACCGGGCGGACGTCCCATCGGGTGATGAGCCGCTGGGCTGGCGCAGGGTGCACGGGGCGATCGGCCTGGTCGATCTGGAGGCCCCGCCGGAGCTCCTCGCGGCGGTCCTCGGCAGTCTGCGGATCTTCGCCGGGTACGCGGGCTGGGGGCCGGGCCAGCTGGAGGACGAACTCGTCGAGGGTGCCTGGTACGTCGTCGAGTCCGAGCCCGGCGACGTGTCCTCGCCCGACCCGGAGCAGCTGTGGCGCGCGGTGCTGCGCCGGCAGCGCAACGAACTGGCGATGGTGGCCACGTATCCGGACGACCCGTCGCTGAACTGAACTCCGTGCGGGTGCGGGTGCGGGTGCGCGTCGGCGGGCGGCTGCCGGCGTCCGGCGCGTGGGATCGGATTTTGTTGACTACTGGATTATTGTGGCGGCTTCGTCATGGGGAATTGTCGGACCCCGTCGCTAGGGTTCGGACGTGACAGGCGAGGGTGCGCGGCCACGTCGGCGGGGCCGCGCCGGAAAACGGGGGAGAGCGCCATGCACAGGCCGAGCGTGCCCGAGGACCTCGACCATCCGGAGCGCCTGTGGGCGCGTGCCGCGACGCTGGCCGTGGTGGCCGCCGGTGTGGATGACGGGGACGAGTACAGCTGGGGCCGCAACGGCCTGCAGTGCTGGAACGACGGCGGCAGCTACTGGTGGCGGTTGCAGCTGTTCGAGGGCGGCCAGGCACTGCTGTGCGGCCAGGACTCGGACGGCAGTTACACGCACGACGGGGGCCGGCAGATCGACTTCCTGGCCGGCGGCCCCGAGTGGCTGCCCTGGGAGCGACTGCGGGAGGACGCCGAGGGCAATCTCTTCGGGTTCGTCTACTGGTGGCAGGACGGCGCCTGGTCCCGTGCGCCGTATCCCGCCAAGATGCCGGACGACGGCCTGGCGATGGCGATGAACTGGGCGGCGCCCGGTGAGGCCGCGGTCGACAAGCTCGTCGAGGACCTGGTGGCCAGGACGGAGACGGAGGTCGACCCCGGTGCGGCGGTCCGCGCCTTCCTCACCGTCGCCGCGGCCCGCACGGTCGGGGCGCCGGACGTCGCGGCGCTGCTGGACGCGGTCTGCGACAAGGACTCCTGGTACGACGTCCGGCCGGATGCCGCGCTGGCCTTCGCGGTGAAGCTCGGCCTGACGGCCGGGGACCGGGGCGGCATGCCGGTCGCCTCGTAGCGAGGCCGTCCGCCCGGGCCGCGCGCCCGGCCCGTCACCGTCGCCGGGCCGAGGCTCCCGGGTTGTGGCGCGCGTGAGTACCCTTGGCTGTTATGAGCACTGTTGAGCCCGAGCGCGGGGCAGGTACGGGCACCCTCGTAGAGCCGACACCACAGGTGTCGCACGGCGACGGCGACCACGAGCGCTTCGCCCACTATGTCCAGAAGGACAAGATCATGGCGAGTGCGCTCGACGGCACGCCCGTCGTGGCGCTGTGCGGGAAGGTCTGGGTCCCGGGCCGCGACCCGAAGAAGTACCCGGTCTGCCCCATGTGCAAGGAGATCTTCGAGTCCATGGGCGCCGGCGGCGACAAGGACAAGGGCGGCAAGGACGGCGGCAAGAAGTAGCCGCCGCGGACCGTAACTCCCGGCCGGCGGCGGCCGGTCTCGCCCGCGCGCGTGCGGGCGGACCGACGCGCTGAGGACACCGCCGCCCGGCCGGGCGTCGTACGGCGGCGCCAACCCGCCTCGGAATCGGGCCCGGGTCCCTCGTGGACCGGGCCCTTCGCCGTTCCCGGCCCGTGCCGGGAACGCGTGCACCGGGCGGCGTACAGGGGCGGGAGGCAGGAGGCCGCGGGCTTCCGGCGGCGCTCCCGGCCCGCGCGCGGCCGCTCCGCCCGGCTCCTCGCCGTGAATCTCCTCCGCCACCACGGCAGTTACGGCCCCCGAGGGCCCCGGTCATGGCAGCATCGCCCGTGACGACGGCCCCGTGCCGGTCTTCTTCGTACCCGTACAGCGCCGCGGGCCCGTAGCCCCGGCGGCGCGGTGAAGGACTGAGGGCATGCCGCACACCCCCACCCCCACGGCCCCGGGCGGCGGCCTGGTCCCGGCCCCGCTGAGCATCGACGGCCCCCACCGCTGCGCGGTCCGGCTAGGTGCGGACACCGCGCTGGCGGCCTCGCCCGGAACCGAGGACACCGCGCAGTGGCTGCGCACCACCCTCGGCGCGGCCTTCGGTCTGCCCCTGCCGCCCGGCCCCCACGAGGCGCCGGACACCCTCGCCCTCACCCTCGACCCGGCCCTCCCGGAGGAGGGCTACCGGCTGGAGGCCGTGAGCCGTTGGGGCGTACGGATCACCGGCGGCGGGCCGGCCGGCGTCTTCTGGGGCGCGCAGACGCTGCGGCAGCTGCTCGGTCCGCAGGCCTTCCGCCGCGCCCCGCTCAGCCACGGGGGAGCGGCGGTGCTGCCGCAGCAGACCATCGAGGACGGCCCCCGCTTCGCCTGGCGCGGCATGCTGCTCGACGTCGCACGGCACTTCCTGCCCAAGGACGGGGTACTGCGCTACCTCGACCTGCTCGCCGCCCACAAGCTCAACGTCCTCCACCTCCACCTGACCGACGACCAGGGCTGGCGGATCGAGATCGCGCGCTATCCGAAGCTGACCGAGGTCGGCGGTTGGCGGGAACGCACCAAGATCGGCCACCGGGCCTCCCCGCTCTGGGACGAGCGCCCGCACGGCGGTTACTACACCCAGGACGACATCCGCGAGATCGTCGCCTACGCCGCCCGGCGGCACATCACCGTCGTCCCCGAGATCGATATCCCCGGGCACTCCCAGGCCGCCATCGCGGCATACCCGGAACTCGGCAACACCGACGTCATCGACACCGCCTCCCTGAAGGTTTGGGACACCTGGGGCGTCAACCCCAACGTACTGGCACCCACCGACACCACCCTGCGGTTTTACGAGCACGTGCTGGAAGAGGTCCTGGCGCTCTTCCCCTCGCCGTTCGTGCACCTCGGCGGCGACGAGTGCCCCAAGGACCAGTGGCGGGCGTCCGCCACCGCCCGGGCGCGGATGGCCGAGCTGTCGCTGGCTGCCGAGGACGAGCTGCAGAGCTGGTTCACCAGGCACTTCGACCGCTGGCTCGCCGCCCGCGGCCGCCGGCTGATCGGCTGGGACGAAATCCTGGAGGGCGGCCTCGCCGAGGGCGCCGCGGTCAGCTCCTGGCGCGGCTGCGCGGGCGGTGTCGCCGCCGCCAAATCCGGCCACGACGTGGTGATGTGCCCCGAACAGCAGGTGTATCTGGACCACCGTCAGCACGCCTCCCCGGACGAGCCGGTACCGATCGGCTACGTCCGCACCCTGGAGGACGTCTACCGCTTCGAGCCGGTGCCGCCCGAGCTGTCCCCCGACCAGGCCGCGCACGTCCTGGGCACCCAGGCCAACGCCTGGACCGAGGTCATGGACAGTCAGCAGCGCCTCGACTACCAGGTGTTTCCGCGGCTGACCGCCTTCGCCGAGGTCGCCTGGTCACGACTGCCCGCACCGGCCGACCGCGACTACGGGGACTTCACCCGGCGGATGGCCGTCCACTACGCCCGGCTCGACGCCCTCGGTGTCGGCTACCGCCCGCCCGGCGGCCCCCTCCCCTGGCAGAAACGCCCCGGAGTCCTCGGACGCCCGATCGACGGGGCGCCCCCAAACGTGTGAGCCCCGGTGCAAGGAGGGCGCCCGGGCGGCCGGGCCCTGGGACGGTGGTGCGGTACGGCGGTCCCCCCGCACGCCGTGCCGAGCACCGCTGTAGCCGGCGGGCGCGTCCCGCCGTACCGGCCGGACGCCGTCCTCGACGCGCCACACCGCAGTGCCCGTACCGTCGGTGGCGGACGAAACCGGATGAGCGCGACGAGATCGACGAGAACGACCAGCACGACCAGCACGACCAGAACGACCAGCACGACGAGAACGACGCGATCTCTGTCCGGGGACCGACCGCCGCTTCGTGGACCCTCGCGCCGAGGGCCCGGGAAGATGTGCCAGAGTTGCCACGTCCGGGCTGTGAGCACGTACCGTACGGCGGAGCGGAACTGCCGGGACACCGGGGAAGGGGCAGCTGGCTTGACCACGCACGCACCGCACGCGTCGCACACGGTGACGTTGCCGGCCTCGCTCGACGAGGCGGTGGCGGCGCTCACCGCCATGCCCACCGCCGTGCCCGTCGCGGGCGGCACCGATCTCATGGCGGCGGTCAACGCCGGACACCTCAGACCCGCAGCCCTCGTGGGCCTCAACCGGATCAGCGAGATCCGCGGCTGGCAATACCTGGACGGCCACGCCCTGCTCGGCGCCGGCCTGACCCTCGCCCGCATGGGACGCCCCGACTTCGCCGCCCTGATCCCCGGCCTGGCCGCGGCCGCCCGCGCCGCCGGCCCGCCGCAGATCCGCAACGCCGGCACCCTCGGCGGCAACATCGTGACCTCCGCGCCCACGGGCGACACCCTCCCGGTGCTCGCCGCCCTCGAAGCCACGGTGATCATCGCCGGCCCCGGGGGCAGCCGCCGGGAGATCCCGGTCAGCCATCTGCTGGCCGGCCGCGAGATGCTCAGCCCGGGCGAACTCGTCGGCTTCGTACGGGTGCCGCTGCTGCACGCCCCGCAGACCTTCCTCAAGGCCACCGGCCGCACCGGCCCCGGCCGCGCCACCGCTTCGGTGGCGCTCGTCCTGGACCCGGCCCGGCGCGGGGTGCGCTGCGCGGTGGGCGCGGTCGCCGCCATGCCGCTGCGCCCCCTGGAGGCCGAACAGTGGGTGGCCTCGCTCATCGACTGGGACGGCGAACGCGGCCTGGTGCCCGAGGCGCTGACGGCTTTCGGTGACTATGTCGCCGCCGCCTGCATCCCCGACCCGGCGCCGCCCGAGGACGGTTCGGAACCGGCCGGCCTGCCGCCGGCCGCACTGCACCTGCGCCGTACGGTGGCGGCCCTGGCCCGCCGCGCACTCGGGAGGGCGCTCTCATGAGTGAGCGCAGTATGGGGGTCCGTCCGGCCGAAGGCCGGGGGAGAGTCATGGAGAGGTGCGCGCCTCGCGCATGCGAGGCCGAGCGAAGTGAGGGCTCGGCATGAGTGACGCCGACAACCGGCATCCGTACCAGCCGCACCCCGACCAGGGCTGGCAGCCGCTGCCCCAGGGTGGCGAGTACGAGTCGGAGGCGACGGCCTTCGTGCAGCTCCCGGAGGGCTTCACCAGCGGGATCTACCAAGGCAGGGCGCCCGCTTACGGCAGCCCGGGCACCGAACCGCTGGCCGCCCCCGGCCACGGCTACACCCCGCCGTCCTCCTTCACCCCGCACGCCGGCCGGCCCTCGGCCCCGGACGCGGGCGACGACCCGGCCGCCACCGGCCAGTGGACGATGCCCTTCGCGGACCCCTCGGCCGGCTACGCCGACCCGTCCGCCGGGTACCCGGCCCCTGCCGAGCAGGCGGCCCACCAGGGCCACTCCGCGTCGTACCACAGCGGCGCCCCCGAGGCGGCCCCGCCGTGGGGCGAGCGGGTGGACTGGCCCGTCGCGGGCAGCCCCGAGGCCGGCGGCACGGGGACCTGGTCGGTCCCCGCGGCGGCGGACGACGGGCTGGAGGAGTCCGGCGAGTACCTGGTCGGCGACGACGACTTCACGGGGCACACGGGACTTTCCGGCGGCTATCCGGGCGTCCACGGCCACCCGGGGCATCCGGGGCATCCGGGCCTCCAGGGGGCCGGGGGTGCCACCGGCTACCAGGGCGGCGGCTATCCGGGCGGGTACGACGGGGCCGCCAACCCGGCGGACGCGGAGGAGGCCGCCCGCACCGGCCACTGGAACTTCACCACCGGGCCGGACGCCGCGCACGGCGCGGAGGCGCACGACACCTACGGCGCCCCCGCGGGCGACCCGTACGCCCGCGAGCGCGGCCTCTCCGGCCACGGCGCCGAGCCCGAACTGCCCGGCGGCGGCGACCCGTACGCGACGGGCGGCGGTCTGCACCCCGCGGCCGGCGAGGCGACCGGACACTGGTCGCTGCCCGCCGACGCGCTGGCCCAGTGGCCGCCGGCCCCGGAGGCTGCGGAGCCGTTGCCTGACGCGGCGCCGCAGCGGCAGGAGGCAGCCGAACGGCCCGACGTGGCAGCCGACATGCCCGACATGGCCGGTACGGGCGGATGGTCGGCCCCGGAGGCCGACGGTGAACCGCCGCGGGATCCGGCCGAGTTCGCACCCGCCGGAGACCCGGCCGGTTCCGCCGCGCCCGAGGACGACGGCGCGACGCGGGACGCCCCGCCGGAGACCGCCGAGGCCGTCGCGCACACCGAGCCCGGCGCGCACCCGCAGCCCGACGGCGACGCGGGCGCGGAGGGCGGCGACGCCGGCGCCGGTGCCGAGACGGACGACCGCACCACCGACGGCGACGGGATTCCCACCGCCGTCGGCGAGCACCTCGCCGGCGATGCCTCCGACGACGACGCCAACGCCGTGGCCCCCGCCCCGGTGCCGGACCCCGGCCCCGACGCCCACGACGAACACGATGCCCACGACGAACACGATGCCCACGATGCCCACGACGAACACCCTGCCGCCTCCTTCGTCCTGCGGGTGAACGGCATCGACCGGCCGGTCACCGACGCCTGGATCGGCGAGTCGCTGCTCTACGTCCTGCGTGAGCGCCTCGGCCTGGCCGGCGCCAAGGACGGCTGCTCACAGGGCGAGTGCGGGGCGTGCTCGGTCCAGGTGGACGGCCGGCTGGTGGCGTCCTGCCTGGTGCCGGCCGCCACCACGGCCGGCAGCGAGGTCCGTACCGTCGAGGGGCTCGCGGTGAACGGCGTGCCCTCCGACGTCCAGCGCGCGCTCGCCGCCTCCGGTGCGGTCCAGTGCGGCTTCTGCGTACCGGGGATGGCCATGACCGTCCACGACCTCCTGGAGGGCAACCACGCCCCCAGCGAGCTGGAGACCCGCAAGGCGCTGTGCGGCAACCTCTGCCGCTGCTCGGGCTACCGGGGTGTGCTGGACGCCGTCGAGGAGGTCGTCAAGGCCCGCGCCGAGGCCGTGGACGACGAGACGGACGGGGACGCACCGGCGGACACCGCCCGCATTCCCCACCAGGCGGGCCCCTCCGACCCCACGGGCCACGCCCCGCACCACCAGGATCCGCACTCGGGAGGCTCGTCATGAGTGGCACGTCCGATGGCGCGAGTGCCGTCACCGCGACCCCTGCGGCGGGCGTCCAGATGCCCGAGGAGCCGCCGCACGGCCTGGGCGTCTCCCTGCCGTCCGCGGACGCGGGGGCGAAGACCGAGGGCACCTTCCCGTACGCCGCCGACCTGTGGGCCGAAGGGCTGCTGTGGGCCGCGGTGCTGCGCTCCCCGCACCCGCGCGCACGGATCCTGTCCATCGACACCAAGCACGCCGTGGAGATGCCGGGCGTCCGCGTCATCGTCACGCACGAGGACGTCCCCGGCGACGCGGCGCACGGCCGCGGCACCGCCGACCGCCCGGTGTTCGCCAAGGACGAGGTCCGCCACCACGGCGAGCCCATCGCCGCGGTGGCCGCCGACCACCCCGACACCGCCCGGCTGGCCGCCGCCGCCATCGCCGTCGAGTACGAGGTCCAGGACGCGGTCACCGACCCCCAACTGGCCTTCGAGGCCGAGCCGCTGCACCCCGACGGCAACCTCATCCGGCACATCCCGCTCCGCTTCGGCGACGCCGACGCCATGGGTGAGGTGATGGTCGAGGGGCTCTACCGGATCGGCCGCCAGGACCCGGCGCCCATCGGGGCCGAGGCCGGGCTCGCGGTGCCGCGCCCCGACGGCGGCGTGGAGATCTACACCGCCTCCACGGACCCGCACACCGACCGTGACCTGGCCGCCGCCTCCTTCGGTCTCGCACCGGAACAGGTCAAGGTCGTGGTCACCGGCGTCCCCGGCGCCACCGCCGACCGCGAGGACCCCGGCGTCTCGCTCGCGCTCGGCCTGCTGGCGCTGCGCACCGGCTGCCCCGTCAAGCTGGCCGCCACCCGCGAGGAGTCCTTCCTCACGCACGCCCACCGCCACCCCACGCTGCTGCGCTACCGCCACCACGCGGACGCCGACGGCACACTGGTCAAGGTGGAGGCGCAGATCCTGATGGACGCCGGCGCCTACGCGGACACCTCCGCCGACGCCCTGGCCGCCGCCGTCTCCTTCTCCTGCGGCCCGTACGTCGTCCCGCACGCCGTCGTCGACGGCTGGGCGGTGCGCACCAACAACCCGCCGTCCGGCCATGTCCGCGGCGAGGGTGCGATGCAGGTCTGCGCCGCCTACGAGGGCCAGATGGACAAGCTGGCCGCCCGGCTGGGCCTGGAGCCCGACGAGATCCGGCTGCGCAACGTCATGGCCACCGGCGATCTGCTGCCCACGGGGCAGACGGTGACCTGCCCGGCCCCGGTGGCCGAACTCCTGCGTGCCGTCAAGGAAGCGCCGCTTCCCGAGCTGCCCAAGGATGCGCCCGAAGCGGAGTGGCTCCTGCCGGGCGGACCCGAGGGCGCGGGGGAGCCGGGCGCGGTGCGCCGCGGCGTCGGCTACGGGCTGGGCATGGTGCACATGCTCGGCGCGGAGGGCACCGACGAGGTCTCCACCGCCACCGTCAAGGTCAGCGGCTCGGTCGCCACCGTCATCTGCGCCGCCGTCGAGACCGGTTCGGGGTTCTCCACCCTGGCGCGGCAGATCGTGCAGGAGACGCTCGGCATCCAGGAGGTGCACATCGCACCTGTCGACACCGACCAGCCGCCGGCCGGCCCGGCCTGCCACGGCCGCCACACCTGGGTCTCCGGCGGTGCCGTCGAGCGCGCCGCGAAGATGGTCCGTACGCAGCTTCTCCAGCCGCTGGCCCACAAGTTCGGCATGTCCACCGAGCTGCTGCAGATCAACGACGGCAAGATCACCTCGTACGACGGGGTGCTCAGCACCACCGTCGCCGAGGCGCTGGACGGCAAGGAACTGTGGGCCACCGCCCAGTGCCGGCCGCATCCGAGCGAACCGCTGGACGAGAGCGGCCAGGGCGACGCGTTCGTGGGGATCGCCTTCTGCGCCATCCGCTGCGTCGCCGATGTCGATATCGAACTGGGCACCATCCGGGTCGTGGAGATGACCGTCGCCCAGGACGTGGGCCGGGTGCTCAACCCCCGCCAGCTGCGGGCCCGTATCGAGGCCGGCGTCACCCAGGGGCTGGGCGCGGCCCTGATGGAGAACCTGCGGACCGCCCGCGGCCAGGTCCGCCATCCCGACCTGACCGGCTACGCCCTGCCGACGGCCCTGGACGCCCCGGACATCCGCATCGTCAAGCTCGTCGAGGAGCGGGACGTGGTGGCCCCCTTCGGCGCCAAGCCCGCCAGCGCGGTACCGGTCGTCACCTCACCGGCCGCCGTTGCCTCCGCGGTCCGCGCCGCCACCGGCCGCCCCATCGGCCGCCTCCCGATCCGCCCGCAGGCGGCGGTGGCACAGGCCGTGCAGCAGTAGGGCGGGGGCCCCGGCCGGGGCCGTTCCGCCTTCCTTCCCTCTCCCGTCTTATGGGTGGGATCTGGGTTTCGGGTTCTCCCTGCCGTGGGTTTTTTCCCCGCCCCTCTTCGGGGGGGGCGGGTGGATGTCGGCTGCCGCGTAAGGCGGTTCGGTTCACGCCGCGGGGTGGCGCACGGCAGGGACTGACGGCCGCCGGCCGACGGCTGGCGGCCGGCGCGTGCGCACCCCCTCGGCTCGCATCACGTTCCGAACGCGCGTCGGCCCGCTGACCTGCGCGGGGACCCTCCGTTACAGGAATTGTCAGTGGGGTCACTTAGAGTGATTTCCGTGCGCGAGGTGGCGTCGAACGAGGGGGAGAAGCGGCCTGATGGGGCCAAAGCGCTTGCAGCGCACGGGAATTGGAGGATCCTGGGGCGGCTGGAGAGCGCGCCGCCCGGCCGTGCGGGCGCGGGAATCGCGGGATCGCAGGGTTTACGGGGAGCGCGAGGCCGAGGGGAGCGGAATGCCGCAGGAGTGGGCGGGGGAGTCCGGGCGGGACCGGGCCGTGGAGCGCTACGTCCAGGACTTGTTGGCGCGCAGGCCGGGCAGCCGGCCGGAGTTACCTGCCACGCTGTTGCTGGGGCCGCGGGGCAGCGGCAAGACGACCGTGCTGCGGCATCTGGCGGACTGGGCCCGGCGGGCCCCGGTGGCCCGCCTCGATCTGGCGGCGCTGGGGCAGGAGGGCCGTAAGCCGATCGACGTGCTGGCCGCGCTGGTCTTCCAGCTCAACGCGAAGAAGAAGGACTTCGCCCGGCTGCGGTTTCCGGCGTTCGGGCTGCTGACCATCGCGGTCGCGGCACGGATGGAAGCAGCCGACCGGGACGCCGCCGTACGGCAGATGGAAGCCGCGCTGGTCGGGCCGCCGAGCGGCCGCTCGGAGGTGATCAACCAGCTCGCCACCTACGCCGCGACGGTCCTGGGCGCCCCGACCGCGGTGACCGCCGCGCTGCCGCTGCTGCCGGAGTGGCGGCGGCACTGGGCGCGGCTGCGGGTGCGCTGGCAGCTGGCGCGCATCCAGCGCCGCAGCCGTGACGCCGGCTCCGTCGACGGCTTTCTGATCGACCTCAACCAGCGCTACGGCGACCGCGAGGAGGCCGAGCGGCAGCGGGCCGAGGCGGTGCTCTTCGACGCCTTTCTGGACGATCTGCAGCGGGCGTACGGCTCACGCGGCGGCGACAAGCGGCGGACCACGCAGTGCCTGGTGCTGCTGGACAACGTGGACAGTCCGCTGGGCAACGACTTCCTCAAAGCGCTGCTGGACGCCCGGCGTAAGGCCCAGGCGCCCGATCCGCTGCTGGTGCTCGCCACGGCCGGCAGCTATCCGGCGGCGCTGGAGGGCTTCGCGTTCGGCGGGCCGCGGCGCCCCGGGGCCCTGCCCGGCCGGTGGCCGGCGGAGGAGGAGAGGTTCGTCCCCGAACGGGTCGTCAAGGGGCTGGTGGTGGGCCGGTTACGCGACCTTGCCCGGCACGAGGTCGAACAGCAGGCCAAGGAGGTGCTGCGGTCGGCAGGCCGCAGGGCGCCGGCGCCGGCCGCCGACAACGGCGTGCAATGGCTGGGCTGGGTGGTGCACGAACTCACCCGCGGTCACCCGGCGGGCACCGCACAGCTGCTGGCCGCCCTGCTGGAGTGCCCGGCGGAGACCCGCTGGGAGGCGCGGCTGCGCCAGGTGCTGCGGCCCTCCTCGGAACTCGTCGACGCCCTGCTGGAGCGGCTGTTGCCGATCGAGGCGAGCGGCGAACTGGCGCAGGCGCTGGCCCGTGCGGCGGCCGCCGCCGACCTGGCCCAGGCACAGGCGGGCCGGGCGCTGTGGGACGAGTCGGGCGCCCGTGTCCAGGAGGAGTTCAACGACTTCTGTGCGGACGTGCTGCGCACCATGCATCTCGACACCGGCAGCGAGGAGTCCGACGGCCCCACGGAAACTCCCCACCCGCTGCTGCGCCTTCTGCTGCTGCGCCGGCTCGCCGCGCTCCCGGAGCCGGACGCGGTGACGGCGGGCGCGGCCGACGGCGCCGAGGGGACGCGCGGCGGCCGCGGGCGGCGTGCCGTGCATGCCGCCCTGCGGGACCGGGCGGCCGCCGCGGGAGAGGAGGCGGCCGCGGCCTACCACGCACTGGCGGGCGGCGAACTCGCGGTGGCGGCCGCCTATCTGGACGATGCCTTTGACCGGCTCCCGCCGGAGGAGTGGTGCACGGAGCTCTGCCGGCTGCGGCGGGCCCCGCTCGCCGAGACCGGCGAGGCCCTCGAACAGCCGCTGTGGGAGCGCTACGAACGGCTGGTGGACCACCTCGGCGACGGGGCCGTGGACCAGCGGCTGCGGACCATCACCCGGTTACTGGCGGCGGTCTGGATCAGCCCCGAGCCGCCGGACGATCCCCGTACGGACCGCATCGGTGATCCCTACCGTGATCCGCTCGGCGACCCCGTGGCCGAGCTGTACGGCGAGATCCAGGCACGCTTCCACACCCTGGCGGTGCACGCCGACAGCGTGCCCTGGACCTCGGCGCTGCTGCGGAGGACGAAGCAGTACGGAAAGGAGCCGTGGCTGTGAGCACTCGTCTCTTCGAACCGCCCAGGCCGCCGCGGCGCTGGGGGCTGTGGATCGTCTCGGCGCTGGTGGCGGCGGCACTCCTGGCCGTAACCGTGGTGCGGATCGCCGACACGGCGGGCCGGTGCGGCGAGGGCGTCCGTGAGGTGGCCGGTGGCGAGTGTGTGGGCGTCACGGACGGCGCGTACGCCTTCGAGAACATGACCGGGCTCAGCGGCAAGATCCATGATGAGAACGCCAAGGTGGCCAAGTCCGGGGAGAAATCGGTCGCCATCGCCTATATCGAGGCCATGGCGGGCGGCTCCGCCGACCGGGGGCCGGAGGCCACCCGGCAGGCTGTCAGCGGCGCCTACCTCGCCCAGCGCGCACTGAACGCCGAGCGGTCGACGATCCCCAAGATCCGGCTGCTGCTCGCCAACACCGGCCGCGGTGACCGCCACTGGCGGCAAGTCGTCGACCAGCTCATCGCGATGCGGGACAAGGAACACCTCGTCGCCGTGGCGGGATTCGGGCAGAGCAATGAGCGCACGGCCGGTGCCGTCGGGCGGCTGCGTGCCGCCGGGCTGCCGATGGTCGGGGCGACCGTGGCAGCCGACGGACTGAGTTCCCGTACGGCCGGCTTCTACCGGGTCTCCTTCCCCAACCGTGACCAGACCGCGGCCGCCGCCGGTTACCTCAAGGAGCAGCAGCGCCGGCACCCCGGCTACCGCGTCCAGGTGATCAGGGACGGCAACGAGCAGGACAGCTACAACACCTCCCTCTACGAGGACTTCTCCGCGGCGGCGCGGCGCACCGGCCTGGCGGTGGACGACGAGGTCGTCCCCTTCCGTTCCGGGGAGGGCGAGGAGGCGACGGCGGGCAATGCGCTGTCACTGGTCGCCGACAAGGTCTGCGGTGCCCCGAAGCCACCGGACGCGGTGTATTTCGCCGGCCGGGGCCGGGAACTGCGCCGGTTCATCGAGGCGGCCGGCGAGGGCGGCCGGCACTGCCGTACGACGGTGCTCTCCGGCTCCAGCGCGCTGGGCGTCTATTTCGACACCGGGGGCGCCGCGCACCGCGCCGAACTCGCGATGCTCGCCGAACGATGGAAGTACAGCCAACTGACGGTTTACTACACCGCCTTCACCCACCCCGCGATCTCCAGGGAGGTCTACGGCGGCACCGGGAACGGCCCGAGCGGCCCGTTCGCCGACTTCGCGCACGCCTACCGCGAGGAGGTCGGCGGCCCCACCACCGCCCTCGCCAGCGGCCAGGCGATGCTCGGCCATGACGCCACGTACACCATCGGCAAGGCCGCCCGGAACGCCGTCGTGGTCTACGGAACCCACGAGGTCACCGCCCGGATGGTCCTGGCCATGCTGGAGCAGACCAACGGCAGATCCCGGGTCCGCGGCATCAGCGGCCACATAGCCTTCGACCCGGACACCGGCGAGCCGGTGGACCGCCCCCTGGCACTGGTAGAACTCCGCCGTCCCACGGACGAGGGCGAGGCCGGCGACATCTACCGCTTCGTCGCGCCCTTGAGCACCGGCCGCTGACGCACGTCCCGGGGGCGGCCCCCACGACGGTGGGGGCCGCCCCCGGGCATCGCGCACGGTCGCCGTGCGCGGCACGCGACCATGCGGTGCATGGAGGCCGTGGCGGGATTCGAACCCACGTAACTCGCTTTGCAGGCGAGCCCCTGAACCACTCGGGCACACGGCCGGGTTGCGGTGTGTTCCCGACTGTAGGCGGCGGGGCGGGGCGGTCGGCAAGGGTGTGGGGCGGGGTGTCATGGAGCTGCCATACGGGGCAATGTGGGGCAATGCGCGGTAACGCGCGGCAACACGGGGTTCATGAGGTCGCCCCGCGCAGAGGGATCCGACCGCCGTCTTTCCGCTGCCCGGCCTCACGTCGTGTGCAGGAACTCCTCCACCACCGGGGCGAACAGGTCGGGTTCGTCGACCCAGGGGTAGTGGCCGACCTCGTGCAGGGGGCGTACCCGGGCGTCGGGGAAGGACTCGGCGACGAGTTCGCCCGCGCGCATGCCGGCCACCGCGTCGCGGTCGCCGGTGACCACCAGCACCGGGCAGGTCACCTCGCGCAGCCCGGCCAGCAGGGCCAGGCGGAGCTGCTCGTCGACGCCCTGCCAGAAGCCGGCGCGCGGGACCGGGCCCAACTGGGCGCCCTCCGTGGCGGCATGGGTCCGCTGGGGCTCGTCCCACCGGCCGTAGGCGAGGGGTGCCGCGGCGAACAGCAGCTCGCGTACCTCGCCCATGTCGGAGGCCGCGGTGAGTTGTTGCACGGCCACCGAGGCCTCCGGCCACCAGTCCTCGTGGGCGCGTGCCTCGAAGATCTCCCGGGCGTCCTCGGGGAGTTCGCCCTGCAGCCGGGAGCCGGGGCAGACCAGTACCAGCCGGGTCAGCCGCCGGGGGTGTCCCGCCGCGTACGCCTGTGCGACCGCGGCCCCGGCGTCGTGCGCGAGCAGCGCGAAGCGCTCCAGGCCCAGATGCGCGCGGAGCGCCTCGAGGTCCTGGGCGAGCTGCGGGAAGGCGTAGCGGGAGGGGTCGTCGGCGGCGGGGGAGGCGCCGGTGCCACGGCTGTCCGGGATGATCAGCTGCCGGTGGGCGGCCAGCCCGCCGAGGTCGCCCAGATACGCGGCGTCCCGACCGGGCCCGCCGGCCAGGCAGACCAGGGGCGGCAGCGACGAGTCGGCCGGGCCGAGCAGGCGGTAGTGGAGCTCTGCCTCGTCATACGTACGGAAGTGCGGCATCCCCCCAGCTTGCCCCACGTGAGGTGGTGAGGGGACGGAGCGGGACCACCCGCGCGGGCCGCGCGGCGTAGGACCGATGACCGGGCCGATACCCGTCCCCCGACAGGGGCGCAACTGCCGGATGCCTCTTACGCTGACCCGATGACCGCTGACCGCCGCCCCCACGACTTCGCCACCGGCGCCGATGCCGGTACCGCCGGCACCGCGACCGGCCGTGGCCGCCAGGATGCGGCCCCGCGCGGCGGGGAGGCGTCCGCGGGTGGGGTTCTCGGGCGGGCCCACCGGGCGTTGACGCTCGGCATCATCTCCGTCGTCTCGCTGGTCGCCTTCGAGGCGATCGCCGTGAACACCGCGATGCCGGTGGCCGCCCGCGCGCTGGACGGTATCGGTCTGTATGCCTTCGCCTTCTCGTCCTGTTTCACGGCGAGTCTGTTCGCGATGGCGCTCGCGGGGGAGTGGAGCGACCGGCGCGGGCCGCTCGTGCCGCTGTTCGCCGGGATCGCCGCGTTCGGGGCCGGGCTGCTGGTCGCGGGCGGCGCGCGGAGCATGTGGATGTTCATCGTGGGCCGCGGGGTGCAGGGCATCGGCAGCGGACTGGTGGTGGTCTCGCTGTATGTGGTCGTCGGGCGCGCCTATCCCGAGCGGCTGCGCCCCTCGATCATGGCGGCGTTCTCGGCGGCCTGGGTGCTGCCGGTGATCGTCGGTCCGCTGGTCGCCGGGACCGTCACCGAACAGTTCGGCTGGCGCTGGGTGTTCCTCTCCATCCCCGTGCTGATTCTGCTGCCGCTCGCGGTGATGCTGCCCGCGCTGCGCTCGCTGCCGCGGACCCGTCCGGGCCCGGACGACGGGCTGCGGCAGATCCTGGGCAGCCGGCGCAGTCTGCTCGCGCTGGCCGTCGCGGTGGGCGCCTGCCTGCTGCAGTACGCGGGCCGGCAACCGGCCCGGCTCGCGCTGCCGTCCGCGGCCGCCGGACTGGCGCTGCTGGTACCGGCCGTGGTGCGGCTGCTGCCCCGCGGCACGTTCCGGGCGGCGCGCGGTCTGCCGACCGTGGTGCTGATACGCGGGCTGGCCGCCGGGGCGCTGGTCGCCGCCGAGAGTTTCGTCCCGCTGATGCTGGTCGCCCAGCGCGGACTGTCCGCCACCCTGGCCGGGCTCTCGCTCACCGGGGGCGGGCTGACCTGGGCGCTCGGCTCGTACGCGCAGAGCCGGCCGCGGCTGGAGCCCCACCGGGAGCGGCTGATGGGGCTGGGCATGGTGCTGCTGGCGGCGGCCATCGCGACGGTGCCGCTGGCGCTGCTCGACGGGGTGCCGTCCTGGATCGTCGCCGCGGCGTGGACGGTCGGCGGCTTCGGCATGGGCCTGAACATCTCCAGCGGCGGGGTGCTGTTGCTGAAGCTGTCCCGTCCCCAGGACGCGGGCAGCAACTCCGCTTCCCTGCAGATGTCGGACGCGCTGGGCAACGTCACCTTCGTCGGGGTCAGTGGCGTGCTGTTCGTGGCCTTCGGCGGCGGCTCGATCGCGGCGGACGGGTCCACGGCCTCCGCCGCGGCCGGCGGGGCGAGCCATCCGGCGGCCTTCGCGGCCGTGTTCGCGGCGATGGCGGTGGTGGCCCTGGCCGGTGCGGGGGTGGCGCGCCGGCTGCGGCCCGAGCCGGGGTGACGGCGCGGCCGGCGAGGAACCGGCCCCCGACCGCACCGCCCGCCCCCCACCACCGCCGTCCGAACCGTCCGCCCCCACCACCGCCGCCCGAACCGCCCGCCCACCGGCCCACCCGCCAACCGCCCCACCCCGCACACAAATGTGACCTCGGTCCCACCCCGGGGTGACCCGGTGCGGTACCCCCGGAGCGTGAACCGAGGCACCGGTAGGCTGACGCGGTTGCCGATCGCCGACCTCAGCCGACGGAGACCGTGACTACCACCACCAGCGCCACCAATAACCATCACCTGTCCCCAGCCTTTCCGGGACGGGCCCCTTGGGGTACCGCGAACAAGCTGCGCGCCTGGCAGCAGGCGGCCATGGACCGCTACCTCGAGACGCAGCCGAGAGACTTCCTCGCCGTCGCGACGCCGGGAGCCGGCAAGACGACGTTCGCGCTCACGCTCGCGTCGTGGCTGCTGCACCACCACGTCGTGCAGCAGGTGACGGTCGTCGCGCCGACCGAGCATCTGAAGAAGCAGTGGGCGGAGGCGGCGGCCCGGATAGGGATCAAGCTCGACCCCGAGTACAGCGCGGGGCCACTGAGCCGTGAGTACCACGGCGTCGCGATCACCTACGCCGGTGTGGGCGTGCGGCCGATGCTGCACCGCAACCGCATCGAGCAGCGCAAGACGCTGGTGATCCTCGACGAGATCCACCACGCCGGTGACTCGAAGTCGTGGGGCGAGGCGTGCCTGGAGGCGTTCGAGCCCGCCACCCGGCGGCTGACGCTGACCGGTACGCCCTTCCGGTCCGACACCAACCCGATTCCGTTCGTGACGTACGAGGAGGGGAACGACGGCATCCGGCGCTCCTCCGCCGACTACACCTACGGCTACGGCAACGCGCTCGGCGACGGCGTCGTCCGGCCGGTCATCTTCCTCTCCTACAGCGGCAACATGCGCTGGCGGACGAAGGCGGGCGACGAGATCGCCGCCCGGCTCGGCGAGCCGATGACCAAGGACGCGGTCTCGCAGGCCTGGCGCACCGCACTGGATCCGCGCGGCGAGTGGATGCCCAATGTGCTGCGCGCCGCCGACCGCCGGCTGAGCGAGGTCCGCAAGTCCATCCCGGACGCCGGGGCGCTGGTGATCGCCTCCGACCAGGAGCAGGCGCGGGCCTACGCCAAGCTGATCCGGGAGATCACCGGCGAGGGCGCCACCCTGGTGCTGTCCGACGATTCCGGCGCCTCCCAGCGCATCGACGACTTCGCGTACTCCCAGGACCGCTGGATGGTCGCGGTCCGGATGGTGTCCGAGGGCGTCGACGTGCCGCGGCTGGCGGTCGGGGTGTACGCCACCACCATCTCGACCCCGCTGTTCTTCGCGCAGGCCGTCGGCCGGTTCGTGCGCTCCCGCAAACGCGGCGAGACCGCCTCGGTCTTCCTGCCCACCGTCCCGATGCTGCTCGGCTTCGCCAACGAGATGGAGGTCGAGCGCGACCACGTCCTCGACAAGCCGAAGAAGGACGGGGAGGAAGACCCCTACGCCGAGTCCGAGAAGGAGATGGACGAGGCGAACAAGGAGCAGGACGAGGACACCGGTGAGCAGGAGCAGTTCTCGTTCGAGGCGCTGGAGTCGGAGGCGGTCTTCGACCGGGTGCTCTACGACGGTGCCGAGTTCGGGATGCAGGCCCACGCCGGCAGCGAGGAGGAGCAGGACTACCTCGGCATCCCCGGGCTGCTGGAGCCCGACCAGGTGCAGATGCTGCTGCAAAAGCGGCAGGCCCGGCAGATCGCGCACAGCAAGAAGCGGCCGGATGAGGAAGCCGACCTGCTGGAGCTGCCGGCCGAGCGGCGGCCGGTGGTCACGCACAAGGAGCTGCTGGAGCTGAGGAAGCAGCTGAACACGCTGGTCGGCGCGTATGTGCACCAGAGCGGGAAGCCGCACGGCGTGATCCACACCGAGCTGCGGCGGGTGTGCGGCGGCCCGCCGAGCGCGGAGGCCACCGCCGGGCAGCTGAGCGAGCGGATCAAGAAGGTACGGGAGTGGGCCACGCGGATGCGCTGAGTCCGCCCGTGGCCCGTGGGCCGGTGTGCCGCAGTGGCGGCGCGCCGGCCCACGCCGTTTTCCGCGTCGCCTTTTAGGACGCCGTGGCGCTCGCTGAAACACCACGGGGCACTCTGGACGGACCTATCGGGATATTCCGGGCAGGCGGGACCGGATTCTGGACGGACTCTTCCGCTCACCGGACCGGCTCGCTACTGTCCCGCTCACCTACACGCCCCGTGGCAGCGCCGCCGCGGAGCGCAGCCGGTGCCATGCGGCCGGCGGCCTCCCGCGCGCGCTGCTCGGAACTCGCAGCGCGTCGCGCCGGAGCGCCGCCACTCACCCAGGAGGGGGCGTCGTGACCGCAGAGACCTCCCAGACACTCGACCGAGGACTGCGCGTCCTCAAACTTCTCGCCGACACCGACCACGGGCTGACCGTCACCGAGCTGTCCCACAAGCTCGGCGTCAACCGCACCGTGGTCTACCGCCTGCTGGCCACGCTGGAGCAGCACGCGCTGGTGCGCCGTGACCTCGGCGGCCGGGCCCGGGTCGGGCTGGGCGTGCTGCGCCTGGGCCGCCAGGTCCATCCGCTGGTCAGAGAGGCCGCCCTCCCCGCGCTGCGCGCGCTCGCGGAGGACGTGGGGGCCACCGCACATCTCACCCTCGTCGACGGTACGGAGGCGCTGGCCGTCGCCGTGGTGGAGCCGACCTGGACCGACTACCACGTGGCCTACCGGGCCGGTTTCCGTCATCCGCTGGACCGGGGGGCCGCCGGCCGGGCGATCCTCAAGGCCCGGCAGGGACGGATCCACGATGCCGGACTCGCCCTGACGCACGGGGAGTTGGAGGCCGGCGCGAGCGGCGCCGCGGCCCCGCTGCTCGGGGTGAGCGGCATCGAGGGGAGCGTGGGCGTGGTGATGCTCACCGACACGGTCTCCGAACGGATCGGCCCGCGGGTGGTCGACGCGGCCCGGGAGGTCTCCGAGGCGCTGCGCTGAGGCGGCGGGGCGACGGGGCGGCGGGTGCGCAGGCCCGCCTCCCGGCCGCCGTGACTGCGGGGTGTGAAGGCGGCGTGGCTGTGTGGTGAGGCCGCAGCGCCTTAACGTCCAGGTGAGGCGGGTGTCAATTAGGGTGGCGGGGTGTCTTCACGTGCCCGCGCTCTGGCGGTCTGCACCGCCGTCGTTCTCGCCCTCCTCGTCACGGCGGCCCTCGCGCCGTTGCCGTACTCCATCGCCTACCCGGGCATGACGGCCAATGTCCTCGGTGACGACAAGGGCAAACCGGTGATCACCATCACCGGCGCCGCCACCCGGAAGACCAGCGGGCAGCTGCGGATGACCTCGATCGTGGCCACCGGCCCGGACGCCTCCGTCCATCTGCCGGACATGATCAAGGGCTGGTTCCGTACGGACGAGGCCGTGATGCCGCGGGAGGCGGTCTACCCGGTGGGTAACAACACCGAGGAGATCGCCGAGCACAACGCCCAGCAGATGCGGGAGTCCCAGAACAGTGCCACCAGCGCGGCGCTCGGGGAGCTCGGCAAGTCCGCCAAGGACATCAAGGTCAAGCTGAGCCTCGCGGACGTCGGCGGTCCGAGCGCCGGGCTGATGTTCGCGCTCGGCGTCGTCGACAAGCTGAACGGCGCCGGCGCGGGCAAGGACCTCACCGGCGGGCGCACCATCGCCGGCACCGGCACGATCACCGCCGGCGGCGCGGTGGGCGCGGTGGGCGGGGTGCCGCTGAAGACCCAGGCCGCCCACCGCGACGGTGCCTCGGTCTTCCTCGTCCCGCGCAAGGAGTGCACGGACGCCCGGGCGGAGCTGCCGAAGGGGATGCGGCTGATCCCGGTCACCACGCTCGACGGTGCGGTGAAGGCCCTGAAGGCGCTGCAGGCCGGCGGCAAGGTCCCCAGCTGCGGCCGCTGAGCCGTTCCCCGTCGCCAGGTCGAAAAGAACGTGCTGTCCGCTCCCGCCCGGGGGCCCCGCCGGCCGGTCACCCCTCCTTGATGAACCCCTCCTGGATCAGCCAGTTCTTCGCGACCTCGTGCGGGTCCTCGCCGTTCACGTCGACCTTGCGGTTCAGCTCCTGGGCGACGGTGTTGTTGAGGGCCTTGGTGACCGGGGCCAGCACCTCGGCCATGGCCGGGTACTTCTTCAGGGCCTTGGCGTTGATCTCGGGGGCCACGTTGTAGTTGGGGAAGAAGTGCTTGTCGTCGGCGATGACGTGCAGATGCATGGCCTTGATCCGGCCGTCGGTGGTGAACACCTCGCCGAACGCACAGGTGCCCTTCTGGGTCTCGGTGTAGACGACGCCGCCGGTCATCTTGCGGATGTTGGCGGAGGGCACCTGCATGCCGTACGCGCGCGCCATCCCCGGCAGCCCGTCGTTGCGGGTGGCGAACTCGTTCTCCACACACATCGTCACGGCCCCGGGGTTCTTGTGGGACAGCGCGGCGACCTCCGAGAGGTTGTGGACGCCCAGCTTCTTCTGGTTGGCGCTGTTCAGCGCCAGCGCATAGGTGTTGTTCAGGGTCGACGCCGGGAGCCAGACGATGCCGTTCTTCCGGTCCTCGTCGCGGACGGCCTTCCACTGCTGCTGGGGGTTGACGATGGGCTTGGTGTGGCCGAGGTAGGTGATCCAGCCGGTGCCGGTGTACTCGTACGCGGCGTCCGCGGTGCCGGACTTCACGGCCTCCCGTGCGCCGATCGACCCCTGGATGCTGGTCTTGTCGATGACCAGGGCGCCGGCGGCCTCGAAGACCAGCCCCATCATCTGGCCCAGGATGATCTGTTCGGTGAACTCCTTCGAGGTCACGGTCAGATGCGCCCCGGTGAGCGGGCGGCCCGGGTAGCCGGCCTTCGGGCCGGGCACCACCTGGTCGGACATCGCGCTGCCGCTGACCAGGCCGCATCCGCCGAGGACGGCGAGGGTGACGAGGGCGAGCAGTGCGGCGGCCGGAGCGGTGGCCCGGCGCCGCCCGGAACGGCGCGGGGCCGGGGGGTCACGGCGCAGAACCGGGTGCCTGTGATGCATCCTCATTCCCCCACCTCCAGACCACGCGGGCGCAAGAGCAGTTCGGCGAGCGAGGCCAGCCATTCGACCAGCAGGGCGAGCGCCACGGTCAGGACCGATCCGAGGATCAGGACGGGCATCCGCTGGGTGACGATGCCCGCCGAGATCAGGTCGCCCAGGCCGCCGCCCCCGCCGAAGGTGGCCAGCGTCGCGGTGCCGACGTTCAGCACCAGCGCGGTGCGGACGCCGGCCAGGATCAGCGGGACGGCCAGCGGGAGTTCGACCTTGGTCAGCACCCCGGTGGGGGACATGCCGATGCCGCGGGCCGCCTCCGTCAGCGTCGGATCGATCCCGCGCAGCCCGGCGATGGTGTTGGCGAGGACCGGCAGCACGGCGTAGATCACCATGCCGACGATCGCCGAACGGGCCCCGATGCCCAGCCAGATGACCAGCAGGACCAGCAGACCCAGGGCCGGTACCGCCTGCCCGAGGTTGGCGAAGGCCATCGCGACCGGGGTGGCCCGGCGCAGCCTGGCCCGGGTCAGCGCGATCCCCATCGGGATCGCGATGATCAGTACGAAGAAGGTGGAGACGGCGGTGAGCTGGATGTGCTGCCGCAGCGCCAGCCACACCTTGCCGTTGTCCACCGCCTGGTGGGCGATGGAGTCCAGCCGGGCGCCGCGGAACCACAGCCAGGTGGCGAGCAGCGCGAGGACCAGGAAGGCCGGCATGAAGGTCCACTTCTGCCAGCTGATCCGGCGCGCACCGGACGGCGCGGACGGGACGGGCGCCTCACCGGCCGCCAGCTCCCGCTCCTCCATCTCCACCCCGTCGCGGAAGGCCAGCGCCTCGTGGTCGCTGGGGCGCCGCGCGTGCGCGCGCGGGTCGCTCCCGTCGCGGGGGCTCATGCCCTGCTCCCTCGGCCACCTTCGGTGCCGCCCGCGTCGTCCAGGCCCTCCTGGGCCAGCTGGGTCTGCCGGGCCCGCTGCTCGTGGAGCCGGTGCTGCTGTTCGATGGCTTCGAGGCGATCCGCCTCCAGCAGCTCCTGGACGTTGTTCATCAGCGTCTCCATGTCGACCACGCCGAGGTACTCGCCGCGCCGCCCGGTGACCGCGACCCGGCCCGCGTTGTCGGTGAGCACCGCCTCCAGGGCGTCGCGCAGCGTCGCGTCCCGGGTCACCGTGTCGGCCACCAGGGTGCCGGCCCGGGCCAGCGACCCCTTGGCACGGGAGAGATCGCCGCGGCGCAGCCACTTGTACGGGCGCCGGTTGCGGTCCAGCAGCAGCAGCTCGTTGTGGGGGCCCGAGCGCAGCCGTTCGAAGATGGACTCCAGCGGGTCGTCCATGCTCGCGGTGGGGAAGTCGACCACGCCCACGTCCCGTACGCGGGTCAGATTCAGCCGCTTGAGCGCCGCCCCGGCGCCCACGAAGCCGGAGACGAAGTCGTCGGACGGGTTGGTGAGGATGGCCTCGGGAGTGTCGAACTGGGCGATGTGCGAGCGTTCACGGAGCACCGCGATGCGGTCGCCGATCTTGATGGCCTCGTCGAAGTCGTGGGTGACGAAGCAGATGGTCTTGTGCAGCTCGTGCTGGAGCCGGATCAGCTCGTCCTGGAGGTGGTCGCGGGTGATCGGGTCGACCGCGCCGAACGGCTCGTCCATCAGCAGGACGGGCGGGTCGGCGGCGAGCGCACGGGCCACCCCGACGCGCTGCTGCTGGCCGCCGGAGAGCTGGCGCGGATAGCGGCCGTGGAACTCGGCCGGATCCAGGCCGACGAGGTCGAGCATCTCCTCGACCCGGTTCTTGACCCGCGAGGAGCGCCAGCCCAGCATCTTCGGGACCAGCGCGATGTTCTGGGCGACCGTCATGTGCGGGAAGAGGCCGGACGCCTGGATGGCGTAGCCGATCGTGCGGCGCAGCTTGACCGGATCCATGTCGGTGACGTCTTCGTCGCCGATCCGGATCCGTCCCGAGCTCGGCTCGATCAGCCGGTTGATCATCTTCAGCGTGGTGGACTTGCCGCAGCCGGAGGGCCCCACGAGGATCACGGTCTCGCCGGCCTTGATCTCCATGTTGACGTTGTCCACCGCGGGGGCGGGGCTGCCCTGGTAGAGCTTCGTCAGATTCTCCAGCCGGATGCTCGCGCCGGAGGTGCTGGTGGTCTCGGGCGTCTCAGGCACGGATCCCCCTGGAGATGGTCAGGCGTCCGATCAGGACGTACGCGGCGTCGAAGAGCAGGGCGAGGACGGCGATCCCGAGCGTGCCGGAGAGCACCTGGTTGAGGGAGTTGGCGCTGCCCAGCGAGGCGATCCCGCGGAAGATCTCATTTCCCAGGCCGGGGCCGGAGGCGAAGGCGGCGATGGCCGCGATGCCCATCAGCATCTGGGTGGCGACCCGGATGCCGGTGAGGATGGGCGGCCAGGCCAGGGGCAGTTCGACGCGGAAGAGCCGGGCGGTGCGGGACATCCCGATGCCGGTGGCCGCGTCGACCAGGTCCGGGTCCACCCCGCGCAGTCCGACGATGGCGTTACGGACCACCGGCAGCAGCCCGTACAGGGTCAGCGCGATCACCGTCGGGGGGACGCCCAGGCCGACGATCGGGATCAGCAGACCGATCATGGCCAGGGACGGGATGGTCAGGATGGTGGCGGTCGAGGTGGTGGCGAGGTTGCCCGCCCACTCGCTGCGGTAGGTCACGACGGCGATGAAGACCCCCAGCAAGGTGGCGAGCACCATGCACTGGAAGACCGCGCTGGCGTGCTGATACGTATCCGTCAGCAGTTGGGCGTGCCGGGTGCCGACGTACTCCCAGAAGCTCACTCGGTCTCCTCGGTTCAGTCTCCCGATGCCTGTTTCACCAGCGGGATGATCCGCAACGGAACCGGATTTTCCATGACGATTGCCGTTGACGCCCGCACGATCCCATCAAAGCCCACAACCCGGTCGATCACCCGCTGTAGATCGGCGTTCGACCGAGCGACGAGCCTGCAGAGCATGTCCCCATGTCCCGTCGTTGTATGCAGCTCCAGAACCTCGGGAACGGTCGTCAAGTGGGCGCGTACGTCATTACCTTGGCCCTGTTTGATCTCAAGAGTGGCGAAAGCGGTCACCGGATAGCCGATCGCCGCCGGATCCACCTCCGGCCCGAAGCCCCGGATCACTCCATTCGACTGAAGCCGGTCGAGCCGGGCCTGCACCGTCCCGCGGGCCACCCCCAGCCGCCGGGACGCCTCCAGGACACCGATCCGCGGCTCCTGGGCGAGCAGCTCCAGCAGCTCCCCGTCCAAATGATCGATCGCCATCGCCCGCTCCTTCGATTCCAATGGTCATCATGTACAGATAGCCCGCAGATTCCGGCCCCTCGCTATGCATAATGCCCAGGAAATTCGCGAACTATTGCGCACCTTGTGGATCGGCGAGACTCTGCGACCATGGCAGACACCACGATGCACACCCAGACCCAGACCCAGTCCACTGCCCCCGACGCGGCCCGGCAGGCGGACCCCTTCCCGGTCAAGGGGATGGACGCGGTCGTCTTCGCCGTCGGGAACGCCAAGCAGGCCGCGCACTACTACTCCACCGCCTTCGGCATGAAGCGCGTCGCCTACCGCGGCCCGGAGAACGGCAGCCGCGAGACCGCGAGTTACGTCCTCGAATCCGGCGGCGCCCGTTTCGTGTTCACCTCCGTCATCAAGCCCACGACCGAAGGGGGCCGCTTCCTCGCCGACCACGTCGCGGCGCACGGCGACGGCGTCATCGACCTCGCCATCGAGGTCCCGGACGCCCGCGCCGCCTACGAGCACGCCGTCGCGCACGGCGCCACCGGGCTGGAGAAGCCCCATGAGGTCGAGGACGAGCACGGCACCGTCGTCCTGGCGGCCATCGCCACCTACGGGAAGACCCGGCACACCCTCGTCGAGCGCACCGGCTACCACGGTCCCTACCTGCCCGGCTTCGTGGCCACCGAGCCCCTGGTGGAGACCGGCCCGCGGCGCTTCCAGGCCATCGACCACTGCGTGGGCAACGTCGAACTCGGCAAGATGAACGAGTGGGTGGCGTTCTACAACGACGTCATGGGCTTCACCAACATGAAGGAGTTCGTGGGCGACGACATCGCCACCGAATACAGCGCGCTGATGTCGAAGGTCGTCGCCGACGGCACGCTCAAGGTGAAGTTCCCGATCAACGAGCCGGCGATCGCGAAGAAGAAGTCGCAGATCGACGAGTACCTGGAGTTCTACGGCGGCCCCGGCGTCCAGCACATCGCGCTGGCCACCAACGACATCGTCGCCAGCGTCCGGGCGATGCGCGCCGCCGGCGTGGAGTTCCTCGACACCCCCGACTCCTACTACGACACCCTCGGCGAGTGGGCCGGCGAGACCCGGGTGCCGGTGGCGACGCTGCGCGAGCTGAAGATCCTGGTCGACCGCGACGAGGACGGCTATCTGCTGCAGATCTTCACCAAGCCGGTCCAGGACCGGCCGACCGTGTTCTTCGAGATGATCGAGCGGCACGGCTCCATGGGCTTCGGCAAGGGCAATTTCAAGGCACTCTTCGAGGCGATCGAGCGCGAGCAGGAGCGCCGCGGCAACCTCTGAGTCCCGGCCACGGGGCGGGCCGTACACGATCTTCCGTGTACGGCCCACGGATGCGAGGCTGAGGACATGGACCTCATCGCACGGCTGCGCGCCGGACTCCCGGGTGAAGCGATCCTCACCGACCCCGATGTCACCGGCGCCTACGCCACGGACATGGCGAGCTTCTGCGCGGCCGGGACGCCCGCCGTGGTCGTCCTGCCGCGCACCGTCGAGCAGGTCCAGCACGTCATGCGGACGGCCACCGAGCTGCGGGTCCCGGTCGTCCCGCAGGGCGCGCGCACGGGGCTGTCCGGCGCCGCCAACGCCTCCGACGGCTGCCTCGTGCTCTCCCTGGTCAAGATGGACCGGATCCTCGAGATCAACCCCGTCGACCGGATCGCGGTCGTCGAACCCGGCGTCATCAACGCCGCGCTGTCCCGCGCGGCCGGCGCGCACGGCCTCTGCTACCCGCCCGACCCGTCCAGTTGGGAACAGTGCTCCCTCGGCGGCAACATCGCCACCGCCTCCGGCGGCCTGTGCTGCGTCAAATACGGCGTCACCGCCGAGTACGTCCTCGGCCTGGACGTCGTCCTCGCCGACGGGCGGCTGCTGACCACCGGCCGCCGTACCGCCAAGGGGGTGGCGGGCTACGACCTCACCCGGCTGTTCGTCGGCTCCGAGGGGAGCCTGGGCGTCGTCGTCCGCGCGGTCCTCGCCCTCAAGCCCGCGCCGCCCGAGCAGCTCGTGCTGGCCGCGGAGTTCCCCTCCACCGCGGCCGCCTGTGAGGCGGTCTGCGAGATCATGGCCCGCGGCCACGCCCCCTCGCTGCTGGAACTGATGGACCGTACGAGCATCCGCGCGGTCAACGACATGGCGCAGATGGGCCTCCCGGACAGCACCGAGGCGCTGCTGCTGGCCGCCTTCGACACCCCGGAGCCGGCCGCCGACCTCGCCGCCGTCGGCGCGCTGTGCACCGCGGCGGGCGCCACCGAGGTCGTGCCCGCCGAGACCGCCGCCGAGTCCGATCTGCTGCTGCAGGCCCGCCGGCTGACCCTGACCGCGCTGGAACGGGTCAAGTCCGCCACCATGATCGACGACGTCTGCGTACCGCGCTCCCGCCTCGCCGAGATGCTCGACGGCACCGCCGCCATCGCGGAGAAATACGGCCTGACCATCGGCGTCTGCGCCCACGCCGGCGACGGCAACACCCACCCCACCGTCTGCTTCGACGCCGCCGACCCGGACGAGTCGCGCCGGGCCCGCGCGTCCTTCGACGACATCATGGCGCTCGGCCTGCAGCTGGGCGGCACCATCACCGGTGAGCACGGCGTCGGCGTCCTGAAGAAGGAGTGGCTGGCCCGCGAACTGGGACCGGTGGGGCTGGAGTTGCAGCGCGGCATCAAGGACGTCTTCGACCCGCTCGGCATCCTCAACCCCGGCAAACTCTTCTGACCTGCGCGCCCGCGGGTGTCGCCGGAGCCGGGGCCCGGATGTACACGCCGCGGGAAGGGCGGTTGACTGCCCCCATGACGATGAGCGATCCGCACCGGCCCGGCGAGGGCATGGTCACCTTCCGGGTGAGCGGCCACGGAGTCGACGACCTGACCTACGCCGTCCAGCCGCCGGGGGAGTCCGACGGCGAACACCAGGTGATCCGGCCGGAGTTGCCGTGGTTCGAGGTGATCCAGGCGCGCGGCGTGGGCGCCATGCCGATGCTCACCCTCACCCTCGACGGGCCCGGCGCCTACGCCGAGTGCGAGATCCTCACCGACGGCGCACCGGCCGTCCGCGGCACCGTGCACGGCCCCGCGGCGACTGCCGTGTTCATGGCACGTGCCGCCGCCTCGTAAAGTGCCGCCATGGAATATGCCCTCACCCTCGCCACCGCCGTCCTGCTGATCGGCGTCTATCTGAATGCCCAGGCCGCCGACCGCCAGGCCAAGCGGCTGAGCCTCCAGCTCAAGCGACTGGAGCGCAAGACGGACCTGCTGCTCGCGCACGCCGGGATCGCCGAGCCGGAGGACCCCAGGATGGCCGAGCTGGATGCCCTGCTGGCACAGGGCAAGACGATCCAGGCCATCAAGCTGCACCGCGAGGCGACCGGCTCCGACCTCGTCGAGGCCAAGGAAGCGGTCGAACGCCGGATGCGCTGACGGCCAGTTGGGCAGAGGATGGGCGCAAGGACTCCTCGGGCCCACCGGGCCCCCGCATGCCCACGCAGGAAGCGAGAGCCGATGGCAGCCACCGAAGCGACCAACGCCGCTGATGAGGCGTATGACGTCATCGTGCTGGGGGCGGGGCCGACCGGCGAGAACGTCGCCGACCGGGCGCATGCCGCCGGACTGAGCGCGGTGATCGTGGAGAGCGAGCTGGTCGGCGGCGAATGCTCCTACTGGGCCTGTATGCCCAGCAAGGCCCTGCTGCGCCCGGTCACCGCCCGCTCCGAGGCCCGCCGGGTCCCCGGCTTCCAGGCCGCCGCCGACCGCCCCCTGGACGCCCCCGCCGTGCTCGCCCACCGTGACGCCGTCGTCTCGTACTGGAAGGACGACGGCCAGGTCCGCTGGCTGGACTCGGCCGGCATCGACCTCGTCCGCGGTCCGGGCCGGCTGGCCGGGCCCCGCCGGGTCGTCGTCGACGGCGGCCGGGTGCTCACCGCCCGCCACGCGGTCGCGGTGTGCACCGGCAGCCGCGCGGCGCTGCCCCCCGTGCCCGGCCTCGCCGAGGCCCGGCCCTGGACCAGCCGCGACGCGACCGGCGCGAAGACCGTGCCGGGCCGGCTGGTGGTGGTCGGCGGCGGCGTGGTGGGCGTCGAAATGGCCACCGCCTGGCGGGCCCTGGGCTCCTCGGTGACCCTGCTGGTGCGCGGGGACGGGCTGCTGCCCCGGATGGAGCCGTTCGCCGGCCATCTGGTCGCCGAGTCGCTCGCCGAGGCGGGCGTGTTCCTGCGCACCGGCGTCGAGGTGCGCGAGGTGCGCCGGGAGGCCCCGGGCGGACCGGTCACCGTCCTGCTGGACTCGGGCGACGAGATCGTCGCCGATGAACTCCTGATCGCCACCGGCCGGGCCCCGCGCACCGAGGACATCGGCCTGGAGACGGTCGGTCTGTCGCCCGGCTCCTGGCTGGACGTCGACGAGACCCTGCGGGTGACGGGGGTGACCGGCGGCTGGCTCTACGGCGTCGGCGACGTCAACCACCGTGCCCTGCTGACCCATCAGGGCAAGTACCAGGCCCGGATCGCCGGCGCCGCGATCTCCGCCCGGGCCCGGGGCGTCCCGATCCTGGAGTCCGACCCCTGGGGCGCGCACTCCGCCACCGCGGACACCCGTGCCGTCCCCCAGGTCGTCTTCAGCGACCCGGAAGCCGCCTCGGTGGGGCTGAGCGCCGCCGAGGCGGAACGGGCCGGCTACCACGTCCGGGTGGTCGACCAGGACCTGGCGGCCGTGTCCGGTGCCTACCTCTACGGGGAGGGCTACCGCGGCCGGGCCCGGATGGTCGTCGACCTGGACCGTGAGGTGCTGCTCGGCGCCACCTTCGTCGGCCACGGCGTCGCGGAGCTGCTGCACTCCGCGACGATCGCGGTGGCCGCCGAGGTCCCCGTCGAGCGGCTGTGGCACGCGGTGCCCTCCTACCCGACGATCAGCGAGGTGTGGCTGCGGCTGCTGGAGGCCTACCGCGGCTGAGCGCGGGGCGCCGGGAGGCGCGGCGGCCCCGCCGTCCGCGCTCCCGCACCGCGGGCGTCCCCGTACCCCACCCGTCACGCCCCGGGGTCCGGGGACTCCTCCGACGCCGCGCCGCCCGGCCGCAGTTCGTCCCCCGACGCCAGGGCCAGCAGCTCGCTCAGCCCTTTGTCCAGGCCGAGATGCTGCTGCTCGGACCCCGGCGGCACCACCCGCAGGGTGCGCTCCAGCCAGGCCGAGACCGCCGCGGCCGGCGCCTCCAGCAGCGCCTCGCCGTCCGGCGAACCCAGCGCCAGACAGACCAGGCTGCGCCCGTCCACCCGGGTCGGCCAGGCCCGCACATCGCCGTCCCCGCACGGCCGGAACACGCCCTCGACGAGCAGTTCGCGGGCGAAGGTCCACCGGACCGGGGCGTCCGAGCCGATGTGGAAGGTGACATGGACGGCATAGGGGTCGTCCGTCCGGTACGTCAGCCGGGCCGGCACCGGAATGCTCCGCTCCGACGACAGGACCAGGCCCAGCTCCAGCTCTCGCTCCACCACGGTGTACATGACGTCCGCCTTTCCTCGCTCCCTGCGGACGCCCGAAACGAGGCCCGCGGGAGAGGAGAGCGGCCGGGAGCCGGACCATTACGCGACTTCGTACAACTTTTTTTCCGCGCCTCTTCCAGGTGGTCGTCGGCGGGCATCGGCACCGTGGCAACCCGGGGTCTGATAGATGTGGACGCCGCGTTGCGGCAGACTGCACCCCACATCCCACAGGCCGAGTACAGATACGGGACTTCGGACATGAGCGCCCCTACCTCAGGATCCGCCGGCGGTAGCCCTACGCCAGGCTTCTACCCGGACCCGTCCATCCCCGGCTACATCCGGTACTGGAACGGTGCCGCATGGGTGCCGGGCACCAGCCGGCCGGCCCCGGCCGAGGGCGAGGCCATGCCCGCCCCGCCGCCCGGCATGGCCCCGCCGTCGTCCCCCGAACTCTCGGCTCCGCCCGGGCCGGGGGGACTCCCCTCCGCCGTCGAGGAGACCGGCCCGGTCTTCTTCGACGAGGAGGACGCGGCCCAGGGCTCCGCGCTGCCGGCCGTGCGCCGCGCCGGCGAGGTCGCGGCCCGGCCCGGGGTGAACTGGGACGACACCACCCGGCTGCACGGCGCCGGCCTCGAAGCGGGCGCCGCCTGGCAGGCCGACGCCTCCCGGCAGGGCGGGTTCGCCGGCGAGAGCGAGCCCCGGGTCTCCTGGGGTTCGCCGGACCAGGCACCTCCCGGCACGCCGTCGGGCGCCCCCGGATGGGGTGCGGTGCCGCCGCAGCGCGAGGAACCGGCCGGGGCGCAGACCGCGGAGGCGTCCGGTGCGTCCGGGCCCGCCGCACCCGAGGCCCCGTCCGACGGGACGGTCGCCATCCGCGCCGTGAACCCGGCCGCCCGCCACGGCAAGAGCTCCGGCGACCAGGGCACCACCGCGATCCGTGCGGTCCGGCCGGACGCCGGTGAGCCCGCCAGAGCCCACGAGACGATGACGTTCCGCGCCGCGCCCGGCGGCGGCACGACCTCCGCCGCGCCCGGCGGCGGGTCCCCGCAGGCGCTCCCGTCCGTCGGCACACCGCAGCAGCCCCACCGCCCGGTCCCGCGGCAACAGCCCCCGCAGCACCCGGCCTCCCGGACGCCCGCCCCGCAGACCCCGGCGCAGCAGACGCCCGCCCCGCAGACACCGGCCCAGCAGACACCCGCACCCTCGGCCGGCTTCCCGGCGCAGGGCGGCGCCGCGCAGGCCGGGCCCGCACCGCAGGGCGGCGACGCCGACGGTGTCATCCCCTGGAAGCCCCCGGCCGCCGCCGACCCGTTCTACGAGGCCCTCCAGGCGGCGCAGGGCCACCCGGCGGGCCTAGGCCGCCGGTTCGCGGCCCGGCTGATCGACACCCTGGTGCTGGGCGCGATCACCGCCGCGGTGGCCGTTCCCCTGTGGGGCACCGTCACGGACCACCTCGCCGCCAAGGTCGAGGCGGCCAAGCAGTCCGGCCGCCAGGTGACGGTCTATCTCATCGACGGCACGACCATCCCGGTCTTCGCCACGATCCTGGCCGTCCTGCTGCTCGGCGGCGCGCTCTACGAGGCGCTGCCGACCCTCAAGTGGGGCCGCACCCTGGGCAAGAAGCTGTGCGGCGTCCGGGTCCTCGACATCGAGAGCCACGACACCCCGACCCTCGGCGCGGCCCTCAAGCGCTGGTTCGTCTACGGCGTGCTCGGCGTCCTGGCCGTCGGCGTGCTGAACGCCGCCTGGTGCCTGTTCGACCGGCCCTGGCGACAGTGCTGGCACGACAAGGTGGCGCGGACGTTCGTCGCCGCCGACTGAGCGCGCCCGCGCGGGCGGACACCCGCCGCCCGGGAGGCCCGCCCCTCGCGCGCGGGCCCGCCCCGTCGTGGCCCGGATGACGCCGGCGGCACGCCCCGCCGGCGCTCCCGCCCGGGGGACGGCCGTCCCCCGAACGGACTTCGCCGGATGCGGCGGGCCGCGACAAGCGGTCGACTCGGGCCATGAGTACCGACCAGCCCGGCCCCGGCCCCGGTGAGCCGCCGGAGAACGAGCCGTTCCTGAAGAAGCCGCAGGAGCCCCCGGCGGGCGGCGCTCCCGGCAACAGCTCGTCCCGGGAGAACGGCTCCCCGCGCAACAATCACGCCAACGGGACGGGCGGCGGCGAGGGCGCCGCACCACCCCCGGGCGGCCAGCAGCCTCCGGGCGGTCAGCAGCCCCCGCCGCCTCCCGGCGGCACCCCGCCCCCCGGTGGCGGCGCGTACGGCGGGGGGCCGTACGCAGGCGGCCCGTATGCCGGCGATCCCTACGGCGGGCAGTACGGGCAGCCGGCCGATCCGCTGGCCGGGATGCCGCCGCTGGCCAACCGCGGCCGCCGGCTCGTCGCGCGCATCATCGACGCGATCATCATCGGGGTGCCGGTGGGCATCATCATGTCCCTGATCGTCGGCGGGGTGAACTACTTCAGCACCGACAGCGGTCAGGCCGGCCGGCAGTGGACGGTCTCGGGCGTCACCATGCTGGTGTATCTGATCTATGAGGGGCTGATGCTCAGCAGTCGCGGCCAGACCCTCGGCAAGATGGCGATGAAGATCCGGGTGGCGATGCTGGCGAACGGCTCGATCCCCACCCCCCAGGCGGGCTGGACCCGGGCCGCGGTCTATTCGCTGCCGGAGATCGTGCCGTGCTGCGGCTTCATTTTCTGGCTGGTCAACGTCTTGTGGTGTACCTGGGACAAGCCGTATCAGCAGTGTCTGCACGACAAGGCGGCGAAGACCGTGGTGGTGTCCACGGAGCCGGCCCGGCCCGCGTCAGCGTGAGTGCTCGCCGATCCGGGCGCGGGTGACCGCGGCCGGCTCGGCGAGGTGCCACCGGCGGGCACGGGAGGGGGAACCCGCCGGCCGGATACGCCCGGACGGCGCCGGGACGGCCGGTGAAGAGGCGGACGCGGCGGGCGACTCGGCCCGTCCGGCACGCCGGCGGACCACCCGCGGCACCGCGGGCATCGGCACCGTCATGGCGACGAGCAGCCCGAGTCCGAGTCCGGCGATGGCGATGACCGCGACCCCGATCCCGGTCTGCGTCTGCGACAGCAGCAGCATCGCGAGGGTGGAGAAAAAGACGGTGGCCGAACCGTAGGCGAGCTGTGCGGCGGTCGGACGAGGCATGGCGGAATCCGTCCTCGGAGGGTCGGCAGGGGGTAGGTCAAGCACGCGCCAACGAAGGAGCCTACGGTTCTCCTTGCCCGTGCGGAACGCCAGGTAAGCGTGACCTAACCCACGGTGGTGGAGCACGGGGGCGCACGAAACCGCGCGCTGAGCTTCGACGCCGTGGCGTCATGCCAGTTGGGAGCGGGGGGCGCATGTCCAGCGGGCATATACGCCCGGCCCCTGCCCGGGTGCGGTGACCTCTCCCACGTACCGCCGCGCGGTGTCCGATAGCCGCAACTGGCGGACCGAGTAACGTACTTCGCTGTCGTGCTCAAGTCAAGATCTGTCTTTTTCCCCGTACTTCCGGTCGAATGCCCTCGAACAGTGACCGGTCTAAGGGGAGGACAGCGCCAAGTGAGACAGCAGAGAAGGGTGTTCAGATCGGCCGCCCTGGCCACGGCAATTGCTGCGATCGGGGCGGCCGCTTTGTCTTCGGGGGTGGCCTCGGCCGACCCGCAGGGTCCGTCGCCCGTCGCCAAGCGCCAGGACCCGGCCCCTGAGCGGACCGTGGACCACGACCTCAAGGGCCCGTTCAGCGACCGCCAGACGGCCGAGCGCAAGGAAGCGCTCCAGCAGGTCCTCGCCGGTGACGCCAAGCCGACCGAGCGGGGCGGTTCCGCGGTCGTCAAGCTCGGCAAGAGCAAGTACGTCGAGCTGGCCCGGAAGAAGACCGACAAGATCTTCACGATCCTGGTGGACTTCGGCGACAAGGTCGACGACACCACGATGTACGACCCGGACGGCGACGGTCCCAAGCCGCCGGTGAAGAAGTACGGCGGCGACCCCGGCCCGGCACACAACCGGATAGCCCAGCCGGACCGTGCCAAGGACAACAGCACGGCCTGGCAGAAGGACTTCAACCAGAAGCACTTCCAGGACCTCTACTTCTCCCACGACAAGAAGAAGCAGTCGCTGGCGAAGTACTACGAGAAGCAGTCCTCGGGCCGCTACTCGGTCAACGGCGAGGTCTCCGACTGGGTCAAGGTCGATTCGAACGAGGCCCGTTACGGCTCCAACTACTGCGGCCAGCACAACTGCAACAACGTCTGGGACCTGATCCGCGACGGCGTCAACCAGTGGGCCAAGGACCAGAAGGCCAAGGGTCGTACCGACGCCCAGATCAAGGCCGACCTCGCCAAGTACGACCAGTGGGACCGCTACGACCACGACGGCGACGGCAACTTCAACGAGCCCGACGGCTACATCGACCACTTCCAGATCGTGCACGCCGGCGAGGACGAGTCCGCCGGTGGCGGCGTCCAGAAGACCGACGCTCTCTGGGCACACCGCTGGTACGCCTACGGCACCGACGCGGGCAAGACCGGCCCGGGTGCCAACAAGGCGGGTGGCACCCAGATCGGCGACACCGGCATCTGGGTCGGCGACTACACGATGCAGCCGGAGAACGGCGGACTCGGCGTCTTCGCCCATGAGTACGGTCACGACCTGGGCCTGCCGGACGAGTACGACACCTCCGGCACCGGCGAATCCTCCGTGGACTTCTGGTCGCTGATGTCGGGCGGCTCCTGGCTCGGCACCGGCAAGGACAGCATCGGCAACCTGCCCGGTGACATGAGTGCCTGGGACAAGCTGCAGCTGGGCTGGCTCAACTACGGCAAGGCGAAGGCCGCGGCCAAGTCCTCCTACAAGCTGGGCGTCTCCGAGTACAACACCAAGAACAAGCAGGCCGTGGTCGTCACGCTGCCCGCCAAGCAGGTCAAGACCGAGGTCGTCCAGCCCGCCGAGGGCTCGCACCAGTGGTGGAGCGGCAGGGGCGACGACCTGAAGAACACCCTGACCCGGCAGGTGGACCTCACCGGTAAGTCCAAGGCGTCCCTGGGCCTCAAGGGCTGGTGGGACATCGAGAAGGACTACGACTACCTCTACGCCGAGGTCTCGACCGACGGCGGCAACAACTGGACCGCGCTGGACGGCACCGCGGGCGGCAAGCCCATTTCGCGCGACGGCAGCGACAAGCCCGCCCTGACCGGCACCGTGGCCGCCTACCAGGACCTGGCCTACCCGCTGGACGCCTACGCGGGCAAGAAGATCGACCTGCGCTTCCGCTACCAGACCGACGGCGGCACCTCCGGTAAGGGCTTCGCGGCCGACACCGTCAGCGTGACCGCCGACGGCACGCCGCTTTTCAGTGACAACGCCGAGAGCGGCGACAACGGCTGGACCAGCAAGGGCTTCTCGCGGATCGGGGCCTCGTTCACCAAGTCCTACCCGCAGTACTACATCGCCGAGAACCGCCAGTACGTGTCGTACGACAAGACCCTCAAGGTCGGTCCGTACAACTTCGGCTGGACCACGGCCAAGCCGTCCTGGGTGGAGCACTTCCCCTACCAGAACGGTGTACTGATCTGGCTGTGGGACACCTCGCAGGCGGACAACAACGTCGGCCAGCACCCCGGCTACGGGCAGATCCTGCCGGTCGACGCGCACCCCAAGGCCGAGCACTGGGCCGACGGCAAGCTGATGCGCAACCGCTTCCAGAGCTACGACTCGACCTTCACGCGGTTCCCGACCGACGCGCTGACCCTCCACCGGGACGGCAAGGAGGTCAAGATCACCTCGAAGAAGGGCGTCACGCTCTTCGACGACCGGCACGGCGTCTACTACGACAAGACGAACCCGACCGGTGGCGTGATCGTTCCTGACACCAACACCCGGATCAAGATCCTCAAGGAGGCCCGGGACGGCTCCACGGTGACGGTCCAGGTGGGCCCCGCCGGTAAGTAGAAGGTAAAATCGCAGGTCAGAGGCTATTCGGTCGTCGCCCCCTAGCGGGCGGCGGCCGATTCGCGTTTAGATGCGTTCTACAGTTCCTTGTTGACGCGAAGTCTCACGGGGGAGAAATGATCAAGTCCGGTGGCGGTTACATCAGGCTCCCTGGAGGGAGCGTGGTGGTCGCCCTCTCACTGCCCAGGCCGGCTCACGGCCCGCGGCCCGGCCCGTACGACTGCGGGTGCCGGGTCCGGGTGCTGGTCCATGCGGTGAACCGCCAGCGCGCCCTGACCAGGCTGCGCAACCTCGGGCTGCGCAGGGTCTACCTGCGCGGCAACACCGAGCCGCCCACACCCGACGAGATCACGGCCGTACTGCACCACCCGGACGGGGTGGTCTGGCGCGAGACGCCGGAGGACGACACCGAGTCCTGGCATCCGATACGGGCGCTGATGCGACCGCAGATCCCCCCGGCGTCCGCCGCCGACTACCGGGCCGCGGGGTAGCGCGCGGGGCCCCGAGGGCACCCGCGGAAGGCCGCGGGCCGGGCATGCGCCGCGAGGGGCGTCAGCCGCCGAGGACCACCGGTTTCCCGGTCAGCTCGGCGCCCGCCGCGCGCAGCTCCGCCAGCGCCCGCTCGGTGGTGTGCGCGGCCACGCCGGCCGTCAGATCCAGCAGGACATGGGTGCGCAGCCCGGCCCGGACCGCGTCCAGGGCGGTGGCGCGCACGCAGTGGTCGGTGGCCAGGCCGACCACGTCGACCTCGGTGACGCCGTGGCCGCGCAGCCAGTCCGCGAGCGGGGTGCCGTTCTCATCCGTGCCCTCGAAGCCGCTGTACGCCCCGGAGTGGGTGCCCTTGTCGAAGACCGCGTCGATGGCCCCGGAGGCGATCGCCGGGGTGAAGTTGGGGTGGAAGCCGCTGCCCTCGGTGCCGGCCACGCAGTGCACCGGCCAGGAGTGCTCGTAGTCGGGGTGCTCGGAGAAGTGGTCACCGGGGTCGATGTGGTGATCCCGGGTGGCCACGACGTAGCGGTAGCAGCCGCCGGCCGTCTGGCCGACCAGATCGGTGATGGCCGCCGCGACATCCGCGCCCCCCGCCACCGCGAGGCTGCCGCCCTCGCAGAAGTCGTTCTGCACATCAACGACGATCAATGCCCGGTGCATGGTGCGTGCCTTCCGGCTGGGAATCGGGGGACCGGCCCGGAATGTGGTGCGGTGGTGTGACCGAGGGTAGCCACTGGCGGGGGATTGCGGGAGTGCTTCGGAGCCCGGCGGCCGCGGGGCGGCGGGCGCGCCGCTGCCCGCGCCGGCCGCCGGGGACGCGTCAGACGTATTCGGTGGGCAGCACGGCCTCGCCCCGGGAGAGCTGGGTCGCCGACAGCGGCAGCCGGTCGCGGGCGGCGATGTGCCGGTCGCGGGCGGCGTCCAGCGGCTCACGCGCCACCACGGTGCCGCCGCTCACCAGCGGCACCAGCAGCTGCCGGTCGGCCAGCTCCGCCGGGACCGGGCCGGTGCCGATGACCTCGGCCTCGGCGACACCGTCCGCGTCCGGCCGGCGCGCCGCCCACTTGCGGCCGCCGAGCGAGGTCTTGGCCCCCATCGAGCGCTTGGCGACCGGCCGCAGCGGGGCGCCGGGCGCGTCGCTGTCGGCGCGGGCGACCAGCTTGTAGACCATCGAGCACGTCGGGTGCCCGCTGCCGGTCACCAGCTGGGTGCCGACGCCGTACGCGTCCACCGGCGCGGCGGCCAGCGAGGCGATGGCGTACTCGTCGAGATCGCTGGTGACCACGATCTTGGTCTTGGTGGCGCCCAGCTCGTCCAGCTGCTGGCGCACCCGGTGGGCGATCAGCAGCAGATCACCGGAGTCGATCCGTACGGCACCGAGGCCGGGCCCGGCCACCTCCACGGCGGTGCGCACCGCCTCGGCGACGTCGAAGGTGTCCACGAGCAGGGTCGTGCCGCTGCCGAGGGTGTCGACCTGGGCGGTGAAGGCGTCCCGCTCGGTGTCGTGCAGCAGGGTGAAGGCGTGGGCGCTGGTGCCGACGGTGGGGATGTTGTAGCGGAAGCCGGCCGCCAGGTCGGAGGTGGTGTGGAAGCCGCCGACGTAGGCGGCGCGGGCCGCGGCCACCGCCGCCAGCTCGTGGGTGCGGCGGGCGCCCATCTCCATCAGCGGCCGGTCGCCGGCCGCCACCGACATCCGGGAGGCGGCCGCGGCCACCGCGGAATCGTGGTTGAGGATCGAGAGGATCACCGTCTCCAGCAGCACCGCCTCGGCGAAGGTGCCCTCGACCCGCATGACGGGGGAGCCGGGGAAGTAGACCTCGCCTTCCGGATAGCCCCAGATGTCGCCGCGGAAGCGGAAGCCGGCCAGCCAGTCGAGGGTCGGCTCGTCGAGGATGCCGCGCTCGCGCAGAAAGCCGAGGATCGTCTCGTCGAAGCGGAAGTTCTCCACCGCGTCCAGCACCCGGCCGGTGCCGCCCACCACGCCGTAGCGGCGGCCCTCGGGCAGCCGGCGGGTGAAGACCTCGAAGACCGAGCGCCGGTCCGCGGTGCCGGACCGCAACGCGGCCTGCAGCATGGTGAGTTCGTACTGGTCGGTGAAGAGCGCAGTTGACGGCACGGCCACCGGCAGCCCCAGGTCTGCTGTGTTCATGGGGATGATGCTACCCCCAATACTCGTCACTTTGACGATAGTGGGGTGAGGGCCTCCCGGCGGCCCGGCCGGCGGGCGGGCGCGGCTCGCCGACGCGGCCCGCGCGAGGGGCATTTGTGCGTCACAGGTCCCCGGGTGGCAGCATGGGGCCTGTGAGCGCCCACCCGTCACCCACCATCACGCTCCGGCCGCACCACTGCACCCTCAGTGTCCCGGTCGAGACCGAGCGTCCCGAGTCGAGCGAGGCTCCCTTCGAGGTCCCCGAGCCCGACGTCCCGTGGGTCACGATCGTCCACAACGACCCCGTGAATCTCATGAGCTATGTCTCCTACGTCTTCCAGACGTACTTCGGCTATTCCAAGGACAAGGCGCACCAGTTGATGCTCGACGTCCATCACAAGGGCCGCGCGGTGGTCTCCAGCGGAAGCCGCGAGGAAATGGAGCGCGACGTGCAGGCCATGCACGGCTTCGGCCTGTGGGCGACCCTCCAGCAGGACCGCCGATGACCGGGCAGTTCGCACCGCTGCCCGACGGCGGCGCCTCGGTCCCCCTCGACGAGGTCGAGATCTCCATCCTGCGCAGCCTCGCCGTCCAGCTGATGGAGCTGATCGGCCCGGGCGAGGAGACCGGGGAGCGCGAGGGCGACGACCTGCTGGCGTCGATCTTCAACGACGGCCCCAGCGAGCCGCCCGCCGACCCGGTCCTGGCCCGTCTCTTCCCCGACGCCTACGGCGGGCCCGACCTCGTCCCCGACGACGACGTCCGCGCGGCCTCCGCCGAATTCCGCCGCTACACCGAGAACGATCTGCGCTCCCGCAAGCGCGAGGACACCCTCGCGCTGATCCGCGCGCTGGACACGCTGGCACCGTCCGGCGGCGGGAGCGCGGAGCTGCGGCTCAAGCCCGCGGAGTGCCGGCAGTGGCTGGGGGCCCTCAACGACCTCAGGCTGGCCATCGGGACGCGGCTTGAAGTGACCGATGAAGAGGACGGCGGTGAGCTGTTGCGGCTGCCGGACAGCGACCCCCGCAAGCCGATGGTGATGGCATATCTCTGGCTCGGTGGGCTTCAGGAGACTCTGGTCGAGTCACTGATGGGATGAAAGCCGGGCATATCGCCCCGGCTGTTCACACGGTGTTCGCTCAGCGGATGCTCAAATCCGCATAACGATCCCATTACCGCCGCCAAGCAAGTTGTAGGCACTTACTCGGTTTGGCCCCTTTTTCCCGTGGTGCTGTTCACGCCATCCCTAGGCGATCTTCGAGGGGGCGTGATAGATGTTCACGACCTGCCGTGAGTGACGCCACCCCTGTCGCTGCGGGAGCGCTTGGCCGGCCGACCGTCGGCAGCAGGACTCCATCCGGGGGGATCGGGACCCGATCCGGACAGACCGGGTCGGTATGGAGAAAGGCGCACCACACATGACCTCTGTGCAGGTCGACAAGCAACACGACGGCAACGAGGCAGCTGAGCAGGCCCCCGAAGAGGGCTATCAGCGCGGTCTGGGAAACCGTCAGATCCAGATGATCGCCATTGGTGGCGCCATCGGTACCGGTCTCTTCCTCGGAGCCGGTAAGGCGATCTCGATGGCCGGGCCGAGCATCATTCTCGCCTACGCCATCGTCGGTCTGGTCATCTTCTTCATCATGCGGGCCCTGGGCGAACTGCTCATGTACCGGCCCGTCTCCGGCTCCTTCTCGGAGTACGCGAGAGAGTTCCTCGGCCCCTTCGTCGGCTTTGTGACCGGCTGGACGTACTGGCTGTTCTGGGTCGTCACCGGCATTACCGAAGTGACCGCCGCGGCCACCTATGTGCAGTACTGGAACAAGGGCATACCGCAATGGGCGGCTGCGCTGGTCTTCACCGTCGCGCTCTTCGGTATCAACCTGATCTCCGTGAAGATCTTCGGTGAGCTGGAATTCTGGTTCTCGATGGTCAAGGTCACCGCGATCGTCGGCATGATCCTGATCGGCCTCGGCGTGATCACCCTCGGCTTCTCCAACGCCGGTGACACCGCCTCCTTCACCAACCTGTGGTCCCACGGCGGCTTCTTCCCCAAGGGCATCGGCGGCACGCTGATGACGCTGCAGATCGTGATGTTCGCCTTCCTCGCCGTCGAACTCGTCGGCGTCACCGCGGGCGAGGCGACCAACCCGAAGAAGGTCCTGCCCCAGGCGATCAACACCGTGCCGTGGCGGATCGGCCTCTTCTACATCGGTGCGCTGATCATCATCCTGTCCGTCGTCAGCTGGACGGTCTTCAAGCCGGGCGTCAGCCCCTTCGTGGAGGCCTTCCAGCAGATCGGCCTGCCGGCCGGTGCGGGCATCGTCAACTTCGTCGTGCTGACGGCCGCGCTCTCCTCGGCCAACTCCGGCATGTACTCCACCGGCCGGATGCTGCGCGACCTCGCGCTCAACGGCCATGGCCCGAAGTTCTTCACCAAGCTCAGCAAGAACGGCCTGCCCACCTGGGGCACCGGCGTCTCGGTCGCGATGATGCTGTTCGGCGTCTACATCAACTACCAGTGGCCCGGCGAGGCGTTCAACTACGTCGTCTCCTTCGCCACCATCTCCGGTATGTGGGCGTGGATCGTCATCCTGGCCTCGCAGCTGCGCTACCGCGCCAAGGCGAACCGCGGCGAGCTGCCGGAGTCCGAGTTCAAGGCCCCCGGCAGCCCCTACACCTCGATCTTCGCGCTGGCCTTCATCGCCATGGTGATCGTGATGATGGGCGTCGACCCGGACGCCCGGATCTCGCTCTACGCGGCGCCCGTCTGGGCGCTCATCCTGGGCGTGGGCTACCTGTGCATCAAGCGCCGGGACGCGGCGAACGGCCTGACGTCCGCCGCGGCGGGCCGGCAGGCCCCCGCCAAGGACGCCAAGGACGCCTAGCACCCACGCACCACCCCGGGCGCCACTCCTGACGTCCAGCATGCGGGCCCGTACGTACCAGTTTTCGGTACGTACGGGCCCGCTGCGTGCTCGCCCCGTCGCTCACCGCCACCCTCAGCCCAGCGCTCCGCCCGCTCCTCTTATCCTTGGCGCCATGCTGACCCTCACCAAGGCCCTCCACGACCAGATCGTCGAGCACTCGCGCCAGGACCACCCCGACGAGGCCTGCGGCGTGGTCGCGGGCCCGGCCGGCAGCGGCCGCCCCGAGCGGTTCATCCCGATGCTGAACGCCGCCCGCTCGCCCACGTTCTACGAGTTCGACTCGGCCGACCTGCTCAAGCTCTACCGGGAGATGGACGACCGGGACGAGGAGCCGGTGATCATCTACCACTCGCACACCGCCACCGAGGCCTACCCCTCGCGCACCGACATCTCCTACGCCAACGAGCCGGCTGCCCACTATGTCCTGGTATCCACCGCTGACGCCGACGACGCCGGGCCGTTCCAGTTCCGCTCGTTCCGTATCGTCGACGGCACGGTGACCGAGGAAGAGGTCGAGGTCGTGGCGGCGTACTCCTGAGCGCGTCCCACCTGGCGTACAGCAATCGTCCGCATCATGGGACGTGGTTCCAAAACCCGGACCGGGAATCGATACGATGACCGCATGGTTGACCCTGACGTGAGCGAAAAGAGGCCGGGCATGCTGCTGCTCGCTCCGCTCGCCACGCGTCGCTCCGCATCCGCCCTGCTGGGCGCGTTCGGCTGCGGAGCCGCACGGCTGCACGTCGATCTGTGCCGGCTTTCCAGCGCCATCTGTCCGCGCTGCGCCGCCGCCTGACCCGGCCTGCCCCGGGCGCGCGGCGCGCGTCTTCGGCAACCCCCCGCACTTCCCGCGTCACCCGACGCCCTCCCGGCACGCCGTAGGCCGTGCACCCCGGGACGCACCGCCCCCGACCCGCACTCCCACAGGAGCACCCCATGGCCATCGAGGTCCGAATCCCGACCATCCTGCGCACCTACACCGACGGCCAGAAGGCCGTCGAGGGCAGCGGAGAGACCCTCGCCGACCTCTTCACCGACCTGGAGAGCCGGCACACCGGCATCCGCGAGCGCCTCGTCGAGGGCGAGCAGCTGCGCCGCTTCGTGAACGTCTACCTCAACGACGAGGACGTCCGCTTCCTGGAAGGCATCTCCACCAAGCTCGCCGACGGCGACAACGTGACGATCCTCCCGGCCGTGGCGGGCGGCTCCGCCGCGGCGATGGCGCCCCGGGACGGGCTGGTCTGACGTGCGTTACGACTCCCCGCTGGCGGCGGTCGGGAACACTCCTCTCGTCCGCCTCCCGCGCCTGTCGCCCTCCGACGACGTCCGTATCTGGGCGAAGCTGGAGGACCGCAACCCCACGGGTTCGATCAAGGACCGGCCCGCGCTGCACATGGTCGAGCAGGCCGAGAAGGACGGCCGGCTCACCCCCGGCTGCACCATCCTGGAGCCGACCAGCGGCAACACCGGCATCTCGCTCGCCATGGCGGCCAAGCTCAAGGGCTACCGCATCGTGTGCGTGATGCCGGAGAACACCTCGTCCGAGCGGCGGGAGCTGCTCGCCATGTGGGGCGCGGAGATCATCCCCTCGCCCGCGGCGGGCGGCTCCAATACGGCCGTACGGGTCGCCAAGGAACTGGCCGCCGAGCATCCCGACTGGGTGATGCTCTACCAGTACGGGAACCCCGACAACGCCGGTGCGCACTACGCCACCACCGGCCCCGAGATCCTCGCCGACCTCCCCTCGGTCACCCATTTCGTGGCCGGGCTCGGCACCACCGGCACCCTGATGGGCGTCGGACGCTATCTGCGCGAGCACGTCCCCGGCGTCCAGATCGTCGCCGCCGAGCCGCGCTACGACGACGTGGTCTACGGGCTGCGCAACCTCGACGAGGGCTTCATCCCCGAGCTCTACGACGAGTCCCAGCTCACCACCCGCTTCTCGGTCGGTTCCGAGGACGCGGTCCGCCGCACCCGCGAACTCCTCGCGGAGGAAGGCATCTTCGCGGGCATCTCCACCGGCGCGGCGCTGCATGCCGCGATCGGCGTCGCCCGCAAGGCCGTCAAGGCGGGGGAGAGCGCCGACGTCGTCTTCGTCGTCGCCGACGGCGGCTGGAAGTACCTCTCCACCGGCGTGTACACCGCCGAGTCCACCGAGGCGGCGATCGCCACGCTGCACGGGCAGCTCTGGGCGTAGGCGTGGGGTGGCGGCACACGGGGTGACGGGCGGCGGCCCTCCCCGGCGGGGCCGGCACGAGGCGAGCGCCCCGGGGCGCCCCGGCACCTCCGGGGCCCCCGGGGCGCGGAGGGCGGAAGCCGGTGGAACGGAGCGGCGGAACAGCGGCGGGACGGTGGCGGAACGGGTGGCGGAAGGGGCCACTGCGTACGGGCGTACGGGGCGTCAGCCCGGACTGGTGATTCCGCCCACAGCTCGCCCCGCTGGAGGAGCCACAGCACCTTTTGCGCCTTACGCTCGTGGGCACCGCACCGACCGCCAAGGATCCGGCAACACCCCGGCAGGGCCCGCCGGGAAACCCCCCATGGACCCTCCCCGAGCTCTCCACCGCGTGCGAGCCGGGGAAGGCGCCTGACCGCCGCCCACGCCCACGGAGGTTCACGCCCGTATGAAGCTCACTGTCGTCGGATGCTCGGGGTCGTTCCCTTCGATGGAATCGGCCTGCTCGAGCTACCTCCTGGAGGCCGACGGCTTCAGGCTGCTCCTCGACATGGGCAATGGCTCCCTGGGTGAGCTGCAGCGCCACACCGGCCTCTATGACCTGGATGCCGTACTCCTGTCGCACCTGCACGCCGATCACTGCATCGACCTGTGCGGCTATTTTGTCGTGCGCTACTACCGCCCGGACGGCGGCCGGTGTGCGCCGATGCCGGTCTACGGGCCGGCCGGAACCGAGCGCCGGCTGACCGTGGCGCACGCCGACCTGCCGTACGACGGCGCGATGAGCGAGGTCTTCGACTTCCGCACCCTGACGCCGGGCACCTTCACCCTCGGGCCGTTCACGATCCGTACGGAGCGGGTCAAGCACCCCGTGGAGGCCTTCGCCGTCCGGGTCGAGCACGGCGGCCGGTCGCTGACGTACTCCGGGGACACCGGCCCCTGCGACGCGCTGGAGACCCTCGCGGCGGGCACCGACTTCTTCCTGTGCGAGGCGTCCTTCACCTACGGCAAGGAAGACATCCCGGACCTGCACCTCAACGGGCGCGAGGCCGGCGAGGCCGCCCGGCGGGCCGCCGCGGGGCGGCTGGTGCTGACCCACATCCCGCCATGGACCGACCCGGACATCAGCGTCCGTGACGCCCAGAAGGTCTATGACGGGCCGGTCGAGGTCGCCAAGGCGGGCGCCGTCTACGAGATCTGAAGCGGGCCGCGGGAAGCGTCCTGCGGCACACGGCGAGGGCCCCCGGAAACCGAACGGTCTCCGGGGGCCCTCGCCGTGTGCCGCGGATCCGCGGGGGTCAGGCCTTGTACTGGGCCTTGTCCTCCGCGGCGATCTCCTCCTCGGACTCGCGTCCGGGGGTCGGCAGGTTGAACTTGACGATCGCGAACCGGAACACCGTGTAGTACAGCGCCGCGAAGACCAGACCCATCAGGGCCAGCAGCCACGGCTTGGTGGCGATGCCGAGGTTCAGCAGGAAGTCGATCGCGCCGGCCGAGAAGCCGAACCCGTCCTTCATCCCCAGGGCCCAGGTCAGCGCCATCGAGACACCGGTCAGCACCGCGTGGATGGCGTACAGCACCGGGGCGATGAACATGAAGGTGAACTCGATCGGCTCGGTGACGCCGGTGACGAAGGCGGTCAGCGCGATGGAGAGCATCATGCCGCCGACGACCTTGCGGCGCTCGGGCCGGGCGCAGTGCACGATCGCCAGGCAGGCGGCCGGCAGCGCGAACATCATGATCGGGAAGAAGCCGGTCATGAACTGTCCGGCCGAGGGGTCGTGGGCCAGGAAGCGGGCGATGTCGCCGTGCTTGCCGTGGTAGTCACCGGCCTGGAACCACGGGAAGGAGTTCAGCAGGTGGTGCATGCCGACCGGGATCAGCGCACGGTTGGCGACACCGAAGATACCGGCGCCCACCGCGCCCGAGCCGACGAGCCAGGCGCCGAAGCTGTGCAGACCGGCGCCGAGCACGGGCCAGATGTAGCCGAAGACGATGCCGATGGCGAGGCCGGCGAAGGCGGCGAGGATCGGCACGAGGCGGCGGCCGCCGAAGAAGCCGAGCCAGTCGGGCAGCTTCTTGCGGCTGTAGCGCTGGTAGAGCAGCGCGACCACGATGCCCATCACGACGCCGCCCAGCACTCCCGCGTCCACCGGCGGGGCGGCGTCGGTTATCTTGCCGTCGACGATCTTCTGGACGGTGGGCAGGCTGCTGTCCGAGAAGGTGCCGAGGACCTTGCTGAAGACCAGGTAGCCGACGACCGCGGCCAGGGCGGTGGAGCCGTCGGACTTCTTGGCGAAGCCGATCGCGATGCCCACGGCGAAGAGCATCGGCATGTTGTCGAGCAGCGCGCCGCCACCGGCCGCCATGAACTCGGCGATCTTGTTCAGGAACGCGGGGAACGACTCCCGGCCGAGCATGTCCGGCTGGCCGAGCCGCACCATCAGTGCTGCCGCGGGCAGTGTGGCGATCGGTAGCATCAGGCTGCGGCCGATGCGCTGGGCCACTGCCATGGCGCCCGAGCCGCGGCCCTTCTTCTTGGGGGCCGCTGTCGCGGTGGCCGAACTCATCGGATTCCTCCTGGTGAGGCGGGGACTCGATAGGGGAAACCACTGGTCTATACCGGTCAGTGGTTTAGACCATTCTTACACGGTCGTTCGCCGCAAAGGAATCCCCGTGAAGGCCCCGGAACGCCCGCGCTCACCGGGCTCCGGCGGACGGCCGGAGCGGGTGCGAAGGGGGCGGGGGAGGGCCTCCGCAACTCCCGCTGTGCGCGGGGGAGTTCGCCGCGGGCAAGATCGCCTTCGCCCCGGGCAGGATCGCCTTCACCCCGGGCAAGATCACCGCGGACGGGCGGGGCGGGGCGGAGCGAGTCGGCGTGAGAGGGGGGCGAGGCGGGGCGGAGCGAGCTGGGAGCCCCTGGCCGGCCCCTACTTCACGTTCTCCTGCTCCATCGCATCGCCCACCTCGTCCGGCTCCCGGCCGGGCGTCGCCAGATTGAACTTCGTGATCACGAAGCGGAAGAGGGCGTAGTAGACCACCGCGAAACACAGGCCGATGGGAATGATCAGCCAGGGCTTGGTCGCCAGCCCCCAGTTGATGACGTAGTCGATCAGGCCGGCCGAGAAGCTGAAGCTGTCGTGCACGCCCAGCGCCCAGCTCACCGCCATCGACACACCGGTCAGCACGGCGTGGATCGCGTACAGCACCGGCGCGACGAACAGGAACGAATACTCGATCGGCTCGGTCACGCCCGTCACGAACGAGGTCAGGCCGACCGACAGCATCATGCCGGCGATCTCCTTGCGGCGGTGCGGCTTGGCGCAGTGCGCGATGGCCAGCGCCGCGGCCGGCAGCGCGAACATCATGATCGGGAAGAACCCGGTGGTGAACTGCCCCGCCGTCGGGTCGCCCGCCAGGAACCGGTTGATGTCACCGTGCACGACCGTGCCGTCCGGCTTGGTGAAGCTGCCGAACTGGAACCAGACGAAGGTGTTCAGGAACTGGTGCAGGCCGATCACCAGCAGCGCGCGGTTGGCGACGCCGAAGAGCCCGGCGCCCCACGACCCCAGCCCCGTCAGCCACTCACTGAAGCTCGTCAGCGCGTCACCGATCGGCTGCCAGACGAACAGGCACAGCACCGCGAACACCAGCCCGACGAAGGCCATGATGATCGGGACCAGCCGGCGGCCGTTGAAGAACCCCAGCCAGTCCACCAGCTTCACCCGGTGGAAGCGCTGCCACAGCCAGGCGGACAGGAACCCCATGACGATGCCGCCGAAGACCCCCGGGTTCTGGAAGGAGGCCTGCGTCACGGTCAGCGTCTTGTCGACGCACACCCCGCTCCACAGGCCGGCCTGGGTGTACGTCTGCCCCGCGGCGCAGCCCGCCGGGAACGCGTGCATCACCGAGAAGTAGACGAGGAAGCCGGCCACCGCCGCCAGCGCCGTCGACCCGTCCGACTTCTTGGCCATGCCGATCGCCACACCGATGCAGAACAGCAGCGGCAGGCCGAGCCCCGAATCCAGCAGGGCGCCGCCCGCGGCCGCGAAGACCTTGCCGACCGCGTCCCAGCCCAGCCCGTCCGCGCCGAACACATCCGGCTGGCCGAGGCGGTTGAGAATGCCCGCAGCGGGCAGGACGGCAATCGGCAACTGCAGGCTGCGCCCCATCTTCTGCAGCCCCTGGAAGAGGTTCGCTCCCCAGTTCCGCCTCGGTGCCGCCGCCGCGTTCGCACTCATCGCTGTCCTCCCGGCGGTCGGCCCGTCGACAACCGCCCTGGTGCTTGCCGCATACTGGTGGTGTAGACCACTTGTGGTGCGTTCCGGCAGTCCCGTCCGGGCCGTTCGGCGCGCACTTCGGTGATCGCCATCCTTCGCCAGACAGCGGACAAACGCCCACATAGTTGGGCCGAACGTGCGTTACGGTGTGAAACCGCCCGGCGGGACCGCCGGCGGCCGAGACAAGCAGGAGTGGACATGGCCAGCAAGGCAGAGAAGATCGTCGCCGGGCTCGGCGGACTCGACAACATCGAAGAGGTCGAGGGCTGCATCACCCGCCTCCGCACCGAGGTCGTCGACTCCTCCCTCGTCGACGAGGCCGCCCTCAAGGCCGCCGGCGCCCACGGCGTCGTCAAGATGGGCACCGCGATCCAGGTCGTCATCGGCACCGACGCCGACCCCATCGCCGCCGAGATCGAAGACATGATGTGAGGACTTGAGCCGCGCCCGGCGCGCCTCCTGCCGACGGCCCCGCACCGGACGATCCACCGCCCGGAGTGGGGCCCTCGCGTTGCCGATAGGGTCTACGCCATGTCTCGCATCGACGGCCGCACCGCCGAACAACTCCGCCCGGTCACCATCGAACGCGGCTGGAGCAAGCACGCCGAAGGCTCCGTCCTCATCTCCTTCGGCGACACCAAAGTCTTCTGCACCGCATCCGTCAGCGAAGGCGTCCCGCGCTGGCGCAAGGGCACCGGCGAAGGCTGGGTCACCGCCGAATACTCGATGCTGCCCCGCTCCACCAACACCCGCGGCGACCGCGAATCCGTCCGCGGCAAGATCGGCGGCCGCACCCACGAGATCAGCCGCCTCATCGGCCGCTCGCTGCGCGCCGTCATCGACTACAAGGCCCTCGGCGAGAACACCATCGTCCTGGACTGCGACGTCCTCCAGGCCGACGGCGGCACCCGCACCGCCGCCATCACCGGCGCCTACGTCGCCCTCGCCGACGCCGTCACCTGGGCCCAGGGCAAGAAGCTCATCCGCCACGGCCGCAAGCCCCTCACCGGCACCGTCTCCGCCGTCAGCGTCGGCATCGTCGACGGCACCCCCCTCCTCGACCTCTGCTACGAGGAGGACGTCCGCGCCGAGACCGACATGAACGTCGTCTGCACCGGCGACGGCCGCTTCGTCGAGGTCCAGGGCACCGCCGAGGCCGAGCCCTTCGCCCGCGAGGAGCTCAACGCCCTCCTCGACCTCGCCGTCTCCGGCTGCGCCACGCTCGACGAGGTCCAGCGGGCGGCGCTGGCCCGCACGCTCTGACACACGGGCGGCGCTGGCCCGCACGCTCTGACACACGGGCGGCCGCGCGCGACGCCACCACCACACGGCCCCAGGGGGAGGACCCGCCACCTCCCCCTGTGACCCTTTTCTCATGGGAGCTCGCTCTCTGGGCAAGCCGCCCCGGCCGCGGCACTGTGGACCCATGCCCACCACTGCCGCGACCGCGCCCCGCGCCCGCACCGGCGGGCCCCAGGACGGCAACCCGCTCCTGGAGCACCTCCTCGGCTGGACCCTCGTCCTCGTCCTCGCCATGCTGCTCACCCAGACCGGCCTCGTCTGACCGCTGCCGGCCTCGTCCGACGGCCTGACCGGTTCGCGCCGCCTCCGCCTCCGCCGCCGCCCTGCTCGCGTTACCCCCGCTCACCGGCTGCGGAGCGGTCCAGAAGGCCGTGGACTGCACCCGGGCCGCCGGCTCCGTCGTCGACGCCGCCGACCAGCTCCAGCGGGCCGCCGGCCACGCCCTCGACGACCCGCAACAGACCCGCCGGGCCCTCGACGGCGTCGAGCGGAACCTGCGCGAGGTCGGCAACGACACCGGCGACCCCGACCTCGCCAAGGCCCTCGGCGCCGTGCGCACCGGCCTCACGAACGCCCGCCGGGCCCTCGACCGCCATCAGACCCCCGATATCCGGCCGATCGTCGACGGGGCCGGTGAAATGACCGAGATCTGCACTCCGGGATAATCACTGCCCATGCAGCCTCACACCGGCCCGGACACCGCACCGCGGCGCCTCATCCTCGCCACCCGCAACACCGGCAAGATCAACGAGCTTCACGCCATCCTCGAAGCGGCCGATCTGCACGTCGAACTCGTCGGCGCCGACGCCTACCCCGACGTCCCCGACGTCAAGGAAACCGGCGTCACCTTCGCCGAGAACGCCCTGCTCAAGGCCCACGCCCTCGCCCAGGCCACCGGCCACCCCGCCGTCGCCGACGACTCCGGCCTCTGCGTCGACGTCCTCGGTGGCGCCCCCGGCATCTTCTCCGCCCGCTGGGCCGGCCGGCACGGCGACGACCGCGCCAACCTCGAACTGCTCCTCGCCCAGCTCGGCGACATCGCCGACGACCACCGCACCGCCCACTTCGCCTGCGCCGCGGCCCTGGCCCTGCCCGACGGCACCCAGCGCGTCGTCGAGGGCACCCTCGACGGCACCCTGCGCCACACCCCCTCCGGCACCGGCGGCTTCGGCTACGACCCGATCCTCCAGCCCCTCGGCGACACCCGCACCTGCGCCGAACTCACCCCCGCCGAGAAGAACGCCATCAGCCATCGCGGCAAGGCGTTCCGGGCACTGGCGCCGGTGGTGCGGGAGTTGTTGGGCTGAGGCCCGCGCAGCGAAACGGCCTCCCCCGTCCACGGACGGGGGAGGCCGTTTCGCTGCGCAAATGGGCCCGGTGGGACTCGAACCCACGACACACCGGACCTAAACCGGCGCCCTCTGGCCAGCTGGGGTACGGGCCCGCGGCGCCTACCTTACTGTGCTCGGCCAGGCGCCCGTACAGGGACGGCCGGGTGCGCCGACGCGCGGGAGAAGCTCCGGGTCTGACTGTGGCAGGACGGGCACAGATAGCGGAGGTTCTCCAGGCGGTTGTCGAGCCGGTCGCCATTGATGTGGTCGATCTCCAGGACCAGTCGCCGGCCCTGCCAGGTGTCGCCGATGCCGCATGCCGCACAGCGCCGGGGCCTCTGCTTCTCGTCGAGGGCACGGCGCAGGAGCGTGGTCTTCTCCCGTCGGGAACCCGGCTCACGCCGTCGCAGGATGTCGTCGGCCGGCCTGCGGGTGGGCGAGGGGCGGCCACGGAGGTGCCCCTGGCCGGTGAAGTGGGTGGTCGACAGGCCGTATGCCTCGATGCTGCGTTGGACGGTCCGGCGAGACGGGGCGCTGCCGCCGTGAGCCAGGTGTCTGGCGACACCGGCGAGGCTTTGGGAGGCGGCTACAGCGTTGGCCAGGTCGGCTCGTGGAAGGAGAGAGCCGTTTCCTCGGACAGCGAAGTGGGAGGTGTCGATGCCGAACTGGTCCAGTTTCGTTCGGAGATGGCCATATGCGCTGGCGTACGGCACCACCTCCATGTACTCCAGCATCTCCCGGATGCTGTGGGACCGCACGGCCGCTTCTCGCAGCAGTGCCTCCGTGTACACACGGCGTGGCCGGCGGGGGAGCGGCTCGTCGACGAAGTGCGCGGTGCTGATGCCGTAATGTCGCAGCCGATTGCGCAGATACCGGCGTTGCTCGCTGCCCAACGGAGCACCGAGCCGCCGCAGCATGTCGACCGGACCGGTGGATTCGGCTGCCGTGCGGACGAGCAGTTCGCGGGGATACGAAGCGCGCCGGGGCGCCCCGGCGGTCACGTCCGCCGCGGCGCGCGGCCGCGATAGGTGTCCGTCACCGCATGGCAGTTGGGGCACAGCAGGCGGAGGTTGCCCGGCCGGTTGTCCCACCATTGGCCATTGATGTGGTCGACCTCCAGTCGCAACGGTCTGCCGTTCCAGTGCGCCTCCGTGCCGCAGTTCGCGCACCGCTCCGGAACGCCTAGCCGCAGTAGCTCGCGGCGCAGACGCTCCCCTGGGAGACGGCCGTCTGCGGGTGACCCCAGAACGAGCCGGCGCCGGGTGCCGGTCGTGGGGCGCTGCCGGGTCACGGCCGTGAAGTGGGAGGTGTCAATACGGAGTTCGGCGATGCGTCGGCCGATGTGCGCCTGGTTTCCGCCGACCGGGCTGATGCCGAGGCGGCGTACGACCTCTGCGACGCTGTGCGAGCGCGCCACCAACGCACGGAGCCTGGCCTCGGTGTGCCGTACGCCCGTTGGCGCGAAGTGGGTGGTGTCCACGCCCGCTTCGCGCATCCTGGCGCGTACGTACCGTCGGCGGCCCGGTGTGGGCGCACTGCCGAACCACCGCACGGCTTCGTCATACGACGCCGACTCACGCGCGGCCTCGACCAGCCGCTCCTGCGTATAGACGTTCGCCACTATCCCTGTCCCCCGTCCCGCGCGCAGGGTCCCCGCCCGCGCCCTCTCGAACTGAACAACGATCGAATGTGAGGGCGGTTACGCGCGGTGGCGGAAGGGGGAGCGGGCCCGGGGGAGAACCCCCGGGCCCGCTTCGGTTGGCATCCGCAGGTCAGAACCGCGGTTCCGCCGTCTGGGCCGTGATGAGTTCGACGGCTTCTTCCTTGGTGGCCACCGAGGGTGGGGAGCCGTCGAGGGGCTGTTGGGCGGTCTCCTTCATGCAGGCGACGGCGATGACGCCCACGAGGGCGGCGCCCATCGTGTAGTAGGCGGGCACCATGGCGTTCTCGTGGAAGACGTCCATGAGGGCGGTGATCACCAGGGGGGTGGTGCCGCCGAAGAGGGAGACGGCCAGGTTGTAGCCGATGGACAGGGACCCGTAGCGGACGTGGGTGGGGAAGAGGGCCGGGAGGGCGGCGGACATGGTGCCCAGGAGGCAGACCAGGGAGAGCCCCAGGAGTGCCATGCCGCCGATGACGGCGGGGATGCTGCCCTGCTTGACCAGGAGGAAGGCCGGGATCGCCAGGACGAAGAAGCCGAGCATGCCGGCCATCAGCAGGGGCTTGCGGCCGTAGCGGTCGTTGAGCTTGCCGACGGTGCTGATGACGCACATCAGGGCGACCATGGTGCCCAGGAGGATCAGCAGGCCGTGGGACTCCTCGTAGTGGAGGGTGTCCGTCAGGTAGGTCGGCATGTACGACAGCAGCATGTAGTCGGTGATGTTGTAGGCGCCGACCAGGGCGATGCAGAGGATCAGGGTGGGCCACTGCTGGGCGAAGATCTCGCTGATCTTCTTCTTCGGGGCGTTCTCGGAGAGATGGGAGAACTCGGCCTCGGCCTCGACGACGGAGCCGGAGGCGCTGTGGGTGTGCGCGGCCTCGAACTTCTGGAACGCGGGGGTCTCGTCGAGCCTGACCCGGAGGTAGAGGCCCACCAGGCCGAGCGGACCGGCGATCAGGAAGGGCAGCCGCCAGCCCCACTGGAGCATGGCGTCGTCGCCGAGGGTGGTGTTGAGCAGCAGCACGATGCCGGCGGCGCCGGTGTAGCCGATGAGGGTGCCCATCTCCAGGAAGCTGCCGAAGTAGCCGCGCTTCTTGTCGGGGGCGTACTCGGCGATGAAGGTGGAGGCGCCGCCGTATTCACCGCCGGTGGAGAAGCCCTGGACGAGGCGGAAGAGGATGAGCAGGGCGGGGGACCAGAAGCCGATGGTGGCGTAGGACGGGATCAGTCCGATGCACAGGGTGCCCAGCGCCATCATGATCATGGTGAGGGCGAGGACCTTCTTGCGGCCGATGCGGTCGCCGAGGGGGCCGAAGTAGGCGCCGCCGAGGGGGCGTACGAGGAAGGCCACGGCGAAGGTCGCGAAGGACGACAGCAGGCTGGTGGTGTCGCTGCCGCCGGGGAAGAAGACCTTGCCGATGGTGACCGCGAGATAGCTGTAGATCCCGAAGTCGAACCATTCCATGGCGTTGCCGAGCGCGGCCGCCTTCACGGCGCGCCGGACGACGCGTTCGTCGGTGACGGTGATGTCGGTGCGCCGCAGCCTGGGGTTCTTGCGCCGGGCGACGGCACGGAAGAGCACCCGGTGGCGCTTGAGCGCTTCCCGGTCCTGGGCGGGAGCGGCGTCGGCTTCGGTGCTGCCGGTCGGCACGAGGCAGTCCTCTCGGTCTGACAGCGCGCGGATGCGCGCGGGATACGACAGGTGCGCCTGCGCAATCGCGCGCGGATCAAACCACTGTGTTGTCACGAAGCGATAAACGTCACGCGCGGCTGCGCCGTACGGAGCAGCGGGGCGTGAGGTGGGCAGTGCCATGGCGGGGACACGCCAGGGGTGGCGCAGGGCTTGTTACAGGACTGGTACACACCCGCGCGGTCACCGCCGTGTGCGGGCAACCAGCCTGTGTCCGGGGGACGAAAGAGTGGCAGCGCCGGGCTCGGCAGTCGTGTTTGCTGGTGGGGGTACGGGGCCTGGTCCTCGGGAGGAGAACGTGATGACGGACCGCGGAGGGTCCCGGTGGGGTCGGGGACGTGTGGCGCTGGTGGCCTTTGCCGTGGTGACGGCGCTGGCGGCCGGCGGGGTGTGGCTCGCCCAGACCTCGGACCGGGCGTCGGCGGTGGACGCCGCACCCAAGACGTCCGCGGTGCAGGACGTGAAGGAGGACGGCCAGCCGTCGCAGGGGCTGCCGGTGGTGCGTGACTGCGGGATCGGCGCTCCCGAGATCAAGCCGCGGGTGATTACGCTGACCTGCTCGGACGTCGGGATGGTGGCGACCGGGATCAAGTGGAAGAAATACGGCGCGAAGGATGCGTTGGGGGTCGGTGTGGTGCAGGTGGAGAAGACCGCGGCGGGCGGGGGGACGGATGCCGGATTCCCGGCGACCTTCCGTCTCTACGGGCCCAAGCCGGTCCACGGTGGGCTGGCCTTCACCGGCCTGGAGGTGACGTACGAGGGCTCGACGCCGCTCGGGGACACGACGGAGATGTACAACCTCGCGTGATGGGCATTCGAGGCCGGATCGCCCTGGCCATTTCCTGTATGACGGCACTGGCCGTGGTGGTGCTCGGGTTCGCCGTGCACCACATAGCGGATGCGGAGCGGGAGCGGTCGGCGCGGGCGTATCAGGACGACCGGCTCAGTTCCGCGCTGCAGATCTTCGAGCGGGACGGCACGCTGGCGCTGGGCGCGCAGCTGGACGACGGGGCGCTGCCGTCGCCGTTGCGTGACGCGGTGTTCAAGCGGCGGTCGGGGACGTATGTCAGCGGCGGTGAGGACCCGCGGGTGTGGGCGGCGACGGGGGTCGGTGACGGCGGCGGGAGCACCCCGATGCGGTCGCTGTCGGTGTCGGCGCCGTATCCGGACGACGATCCGGCGCAGTTGGCGCTGGACCGGGCGCTGCTGATCGCGGGGTGCGGCACGGTCGTGCTGATGGCGGTGGTGTCGTGGTTCGTGTCGCAGCGGCTGTCGCGGCGGCTGCGGCTGAGTGCGGCGGCGGCGCGGCGGATCGCGGCGGGGGAGGCGCCGGACGCGGACGCGCTGGACAGTCACGGTCGCGACGAGGTGGCCGAGTTGGGCCGCAGCGTGCACCACATGGCGATGTCGCTGGCGGCCCAGGCGCAGGCGGAGCGGGAGTTCACCGCGGATGTGGCGCACGAGCTGCGCACGCCGGTGGCCGGGCTGGTGGCGGCGGCGGAGTTGCTGCCGCAGCCGCGGGCGGTGGAGCTGGTGCGGGACCGGGCGCAGGCGATGCGGCGGCTGGTGGAGGATCTGCTGGAGGTGTCCCGGCTGGACGCGGGGGTGGAGCGGGCGGATCTGGACGCCTGTGAGCTGCCGTCGCTGGTGCGCGGGATCGTGAAGCGGGCGGCGCGGCAGCGCGGGGTCGACGAGGTGTCGGTGACCGTGGAGGGTGAGCCGCGGATCGTGGAGACGGACCGGCGCCGGGTGGAGCGGGTGCTGGTGAATCTGCTGGCGAACGCGGCCAAGCACGGCAAGCCGCCGATCGAGGTGGTGGTGGCCGGTGCGCGGATCGTGGTGCGCGATCACGGTCCGGGCTATCCGGCGGAGCTGTGCGTGGAGGGGCCGCGGCGGTTCCGTACGGCGGCGCCGGAGCGCGGGACGGGGCACGGTCTGGGGCTGACCATCGCGGCCGGGCAGGCGGAAGTGCTGGGCGCGCGGCTGGACTTCGGCGCCGCCGCGGAGGGCGGCGCCGAGGCCGTGCTGGAGCTGCCCGAGCGGGCGGGCCGGGTGTGCACGACCGATCCGGGCGGCGGGTGAGCGGCCCGGCCGGTCGTGCGGGGGGCCTTACAGTCCCAGGTCCTTGATGATCTTGGCGACATGGCCGGTGGCCTTGACGTTGTACAGGGCGCGCTCGACCTTGCCGTCCTCGTCGAGGATGACGGTGGAGCGGATGACGCCGGTGACGGTCTTGCCGTAGAGCTTCTTCTCGCCGAAGGCGCCGTAGGCCGTCAGGACGGACTTGTCCGGGTCGCCGAGCAGGGTGACCTTCAGGTCCTCCTTCTCGCGGAACTTGGCGAGCTTCTCCGGCTTGTCGGGGGAGATGCCGATGACGTCGTAGCCGTGGCCGGCGAGGAAGTCGAGGTTGTCGGTGAAGTCGCAGGCCTGCTTGGTGCAGCCGGGGGTCAGGGCGGCCGGGTAGAAGTACACGATGACCTTGCGGCCCCGGCGGTCGGCGAGCGAGACCTGCCGGCCGTCCGCGTCGGGGAGGGTGAAGGCGGGGGCGGTGTCGCCGGGCTGGAGTCGCTCGCTCATGTCTCTCCTCAGGCATGGATCCGTACGCTCCGACATTAGCCAGCCCCGCCGGACGGTGCGGGCCCGGGAGTCCGGGCGGCGCGAAACGGGGGTGCTGTGGGGCGCGCGGGGGTGTGAGCTGACAGACTGTCCCTCACGAATCGGGCAGTCAGCCAGGTGGCCGGTTCCGTACGGGGCCCAGTGTCCGGCCCCCGTACGCATCGGCGCGAGACGACGGAGGCAGCGCGGTGGCGGAAGCCAGGACCCCGGCGCAGATCGAGGCGGACATCGTCCGCAGGCGGCAGGAGCTCGCCGTCACGCTCGACGAGATCGGTGTGCGGCTGCACCCGAAGACGATCATCGGCGATGCGAAGGCGAGTGCCGCGGCCGCCGTGGACCGTACGGCGGGGCGGGCGTATGTGGCCGCCAACCGGGCGGTGTCGGACGTGCGGGCGCAGCTGGTGTCGGAGGACGGGACGCCGCGGCTGGAGCGGATCGTTCCGGTGGCGGTAATCGGGGTGGCTCTGGTCGGCCTGCTGACCCTGCGCACCCGGCGGCGCCGCTGAGACGTGTCCTGGGCCGTGTCCCGCCCGGGGCCCGCCCGGGGCCCGTCCGGCAGGAGCCGGCCGCAGCGCCTGTGGCGCCCGCGGTGCGGGCCGGGCCGCGCCGGACAGGTACGGTCATGCCGTGAGCCCGAATAACACCAAGGACACCCACGACAAGCTGCCGATCCGGATGCTGCACGACCGCGTGCTGGTCCGGACGGACATCCCCGAGGGCGAGCGCCGCTCGTCGGGGGGCATCGTCATTCCCGCGACCGCGGCGGTCGGCCGTCGCCTGGCCTGGGCCGAGGTGGTCGCGGTCGGGCAGAACGTGCGGACCGTCGAGGTGGGCGACCGGGTGCTGTACGACCCGGAGGACCGGGCCGAGGTCGAGGTGCGCGGCGTGGCGTATGTGCTGATGCGCGAGCGCGATCTGCACGCGGTGGCGGCGGAGCGCCTGGAGGGCGCGGAGGACGCGACCGGACTGTATCTGTGACTCCCGAGCTGTGACTCCCGAGCTGTGACTCCCGGGCTGTGACTCCCGCGGCGTCCGGCGTACGGCCCCTGACCCGGGCCGATGCCCGTCGCGCCGGTCCTTGCTAGCCTCGGGACGTACCCGACGAGACGCGCCGTACCGGGCAGGACAAGACGACGCACCCCTGTTGAAGCTCTTTTCACGGAGGTGCCGTCATGGCATGGATCCTGCTCCTGGCCGCCGGTCTGCTGGAGGTCGGCTGGTCGGTCGGCATGAAGTTCACCGACGGCTTCACCCGGCTGTGGCCCAGTGTGTTCACCGGCGCGGGCATCGTCGCCAGCATGCTGCTGCTCTCGTACGCGGCCCGGACCCTGCCGATCGGTACCGCCTACGGCGTGTGGGTCGGCATCGGGGCGGCCGGTGCGGCGGTGGCCGGGATGGTGCTGCTCGGCGAGCCGGCCACCGCGGCCCGGATCTTCTTCATCGGTCTGCTGCTGGTGGCGGTCGTCGGGCTGAAGGCGACGTCGGGGCACTGACGGCGGAGCCGTACCGGTGACGGGCGGACACCTCCGGCCGGCTAGCCGCCCCACTCCGTCGGCAGGCGCTGGTCCAGGTCATAGGCCTGCGGGGCCACCGTCGGGAAGTCGTTCGTGGGTTCCGTGGTCGGGGTGGGCTCGGCCGGCCCCGTGGGGGTGGGGGGGCCGGCGGTGGGCCGGGTCGGGGCGCCGGTGGGCGGTGCGGGGAGGGTGGCGGAGTCGCTCGGGCCGGTGGACGGCGAGTCCGACGTGCCGGGCGAGGCGGAGTCGCTGGTGGAGGGCTCCGGGGACGCCGACTCGGCGCCCTTCTCCAGCTGGAGGTCGAAGTCGCGGACGGGCTGCCCGTGCAGCGCGGCCGCGGTGTAGTCGGCCCAGATCTGGGCGGGGTAGTCGCCGCCGTTGACCCGCGACAGGCCCCCCGCGCCGTACAGGGGCTCCTGCGCGGCGCTCTCCGGGTTCTGGCCGAGGACGGCGACGACGGTGGCGAGGTCGGGGGTGTAGCCCGCGAACCAGGCGGCCTTGTCGTCCTCCGCGGTGCCGGTCTTGCCGGCCGCGGGGCGTCCGGCGCCCTGGGCGGCGGTGCCGGTGCCGCCGTCGACGACGCCGCGCAGGATCGAGGTGGTGGTGTCGGCGGCCGTGCGCGGGACGGCGGTGGCCTCCTCGCGCTCCGGCAGCTCGAGGTCCTCCTCGTTCTTGGTGACCTTGTCGACGAGGGTGTACGGCCGGTGGGTGCCGTGGTGGGCGAGGGTGGCGTAGACCTGGGTCATGGCCAGCACGCTGGGGGTGGCGGTGCCCAGGGAGATGGCGCCCTGGGACGCGGCGAGGCTCGGGGTGTCGGCGGGGATGCCCAGGCTGACGGCGGTGGCCTTGACCTTGCCGGGGCCGACGTCGATGCCCATCTGGGCGTAGACGGCGTTGACGGACTTGTCGGTGGCCTCGGTAACGGTGATCGGGCCGTAGGAGCGGTCGTCCTCGTTGCCGGGGGCGAAGCCGGTGGGGCGGCCATGACTGACCGTCATGCGTTTGTTGGTGCCGTCGTAGACGGTGTGGGGGGTGATCGGGGCGCCGTCCTGGGTGGTGGAGTCGTTCTGCACGGCGGAGGCGAAGACGATCGGCTTGAAGGTGGAGCCGACCTGGTAGTCGCTGCGGGTGGCGCCGTTGACGTACTGCTGGGCGTAGTCGATGCCGCCGTAGAGGGCGACGACCCGGCCGGTCGCGGGGTCGATGGAGGCGCCGCCGGCCCGGACGGAGCGGTCGACCTTCCGGGAGTCGTCGAGCCGGTCCATCACCCGGGTGTTGACCGCCTTGACGAAGGCGTTCTGGCGCTTGCGGCTGATGGTGGTGGTGATGCGGTAGCCGCCGCCCCGCAGGGTGTCCTCCTCGAGGATCTGGTGGTCGGTGAGGTAGTCCTTGACGGCCTCGACGAGGTAGCCGCGCTGGCCGGTGAGTCCGGGGGAGGCCTTCGCGGGCTTCGGTTCGGGGAAGCGCAGCGCGGCCCGCTCGGCGGGGCCGAGCCACTTCTTGGTCACCATGCCGTCCACGACGTAGTTCCAGCGCGCCAGCGCCCGCGGGCGGTTGCCGGGGTGGGCGGTGATGTCGTAGGCGCTGGGGGCGTTGAGGAGGGTGGCGAGGTAGGCGCCCTGGGCGGTGGTCAGCGCCTCGGCGTCGCGGCCGTAGTAGGACTGGGCGGCGGCCTGGATGCCGTAGGCATTGCGGCCGTAGTAGCTGGAGTTGAGGTAGCCCTCCAGGATGTTGTCCTTGCTCACCTCGCGGTCCAGCTTGATGGCGATGAAGAACTCCTTGGCCTTGCGGGTGACGGTCTGTTCCTGGCCGAGGTAGTAGTTCTTCACGTACTGCTGGGTGATGGTCGAGCCGGACTGTTTGCCCTTGCCGGTCACGGTGTTCCAGGCGGCCCGGAGCATCGCGGCGGGGTCGACCGCGGACTCGGAGTAGAAGTCGCGGTCCTCGGCGGCGAGGACGGCCTGCTGGACGGACTTCGGGATCTGGCTGAGCGTCACGTTCTGCCGGTTGACCTCGCCGTCGCGGGCCAGTTCCGAACCGTCGGAGTAGAGGTAGACGTTGCTCTGGGCCTTGGCGGCGCTGTTCGCCGGCGGGATGCCGACCAGCAGATAGCCGGTGATCATCCCGCCGACGATGAGCAGCAGGAACAGCAGCACGGTGCCCAGCACCGTGCGCCAGGTGGGGAGGGCACGGCGCCAGCCCGTACGTGGTCCGCTCATATTCGGTTGGACTCCTCGGCCGCCGCCGGAGGTTGTCCTGCGGCGGGTCGGTGTCATATCGGGGATGTGTGCGGTACGCGGGACGAGCAAATGCCGCACACGGGGCAACTCTCGCATCATCCGTGCCGGTCAGGAGGGGTGGCGCGCACCCCGGACCGCCACCTGACCGGCTGAATGGCGCCCAGGGCTCACCCGAAGCGGTGACAATTCGATGGTGCCCGCCCGACCCGCCCTCTAGGCTCCGGTGTTTTGCGTCTCCGGCGCGAACGACGCGAAGAGCGACGCGAAGAGCGACGTGAAGAGCGACGCGAAGAGCGATGTGAAGAGCGACGTGAAGAGCGACGCGAAGAGCGATGTGAAGGACGAGGGGGGAGGGGGCGCGGCGTGTGGTACGCGGCCGTGGCGGCCGGCAGCTTCCGGCGGTACGCCACGTATCAAATGGCCACCGTGGCGGGCGTGTTCACCAACACCGTCTTCGGATTCATCGTCGCCTTCACCTATCTCGCGCTGTGGCACGAGCGGCCGCATCTGGGCGGCTACGACCAGGCGCAGGCGCTGACCTTCGTGTGGACGGGGCAGGCGCTGCTGGCGGTCGCGGCGCTGATGGGCGGCGGCCTGGACGAGCTGCAGGAGCGGATCCGCAGCGGGGACATCGCGGTGGACCTCTACCGGCCCGCGGATCTGCAGTTGTGGTGGCTGTCCGTGGACCTGGGGCGGGCCGGGCTGCAGCTGCTGGGCCGCGGGGTGGCGCCGATGGCGGTGGGCGCCCTGGCCTTCCCGCTCGCGCTGCCCCGCGACCCGCTGACCTGGGGCTGTTTTCTGCTGTCGGTGCTGTGCGGGGTGGTGGTCAGCTTCGCGCTGCGGTATCTGGTGGCGCTGGCCTCGTTCTGGCTGCTCGACGGCTCGGGACTGTCCCTGATCAGCGGCCTGGCCGGCATGTTCTTCTCGGGGATGCTGCTGCCGCTGCGGGTCTTCCCCGGCGGTCTGGGGGAGGTCGCCCAGCTGCTGCCGTGGGCGGCGGTGCTGCAGACGCCGGCCGATGTGCTGGTCGGGGCGCTGCGCGGGGGCGCGCTGGTGCGGGGACTGGTGTTCCAGGTGGCGTGGGCCGTGGGGCTGCTGGCGCTGGGGCGGCTGGTGCAGTCGGCGGCGACCCGCAAGGTGGTGGTGCACGGTGGGTAGCGGGCGGCCGGCCTGGCCGGGGGCGTTCCGCGGCCGGGCGGCGGCGGTGGCGCAGGGGGTGTCGGCGTACGGGCTGATCGTGCGGATGTGGGTGCGTTCCAGCCTCGCCTACCGGACCTCGTTCGTGATGATGGCCTTCGGCAACTTCGCGGCGAACGCACTGGACTTCGTCGCGATCATGCTGATGTTCTCGCGGATCGACGCGCTCGGCGGGTTCTCGCTGCCGGAGGTGGCCTTCTTGTACGGCACCTCCGGCGTCGCGCTGGGCCTGGCGGATCTGCTGCTGGGCAGCATCGAGGGGCTGGGCCGGCGGGTGCGCGACGGCACCCTGGACACCCTGCTGCTGCGCCCCGCGCCGGTCTTCGCGCAGATCGCCGCGGACCGCTTCGCGCTGCGCCGGCTGGGCCGCATCACCCAGGCGCTGTTGGTGCTGGGCTGGTCGCTGCCGCGGATCGAGGTGGACTGGACAGTGGGCCGGGTGCTGATGGTGCCGCTGATGGCGGTGTGCGGCACGGCCATCTTCGCGGCGGTCTTCACGGCCGGGGCCGCCTTCCAGTTCTGGGCGCAGGACGCGGCCGAGGTGCAGAACTCCTTCACCTACGGCGGCAACGCGATGCTGCAGTACCCGCCGACGGTGTTCGCGAAGGAACTGGTGCGCGGGGTCACCTTCCTGGTCCCGCTGGCGTTTGTGAACTGGCTGCCCGCGCTGCGGCTGCTGGGCCGTCCCGATCCGCTGGGGCTGCCGGGCTGGGTCGATTTCCTGGGGCCCGTGGTGGCGGCGCTGATGTGTACGGGGGCGGGGCTGGCATGGCGGCTGGGGCTCCGGTCGTACCGCAGCACCGGGAGCTGACGGAGGGCCATATGACGGGCCGGGCACGGGACGACGAGGGGGCGGGTGTGGTGGGCGATGCTGCCGCGACGGAGCAGTTGATCGAGGTGGACGGCGTCGAGAAGGTCTTCTCGGTGCGCCGCAAGGCGGGCCGGCTGCGCCGGGTGCGCGAGGAGGTCCGGGCCGTGGACGGGATCTCCTTCCGGGTGCCGCGCGGCGAGATGGTCGGCTACATCGGGCCGAACGGCGCGGGGAAGTCCACCACGATCAAGATGCTGACCGGCATCCTGGTGCCCAGCGGCGGCCGGCTGCGGGTCGCCGGCATCGACCCGGCGCGCGAGCGCACCCGCCTCGCCCGCCGGATCGGTGTGGTCTTCGGGCAGCGCACCACCCTGTGGTGGGACCTGCCGCTGAAGGACTCCTACGCGCTGGTGCGGCGGATGTACCGGGTCCCGGACGCCGTCTACCGCGCCAACCTTGAGCGTTGCGTGGAACTCCTCGACCTGGCCCCGCTGCTGGACGTACCGGTGCGGCAGCTGTCGCTGGGGCAGCGGATGCGCGGCGACATCGCGGCGGCGCTGCTGCCCGACCCCGAGGTGCTGTATCTGGACGAGCCGACCATCGGCCTCGATGTGATCAGCAAGGCGAAGGTGCGCGGGTTCCTGCGCGAGGTGAACGCCGAGCGCGGCACCACGGTCCTGCTGACCACCCATGACCTCACCGACATCGAGCAGCTGTGCCGCCGGGTGATGGTGATCGACCACGGCCGGCTGGTCTACGACGGCGGTCTCGACGGGCTGCGCACGGCCGGCGGCGGGGAGCGCACCCTGGTGGTGGACCTGGCGCGCGAACTCCCGCCGATCGAGGGCATCCCCGGCGCCCGCACGGTCCGGGTGGCCGGCCCCCGGCAGTGGCTGGCCTTCCCGGCGTCGCAGAGCGCGGCGCCCCTGGTCGCGGCGGTCGCGGCGCGCTATCCGCTGGTGGATCTGTCGGTGCGGGAGCCGGACATCGAGTCCTTGATCGCCGAGTTGTACGCGGGTGGCGGGATGCGTGCGGATGCGGCCGGCGCCGGGGGAAAAGACGGCCGCGCCCTCTAATCTGTCCGTATGACTGAAGACCTTCCGGAACTGCGCGCCTCCGACGCCGACCGTGAGCGGGTCGCCGAGATCCTGCGGGACGCCGTCGCCGAGGGGCGGCTGGCGATGGAGGAGTTCGACGAGCGGCTGGAAGCGGCGTACCGGGCGCGCACCTACGGGGAGCTGGAGCCGCTCACCGCCGATCTGCCGGCCGTCGCGACGGCCCCCGCGCCGCTGTCGCTGCGCAAGGACACCGCGGCGGTGACGGCGTGGTCGGAGCGGATCGCGCACCACACGGAGGGCTCCGGGGCGGGCATCGGCATCCTGGGCGGCTTCCAGCGCAAGGGCCGGTGGACCATCGGGCGCCGCTTCACGGCGGTGTGCCTCATGGGCGGCGGCGAGCTCGACCTGCGCGAGGCGAACTTCGCCGGGCCCGAAGTCGTCATCACCTGCTGGGCGTTGATGGGCGGGGTCAGCATCGTGGTGCCGCCCGGCGTCGAGGTCGATGTGCGGGGACTGGGCATCATGGGCGGCTTCGACTCGCGGGAGGACGGGACGCCGGGCGAGCCCGGTGCGCCCCGGGTGATCGTCAAGGGGCTGGCCCTGATGGGCGGCGTCGGCGTCGAGCGCAAGCTGCTCAAGGAGGAGAAGCGCCGCCTGAAGGAAGAGAAGCGGCGCCTGAAGGACGAGGGGCGCAAGGAGCTGAACTGAGCGGTGGCGCCTGCCCCGCCGGTGTCACAGCGCGGCGGGCGCGGCCTGCTTGAGGTGCTCCAGGTTCACCGCGTCGGCCATCGCCCTGAAGCCCTCGTCGCTCGGGTGGAGATGGTCACCGGAGTCGTAGGAGGGCCGCAGCCGCACCGGCATCGACGGGTCGCGCAGCGCCTTGTCGAAGTCCACGACCTCGTCGTAGACGGAGCCGGAGCGAATGATCCGGTTGACCTGCTGGCGGACCGAATTCAGCAGATCGGAGTAGCCGCGGTGTCCCCCGAACGGCGTAAGGGTGCTGCCGGTGACGCGCAGCCCGCGGGCATGCGCCTCGCGGACGATCTGCCGCATCCCCGCCACGATCTTCTGCGGGTCGAGCTGACGCGGTGACTTGAACAGGTCGTTCAGCCCGATCTCGACGATCACCGCCTTCACCCCGGTGCGCGACAGCGCGTCGCGGTCCAGGCGGGACAGCACGCTGGGCCCGTTGTTCGGCGAGAACCTGCTGCCGTTGACCAGCAGGCGGTTGCCGCTGATGCCCTGGTTGAGGACGCCGTAGCGGGGCGCGCCGGGCTCGTTGCGCAGCCTTGCTGCGAGGAAGTCCGTCCAGCGGTGGTTGGCGCCGGCGGTGGAGGTGATGCCGTCGGTGATGGAGTCGCCGATGGCGACGACCGCGCCGCGCGCCTGGGTGCTCCACACGTCCACACCGGTCAGATAGCGCCAGTACGGGCTCTGCTCGGTGTAGGCGGCGCCGGTGGCGTCCTCCGCCCGGTCGCCGCGCGCCAGGTAGGAGGTCTGCCGGGCGTACGGGTGATACGTGGCGGGGCCCGAGGACGACGGGGAGTACGTGGTGACCAGCAGGTCCGCGTCGCCCGGCACCTTCAGCCGGGTCGGGTCGCTGGTGACCGCGCCGCCCGCCGGGATGGTCACCGCGGGCTTGCCGCCGAAGGACAGCCGCCGCATGGTGCCGGTCGCGGCGGTGGGGTTGCTGGGAGCCGCGGCCAGCGCCAGCGAGGCATGGCTGACCACCAGCGGGCGGGTGCCGTAGAGGTTGGAGAGCTGGATGCGCACGCCGGAGCCGCCGACGCTGGTGTGCACGACGTTGCGTATCGACATCCCCGCGTAGCCGTTCAGGGTGCCCGGCTCGGCCGCCGCGGCGGCCGCCGACCAGGTGCCGACCCACTGGCCGGAGACCGCGGGGGCCGCCGGGTCGCGGGGCTTGTGGGGGGAACTGCCCAGGCCGCCGTCGTCGCCGCCGAAGCCGACGAATATCGCGGTCGAGATCAGCACGACCACTGCCGCCAGTCCGGCGAACAGGGCGTAACCCACACTTTTGGTCATGCGGGAGGGGTCTCCTGGGGAAAGCGGAGCAACACGCTCCGGGCGGGCAAGGGCAGCGGATGGGCAGCGGCACCGTTGCGGTCCGATCGGTCCTTCATGATCCCACGGACCTCCGGGGAACCGCCCGGCGCCCCGGACCGTGCCGCCATGGCATGGACGCGGGGAACTCGTGGTTCGTTCCAGGAGTAGGTCACAGTGGGACACAGGGCCGGCCCGGCGGCCGGTGCGGAGCAGCATAGGCCGTCGGGATGACGGGGGAACGCGGTGGGAGCGGTGGAGCGGATGGAACGCAGAGATTCGGACACGGCGGCCGGTGCGGCGCGCGCCCCGGTGACGCATGCCACGCCCGGGGCGGCCGGCTTCGCCTACGGCGCCGCCGACGAGGAGCGCCGGCGCGCGGTGCGCCGGATGAAAACCCTGGCCACCGGCCTGCTGCTGGCCGTCGCACTCGTCTACGTCCTGGCGAAATGGGCCGGATCCGCCGGGGCGGGCGGCTGGACCGGATTTGTCGCGGCCGCCGCGGAGGCCGGGATGGTCGGTGCGCTGGCCGACTGGTTCGCGGTCACCGCGCTGTTCAAGCGGCCGATGGGGCTGCCGATCCCGCACACCGCGATCATCCCCACCAAGAAGGACCAACTGGGTCAGAGCCTGGGGGATTTCGTCGGGGAGAACTTCCTCTCCGGCGAGGTCGTCCGCCGCCGGCTGCGCTCGGTGGCCGTCGGCCGGCGGCTCGGCGGCTGGCTCGCCGACCCGCGGAACGCCGACCGGGTCACCGCCGAGGTGTCCACGGCGCTGCGCGGCGCGCTGACCGTGCTGCGCGACTCCGATGTGCAGGCCGTGGTCGGCGAGGCGATCACCCGCCGCGCCGCCGCCCAGGAGATCGCGCCCGGACTCGGCACGCTGCTGGAGCGGGTCGTCGCCGAGGGCGGCCACACCCGGACGGTGGACCTGGTCGTCGCCCGCGCCCACGACTGGCTGGTCGAGCACGGCGACTCCGTGATGACCGCGGTCTCCGGCGGCGCGCCCGGATGGACCCCGCGGTTCGTCGACCGCAAGGTGGGCGACCGGGTCTACAAGGAGCTGCTGCGCTTCGTCACCGAAATGCGGGACATGCCCGCACACCCGGCGCGCGGGGCGATCGACCGCTTTCTGCGGGACTTCGCGGACGACCTGCAGTCCGACCCCGACACCCGCGCCCGGGTCGAGCGGCTGAAGTCCGAGGTGCTGGGGCGCGGCGAGGTGCAGGACCTGATCGCCTCGGCCTGGGGCTCGGTCCGCGCGATGATCGTCGCCGCCGCCGAGGACGAGCGCAGCGAACTGCGCCTGCGGGTCCGGGCGGCGCTGCTGTCCCTGGGCCGGCGGCTGGCCGCCGAGGAGCGGCTGCAGGGCAAGGTGGACGGCTGGCTGGAGAACGCGGCGATCTATGTGGTGACGACCTATCAGAGCGAGATCACCTCCCTGATCACCGACACCGTCGCCGGCTGGGACGCCGAGCACACCTCCAAGAAGATCGAGGCGCACATCGGCCGCGACCTCCAGTTCATCCGCATCAACGGCACCGTCGTCGGCGCCCTGGCGGGCCTGGCGATCTACACCGTCTCGCAGGCCTTCGGCGGCTGACGCCCCGTTCGCGGCGCGGGCCGCGCACCGCCTCTGGTGGGTTGTGTCCGCAGGGCTTACGGTGCCCGCGTGCGCGAGCGGATACCGGTGGTCGTACAGGGGCGGCGCCCGACTCCACCGCGCCCTGCTGTCGTGCGGGTGCTGTGGACGGGCGCGGAGCTGGCCGTGACGGTCGGCGTCGTCCTGCTGCTGTTCGTCGTCCACCAGCTGTGGTGGACCAACCGTCAGGCGCAGGAGGCGGCCCGGGACCAGGTGGACCGGCTGGAGCGGCAGTGGGACGCCCGCCTGCCGTCACCCGGCGCGTCCCCGGAGCCGGGGGACGGGGCAGCCGACGGGGCACGCGGCTCCGGGCGTCTCGCGTCGCCCGGAGCCCCCGGCGGGCGCGCCGCCGCCCCGTCCCCGCGGCCCCGCGCGGACCTGGCGTACGCCGTGCTGCGCATCCCGAGGCTCGGCCTGACCGTCCCCGTCGCCGAGGGCACGAGCAAGGCCGCGGTCCTCAACAGGGGCTACGTGGGCCACTATCCGCACAGCGCGCAGCCCGGCGAGTGGGGCAACGTCGCACTGGCCGGGCACCGCAACACCCACGGCGAACCGTTCCGCCACCTCGACCGGCTGCGCACCGGCGACACCGTCACCCTCGACACCGCCCGGACCCGCGCCACCTACACCATCCGGCGCATCCTGCCGCGCACCACACCCGGTGACGGTACGGTCCTCGCCGCGGTGCCCCGCAGTGGCGTGCACCCCTCCTACGGCTTCACCGCGCCCGGCGCCTATCTCACCCTGACGACCTGTACGCCGGCCTACACCTCCACCTACCGCCTGGTGGTGTGGGGAGTGTTGCGGTCGACACAGTCCCGGTGAGCGCGGCCGGGTGTCGCCTAGGCTCTCGCCCCGTGCTTCACCAGATCCGCCAAGGGCGGTCCCCAGGCTCCCGCAAACGTCCCGCGCTGCTGTGGCTGTTGCTGCCGTACGTGCTGTTCCTGGGGGCGCTGCCCCTGGTGAACCGGGTGACACCGACGGTGCTCGGGCTGCCGTTCCTGTTCTTCTGGGTGCTGCTGGCGACGCTGGCGACCCCGCTGTCGGTGTGGCTGGCGCGCCGCGGTGACCGGGCGCGGGGCCGGGGGTGAACGCCACCGTCGCCACCGCCGTGTTCGGCGGATTCATGGTGCTCACCGTCGCGCTGGGACTGCTCGCGGTGCGGGGGCGCGGAACAGCGGAGGGGCAGCCCGACGGGCTTGCGGGGAAGGGCGGTGGCGGGCGACGGGCCGGCGGACTCACCGAGTGGTCGGTGGGCGGCCGGAGCCTGGGCACGGTCTTCATCTGGGTGCTGATGGCCGGCGAGAGCTATACGAGCTTCAGCTACCTCGGCGCGGCCGGCTGGGGCTACAACTTCGGCGCCCCGGTGCTCTATGTGCTGGCCTATATGTCCTGCGGCTATGCGCTCGGGTATGTCGTCGGCCCGATGCTGTGGGCCTACGCCCGCCGGCACGGCCTGGTCGGCCTCACCGACATCGTGGCGCACCGCTACGGCCGGCCCTGGCTCGGCGCCGCCGTCGCGCTGCTCGCCACCGTCTGCCTGCTGCCGTACATCCAGCTGCAGATCACCGGCATGGGCGTGGTCGTCTCCACGATCTCCTACGGGGCGATCAGCCTGAACTGGGGCTACTTCCTCAGCTTCGCGGTCACCACCGCCTTCGTCACGGTCAGCGGGCTGCGGGGCAGTGCCTGGGTCTCGGTGCTCAAGGACATTCTGGTCATCGCGACCCTCGGGTTCCTCGCAGTCTATGTGCCGTGGCACTACTTCGGCGGCTACGGGCCCTTCCTGCACCGGATCGTCGCCGAGAAGCCGCAGTGGCTGACCTTCCCCGGGCACGCCTCGGGCGGTCTGGGCCAGGTCTGGTTCCTCACCACCACCGTCGTCAACTCCCTGACGGTGGTGATCTTTCCGACGACCGTGGCCGGCTATCTGGGTGCCCGCGATGCCGGGGTCCTGCGCCGCAATGCCATGTATCTGCCCTTCTACAACGTGCTCTTGTTCGTGCCGGTGCTGCTGGGGATGGCCGCGCTGTTCGTGGTGCCGCACCTGAGCGGTGCGGGCTCCAACCTCGCGGTGTTCAAGCTGGTGGTGGACTCCCTTCCGGCCTGGGCCGTGGGGCTGATCGGGGTGGCCGCCGCCCTCTCCTCCATCGTGCCGATGGCCGTGTTCATGCTGGTCATCGGCACGATGTGGGGGAGGAGCGTGCTGGGTGCCTTCGCGCGCGGGTCCGCCGGGGCGACGGGAGCGGCCGAGGGGGGAGAGCGGGGGGCGGTGCCGGGCAGCCGGCAGAAGCTGTTCTCGCAGCTGGTCGTGGTGGTGGCCGGAGCCCTGGCACTGCTGTTGACCTACACCGCCCCGGACACCCTCGTCCGGCTGTCGCTGATCTCGTATGAGGGCATGGCGCAGCTCGTACCGATGCTGCTGCTGGGGCTGGTGTGGCGGCGGCTGACGGTGCACGCCGCGGTGAGCGGCCTGGTCGTGGGCTTTGCGCTCGTCTGTGTCCTGGTGTTCGGGGGACACGACCCGGTGCGGGGGGTGAACGCGGGGCTCGTCGGGCTCGTCGTGAATCTGGCGGTGGCGCTCGTGGTCACCTGGCTGGGGCCGCGTACGAAGGATGAGCGGCCGGACGCCGAAGTGCTGGCGCTGGAGGACGAGTTCCCCCGGGAGGAGAAGACGGCGCCGCGGGGCGGTGCGGTCAGCCCGCCGGTGTCGACGTGATCTTCTTGCCCTCCTTGGAGACCGCGAACCACAGGCCCATCTTGCCCTGGCCGTTGATGTCGCCGGGCTGCTTGTCACCGGTGAAGGTGTAGACCGGCCAGCAGTCGACGGCCAGCTGACGCAGGCCGTCGGGGCGGGTGACGGTGGAGATGAGCTTGGCGGGGATGCCCTTCAGCTTGGAGCGGTCGGCGGGCTTGGCCGGCTTCCAGGTGTCCAGGCAGGCGTCGTTGCAGCCGAACTTCATCGGCCAGGCACTGTCCTTGTTGAAGCGGTAGAGGGTCATGCCCTTGCCGTCGACGAGGATGTCGCCGAGCTCGGGCTGGTTGAGCACCGAGACGTCGCCGGGCTCCTGGGCGCCGGCCTTCTTGCCGTCGGCGGCCAGCGCGTTCCAGGTGCCGCCCACGCCCTGGCCGTTGGTGTCGCCGGCCTTGGTGTCCTTGGCGTAGCGGTAGGCGGGCCAGCCGCCGATGGTGAGCTGCTTGGTGCCGTCGGCGCGGGTGACCGAGCCCAGGTCGCTCTTGGCGATGCCCGCGGGGGCCTGGGCGCCGTCGGCGGGGACCACCGGCCAGGTGGTGGCGCAGGAGCCGGAGCAGTTGGACTTCGGCGGCTTGGCGGTGTCCTTGTCGAAGCGGTAGAGGGTCATGCCCTTGGAGTCGGTGACGACCGGGCCGAGCTTGGCGTCCTGGTGCAGTGCCAGCGTCCCGGCGCTGGGTGCGGCCTGGGGTGCCGCGCCGCTGTCGCCGCCGGCCTGGCCGCCGTAGCCGTCGCTGCCCTGGCCGGAGCCGGAGGAGCCGTACTTGTAGTCGCTGCCCGAGCCGGCCGGCTGCACGGTGTCGGTGGTGGGGGTGGTGCCGGCGCTCTGGTTGTCGCTGCTGCCGCAGGCGGCGGTCAGCGCCAAGGTGGCGACCGCCATGGCCGCGAGTCCCGCTCGACGTCGAGTGATCATGATGTCTCCTCTGCCGGTTGGTGGCTGTGTCGCTTGCTGGGGTGGAACCGAGGTGCCTGTCCGGTGGCCCGTGTCGTTGCGGGCCGGCCCCGGCGGCGGGGTGCCGTCGCCGGGGGAATACGCGCTACGGGGGGCGGGGCGTTCAACGGCGGCGAAGAATTTTCCCCGCGCGCAAAAACCCTGCCTGCCACGTCAGTTGCCGACCTGCACCCGCAGCGCCAGCGCCGGGCAGCGGCGCACCGCGAGCTGCGCGCGGCGCCGCATCCGGGCGGGCAGCGCCATGCTGGCCTTCTCCGGGTAGCCGTCCGGGCCGAGCTTCACGATGCCGGGCACCACGTCCGCACACAGGCCGTGGCCGCGGCACAGCGTCCAGTCCACCAGCAGCCGTTCCTGCTGCGGCGCGGCGGGCGCCGCCGGCGTGGCGACGGGCGTGACGGCCGGCAGCAGCGGCAGGTGCCCGGTGACCGGCAGGGCCCCGGTCACCGGGCGGCCGCACCCGAACCCCCGCGCATGGCGCTCGAACTCCTCGGGGAAGGCGGCGAGGGCCGAGGCCACGAAGCGGGCGGTGCCGTCCGGGTGGCTGCAGGCGCCGCGCTTCTCCACGGCCCGCATCCGGGCCTGCACGGCGTCCAGCGCGGCGTCCCCGCCGCCGCGGACCGCGAGGTCGAGCTGGTCGGCGAGCGCGGGCAGCCCCAGCACACAGGGGCCGCACTGACCGGCCGATTCGGCGCCCATCCACTTCGCGACGCGTACGGTCTCGCCGGCGGGGCAGGTGTCGTACGGCAGCGGCAGGACCGCCCCGGCACCCAGGACCGCGTGGTAGGTCTTCAGCGCCTCACGGGAGAGCGTCGCGGTCTGGGCGTCGACGGGCGAGATGAACGTGCCGTGGTAACCACCGATCAGCACGCCCTGGCCCGCGTCCATGCCGCACAGCGCGAGGACCCGGTTGAGCGGCACACCGTAGGGGACCTCGACCACCCGGCTGCCGGCCACGGTCAGCAGCAGCGTGCCGGGCTCCGCGGGCAGGCCGGCGGTGCGGTAGCCGAGCGCCCCGAGCCGGGCGGCCACGGCGAGCTGGGCGTAGGTCTCGGTGTTCGACAGCAGGGTCGGCACACCGTTCAGCCCGCGCTCGCTGGAGCGGATCTTGCGGCCCGAGGGCAGGCCGGGGCCGCCGCCCAGGCCGTTCGTCATCGCGGAGCCCTCACCGGTGACGAACCGTTCGGTCAGCAGCGTGACCCGTAACGTCGGCCGCACCGGCCCGCGTTCGTCGATGGCCCGCTGCACGGAGTTCAGGACGTCCGTGCGGGTCACGCCGATGGCGACCTCCTGGGCGCCGAGGGAGTCGGCGGCCAGCAGGGCGCCGTCGATCACCAGATGCGGGGCGTGCAGCAGCATCGCGGTGTCCTTGAGGCAACTGGGCTCGCCCTCGCTGCCGTTGACCACGATCGCGCCCTTGCCGTCGGCCCGCTGCATGCCGTCCAGGACCGCGGTCACCTTGCGGGCGAACGGGAAGCCCGCGCCGCCGCGGCCGCGCAGGTCGATGTTCTCGGCCAGCGCCACCAGCTCCTGAGCGGTCAGCTGGGGCAGGCTGCCGTGCCGGGCCAGATGCGCCACCCGGTCCATGCGGGGCATCTCGTCCAGGCCGGCCAGCAGCCGCGGCGGGCCCAGGGACGCCAGCGTCGGGACGGGCTCCGGGGTGGTGAGGGCCGGCAGCATGCGGGTGGGGGCGGGGGCGGTCATGGGAGTTCTCCTGAGTTCCTGCGGGTGTCGCGCAGCCGCAGCGCGAGTCGTACGGCCACCGCGGTGAGGCAGATGGCGTAGCCGACGAGGGCATAGCCGGACGCGGGGCGTCCCGCCCTGAGGCCGTGCACCAGGGCCAGCCCCCAGGCGACGTACGCGCTCATGTGCAGTCCCCGCCACCACCGGGAAGCGGTGATACCGGTAAAGGCGCCGCGCACCGCGCCGGTCACCGCCACGGCGATGAACACGTAGGCGGCGAGGGTGCCGAGGCCGATGAGTCCGGGGCGGGCGCCATCGGTGAACGGCACCGCGGCGGCCGTCGCATCGGTGTGGCCCTCGGTGACTTTGACCCAGATGTGCAGGCCCAGGAAGCCGAGGCCGGCGATGCCGGTGCCGCGGTGCACGGCCTGGGCGAGCAGCCGGTGACCGGAGTGCAGCACCATCCGGTCGGTGGCGGCCAGGCCCCACAGCACCGTGACCGAGAGGGAGACCAGCGCGAGCACCCCGGCGCCGAAGTCAAGGAAGTTCAGCAGGCCGTCCATCGCGCCGGAGCGCATCAGGACGGCGAGGAAGAGCAGCAGTGCGGCCGGAAGCGCCGGGCGGAGTACGGCGGTTCCGGCGAAGCCGCCGGCCGGTCGGCGGGCCGGCGGCCCGGGTTCGTTCGGAGGGCGCCGGGGGCGTGGCACGAGGGGCGAGGACCGGGCACGGTGTGCGCGGCGGCCCTGACGGGTCTGCAGACGCGGTGTCGACATCGATCCTCCCGGTGTTCGGGCACGGGTACGGGATGCGAATTTCCATGAAATCTCCCGGCGGCGGTATTTGCCCCGGGGCTTTTGTTCGGGTGACCCCCGGTAACACTAAACATTCTGTAACCGGGTGGATACGCAGGGCCGTAATCCGGATGTCAAAAGCATCTACGAACGTGTTCAGGATTTCGTAAGCTTTATCGCGCTGTGACAAATTCCTGCAGTGGCATCGCGGGCGCGCGGCACGACTCCGGATGATGCCGACTCAGGCGCACGGGGTGCGCCACCCCCCGTAACAGCCGCATCCCCGCCAGGATCGAGGTAGCGATGTGTGATCTCCTGAACCGCATCTGGTCGCGTCCACGAGGTGAGTGGACCCGCGTAGTCAGAAATGAACTACCGGATCTCGCCGAGAAGTTGGTCGCGGAGTTGCAACGCGGATTTCCCGCATTGTCCGCACTTCTCGGGGACACTCCCGTAGAAGAGGCACATTGGGCGCTTGAACAGGCCTTGCTGACAGTTCTTGGGTACCAAAAAGAGTCGGAGAGTAAACCTCCGGCAGGACCTTCAGTGGTGACTCCGATGCCCGTCGCACGGGCTCGCCAGGATCTGTTCGATGCGCTCGCCGGACAACGCGAGGTGCCGGAGGAGGGATTGAGCGATCTGTCCCGCGCGGCCGGCTGGCCCATCCCCGACACCCTGCAGGCCGTCGTGCTTGCCACCCCTGCCGAGGCGCCGCAGCTCGCCGCGGCACTGGGCCACGCCCTCATCGGCAATGTCGAGGGCTACACCTGTCTGTTCGTCCCCGACCCGGCCACCCAGACCCGGGCCCGCCTGGAGGCGGCGCTCAAGGGCCGGCCGGCAGCGGTCGGGCACGTGGTGCCGGCCACCGACACCGCGTCGTCGCTGCGTTGGGCCCGCTATCTGCTGACGCTGGCACCGAGCCGGGTCGGCCCGGAGTCGCGGCCCGCCTTCGTCGACGACCATCTCTCGGCGCTGCTGCTGCTCCAGGACGAGTCGCTGGCGGACGCGCTGACGTCCCGCTGGCTCGGACCGCTGGAGGAGCTGACGCCACGGCAGAGCGAACGGCTCGAAGTCACCCTGCTGGCGTGGCTGGAGGGCGGCGGAGCCCCGGAGGCCGCCAAGCTGTTGCATGTGCACCCCCAGACGGTCCGCTACCGCCTGCGCCAGATAGAGAAGCTCTTCGGTCCGGTGCTGCGCGATCCGCGTACCCGCTTCGAGCTGGAGATGGCGCTGCGCAGCCGCCGTCTGATGGCGCATGTCCGCAGCTACCGCGCACGGGCCGGCCGCCGCGCCAGGGCCGTCGCCTCCTCCATCCGCCCGCTGGGCGTGGCCCGCGAGGCCCGCGTCAACGGTCTTTGACGTATCGGCGGATGAACCACCGCGCCCCGTGAGCTGACCGCCGGCGCAGCGCAGCGGCCCCGACCCCCGGAACATCCGGGTCGGGGCCGCTGCCGTGCCGTGCCCGCGGTCACCGCGCCGTGCCACCCGGCGGAGTGACCGCGGTGCCGCGCCGAGGGGCCGCCGCGGGGTCGTGCCGCGCCGTCGCTGCTGCTGTGCCATGTCCTGGGGCCACCGCTTCGTCAGGGCCCTGGGGCCGGTGCTGTGTCGTGTCCTCGGGGGTGGCGGTGTGGCGGGGGCCGGAGCCCGGAGCCCGGAACCGGCGGGGCCGGCACCGTTGCTGTGCCGGTCCCGCCGCCCCGCTGCCTTGCCCCGCCGCCCCGCCGTCCCCGGCATGCCGGGTGCCCCTCGGGGAGCGTCTCCCCGAGGGGCACCACGTCCGTCAGATGACGGCGGACGTCCGTGCGGTGCCGATGTCCGTCAGGTGCACTTCTGGCCGTTGTTGATGCAGTCCACGGCCTTGCTCATCAGGTTGTCCGGCATCACGTTGATGAAGTCACCGTGGTCCGTGACGGGTTTGTGCAGCTGCTCGGGGAAGCTGTCCACCGCGAAGCTGTTGCCCTGCGGGACGTCGTAGGTGATCCGCTCCACCAGCTGCGGCACGGCCTTGAACCCGTTGGGGCAGGTGCCGTTCTGGTCCGAGAACGCCATGTGGTCGCGATGGTTCGCGCTGTCGGTCTCCCGGCCGTCCCAGCAGTTCTGGAAGGCGAAGTTGCGCACGACCTGGGAGCCGTTGGGGCAGAGCGGGTACTTGTCCTTCAGCTGCCGGTTCTCGAAGCCCGTGCAGCTCCAGGAGGCGTTGGCGTTCTTGGTGCCGTTGGTGAACGCCTTGGCGTCACCGGTGATGATCCGCAGGAAGCGCGGCATCGCCTCGACCTGGCCGGCCTGGCTGCCGCGGTAGGTGAGGGTCACCGTGGCCGGGGTCAGCACCGAGCCGACGTTGGCGTCCTGCGCGGCGCCCGGCTTCTGCTCCGCGTTCCCGTCCAGCTTGCGCAGCACCGGCCAGTAGTAGGTCGACTGGTCGCCGTTGGTGCAGGTCGTGTCGGAGGCGGCCAGGGACTGGTCGGTGGAGTTGCCGTCGGTGGTGGTGTTGCCGACGTAGTCGTGCGTGTGGTGGGCGCCGTTGCTGACGCCCGGCGTCACGATGACGTTGTCGGAGTTGAAGTGGCCCTCCTCGTTGCGGCCGCACTCCGTGGTGAAGGTACCCGTCGTGGCGTTGCCGCCCTGGGGGGCCGCGAACGGCGGCTGGTCCGCGTTCGGCTGGACGTTGTTGATGTCGACGAAGTCGTCGGGGGAGGGCCCGCCGGCCTGGCCCTGCTGCTGCCCGCCGTTCTGGTTCGGATCCTGGGTCTGCTGCTGGCCGCCGCTCTGGTTGGGGTCCTGCCCCTGGGTCTGGCCGGTGGTCTGGTTCGGGCTCTGTCCCTGGTACCAGCCTTCCTTCACGGTCTTGGTGGAGTCGTTGCCGCCCGCGCCCGCGCCCTCGTTGACGGGCTTGACGGTGCAGCCGCTCATCTTGAGCAGATAGCCCGGCCGCTTGGCGTTCTTGGAGATCGCCGTGACCATCATCTTGATCGTCTTCTGGCGCTGCGTCTTGAGCCCGCCGAGGACGCTGGAGCCGCTGCCGCCCATCATCTTGTGGTACGCGTCGTGCACCTGCCGGTCCAGCGAGGACAGCCCCTTGGAGACCGGGAGCTGGGCGCTGTGCGGCACCTGACGCAGTCGCTCGCCCACATCGGGGCAGGAGATCGTGAAGGCGCTCACGGTGTGCTGATGGCCCGCGGAGGAGCCCGTTTCCGGGTGGGAGTTGCCGGCCAGCGCGGTCGTGGCGACCGCCGCCAGACCGCCGCCGCCCAGCAGGAGCGCCGCGGCTCCCACGAGCATTCTGTTCGTCAAACGCGAGCGTTTATGGGCTTGTTGCCGTTGCCTCATGAGATCACTTCGCTTCGTCCGATGTGAGGGGTGTCGTCCTGATTCGGTTCACACAGGGGCGTGATGGGCGCCTCCCGGCGGGTGCCTGCGCAAGTCAGCTGGAGTGCAGGGTGTTGAAGTCGACCCGACCGGTCTTCTCCAGGAACGTGATGTGGTCCAGCACAACGTCGTTGGCGCGGTCGGCCAGCGCGCGCACCATCGTGTTCTTGGTCTGGTCACGGACCAGGGCCACCAGCCCGAAGACCTTGCCGTGGGCCCGGCGCAGCAGCTCCGCGAACAGCGGGTCGAAGTCCTTGCCCTGGGCGGCGTTGAGCTGCCCGAGCCAGCCCTGCTGGGCGACGTTGGGCTCGGTGGGCAGGGCGACGCCCAGCGCCCGCCCGGCCTCGTTCGACCGCCGGTCCAACTCGGTGTGTCCGGCCACGAGATGGTTGCCGGCCGTGCGGACGGCGGCAGTCGTCCCGCGCTGCTGCGCCAACCGGCCCGAGGGCAGCTCCCACAGCCCGGCCAGCTTCACCTTGCGTACGAAGTCCCGGTCCATCGCGGTGAGCGGACCGTAGCGGGTGCTGACCGTGCCCCCGCCGTCGTCGTCGTACGTGAGAGTGGTGGTCGCCGCGGCTGCGGTCTCGCCGAAGAGCTGGACGGGCAGCAGCAGAGCCGCGAGCGTCGCCACGAGCGCAGCCACCACCAGTCCGGTGGCGATGGTCCGCCCGGATGTTGCGGAGTTGCTGAGGATCGACCGCACACGGCCTCCCGGTTCGTCTTACTGGAATGCCACCGGACGCTAAAGGCCGCGCGGGGTCCGCGGTGGTGGGTCCTCACCCCTGGACAAATAACGGCCGGGCCCGCCGCGGCACTGCTACGGTGCCGCGTGCGGGCCCGGCCGGGTGAAACGGGTGACGTGCGCCGGATGCCGTATGCCCGGCCGGGCCCGCACCAGGCGCTCGGCCCTGCGCGCTCAGCGTGCGTACAGGCTCGCCGCCGCCCAACGGCGGCGCTCCCGCCGGGACTCGAGCTCCTCGCTGCGGCCCTCGGCGTACAACGCCTCGATCTCCGCCGCGTACGCCCGGACGATCGCCGCGCGCCGCAGCTTCAGCGACGGCGTCACCAGCCCGGACTCCTGGCTGAACTCGCCCGGCAGCACCCGGAAGGCGCGGATCGACTCGGCCCGCGACACCGAGGCGTTCGCCCGCGCCACCGCCCGCCGCACCTCCGCCTGCAACTGCTCCTCGGGTGAGGGTGCCGCGCTGTCCGGGCCCGGCTCGTCGCGCAGGGTGCGCCAGTGCGTCAGCGAATCCGGGTCCAGGGTGATCAGGGCGGTCACATAGGGCCGGTTGTCGCCGACGACCACACACTGCGAGATCAGCGGATGGGCGCACAGCCGCTGCTCCAGCCCCTGCGGCGCCACGCTCTTGCCGTTGCTGGTGATGATGATGTCCTTCTTGCGGCCGGTGATGACGAGATAGCCCTGCTCGTCCAGATGCCCCAGGTCACCGGTCGCCAGCCAGCCGTCGTACAGCCCGTCGTCCGGGGTGCCGCCCTCGTCGAGATAGCCGGCGAACACCACCGCACCGCGGACCCACACCTCGCCGTCCAGCGCCAGATGCACCGCACTGCCCGGCAGCGGCAGGCCCACCGTCCCGAACCGCACCCGGCCGGGCGGCTGCACGGTGATCGCGCCGCTGGTCTCGGTCAGGCCGTAGCCGTCGTAGACGGTGACACCGATGCCGGCGAACAGCAGCCCCAGCTCCCGCAGCAGCGGCGAGCCGCCGGAGACGGCCGTGCGCACCCGGCCGCCCAGCATCTCGCGGATGCGCGAGTACACCAGCCGGTCGTAGAGCGCGTGGCGGGCGCGCAGGAACGGGTCGGGACCGCGCCCGGTGCCCGCCTCCTGCTCCGCGAGCGCCTCCGCGTAGCGCACCGCCACCGTCATCGCCGCGTCGAACGTCCGCTGCCGGCCCGCCTGTTCCGCGGCCAGCCGGGCGCGGGTGCAGATCTTCTCGAAGACGTACGGCACCGCGAACAGGAACGTCGGCCGGAACGAGGCCAGCGCCGGCAGCAGTTCACGGGACGACACCTCGGGCTGATGGGCGAGCTTGACCCCGCCGCGCAGGCAGGCGACCTGCACCATCAGTCCGTAGACATGCGCGAACGGCAAGAACGCCAGCAGTGACGGGCGCTCGCCGGGCGCGGCCAGCAGCCCGCCCCAGCCCGCGTAGAGGGTGTCGCACTCGGCGGCGAGATTGGCGTGGGTGATCACACAGCCGCGCGGCCGGCCGGTGGTCCCCGAGGTGTAGACGATGGCCGCGATGCCGTCCGGGTCGACGGCGTGCCGCAGCCGGTGGACGTCCGCGTCGGTCAGCCGGGTGCCCTCCTCCATCAGCCGCTGCACACAGTCCAGGTCCAGCTGCCACAGCCGGCGCAGCGCCCGCTCGTCACAGGCCTCGGCCACGGTCATCGCGTGTGCCTCGTTCTCCACGACGATCGCGGTGACCCGCGCGCCGGTGAGGATCGAGCGCAGCTGCTCGGCCGACGCGGTCGGATAGACCGGCACCAGCTGCCCGCCGATCGCCCACAACGCATAGCTGAACAGCGTCCACTCGTAGCGGGTACGGGCCATCAGGGCGACCCGGGTACCGGGCCGGACCCCGTCCGCCAGCAGCCCCCTGGCCAGGGCCATGACCTCGTCCCGGAATTCCGCCGCGGACACCTCCTGCCAGGCGCCGCCGGCCCGGGGATCGCGACGGGCGAGCTGAGCGAAATCCGGCTGATGGGCGGCGGTGTCGAAGACGGAGTCGGCGAGACCGCCGGTCCGCAGTGGAGCCGCCAGGGCCGGAACGCTGATGTCGCGCACAGCACCTCCTTGGTGTTCCCCCTTGATTCCCCCTGGTCCGCCGACGTCCCGACGGCAGGCAGGGCAAGTTACCGGCAGGTCTCCCGGCTGCCCAGATCTATGGCTACTCTTGAGCGGAAGACGACAAGTCTTGAGGACCGGACAACCAGAGGAGGACGCCGGATGCACCGCATCGTCGATGCCTGGCGCCTCTGCCTCTCGGCACTGTTCTTCCTCCTGGCCGGTCTCCTGCTCTCGCAGACCGGCCTCACCACGGCCCTGACCGCTGCCGCGGCCACCGCGGCGATGCTGCTGCTGTGCAGCGCCTTCCTGATCGCGGCCGTCGCCCGGCCGCTGCCACCGGGCCGGGTCCGTACCGCCCTGCGCGACCGCGAGCGGCGTACGGCCTTCCTGCCCCAGCGCGATCCCGACGCGGCCGGCCGGCCGCGTCCCCGGGCACCGGGCCGTCCCCTCCCGACGGCCGCGTAGGCGCCCGGACCGGTCACCGCACCGCTGTCCGCGTCCGCGCGGCTCGTCACGCCGAATCCTCATCCCGGCACGACGAGACCCGTGGAGGGCTCACCCATGTCCATGTTCGGCTTCCTCGGCGAGGCACTGACCCACGCCGCCGACGCACTCACCCCGCTCTTCGGCACGACGGCCATGGCCGCCACCATCGTCCTGTGCACGCTGGGCGTCCGTGCCGCGCTGCACCCCCTCGCCCGCGCGGCCGCCCGCGGCGAGAAGGCCCGCTCGGCGCTCGCCCCGCGCATGGCGGAACTGCAGCGCACGCACAAGGGCAACCCCGAGCGGCTGCAGAAGGCGATGAGCGAGCTGTACGCCGACACCGGCTCCTCGCCGCTGGCCGGCTGCCTGCCGATGCTGCTCCAGCTGCCCATCTTCTTCGTGATGTACCACCTGTTCTCCCGCGGGGGCGGCGGTCTGCTGAACCACACACTCCTGGGAGCGCCGCTCGGCGGCCACTGGACCCAGGCGCTCGCCGACGGTGGTGTCCTCGGGCCGCAGGGCCTGGTCTACCTCGCACTGTTCGCGCTGATCGCGGCGGTGGCCACCTGGAACTTCCGGCGGGCCCGGGCCACGCTGGCCAAGGCCCCCGCCCCGGCCGCGGGCGGGGCGAACGCCGCACTGCCCGGCATGGCGTCCCTGTCCAAGCTGATGCCGCTGCTGTCCTTCGGCACGCTGATCACGATCGCCGTGGTGCCGCTGGCCGCCGGGCTCTACATGGTCACGACGACGACCTGGACGGCGTGCGAGCGGGCGCTGCTGCACCGCGACCGCAAGGCCGCGGAGACGACCGCGGCCGAGGGGGACGCCGCCGCCGAGCCCACCCCGGACGCGCGCGTCCCGGCCCGCCGCCCGGCCCCGCAGCGCGCCCCGAAGACCCGCGCGGCCCGGCAGCGGGCGGCCCGCTCCCGTGCCAACTCCCGGGCCGGCGCCCGCCCGGCGCCCGACACCGTGCCGCCGGCGGTCGAGGCGACCGTCCCCACCGCGGGCTAGGCCGCCGGGCCACCGTCCCCACCGCGGGCCGGGCGGGCCCGCGCGGCCCGCCCGGCGGTCCGGCGGTCCAGTCCGTGAACGGGGTCTTGCGGACCGCACCCCATTCTTGGACGATCGTCCGAATCGCTCGATGGCCGTCCCCCATCGGCCGGCCGGGAAGAGCCCTTCCCGGCCGACCTATGACCACGGGAGTGCACTCGATGAAGCTGCTGCGTGTCGGCACGGTGGGGGCGGAACGCCCGGCGCTGCTCGACGGGTCCGGGGTCCTGCGGGACCTGTCGGGCCTGGTCCCGGACATCGACGGAACGCTGCTCGCGGACGAGCGGAAGCTGGCGGCCGTCCGCGCCGCCGCCGCGTCCGGTGAGCTGCCGCGGCTCGACGCGGACGGGCTGCGCACCGGCCCGCCGCTGGCCCGGATCGGCAAGATCGTCTGCATCGGCCTGAACTACCACGATCACGCCCGGGAGACGGGGGCCACGCCACCCGACGAGCCGATCCTCTTCCTGAAGGCCCCGGACACGGTCGTCGGCCCCGACGACACCGTGCTGGTGCCGCGGGGCAGCGTGAAGACCGACTGGGAGGTGGAGCTGGCGGTCGTCATCGGCCGCACGGCCCGCTACCTGGAGACCGACGCGCAGGCGCTGGCGGCGGTCGCCGGCTACGCGGTGGCGCACGACGTCTCCGAGCGCGCCTTCCAGATCGAGCGCGGCGGCCAGTGGGACAAGGGCAAGAACTGCGAGACGTTCAACCCGCTGGGCCCCTGGCTGGTGACCGCCGACGAGGTACCCGACCCGCAGGCCCTCGGCCTGCGACTGTGGGTCAACGGCGAGCTGAAACAGGACGGCACGACCGCCGAGCAGATCTTCCCGGTGGCCGAAGTGGTCCGCTACGTCAGCCATTTCATGACCCTCCACCCCGGCGACATCCTCAACACCGGCACCCCCGCCGGCGTCGCCATGGGCCACCCCGACCCCAAGCCGTATCTGCGGTCCGGCGACGTCGTGGAGCTGGAGATCGACGGACTGGGGCGGCAGCGGCAGCCCTTCCACGGGGCGTAGCGCGGCTCCTTCCCACGTTTTTGGCTTTCCCGCCGTGGTGGTTGCTCGCCTCTCCGCTGCGCTTGGCTGACTTCCCACGTTGTCGTCTGCGGCGTCGTGGTTCGTCTCGCCGTTGCGCCTGCGGCGGGCGGGTGGGTGTGGGGTGCGGTGACGGGCCTCCGGGGGTGGGTGTTCGGACTGCTTCGCTTTACGTCCGAACACCCACCCCCTCCGGCCCGTCCCCTCCCGTGGGGGGATGAGTGAACGTGTGTGGGGGCGGGCCGCCGATGGCCGTCTCGGTACGACCTGTCAGGCGCGCTGGACCAGCTGGGGCCACCCCCACCGGCTGTTCCTCTCCCACAACGGGAGGGGGCGGGCCGGAGGGGCCGGTGTGTGGGACGTAAAGCGAAGCAGTCCCACACACCGGCCCCGGAGGCCCGTCACCGCACCCGACAGCCCCGCGCAGCGGACCCCGCCCGCCGCCAGGCGCAACGGCGAGACGAACCACGACGCCGCAGACGACAACGCGGGAATCAGCCCCGCGCAGCGGAGAGGCGCAACGGCGGGAAAGCCAAAATCGGGCCGAGGCAAAGCGCAGCGGACAGGCAACGGCGAGCGCACCGCGAAGCGGGCGAAACACGGCGAGAAACCCCACGGCGGATCAGCCAACAACGTGGGAATCAGCCCCGCGCAGCGGACCCGGCTCGAGGGGGACGGGCTCGTGCAGGCGGCGAAGGAAGCGACATCCCAGGGCGGGCAGGACGATGAGCGGGGCGAGCGCGGTCTGCAGGGTGGTGGCGTCGGCGAGCGCGCCGACAAGGGGGCTGGCGACCCCGCCGATGCTGACGGCGAGCCCGAGGGTGACGCCGCTGGCGGTGCCCACCCGCCGCGGCAGGTAGTCCTGGCCGAGGGTGACGTGCAGGGAGAAGGGCACGTACAGGCCGGCCGAGGCGAGCGCGACGAACAGGTAGAGCAGCGGGCCGGGTACGAACACCAGCCCCGCGACGGCCGGGACGGTCAGGGCGTAGGACCACCGCGCGACCGGGAGCCGGCCGAAGCGGCGGGCGAGTCTGCCGCCGGCCACGGTGCCCACCGCGCCGCCGAGGTAGAGCACGAACAGGGCGGCCGTCCCGGAGACCTCGCCGCCCCCGGTCCGCTGGCGCACGTACAGCGAGAGGAACGCGCTCAGGCCGACGAAGACGACGGACCGGCAGACGATGGCCCCGGTCAACCGGAGGAAAGAAGGCCAGTCATCCGTGCCGGCCCGGGCGGCGGCCCCCGCCGGGTGCGCCGGTGGCCGGGCGATCCCGGCCGACCGGACGGCGGCGAGGCACAGGGCGGCGCCGGCCAGGGCGGGGACGACCAGTAGGGGAGAGGCTTGCAGGCCGCCCGTGGCGATGACGGCGGAGACCATCAGGGGGGCGGTGGCGAAGCCGAGGTTGCCGCCCAGGGAGAACCAGCCCATCGCGGTGTGGCTGCCTCCGCTCGCGCGGCGGGCCACGCGCGCCGCCTCCGGGTGGTAGGCGGCGACGCCGATCCCGGACACGGCCACCACCAGCAGCGTGAGGGGGTAGGACGACATGATCCCGGCCAGGGCGACGCCGGTCCCGCCCAGCACGGTACTCACGGGCAGGAGCCATGGCATGGTCCACCGGTCGGTGAGTGCCCCGAACAACGGCTGCACCACCGACGACAGGAGTGCGGCGGCCAGCACGATCCCGGAGGCCGCGGCGTAGGTGTAGGCCCGTTCGGAGACGAAGAAGGGCACCAGGGCGGCCACCGAGCCCTGGTAGATGTCCACGCAGGCATGTCCCAGGGACAGCAGGGTGAGAGGTCCGGTACGCCGGGTCTGGTGGGTTGACATGCCTCGATCGTCGCCTCGGGGCACCACGTCGCGCTTCCGGTAAACTGCCGACATATGTCGAATATCCGCCACACCCCGGAGGCGGCGACCACCGCACGGACGCTGGCCGCGGGGGAGCGCATCGACGCGCACCGCCACGACGACCATCAGATCCTCTATGCGGGATCGGGCGTCCTGGCGGTCACCACCGACGCGGGCACCTGGTTCGCGCCCGGCACCCGCGCCCTGTGGGTACCGGCCGGATGTGTCCACGCCCACCGCGCCCACGGGCGCCTCGACCTTCACCTGCTGGGCCTGCCCGCCACCGTCAACCCGCTCGGCCTCGACGCCCCCACCGTGCTGACCGTCAGCCCGCTTCTGCGCGAGCTGATCCTCGCCTGCACCCGTGAGCCGGACGACGACAGCCCCGAGCGCCGACGCCTGCGCGCCGTCCTCCTCGACCAGCTACGGGCCTCCCCGCAGCAGCCCGTTCAGCTGCCCGCCCCCACCGACTCCCGGCTGCGGACGGTCTGCGACCTCCTGTACCGCAACCCGGCCGACCCGCGCACCCTGGCCGCACTGGGGAACGAGGCGGGAGCCGGGGAACGCACCCTCAGCCGCCTCTTCCGCCGTGAACTGGGGATGACCTTCCCGCAGTGGCGCACGCAACTCCGCCTGTACCACGCCCTGCGGATGCTGGCCGAGGGCGAGCCGGTCACCACGGTCGCCCGCCACTGCGGCTGGGCTTCCACCAGCGCCTTCATCGACGTCTTCCGCCGGGCTTTCGGCTACACACCCGGCACCCACCAACGCCGTCCCTGACCACCGCAGCGCCCCGCCACGGCTCTGCCGGCCGACGCCCTCGGGTCTTTCCTCGCCCGGGGGCCGTGCCCCCCGGGCTCGTCCCTCAGCCCGTCGCGAGAAACCGCTCCAGCCCCTCCACCACCAGTGCGTGATCGTCGGCCTGGGGCAGCCCCGACACCGCGACCACTGCGACCACCCCCGTCCCCCGCAGCCGCACCGGGAACGCTCCGCCGTGCGCGGCGAAGCGGTCCGCGTCCAGCCGCGAGGACTCCTCGAAGGTCCGGCCCTTGGCACGGAACCGGGCGCCGACCAGGTAGGAGGACTCGCCGTAGCGCTCGACGACGGCGGATTTCCGGGCGATCCAGGCGTCGTTGTCGGCACTGGTGCCCGCCAGCGCGCAGTGGAACAGCCGCTGGGCGCCGCGCCGGATCCCGACCGTCACCGCGGCCCCGCGCTCGCGCGCCAACTCCGCCAGCAGCGCGCCCAGTTCCCAGGCCTCGTCATTGCCGAAGGTGTCGAAGACCAGCCGCTCCTCCTGCGCCGCCAGCTCGGTCACCTCGGCCGGCTCGGCGCACTCGGTCACCTCGCCGTCCGCCGCCCGTGGATCCGCCGGGTTCATGCGTCCGCCCCGATCCGGACCGTTCGGCCCTCGGCGGCGGAGAGCCTCGCGGCCTCCAGGACCCGCAGCGCGGCCGCGGCCTCCCGGGCCGTCACCGGCGGCTGTTCGCCCGCGCGCAGCGCCCGCTCGATCGCGGCGTAGTACGCGGGGTAGTCGCCCGGCAGCGTCGGCACCCGTTCGCCGCCGCCGGTCTGCGGGGACGTCCCGGCGCCGAGGTGGCCCCAGTGGGACTCCGGCTCCACGCCCCATGCCGTGCCGTCGGCGCCGGGGCGACGTCCCTCGCGCAGGGCGGCCTCCTGCGGGTCCAGGCCGTGCTTCACGAAGCCGGCCCGGCTGCCCAGTACCCGGAAGCGCGGGCCGAGCAGGGCGGCGGTGGCGCTCATCCACAGATGGGAGCGGACGCCGTTGGCGTGGGTGAGGGCGACGAAGGTGTCGTCGTCGGCCGCCGCGCCCGGGCGGCGGACATCGGACTCGGCGTAGACCGAGTCGACGGGGCCGAAGAGGGTCAGCGCCTGGTCGGCGAGGTGGCTGCCGAGGTCGTAGAGGAGGCCGCCGAGCTCCGCCGGGTCGCCGGACTCCCGCCAGCCGCCCTTGGGTTGCGGGCGCCAGCGCTCGAAGCGTGACTCGAAGCGCTGGACGTCGCCGAGCGCGCCCTCCTCGATCAGCTTGCGGACGGTGCGGAAGTCGTTGTCCCAGCGGCGGTTCTGGAAGACGGACAGCAGCAGTCCGCGGTCCTCGGCGAGCGCGGCGAGCTTCTCGGCCTCGGCGGCGGTGGCGGCCAGCGGCTTGTCGACGACCGCCGGCAGGCCGGCCTCCAGCGCGGCGGTGGCGAGCGGCACATGGGTCTTGTTCGGCGTCGCGATCACGAGCAGATCGAGGTCGTCGGCGCCGGCGAGCACCGCCTCGGCGGTCTCGGCCGTACGGACCTGCGGATGCTCGGCGCGGGCCTGCGCCTGCCGCTCGGGGCTCGCGGTCGAGACGACGTCCAGCCGCAGGCCCTGGGTCGCCGCGATCAGCGGGGCGTGGAAGACCGACCCCGCCAGGCCGTAGCCGAGGAGGCCGACACGGAGCGGACGGTCTTGGGCCGCGCCGCCGCCGCGCTTCTCGCTCATCTCGCGCTTCTCACTCATGGACCCCACTTAAGCAACGCTGTTGCCAAAGTGCAAGCGATGCGGACAATGGACGGGTGAGCAGCCACGATCTCTCCTTCGCCGCCTTCTCCGGCAGTCCGGGCGCCAATCTCCCCGCACTGCGCGGCCACAACGCCGCCCTGGTGCTCGGGCTGCTGCGTGCGGCCGGCGAGGAGGGGGTTAGCCGGCCGGAGCTCGCCGCGCACACCGGCCTGACCCCGCAGGCCGTCAGCAAGATCACCGCCCGGCTGCGGGCCGAGGGCCTGGCCGCCGAGGCGGGCCGCCGCGCCTCCACGGGCGGCAAGCCCGCCACCGCGCTGCGGCTGGTCCCCGGCGCCCGGCACGCCATCGGCCTGCACCTGGACCGCGACGAACTCACCGCCGTCCGCACCGATCTGGCCGGCGAGGCGGTCGCGGTACGCCACGCCCCGCTGGCCTTCGAGGCGGGCGCCGAGCAGCTGCTCGCCACCGCCGCGCGGGAGGTCACAGCGCTGCGCGCCGGAGCCGACGGGACCCCGGTCCTGGGCGTCGGGGCGGCCTGCCCCGGACCGCTGGACCACACCACCGGGGTGCTGCACCGGGTCACCGGCGCCCCCCGCTGGGACGGCTTCCCCCTGCGCGACGCGCTCGCCGCACGCCTCGGCCTGCCCGTCGTCCTCGACAAGGACACCAACGCGGCGGCGCTCGGCCTGGCCCGGGACCTGCCGCAGGGCGCCGGCTCGTTCGGCTACCTCCACCTGGGCACCGGCCTCGGCGCCGGACTCGTCCTGGGCGGCAGCCTCTACCGCGGCCCGCGCACCGGTGCCGGCGAATTCGGCCACCAGACGGTCCAGTGGGACGGGCCGCGCTGCGGCTGCGGCCGGCGCGGCTGCATCGAGGCGCTGTGCCTGGCGGCGGTGGCCCGCAGCGACCTGCCGGCCGCGGCCCGCGCCCTGGGCGTGGGCGCCGCCAACCTCGTCGAACTCCTCGACATCGACCGGGTACTGCTCGGCGGGCGCACCGTACTGGCGCACCCCGCACCGTTCCTCGACGGCGTGACCGAGGCCCTGGCCGACCTGGCCCGCGCCCGCGGCGGCACCGCGGCCCCGGTGGCGGTCCCGGTGACCCTCGCCCGGGGCGGCGCGCGGGCGGTCGCGGACGGCGCGGCCGAACTGGTGCTGGCCCCACTCTTCGGGACGCGACGGCCCGCCCTCACGACGGCCGGACACACCGCGTCCTGAGGCTGTCTCAGCACGCTCCCGGCTGCTCGGGGTGCCCTTGCATGCCGTCGCCCGGCACGGGAATCCGCCCGCCCCGGCTCTCGGCGACGCGGAGCGCGTCCCGCAGGGCCTCGGCCAACCTGTGAACACAGAAGCGCAGTTCATCCGCTGTCGTCCGGTGCGCGCCGAGGAGTTCCTCGGTGTGGTCGAGCAGCTCCGCCCCGGTGTCGAGCTGAAGCTCTTCCAGCCGGTCGGCGAGCCGCGAGACCGGACCTCCGTCGGAGTCCGCCGACACGTAGCAGCGCCGGCCCTCCGGCCCCGACCAGGGGAGGAGTCGCAGGAGGTCGCTCATGAGACGACCTCCGGGCGGCAGGGCAGCGGTGCCCGTAACCGGGTGATGGCGCGGGCGATACGGTGAATCATGTCGACACTCCTTGGGAGGTGTTGGCCGCGCCCCGGGGGTGTTGGCCCACCCGCCGGGGTCATTTCCTCCGAGTCTAGTGCACCGTAGTACCCCAAGGTACCCCGTGCTGCATCTCGCCTGGCACGCGACACCCTGCTTACTTTGGTCAGGTGATCGAATTTGCTCCCGACGAGCCCCGCTGGCGCCAGGTCGCCAGAATTATTCGCCAGCGCATCGACGACGGCACCTACCAGCCCGGGACGCGCGTCCCTTCGGTCGTCGAGCTGCTGGAGGAATTCGGCATCGCCACGTCCACCGGTCAGAAGGTGCACCGCGGGCTACGGGCGGAAGGTCTGATCTACACCGAGCCCGGCCTGGGCTCCTTCGTCTCCAAGAAGCCGCCGACGCCTCCCGCCGAGGACGCCGGAGGCTCCTAGGGTGTGTCGTCCGGTCCTGGCGGGCGCGCGGGAGCCAACCCGCCCCCGCGCGCCGGGCCTCCCGGCCCCTGGTGCGAGGATCACCGCGTGGAATTCCCGTACGGCCAGGATCCTGGCGCACCCGTCCGGTCCGGCATCCCCGAGCACGGACGCATTCCCAAGTACTACGCGGCCAAGGTCGACATCGCCGCGCTGCTCGAGGAGTTGGGCGAGGGCGGGGTGCTGCCCACCGAGCGCGAGCTGGCGCAGCGTTTCGAGGTCTCCCGCGAGACGCTGCGCCAGGCGCTGCGGGAGCTGATCCTGGAGGGGCGGCTGCGCCGGGCGGGACGCGGCACGGTCGTCGCGGGCCCCAAGATGGCGCAGCCGCTGTCCCTGGCGAGCTACACCGAGGGCGTACGCGACCAGGGCCGCGAACCCGGCCGCCACCTCGTCTCCCTCGACCGCTTCCGCTGTCCGCCCGCGCTCGCCGCCGATCTGGGCCTGGCGGTGGGCGACGCCGTATGGCACATGGAACGGGTGCTGCTCGCCGACGACGAACGGGTCGGCCTGGAGAGCACCTACGTCGCGGTCGAACGGGTCCCGGACCTGGCCACCGACTTCCCCCCGGACTCCTCCTTCTACGCCTACCTCCGCCGCCACCTCGGCATCGACTTCGGCGACGCCGACGAACGCCTGGAAACCGTCCTCGCCACCCCCCGCGAGGCCCTCCTGATCGGCACCCCCGGCGCCCTGCCCATGCTGCTGATCCACCGCCTCTCCCGGGACACCGCCGGCCGCCCCCTGGAACGCGTCCGCTCGCTCTATCGGGGCGACCGGTTCTCCTTCACGGCCCATCTGGGGAGGGGGGCGGGGGGCTGAGCCTCCCGGCCGCCGCGCCGCCTCACAGCCGTCTCACCCCGCCCGTCAAGGTCACGAGAAGGTAACGGGTCTAGGCCAACCTTGCCGCCCTGTTCACCGTCGCGTCGCCGAGGGGTCCCCGGGGGTCCACCCGCCGCGGCGAGCGTCGGTGGCATGCGAGTCATAGTTGTCGGAGCCGGTGTGCTGGGGACCATGCATGCCTGGCAGGCGGTCGAGCGGGGTCATGAGGTCCTGCACATCGAGCGGGAGGCCGAGGCCCGTGGTGCCTCGGTCCGGAACTTCGGGCAGATCTGGGTCAGTGGGCGGGCCGGGGGAGCGGAGCTGGCGACCGCGCTGCGCGCCCGTGAGCTGTGGGAGGGGATCGGTGCCCGGGTTCCCGGGCTGGGCTTCCGGGCCATCGGCTCGCTGACCGTCGTCAAGAACGCCGCCGAACGGGCGGTCGCCGAGGCCGCCGCCCGCCGCCCGGACGCCGCCGCCCGCGGCTACCGGCTGCTGGACGCCGGTCAGGCCCGGGAGATCAACCCCGCCCTGCGCGGCACCTTCGACGGGGCGCTGTGGTGCGAGCGGGACGCCGCCGTGGAGCCGCGGATCGCTCAACGGGCCCTGAAGGAAGAGCTGTTGGCGTCCGGGCGGTACACCTACCTCGGCGGCCGGGAGGTCCGTGCGGTGGTGGGGGAGCGGGCGGTGCGTGACGATCACGGTGAGACCCACCACGGCGACGCCGTGATCCTGTGCACCGGTGCCTGGCTCGGCGGGCTGGTCCGGGAGCTGATCCCCGAGCTGCCGGTGCGCCGGGTGCGGCTGCAGATGATGCAGACCGACCCGCTCGGCGAGCCGCTGACCACCTCCGTCGCCGACGCCGACAGCTTCCGCTACTACCCGGCCTACCGCGGCGACGCCCTGGATGCGCTCAACGCCGGCCAGGCCCAGACCCCGACCGCCGCCGCGCACAAGATGCAGCTGCTGATGGTCCAGCGCGCCGACGGCGGGCTGACCATCGGCGACACCCACGAGTACGAGGCGCCGTTCGCCTTCGACACCGTCGAGGAGCCCTACGAGCACCTGACCGGCGTGGTCGAGTCGATTCTCGGCCGTCCGCTGCCCCGTATCCGCCGCCGCTGGGCCGGGGTCTACGCACAGTGCACCGACACCGGCCGCGTCGTGCACCGCCAGCAGGCCCGTGACGGCGTCTGGCTGGTCACCGGGCCCGGCGGCCGCGGCATGACCTGTTCCCCGGCAATCGCCGAGACCACCGCGAACGAACTGGGATGGTGAGCCCGTTGACGCACCCCGACCGCACCCCGGCCCCCGACGACATCCAGCTGGTCGTCCTCGACATGGCCGGCACCACCGTGGCCGACGGCGGCCTGGTCGAGCAGGCCTTCGACGCCGCCGCCCGCAGCCTGGGCGTGGAGCCGGGCAGCGCCGAACACGCCCGGCAACTCGCCTACGTCCGGGCCACCATGGGCGAGTCCAAGATCTCCGTCTTCCGCCATCTCTTCGGTGACGAGCCGGCCGCCCGGCGCGCCAACGCCGCCTTCGAGGCGGCCTATGGCGAGCTGGTCGGCGGTGGCCGGATCGCGCCGGTCGCCGGAGCCCGCGAGGCGATCGAGGCACTGCGGGCGGCCGGCCGCACCGTGGTGCTGTCCACCGGCTTCGCCCGCGTCACCCAGGACGCCCTGCTCGCCGCCCTCGGCTGGCAGGACCTGGCCGACCTCACCCTCTGCCCGGCCGACGCGGGCGGCCGCGGCCGCCCCTACCCCGACATGGTCCTCACCGCGCTGCTGCGCACCCACGCCACCGACTCCGTCCGGCGGATCGCGGTGGCCGGCGACACCTCGTACGACATGCTCTCCGGGCGGCGGGCCGGTGCCGGGGTCGTCGCCGGGGTACTCACCGGGGCGCACGACCGGGCGCAGCTGGAGTCGGCCGGCGCCACCCACGTCCTGGGTTCCGTCGCCGAACTGCCCGCGCTGCTGGGAGTGGTGTGAGATGCCGGCCCCCGCCGCCACGGCAGCACCCGCCCGGCACCCGGCCCCCGCGGCACCCGGCCCCACCTCGGGCATCCGCTTCGACGGCGTCAGCGTCACCTACGGCCGGCACGGCGAACACACCGTCCTGGACGCCCTCGATCTGACCGTCGCCCCGGGCGAGGTGCTGGCCCTGCTCGGCCCGTCCGGCTCCGGGAAGACCACCGCGCTGCGGACGGTCGCCGGATTCGTCCAGCCGTCCGCCGGGCGGGTGCTGATCGGCGACCGTGACGTGACCGGGCTGCCACCCCACAAGCGCGGCATCGGCATGGTCGTCCAGCAGTACGCGCTGTTCCCGCACATGAAGGTCGCCGACAACGTCGCCTTCGGCCTCCGGGCGCAGAAGACCCCGCGCGCCGAGATCCCCGGCCGGGTCGCCGAGGCGCTGGAGATGACGGGCATGGCCGCGTACGCCGGACGGCACCCCCGGGAGCTGTCCGGCGGCCAGCAGCAGCGGGTCGCCCTCGCGCGGGCCCTCGCCATCCGCCCCGGCGTCCTGCTGCTGGACGAGCCGCTGTCCGCGCTCGACGCCCAGCTGCGCTCCGGCATGCTCGCCGAACTCGCCCGGCTGCACCGCGAACTGCCCGACGTCTCGATCCTCTACGTCACCCACGACCAGATCGAGGCCCTGACCCTGGCCGACCGGATCGCCGTCCTGGACCGGGCCCGGCTGCGGGACTGCGGCACCCCGCAGGACCTCTACCGGCGCCCGCGCACCGAGTTCACCGCCTCCTTCGTCGGCACCGCCAATCTGCTGCCGGTGACGGTGCGCGCGGACCGCGACGGCGTCGACTTCGCCGGGCGGCAGCTGACGGTGCCGGTCGGCGAGGGCGTGGCCGGGGGCGCCGCCGCCACCCTCTGTCTGCGGCCGCACCTCGTCGGACTCGGCGAGGGCCCGCACGGCGGCGGCCCCGTCAACACCCTGCGCGGCACGGTCACCGAAGTGCAGTGGCGCGGCTCGACGCACCGTCTGTATGTGACGGTCGACGGCCATCGCGTCCTGGCCGATCCGCGCGAACTGCGCACGACACCGGAGCTGGGCGAGGAGATCGCACTGCACTTCGCCCCCGAGGACGCGGTCCTCATCCCGGCGGGGCTCACGGAGGACGGTGCGCACCATGACTAGGACGCAATCGGCGGGCGTGAGGAGGGAGACGGCGGCGGCCGGGACGGAGACGGAGACGGCGCCGGTGCCGGCCGCGGCGAGCCCCCGCCCCCGCCCTCGCCCCCGCCGCACGGGGGCCGCCGCCCTGTGGACCCTCCCCCCGATCGCCGCCCTCGCCCTGGTCTTCCTCTACCCCCTGGCCCTGGTGGTGTGGCAGTCCTTCACCCCGGAGGACGGCGGCGCCCACTCCACCGCCCCGTATGCCACGGTCTTCGCCGAGGCCTCCTTCCGCGGGGCCCTGACGAACACGGTGCTCCTCGCGGTCGGCGCCACCGCCGGCGCGCTCCTCCTCGGCCTCGTGCTCTCCCTCGTCATCGCCTTCGTCCCGTTCCCCGGCGGCCGGGCCCTCAGCCGCTTCATCGACCTCTTCCTGGCCTTCCCCTCGTTCCTGATCACGCTGGCGCTGCTGTTCCTCTACGGCACCGTCGGCATGGCCAACGGCCTGTGGACGGAGGTGACCGGCGCCGCCCACGGGCCGCTGAACTTCCTCCACACCCCCTGGGGCGTGCTGCTGGCCGAGGTCACCTACTTCACCCCGTTCGTGATGCGCCCGCTGCTCGCCGCTTTCTCCCAGGTGGAGACCGGCCAACTGGAGGCCGCCGCCTCGCTGGGCGCCCGGCCCTGGCGGATCGTACGGACGGTGATCCTGCCGGAGGCGCTGCCCTCGCTGGCGGCCGGCGGCGCACTCGTCCTGGTCCTCGGCCTCAACGAATTCGGCATCGTGCTCTTCACCGGCGCCAAGGACGTCGTCACGCTCCCGATGCTCGTCTACACCAAGGCACTTCTCGACGGCGACTACACCGGAGCCTGCGTCGTCGCCGTCGTCAACATCGCGCTGTCCGTGACGCTCTACGCCCTCTACCGGACGGTGACGTCCCGTACGGGCGGCAGGGCGGCCCCCCGCACCGGAGGTGCTCACCGTGCTGGTGCCTAGCAAGTCCGCCCGCCGGGCCATCCACCTCCTCTTCCTCGCCCTCTTCGTCCCCGTCTTCGCGCTGCCGCTGCTGGTGATCGTCGCCGCGTCCTTCGCGACGGGCTGGAGCGGCGTCCTGCCCTCCGGCGCGACCCTGGCGCACTACCGGGACATCGCGCACGGCGAGCCGCTCGACGCCCTGCTCACCAGCCTGGCGACCGCACTGGCGGCGAGCCTCGCCGCGCTCACCGCCGGCACCTGGGCGGCCCTGGCCGCCGAGAAGCGCAGCCGCCGCACCCGCCGGATCATCGACGCCCTGTTCCTGCTCCCGGTCGCCGTCCCCTCCGTGGTCGTCGGCCTCTCCCTCCTCGTGGCCTTCTCCCGGCCCCCGCTCCTGCTCAACGGCACCCCGCAGATCGTGATCCTCGCCCACACCGTGCTGGTCACCGCCTTCGCCTACCAGTCCGTGACCGCCGCGCTGACCCGCCTCGACCCGGCGTACGAACAGAGCGCGGCCGGCCTCGGCGCCCGCCCCGCCTACGTCCTGTGGCGGGTCAAGCTCCCCCTGCTCCTGCCGTCCCTCACCGCGGCCGCCGGCCTCTGCTTCGCCCTGTCCATGGGTGAGCTGAGCGCCACGATGATGATCTATCCGCCGGACTGGCTGCCGCTGCCGGTGCAGATCTTCGCCGCCACCGACCGCGGTTCCCTCTTCACCGGTGCCGCCCTCGCCGTCGCCCTGATGGCCACCACCCTCCTCGTCCTCCTCGGTGTCTCCCGTATCCGCACCAAGGCCTCCTACCGCTGACCCTCCCGAATCCCCTTGCGCTTACCAGGAGTTGCCCCGCCATGTCCCTCTCCGGCATCCGCCCCTTCCGCAAGCCGCTCGCCGCCTGCTGCGGCGCCCTCACCCTCGCCGCCTCGCTCACCGCGTGCGGCGGCGCCTCCACCACCGACCCCCACGCCAAGGAGATCACCGTCTACAGCGCCGACGGCCTCAAGAGCGAGCGGGGCGACGGCTTCTACGACAAGGTCTTCCAGGACTTCGAGAAGAAGACCGGCATCAAGGTCAACTACGTCGAGTCCGGCTCCGGCGCGGCCGTTCAGCGCCTGGCCCGCGAGCGGGCCAACACCAAGGCCGACGTCGTCGTCACCCTTCCGCCGTTCATCCAGCAGGCCGAGGGCAAGGGCCTGCTGGACACCTACCGCCCCAAGGGCGCCGACCAGGTCGCCGCCGCCGACAAGGACCCGGCCGGCAAGTGGACCTCGATCGTCAACAACTACTTCTGCTTCATCTACAACAAGAAGCAGCTGAAGAAGGCCCCCGCCACCTGGCAGGACCTGCTGGACCCGAAGTTCAAGGACAAGCTCCAGTACTCCACGCCCGGCGTCGCCGGCGACGGCACCGCCGTGCTCATCAAGGCCCTGCACGACTTCGGCGGCCAGGAACCGGCCATGGAATTCTTCAAGAAGCTCCAGGCCAACAACGTCGGCCCGTCCTCCTCCACCGGCCAGCTCGCCCCCAAGACGGACAAGGGCGAACTCCTCGTCGCCAACGGCGATGTCCAGATGAACTACGCCAACCAGAAGTCGATGCCGGACCAGGGCATCTTCTTCCCCGCCGCCGAGCCCGGCGCCAAGCCCACCACCTTCTCCCTCCCGTACGCCGCCGGCCTGGTCAAGGACGCCCCGCACCGCGCCAACGCCCAGAAGTTCCTCGACTACCTGCTGTCCCCCGAGGTCCAGCAGCAGGTCTCCGCCGTCGGCGGCGGCTTCACCTCCCGCAAGGACATCAAGCCCACCGACTCCCACGCCACCCACCTCGCCGCCCTCATGAAGGACGTCGAGATCTTCCACCCGGACTGGAACGACATCGACAAGAACCTTGAGACCTACCTCGAGGCGTGGCGCACGGCTACGGGGAGCTGACGGGAAGGGTGCGGATGCACCGGGCCCGGTAGGCACGCACCGGGCCCGGCCGTACCTGTTCACGCGGCGGCCGGGCCTGGTCGCTCCGGCGCACGTGGCGGCCGGGCCCGCCGCGTCACTCCGCCGTGAACTCGTACTGCATCTCGTAGAGATGACCCGCCTTGACCATCACCGTGACCTCGAGGGGGCGGTCGCCCTCGCCGTGGACGACACGCAAGGTGCGCAGCACCGGGAGATCGCCCGGCAGCCGGAGCGCGGTGAACTGCTCCTGGGTGGGCACCCGCGCCGAGACCCGGTCCACGCTGAGCCGGGGCGGATACCCCAGCTCGGCAAGGAGTGCGGGCGTGCCGCCCCTGATCTTCCGGCGCTTCTCGATCGCCGTGCCCCGGGCGATCTCCGGCGGGTAGTAGGAGCTGACCAGCTCCACCGGCTCGTCATCGATCAGCAGCAGTTGATGACGGAGCAGGGCCGTGCCGCCCTCCGGGAGCCCGAGCGCCGCAGCCACATCGGCGGGCGGCACGACGTCCGCCACGCGCAGCAGTCTGCTCCGGGCATGGGTCCCCAGCTTCTCGGCCTCGGTCAGCCAGCGGTAGCGTTCGCCACCGGCTGCCGGTGCCATGTACGAAGCCGGGCGCATGGTCCGCTGCCGGTGGTCTCGCACGGTGACGGCGGCCCCGGCCCGCCCGACGACCAGGCGTTCGTCCTTCAACAGGCCCAGCGCCTTCTGCACGGTGGCGTTCGAGGCGGCGAACCGCTCCTTGAGCTGTGCCGTGGAGGGCAGCTTGGCGCCCGGCGCGAGGTCGCCGTTCATGATCTCGTCGCGCAGATCGGCGGCGATCCTCTCGTGCAGCGAACGGTGGTCAACGGCGCCGGTCTCTTCGCTGGGCACAGGAGTCACCCGATCCTCATGTCGTAGCGCAGTTGCTGGAGCTGGGCCGGCATGACCATCCTGTCCGCCTGGATCGGCCGGTCCCGGGCGTCGAGCGTCAGCCGGATCAACTGGAGTACGGGCTGCGTCATTTCCGACTCCAGGGCCTCGGCCTCCTCCTCGCTGGGCAGCCGCGCACTGACGTCCTCACGGGAGCGGACGCCGACGTATCCGAGTTCGGCGAGCAGCGTGACCGCCCCGCCCGGGATCTTCGCCGTCCCGGCGAGCCGGGTGCCGCGGGCGATCACCGGCGGGTAGTAGGTGTCCGTCAACTCGCACGGCCGGTCGTCGAGATACATGATGCGCCGTCGTACGACGACTTCGGCGCCCTGTTCCAGGCCCAGTACCTCCGCGATCGCGGCGGGCGCGGTGACCTCTCCCGCCTGCACGATGCGCTGGCTTCCCCGCCGCCCCCTGGCCGCGGTCTCGGTGCTCCAGGCATCACTCTGCCCGGGCTGCCGCGCGCTCAGGTACGGCACTGACGTGGTGACCCACTCGACGCTGCTCACGGCACCCTCCGGCACGGACGACCCTCTCCCCGATCCCACTGTGCTGCCTTACGAAACAAGTGACAAGCTCAGCCCACTCCCGTGAATCCTTGCTGCTATTCGTGAAAACCGATACTGCCCTCGATGTGAACAGCCTCGATATCAGGCGGTGGTCCACCGTGTATGTGCCTCAGTGACAGCAGCCCCGACTCCTGCCGTGGTCCGACTCCGGGGGCAAACCCTGCTACCTCATAGGGGAGGGAAGCGGCCCGATCTCACGCCTGGCCGACGAGGTGGAGGCGACCCAGCTGGAGATGGCGGTCGCATTACTCGGGCATGCACGAGCGATGCTCAACGACCGCCGGGTGTCGGACGGCGAGCTGCGTTTCCTCGGAGAGCGATGCACCGAGTCGCTCCGTGACGGCTGCGGATCGCCGAGATCCGGGGCGCGCACGTGCCGGACGCCGTCGAAGATCCCCGGTCATCGCCGGGTCGGGGGCGTGAGGGGCTGACTTAGGGTGGGTGTGTCGGCCGTACGTACGCCCCGGGGGCACGCTCGTGGTTCGCGGCGTGTGCGGGAGGCGGTCGGCGCCCCTGGTCCTCACGCACGGCAGGAGTCCGGCAGTGGCAGAGCGCAAGCCGATCGAGTCATGGCTCACCGACATGGACGGCGTCCTGATGCACGAGGGCGTTCCGGTTCCCGGGGCGGACGCCTTCATCAAGCGGCTGCGCGAATCGGGCAAACCCTTTCTTGTGCTGACGAATAACTCCATTTACACCCCGCGCGATCTCCACGCCCGGCTGAGCCGTATCGGGCTGGATGTGCCCTGGGAGTCCATCTGGACCTCCGCGCTGGCCACTGCCCAGTTCCTCGACGACCAGCGGCCCGGCGGCACCGCGTACGTCATCGGGGAGGCGGGCCTGACCACCGCCCTGCACGACATCGGCTATGTCCTGACCGACCACTCCCCGGATTACGTGGTCCTCGGCGAGACCCGCACCTACAGCTTCGAGGCCCTGACGAAGGCGATCCGGCTGATCAACGACGGGGCCCGGTTCATCGCGACCAACCCCGACGAGACCGGTCCCTCGCCGCAGGGCGCGCTGCCCGCTACCGGGTCGGTGGCCGCGCTGATCACCAAGGCGACGGGCGTCGACCCGTACTTCGTCGGCAAGCCCAACCCGCTGATGATGCGGCACGGCCTCAACGTCATCGGCGCCCACTCCGAGACCTCCGCGATGATCGGCGACCGGATGGACACCGATGTGGTGGCCGGACTGGAAGCGGGCATGGAGACCTTCCTGGTGCTGACCGGGCTGACCCGCCCCGAGGAGGTCGAGCGGCATCCGTTCCGCCCCTCCCGCGTGGTGGACTCGATCGCGGACCTCATCGACCTGGTCTGACCGCCGTCCGGCCGCCGCCGCGGCCGAGCCGGTGGCCTGCCGGCGCCCTGCCCCACCCGAACGGCGCAGCATCGGACCGCACCGGATGCGGGCGGGCTCGCTCGGGCGGACCTTCGGAGGTATCGGAGGTTCACCATGCGCTCACGGCAACTTGCTCTCTGTGCCGCGGTCGCGGCGTGCGCGGTGATGGCGGCGCCCGCCTACGGGGTGGGCGTACACGGCACCGGCACCGGTAGCGGGAGCGGTTCCGGTTTCGGTACCGGCAGGAACCTTGTCGCATCGGCCCCGTACGCCCCGTACGCCCCGTACGCCCCGCGCACCGCCCCGTACGCCCTGGGCCGCGCGGCTTCCCGGGAGGCCACCGGCTGTCATGCCGTATGGGGAGCCGCCTGCCCGTCGGCCTTCGCCACCGCGGTACCGCCCGTACGGAAGGCCGAGCCCTTGGCCGCCGCCGATGAGGCTTCCCCCGCCGGTCCCCGGCCCACCGCCGACGCCGGGCCGCGCCACGAGCTGAGCAGTACCTCGGCCGTCGGCCTGGTGCTGGCCGGCGGCGCCGTCCTCGTCATCGCGGGACAGCTGCTCCGGCTCCGGCTGAGGTTGCGCCGCACGCGACGGGGCGGGGCCGATGAGCGCTGACGAGGAAGGGCGGACGGGCGCCGCCGGGGTGGCTGCCCCGTCCGGCGCGCGCGGGGCGGATGTGGTCGACAGACCTGAGCGGGCCGCGCACCGCGCCTCCGGTCCGTATGGCCTCCCAGGGACGCTCAAACCCCTGAAACTGCCCGTCGCCGGCCCCGGAATCAGTACGGGGGGCGACGTCGTGGCCCCTCCGGGTACCAGGGCGGATGCGGGGAGCGAGAAGTCCGCAGGGGGACGTACGGCTACGGCTACGGCAGCCACTGTGGCCACAACTACGGCCACAACTTCGGCCACAACTTCGGCCACAACTGCGGCGACAAGCCCGGGTACGCCGCCGCCACATACTGGCGCTGCGCCACACATGAACAAGGGGAATGCCCACCTCCACCCCCACCGCACGGGCCAGCTTCTTGCGGGGGTGGCGTGGGCGGTGTTGTTGCTGGGGCTGTGGTTGTGGGGGCGTGATCTGGCTGAGGGCGTGGCCGCACAGCTCGCCACTACGGGTGATGTGGCCGCGGTCGGCCGTCCGTTGGGGCGTCAGGGGCCCGCGCATGCGCACGCCCCGGTGCCGGCCTCGGCGACCACGGAGCCCATGGGGATCACCATCGAAGCGCTCGGTGTACGGGGGGCCGGTATCGGCGCGCAAGATCTTGACGAGAACGGGCTGCCGGCCCCGCCCGCGCCCGCCTCGCCGGACACCGTCAGCTGGTACGCCGCGGGGCCGCAACCGGGCGAGGCGGGCGCGGCGCTGCTGGTGGGCCGGGCCGGCGGCGACCGTGGTTCCGGTGCCGGGCCCCTCACCGTCCGGCGGCTGACCGGTCTCAAGCCGGGGCAGCGGGTGGAGGTCCGGCGTGCCGACGGCAGCACCGCGCGCTTCACCGTCGAGGACGTCCAGCTCTACGACCACGACCGCTTCGACCCCCACCGGGCCTACGCCCCGCACGAAGGAGGCCGCTCCGAACTGCGGTTGATCGTCGATGACGGCGCTCGCGGCGGTGCCGCGGCAGGGCGTGACGGTGGTCCTGCGAAGGTGGTCGTGGTCGCGGCGTATCTGACGTCGTTCCAGGCCGGGAACGCGGGGGAGAGCCCCGCATCATGACGGGCGCGCTCCGTCAAGTCCCTTAGCGAGGACGGTGCAGGGCGCGTCCACAGGCCGACCCGGCAGGGGGGCCGTGTGCCACGATGGGGGCGGCCGGTGTTCTTCAGTCGGTCGTGTTCCGTGCCCGAGGGGGAGTGGATGGACGGCAATCTGCGGCGGACGGCCGGGGCCGGGCCGCCGACGGGCCGCTCCGGTGCCGGACGGCGGCGTCTCGCGCATCCCGGTGCGGCAGCGGCGGGAGCGATGGCTGTGCTGCTGCTCGCCGGCTGTTCCTCCGACGGCGGCAAGGACGACGGCCTGCCGGCCGAGCCGGGCCAACGCCCCAAGTCCGTCACGCCGTTCTGGGTCAACCCGGACAGCAAGGCGGCCCGCCAGATGTCCGCGTACCGCAAGGACGACAAGTCCGCGGACGCCCGCCTGGTCAACAAGATCGCGGCGCAGCCGGTCGCCGAGTGGATAGGCGTCGACGACCCGCAAGGGGAGGCCCGGGGCTTCACCGAGGCGGCCGCCAAGGCCGGCCGTGAGGCGCTGCTGGTCCTCTACAACATCCCGCACCGCGACTGCGGCAGCTACTCCCAGGGAGGCGCCGCCGACGGCAACGCCTACCGGGCGTGGCTGGACGGTGTGCTCAAGGGCATCGGCGACCGCCCCACCACCGTCATCCTGGAGCCCGACGCGCTGCCGCACATCGCGGACAAGTGCACCCCGCAGAAGTTCCAGGAGGAGCGGTACGCCCTGCTGACGGAGGCGGTCGGCAAGCTCAAGGCGCTGCCGCACACCAAGGTTTATCTGGATGCCGGCAATCCGCACTGGATCAAGGACCCGGGCCAGATGGTCGAACCCCTCAAGCGGGCCGGTATCGACCGGGCCGACGGCTTCGCGCTGAACATCTCCAACTACCAGACCACCGCGGAGAACACGAAGTACGGCAAGCAGCTGTCCGCCATGGTCGGCGGCAAGCGCTTCGTCATCGACACCAGCCGCAACGGCAACGGTCCGGCGCCCGGCGGCGACGACCCGGAGAACTGGTGCAACCCCCCGGGGCGCGCCCTGGGCACTCCGCCGACGACCAAGACCGCCGATCCCCTGATCGCCGACTACCTGTGGATCAAGCGCCCGGGTGAGTCGGACGGCACCTGCAAGGGCGGCCCGAAGGCGGGCGCCTGGTGGCCCTCGTACGCGTTGGGGCTGGCGCGCGGCGCGAAGTAGCGCGCAAGAGGTAATCGGTAGGGGACGGGGGCCGGGCGGGGCCGTCCGGGCGGGCTGCCGCGGAGGCTGATCGTCAGGGCTTTGATCTCCACGACCGGCGACCTCCACCACGGGGCCCGACAAGGGGTCGCCTGCTACAGCGTCGGCCTGATGTCGCTCCCGCTGCCCGACGGCTCGGTGCTGCGGCCTTCGCCACCTGAGCCCTGATGGCGAAGGCCCGGACGCCGGGGGAGGGCTGATGCCTCGCCCCCGGAGTCCCGGGACCGTACGGGCCCGGCGGGGCGGGCGGGCTACCCCTGCGCCACCGGCACCTTCACCCATACCGCCTTCGACGGGGTTCCCTTGCCGTCGACCGCGTTCAGCATGTACCACCCGGGCGGTACCAGGGACGGGTCCTTGGGCAGCGTGACCCGTACCCCGTTCCCGTCCTCGGTCGCCTTGAAGTCCACCGCGATCGAGCGCTGTTCGACATTGGTGACATGGGTGAAGGACCCGGGGCGCATCAGCCGCATCTTCTTGATGGCGGAGGCGTGCGGAGCGCCGAACGTCGCGCTGCCACCGAGCGGGACCGTCGTGGGGCCGCGGTCCGTCAGCTCGGGGCGGGAGCTGCGGTAGAGGTAGGGCGGGGTGTAGAGGTCGATCTGCTGCTGGAAGACGCCCGGCTTGGTGTTGTCCTTGTCGGCGTAGAGGGAGTCGGAGCCGAAGGTCATCACCCGGCCGTCGGGCAGCAGCAGCGCGCCGGAGTGGTAGTTGCGGCCCACCAGCGGGTCGGCCACCTGCCGGGCCGAGTTGCTCGCCGGGTCGTACAGCTCCGCCTTGAGGACGTTGGAGTCGCTGCGCCCGCGGTAGTCACCGGAGCCGTTGGTGGTCAGCACGGTGTCGTCCGGCATGATCACGCTGCTCGGGTAGCGGGCCTTCGCATACAGCGGCGGCCCGTCCTTGAAGCGCGGTGAGGGGGAGTGCAGGTCCACGATCCGGGTCTTGTCGGTGGACTTCGGGTCCTCGCCGACGCCGCCCCCGCCCAGCACCATGTAGCGCTGCTGCTGGGCCGGCGGCAACAGCACCGACATCGACGTCTCCAGGATGTTCGGGTCGCTCATCCCTGGCACCAGCTGGAACTTGTTGGACTTGAGGTCCCAGATGCCGGGCTTGCGGCCGATGTTGTCCGGCCCGTAGCCGGCGTTGGAGCCGGTGTAGAAGATCCGGCCCTTGTCGGTCAGGAAGAGCGCCGGGTAGGTCGGGAAGAAGCGCCGCTTGGGCAGATAGCGCCACTTCTTCGTCTTCGGGTCGTAGATCTCCTGCTTGCCGGGGACGACCTGCCCGATCTCGTCGAGGCCGGAGACCGAGAGCACCTTGCCGTCCTGCAGGGACGTGAGGGTGGGGTACCAGCGGGCCTCGTTCATCGGGCTGAGAGGGAGGTAGCGCTCGGCCACCGGGTCGAACTCGAAGGAGTCCTTGATCCCCTGGAAGTCCTTCTTGTCGAAGGACAGCTTCTGCGCGATGCCGTAGAAGTTACGGGCGTCCGCGCCGGTCAGGCCGTGGATGCGGTAGTTGTCCTGGGAACCGGTGGAGTGGCTGCGGCCGTCCTTGAGCGCCTCGACATAGACCCGGGCCTCACTGTGCACCACCATGACCTTGCCGGTCTTCGGGTCGGTCTTCTTCTTCGCCCGCGGCACCACGACCGGGTCCTTGGAGGCGAAGGTCTTGCCGTTCTGCTTGCCCGTGAAGAGCGTGCCGGCCGGGAACGTCTTGGGGCCGTCCGGGTTCTCGTTGTAGACGATCATGAGGCCGCCGGCCTTCTTCACGTCGCCGTTCAGCTTCTCGTAGCGCTGGGTGCCGCCGGCCACCAGGAGCTTGCCGTCCGGGAGCTGGGTGTGCCCGGAGCAGAAGAGGTCCTTGGGCGTGGGGATGTTCTTGAAGGTGTTCTTCTCCGGGTCCCACAGGACCGTACGGAACGATTTCGCCCTGAAGTTCGCCGCGTTGTTGCCGGAGCCCGCGACCAGCAGCACCTTCCCCGTGTGCAGCAGGGCCGCGTGGATGGTGTTGATGCGGTACTTCTGCGGGACGTTGACGACGTCCCACTTGCCGTTCGCCGCCTTGTACTCCGGCTTGTCGATCTTGTACTGGTGGTACTGCTCCGAGGCGAAGCTGTAGAGGGCCGGCCCGTTCATCCCGGCCAGCGCAACCACCACTGCCGTCGCTATCGCCACTCGGCGGGCGCGACGGCTCGGACGGTACTTCATGTGTGACGTCCCCCAAGGGCGATCTGCATGGTCTGTTCGCTGACGGACGGGGCGGCGGTGCGGTCGCCGGCCCGGTCGGTGGCCCGCTCGTCGGCCCGCTCGCCTGCCCGGTCGGTGGCCGCGGCGCCGGCCTCATCGGAACCCCGGTCCTCGGACCGGTTCCCGTCCTGATCCCCGTCCTTTGCCCGGTCCCCGTCCCGGCCCTCTGCCGGGTCTCGATCCCCGACCCCGACCCCGACCCCGTCCCCGTCCTCGGCCCGGTCCCGGGCTCGCTCCTCGGCCTGGTCAGCGGGCCGCCTGGCATGCGCGGCCGCCCGCCGCCCGCCGCCGGCGCTCCCGGCAGTGCCTCCGGAAACGGCACCGGAAACGGCACCGGCAGCGTCACCTGCCGTGACACCTCCCGCAGCCGTGACCGTGGCCCCGACAACGGTGTCGGCGAGGCCGGCGCCGCTGGTGCCGACGAGGGTGCCGGTGCTCGCGCCGTCCGCGTTGCCGGCGGTGCCCCCAGCCGGGGCGGTGGCCTGCTTCCGCTTCTCCGTACGCAGGGAATGGCGCCAGGCGGCGATCGGCGCGGCGGTGATGAGCATGGCGAGCACGGCCCAGGTGACCATCGCCGGATGGCTGTGGCCCAGCACGAACGAGGCCACCAGCGAGCCGCCGAAGACGGCCAGGAAGAACAGATGCACCCGGAAGGTGCCGAACAGGGTGTCCGGGCTGGACGAGTCACCCTTCGGCGTCACCACGAACTTGCTCTTGCGGCGCAGCACGGCGTCGAACAGCGACCGGGCGTAGATCGGCGCCGACAGCGCGGACATCACCATGCCCGCGACACCGCCGGAGCCCTCCGGCTCGTGCGGCGAGACGTTGTGCCGCCGGTTCCAGATGTACAGCCCGATCTGCAGCGCCGAGGCGTTGCCGTACAGCATCATCCACACGGCCGGATCGATCTCCACACCCGAGGCGCCGAGCCCCAGGAACAACGCACAGCTCAGGGCCGCCAGAATCCAGTTCAGGGCGGACATCGGGTAGAAGATGACCATCATCGAGTAGTTGAAGAGCCGGCCCACGGGCAGGGTGAACGGCGCCTTCCAGAACTGCTTGAGGATCGTCTCGTACGTCCCGCGCGACCAGCGCAGCTGCTGGGTGAAGAAGTCCGTCCAGGCCGTGGGCCCCTCGCCGACCGCGAGCACGTCCGGCGTGTAGACCGAGCGCCACTTCTTCCCGGTCTGCGGATTGCGGTGCCGGTGCATCTCGAAACCGGTCGCCATGTCCTCGGTGATCGAGTCGTACAGCCCGCCGATCTGCTGGAGCGCGCTGATGCGGACGGCGTTGGACGTGCCGACGAACATCGGCGCGCCGTAGCGGTTGCCGGCCCGCTGGACCAGCGCGTGGAAGAGGAACTGCTGGGACTCGGCGGCCTTGGTGACGAAGGTGTCGTAGTTGCCGTACACCTGGGGGCCGATGACGAACCCCACGTCCGGGTCGCGGAAGAAGCCCAGCATCCGCTCCAGGTAGTTGGGCAGCGGGACATGGTCGGTGTCGACGGAGGCGAAGTAGTCGTAGGCGTCGCCGTGCGCCTGCAGCCAGGCGTTGTAGTTGCCGTGCTTGGTCTTGGCGCGGTGCGGGCCCTTGGGGAGGTTCCACTCCGGGACGCCCTTACGGGTGAAGTGGTGGACGCCCAGCCGCCGGCAGACCTCCTTGACCTCGGGGTCGTCACCCTCGTCCAGCAGCCAGATGTGCAGCAGCCCGCGGTGGCGGATCTTGACCGCCGCCTCCAGCGTCTTCGTCACCATGTCCAGCGGTTCCTTGCCGGGCACGAAGGACGTGAGGAAGGCGACGCGGGTGCCGCTCTCGGGTATGACGGGTATGGGGTCGCGGGCGACGAGGGTGGCGTGCGCGTTGGACAGCACATTCATGCACCGGAAGAACTCGATCAGCCCGATCGACACCAGCATGACGACGTCCAGCACGGGCAGGAAGTCGTAGGCGGGGTAGTCGCGTTCGGTCCAGTGCTCCGGCTGCATCAGCCAGATGAGCAGCCCGAACGAGACCAGCGGCGCGGCACCGAGCAGCAGCGCGGCCCGGATGCGGTGCGGTTCGCCGGAGAGCAGCGAGCGGTAGCGGACCGTGTAGGGCTTGTCCGGGTCGGGCTGGGTGAGCGGCCCGGCCAGCCTGCTGTAGTGCTCGTAGTCGTAGCGCGGCAGCGGCTTGCGCGCCATCTGCCGCTGCCGGCGGTGGCGTGGCATGCGCAGGCGTGTCGTGGCGGAGGGGTCGTACGGCTGCTGTGTCCCGGCGCCCTCAGGCGGCGATGTCATGAATCCATCCCCCCGCGCGCAACGTCGGCTGCGCGCCCGTCTGCTGATGGCCCGGGTCCGCGGTCCCCCGCGGTCGATCCGGGCGCTCTGAATGTCGGCGACCTGCACCGTCAGACGGTGACGACCATCTTCCGGTTGCGTGTGCAACACCTCCGCGATCTTGCCAAGCGGAGAGTTCCCCGTGTTCACATCACGCCACCCGGCGTACCCCACTGTTCCAACGTCACAGAACCCGGCCCCATTTCTGCCGGGTGACCAGGTCAGGTTCCCCAACTGCAGTCGTGATGGCAAGAGTCACTCAAGAATATGCGCACAGAATGCGCAATACTGGGCGCGATGTGACGCAGGGCACATCACGCGATCCGGGACTGCCGCCAATTCTCCTGCTGTCGAGGGATATCGGGGCAATGGCCGGGCCCTGCCCCGCTCATGGGTCAGGAACGCCCCCGGCGACCGAAGAGGGATACTCCGCGGCCGTAAAGCCCGTGCCGCCGATCGGCCGTCAGCCGACGAGAATAGCGCCCCGTCGCGAGTTTCCGGGGCGCCCCGGCGGACGGTGCGGATGCCGCCGTTCGGCGAAAGAACCGCCTGCTCAGGGGAGTTGAGGCGCCCCGTGCGCGCCAGGTGGCGGCCGTCGGTGGAATTCACCGGCAAAGCGGGTGACGGGCGGATCCATGACGAGTTCGGTCTGTTTGGCGGTTCCGGTGAAGTTACCCTCGCGTACAGCGATTTGGCTGAAGGTATGGGCTGGTTCCAGGGGAATCCCTCCACTCTCGGCCGGTTGGCGCCGGGACGGCAGGAGAAGAACCCGGAGTGTCCCCTCCGTGGACACCGCCACGATGATTTCGACGGCTGCCGCGAGAGGTGCGGGCGTCTCCCCGGTGCCGGAAGGCTCGCCATCGGCCACGGCGGGTCCAGTGAAGATCAGGAAAGCCGGGGCTGGCCGAAGCGGGAGCTCGCGGAAAAAGAAAGGGCAGCCCCGGCCGCCGATTAATCCGTGTGCGATCGGACAATTACTGTTTGTGACTGTGCAAATTCCCCTCCGCCGCCTTCCGGGCGTCGCAAAGAGGGTGCCGTCCGGGCCTGGATCATGACCTGCCGGGGGAGGTCCGGGTCGTCGGTGATGCCGCGTGCCCGCGGGGCGGCGCGAAGATCGCTTAAGCCGTTCGGCTTGCGGGTCCCGGAGTGAGCCGGAAGCAAGGGGGCGGAGGGCCGGCGGGTCGTCCGTCCGGCCGAGCGCATGACTGAGGCCCCCCGCATGGCGAGGGGCCTCAGTCTTACGTGCGCCGCCAGGGACTCGAACCCCGGACCCGCTGATTAAGAGTCAGCTGCTCTAACCAACTGAGCTAGCGGCGCGCGCTGACCTGGAGAACTTTACACGAACTCGGGGGGTGCTCCGTACCCCGGACCGTCACGCTCACGCACCCCGGCCCTGTGATCCCTGCCACTCCCGAGTGCCCCCGCCGGCACCCCGCAGGCGCGCACTCCCCTCCCCGCGGGTGCCCGGTCCCGCCGTCCCGCAGGCCCCGCCCCGTCGCCCGTGCTCCACCGTCCGTACCTCGCCGGTGGTCCATCGCGCCGCGGTCAAAAGTCCCGTGATCTCGGGACCTTCGGCCGCTCGTGCGCCCGTATCGCTCTGTGAGGATCGAGAGCGGGGGCAGATGGGCGGTAGATCATCAGTTGCTCCGTCAACATGCGATATCGCCCGATGGTTGAGAGGCTGTGGCGACCGACAGGACGAAAAACCGCATACGCCCGGAGGGGCGCCGGCCATGGCGTCCGTCACTCCTCCGCCACCTGTTGCAACCCCACCCTCCACAGCAACGTCTGCCAGGACGCGCGCCCCGGACCGGGTCCCCGGGACTCGCCCCTCCGTCGGAAAGGTTGATCGTCGTGGTGTCGACAGCCAAGCGCACCCTTGAGATGCAGCTCCTCCTCGGGCCGGACGAAGCAGTTCCGGTGGCCGGCCGGTTCAGCTATCGCAGTGACCGCCCCTACGAGGTCGAGGTCGCCTTCATCAGCCGCGGCCGGACGGTCGCCACCTGGCTGTTCGCCCGTGAACTGCTGCTGGCGGGGCTGTACGGCGAGGCGGGCGAGGGGGACGTACGGGTGTGGCCGTTCCGCCGGCCGGGCGAACTGCGGCGGGTGCACATCGAGCTGTCCACCGACGACAGCATCTGTGAGCTGTCGGTGCGGGCGAGTGAGCTGACCGCCTGGCTGGAGCAGACCGCGGCGATCGTCCCGCCCGGCCACGAGGACCGCTACCTCGACCTGGACGCCCACCTGGCCCGGCTGTTCGCGGGGAAGTGCTGATGGGGGACACGACGATCACGACCGGGCCCCCGACCGGGGCCGAGTCCATGGGGGTGACTGTGAACGGGTCTGCGACTCCGGAGGCGGGAGCGGCCGAGTCCGCCGACTGCGCGATACCCGCCGCGCGGCAGGCCGCGCCACCGGGCCGGGCGGACGGGGGCGGCACCGATGCGACAGCCGGCGGCGGCGCCGATGCCACCGCCGGCGACCCCGTCGCGGTCACTCCGCACGACCCCCGCACACACGGCTTCCTGCCCGAGCGGCCCCCCGTCCGTTCCATGATCGGGACCTGGACCCGGCTGGACGCCATGGCGCGGGCGGCCGCGACCGCACCCGACCGGGAAGCGGCCGTCGCACTGGTGGAACGGGCCCGCCGGGCCGGTGAGTTGGCAGCCCTGCGGCAACGCGTCTCCCGGCTCTCGCTGCGGAACGCGGAGGCCGCCGCCATGCGGATCGCGGTGATCGCGGTGTCCTGCGGCTGGTGCGGACTCGACCCGCAGGCACCCGCCGCACGTGAGGTCGCCGACCAGGCCTTTCTCGACCTGTGGGCGGCGATCGCGCACCGCATCGACCACGACCAGTTCGTCGCCCTGCCCACCCTCGCGCTCCACAACTGGGCCCCCGAACGCAAACCGCGCCGCCATATCCCCATCGACCAACTGGCCCGCACCGAAGCCCTGGTACCGATCGTCCGCTGGGCCCCCGAGGGGCAGCCGCTCAGCCGGCTGGACCGGCTGATGCTGGCCGCCACCCGGCTGGAGGCCCACGGGATCTGGCTCTTCCGCCTCGCCGAAACCCTGGCGGGCCGCTCGCCCGACGACTCCTCCACCCCGACGGCGCTGCGCCGGCTGGTACGCGTCCAGCACGCCCTGCGCGCCCAGCTCCTCGCCGAGGCGGTGGAACTGGCGGCGGCCCCGGCCACCCCGCAGCAGCGCGCCGTCCTCGGTGCGCTCGCCGAACAGGGCGCCCTGGAGCCGCCGGTCCTCCAGGCGGCCGACGCGGTGCTGGGCATCGGCGGCCGCCGGATGGGCGACGGCCGGCGCCAGCTCCTGCGGCGTCACCTCCCCGCGCAGCACCGGGCCTGGCTCAGCGCGATGGACCGCCACTGCGCACCCGTACGGACCCTCGCCCACCGCGGCGGCCCGGACGCCGCCGTCTACCGCGAGGCCCAGGAATCGCTGATCGCCCTCCGCCGCACGTACACGGCCCTGGTGCAGGCGGCCGCCCGCCCCGACACGACCCCCCTCACGGTGGCCGCCTGACACCCGCGGCCCGGCCCCGCCCGCCCTACGGCCCCAGCGGCCGACGGGTCAGGAGGCGCGCCCGCCGGACCCTCTCGGGCCGGTGGCCGCCGGCGGGTGCGTCCCGTCCGCCCACCACACAGCAGAGTGGGCGTTCCCGGAGAACCGGAAACGCCCACTCGATACGTGCGCCGCCAGGGACTCGAACCCCGGACCCGCTGATTAAGAGTCAGCTGCTCTAACCAACTGAGCTAGCGGCGCGCGCTGACGAAAGAAATACTACCTGGTCGAGAGGGGTGCTCCTGACCATGCCCACGGGGGTGGTGACCGTCCGGGCCCCGCCGGTGACCGTCCGGGCCGGCCGGTCTAGATCGCCAGCGACAGCAGCACCGGAGCGGCCTTGCGGTTGAGCGCGTCGGCGGCCTGGCGCAGCCGGTGGGCGTGCTCCAGCGGCATGGACAGCGCCAGACAGCCGACCGTCGAACCGGCGGTGATCGGCACGGCGGCACAGACCGTGCCGACGGCGTACTCCTGGAGGTCGAGCACGGGGACCGTGGGCGGCTGGCTGTCGAGCTTGTGGAACAGCACCTTCTCGTTGGTGATCGTCCGGGAGGTGAGCCGGGCGGTCTTGTGGCGGGAGAGGTGGTCCTTGCGGCCGTCGTGGTCGAGCTGGGCGAGCAGGCATTTGCCGACGGCGCTGGCGTGCGCCGTGCGATGGAATTCGGCCCACTCGTTGACCTTGGGCGCCAGCGGTCCGTCGGCGTAGTGGAGGATCTTCACCTCGCCGTCGATGTACCGGCTGATGTAGACCGCCGCGCCGACCGAGTCGCGCAGCTGGTCGAGGGTGAGCTGCAGCTTGTCGCGCAGCGCCTGGGTGCGTTCGTTGCCCGAGCCCAGGAGCAGCAGCGACTCGCCGACGACATACGCGCCGTCGGCGATCTGCTCGACATAGCCCTCGCGCCGCAGCATCGACAGCATGTGGGCGAGCTGGCCGGGGGACAGACCGGTCTCGCGGGCGATCTGCGCATCGGTCACGCCGCCGGCGTGCCGGGAGATCGTTTCGAGTACGCGCAGGGCGTACTGCACCGAGTGGAACGGCGCGGTCGGCTCGGGCTTCAGCGCCACGGTCTCCCCCTAGCAGGTTGGTACCGCTTGCGTCGTGGCCTCCGCCGGTGGTCACGGCCGAGGGATGCCCGGCCGCTCCCGGACAACGGGGGCTGCCCTCACGATAGCGGCCAACGGCCTTCGGCGGAGGGGGTCTTGACCGAAAAGAAGCGCGCCCGGGTTTTCTGTACTGGGGCGAGAGCCGTTGGCATATGCCAAGGTCACGAGGCCGGATGCCGGGGAGTCTCCGGGCCCGAAGGTATCCGGCCACGTCGCGCCGGGGGCGGCCGTGGCCGGCGGAGCGTGCGGAACAGGCCATCGCCGTGGCCGGGCCGGGGAGTTGGCGCGCAAGGGTGCCTTCTCGGCCGGTGGCCCGGACGGCTTTCCGGCCGCCTGGCCGGGGCGGTACGGCACCGGGTGGTGTGCCCCCGGCAGGGACACACCACCCGAAACCATCGCCTACGGCCCGCCGTTCACAGCACGGCGCTCAGGAACTCCCTGGTGCGCTCGTGGGTCGGCTCGGTGAAGATCTTCTCCGGGGAGCCGGATTCGATGACCCGTCCGGCGTCGAACATCAGGACGTCGTCGGAGATGTCCCGGGCGAAGTTCATCTCGTGGGTGACGCACAGCATCGTGATGTCCGTGGTGTGGGCGATGTCCCGCAGCACGTCCAGTACCCCGGCCACCAGCTCCGGGTCGAGCGCCGAGGTCACCTCGTCCAGCAGCAGCACCTGCGGGCGCATCGCCAGTGCCCGGGCGATGGCGACCCGCTGCTGCTGGCCGCCGGAGAGCTGGGTGGGGTACTTGTCGAGGTGCTCGGTCAGGCCCACCAGCTCGAGGAGGTCGCGGGCCCGTTCCTCGGCGGCGTCCTTGCTCATGCCCAGGACGTGCACCGGCGCCTCGGTGATGTTCCGCAGCACCTTCATGTTGGGGAAGAGGTTGAACTGCTGGAAGACCATGCCGATCTTCTTGCGGACCTCGCGGATGTGCTTCTCCCCGGCCGGTACGAGCTTGCCGCCCTTCTCCTCCTGCGTCAGATACTCGCCGCCGACCGTGATCGTGCCCTCGTCCGGCGTCAGCAGCGTCATCAGCAGCCGCAGGATCGTGGTCTTGCCGGAGCCGGAGGGGCCGATGAGGGTGACGTGTTTGCCCGACGAGACGGTGAAGTCCAGGGAGTCCAGGACGGTGTGGGTCCCGAACCGCTTGGTGACCTTGTCGAAGCGGATCAGCTCGGTGCCTCCCGCGGCATCCGCGGGGTGGGCCGGCTCCGGTGTGTGGTCCTCGGGGGGATTGCTGTCAGCGGACAAGGCGACGCTCCAGGGCTCGCAGGAGGAGGGAGGTGGGGTAGGAGATGACCACGAAGAGGACGCCGACGACGGTGATCGGCTCCAGGTAGTCGAAGGTGGTCGCGCTGATGCTGTTCGCCTGGAAGAGCATGTCGGCGACGGTGATGCCGGCCAGCAGCGGCGTGTCCTTGAACATCGCGATGACGTAGTTGCCCAGCGCGGGCACCACCCGGCGGAACGCCTGCGGCAGGATCACCGCGATCCAGGTGCGCCGGCGGGGCAGGCTCAGCGCCGTCGCGGCCTCCCACTGGCCGGGCGGGACACCGTCGATACCGGCGCGGTAGACCTCGGAGGTGTACGTCGAGTAGTGCAGGCCCAGGCCGATGACACCGGTGGTCAGCGGCGCGAAGGTCAGTCCCCAGCCCGGCAGGACGAAGAACAGGAAGAACAGCTGCACCAGCAGCGGGGTGTTGCGGACGAACTCGACGAAGATGCTCACCGGCCAGGTCACCCAGCGGCTCGGCGCGCGCAGCGCCAGCGCCCAGACCAGGCCCAGCGCGAACGAGACCAGCGAGCCGTAGATCGTCGCCTGGACGGTGATCCACAGCCCCCTGAGGATGTCGGGCATGATCTCGCCGACATAGCTCCACGACCAGTTGTTCACGGCTTTCCTCCGGTGGCCAGCGCCTCGGGGCCCTGCTGTTCGACGGGGAGCTTGCGGGAGAACCAGCCCTCGCCCTTGGGCACCGCCCGGCCGATCGAGGCCTTGGCGCGGCGCTCCAGGACCCGCATGATCCGGGTCAGGACGAACGCGACCAGGAAGTAGAGGACGAGGATGATGCCGTAGATCTGGGCGCTCTGGCCGGTCGACAGCCGGGCCAGCTTGGCCTGGAAGGTGAGTTCGCCGATGGACAGCAGCGAGGCCAGCGCGGTGCCCTTGAGCAGCTCGATCAGCAGGTTGTTGAACGGCGGCATCATCTCGGGGACGGCCTGCGGCAGGATCACCTTCCGCAGCCGCTGCCAGGGCGTGAAGCTCAGCGCGATGGCCGCCTCACGCTGGGCGGGGGCCACCGCCTGGACGGCGCCGCGGACGATCTCGGAGCCGTAGGCGCCGTACGACAGGCCCAGGGCCAGGGTGCCCGCCCAGATGCCGACCAGCTGCCAGCCCAGCAGCGGCAGCGCGAAGAACAGCCAGAACATCAGCACCAGTGCCGAGGTGCCGCGGAAGAACTCCACATAGACACCGGACAGGAAGCGGATGATCCAGAACCGTGAGGTGCGGGCCAGGCCGATGCCGAAGGCCACGGCCGCAGCCAGGGCGGCGCTGTAGACCATCAGCTGGATGGTGATCCACAGCCCCTCGAAGAAGAGTTGCCACAGGGCGCCGGTCACTTCTTACAGAGCTCCTTCGCCGTGAGGTCGGTCTGGAACTCCTTGGTGAAGCCGTACGGCCGGGCGATGCGCAGGAGTTCGCCGCTCTTCTTCATCTTGTGCAGTTCGTGGTTGAAGGCGTCGCGCAGCTTGGTCTCGCCGATGCGGAAGCCGTAGCCGCCGCCGTCGCGCTGGGGCTTGCCGTCGACCTCCGGCGTGAACGGCGCGGTCATCGACACCTTGGGGTGGGCGCCGGTCTTCAGCGCCTCGATCATGGTCAGCGCGGTGCCGGCGAAGACATCGATACGGCCGGCCTCCAGGGCCTCCATGCCGGCGATCTGGTCGCCGTAGGTCTGGATGGAGCTCTTCTTGACGCCGTTGCCGACCGCATAGTCGATCTCGGCGTAGCCGATACCGGAACCCATCCGGTAATTCCCCTTGGCGATGTCCGCATAGGAGTGGATATTTTTCGGGTTGCCCTTGAGTACGAGGAAGGCGTCCTTGCTCTCGTAATCCGGGTCGGAGAAGAGGACGGCCGCACAGCGGGCCTTGTTGATGAACATGCCCGCGACGATGACGTCGTACTGGAAGGAATGCAGACCGGGCACCAATGCGCCGAATTCGACCGGTACCGGCTCGAAGTTCTTGATGCCCAGCCGCCGGAAGATCGTCTTGGCTACCGCGGGGGCCTCGCCGGTCAATTCGCCCTTGTTGTTGATGGACGCATAGGGCGGTTCGCTGGCGATTCCCATGCGGACGGTGCCCTTTTTCCGCAGATCCTCAAGCTGGTGTCCGCCGCCGGTCGCTCCGGAGACGTCGACCCGCGAGCAGCCCGTGCCCGCTGCCGTCGCACCCGCCGCGCCGAGCGCCGCCACCCCCGCGAGCAGCGTCCGTCGCCGGATGCCACCGGCCAATTTTCTATTGATCATTCTGTTCTCCTGTGGTGGAGCCATGGGCGCGCGACTACCCGGACGCCCGGCATATATGCCGATCGTTTCCGGCCCTTGATACAAGCGGCTCGGAGTTGTTCCGTACGCCGGTATTGCCCACCTACGATCGGGGCATGACCGATCGCTTCATCGAAGTCTCCCTGGACAAGCGCGGCGTGAGCTGCACGGCCAAGTTGCTCGACGACCGCGCGCCGATCACCTGCAATGCCGTGTGGGATGCACTCCCGCTCGGCGGCGACGTCTATCACGCCAAATACGCCCGCAACGAGATCTACACCCTGCTCGCGCCGTTCGCTCCCGAGGAGCCGCCGCTGGAGAATCCGACGATCACCCCGATCCCCGGCGATCTGTGCTACTTCACCTTCTCCGACACACAACTGGGGACGAAGTCCTACGGTTACGAGAGCCGGGCCGCACACCAGGGCCGCGCCACCGTCGTCGACCTCGCGCTGTTCTACGAGCGCAACAATCTGCTGATCAACGGTGACGCGGGCTGGGTGCCGGGCATCGTGTGGGGCGGCATCGTCGACGGCCTGGACCGGATGGCCGACGCCTGTCAGGACCTGTGGCGGGCCGGGGCGCTGGGGGAGTCCCTCAGCTTCCGGCGGGCGTAGGAGGCGCGGGGATCCGCGCGGTCCCCGCCTCGTAGAGGGCATGCGCGGCGCGCAGCACCAGCGCGTCCGCATGCCGCGCGCCGACCAGCTGGACGCCGATCGGCATCCCGTCGCCGTCCACCCCGCACGGCAGCGTCGCGGCCGGCTGCTGGGTGAGGTTGAAGGGATAGGTGAACGGCGTCCAGCCGGTCCAGCGGGTGTGGCCCGACCCGGACGGCACCTCGGCGCCCGCCTCGAAGGCGGTGATCGGTTCCGTCGGGGTCACCAGCAGGTCGTAGGCGCTGTGGAAGCGGCCCATCGCCTGACCGAGCGCCATCCGCGTGTCGACCGCCGCCAGATAGTCCAGCGCGCTGTAGCGGGCACCCTGCGCGCAGATCTCCTGCAGCCCCGGATCGAGCAGCGCCCGGTCCGCGTCGCCGAGATGCTGCACCACCCGGGCCGCGCCGCTGAACCACAGCGTGTGAAAGGCCTCCACGGGGTCCGCGATGCCCGGGTCGATCTCCTCGACGGACGCGCCGAGCCCGGCGAGGGTGTCGACCGCGCCGCGGACCGCCGCGGCGACCTCGGGAGCGACCGGGACGTCCCAGCCGAGCGACGGGCTGTAGGCCACCCGCAGCCCGGAGACCGGACCGGCCAGCTCCGTGCGGAAATCGCCGGCCGCCGGACCGAGCTGGGACCAGTCGCGCCAGTCCGGCCCGCAGATCACGTCCATCATCAGCGCCGCGTCCGCCGCGTCCCGGGTCATCGGCCCGACGTGCGCCAGCGTCCCGAACGGGCTCGCCGGATACAGCGGCACCCGCCCGTAGGTCGCCTTGAGCGCGAAGATCCCGCAGAACGACGCCGGGATGCGCACCGAGCCGCCGCCGTCCGTGCCCAGGCTCAGCGGGCCCGCGCCCAGCGCCACCGCCGCCGCGCTGCCGCCGCTGGAGCCGCCCGCGGTGCGCCCCGGATCGTAGGGGTTGCCCGTCACCCCGTGCCGTGGGCTGTCGGTGACGCCCTTCCAGCCGAACTCGGGGGTGGTGGTCTTGCCGACGAACACCGCACCGGACTCCCGCAGCCGGGCGACCGATGGGGCGTCCTCGTCCCAGGGGCCCTCGGCCCGCACCGTGCGCGAGCCGCGCAGCGTCGGGGTGCCCCGGGTGAGGAGCAGATCCTTGACGGTGACCGGGACCCCGTCCACCGGACCGGCGGGGGTGCCGGCCCGCCAGCGCTCCTCCGATTCCTTGGCGCCGGACAGCGCCTCGTCCGCGTCGATCCGGGTGAAGCAGTTCGTCGCGGCCCCGGCGGCCTCGGCGCGCTCCAGCACCGCCCGGGCCGCCTCGACGGGGGAGAACTCGCCGGTCGCGTACCCGGCGGTGAGCCGGGCGGCGGTGAGGTCGGCGAGGTGGGTCGGTTCGGTGGTCATGCGTCCTCCGAGCGTCGGCCGCCCCCGGGCGGGGCGGCGGTGGGGGGAGCGGGACTGCCGCGCCGGGGCCCGGCAGCCGGCCCCGTCACTGCACCGGTACGTACCCGAGCCGTTTGTCGACGAGGTTGTCCAGCGGCTCGCCCGCCGACCACCGGTCGAAGTTGTCCTGGAACTGCTCGGCGAGGGCGTCCCGCCAGCCCAGGGTGTCGCCGCTCATGTGGGGCGAGACGATCAGGTGCGGCACGTCCCACAGCGGGCTGTCCGGGGTGAGCGGCTCCTGCTCGAAGACGTCCAGCGCGGCCGCCGCGATCCGCCACTCGCGCAGCGCCGCGACGAGGTCCGGCTCGACGACCATCGGCCCGCGCCCGACGTTGATGAAGCGGGCCCGCTCGGGCATCCGGTCGAAGGCCGCCCTGTCGAACAGCCCGCGGGTGGCGTCGGTCAGCGGCGCCGCGCAGATCACCCAGTCCGCGTGGGCGAGCAGCCCGTTCAGCGCCTCACTCGGGTGCACCAGGCCGAAGCGCGGATCGTCCCGGCGCTCCCGGCGGCCGACCAGATCGACCTTGACACCCAGTGCCAGCAGGGTGCTGCCGATGGCCCGGCCGATCGGCCCGGAGCCCACGACGACGGCCCGGCTCCCGGCCAGCCGCAGCGTCTCGCGGTGCCGCCAGCGCCGCTGTCGCTGCAGCTCCCAGCTTCCGTAGAAGTCTTTCGCCATGGCGATCACCAGCCCGGCGACATATTCGGCGATCGGCTGCTCGAAGACGCCGCGGGCGTTGGTCACCAGGGTGTCGTCCGCGACCAGCGCCGGGCACAGCAGCTGATCCACTCCCGCGCTGGCGGTGTGCACCCACCCCGGTTTGGGGCCCTGCTCCGGCCAGGCTCTGCGGATCGCGTCGGAGGTGAAATCCCAGGCCAACAACACGTCGGCGGAGGGGAGTCGGTCGGCGAGCGACTCCTCGTCGGTGAAGATCACCCGCGCCCGGCCGGTGAGCCGGTCGAGCTTCGGCGGCGGGTCGGATCCGAGGACGAGGACGGTGCTTTCGGACATAGCCAGAAACCGTTCTGAAACGTGAGCCCCCTATAAGAAAAGGGGGGCGCCGACAGATGCCTGAGATGCGAGGATTGACCACGCTAAGAAGTCGTATCTACCGTGTCAACAACGGCTCTGTCCCGACGTCCCGGCTTGATCCGGCTGCACCTCCTCCTCGGCCACTGGCCTGGCCATCCCAGCCCTTCGCTTTTGTTCTAGGGGCCTTCATGGACGTCTCTTTTCTGGGTGGCCCACAGCCGCAGCTCGGCGTGGGTGTTGTCGCTCCCTTCGACTTCGCTCTCGACCGGGAGCTGTGGCGATGGGTGCCCGACGACGTGTCCCTCCACCTCACCCGAACACCTTTCGTGCCGGTCGAGGTCAGCCTCGACCTGGCCAGGCTGGTCAGCGAGCACGAAACCCTGGACGCCGCGGTCCAGGCGCTGTGCGCGGTGTCACCGCAGGTCATCTCCTATGCCTGCACCTCCGGCAGCTTCGTCGGCGGTGTGGCGGGCGAGCGGGCCATGTGCGCCGCCATGGTCCAGGCGGGGGAGGTTCCCTCCCTCACGACCTCGGGCGCGCTGATCGAAGCGGTGCGCGAGATCGGCGCCCGGCGCATCGCCGTCGTCACGCCGTACACGAAATCGGTCACCGACTCACTGGAGGACTATCTCGGCGAGGCCGGCATCACGGTCACCGGCCGCGCCTATCTCGGGCTGACCCGGCACATCTGGAAGGTGCCCTACCGGGACGTCGTCGACATGGCCCGCGCGGCCGTGGTCGGTGCCACCGACGCCCTCTTCATCAGCTGCACGAACCTGCCGACCTACGACGTCATCCCGCAGCTGGAGGCCGAGCTGCGGATGCCCGTGCTGTCGGCCAACCAGGTCACGATGTGGGCCGCGCTGCGCGCCATCGGCGTCGAGGCGGTGGGCCCCTACCAGGCGCTGCTCGATCCGGTGGCACGGCGCGGTCCGGCCGCGATGACCGGATCGGAACCGGTGGAAGGAGGACCGCGGGTGACCCCCGAGGCCGCCTTCGCCGGTTCTCCGGTGCCACCTGAGGGGGAGGTGGCCGACGGCCTCGATCCGCCGCCTTACCCGCCCGAGGACACCGGAGGCCTGCCCCCGGTCTGAGACCGGTCCGGACCCTCCGGACCGGCCCCCGGAAGCTGCCGGCGCGGTCCCGCCCGCCGGCAGTGTTCCGTCCCGCACCGCTCACCACCGCTCCACCACCGCTCCACCCGTGAACGCACCCACGAACGCCCCTGCACCCGCAGCCGTACACGCAAGGGAGACCTGCATGGCATCGGTCGGCTTCCTCTACCCCGGACACTCCGCGGAGGACGACTTCCCCCGGCTCGAATCGCTCCTGGGCGGCACGGTCCGCCTGCCGCTGGTCCATACCGACATCGGCGAGGACGCCCACCGGGTCGACGCACTGCTGGAGATGGGCTCCGCCGCGCGGTTGGCCGCCGGCGTCGACGAGCTCAAGGAGCGCGGCGCCGAGGCCGTCGTCTGGGCCTGTACCAGCGCCAGCTTCGTCTTCGGCTGGGAAGGCGCCCATGAACAGGTCCGGGAGCTGTCCGCCACCGCCGGCCTGCCCGCCTCCAGTACCTCCTTCGCCTTCGCCCATGCCGTCCAGGCCCTCGGGGCCCGGCGGGTCGCGATCGCGGCCACCTACCCCGACGACGTCGCCGAGCGCTTCCACGCGTTCTTGAAGTCCGCCGGGACGGAGGTGGTCTCGACCCGCGCCAGCGGCATCATCACCGCCGCCGAGGTCGGCACCTGGGGCCGCGAGGAGGTGCTGGCGCTGGCCCGGGCCGGCGACCATCCCGATGCCGAGGTGGTGCTGCTCCCGGACACCGCGCTGCACACCGCCGAGCATCTGCCGGCCCTCGAGGCGGAGCTGCGCAAGCCGGTGCTCACCGCGAACCAGGTCACGGCCTGGGAGGGCCTGCGGCTGCTCGACCGCACGCTCTCCTGCCCGGTGCTCGGCACCCTCTTCTCGCGGACGGCGCACGTCTGACCCCGGGCGGCCGGACGCCGCGGCCCGCGAGCCCGTTCCTCGCCGGGAACTCCCGGGAATAAGTGGAGAACCTCTCCGGTTGTGCTCCCCGCAGACCAGGCGACGCGAGGAGGACCCGTACCGTGAGCGGCGAAGAGGACACGACCCGGGACAGTGGCGAGACGCTCCACGACGGCGGCGAGGGGATACGGGGCACCGCCCTGGGCAGCGCCCCCGTACCGCTGTCGGTGCTCGACCTGGTGACGGTCGGCGCCGGCCACACCGCGTCCGGCGCGGTACGCACCGCCGTCGAGCTGGCCCGCACGGCCGAACGCCGCGGCTTCCACCGCTACTGGGTCGCCGAGCACCACTCCATGCCCGGCGTCGCGTCCTCCTCGCCCGCGGTGCTGCTCGCCCATCTCGCCGCCCACACCGGGCGCATCCGGCTCGGCTCGGGCGGCGTGATGCTGCCCAACCACGCCCCGCTGGTCATCGCCGAGCAGTTCGGCACCCTGGAGGCGATGGCCCCCGGCCGGATCGACCTGGGGCTGGGCCGCGCGCCGGGCACGGACGGCGCCACCGCCGCCGCGCTGCGCCGCACCGACCGGAGCCGAGAGCTCGGGGACGAATTCCCGCAGCAGCTGGCCGAGTTGACCCGCTTCCTCGACGACTCCTTCCCCGACGGGCATCCGTACGCCACGATCCACGCGGTCCCCGGCCCGGTCCAGGCCACCTCGCCCGGCGGGGTGCAGTCCGCCCATCGGCCGCCCCTGTGGCTGCTGGGCTCGTCGGGTTTCAGTGCCCGGCTGGCCGGCTCGCTCGGTCTGCCGTTCGCCTTCGCGCACCACTTCTCCGCCGCCAACACCCTCCCCGCGCTGGACCTCTACCGCGCCTCCTTCCGCCCCTCCGAGACGCTCGCGGAGCCGTACGCCCTGATCGGGGTCGCGGCGCTGGCCGCCGAGGAGGAGCAGGAGGCCCGCCGCCAGGTGAGGACCGGCGCGCTGTCCATGCTCCGGCTGCGCACCGGCCGCCCCGGCCTGGTTCCCACCCCGGAGGAGGCCGCGGCGTACCCCTTCGACGAGGCTGAGCGCCGCTTCGTCGACAGCTGGCTCGGCAACGTCGTCCACGGCACCCCGGACGCGGTCCGCCAGGGCCTGGACGACCTCGCCAAGGGCACCGGCGCCGACGAGCTGATGATCACGGCCAACGCCCACGGCGGCGCGGCCCGGCTGCGCTCGTACGAGCTGATCGCGGACGCCTACGGGCTGCCGCACGAGGACTGAGGACCCGGCCGCCGCTTCCGTCCGCGCCCCCGCGGGCGGGGGCGCTCAGATCCCCGGGCGCCCGCCGGCGTCCAGCAGCGCCGCCACCCGGTCCGGCGCCACCGGACGGGAGTAGAGCCAGCCCTGGCCGGTGTCGCAGCCGATCCGGCGGAGCCGCTCGGCCTGCTCGGCGCTCTCCACGCACTCGGCGGTGACCGTGAGGCCGAGCCGGTGCGCCAGCGCCACCAGCGCCTCGACGATCATCTCGTCCGCGGGGTTGGGGTGCTCCTGCGAGCGGAAGCCGCGGACGAAGGACCCGTCCAGCTTCAGCACCGACACCGGCAGGCGGCTGAGGTAGGCGAGGTTGGAGTAGCCGGTGCCGAAGTCGTCGATGGCGATCCGGACGCCCATGTCGCTCAGCGCCTGCAGGGCCTGCAGCGGCCGGCCGGCCGAGCCCATCACCGCCGACTCGGTCAGCTCCAGCTGGAGCAGCTGCGGCGGCAGCCCCGTCTCGGCGAGGATCCCGGCGACATCGGCGACCAGGTCGGAGTCCCACACCTGACGTACGGCCACATTGACGCTGACGAACAGCGGCCGGCCCGGATGCGCCAGCTGCCAGGCACGCGCCTGGTAGCAGGCCCGCTCCAGGACCCAGCGGCCCAGCTCGACGATCGCGCCGTTCTCCTCCGCCAGCGCGATGAACCGATTCGGCGACAGCGTCCCGAACTGCGGGTGCCGCCAGCGCACCAGCGCCTCCACGCCCTGCGCCCGCCCGTCCCCCAGCCCGACCAGCGGCTGGTACTCCAGGGTGAACTCGCCGCGGTCGACGGCCGGCCGCAGGGTGCTGGAGAGCGCCTGCCGGGTCATCCGGTGGGCGTTGCGCTCCGGGTCGAAGAGCGTCCAGCGGGCCTTGCCGTCCTCCTTCGCCCAGTACAGCGTGGTGTCCGCGGCCTGCATCAGACCGGTCGCGGTGGTGCCGCCGGCGGCCCGCTCCACCACGCCGATGCTCGCCGAGACCGACAGCCGCTGCCCGGCCAGATCGAACGGGCGCTGCAGCGCGTCCAGGACACTCTGGGCGAGTTCGGCCAGCTGTTCGGTGCCGGTGGAGTCTTCCACCAAAAGAGCGAACTCGTCACCGCCGAGTCGTGCCACCAGATGCCCGGCGCGGTCCGGCCCGCGGTCCTCGGCGCTCTCCGCGCAGCGGGTCAGCCGCTGCGCCACCGCGCTCAGCAGCCGGTCGCCGACGCGGTGCCCGAGGGTGTCGTTGACGGCCTTGAAGCCGTCCAGGTCGAGGTAGCACAGCCCGATCCGGCCGGTGCCGGACGGTTCGAAGGAGGCGGACTCCAGCGCGGTGGAGAGCCGCTCGAAGAACAGCGCCCGGTTGGGCAGCCGGGTCACCGGGTCGTGCATCTGCAGATGCCGCAGCCGGGCCAGCAGATCGTGCCGGTCGCTGATGTCCGCCACCGACAGCAGCATCCGCTCCTCACCGCTGAGCGGCTCCGGGGTGAGCGGCTCGACGGTCACCTCCACCCAGACGGAGTGCCCCTCGGGGTGTTTGAGCCGGCGGGTGCAGCGCAGCCGCTCGCTGCGCCCGCACAGCACCTCGCGGTAGGCGGTCCACACCCGGGGGTCGGCGCCGAGGTCGGTGTGGTCGGCCGCGGTGGTGGCGACCAGCTCGTCCGGGTCGGCGCCGACCAGTTCGCCGAAGGCGGGGTTGGCGGCGAGGACCAGACCGTCGCGGTTGAGGACGGCCATCGCCAGCCGGCCGGCGTAGAAGGCCGCGCGGTAGTCGCCGAGGGAGGCCCCGGCGTCGTCGCGGCGGCCGGCGGGGGCGGGCCGGGTTTCGGCGGATTCTTTGGTCGTACCATTACGCTCCGTCACTGAGGGGAGCGTCGCCCCGGGCGTGCGGCCCGGGCTGTCGGGGTGTCCGCTCACTGCTCGCTCCCGCATGGCGCTTGTCTCGTGATGGAGGGGTGATCTCGCGCTGGAAAGTGTGGCGATCATAGAGGCTGGCGCGACGGCCGATCCAGCGACGCAGCCGGGATCCTCCGCCCGCATGACGGAACTTCAGCCATTTCTGTCCGTCTGTGTTCGTGCCGATTGCCCGGTTGGTCGTTTGTGACTTTCCGTTACGAGTCAGCAAAGACGCGCCGGTCACCCGTCCGGGTCTCCAAAACGGGACGAATAGCATTAAATCGCCACAGGGTAGATGAGGTCTCCGAATCCATCCCTGGAGGTATATGTGCCGCGCGCCCGGACACCCGACGGGGGAGCGGGCCGCCGTCTGCGGCGCGTCGCGGCCGTCGCCACGTCCCTGAGCGCCCTCATCGCGACCTCCATCGTCGCCGGACCCGCCACCGCCTCCGAGGCCGCGCTCCCGTGCGCCCTGGGACGCACCGACGCGCACCACTCCGAGGGCGTCGACAGCTGGAACGGTTCCTACCCGCGCCCGGACCGCCGGCTCGACGCCGTCATGATCTTCCTGTCCTTCCCGGACGCTCGGCCCGGCAGCACCCCGCAGGAGCTGTCCCACGACTACTTCCCGACCACGTCCGGCTTCTTCGCCCGCGCCTCGTACGGCAGGTTCCAGCTGCGGTCGCACATCCACCGCTCCTGGGTGCGGATGCCGCGCCCGTCCGCCTCGTACGGGATAAGGCGCGACTGGGACGCCGGCCGGCGCTCGGCCTATCTGCGCGACGCGGTCGCCGCCGCGGACCCGTCCGTGGACTTCAGCCGCTACGACGTGGTCTATTTCGTCGCCGACCCGGACGCCCCCGGCGTCGACTCGGACGCCACCAAGGTCGTCAACCTCGACCAGCCGATGCACGCCGACGACCGCGATCTGCGCCGGTTCGTCACCGTCTTCGAGCAGAGCCCGCCGGACCGCAATGTCCTCGCCCACGAGACCGGCCACGTCTTCGACCTGCCGGACCTCTACCACCGGCCGGAGGGCGGCAAGGGCGACTGGGACACCTATGTCGGCGACTGGGACCTCATGGGCAGCCAGTTCGGCCTGGCGCCCGACCCCTTCGCCTGGCACAAGTGGCGGCTCGGCTGGATCACCGACCGGCAGGTCGACTGTGTCGCTCTGACCGGCCCGGTCATGCACTCGCTGCGGACGCTGTCCGCCCCCGGGGAGTCCGGCGGCCGGCGCCGGCCCCGGCTCCTGGTGGTGCGCACGGGCCAGGACAGCGCCCTCGCCATCGAGGCACGCGGTGCCCAGGGCAACGACCGGGCGCTGTGCACCGAGGGCGTGCTGGCCTACCGCGTGCACAGCGACACCGCCTCCGGCTCGGGGCCCGTGCAGGTCCTCGACGGCCACCCCGGCACCTCGGCCTGCTGGGGCACCTCGGTCTATCCGCCGCTCGCGGACGCGCCGCTGGGCGTGGGGGAGAGTATGGACGATGCGCAGGACGGCCTGCGCATCCAGGTCGAGGGCCGGACCACCGACGGGGACTGGGCGGTCAAGGTCAGCCGCCGCTGACGGCCTGCCCGGCGCGCCGTGCGCGCACACGACGAAGGCCCCCACCGCGGTGGGGGCCTTCGTTTGTCTGTGCGCCGCCAGGGACTCGAACCCCGGACCCGCTGATTAAGAGTCAGCTGCTCTAACCAACTGAGCTAGCGGCGCCTGCTGACGGGGAAAACATTAGCATCCTGTCCGGGGAGGGCAAAAATCGGTTTGTCTCAGCCCCCGGTGAGCGCCGAAACGCGGTGCTGAGCTGCGGTGTCACGCTCCCGCCCGGCCATCGAGCGGGCGGCCCGGACGCACGCCCACAGCAGGACGTCCGGGCCCGGCAGCCAGGGGTGGCGGACATCCGGTGCCACCAGCCAGCGGGAGGCGGCCGGACCGGACGCGTCCTCGGCGGGCGCGGCGGTGACCGCGGCCGCGCCGTGGCGGGGGTGCAGCGGGGGGACGGTCACCGCGTCGCCGCTGCCGTGGCACAGCAGCGGGGGGACGGCGGCGGCCCACTCCTCCCAGACGAGCAGCGCGGGCAGCCGCTGGGCCGCGCCCGGGGCGGCGAACAGCAGGATCCGGCCGCGGTGCGCGGCCACCGGCCCCGAGCCGGGGCCGGCGGACCATAAGTGGTCGACCATCCGCCGCCCGAAGAGCGCGGGGGCGTTGATGACGTCGAAGGCGGTGCCGCACGGCAGCACGCTCGGCGCGGCCGGCTGGGCGGCCCACGCCGCGTGCGCCGCGTCCGGATCGGGGCCGGCGGACGCGAGCCAGTCGGCGCCGGCGAGCGTGACATATGCCGAGGTGGGAAAGGCCAGGGTGCGGGGGGTGTCAGGCAGCCAGTCGCTCATGGGGACAGGTCTACCCATCCGGCGCGCGCGGTCTTCGCGGATTCGGGGAAATCGGGGCGGGGCGCGGCGGGAGCCGGTATCTTGCGCTCCTCACATATGCCAGCGGCTCATGATCATGGACCATGAGCCGGCGGAGGCGTCCGGGGCGGGCGGCGCCCCCGGGAGCCGGCCGGGGGCGGGGCGGAGGCGGGGCGGTCAGTCCGACTCGCCGGGCAGCGCGCTGCTGCTGCGCATCAGGCTGCGGCCGAACTCGATCATCTTCTGCGCGTAGTCCTCGGTCCACTCCGCCTGCTCGGCGAGCGTGGCCAGCGGCATCCGGTCGAACCGGCTGGGGTCGGCCAACTGGGCCGCGGCCAGCGCCTGGAACTCCGTGGCGCGGTCGGCCGCGGCGCGGAAGGCGAGGGTCAGCTCCGTGGCGCGGCTGAGCAGCTCGCGCGGGTCCTCCATCGACTCCAGGTCGAAGAAGTGCTCGGGGTCGGCGGTGGCCTCGGGCGGCTCGAAGAGCAGCTGCGCGGGCTTCAGCCGCCGTGGTCCGGGTGCCGCACCACGCGGGTCGGGAGCCGGTTGCGGCTCGGACATGTACCTACCTCCAGATCGTGTGCCGCATTCCATTGTCCCGCCCCGCGCAAGTACGCCCCGCCCGGGCCCGTCCACCGGCTCCGTGCGGGACCGGCCGCGGCGGTGGGAGAACGGGGCCGCGCCCCTAGGGGCGCCACACCACGCGGTGTTCCGCCAGATGGGCGAGGACGGCGTGGTGGGCCTCCCAGCCGTCCGGGAACTTGACCGTGACGCCGAGGCGGACCGGTTCGGTCGAGGGGTGTTCGTCGAGCAGGTCGGCGACGCCCGCGCGGCAGACCACGATGCAGGCATGGCGGTGGCGGGAGGCCAGTACGCACAGCCGGCCGGTCTCCAGGTGGAAGGCGGTGGCGTCGGGGCGGCCGGAGAGCGGGTGCAGCACGACCGTGACCTCGAACTCCCGGCCCTGGAGGCGGTTGGCGGTGTCCACCGCGACGCCCGTCACCCCCAGCTCGGCGAGCGCGGCCCGGACGGCCGCCGCCTGGTCCCGGTGGGCCGTGCCGACCGCGATCCGCGCGGCCGTCAGGGGCGCCGGGGCCGGTGCCTCGGCCGCGCCCGGCCCGGCCTCGCCGGTCGTGGCGCCGCCGCGGTCGAGGAGCCGGCGCACGACCCGGGCCACCGCGCGCACCGCCTCGGGGTCCGTGCGCGGGGTGTGGCGGGCGGGGAGTTCCAGCAGGCCCCAGCCGGACTCGGCGGCCTCGTCCAGGACGCGGTCCACGCCCGAGCCGTCGCCCGGCACCCCGAACGCCAGCCGGCGGTCGCCGTGGCCGGTGCCGCTGCGGAAGGGGGTGTACGGATAGAACGCGCGGGAGACCAGCGGCGCGGCCGAGGCGGGCAGCCGCCAGGAGACCGGCAGCCGGTGCTGCGGCAGCCCGGGGTTGTGGGCCAGGAGCGTGGACACCGCGCTCGACGACGGGTCGTACGCCAGCCCCGCCCACTGCTCCGCGCCGACCACGCTGAAGGGGTCCAGCTGGCCCGGATCGCCGACGAACAGCGCCCGTTCGAAGAGTCCGGCGACGCTCAGCAGCGCGTCGGAGCGCATCTGATAGGCCTCGTCCACGATGGCGTGCCGCCAGGGCTCGTCGACCTTGGTGTAGGCCCACTTCGCGGCCGTGGAGACCACGATGTCCATCCCGGCCAGATCGGCGGCCTTCGCGGACGTACGGACCGCGGGGAGTGCGGACAGCGCCGGGTCGAAGGACCCCGGCTCGCTGCCGTGCAGCCGGCCGACCGGCAGCTGCGGATCCTTCTCGGCGAGCCGCAGCACCAGATCGTCGACCTGCGCGTTGGTCTGGGCGACCACCATCAACGGGCGTCCGGCGGCGGCGAGTTCGCGGGCCGCGCGCACCACGAGGGTGGACTTGCCGGCGCCGGGCGGGGAGTCCACGACCACCCCGCGCAGGGTGCCGTGCAGGGTGTCGTCAAGGATCCGGTCGGTCGCCGCGGCGGCCGCGGCGGCGGGGTCGAAGGACCGGTCGGGGCCGGGACGGTGAGCCTGAGCGGCCGTCATGCGGCGGTCCTCTCCGGGGCGGTCGAGGGCCGGAGGCGGGTCACAGGAAGTCCTCCGTGGTCACGGGGTCGGGGGCGTCGTGCGGCGTCCCGGCGGCGGACGGCGGGCCGCCGTGGGTCCAGGGGGTGTCCTCGGGGTCGGGGAGCTCCGGGCCGCCGCGCGGGGAGTGCTCGAACAGCGTCCAGCACAGCGTGTCCCGCGGTTCCGGCACCGAACCGGGCTCCGGGGTCTTCCCGCGTCCCATCCCGCCCGTCAGCCGCACCACCGGCGCGGACCGGTCCCCGTCCTCGAAGGCGACGAATTCGGCGGTCTGGGTCCGGCCGTCCGGCAGCGGACGGTAGAGCCTGGTGCCCGATGACAGCTGCGGGCGGTCGTCCGTGCGCACCGTGACCAGCGGGCGCGGCATCGGCCGCTTGCCCTCGGAGAAGGCCATCTCGACGGCGGTGACCGTGCCCCGGAACGCCTCGCCGGCCAGCCGGCGCCCCGCCATCACCAGCGGGTCGTCCAGGGCCTCCTGGGCATCGAGCTGGGCCTGCGCGCTCTCCCGGGCGGCCAGCTTCTGCGCGGCGGTGACCGCGTCGTCCTGCCGGGGCTGCGGGGGCTCGCCGGCGCGCACCCGGTCGCGGTGCGCGGTGTACGACCAGCGGTCCCGCTTCCAGCGGTCGGCGACCCGGGTGCCCTCCGGCAGCTCCCGCAGCAGGTCGATGCCGTGCCACACCGCGTCCCACACCGGCCGCAACTGGCTCTCCAGCAGGGCGCGGAGCGCCTCCTCGGCGCCCGGCAGCCCGGCGTCGTAGCGGGCCGTCGCGGGGGCGAGCAGGCGGTTGTCGAACGCCGGGTCGGTGGCCGGGCCGGCCGGCGGACACCGCAGCTGCCCGTGCGCGTCCCGCGCCGACTCCGCGTACCCGGCCGCCTCCTGGCCCGTCCTCCCCGGCGGCGGGTCGATCCACGCCAGCAGCGCGCCCAGGTGCTGGTCCTCCAGCGCGCTCTGGCCGCTGGCCCAGTGGCGGGTCAGCAGGTCCGTCATGGACAGCAGCAGGGCGGAGCCCGGGACCCGGGCCCGTTCGCCGACATGTGTCAGCCAGCGGCCCAGCAGCGGGACGTGCGGCGGCGCGGGATGGGGCGTGGCCGGCTCCTGCTCGGCCGTGCGCCGGAAGCGCATCGAGCGGCCCAGCAGCCGTACGTACTCGACCCCGCTGCCGCTGGGGACGATCACCTGCGGTGCGTCCGCGCACAGTTCGACCTGCACCGGGACCTTCTTGCCGGTCTCGGGGTCGGTCTCCTTGCGTTCCTCCCACCCGACGGCGTCGGCGAAGCCGTCCACATACGGCAGCACCTCCCCGGCCAGCTCGGCGAGGAACGCGAACCGCAGATCGCGGTCGCGCGGCTGGGGGACGGCCAGCAGCGCCGGCTTCTCGCGGTCGGTGCCGACCAGGGCGCCCAGCGGGGCTCCGGCCTCGCCCGCGGTCGTCAACGGGACCAGGACCAGCGGCCGTTGCGACAGATGGCGGTGCCGGACCGTGCACCGCGGCCGGGCCCGGCCCGCGGCCACCGCCTCCATCCGGGCCAGCGTATCGATCAGCGACATTCCGCTTCCTCCGCTCGCGGGCCCGGCAGCGCGGCCGCGCCCAGTGCCTCGGCGCGCAGCGCGGCGGCCCGGCGCAGCGCGACGACGGCCGGATCGTCCGGGCCGGCGGCGGCCGCGGTCCCGGGGCCGGCGGGACCGGCCGCCGCCAGCACCTCCCCGACCGTGCGCAGCCCGCCCAACTCGCCCCGTACGCCGCGCCCCAGGGCCTCCACCGCGCCCTGTGCACGGGACCGTCCGCGGCAGTGGAAGGCCAGCTCGCAGGCGGCCAGGCACTCCGGGGCGTAGGCCGCCTCGACTGCCTCGACGGCCTCGGTCAGCTCCTCGGGCGGGCGGGTGGCGGTCTTCCCGTCGTCCGCGAGGCGCAGGTCGAAGGTGGTCCCCTCCGGGAGCGCGGCGGCGATGTCCTCGACGCGGGTGAGGCGGGCCAGCTGCCGCCGGGTGGTGGCCAGTTGCTTGCGGACGTCGACGGCTGCGGCGGTGGGGAGGTTGGAGAAGTCCTTCGGGCACACCAGCAGCACCCGGTCGCGGACCGTCACCTCGCGGCCCGTGTACGCGGCGGCGGGCCCGGCGACCGCCTCCAGGGCGAGGACGTACACCGCGGCCTGCCGGGCGGCGGCGCCCACCTTGGCGGCGTCCGCCGAACCGTCGATCATCGGGAAGGACTTGATCTCCACGACCGTCCAGCTGCCGTCCGGATGCACCACCACCGCATCGGGCTCCACATAGGCGGGCGCGCCGGCCACCTCGACCGCGAGCATCGGGTGCGTGAGCAGCGCCCAGCCGCCGGCCGCGGTCGCCGCGCGCAGTGCCAGCGCGGTGCGCGCCGTACGGCCCTCGGGTCCGGCCGCGGACAGATCCGGGGTGGCGGCCTCCCCGGGCACGGGCGGCGGGGTGCCGGGCGCCAGCCGCTCGTGCAGCAGCCGCAGCAACTCCGTGCCGCCGTCGGACGTCACCCGGGCCTCGAAGGCATGGCCGCGGACGATGGCGAACTGGGACCGGCCGTACGCCGCCGGCGAGCCCAGCGCCTGGGCCAGCGCGCCCTTGTCGATGCCCGCGCCGTCCAGCAGCGCGCGGCGCCGGCAGCCGGGGTTGGCGGCCAGCGCGGCCAGCGCGCGGGCATCGAGGGAGCGCGGGCGGACGCCGGGGCCGCGCAGCTCGGTGAGCCGTGCCCGCCCGGCGCCGGGCGGTGCCCCCGGGCGCGGGCTCGGTGTCGCCGCCGGCCCCGCCGGAGGGGCCGCCGACGCGGGTCGGCTGTCGCGCGAAACGTTCACCCGCGGAAGTCTCGCATCCGCCACCGACAATCGGCGCTTCCGGCCGCCCGCCCGCCCCGGACCGGGCCCTCCCCGCGCGGCTCCCCGGCCTCCCCGCCCGGGGACAAAACGACCCGGTGCGCGATGATGGAAGTCCCGCGGTCGACGCCGCCCGCACCGAGAACGACCAGCCGAGAAGTCGGCGAGAGGTACGACGATGGCAGCGCGCATATTCCTGGCCCGGCACGGTCAGACCGAGTGGTCCCTGTCCGGCAGGCACACTGGCCGCACCGACGTCCCGCTGCTGGACGAGGGCCGGCGCGGCGCCGAGCTGCTGGGCGAGCGGCTGCACCGCGCCCCCTGGGACGGCCTGCCGGGCGTCGAGGTCCGCACCAGCCCCCTGGTGCGCGCGAAGGAGACCTGCGAGCTGGCCGGCTTCGGCGGCCGGGCGCAGCCGTGGGACGCCCTGATGGAGATCGACTACGGCGCGTACGAGGGCCTGACCCCGGACGAGATCAAGGCCGGGCGGCCGGACTGGCTGATCTGGCGCGACGGGGTGCCGCAAGGGGAGACGCTCGCCGCGGTCACCGCCCGGGCGGACGAGGTCATCGGCTGGGCGCGGTCGGCGGAACGCGATGTGCTGGTCTTCGCGCACGGCCACATCCTGCGCGCCCTGGGCGCCCGCTGGCTGGGCCTGGACATCTCCTTCGGCGCCCGGATCCGCCTGGAGCCGACGTCCCTGTCCGTGCTCGGCTGGGCCTACGGGGAGCCGGCGATCGAGCGCTGGAACGACACCGGCCACCTCGGCTGACCGGCCCGCGGCCCGGGGGCGGACGGGACGTCAGTCGCGCCCCCGTCCGCCGCCCGCCGTCCGCCGCCCGCGCGGCCGTTCAGTCGCCGGCCCTCGCACCCGGCACGCCACCGCCCGATGCGGATTCCGCCGCCGCCGAGGCCGCGTGCCGCGCCAGGAAGTCGTCGACCGCGCCCCGGTCGCGGTGCGCCCGCAGCCTCCGGGCGGTGCCGTCGAGCATGGTGCGGATACGGGCCGAGCGGACCTGCTTCAGCAGCGTCAGCACCCGCACCCCGGCCGCGGCGGCCTCCTCGTGTGCCCCGCCCGCCGCGAGGTTGCCCGCCAGCTCCGCGGTGAACAGGGCGATGTTGCGGGTGAAGTGCGGGTCCTGCAGCGCCACCGCCCGGCGGGCGTGGTCCGCCGCGCGCTCCGCGTCCCCCAGCGCCGACCAGCACTGCGCCTCCAGACCCGCCAACTCGGCCTCGCCGTAGAACGTCATCCACTCCGGGTCGCCGTCCCGCGGCCCGCCCGCGAACAGCCGCTCGGCCCGGACCAGCGCCTGCTCACAGCCGGAGCGGTCGGCGAGCCCGGCCCAGCCGCCCGCCTCCCGCAGCGCCAGCAGCGACAGCAGCCGCGGTGAGGCCAGATGCTTGGCGGCCTGCTGCGCGGCCTGCGCGGCGCGCACCGCCTCGCGCGGCCGCCCGGCGTCGCGGGCGAGGAAGGCCGTATTGCAGAAGGCGTGTGCCTCCAGGGCGGCGTCGCCGCAGACCCGCGCGGTGGCCAGGGCCTCCGCGTAGTGCGAGCGGGCGTCGTCGAAGCGGCCCGAGTCGTGCGCCAGCCAGCCGACGGTGATGGCGAGTTCGCCCGCCCCGGCGTGCAGCCGGTCGGACACCGAGCGGCGCTGCACATCCGCGTCCAGCAGCTCGTAGGCCGCGCGCAGCGGCGGGGCGGCGCGGCGGTAGATGCCCTCCGAGCCGTGCCGGTCGTCCAGCAGCCGGATGTGACGGACCGCCTCCTCGACGGCGGCGGCCTCGGCGGCACCGGCCCGTGCGACGGGCGGTGTCCGGGGCCCCGGCACCGGGGCGGACACGGCGGCGGCAGCGGCCTCGACGGGATGCAGGGTGGCGAAGCCCAGGGCTGCTGCCGGGCCGCCGGTGATGAACGCGCGACGCAGCACGTCGCTCTCCTCGCAGATCTGGATACAGGTATCGCGGTGGTCGGGATCGGGTGCCAGGGGCGCGGCGCCGGCCGCTGCGGCACGCGCCCCCCGTCCGCGTACCGCCTCGCGCGCCGCGAACCCCATGTCGGGCAGCGTCAGCCCCGGGAACATGTGCCGGAAGACTCGCTCGTAGGCGTAGTTCGGACACCGGATTTCCCCGGACTCGACGCGCCCCACATAGCGGGCGTCACACGAGACCTGCTCGCCGATCTCACGGGCGGACCGTCGGACCGCCGCCGCGAACTCGCCTGGTGACAGCCGGCCGCGCAGCTGTCGGAAGGCGAGATTCGGGCGGGCGGGTACGGTGCGGGACGACGCTGATCGTGCTTCTGGCGACGCCATGGCGGACCCTCTCCGTGCCCTCTCCGTGCCATCCTGCGGCGTTGCCGCCTCCTGGCGGTGCGGCGGGACGACCGTACCGGCTGTGATGGCTTCGATACGCACAGTTTGGCCGCAAATCGGATATCTCACGCGCGATCTGCCATGAACTGCCATCCTTTGCAGCGTTACGCCGCCGTAGCTGTTGACACGTCCGGACGTTGAACCCGGTGTAAAGGGCGCACCGCGTGCAGGAGGAGGGGTTCTCCGTGTGGGAGACCGGCGTGAGCAGGGGCGGCAACGGGTCCGCGGGCCAGGCCGGGGGCCGGCGGGGGCAGGTCGTCCCGGGCGGCGCACCGTCCGTACCGGAGCGGCAGTGTGACCTCGTCACGGTGCCGGCCCGGCAGGGACTGGAAGCCGTGGACATCCTCCGGCTGCGGGACGGCGTCGGTCCGGTGCTGCACGACGGCGCCTGCGACACCCTCGGCTTCCTGGTCCCGGCGGGCACCGCCGCGGGCTGGGACGTACCGGGCAGTGCCTGTACGCAGACCTCCGGACGGGGCATCAATCTGGCCGCGCTGTGCGGCGAAGGGACCCCGGTGGAGCCGCCGGCGACCGGCACCGGCTGGCTGGTGCCCCCGGAGGGCGCGGGTGCCGACGCCACCGACCCGGCCGTGCTGCGCGCGGCGCTCGGCGAGGCCGCCCGCACGATCGAGGCCGTCGACCGCTGCCAGTGACGGCGCCCGGGCCGTACGCGCCACCGGTTCGCCGGCGGCGGCCGGCCCGGTGCACGCCCTGGTCCGGAAGGAAGAGGAAGGGCCGCCCGGCGGGTGCCGGGCGGCCCTCGGTGCGTGCGGGGAGCTGCCCGGTGAGCCGTGTGAACAGCGCTCAGCGGGCGGCGGGTTCGCTGTCCCGGGCCGGGCGCGGGATCGTGGTGGCGCGGCGCCGCTCGCCGAGCCGGCGCTGTACGCCGCGCACCAGCCGCGTCGCGGTGAAGCCCGCGCCGGACACGAAGCGCATCGACGGGCCGAACGACGGCGCGGTGAGCAGCCCCGCGAAGAACAGCCCGGGCCAGGACGATTCGAAGCCGGAACTCAGCTCGGGCGCCCGGCTGCCGCCCACCGTCCACAGCGAGGTGCGCACCTGGGGCGGGAGCATCCGCAGCCGCCCCAGGTCCGGGGTGAAACCGGTGGCCGCGACCACGTGGTGGGTGTCCAGCGTCTCGGTGCCGCCCTCCGTGTGGGTGAGTTGGAGCCGCACCCCGTCGTCCCGGGCGGCCGCGGCCCGGATGCGGTGGCCGAGGAGCACCGGCACCAGCGGCTCGAAGCGCTCCCGCAGCCACCAGGCGCCGGCCGGGCCCAGGGCGTGTTCCGCGATCCGCAGCCGGGTCGCCGCGGGCAGCCGGCGCACCGCCCAGGGCATCTGGGACCACACCCGGTTCGGCCAGCCGGTGCCCAGCGCGGAGTGCGGATCGCGCAGCGCACGCAGCCGGCCGCGGTCGAGCGGCTGGGGCGGGGCGTGCCAGCGCAGCCGGTCGGCGCGGGCCACGATGCGGGGCCGGGCGCCCTGTTCGGCCAGCAGGGTCGCGGTCTCCAGCGCGCTCTGCCCGGAGCCGACGACGGTGACGTCCCGGTCGGCGAAGCGGCGCAGATCGCGGTGGTCGCTGCTGTGGGAGGCCAGGTCCGCGGGCAGGTCGAGCAGCGGCCAGGGGCGGTTGACGAACGGCAGCAGACCGACGGCGAGGACCACGGTGCGCGTCGCGATCTGCTCGCCGGTGTCCGTCTCGACGTGGAAGCCCTCGCCGTCGGGGCGTACGGCGGTGACGGTGACCTCGTCGACCTGGGGCACGGCCCGTTCGCCGAACCAGCTGCCGTACGCGGTGTAGGTGTCGAGGGGCAGCGGGACGCCGTGCTCGGCGGTCAGGTCGTGGGCGGCGCAGTAGTCGGCGAGGGTATGGGCGTCCGCCGGGGCGGAAAGGTCGGAAGCCCAGGGTTCGGACGTGAGGAACATGCCGTCGGGCATGTGGTCGCGCCATGAGGCCATCGGCCGGCCCAGGACCCGCAGCCGCAGTCCGGCCGCCGCCGCGTGTGCGGCGATCGAGAGTCCGTAGGGGCCGGCGCCCACCACCACGAGGTCGTACATGGAAGTTCCCTGCTCTTTCTCTTGGTGCGGTGTGGAGGACCCCGAGCCGGCGGGGCCCCGGGGCCGGAGGCGGCCCCCGGCGGCGGGGCGCGCCTCCGGACCCGGAGAGCGCCCCGCCCCGGCACAGGTCGTCAGGTGCCGCGCCGCTCACGGCTGGGGAGGTGGGCCGGGCGTCGGTGCGGGAGGCACCCCGCGCGGCATTCCGTGCGGCGTCGCGGAGGGGCGCGCGGGCGGCGGCGGGGGCGTGAGCGCGGTGCCGTCCGGTGGTGCGGGGCGCCCGCGGAAGGTGTCCGCGCGGGGCCGCGGCCCGGGGGCGCCGGGGGCGGGCGGCACCGTGCGGCCGGTCAGGTCCAGGTGCAGCGCCCGGACCGCGTCGAGTCCCGAGGACGGGTCGGTGAAGAGCCGGAAGCGGGCGCCGGGCCGTGTGCCGGCACCGAGGAGGTGGTGGCGGCCGTCCGCGTCCCGGCGGAAGTCCAGGTCGAGCAGGCCGCGGTGGCCCAGGTGCCCGGCCAGCCGCAGTGCGGCCCGCTCGACCTCGGGGTGGGGCAGCCGGCGGCCGGCCGTGGCCGGTCCGGTCCACGGCCGGCCGCGTCCCGCGCGTCCCGCGCCGCCGATCAGACAGCCGCCGCCGCGGGTGAAGCAGCCGTGGAAGAACCAGTCGGTGTCCCGTCCGGCGGGCAGCGGGCGCCGCAACAGCAGGGCGCTGCCGGCGCTTTCGGCCAGCTCGTACAGCCGGCGGGCGTCGTCGGGGGTGCGCACCACGGTGGTGCCGGGCAGCCCGGCCGGCGGTGTCCGCAGCCACGGGCGGCACCACGTGGCGACCAGCGGCAGCCCCAGCCCGGCTGCTGCCTCGGCGGCCTGTTGCGGACCGGCGGGGACGGCGGTCGCCGGGTGCGGCAGGCCGAGCTCCCGGCACAGCAGGGCGAGTTCGGCCGGGTCGGTGAGCCGCTCGGGCAGGCCGGGGAGCAGATAGCGGCCCAGCAGCCGGCCGGCGAGCCGGGCCGCGGCGAGGGCGGCCCGGTCGTCCACGGGGAGCAGCACGGCGGGCCGGCCGAGGCCGTCGGAGAGGTCGCGCAGCAGGTCCAGCAGCGCGCAATGTGCGAGCGGCCCGGCCGGGTGGGTGTGCATCCGGTGCAGGTAGCGCGACCGGCCCACCGGGCCGCCCGCGGAGGCGGCCACCGCGTGCACCTCGATGCCCGCCCGGCCCAGGGAGCGGACCACGCCGAGGGTCTCGCGGTGGAAGGGGCCGGGATCGAGCCGGACCAGCAGGACGGGCACCTCGGTGTCGAACGGCGGCACGGCGCGGGGTTGCTCACCCACGACGGCGGACCGCGGCGAGGAGCGCGGCGCCGGCTCCCCCGGGGGCGCCGGCTCCCGCCGTCCCTTCCCCCCGGGGCCCTTGCTGCACGGACTCGGCCATGACGGTGCCTATCTGTTCGAGAGCGGGGACGGGGCGGGCGAACGGGCCGGGTCGGGCAGCGACACACTCGCCGCCGGGAGCGCCGCCGCCCGGCCCTGCGGCGGGGGCACCGGCACCGGGGCCGTCCGCGCCGGGCTCCGCCGCCGTGCCGGTACGGCCGCCAGGACCTGCTCGTACACCGCCGTCAGCGCCTCGGCGCTGCGGGCGATGTCATAGCGCCGCACCACCGGCGGGACCGGCAGCCGGCCCGGCCCCTCGCGCCGCAACTCCCGCAGTGCGGTGGCCAGTTCATGGACCACCGGGCTGAAGTGCCGGGCGCCGGGCGCCTGGTCGGCGGGCAGTTCGTCGACGGCCGGGCAGCTGCCGTGCAGCACGTGCAGGCCGGACGCGAGGGCCTCCACGACGGCCAGCCCGAACGCCTCCGACGGGGAGGGGGAGACGAAGACGTCGACCGCGGAGAGCAGCCCCGGGATATCGGGCCCGGCGGACTGCGGGCCGTCGGCCTCGGTGTCGACCGCGCCGCCCCGCGTGCCCAGCAGATGGATCCGGTCGCCCGAGCCGAACTGCTCCGCCATCCGCCGCAGCATCTCCCGCTCCGGCCCCTCGCCCGCCAGCAGCAGATGCACGCCCGGCAGCTGGGTCACCGCCCGGACCAGGACGTCGAACCGCTTGCCGGGCACCAGCCGGCCGGCCCCGCCGACCACGAAGGCGTCCAGCGGCAGCCCCAGCCGGGTACGGACCAGCGCCCGGGCGGCCGGATCGAAGGCGAAGCGGTGCGCCTCGATCCCGTTGGGCACCACATGGATGCGCTGCTCCGGTACGCCCCAGCGGCGCAGCCGGGCGGCGACGGTGTCCGAGACGGCGACGGTCGCCGCCCCCAGCCGCTCGGTGGCCCGGTAGAGCGTCCGCACACCGCGGGTCAGCCGACGGCCCTCGATGACCGCGTCGCCCAGGGAGTGTTCGGTGGCGACCACGGCCCGGACGCCGGCCATCCGGGCGGCGATCCGGCCGTACACGCAGGCCCGGTAGAGGTGGGTGTGCACCAGGTCGTAGCCGCCGTCGCGGATCAGCCCGGCGAGGCGGGGGAGGGCGGTCAGGTCCCGCTCGCCGGTCATCCCGAGGTGGGTGACGCGGGTGCCGTCCGCCTCGATGCCCTCGGCGACCGGACCCGGGCCGGTCAGGGTGACGACCTCGCAGTACGCGGGCAGCCGGCGCAACAGCAGCCGCAACTGCTGTTCCGCGCCGCCCACATCGAGGCCTGTGATCACATGCAGAACCTTCACCGGATGCCTCCAGGGATAGCGGCCGGGGTGGTGGTCCGGCCGGGGGCCGCCGGGCCGGCCGGCCCGTCCGCGGGCAGTGCCCGGCGGCACGGCGGATGCGGGGCGCGCGGGGGGTGCGCCCGCCAGGGGGTGTCCGCGGCTCCGGCGCTCATCGGGCCTCCCGTCGCGGCAGCCGGGCCAGGGCCCGCAGCACGATCCGGAGGTCCTGCCCCCACGACCAGGTGTCGATATAGAGGTTGTCGAAGCGGGCCCGGTCCGCCACGGGGGAGCCGCCGCGCAGCCCGTGCACCTGCGCCAGTCCGGTCAGGCCCGGCGCCATCCGGTGCCGGGCGCCGTACTCCGGGCAGCTCCGGGCGCACCGCTCGACGTCCGCGGGTCGTTCCGGGCACGGCCCGACCAGGCTCAGGTCGCCGCGCAGAACGTTCCACCAGCGCGGCAGCCCCGCCATACCCGTACGCCGCAGCAGCCGGCCGACGCGGCTCGGGTGGCCGCCGTCCGCCGCTTCGTGTGCTCCAACCCCTCCAACCCCTTCATCTCCTTCAACCCCTTCGTCCTCGTCAACTCCTTCGTCCGGCTCGCACGGGCGCACGGTGCGGAACGTCAGCAGCAGGAAGCCGCGGCCGCCCCGGCCGATACGTTCCTCCCGGCAGAGCACCCCCGGGCCGTCGGCGAGCCGGACCGCCAGCGCGCAGCCCAGCAGCACCGGGGCCGTCACCACCAGTGCCACCGCCGCCAGGGCAAGATCCAGGGCCCGCTTGCCGGCGCCGCCGTGCCGGGGCGGGTCGGTGTCCAGCCGCCGGCAGGCGAAGCCCCACAGATGGCCGGCCGACGGCGGTGGGTGGCCCTCCAGGGCGGCCGCGCCGGCCAGCCAGATCGCCGAGCCCTGGTCGATGAAGCGGCGCAGCAGCGCGGCGGTGTGCGGATCGCCGTACGGCGGCACCGTGAACACCGCGTCCCGCACGGTGTGACGGATCACGGCCCGGGTGATGTCCTGCGGGGAGGTGAGCCGCGGCGGTCCGCCGTGACCCGGCGGCGCCCCGGGACCGGCGGGGGCCGGTGCCCCCGCCGTGACCAGGCCGACCGGGCGCATCCCGTACTCGGGGCGGGCGCGCAGCACGGCGGCGAGCTGCCGGGCGGCCGGGTCGGGGCCGACGATCAGCGTGGCGCGCGGGCAGCGGCGGGCGGCGGCCCGCCGCGCCCGGTGGACCAGCGCCCGGGCGCCGCAGAGCAGCGCGGTGTGCCACGCCACCGCGCCGGCCAGCAGGGCCGGCGGCAGCGCCTGCGCGGGATGTACGGCGGCGAGCACCGCGGCCACCGCGCACCAGCAGACGGCGGCCCGGCCGAGCAGCGCCGGCAGCGCGCCGAGCAGGCTCGGGGCCGGGTCGGGACGGTAGAGGCCGGCCCGGGAGTGGAGCAGCAGGAGTCCCAGCACCATGGGGCCGAGCACGAGCGGCGCGGTGCCGGTGCCGAGGACGGGCAGTGCGGCCCCGGCGGTGGCCAGCGCGTCGCCGGCCAGCAGCGGGGCGGCGGCCCGCCGTCGTACGCCGCGGCCCGGCCGGGGCGGTGGCAGGGTCTCCCGCGCCGGGCCGCGCGGCGGACGGACCGCGGCGCCGGCCGGTGCGGGGGCCGCCGACGGGAGCCGGACCCGGGCGGAGGGGGGCGCGTCCGCGCTGTCCGTCGTCATCGCCTGATCGGCTCCCTGCTCCTGATGCCCGGCACACCGGGCACCGCCCCGCCGTCGACGGGCCGGGCGGCACCCGCAGCCACGGGCCGCGCTCGGTACTGCGGGTCTTGCGGCAGCACGCACTGCTCCCTATGAGCGAGCCGACAGAACTCTCTGCGGGAAATTCCGGGCGCTCAGTGCCGGGTATCGGCCTGGACGAAGAGCGCGCCGAGCAGATATCCCGGGTTTCGGGTGGTGAAACGGAATGTGAGCCGATCGGCGCCGGACCGCAGTGCGGGGGTGATGTCGAATACGTCGGAATCAAATCCGAGGGTGTCCGGGTAAGCGGGCCGCCGCGCCGCCTCCTGGCCGAAGTCGGTGATGGTCGAGTTCATCACATCATTCGCCGGGTTGGCGGAATCGTGCACCTTCAGTGGGCGGTGTCGGCCGGCCCGGACGGTGAGTCCGTCATTTCCGCGGCCCCGGTAGCCGTCATATGCGACCACGCCGGCGCGGCCGTGTGAATTCGCCGGGATGTGCAGTCCGTTGAGCCGGACGGTAAACGTGCGGCGGTCGGCTTCCAGCGGCTGGAAGCCGTCCCACATCGCGATTCTGTGCAGTGGCTCCTTTTTGTTCTCGTATACGGCCACCAGTGTCCAGCCGCCCCATGTACCGGCCGTGGACGGGCTTTTGGCGCCCTTGAACCGCGCCACCTTGTAGACGCCGGGACCGCTTTTGCGCACCGGCCCGGTGACGTCCGCGGACACCTGGAAGCCGTCGGTCGCTGCCCTGCCGCGGTGCCGGGCGACGGTGTCGGCGCGCACCGTCCGGTACCGGCCGCCGGGCCCGGCGATGCGTACCCGCCCGCTGTTCCCGGCGCGGGCGTCGGATCCGACGCCCTGCCGGGCCGCCGAGCACGGGCCACCCGTGCGGCCGGCCCCCGCCGCGCAGCGGACCGAGGAGTTCGCCGCGCGGGCGATACCGCCGTGCTGGGTGACGTGATAGCGCTCGGTGAATGGAATTCGCGCGGATTCCCCGGGGGTTGGCGCGGCAGCCGCCGAGGGGAGCGCGGCAGACAAAGCCAAGGAAGCCGGTGCGCATACGACGCCGCGCCCGGTGCGGTCCATCGACTTCCGCATGTCTTCCTCTCCGACTTCAATCAGTCAAACAGGAGAGCACTCTGACAGAAATCATCCTGGAAACCGTGGCAGGCACGCCGGATCCGGATCAGCATTCCCGAACAGCGGAATACCGGACTTCGGCGGGGTGTCTCGTTTCTGCCATAAGGGCTAACGATTTCCCGGAAGAGGGAACGTCCGCATCCCTGACTCATTTCGCTCGTTGTGACCGGTTGCCCCATTCACGAACTGAAAGGAGAATGGGATGAAGCGGTTTGTTACGACCGCCGCGCTGGCCACCGCCAGCTGCGCCATTGTGCTCAGCGGCGCCGGCATCGCATCTGCAAGCGTGGACGGTCACCATGGCGGACATGGCCGCCATGGCCGCGGCGACGACGGTCGTTTCGGTGACGACAACGGTCGTTTCGGTCGCGATGGCCGGGGCTTCGGCCGTGGTGGCGCCAACGCTGCGGGGTTTGCCGCGGGCTCCCCGGGCATCCTCAGCGGCAACGTCGTCCAGGTGCCGATCAACGTCCCGATCAACGTGTGCGGCAACAGCGTCAACGCGCCCGGCTTGCTGAACCCGGCCTTCGGGAACGTCTGCCTGGCCAGGTGATCCGGTTGCCGGCCCGGAGATCCATGGGCCGGCTCGGGTCGTGATGTGAAGTTGGCGGACCACCTCCGGCTCCGGTCGTGGGGTGGTTCGCCACTCTCCTCCCGCAACCGCCGGGGCCGGCCGCGTCACTTGAGACGGGCCCCCGTGCTGACCAGCGGATACGGTCTTCAGATCACGAGCCATACTGGAGGGCATGGCACAGAGCAGGCGCGGGCGTCGCAGCCCGGAGACCGTCACGGAGACGGTGGACGGCGGACTCGCCGAGCTACGGCCCGACCGGGACCGGCCGCGCGCCTGGACGCTGCTGATCGACGGGGCCCCGCAGTCCCATGTGGACCTCGACGACCCGGCCTTTCTCGACTTCTCCTATCAGCGGCGCCTCGGACATCTGGCGGACCTCGCCGGCCCGGCCGGCAAGCCGCTGCGCGTCGTCCACCTCGGCGGCGGCGCCCTGACGCTGGCCCGCTATGTCGCGGCGACCCGCCCGCGGTCCACCCAGCAGGTCGTGGAGATCGACGCACCGCTGGTCCAGCTCATACGCCGGCAGCTGCCGTGGGACAGCGGCTGGCGGATCCGGGTGCGCGGCGGCGACGCCCGCGCCGGCCTGGCGAAGATCCCGGACGGCTGGGCGGACCTGATCATCGCTGACGTCTTCGACGGTGCGCGCACGCCTGCCCATCTGACCAGCACGGAGTTCGTGGCGGAGGCCCGCAGGGCGCTGCGTCCCGGCGGGTTCTACGCGGCGAACCTCACCGACGGGCCGCCGCTGCGGTTTCTGCGCGGCCAGATCGCCACGGTCCGTACGGTCTTCCCCGAGCTGTGCCTGACCGCCGACCCGGCCGTCCTGCGCGGCCGGCGCTTCGGCAACGCCGTCCTGCTGGCCGCCGACGGGGAGCTGCCGGTCGCCGAACTGACCCGGCGGGCGGCCACCGATCCGCAGGCCGGACGGGTCGAACACGGGCGGGCGCTGCTGGACTTCACCGGCGGCGCGGCACCGGTCACCGACGCCACCGCCCTCGCCTCGCCCGCCCCGCCGGCCGGTGCCTTCGACTGAGGCGGGGCCGGTGCCGGGGGCCGGGGGCCGGGGGGCCGATGCCCGGTGCCGGGGCCGCCCGGCGCTATGCCCCGGTGGTGCTGATCTGCACGGTCGGCGGGTGGCCGTTCCAGGTGCAGAACACCGAGGTGTGGGCGCTGCCGGAGAAGTCGACCCGGATCCACCCGTCCTGCTTCCACACCTGCATCTGCCAGCCCGAGTTGGGCGTCGCCGACACCAACTCGGCCGACCGGCCGCCCAGATCGAAGACCACCCGGCCGCCCGCCGTGGAGTAGCTCTTGATCCGGCTGTCGGAGGACGACGGATAGCTGTCCTGCGGGGAGGCGTCCGGGTGCGGCCCGGCGCCGCCGGTGGCGGACGGACTCGCCGGACCCGAGGGCTTGCCGCCGGTGGGCGCCGGGCTGTCCTCCGGCGAACGGGACGGCTTGGGGCGGTGCGTGGAGGAGACCCGCGGGGAGGCGCCGGCCTCCGGCTGCGCGCCGGAGAGGGGCAGCGCGCGCGGCGGGTCGTACGCGGTACCGGACAGCACGGTGTGCACGCCGAACCACGACAGCGTGACCGCGGCGCCGGTCGCCAGCGTCCAGGCCACCGCGTGAACCAGTCCTCGTCGCATCCGGCTCATACTGCACCACCCGACCGCGCGGACGCAGCCCGCTGCACCACGTCCGGCCGCTCTGTCACGGTGTCAACACCCGGCGGGGAAGCGGCCCCGAATGGCGTACGGTGCCGCTCATGGCACGTGTGCTCGTGGTCGAGGACGACCAGTTCGTACGCTCGGCGCTGATCCGGCATCTGACCGAGGCAGCCCATACGGTGCGCAGCGTGGGCACCGCTCTGGAGGCGTTGCGCGAGGTGGCACACGTCGGCTTCGACGTGGTCATCCTCGACCTCGGCCTGCCCGACCTGGACGGTGGCGAGGCGCTGAAGATGCTGCGCGGCATCACCGATGTGCCCGTGATCATCGCCACAGCGCGGGACGACGAAGCCGAGATCGTCCGGCTGCTCAACGACGGCGCCGACGACTATCTCACCAAGCCGTTCTCCGTCGAGCACCTCTCGGCGCGGATGACGGCCGTCCTGCGCCGCTCCCGGGCCACCGCCCCCGGCGCGGAACCGCCCTCACGGGTGATCCGGGTCGGCGGCCTGTCCATCGACCCGCTGCGCCGGCAGGCCCAACTCGACGGCGTCGCACTCGATCTGACCCGCCGGGAGTTCGATCTGCTGGCCTTCCTCGCCGGGCGCCCCGGGGTCGTCGTCGCCCGCAGGGAACTCCTCGCCGAGGTCTGGCAGCAGTCCTACGGCGACGACCAGACCATCGACGTCCATCTGTCCTGGCTGCGCCGCAAGCTGGGGGAGACCGCGGCGCGCCCCCGCTATCTGCACACCCTGCGGGGCGTCGGCGTGAAGCTGGAGCCGCCGCAGTGAGATGGGCCCTGGTCAAGGTGGCGCTGGCGGTCACCACCATGGTCGTGGTCGTGGTCGCGTTCGCCGTCCCCCTCGGCCTCGTCGTCAAGGAACTGGCCCGCGACCGCGCCTACTCCAACGCCGAACGCCAGGCCGCCACCATCGGCCCGGTCCTCGCCATCACCACCGACCGCACCCAGCTCGCACGCGCCGTCGCCAGCGCCGAGACCGGCCCCGGCGGCCGGATCGGCGTCCATGTGCCGGCGAGCGGAAAGAACGGCAAGCCCGCCGAGATCGGCGCCCGGCGCGCGGCGGAGGCGGACGTGGCGGCCGCCGTGAAGCTCGGCCGGGCCTCCATCTCCCCGGTCCGCGGCGGCTCCGCGCTCCTCCAGCCGACCGCTGTGGCCTCCGGTATCGCCGTCGTCGAGGTCTTCGTGCCCGACGCGGCGCTCACCAACGGCGTCACCACCTCCTGGGTGGTGCTGGCCGGCGTCGGCCTGGCCCTGGTCATCGGCTCGGTCGCGGTCGCCGACCGGCTCGGCACCCGCATGGTGCGCCCCGCGGAACGGCTCGCCGGCGCCGCCCATGACCTCGGCCGGGGCAAGCTGGGCGTCCGTGTCCCCGAGGACGGCCCCAAGGAACTGCGGCTGGCGGCCAGCGCCTTCAACTCCATGGCCGACCAGGTCGTCCAACTCCTGGCCAACGAACGCGAACTGGCCGCCGACCTCTCGCACCGGCTGCGCACCCCGCTGACCGTGCTCCGGCTCAACACCGCCTCGCTCGGCGACACCCCGGCCGCCGAGCAGACCCGGGCCGCCGTCGCCCAGCTGGAGCGGGAGGTCGACCAGATCATCCGCACCGTCCGCGAACAGAAGGCCCAGACCCAGCAGACGGCCGCCGGGGCCGGCTGTGACGCCGCCGAGGTGATCCGCGCGCGGATGGGCTTCTGGTCCGCGCTCGCCGAGGACGAGGGCCGCACGGTGCGCATCGCCGGCGCCGACCGCCCCGTACGGGTCCCGGTCGCCCGCCCCGAACTCGCCGCCGCCCTGGACGCGATGCTCGGCAACGTCTTCCGGCACACCCCCGAGGGCACCGCCTTCGCGGTCGATGTCCACCACGCGGACGAGGCGGTGATCGTGCTGGTCTCGGACGCCGGCCCCGGCATCGACGACCCGGACGAGGCACTGCGCCGCGGCCACGGCGGCGGCGGGGAGGGCTCCACCGGCCTCGGCCTGGACATCGTGCGGCGGCTGGCCGAGTCCACCGGCGGCGACGTCCGCCTGGGCCGCTCCGTCCTCGGCGGCACCGAGGTGCGGGTCTGGCTGGCGCTGGACGGCCGGCGCGCCCGCCAGGGCGGACGGCGCGGCCACCGGCTGCGCCGCACCCTCGGCGGCCGGCGGCGGTCCGCGCGCACCGGTTCCTGACCGGCCCTCCCGCCGGGCATGTGCCCCTGGCTCTTAACCGCCCCCTTCCGCTTCCTTAAGGCGGTCATAAGTCCACCAACCTCCGCACCATTACCGACATTTGTCCGTTTCCCTGGCGCTAGCGTGCGGGACGCACCACGGTGCACCCCACCCCTCCCCCCACGTGACGACAGGCAGGCACGCAATGACTTCCTCGGCACACCGCCGGCGCAAGAGCCGCACCACCAAGCTGATCGTGACCGGCACGGCCGCCGTGGTCGCGGCGGGCGGCGCCCTCGCCGTCGCCGGCGGGGCCATGGCCGCGAAGGCCCCGCGGACCGCCGCCCCCACCGCCAGGGCCGCCGCCGGCTTCGCCCCGTACGTCGACACCTCGCTCACCCCCGCCTACGACCTGCCCGGCACCGCGCGGAAGACCGGCGTGAAGAACTTCACCCTCGCCTTCGTCACCTCCGGCGGCGGGTGCGACCCCAAGTGGGGCGGCACCGGCGAGCTCGGCAACGACGCGGTGGCCCGGCAGATACCCGCGCTGCGCAAGGCCGGCGGCGACGTCCGGGTCTCCTTCGGCGGCGCCACCGGCTCCGAACTCGGCCTGGTCTGCACCTCCGCGGACCAGCTGGCCGCCGCGTACGGCAAGGTCATCGACCAGTTCAAGCTCACCAAGGTCGACTTCGACATCGAGGGCGGCGCGCTGCCCGACACCGCCGCCAACACCCGCCGCGCCCAGGCCATCGACCGGCTCCAGAAGAAGCACCCGGGTCTGGACGTCTCCTTCACCCTGCCGGTCATGCCCGAGGGCCTGACCCAGGACGGGGTGAACCTGGTCGCCGACGCCAAGAAGAACGGCGTCAAGATCTCCGCCGTCAACGTCATGGCGATGGACTACGGCGCCTCCTACAGCGGCGACATGGGCACCTACGCCACCCAGGCCGCCACCGCCACCCAGGGCCAGCTCAAGAAGGCGCTCGGGCTGAGCGACGCGGCCGCCTGGAAGACCGTGGCCGTGACCCCGATGATCGGCGTGAACGACGTCCAGCAGGAGGTCTTCCGGCTCGACGACGCCAAGCAGCTGGTGGCGTTCGCCAAGGACAAGCACCTGGGCGGGCTGTCGATGTGGTCCTCGACCCGCGACCAGGCCTGTCCGGGCGGCCCGGTCTCCTCGGCCCAGCCGACCTGCAGCTCGATCGAGCAGAAGCCGCTGGACTTCACCAAGGCGTTCGGCGCCTTCACCGGCTGACCCCCACCGGCGGTCCGGGCGCCGGCCCGGGCCGCTCGCCCCGAGGCGGGGCGCGGCGGACTCCCCCTACCGCCGCGCCCCGCCGCCGTGTCTTCCCGGTCTTCCCGGTCTTCTCGGACCTGGCCGGGGCACGCACCTGCCCCGCCGGCCCGGAGAACGCCACCTCCGGGGTCCCCTGGCCCGCAAGGTCCTCACCGGGCCGGACCTGATCACCGTGCCCGTCCGCGCCCCGTGACGATCACCATCACCCGTCCCGAACCTCCGTGATCACGGGCAAGATCCCCGCCCCGGCCTCCGTCGCCGCAGCCACCGGCCGGCCGATCATCCCCACCGGCTGCTCGGCCCGGCCCGGTAAACGCCAAGGCCCCCGACCTGAGGTCGGGGGCCTTGAAGTGGGGTGAGTAACGGGACTTGAACCCGCGACATCCTGGACCACAACCAGGTGCTCTACCAGCTGAGCTATACCCACCATGACCGGTGCTGTGTGGTTCTTTTTCCCCACCGGCTGAGAAAAAGTGTACAGGGTCCCGCGGGGTGCTCGCGCCCAGGTTTCCGGTCCCGGGACCGAGGGCGTGTCGTGCGGGTCACGGTGGACCCGCAAAGATCCACACGACACGCACCCCGCGGCTCACTGCGATGCGGACTGCGGCTCAGCAGGAAGGACGTGCTTGGCGGCGATCGCCTTCGCGGTGTCCGAGTCGGGCCCGGGCTGCGGGACGAAGACCGCCTCGCGGTAGTAGCGCAGTTCCGCGATGGATTCGCGGATGTCCGCCAGCGCCCGGTGGTTTCCGTTCTTGTCCGGACTGTTGAAGTACGCCCGCGGGAACCAGCGCCGGGCCAGTTCCTTCACGGACGAGACGTCGACGATCCGGTAGTGCAGATAGCTTTCCAGCGTCGGCATGTCGCGCAGCAGGAAGCCGCGGTCGGTACCGACGGAGTTGCCGCACAGCGGCGCCTTCCCCAGCTCCGGCACATGCTGCTTGATGTACGCAAGCACCTGCGCCTCGGCCGCTTCCAGCGTGGTCCCGCCGTCCAGCTCCTCCAGCAGCCCGGAGGCGGTGTGCATCTGGCGCACCACCTCCGGCATGGTGCCGAGCGACTCGGCGGGGGGGCGGATCACCACATCCACCCCGTCGCCCAGCACATTCAGCTCCGAGTCGGTGACCAGCGCGGCCACCTCGATGAGCGCGTCATTCGCCAGCGAGAGTCCGGTCATCTCGCAGTCGATCCACACCATGCGATCGTTCATACATCTCACCCTACGGGGCGCTCGCGCTGTCCGGGCAGCACGGGGCGTGCCGGTCCTCGCCCGACCGCGGCCTCCGCCAGCCGGGAGGCATAGCCGTCCGGCTGCGGTTTGCCCGCTTCGCCCGCTTCCGCGGTCGCCAGCCCGTGGCCGGCCAGCGCGGCGGCGGCGAACCGCTCCGGGCCGCCCGCACCCAGCGCCGCCCGCTCGCGCTCCGGCCGCTCGGCACGGTCGGCCCGCTCCGGCCTGAGCGCGGGTTCGGGTGCCCCGTGCGGCCGGCGCGCGCGGTAGGCCGCACGGTAGGCCGCGGGTGAGGCTCCCAGCTGCCGCCGGAAATGTCCGCGCAGCGCCACCGGTGAGCGGAAGCCGCAGCGGCCCGCGACCTCGTCCACCGAGTAGTCGGAGGTCTCCAGCAGCCGCTGGGCCTGCAGGACCCGCTGGGTGATCAGCCACTGGAGCGGAGCGCTTCCCGTCAGCGAGCGGAAGCGCCGGTCGAAGGTGCGCCGGCTCATGTAGGCGCGCGCGGCGAGCGTCTCCACGTCGAACTGCTCGTGGAGGTGCTCCAGCGCCCAGGCGACGACCTCGGCGAGCGGGTCGGCGCCGATCTCTTCAGGTAATGACCTGTCGAGGTAGCGCTGGTGCCCCATGTCGGACGCGGTCCGGCGGGGCGGCACGACGAGCCGGCGGGCCAGCGCGTTCGCGGCGTCCGCGCCGTGGTCGGTGCGCACGATGTGCAGGCACAGGTCGATGCCGGCCGCCGTTCCCGCGGAGGTGAGCACATCGCCGTCGTCGACGAAGAGCTCGCGGGGGTCCACATGGACGGACGGATAACGCTTGGCGAGCGTCGGCGCGTACATCCAGTGGGTCGTGGCCGGCCGGCCGTCGAGGAGTCCGGCCGCGGCGAGGACGAACGCCCCCGTGCACAGCCCGACGATTCTGGCCCCTTCTTCATGCGCGCGGCGCAGCGCGTCGAGCGCGGCGGGCGGCGGGGCCTGGGTGATGGAACGCCAGGCCGGTACGACGACCGTCCCGGCACGGGAGATCGCCTCCAGCCCGTAGGGGGCCGATAGTTCGAGCCCCCCGGTCGTGCGCAAAGGCGCATCTTCGCCCGCGCACACAAGTAGCCGGTACCGCGGGACGCCTGCGTCCTGGCGGTCGATGCCGAAGACCGAGAGCGGAATGGAGCTCTCGAAAATGGGGCCGCCGCTGAAGAGGAGCACCGCGACTATTTCGCGGCGTCGTCGGGCGGCGAGCTTGCGTGCGGCATCTGGTACGGCAGCGGAGTCCTGGCTCATGGCACTTAAGCCCCCCTCGGTCGTCTCGCCCTCTCGGTCCTGCACAGTTCCCCCGCCGTCACTACCAAGATCGAATCTACTGTGTTCCGTGAGGATGGAGTGCCAAGTTCACCACCCGCTGGTATGTCGATATGGCAACTTGGCGCGAAGCATTCGATCACGAAGCGTTCCACTCGTCGGGCCTACATGGGAAGTACGCGTCTCGGCTCTGCCCGTTCGCAGTAGGGCACAACCATGCCGAGCGGTCCTTTCCTCCCTGCTCACACCCGGGTTGAGGGGGGCTCAGGGGAAGGTATGGACCTCGGCCGGAAGTTGGCTGAAAACGGTCGCGCGCGCACTTGCGGCGGCCTCAATTGACCGGCGTACGCCCTCCGGAATGCCGCCCGCCGCTGTGCGCTGCCGGGCCCGGACGTCCCGTTCTGTCCCGGTGTCGTCCGAAGTCGCGCACCCGGACCCGCGCCGCGGTCCGTTCGGATTGCCGCAAGAGTGCGCGACAGACGCAGGTCACCGCGCCCAGACCGGCGGCGGCGCCGGCCGCGCCGGTCCAGGAGGCACCGCTGAGGATCAGTACGAAGGGCACCAGGGCGCAGCTGAAGGCGCCCCAGCGCACCACATCGCTCACCGGGTCGGGTGATCTGTCGGACGGCAACGGCACCGTGTGCTCCCCTCGGACGGGCTGCTGGATACAACGCCGCCGGCGATCATGGGTCACCGTCAGAGGGTACGTACGGGGGCAGGCCGGGGCATTGCCATCCGCGCCACGCTCCGGCATGCTCCGGGGAACGTTCGAGGCCCCACCCGGCTCGCGCGGGCGCTCCGCGTCCCCGGTGTGCTCTGGGCAGCGGGGGAGTGGCGCCGTACTCTTGGGGTATCGGGTTGGGAAGATGATTCCCAGTCGTGTTGTTCCTCTTTGAACTATGGCTCCCGGTCCTCGATCGGGCCAGCTCAGTCAACTGCCGGATCAAGTCAATCGCCGTCCCCGTTCGCCCCTCCGCAAGAGGATGCCCTCGCCGAGACATCAATGGCCGGTCACGAAATCCCCGAACCCGCGGACCGCAAGCAGGTCGCCGATCCGATGGCGGACCTCGAAGCGGCGGAACAGACACGCCACTCCTGCGACCCCGCCTTCCGCCACGGCGTCGTGGTCGGCTTCGACGGCTCCATGTCGAGCGAGCGGGCGTTGGCGTATGCAATCGGTATGGCCCGGCGCCTCGGCTCCGGGTTGATCATCGTCCATGTGGCCAACCGGCTGCCGACGACCGTCTGGGCGGGCTGTGAGCCCCCGGTCTTCGTGGATGTGCCGGATCACCGCACCGAGGTCCTCGGCCTGGAGCTGGCCTGCGCCGACCATCTCGCCGAGGTCCCCTGGATCCTCGTCGAGCGCGGCGGTGACATCTGTCACGAGCTGGAGGAGGTCGGCCAGGAGTACGAGGCCGACGCGATCGTGGTCGGCTCCACGCACGGTCTGGTCGGCCGGATCTTCGGCTCGGTCGCCGGACGGCTGGCCCGCCGGGCCCGGCGCCCGGTCATCGTGATTCCCTGACGCAGCCCTGACATGCCCCTGGCGCCTCCCTGAAGCGGGTGCGGGCCCAGTGCCCGCGGCCGCTCGGGTCGTCGCCCGACTCTCCTTCGTGTGCACACAGTTGAGGGGGCGCCATGAGGATTGTGCGCAGGCGCATTTCCCTGGCTCGCCGAGGTGGATTGTGCGCTTGTGACGGGTAGAAAACGGTCACGTGAGCGCGCCGCGACACGGGCCCGGCGGCCGCGCACACGCCAACTGCGCGCTGCTGTCCGGGAGGTGACGGATCCCGGAACGGCGGCATCCTGCCGGCGCATGGGCGACGCCGGCACAGGGGAGGCGGCGGCTCCGTGCGTCCGGTGGCACGCACGGAGCCGCTGCCTTTTGCGCCTGAGCCGGCGCCGCTTTCGCGGACGGGGTTGCTCGCCGTGGGGGTGCTCAATTGTCGCTTCTGTGGAGCGGGGTGGAGCGGGGTGGACCACTCCACTCCGCTCCACGGTTACCGACGGCGAGACCCCCGGGGGCCGGACTATTCCACCGTGACGGACTTGGCCAGGTTGCGGGGCTTGTCGATGTCGCGGCCGAGGGCCAAGGCCGTGTGGTAGGCGAGCAGTTGGAGCGGGATGCCCATGAGGATCGGGTCCAGCTCGGGCTCGTTCTTCGGGACGACGATGGTGTGGTCGGCCTTCTCCTGCTCCTGGTGCGCGACGGCCAGGATGCGGCCGCTGCGGGCCTTGATCTCCTCCAGCGCGGCGCGGTTCTTCTCCAGCAGATCGTCGTCGGGGACGATCGCGACGGTCGGCATCGCGGGCTCGATGAGGGCCAGCGGGCCGTGCTTGAGCTCCGAGGCCGGGTAGGCCTCCGCGTGGATGTAGGAGACCTCCTTGAGCTTCAGGGACGCCTCACGGGCCACTGGGTAGCCGCGCACCCGGCCGATGAACATCATCGACTTGGCGTCCGCGTAGGAGGCCGACAGCTTCTTGATCTCTTCCTCGCCCTTGAGGATCTCGTCGATCTGGCCGGGCAGCTTGCGCAGGCCGTCGATGATCCGCTTGCCGTCCGCGACCGAGAGGTCACGGATCCGGCCCAGGTGCAGGGCGAGCAGCGCGAAGGAGACCACCATGTTGGTGAAGCACTTGGTGGAGACCACGCAGACCTCGGGGCCGGCGTGCACGTAGATGCCGCCGTCGGTCTCCCGGGCGATCGCCGAGCCGACCACGTTCACCAGGCCCAGCACCCGCGCGCCCTTGCGCTTGAGCTCCTGGACGGCCGCCAGCACGTCGTAGGTCTCACCGGACTGGGAGACCGCCACGTACAGCGTGTCGGGGTCCACGACCGGGTCGCGGTAGCGGAACTCGGAGGCCGGCTCGGCGTCCGAGGGGATCCGGGCCAGCTCCTCGATCATCTGGGCGCCGATCTGGCCCGCGTGGTACGAGGTGCCGCAGCCCAGGATCTTCACCCGGCGCACCCCGCGCGCCTCACGGGCGTCGAGGTTCAGGCCGCCGAGGTGCACGGTGGAGAAACGGTCGTCGATCCGTCCGCGCAGCGCACGGTCCACCGCCTCCGCCTGCTCGGAGATCTCCTTGTGCATGTACGTGTCGTGGCCGCCCAGGTCGTACGACTCGGCCGCGTACTCGACGGTCTCCGGAGCGGACGTGGTCCGCGAGCCCTCGGTGGTGTACGTGCGGTAGTCGTCGGCCTTGAGAGTGGCCATCTCGCCGTCGTCGAGGGTGACGACCTGGCGGGTGTGCGAGACCAGCGCGGCGACGTCCGAGGAGACGAACATCTCGTGCTCGCCGATGCCGAGGACGACCGGGGAGCCGTTGCGGGCGACCACGATGCGGTCGGGGAAGTCGGCGTGCAGCACGGCGATGCCGTAGGTGCCCTCGATGTGCCGCAGTGCCTCGCGGACCCGCTCCTCCAGCTTCTCGGCCGTGGAGCGGCCGATCAGGTGGGCCAGCACCTCGGTGTCCGTCTCGGAGGCGAAGACGACGCCCTCGGCGGTCAGCCGGGCGCGCAGGTCCGAGGCGTTGTCGATGATGCCGTTGTGGACGACGGCGACCTTGCCCTCGGTGTCGAGGTGCGGGTGGGCGTTCTCATCGGTGGGGGCACCATGGGTGGCCCAGCGGGTGTGCGCGATGCCGGTGGAGCCCGCGAAGCGCTTCGGCAGCCGGGATTCCAGCTCCCGGACCCGGCCCTTGGCCTTGGCGGTCTTCAGGCCGCCCGCGGCCTTGCCGGTGCCCTTGGCGTGGATGGCGATGCCCGCCGAGTCGTAGCCGCGGTACTCCAGGCGCTGCAGGCCCTCCAGGAGCAGCGGAGCGACCTCACGTTTGCCGATGTAGCCGACGATCCCGCACATACAGTGACCCTCCGAGAAAACGTTGTGACAACAGTGGTGCCCGGCGCCCGTGGCGGGGGCGTCAGCCGTAGACGAGGCGGCGCAGCTGGCGGGCCGAGAGAGCGGGCGGGGTCACGGCGCGGTGCGGCAGCTCGTGGCGGATCCGCTCGAAGATCTCCTCGTTGCGCAGTCCCTGGGACTGCAGCTCCCGATGGCGGCGGCGGACGAACTCCTCCGTGGTCTCGTCGAAGTACGCCAGCACGTCCAGCACCACCCGGGCGGCCTCACCGCGCTGCAGCGGTGTGCTGCGCACCAGGTGGTCCACCAGGTCGTCGTGCGGCGCGTCAGCGCTGCGGTTACGGCGTTCGGGCACCCGTCGATATTGCGGGGCGGCGCGGAGAATCGCAAGAAATCTGCCCGCTATCGGGCACGTCGCCGGTTTGGCGGCCGGAAAGTGGTCTGGACCTTGACCGGATCGCAGGGTCACGGTACGCATGGTCACCGTTCGGTCGCTCCATGCCATGTACGACGCCATGTACGACGCCATGCACGACGTTCGCCGAAGGGATCGTCGATGAGACGACGCAGACTGCTGTTCTCGCTGCTGCTGGTTGCCGCGGCGGGGCTGGGAACCGCCGCCGTACCGCCGCAGGGCGCCACCGGAGCCACCGCCCGGGCGGCCACCCCACTGGACCGCGTGATCCCCGCCCCCGCGTCCGTGCACGGCGGCGGCGCGGCCGTCACCCTCGGCGCGCACACCCCCCTCCGCGTCCCGGGCGGCTCCGGCGAGGCCCGGCGGATCGCCGGCCATCTCGCCGGGCTGCTGCGGCCCGCCACCGGCTTCGCCTTCCCGGTGACCACCAAGAGCGGCCGGGACGGCATCGTGCTGCGGCTCGGCGGCAGCGGCACCGGGGGACTGGGCGCCGAGGGCTACCGCCTGACCTCCGGCGGCCGCACGGTCACCCTCAGCGCCGCCCGCCCGGCCGGGCTCTTCCACGCCGTCCAGACGCTGCGCCAGCTGCTGCCCCTGGACGGGCAGCGGGGCGCCCGCAGCGGGCCCTGGCGGATCGCCGGGGGCACCATCGCCGACTCCCCGCGCTACGCCTACCGCGGGGCGATGCTCGACGTCTCCCGGCACTTCTTCACCGTCGCGCAGGTCAAGCGCTATATCGACCAGCTCGCCATGTACAAGATCAACAAGCTCCATCTGCACCTCTCCGACGACCAGGGCTGGCGGATCGCCCTCACGTCCTGGCCGCGGCTGGCGACCTACGGCGGCTCCACCCAGGTCGGCGGCGGCAAGGGCGGCTACTACACCAAGGACGACTACCGCGAGATCGTCCGCTACGCCGCCGACCGCTATCTGACCGTCGTCCCCGAGATCGACATGCCCGGCCACACCAATGCCGCGCTCGCCTCTTATGCCGAGCTCAACTGCAACGGCCAGGCCCCGCCGCTCTACACCGGCACCAACGTCGGCTTCAGCTCGCTGTGCGTGCCGAAGAAGGTGACCTACGACTTCGTGGACGACGTGATCCGCGAACTCGCGGCCCTGACACCCGGCCGCTCCCTCCACATCGGCGGCGACGAGGCGCACTCCACCAGCCACGCGGACTACGTCGCTTTCATGGACAAGGTGCAGCCGGTGGTCGCCAAATATGGCAAGACCGTGATCGGCTGGCACCAGCTGACCGGGGCGCACCCGGCCAAGGGCGCCGTCGCCCAGTACTGGGGCTATGACAAGACCGGCACGGCGGAGCGCACCCAGGTCGCCGACGCCGCCAGGAACGGCACCCGCCTGATCCTCTCGCCGGCCGACCGCGCCTACCTCGACATGAAGTACGACAAGGACACGCCGCTGGGCCTGTCCTGGGCCGGCTATGTCGGCGTCCAGCGGTCCTACGACTGGGACCCGGGCCGCTATCTCGACGGGGCGCCCGCGGACTCCGTCCTCGGCGTCGAGGCGCCCCTGTGGTCCGAGACCCTCTCCACCTCCGCGCACATCGAGTACATGGCCTTCCCGCGGCTGCCCGGCATCGCGGAGCTGGGCTGGTCCCCGGCCGCTACCCACGACTGGAACGACTACAAGGTGCGCCTGGCCGCCCAGGGGCCGCGCTGGGACGCCCTGGGCATCCACTACTACCGTTCACCGGAGGTGCCCTGGCCCGCGCGGTGAGCGGGTGAGCCGGCCGGGCGTCCGCGGACGCCCGGCCCCCGCCGTCAGACGCCCAGCTCCCGGGCGATCAGCATCCGCTGGACCTCGCTGGTGCCCTCGCCGATCTCCAGGATCTTGGCGTCCCGCCACATCCGGGCGACCGGGTACTCGTTCATGAAGCCGTACCCGCCGTGGATCTGGGTCGCCTCCCGGGCGTTGTCCACCGCGATCTCGGACGAGTAGAGCTTGGCGAGCGCGGCCTCCTTCTTGAAGGGCTCGCCGTGCACCAGCCGGGAGGCGGCATGGCGCCAGGACAGCCGGGAGGTGTGGGCGCGCATCTCCATGTCGGCGAGCTTGAACTGGATCGCCTGGTTGCTGCCGATCGGCTTGCCGAAGGCGCGCCGCTCCTTGGCGTAGCGCACCGACTCGTCCACACAGCCCTGTGCGAGCCCGGTGGCGAGCGCCGCGATGGCGATCCGGCCCTCGTCGAGGATGCGCAGGAACTGGGCGTAGCCCCGGCCCTCCTGGCCCAGCAGGTTGGCGGCCGGGACCCGGACGCCGGAGAAGGAGAGCTCGCGGGTGTCCGAGGCGTTCCAGCCGACCTTGGAGTACGGGGCGCCGACGGTGAAGCCCGGGGTGCCGGACGGGACGATGATCGAGGAGATCAGGGGGGAGCCGTCGTCTTTACGGCCGGTGACGGCGGTGACCGTGACCAGACCGGTGATGTCCGTACCGGAGTTGGTGATGAAGCACTTGCTGCCGTTGATCACCCAGTCCCCGCCGTCGCGCACCGCGGTCGTCCGCGTCGCGCCGGCGTCCGAGCCGCCGTCCGGCTCGGTCAGGCCGAAGGCGCCCAGCACCTCACCGCTGCACAGCTTGGGCAGCCACTCGCGCTTCTGCTCCTCCGTGCCGAAGTGGTAGACCGGCATGGCGCCCAGGGAGACGCCCGCCTCCAGGGTGATGGCCACCGAGGAGTCGACCCGGGCCAGCTCCTCCAGGGCGATGCCGAGCGCGAGGTAGTCGCCGCCCATCCCGCCGTACTCCTCGGGGAACGGCAGGCCGAACAGGCCCATCCGGCCCATCTCCTGCACGATCTCGTACGGGAACGCGTGCTGCTCGTAATACTCGCCGATCTTCGGGGCGACGACGTCGTGCGCGAACGCCTCGACCGTACGCCGGAGTTCTTCCAGCTCGGAGGGGAGACGGTGGTCCAGGGACATGGGGGTCACTCCTTGTGGGAGAGGGCGCGGAGGGTACGTGAGGGGCTCGGCCGCCCGAGGGCCTCGGCCATCCACACGCTGGTGGCGGTCAGCCGGCCGAGGTCGACGCCGGTCTCGATGCCGAGGCCGTGCAGCATCCACACCAGGTCTTCGGTGGCGAGGTTGCCGGTGGCGCTCTTGGCGTACGGGCAGCCGCCGAGGCCGCCCGCCGAGGCGTCGATCGTGGTGATGCCGTGCTGGAGCGCGGCGAAGGTGTTGGCGAGGGCCTGCCCGTAGGTGTCGTGGAAGTGGACGCCCAGGCGGGAGGTGGCCACGCCCGCCTCGTTGAGGGCCGCGAGCAGATGCTGCACATGGCCGGGGGTGGCCACGCCGATGGTGTCGCCCAGGCTCAGCTCGTCACAGCCCAGGTCGAGCAGCTCCCGGCAGACCCGGACGGTCTGCGCGACGGGCACCGGGCCCTCCCAGGGGTCGCCGAAGCACATCGAGAGATAGCCGCGGACGTGCACCCCGGCGTCCTTGGCCCGCGCGATGACCGGCGCGAACATCGCCAGCGCCGCGTCGACCGTGCGGTTGAGGTTGGCCTTGGCGAAGGACTCGGTGGCGCTGCCGAACACCGCGATCCGGCGGGCGCCCAGGTCCAGCGCGCGGTCCAGGCCGCGTTCGTTGGGCACCAGCACCGGGAGGCGGTGCGGATCGATGTCGTCCAGCAGCGGGAACAGCCGCTCGGCGTCGGCGAGCTGGGGCACCCACTTGGGGTGCACGAAGCTCGTGGCCTCGACCAGCGGCAGGCCCGCCCCGGCGAGACGGTGGATGAACTCCGCCTTGATCTCGGTGGGGACGACGGTCCGCTCGTTCTGCAGGCCGTCGCGCGCGCCGACCTCGTGGATCCGTACGCGGGTGGGCAGTCCCTCCGCGGGGACCTCCATCGGCAGTCCGGCTGCGGTCATGAGGCGCTCTCCTGCCCGCCCTCGGAGGCGCTCGCGGACGCGGTGGCCCCGTCGGGGTCCTCGTGCGGGGCGATCACGGCCAGGATCTGGTCCATGGCGACGGTCGACCCGGCGGTGACGTCCAGTTCGGTGACGGTCCCGGCGTGCGGTGCGCAGATGACGTGTTCCATCTTCATCGCCTCCACGACCAACAGGCCCTGGCCGGCGGCCACGTCGTCGCCGACGGCGACCTTGACGACGGTGACGGTGCCCGGCATGGGAGCTGCCAGGGTGTCCGCGCCGTGCGCCCCGGCCGCCCCGCGCAGCGCCGCCGCCACCGGGTCGTGATCGGTCACCTGCCAGGAGTCGCCGTCCCTGCCGAGCCAGTCACCGGCGCGGTGGAAGCTGTGCACCACCCCGTCGACGGTGACGCGCACCCGGTCCGGGGTGACCTGCCCGGCCGGCGCGTCCGGCCGGATGTCACGGGCGACGGGGTCCTGGCCCGGCACCCGCAGCCAGTGGCGGACGGCGGCGGGCTCCCCGCCGAGCCGGAAGCCGCTGGGCGCGGCGAACGGGTCGCGCCAGCCGCCGCCGTCCGCCGCCGGCTCCAGCGCGGCCTGCCGCACCGCCGCGGCCGCCGCGTACACCTCGTCCGGCGCCGGGCCGCCGACCAGCCCGGCCGCCTCCCGCTCCACCAGCCCGGTGTCCAGCTCGCCGGAGACCACGTCCGGGTGGGCCAGCAGCCTGCGCAGGAACCCGGCGTTCGTCGTCACCCCGAGGATCACGGTGTCGGCCAGCGCGGCCCGCAGCCGGCGCAGGGCGCTCGCCCGGTCCGGGCCGTGGGCGATGACCTTGGACAGCATCGGGTCGTAGCGGCTGCCGACCTCCACGCCGGCCAGCAGACCGGAGTCGGTACGCGTCCCCTCGCCCTGCACCTCGTGCAGCGCCAGGACCGTGCCGCCGGTCGGCAGGAAGTCGCGGGCCGGGTCCTCGGCACAGATCCGGGCCTCGATGGCGTGCCCGGTCAGGGTGATGTCCTCCTGGGCGTACGGGAGATGCTCGCCGGCCGCGACCCGCAGCTGCCACTCCACCAGGTCCAGGCCCGTGACCAGCTCGGTGACCGGGTGCTCCACCTGGAGACGGGTGTTCATCTCCATGAAGTAGTAGGAGGCGGGGTCCTTGCCCGGGACGATGAACTCGACGGTGCCGGCGCCGCGGTAGCCGCAGGAGCGGGCCGCCTGGACGGCCGCCTCGCCCATCGCGGCGCGGGTGGTCTCGTCGAGCAGTACCGAGGGGGCCTCCTCGATGACCTTCTGGTGACGGCGCTGGAGGGAGCACTCGCGCTCGCCGAGGTGGATGACGTTGCCGTGGCCGTCGGCCAGGACCTGGATCTCGATGTGCCGGGGCCGGTCGATCCAGCGCTCGACGAGCAGGGTGTCATCGCCGAAGGAGGAGCGGGCCTCCCGGCGCGCGGACGCGATCTCGTCGGCCAGCAGCGTCTCCTCGCGGACCAGCCGCATGCCCTTGCCGCCGCCGCCCGCGGACGGCTTGAGCAGCACCGGCATGCCGATCTCCCGGGCCGCGGCGGCCAGTTGGCCGTCGTCCAGGCCGCTGCCCGAGGAGCCGGGGACGACCGGGACCCCGGCCTGGCGCACCGTCTCCTTGGCCCGGATCTTGTCGCCCATCAGCTCGATGGCCTCGGCGGACGGGCCGATGAAGACCAGCCCGGCGTCCGCGCAGGCGCGGGCGAACGCGGCGTTCTCGGCGAGGAAGCCGTAGCCGGGGTGGACGGCCTGCGCACCCGTCCGGGCGGCCGCGTCCAGCAGCCGCTCCACGGACAGATAGCTCTCGGCGGCCGGGGCCGGGCCGATCCGCACGGCCGTATCGGCCTCACGGACGTGCCGGGCATCGGCGTCCGCGTCGCTGAAGACCGCGACCGAGCGGATGCCGAGGGCGCGCAGGGTGCGGATGACACGGACCGCGATCTCGCCGCGGTTGGCGATGAGCACGGTGTCGAAATTGGTGGCCATACCTGGGGACATCCCTCTCACATCCGGAAGACGCCGTAGCCGGGCGCGGTGCTGTCCTTTTCGGGGAGCGGCGCGTTGGCACAGGCGGTCAGCGCCAGACCCAGCACCTGCCGGGTCTCCAGCGGGTCGATCACGCCGTCGTCCCACAGCCGCGCGGTCGCGTAGTAGGCGTTGCCCTGGGTCTCGTACTGCGCGCGGACCGGCGCCTTGAAGGCGTCCTCCTCCTCGGCGCTCCACTCCTCGCCGCGCGCTTCCAGCTGGTCACGCTTGACGGTCGCGAGGACGGAGGCGGCCTGTTCGCCGCCCATCACCGAGATCTTGGCGTTCGGCCACATCCACAGGAAGCGGGGGGAGTAGGCCCGGCCGCACATGGAGTAGTTGCCTGCCCCGTAGGAGCCGCCGATGACGACCGTCAGCTTGGGCACGCGGGTGCAGGCCACGGCCGTCACCATCTTCGCGCCGTGCTTGGCGATGCCGCCGGCCTCGTACGAACGCCCCACCATGAAGCCGGAGATGTTCTGCAGGAACAGCAGCGGGATGCCGCGCTGGTCGCACAGCTCGATGAAGTGGGCGCCCTTCTGGGCGGATTCGGAGAACAGGATGCCGTTGTTGGCGACGATGCCGACCGGGTGGCCGTGGAGATGGGCGAAGCCGGTGACCAGCGTCGTGCCGTACTCCGCCTTGAACTCCGCGAAGCGCGAGCCGTCCACGAGGCGGGCGATCACCTCCCGGACGTCGTAGGGCGTACGGGAGTCCGCGGGCACCACGCCGTACAGCCCGGCCGGATCGGCCTTGGGCTCCTCGACGGTCCGCACCGTCCAGGGGAGCGGCGCGCGCTCGCCGAGGGTTCCGACGATGGTGCGCACCAGGCGCAGCGCATGTGCGTCGTCCTCGGCGAGGTGGTCGGTGACGCCGGAGGTCCTGGAGTGCACCTCGCCGCCGCCCAGCTCCTCGGCGGTGACGACCTCGCCGGTGGCGGCCTTCACCAGCGGCGGCCCGCCGAGGAAGATCGTGCCCTGGTTGCGGACGATCACGGCCTCGTCGCTCATGGCGGGGACGTACGCGCCGCCGGCCGTGCACGAGCCCAGCACCGCGGCGATCTGCGGAATCCCCGCGCCCGACATCCGCGCCTGGTTGTAGAAGATCCGCCCGAAGTGCTCCCGGTCGGGGAAGACCTCGTCCTGCATCGGCAGGAAGGCGCCGCCGGAGTCCACGAGATACAGACAGGGCAGGCGGTTCTCCAGGGCGATCTCCTGCGCCCGCAGATGCTTCTTGACCGTCATCGGGTAGTACGTGCCGCCCTTGACCGTGGCGTCATTGGCGACGATCACCGTCTCGCGGCCGGAGACCCGGCCGATGCCGGCGATCACCCCCGCGGCCGGTGCGGCCCCGCCGTACATCCCCTCCGCGGCCAGCGGCGCCAGCTCCAGGAACGGCGAGCCGGGGTCCAGCAGGGCGTCCACCCGGTCGCGCGGCAGCAGCTTGCCGCGCGCGGTGTGCCGCGCCCGGGCCTTCTCGCCGCCGCCCAGCCGGGCCGCCGCGAGCTTCTCGCGCAGCTGTGCGGCCAGCTCGCGGTGCGCGGCCTCGTTGGCACGCCAGGAGTCGGACGCCGGATCGGCGGTACTCCCCAGCACCGGTGCCTGCTCCATCAGTACGAGCCCCCTTGCTCGATCGCCTGTCCCGGTGCCGCGGTCCGCGGCCGCCGGGCCATCCGGGTTAATGGGCGTTAACCACATCTCCTTCAGGTTAACGAGCACTAACCCGGCTGTCTACAATCGACAGCATGAGTAATGCGCAGGCCCCCGCCCCGATCAGCCGCCGTGAGCAGATCCTCAGGGAGGCGGCCCGGCTCTTCGCGGAGCGCGGTTTTCACGGCGTGGGCGTGGATGAAATAGGGGCCGCCGTGGGCATCTCGGGCCCCGGCCTCTACCGGCACTTCGCCGGCAAGGACGCCATGCTCGCCGAGCTGCTGGTCGGCATCAGCGAGCGGCTGCTCGCCGGGGGCCGGATGCGGGTCGCGGAGGGCGGCGAGAGCCCCGAGGCGGTGCTGCACGCACTGATCGACGGCCATATCGACTTCGCGCTGGACGACCGCCCGCTGATCACCCTGCACGACCGTGAGCTGGACCGGCTGCGCGAGGCCGACCGCAAGCGGGTCCGCCAGCTCCAGCGGCAGTATGTGGAGCTGTGGGTGGAGGTCGTGCGGGAGGTCTATCCCGTTTACGTGGAGGCCGAGGCCCGGTCCGCGGTCCACGCGGTCTTCGGCCTGCTCAACTCCACGCCGCACCTCAGTGCGCGCGCCGGCCTGCCGCCCCGTGCGGCCACCGAGTCCCTGCTCAAGCGGCTCGCCCTGGGGGCGTTCGCGGCGGCGGCGGACCGGGACCGACTGCCGGTGGAGTGATCCCGGTCGGCGGGTGCCGGCCGGCCGGTGGCTCCGGATCACCACGAGAAGCTCAAGAAATGGTCATGGCAGATTTTGCGGGAGGGCAAAGGGAATGTGCCCGGCGACCCCTTTCCCGGTGTGGAATGGATTGCCGGGGCTGAACCGGAGGATCTGTGTCTGTGTGGACGGCATGAAGGCCCCGCATTTCCGTTGATTGCCGTGAACGGTGGTGCCAGGATGAACCGCAGTTGCTACGCCCGTTAGGTGGGTGGCCCGCAGGGCCGGCCGACGGGGGACCACGTAGAGCCGAAAGCTGCGTACTCACGGGGGAGACGTTTCGGTGCCTGAGCTGCACAGAAGAGGAACCCGGTCCACGGGCCGCATGATGTGTCCATGACCAGCCAATTCATGGCGGGTATTTTTTTGGGTGGGATTTTCGCCGCCGCCACCGTCATTGTTGCGGTCATCGCCGGAAAGAGCCGGAAAGGCACTCTGCGCAAGAATTCATTTGCCGGAGTGCGGAGCAAGGAAACCCGGAGCGGCGACGCCGCCTGGCGTGCCGGGCAGCACGCGGCCCAGTGGAAGTACGTGCGGCTGATCCCGGTGCTCGTCGCCGCAGCCGTCGCGTCGTGGGTCAACGCCTTCACCGGTGGGCCCTCCTGGGTCTACGTGGTGATCGTCGTGACCAGCGGCTGTGCAGATGCCGTGATCGCCGTCTCGTCCACCACGGCCGCTCGTGCCGCGGTGCGCGAGCAGCGTCGGCACCCGGGCTGAGGCGCACCCCTCCCTCTCTCTCCTCACCCGTTGGCCCCACTGCCCCTGCGGCGGACCGCCGTGTCGGCGGCCCGGGCAGGTGTTCCAGCCGGCGAATGCCCTCTTTGTCATGCCTGCAGACAGGGCGCCGGCCGTCGCGCGCCCCGGCATGGCCAACCACACCCACCATCAACCGACTTGTGAGGGTCATCGATGCATTTCAAGAGATCTGTCGTACTTGCCTCGTCGGCAGCGGCACTGGCCGGAATCGTGGCCTGTGGCGCGTCGGCCGTGGCTGCCCCGCCGGCGGTGGCAGCCGCTCCGGCGGCGCACGCCGATGCCACTTCCGGCGGCGCCACGAAACACCACGTCAAGTACTCCGACGAGGACGTCGTCGGCCTGCTCATCTTCGCCAAGGGCAGGGCCGCTCACGACCACCCCGCTCTGGCCAAGCAGATCAGGGCCCGGCGCACGGACGGGGCGGACAAGGTGACCGCGGCCCAGATAGCCGAATTCACCGGAGCACTCAAGCGGATCGACTCCGCCTTCCACGAGAAGGTGACGATTCCGGTCCAGATCAACGACCCGTTCCAGGCCAAGCAGGGCATGCTCCGGCTCAATGACGACGTCAAGAAGTACATCGCACAGCAGAAAGCCGCCACCACGGACACGGCCCGCGCCAACGGCTGGTTGTGGCACGACGTCAACGGCCTGATCGAGATCAACGTGATCGGTGCCATCAACATCATCGGATACGCGAATGTGGCCGGCGCGACCGAGGTTGCCGTCGCCCTGGTGGTGGTCCCGTCCGCGGTGAGCTACGGGTTCGACATGAGCCGGCCCAACAGCCTGGACGCCGACACCCTGGTCTCGGACGTGGCTCGGAGTCTGTAGGCGACCCGCTCGCCGAGCAGCAGGAATGACGGGTGCGCCGGCCGTGGTGACGCCGCGGCCGGCACACCCCGCTGATCCGTCGGACCACACGCAGCCGAGGTCGCGCCCGAATGGCCCCTACGCCCACCACACACCCCGTGAAACCAGCGGAAGGACAGCATGCTCCGCTACGTCAACTGGCCCTGTTCGCCGGAGTATGCCTGTGCGTCTTCGGCTATCTTGCGGCGTCCCTCTTCTACACCTTGCCGAGCAACGCGCTGAGCAGCCGTCAGTCCAAAGGCGCCGCCAGGCACGCCCTCAACACTCTGACGCCGGAGAACTGGGCCTTCTTCACCCGAAACCCCGAGACCGTGCAGATCGGTGTTTATGCCCTGGGGGAGGACGGCGCGGGGCGGAATCTGCTGCGCACGCCGCAGGGTGCCCCGTCGAACCTGTTCGGCCTGTCCCGTACGCAACGAGCTCAGGGACCGGAGCTGGGTTTTCTCCATGCGGCTGCGGCAGCGCACTGGAAGGCCTGCGACGGTCGCCTCGCCGACTGCCTGCGGGAGTCGTCCGGCGGCAGGACATTGCGGGTGGAGAACGAGAGCCCGGTGCCGACGGTGTGCGGTGACGCCTATCTCACCCAGGAGAAGACGGTGCCTTGGAGTTATCGGGAACTGGTCCCGTACTCCAGGCGAGTTGTCAAGATCGTACATCTGGATATCCGATGCAGATAATGCCCGCTGTACATTCCCTCGCCGGCCGTCTCGCCGAGCACACCGAACGGCATGATCTCCGCTCCCGGTGGTTCGGCACCGGGCGCAGCGTCATTGCCGTGGCCCAACTGAGCGTTCTCCTGCTGACTCCCGTCAAAGCCCTGCTCGTCCCGGTTGTCGGGATGGGGGAGTTCCCGCGCTGCGACACCGTTCGCGCCGCTTCCGCACTGTGTCTCGGCGGCGATGCGGGGGGCATGGAAACGCGACGGTGGCTGCTGATCGTGGTGCTGCTCGTGGCCGCCAGTGGTTACCGGCCGCGGTGGACCGTGATCCCGCATGCCTGGGCCGCGTATTCCGTCGCGGTCAGCATTTCGGTGCCCGACGGCGGCGAGTCGGTCGGCATGATCATGTGCTTCCTGATGATTCCGGTCGGGCTGGCCGACGACCGCACCTGGCACTGGCAGCGGCCCGAATCCGCTCTGGCGCCGTCGTGGCGTACCGTTTCGCTGGCCGTCTTTCTGGCCATCCGGGTACAGATCGCCTACCTCTACCTCGACAGCGCCCTCAGCAAGTTCGGCGTGGCCGACTGGGCCAATGGAACGGCCGAGTATTACTTCCTGCGCGACGGCATGTTCGGTGCGAGCCGGCCCTGGGACGGTCTCCTGCTGTGGCTGTCCAAGAGCTCGCTGGTCGTGGTTTCCCTGACGTGGGGCGCGCTGCTGATCGAAATCGCCATCGGGGTATGTCTCTTGTCCTCGGGCCGCCGGCGCAAGGCCGGCATGGTCATGGACATCGTGCTGCACGGATCGATCATTCTCACGATGGGCCTGTGGAGTTTCGCGCTGGCGATGATCGGTTCGGCGATTGTGTGCGCGACCCCGGACCGCCGCCCGGCACAACCGGTGGCCGTCGGTTCCGGATCCGGTGCCGACGAGGTCTGCGCGCAGGAAACGGGCCGGTCCGCCGTTCCGTGCCCGGAGTGCGGTGCGCCTTCCTCCTCCGCCCCCGCCGCGGCTTCCGCCTGACGCCGGGCAAGCGAAAGCCCGTCGGCGCCGAAAAGCGCTGACGGGCTTCTTTCCGTGGCGTGCGGCCGTCCCTACCCGTGCGCCACGGGTTCTTCGAACCGGAACCTGCTTCCATTGCGCGGACCGAGGCTCGCCGTGACGCGCACGGAGGACGCTTCGGCTGTCGAGAACTCCTTGCTCGCCTCGGCGAGCCGCGCGCTCTTTTGCCCGCGGTAGCGGAAAGAGACGCTGATGCGGTGTATGCCGGGAGTCACAGCGACTCGTGTAGTGCCCCATTTTGCGGCGTATTCCTGGCCGTCGACCTCAATGACCGGATTCGTCAGCAGGTGATGAAACCATGCTGCGATGGGTGACGGTTTGACATGGACTTCTACAACTGCCGTTTGATCCGCCATGTGTTGATGCTAAATGGCCCTACCGGTAATGATCAACGGTTTCATGGGGGAATGGCCGCCGGATGGCGGATTGTTTACGCGCGCGGCGCGAACGGTACGGGGGTGGCGGCCACCGGTCGTGACGGCGGCCGCAAAAGCGTCGCAGGGAACTCTGGACGTTCGTGGTGACTGGCGGGTAACCTGCGACTGAGCAAGCGCTTAGCCAGTGCGATTCAGAGTTACTCAGGGCAGGGAGGCCGCCAGTGAAGCGGACGGTGTTCAACGAGGATCATGAGGCGTTCCGCGAGACCATACGCGCCTTCATCGAGGCCGAGGTCGTGCCCGTGCACGACGAGTGGCTCGCCGCCGGCCAGGCCCCCCGCGACTTCTACTACAAGCTCGGCGAACTGGGGATCTTCGGTATCCGGGTTCCCGAGGAGTACGGCGGCGCCGGCATCGACTCGCACAAGTTCGAGGCCGTGATGTACGAGGAGACCTCCCGCGCGGGCGTCTCCTTCGGCGGCTCCGGCGTGCATGTGCTGCTCGGTCTGCCCTACATCGAGATGCTCGCCACCGACGAGCAGAAGAAGCGCTTCCTGCCGAAGTTCGTCAGCGGCGAGGAGATGTGGGCGCTGGCGATGACCGAGCCGGGCACCGGCTCCGACCTCGCGGGCATGAAGACCACCGCGAAGCTGTCGGACGACGGCACGCACTACGTCCTCAACGGCGCCAAGACCTTCATCACCGGCGGCGTGCACGCCGACCGTGTCATCGTCTGCGCCCGCACCGCCGCGCCCCGCGAGGACGACCGCCGCTTCGGCATCTCGCTCTTCGCCGTGGACACCAAGGCCGAGGGCTACTCCGTCGGCCGCAAGCTGGACAAGCTCGGCCTGAAGGTCTCCGACACCGCCGAGCTGGCCTTCGTCGACGTCAAGGTCCCGGTCGAGGACCTGCTGGGCGAGGAGAACAAGGGCTTCGGCTACCTGGGTCTGAACCTCGCCTCCGAGCGCTGGGGCATCGCCTTCGGCGCCTACGCCCAGGCCAAGGCCGCCGTCCGGTTCGCCAAGGAGTACGTGCAGGAGCGCACCGTCTTCGGCAAGCCCGTCGCCGCCTTCCAGAACACCAAGTTCGAACTGGCCGCCTGCCAGGCCGAGGTGGACGCGGCCGAGGCCGTCGCCGACCGCGCGCTGGAGGCCCTGGACGCCGGTGAGCTGAGCCCGGCCGAGGCCGCCTCCGCCAAGCTGTTCTGCACCGAGGTCGCGCACCGCGTGATCGACAAGTGCCTGCAGCTGCACGGCGGTTACGGCTTCATGAACGAGTACCCGATCGCCCGCCTGTACGCCGACAACCGCGTCAACCGCATCTACGGCGGCACCAGCGAGGTCATGAAGATGATCATCGCCAAGTCCATGGGCCTCTAGGCCGTAAGGGCCCCGCGCACGTGAACGACGCACTGCGGTCCCTGCTCGATCTGCTCGCCCTGGAGCGGATCGAGCAGGACATCTTCCGCGGCGAGAGCCGCGCCTCGGTCGTGCCCCGCGTCTTCGGCGGCCAGGTCGCCGCCCAGGCGCTGGTCGCGGCCGGGCGGACGGTCCCGGACGACCGCCCCCCGCACTCCCTGCACGCCTACTTCCTGCGCCCCGGCGACCCCGGCGCGCCCATCGTCTACACCGTCGACCGGATCCGCGACGGCCGGTCCTTCACCACCCGCCGGGTCGTCGCCGTCCAGCACGGCCAGCCGATCTTCCACCTCTCGGCCTCCTTCCAGACCCACGAGGAGGGCCTGGAGCACCAGGAACCGATGCCGCCCGCGCCGGACCCGCTGACCCTGCCCACCCCCGCCGAGATCCTGCCGCGGCACGCCGGCCGTTTCCTCACCCCGGCCGTCGCCGACCGGCTGCTGGAGGCCCGCGCCGCGATCGACCTGCGCTACGTCGACGAGCCGCCCTACGCCACCGTCGGCGAAGTACGCGAGCCCCGCTCACAGGTGTGGTTCCGCACGAACGGCGACCTGGACAAGGCCCTCGCCGACGGCGCCGGCTGCGGCGACACGGTCACCCGCCCCCTGCTCGACATCTGCCTGGTCACCTACGTCTCCGACATGACCCTGCTGGACTCGATCCTGCTCGCGCACGGCCGCGGCGGCTGGGCGGTCGGCGACGTGGTCGGCGCCAGCCTGGACCACGCCATGTGGTTCCACCGCCCCCTGCGCGCCGACGACTGGCTCCTCTACGACCAGGAATCCCCCACCGCCCAGGCCGGCCGCGGCCTCGGCAAGGGCCGCATCTTCACCTCCGACGGCTCCCTGGCGGCTTCGGTGATCCAGGAGGGGGTCATCCGGGTGCCGCGGGGATAGGGGGTGGTCGGCTCAGGGGTTGTGCGTGGTGGGGGCCACCCGCGCCGCTTCCGCCATCGCCAGATGCCACGGATACCCCCCCGGGCGCCGCTCGCCCGGCGCGTTCGGTTCGAAGCCACCGGGCCCATACACCACCGATACGCCGACTCGCCGCAGCGTTGCCACGGACCGGTCGAACTGCGGGTGTTGGACGTACGCGGTGTTCACGCACGGCATCGCGACGGTGGGAATGCCCTTGCCGATGCCCTCAGCCACCACCCCGATCACGAAGTGGTGCGTCAGTCCGAGCGCCCAGGCATTGAGGGAATTGAAGGTGACCGGCGCGAACACGATCACGTTCGCCTGAGGCCAGACATCAGGGTCTGCCGGTCGCTTGTACTCGGATCGGACCGGGTGTCCCGTCAGCTCTTCCAGCAGCGCCACTTCACCGTCGAGCCACCGAGCCGCCGTGGGTGTCAAGCCGACGCAGACCTCGAATCCGGCCGCCCGGGCGTCACGCGCCACTTCGGCGAACTGCTGAACGGGCGGCGCGGCGGAACCGAACAGGTACAGCACGGGACGACGATTCATCACGCCATCCCACCACAGACGGTCGGTGTGCACCGGGGGGCCGGGGGCAAGAGCGGGCACGGGGGCGGTCGTTGGGGTACTGACGTTCCGCATGACTGCACGGGGCCTGGTTCAGGGCCTCCCGCTGCCGGGCCTGCGGATGTCGTACGAGGGCCACCCGTCCCGAGTGCCCCGGTAGCGGAACCCGTTCTTCTCCAGGACCCGGCCGGAGGCGGTGTTGTCGGGGTGGTGCCGGGCGCCGATGCTCGTCACCCCGGTGGCGGTGAACGCGTGGCGCAGCATGCCGGCGACGGCCCGAGTCGCGTATCCGCGGCCCCAGGAGTCCTCGCGCAGCAGGTAGCTGAGGGTGCCGTGGCGCTCGGTGCGGCAGCGCAGCCGGACCATCCCGAGCAGGTCGCCGTCGGCTGCGATGCCGAAGGCCCATCGGTCACGCGGCTCGGCGCGGGCGCGGGCGAGCGTCTGCGCTACCAGGTCAACGGCCTCGTTGAGGGTGAGTGCCCGGCGTTCGAGGTACGTCAAGGAAGCGCCACAGTAGATCCGTTGGAGCGCGGGCGCGTCCGCCATGGTGAGTTCCCGGAGTGCGATCACTCGGCCACCTGCGCCAGGACTCCCGCGAGTTCGGCGGCCGTCGGCCGGTCGCCCGCTCGGCCGAGGAGGGCCGGACGCAGGGTGTCCTGGAACGCCGGCCAGGGGGCTGCGGTGTCGAGGGGGAGGCGACGGCCGGCGATGTGCGCGCGGAGTTCTGCCGGGGTGAGCCGGCCGGGCTCGATCCCGGCCACGGCGTAGTCCAGTGGCCAGCGGCCGGTCACGCAGGTCCATAAGGTTCCGGCGAGGGCGTACACGTCGGCGGCGGTACTCGGGACCGCCGGCTGGATACCGGCATTGACGGACTCGGCCAGTTCCGGCGCAACCAGGTGGGTGAGGCCGCCACGGAATGCGGTGGCCGGTTCCGTGCCTTCGCGCCAGGACCAGGAACAGTCGATCAGCCGTACCCCGTGGTCGGTGTGGATGCCGTGGGAGGGCTGGAGGTCGGAGTGGATCCAGCCGGAGGAGTGGAGCGCCGCCACGGCCCGGCACAGGTCCACGGCGGCTGACCGGGCGCCGTCCTTCCCGTCCGCGCCACCCCGCACCGGAGCGAACGCCTGCCAGGTCGACGGCCCCGCGAACCACGAGGTCACCAGCCAGGCGTCTCCCTCGCCCCCGCCGGACGCCAGGAGGTAGTCGGGCCAGCCGATCGTCTTGAGGACCGCCGCCTCCCGCCGGGTGACGGCCGCCCCGTCGCCGTCGCCGGCCTTGACCGCGACCGCTCCTTCCGGACCGGTCGCCTTCCACACCGCCGCGCCACGCCGGTAGGAGACCTCCGTCAGTTCGGTCGACGTGCCGCAGGCCGCTTCGGTGGAGGCAACGGCGGCTGGGGGAAAATCAGGGAACTGGCCCATTTCTTCACTGCCTTCCACTCGTACGGGAGCCCCTGGAACACCTCGCGCCCGTCGTCCACAGCTGTGGAGAGCGACCGCGCGAGGTCCGGGGTGTCTGCGAGGAACCGGGGGTCGACAGGTCGGACGGCACAGCGCACGGCGAGGAACGAAAAAGGGGGCGCGGGAACACGCTCGCCCCGTCGGTCGGTGGCGTCCTCGCCGGTCCAGAACTTGCCGCACATCAGCCCCACCGGTCCGTAGAGGTGCTTCAGCGCCCAGTGCGGCCACGCCATCACTTCACGAGGGGGTGCGGCGCGGCCTCCCAGGAGCACAATGTTCTCGCATACGAGCGTGCCGTGCGGCCGAGTCGTCAACGGCCGTATCCATTCCGCGGCCTGCACTCCCGCGTGGAACACCTCGGCCTCGACATCAATGGGCCGGGCACCCTCGGAGATCTCGTACACCGTCCAGCCCGTCAGTCCCCGAGCCACCGACGGCATCAGGAACGGGCAGTGGGAGGCCACCGCGCGGATATGGCCGTGGACGTCCACCGTCTGCGGTTCGCAGGTCCGGCCCTCGACGAGGCGGAGTGCCCCGGCGCCGGGCCGGGGCACTCCGACGATGCCGGTGATGCTCACCGAGTGGTGAGCTTCCGGCGCTTCGGGACGCTTTCCGGGTCTTCCGGCGCCGGCGAGCAGTTCCACTCGGCCCACACCTCGCCGGTCGCCCGGTAGCGGTCCGCTGCTTTCTCGTCGACGATGCCGTCCGCGTCCGTGAACCAGAGGACGGGCAGCGGGCCGAACAATTCCTCGTACGTCCGGATCCAGGAAATCTTTCCCGAACCGTAGGTGGAGACGTGCCCGAAGACCTGCCCGGCGTGCCGATGGCAGAACGGGGCGTACTCGGGAGTGCTCATCAGCCGATGCCATACGGCATCGACACCGGTCGAGAACATCTCCGGAGCGGTTTTGCCCGCCTCGAATTCCCGGGCGCTGACCGCAAAGAACTTTCCCAGCTCTGCTCGCTCAGGGGTTTGTGCGGGATGCATGGTGTGCTCCTCTCGATGGACAGGCCAGGGGTCCAGTTCTCCCGGCCTCAGTGGAAGTCGTCGGCCGCGATCCGCTCGTCCCGAGTACGCGTCACTGTCAACGTGGTCGGGTCCTGCACCGGCCATTCCTTGATCCCCGGACGCCGCAGATAGGGGATGCCCTTCCGGAAGTCGGTCAGGATGGCGAGTCGGCCGGGAGCGTATTCGACCTCATCGCCGATCTCCGGCAGCCTTCCGAGGCTCACCGCGCGGCCTCCGTTTCCGTGGCGGCGCCGAGCAGGACGTTGCAGGGGCGGCATGCGTGCCGACCGTCCGGGCCGGTGGCCTTCTCCCTGGCCAGGCTGTAGACGCGGTGGCAGCAAGGGCACGCCTGGCCCGTGATTTCGTGGACTGTCCATGCCGTGAGGGCGGGAACCGCATCCCACCCGGTGGTCAGGGGGTGGGACGTGGTGGATGCGGTGGGCACTGTGGTCAGTCCTCCAATTCGCTGTGGGAACGAGCCGCCACGACTCAGTCGGCTCATGACCAGCTAACGGGGTGCCGGGGCAAGGTGATGAGGGAGATCGGACCACCTCTTCTCCGCAACCCCTAGGGCGATTTGGAGATCGCTTTAGCTGACGACGCGACGACTACGGGGCTACCGTACGAGCATGAGTGCGTCACGAAACGCGACCCTTGAAGCATGGATGACGGAAAACGGCTACAGCTCCAATTCGCTGGCCGAGGCGGTGAATTCAGCAGTCGGGGACCTCACCGGGAAAGTCGGCGGGCTGGACGGCTCATCGATCCGGGACTGGAAAGCGGGCCGGGTGCGGTGGCCGAAGTCGGCGACCCGAGTGGCGCTGGAGAAAATCACCGGCCTGCCCGCGACCGCCTTAGGGTTCGTACCGCGGGGCCGCGCCCCGTCGTCCGCTGCCGCCCCACCGCCGGAGGACCCCGTGGAACGCCGTCGCTTTCTCACCGCCGGGACGGGCTTGGCCGCTGCCGCGGCCACGGCGTCGTCCGGCGCGGGCCGTCGGATCGGGAGGAGCGATGTGGAGCGTCTCCAGCAGCGTTTCACCGAGATCATCGTGAGCGATCACCGTCACGGCGGCCGACTCGGTATCGAGCAGAAAGCCGTAGCGCTCGCCGACGAGGCCCTGGCCCTGCAAGGCTCCGGGAGCGCCAGTCAGCGAGTGCGTGCCTACGTCTACGCCTGCGCGGCGGCATTCCGGTCCTCGGCGATGTGGGCCGCTATCGACGGGCGGCGTTTCGAAGAGGCGATGGTCCATATGCGGGAGGCTCAAGCACTCGCCGAATTATCAGCCGACCCCGCCATCAAATTCCGTATTTGGTCACATGCCAGAACGCTGTACCGGCATATGGGCCGGCCCATGGAAGCATTGGCTGCGAATGACGTTGCCCGCAGTCTCTCCCTCACGCGTCGTGATCCACTGTTCGCATCCCTCGGCCTTGCCAGGCAGGCAGCCATTCACGGTGTGGCCGGAAACGCCATAGCCACCCGGCGCGGTTTCGCCCAGGCCCAGGAAGCGATGGACCGCGCCGATCCGCGTGCCCACCGCCCCGTGTGGATGACCTCGTTCTACGACCAGGCGGAGTTGGATTCGCTCGCGCTCACCGGATACCTCGCCCTCGGAGACTATGAGACCGCGGAAGCGCACGCGCACCGATGTCTGGCGGCCCTCCGGCCCCATATGCAACGGTCGAAAGCCATTGCCACCACCCGGCTGGCGTGCGCCCAACTCGGCCAGGAGGAGGTAGGTCCAGCCGTCGCCACCGCCATGTCGGTCCCCCGTGATGCTGGTGCGCATCACCCCCGGGCCGTCCGGATGCTCCGCAGCTTCCACGTCAAGCTTCACGCGATGGCGCCGAACAGCCCGACCACCCGCGTGTGGGATCAGTACGCACACACCATCCGGAAGGAATTGCCATGACGCCCACCGTCGAGCTGCGCACGTTCCACTCGCTCGAACCCGCCCGGCAAGACCTCCTTAGCGTGTACGCCGGTGTCCGCGCAGACCTCTTGCACCTTCCGAACTACGCGGTCACGGCTTTCGCTGAGCGTCTCGACCGCCATTCCCAGGAGCCGGGTTGGGTGGCTGTCCTTGCCTATGCGCAGGAAGATCCCATCGGCTACGCCTACGCCAACACCGTGGACTCCGCCGACCGTTGGTGGAAACGCGTGACGCCCGCTCCACCGGCTGATTACACCGCCCGGCATGCCGTAGCCCTCAAGGAAATCGGTGTGCGTATCCCCTGGCGCGGCACCGGCACCGCTCGGCGCATCCACGACACCCTGCTTGCCGACCGCAACGAGCCCTACGTCTCGCTCATGGTCAACCCGCTCGCCGGAGAAGGGAAGGTGCACCGCCTCTACGAGTCCTGGGGGTACGAGGACCTCGGGCAGAGCCAGCCGTCGGCCGCCTCGCCGGTTCTGATGGCGATGATCAGGTCCGTGCGCTGAGCCAGGGCCGCCGAACCGGTATTGCCTCCCGGCGGGCTCTGGCCGGTCCTCAGCCCGACACCCCCGCCGCATCCAGCAGATAAGCCGTCAGCGGGTCGTAGTGCCGCGGGCTCAGGACGTGGTCGTCCAGGGGGATGGTCACGCGTAGGGTGCCCTCGGACTCGGCGAGGAAGAGGGCCGGGTCGTTGGAGTCGGCGAAGCCCAGTGCGTCCAGGCCGCGTTGGGCGGCGCAGCCTGCCCAGCCGTGGTCGGCCATCACCAGGTCCGGCAGTGGGCGGCCCTCCCGTTCCAGGCCGTCCAGGATCGCGGCCATCGGCTCGGGGGAGTGGGTGTGCCACAGCGTCGCGCCGCGCTCCAGCATCGCGACGTCGCCGAACTGGAAGACCATGCCGTCGTCCGCCCGCAGCCCCTCCGGGATGACGACGATCTCGCAGCCCGCCGCGCGCAGCGCCTCGGCCGTCGCGCGGTGCACATCCAGCAGCCCGCCCGGGTGGCCGGTCGCGAACAGCACCCGCTGCTTGCCGGCCGCCGCCTTGCGCAGCACCGCGGCCGCCCGGTCCAGCCCGTCCACCGTCAGTTCCGGGTCGATGGTGTCCTGCCCCTGCCGGTGGTGCGGGTCGTCGTTCACGCCGCAGCGCTCCGCCATCACGGCCAGGATGTCCTGCTCGTCCGTCCACCGGTCGCCGAATTCCAGGCCGAACCAGTAGTAGCGGTCACCGTTGGCGAGCCGGCGGTAGTGGGTGAGGTTGTTCTCGCGGGGGGTGGCGACCTCACCGGCGATCCGGGTCCGTACGAGATGATCGATGAGTTGGGCGCGCGTGGGGGCGGTGGCTGCGGAGGCTATCGGCATAGCGCCATTGTGCCCGTAGGGATGATCCGGGGCCGGACGGTTCCGCAGCCCGGACACGGGGGTGCGGGGAGCGGTGCGGCGCCGTCACGGTGTGCACTCGGAGGAGCAGCAGGTCACCGGCTCGTCGCAGCCCCTGCGGACGGCTGGCCAAAATGTCCAACGCCCCCGGCCCGCTCTCCGCAAATGTCCATGGGGCAATCGTCCGGCCCTGCCTACCCTCACCCTCATGACCTCCACCTCCACCGGGCCCGTGGGCCCCGTCGACTCCTCCCGTGTCCCGCGCTACGCCGGGCCCGCGACGTTCGCGCGGCTGCCCCGCCTCGACGAGGTCGGCGGCCGGGCCGACGTGGCCGTCGTCGGTGTCCCCTTCGACAGCGGCGTCTCCTACCGCCCCGGCGCCCGCTTCGGCGGCAACGCCATCCGTGAGGCGTCCCGTCTGCTGCGGCCCTACAACCCGGCCCAGGACGCCTCGCCCTTCGCGCTCGCGCAGGTCGCCGACGCCGGTGACATCGCCGCGAACCCGTTCAACATCAACGAGGCCGTGGAGACGGTCGAGGCCGCGGCCGACGACCTGCTCGCCACCGGCGCCCGGATGATGACCCTCGGCGGCGACCACACCATCGCCCTGCCGCTGCTGCGGTCGGTCGCCAAGAAGCACGGCCCGGTCGCGCTGCTGCACTTCGACGCCCATCTGGACACCTGGGACACCTACTTCGGGGCCGAGTACACCCACGGCACCCCCTTCCGCCGGGCCGTCGAGGAAGGCATCCTCGACACCTCCGCGCTCTCCCACGTCGGCACCCGCGGCCCGCTCTACGGCAAGAAGGACCTCGACGACGACGAGAAGATGGGCTTCGGCATCGTCACCTCGGCGGATGTCATGCGCCGCGGCGTCGACGAGGTCGCCGACCAGCTGCGCCAGCGCATCGGTGACCGTCCGCTGTACATCTCCATCGACATCGACGTGCTGGACCCGGCGCACGCGCCCGGCACCGGCACCCCCGAGGCCGGCGGCCTCACCTCCCGGGAACTCCTGGAGATCCTGCGCGGGCTGTCCTCCTGCAACCTGGTCTCGGCCGACGTGGTGGAGGTCGCCCCGGCCTACGACCACGCGGAGATCACCTGCGTGGCCGCCTCGCACACCGCGTACGAGCTGACGACGATCATGTCGCGGCAGATCGCCGCGGGGAGGGGTGGGGAGTAGGTCACCCCTGCGCGGCCCCGCGAGGCCGCGCGCCCCGGTAGCCGATGCGCCGGCCCGCCACGGAGGACGTGGCGGGCCGGCGTCCGTGCGCGGGCCGGACCCTTCGGTACGTGAGCTTCTAGGTCTCCCGGGTCTGGGGCGCCTTCATGGCGGTGATCCGCTGCCCCTCCGCCTCGGCGTTGGCGACATGCTGCTTCATCAGGGACTCGTTGAAGTCCTCGTCGGCCTGGTGGTTGTCGGCCATGGTGTTCAGGGCGCCGCCGATCTCCTGGAGCTTGGCGGCCAGATGCCCCATCGACTCGTACATGCCGTCGCGCAGGCCCTCGTAGACCACGCCGAACTTCTCGCCGATCTCGTCATCGCCCCAGGGCGGGGTGTCCTGCCCCTCCAGGCCGGTGAGCCCGTTCTTCAGCTTGGTGACCGCGGACTGGTAGCGCTCCCCGACGCCGGTGAAGTCCTTGCCACCGGTCTTCAGTGACGGAATGTCGGCCTTCAGCCCGTCCCCTGCCATGGCGGTCCCCGTTCCTCGTCCGCGGTGTCCCGTGTGCCGCTGTGTCGTCCGGTGTCGTCCTGTGTCGCACCGCGGTGTCCTGGTGCGTCCTGCACGGCTCTCGTCCGGCACCGCGCAGCCTGCGGCGGAGTCGAGTCTAGTCGGGTACGGGCGGGGCGGCGGAAGGGAGTTGACCGTCCTCGGCCGTTCCCTCAGTCCGCCGGGGCGTCCCGGTCGAGGGTGCGCAGGGCGAACCAGAGTTCCATGCGGACGTCGGGGTCGTCGAGGTCGGTGTCGAGCAGGCTGGCGGTGCGGGCGATGCGCTGGCGGACGGTGTTGCGGTGGATGCCGAGCGCGGTCGCCGTGCGGTCCCAACTGCCGTGCAGTGAGAGCCAGTTGTGGAGGGTGAGGCGGAGCTGCGGGGCGCCGTCCAGCGGGGTGAGCAGGGCGCGGGCGTGCCGGCGGGCGTCGTCGGCGGCGACGAGTGAGGTGATGCCGTGCGGGCCGGGGGAGTGCGGGCGTACCAGGGCGGCACGGGTGGCGAGGGCGCGGCGCAGGGCGGCGGCGGCATGCCGGTCGGCGGCGGGCAGTTCGGCGACCGGGACGGGGGCGCTGACGCCGAGCGTCCAGCCGGGCTGTGCGGTGATCTCCCGCTCGGCGGGGACCAGGGCGCGGACGGCGGGGGCCGCGGCCGGGGCGGCCGGCGGCCCGGATCCGGTGCCGGGGGCCGCCGGCCGCTCCGGGCCCGGGTCGAGCAGCGGGGTGCCGAGCGCGGCGGCCAGGGCGGCCGCCGGCCGGTTGGTGTCCCGGCGGCGTTCGGCGTGGACGACGGCCCACAGCCGCGGTCCGAGCAGCGGGGCGACCTCGTCCGGGTGGCCGCCGAGCAGCAGACGGACCAGGGCCGCGCCGTGCCCGGCGGCGGCCGGATCGGGCTCGGTGGCCGGGCCGGTGATCAGGGAGAGGAGCACGGCGGCGACGCCGGCGATGGTGTGCGCGGGCCGGTCGTGCGCCTCCGCGGCCACGGCCAGGGCGAGCGCCTGCGGGCCGTGGCCGCGCCCCGTCAGGGCGTAGGCGGACAGTGAGGCGCCGGGGAGGGTGTCGGTCGCCGAGGACGGGCCGCCGTCCCCGACGACCTGCGCGAGGCGCCCGGCCGCGGCCCGGACGACGGCGGTGGGAGGGGGCCCGGCCGCGCTCCGCACCGCGCCGTCCCCGGTGAGCAGCGCGGTCCAGCCGTGCACATGGCGGGCCAGAGCGCGCAGCACGGCCGTGGCCGGCTCGGGGCGGGCGGCGGCCGCGGCCAGCGCGCGCTGCGCCTCGCTGAGCCGGGTCAGCTCGCGGTGCCTGGCCTGCGTGACGGCCTGCCACACGGCGCTCTCCACCGCGGTGAACGGGGTGCCCGCCGGGACCTCGACCAGCGGGAGGCCGTGCCGGACGCAGGCCGCCACCAGGGCGGGCGGGACACTCGCGTGCACCGGCGCGATCCCGAAGCCGAGGGCGGCGGCACCGGCCGCGACGGTACGGGCGGCATAGCCGTCGAGATAGGCGTCCACGGCGGGGGCGCCGCCGGTCACCTCCGCCAGATGCACCCCCGCCGTCAGCAGCATCTCGCCGCCCAGGAGGTACGGCACCGGGTCGGCCATCTCGGAGGTGTGCACCCAGTGGATGGCGACGCCCTCGCGGGGCCCGGCCAGCTGGCGCAGGCCCAGATCCGTCCGGGCGAGCAGCTCCGCGAGCGGCACCGGCGGGGTGGACGGCGGGGGCAGCGGGCGCGGCATGTGCGAACCCTCCACTTCGGGGGCGGTGAATGGAGGAAACGTACACTTCAGCGTCGCCTTGCCGCCTCCTAGGGTCAACCCCCAGGCGCGGTGCCCGGCGGGACCCCCGCTCACCGGGCGCCCGCCCCACCTCCCCCACACCCGTTGCCCCTCTGCTCTTGCTTCTCTCCCCCCTCGGCGCAGCTGGAAGGGATGGCCCATGGCTGTCGACTATGCGGTGATCGTGCTCTATTTGGCCGGAATGCTCGCGGTGGGCTGGTGGGGGATGCGGCGCGCCACCTCCAAGAGCGACTTCCTCGTCGCCGGCCGCCGCCTCGGCCCGGCGATGTACTCGGGCACCATGGCGGCGATCGTGCTCGGCGGTGCCTCCACCATCGGCGGGGTGGGGCTCGGCTACCAGTACGGGCTCTCCGGCGCGTGGATGGTCTTCGCCATCGGCCTCGGGCTGCTCGCGCTGAGCGTCTTCTTCTCCGGCCGGATCGCCCGGCTGAAGGTCTACACCGTCTCCGAGATGCTGGACCTGCGCTACGGCGGCTCCGCCGGGCTCATCTCCGGCATCGTCATGTGGGCGTACACGCTGATGCTGGCGGTCACCTCGACGATCGCCTACGCGACGATCTTCGATGTGCTCTTCGGCCTGGACCGGACGCTCTCGATCGTCATCGGCGGAGCCATCGTCGTCGCGTACTCGACGCTCGGCGGCATGTGGTCGATCACCCTCACCGACATGGTCCAGTTCGTCGTCAAGACGATCGGTGTGCTGCTGCTCCTGCTGCCCATCGCGGTCATCAAGGCGGGCGGCTTCGGGGAGATGGCGGACCGGCTGCCGCACGACTACTTCGCGCCGCTCGGCATCGGCGGCCAGACGGTCTTCACCTACGTGCTGATCTACTCCTTCGGCATGCTCATCGGGCAGGACATCTGGCAGCGGGTCTTCACCGCCCGCAGCGACCGGGTGGCGCGCCTGGGCGGCACCGCGGCCGGTACGTACTGCCTGGTCTACGCGCTGGCCGGGGCGGTCATCGGCACCGCGGCCAAGGTGCTCTACCCGCATCTGGGCAGCCCGGACGACGCCTTCGCCACCATCGTCAAGGACACCCTGCCCGTGGGCGTGCGCGGACTGGTGCTGGCGGCGGCGCTGTCCGCGGTGATGTCCACCTCGTCGGGCGCGCTGATCGCCTGCGCCACGGTCGCCCACAACGACATCTGGTCGCGGGTCAGGGGCGCCGTCCGGGCACGGCCGTACCCGGCCGCCGGGGCCGCGTCCGCGACGGCCGGCGGCCCGCAGGACGGCGAACGGGCCGGGGCACCCGACGAGGTGCGCGGCAACCGCGTCTTCACCCTGCTGATGGGACTGGCCGTCATCGTCATCGCCGGCGCGCTCAACAACGTCGTCGAGGCGCTCACCCTCGCCTACAACGTCCTGGTCGGCGGCCTGCTGGTGCCGATCCTCGGCGGCCTGCTGTGGAAGCGCGGCACCGCCGCCGGCGCGCTCGCCGCGGTCGCCGTCGGCGGGCTGACCGTCATCGGCCTGATGGCCTCGCTCGGGGTCCTCGCCAATGAGCCGATCTACTACGGGCTGCTCGCCTCGCTCGTGGCGTACGTGGTGGTCAGCCTGGCCACCCGGCCCACGGACCAGGCGGTGCTGACCGTCTGGCGGGAGCGGCTGGCGGGCCGGGCGGACGCCCCGTCCCCGCTGTCCCGCGTCTGAGGACGCACGGCCGCCGGGCCACGTCCCCCCGCCCCCTCACCTCCCCACCCACCACGAGACGGAGAGCCGACCGCAGATGAGCACCACCGAAACCGTGCCGGAGCAGACGAAGCGCACCGGCGGCGATCTGGTCGTCGAGTCGCTGACGGCCCTGGGCGCGGACACCGTCTTCGGGCTGCCGGGTCAGCACGCGCTCGGGGTGTTCGACGCGCTGCGCCGCTCCGCGCTGCGCTATGTGGGTCTGCGGGTGGAGAACAACGCGGGCTTCGCCGCCGACGCGTACGCCAGGGCCACGCACGGGGTCGCGCCGCTGCTGGTCTCCACCGGCCCCGGCGCGCTGATGACGCTGCCCGCGCTCCAGGAGGCGGCGGCCGGCTCGGCGGCCGTCCTGGCCCTCGGCAGTCAGGTGCCGCTGGCCGGGATCGGCGGCGGCCGCCACGGCTATCTGCACGAACTCGGCGACCAGAGCGCCTCGTTCCGTGGCGTGGTCAAGTCCGTCCACACGGCGCGTACGGCCTCCCAGATCCCCTCCGCGGTGGCCGCCGCCTGGGAGTCGGCGCTGAGCGCCCCGCACGGGCCGGTGTGGCTGGAGATCCCGCAGGACGTGCTGCTGGCGGAGGTGGACGTCCCCGCGGTGACCGAACTGCATGCCGCCCCGGGGGAGTTGCCGCCCCGCCCCGAGCTGATCGCGGCCGCGGCGAGCCGGCTGACCGAGGCCCGGCGGCCGGTGATCCTGGCCGGTGGCGGAGTCGTCCGGGCCGGGGCCGAGGCGGAGCTGCTGGCGCTCGCCGAGCAGCTGCGGGCGCCGGTGGCCACCACCTTCGGGGGCAAGGGCGCCTTCCCCTGGGAGCACCCGCTCTCCCTCCGGTCCTGGCTGGAGGACCGCTACACCACGACCTTCCTGGAGGACGCGGACACCCTGCTGGTCGTCGGCTCGGGGCTGGGCGAACTCTCCTCGAACTACCACACCTTCCGGCCGCGGGGCCGGGTCGTGCAGATCGAGGCGGACCTCGGCAAGCTCGAAGCGAACCATGCCGCGCTGGGCATCCACGCGGACGCGCGGGCGGCGCTGGCCGCGCTGGGCAAGGAGGTCGGGGACCGCGCGCCACGCGGTGCCGGTCCCGCCGGGGCGCCCGCCCCCGAGGACGCCGTGTCCGACCTCCTGGGGCGCGTCCGCGGCCGGCTCTCCGGGCAGCAACTCGACCTGGAGCAGCAGCTCCTGGCCTCGGTGCGGGAGGCGCTGCCCGACGGCGCGGTCAGCTGCTGGGACATGACGATCCTCGCCTACTGGGCCTGGTCCGCCTTCGACCCGCGGGGCACCAACGCCCTGCACTCGGCACAGGGCGCCGGGGGGCTGGGCTACGGCTTCCCGGCGGCCCTGGGGGTGGCCGCCGCCCACCCGGCGCGACCGGTGCTGGCGGTCTCCGGCGACGGCGGCGCCATGTACTCGATCGCCGAACTCGCCACCGCCCGGCAGTACGACGCGCCGGTGACCTGGCTCATCGTGGACGACGGCGGCTACGGCATCCTGCGGGAGTACATGACCGACGCCTTCGGCGCGGCCACCGGCACCGAACTCACCCGCCCGGACTTCGTGGCACTTGCCGAGTCGTTCGGCGTCCCCGCGGTCCGTACGAGCCCGGAGCGGCTGCGCGCGGACCTGGCGGCGGCGCTCGCGGCCCCCGGCCCCTCGGTCGTCGTGCTCCCGGCGGTCCTGCGGATGTTCGCGCCGACACATCTGGACTCCTGACGACGCCCGGAGAGATGTTTCACCGCCTCACCGGGCGGGGAAGACGGTCTTACCGAACCAAACGGGCTGCCCATCCCTCCTCGGGGTGCGCAGCCCGTCGTGTTTTTGGTGAACTGCGGTCTGTCGTGGCGGTTTGTGGTGCCCCGGACAGGGATCGACGGACGTGTGCTGCTCCCCGCGCGGGGAGCGTGCCGGGTCCAGGGTGGCCCCCACCGAAGGGGTCCACATGAGTACCAGCGTTCAGTCACCGCAGCCGGCGCTGCTGGCGACACCCCTCCTCTCCGGCCAGGTGTCGCCGACCGCCGGGACGGGAGGGGTGAGCCGGGCGGCAGCCCCGGCGCAGCTCTTCCTGGCCGTCACCTCGATCCCCGTCGGCAACAACCCGGTCGGGGTGGCGATCGCCCCCAGCAGCGACCTCTACGTCGCCAACTCCGGATCGGCCAACGTGTCGGCGATCAACACCACCACGGACACCGTCATCGGCGGCCCGATCGGCGTCGGCGGTACGCCGGTCTGGCTGACGGTCGCCCCCAACGGCAACGCCTACGTCCCCAACAGCGGGTCGAACACCGTGTCGGTGATCAACACCGCCACCAACACCGTCGTCGGCGCCCCGATCGCCGTCGGCAACCAGCCGGCCGTGGTGGCGGCCGTCCCCGGTGGACGCGTCTACGTCACCAACTTCGCCGCGAACACCGTGACGGTGATCGACACCACCACCAACGCCGTCATCGGCGCCCCGATCGCCGTCGGCGCCCAGCCGGTCGGGGTCGCGGTCGCCCCCAACGGCAACGCCTACGTCACCAACCGGGGATCGAACACCGTGACGGTGATCAACACCGCCACCAACACCGTGATCGGCGCCCCGATCCCCGTCGGCGCCCAGCCGAACTTCGTGGCGATCGCCCCCAACGGCAACGCCTACGTCGCCAACATCGGGTCGAACACCGTGACGGTGATCAACACCATCAGCAACACCGTCGTCGGCGCCCCGATCGCCGTCGGCAACCAGCCGTGGGGAATCGCGGTCGGCGCCGACGGGATGGCCTACACGGCCAACCGGGCGGCGAACAACGTGACGGTGTTCGACACCGCCACCAACACCGTCGTCGGCGCCCCGATCCCCGTCGGCGCCGGACCGATCGCCGTGACGGTTGCCCCCAACAACAAGGTCTACGTCAGCAACATCAACGGGAACAACGTCAGCGTCATCCAATTCGACCCGACGGTGACCAGCATCAACCCCGCCCAAGGGCCCGTCGCGGGCGGCACGGTCGTGACGCTCACCGGCACCAACCTGACCGGTGCGAGCGTCACCGTCGGCGGCAACCCCGCCACCGGGGTCACCGTCAACGCCACCGGCACCCAGCTCACCTTCGTCACCCCGCCCGGGGCGGCCGGTCCGGCCACCGTCACCGTCACCACTCCTGGTGGCATGGCGTCCCTGGTGAACGGCTTCACCTACCTCCTCCCCGTCCACGCCACCACGCTGACCGCGACCCCGGCGCTGTCGAAGCTGTTCCCGCCGCACGTGTACTTCCCGTTCCTGACCGCGACGCTGACCGACCAGGTCACCGGCCTGCCGGTGCCCGGTCAGACCATCGTGTTCAGCGTCGGCGGCAACCTCATGGGCACCGCCGTCACCGACGCCCAAGGCGTCGCCCGGTTCAACGAGACGCTCATCCTGGTGTACATCCTCGCCAACGGCGGCTACGACGCCTCCTTCGCCGGAGGGACCACCCCGTCAGCCGTCCTGTCACCGTCCAGCGCGCACGCGGGAGTCATCGAACCCTGACCCCCCGTCCGGTCACCGGCCGGCCTTCGTGCGGCAGGGCGGGGCCCTATGCTCCGCCCGCCCCCACCCGCCCCTGGAGCAGCCGTGAGAGGGCCGCGTGGACGTCCTCGACCGAGCGGTCCGGCTGGAAGGACTGCCAGTCCAGGGCGGCCACCAGGACCATGCCGAGGAGGGCGGAGGCGGTCAGGGAGATGTCGAGTTCCGCGGAGAGTTCGCCGGTGGCCACGGCGTCGCGCAGCACGGACTCGACGACGGTCAGCGCCCGGCCGCGCACGGAGGTGAGGGTCGCGCGCCAGGTGCGGTTGGTGCGCCAGAGTTCGGCGACGTAGAGCTGCATCAGGGCGGGGGAGCCGGCGATGAAGTCCAGGCCGGCGCGGATCATGGCGTCCAGGGCGTCGACGCGGCTGCCGCCGGCGGCCACCGTGGCGTCGGCGGCCCGGCGCAGCGAGCCGGCGAGCAGGTCCATGCCGTCGCGCAGCAGCTCCTCGTAGAGGACGTTCTTGCTGGCGAAGTTGTAGTAGACGGTCCCCTTGGCGACACCGGCGCGGTCGGCGATCTCGTCGACGGTGGTGGCCGAGAAGCCCTGTTCGGCGATGAGGACCACGGCGGCGTCGAAGAGCCGGCGGCGCGTGGAGGCACGCCGGGGGGCCGGGGCGGCCCCCGGGGCGGTGCCGTCGCCGGCCTCGCCCCGGGAGACCGGGAGCACACTCACAGGCTGAGTTCCGGGTGCAGATCCTTCATCCGTACGACCTGCCGGCTGCGCGCCGCGAGGGCGGTCAGGGCCAGCGCGCCGAGGGTGAAGGCCACCAGGACGCCGCAGCCCTGCCAGACGATGCCGAGGTCACCGCCGGTGATCAGCCGGCGCAGGCCGTCGACCACGTAACTCATCGGCAGGAACGGGTGGATGGCACCGAAGAAGCCGGGGCTGGTCTGCACCGGGTAGGTGCCGCCCGCCGAGGTCAGCTGGAGCATCAGGACGACCAGGGTCAGCACCCGCCCGGCCGGTCCGAAGAACGCGCCCAGCAGCTGGATGATCGCGGTGAAGCAGGCCGTGGCCAGCAGCAGGAAGCCGACGGTGCCGGCCGAGCGGACCATCTCCAGGCCCAGGCCCCAGTGCAGGACGGCCATCAGGGCCAGCACCTGTACGACGCCGACGGCGTAGGCGGGCAGCCAGGAGCCGAGGGTGATCCGCCAGCCCGGGGCGCCCGCGGCCAGGGCCCGCTTGCTCAGCGCCGGGAGCAGCATGAACGCGACCATCGCGCCGACCCAGAGGGAGAGCGGGATGAAGTACGGCGCCAGGCCGGTGCCGTAGTTGGGCGCCTTGTGCATCGACTTGGCGGCCAGCTCGACCGGGTCGGCCATCACCTCGGTGCGGGCGTCGCGGTCCTTCTTGTTGTAGTCCGGGATCTTGGCGACACCGCTGTGCAGGCCGTCGGCCAGCTGGTTGGTGCCGTCCTTGAGCTTGAAGAGGCCGCCGGTGAGCTTGACGGCGCCCTCCTTGGCGTCACCGACGCCGCTGTGGACCTTGCCGGCGCCGTCGGCGACCTTGCCCGCGCCGTCGGCGAGGGTGCCGATGCCGTTCGCGAACAGCCCCGCGCCCTGGGAGACCTTGTGGGCACCGGCGTTGAGCTGGTTGATCTGACGGATCGCGGTGTCCGCGCGCTGCCCGATGCCCGGTGCCTGCTCGGCGACCATCACCGCGCCCTGGTGCACCTCGTGCAGCTTGCTGCGGAGCGGCCCGAAGTCCGCCCCGGCGACGGCGTCGTGGACCTTCTCCGCTGCGTCGGCGGCCACCTTGCTGCCGTCCGCGAGCGCCTTCAGCTTGGTGCAGTCGGGGTCGGTGTCCAGCAGCCCGCCGCAGCGGTCCTGATAGATCTCCGCGGCGTTGTCGGCGTTCTTGCGGGCCTGCGTGGCGGCCTTGGCGGAGTCGCCCGGCAGGGTGTCGAGGACGTCATCGATGGTCTCGGTGGCGTCGGCGACGAACTGCGCGCCCTGGCCGATCTCCTTGCCGTGCGCGCGGAGGTAGGGCAGGTCCTTCTTGGCGATGCCGTGCACCTTCTCGGCGAGCTGCTGGGTGCCGTCGGCGACCCGGCCCGCGCCCGCGCTGAGCTCATGGGCCTTGGCGACGGCCGTCGAGGCGCCCTTGCTCAGGTCACCGGCGCCCTGACTGACCTTGCCGGCGCCCTCGTTGAGCTTGCCGAGGCCGTCCGCGAGGTCACCGGAGCCCTTCTTGGCCGAGCCCACGCCCTTGTCGACCTTCCCGGCCCCGTCCGCCGCCTGGGCGGTCTTGTCGTGCAGATCGGAGAACGAGATGAAGATCTTGTCGAGCATGGCCCGCGCCGAGGTGGCCGAGGTCTTCGCGCGCACCTCGGAGAAGACCGTCTTGGAGATCGAGCCGACGACGTAGTTGTTGGCGTCGTTCGTACGGACCTGGAGCGCGCCGGTCTGCGGGGTGTCCCCGGAGCTGGAGGCGATCCGCTCGCTGAAGTCCTTCGGGACGGTCAGCGAGAGGTAGTACGTGCCGTTCTCGACGCCCTTGGCGGCGTCCGCGGAGCTGACGTCCTCCCAGTGGAACTTCTTGCTGTCCTTGAGGTTCTCGGACAGGTCGTCGCCCGCGGTGAACTTCTTGCCGCCGGTGGTGGCGCCCTGGTCCTCGTTGACGAGGGCCACCGGGATCTTGTCCAGGCGGCTGTAGGGGTCCCAGAAGGAGCACAGGTACAGGGCCCCGTAGAGCAGCGGGATCAGCATCAGGGCGACCAGGCCCAGACGGGGAAGCTTCCCCCTGCCGAAACGCTTGAGCTCAAGCGCGGCCAGTCTCGGCGAACGCATCCGCTGCTTCCTCCTCGTCGGTGTCGGTGTCGGTGTCGGTGTTGGTGTCGGTGCCTGCCGTGCCGGGTCCGTCGGTGGCCGGCGCCTCGGCGGCCGGTATGCCGGTCTTGTCGGCGGCGGCCGGGGCGGGTGTGGTGCGCACGAGCACGGCGTCCGCGGGGGCCTCGCTGCCGGCGGCCACGACGGTGGTGCCCGCCCGCGTCAGGTCCCGCAGCAGCTGCCAGGCCTCGGCGCGTTCCGCCGCCGACAGCTTGAGGTCGACATCGTCGACGGCCAGCAGCTGCGGGCCGTGCATGATCCCGAGGGCGACGGAGAGCCGCAGCGCCTCGATCCGCTCCAGGTCCCGCACGGCCGTCCCCAGGCCCTTGACGAGGGCGGCGGGGTCGAGCCCGACAGCCGCGAGCGCGGCGTCGATCCGGGCCCGGGTGGCTTCCTTCTGGCGCCTGCCCCAGGGGAGCGAGGCGCCCAGGCCCTGGAAGCGGTGGCCCAGCAGGGCCTGCTCCTTGAGGTGTTCGCCGACCGTGAGGGCCGGTTCGAGTTCGACGACGCCCGGCACATGGGCGATGGCGGTCCGGCTGCGCACCGTCCCCATGCGCTGGGGAAGCGGAAGTCCGGCGACCGTCGCCTCGCCCGCGGTGATCCGCATCCGGCCGGTGAGGGCCAGCAGCAGGCAGGTACGGCCGGAACCGGAAGAGCCCTGGACGGCGATCAGCGCGCCCGGCTCCGCGGAGATGTCGATGCCCCGGAACGCCCAACCCCGTGGGCCCTCCACTCCTATGCCCCTGGCGTCGACCGCCGCCCCCTGGCGGGTGGTGTTCACGAACACCCCTCCCCTTTGATCTGACTGGTCAGTCTAAAAGTGTGCCGTATCAGGGGCTCTTTGACCAATCGGGTGACGTGTCCGGCACCCGTCCACGCGCCGGTGGTCACTCGGTGCGGCGGATCCCGTGACCCGGACGGGGGATACGTCCTAGGGTGCCGTGCAGGCGGGGGCCTGATGATGTTCACGGTGATGTCCGTGCCGCGTGGACGACGCGGCACGGACGCGCCCGTACAACGGAGAACCATGGATCATTCGGCACAGCCCCCCGTTGACCGGCCGCCGCGGGACGAGGCGGAGCGGCGGCCCCGCGCTGCCCGCCGCCCGCGCAAGCTGGTCGCCCCGCTGCTCGCGGGAGCCCTGGTCGCGGTCCTCGCACCCGTATCGGCCTCGGCCTCGGCACCCGTCCGGGCGCCCGAAGGAGGCCCGTCCGCCGGCGGCGCCCAGGGGCCCTGTGTGCCGGGCGACGACAGCGCCGGCTGGACGTCCACGTCCACCAAGATCGACCCCAAGGACAGCTACCACGCCTACGTCGGCAACGGGTACCTCGGCGCACGGGTCGCGCCCAACGGCGCCGGCTACACCGCGCCCGGCGGCACCACCGGCTGGCCGCTGAAGACACCCGCCTACGACGGCGCGTTCGTCTCCGGGCTCTACGCCAAGGGCCCCAAGGACGTCCAGGGCCGGCAGGCCATCGCCGCGATCCCCACCTGGTCCACGCTCGATGTCGCCACCGGCGGGGCCCGCCCCGACACCTTCTCCTCGGCCACCGCACCCGGCCGGATCTCGCACTACCGCCAGACCCTCTCCCTGCGCTGCGGCTTCGTCCGTACCTCACTGACCTGGACGGCCGCCGACGGGCGCCGCACCGACCTGGTCTACGACGTGCTCGCCGACCGCAGCGACGCCCACACCGGCGCGGTCCGCCTGCGGATGACGCCCCACTGGAGCGGCGCGGCCACCGTCACCGACGGCCTCGACGGCCGCGGCGCCCGCCGGATGGCACCGTCCGGCGCCGGCGCGCAGAACGGCCGCACCATGGACGTCGGATTCCGCACGGACGGGACGAAGACCGACGGCGCGGTGGCCTCCACCCTGCGCACCGGGCCCGGGGTGCAGGCCCACCAGCCCCGCCAGGAGCCGCAGAAGGACAGACTGAGCAACCGCCAGCGGGTGTCCTTCCCGGTCCGCAGTGGCCGCTCCTACGAGCTGACCAAGTACGTCGGCGTGGACACCGCGCTCACCTCCCGCTCGCCGCGGGCCGCCGCCGACGCCGCCTCGCGCCGGGCCGCGGCCCGCGGCTGGGACGCCCTGTTCGCCCGGCACACCGCCGCCTGGCAGCGGATGTGGCGCAGCGACATCGAGGTCAAGGGGCAGCGCGAGATGCAGTCCTGGGTGCGCTCGGCGCAGTACGGACTGCTCTCCGCAACCCGCGCCGGCAGCGACAACAGCATCGGCCCCACCGGCCTGACCAGCGACAACTACGCCGGTGAGGTCTTCTGGGACGCCGAGACCTGGATGTACCCGGGCCTGCTGGCCACCCATCCCACGCTCGCCCGGTCCATCGTCGACTACCGCTACAAGACCCGCGCCGGGGCCCGCGCCAATGCCAAGAAGCTCGGCTACGACGGGCTGTTCTACCCCTGGACCAGCGGCAGCAAGGGCGATCTGTGGAACGAGTGCCACAGCTGGGACCCGCCGCACTGCAAGACCCAAAACCACCTCATGGGCGACATCTCCCTGGCCACCTGGCAGTACTACCTCGCCACCAAGGACACCGCCTGGCTGAGGTCCCGCGGCTGGCCGGTCCTCAAGGGCATCGCCGAATTCTGGGCCTCCCGGGTCACCCATAACGCCGACGGCAGCTACTCCGTCAAGAACGTCGCCGGTCCCGACGAGTACAGCAACGGCGTCAACGACGGGGTGTTCACCAACGCCGGCGCCGCCACCGCCCTGCGCAACGCCACCCGCGTCGCCACGATCCTCGGCGAGAAGGCACCGGCCTCCTGGAAGACCATCGCCGACAAGCTGCGGATCCCCTACGACAGCAAGAAGAAGATCTTCGAGCAGTACGCCGGGTACAAGGGCACCACCATCAAGCAGGCCGACACCGTGCTGCTGATGTACCCGCTGGAATGGCCCATGTCGCAGGCGCAGGCGGCCCGCACGCTGGACTTCTACGCCGGGCACACCGACCCGGACGGCCCGGCCATGACGGACTCCGTGCACGCCATCGACGCCGCCGCCATCGGCGAGCCCGGCTGCGCGACCTACACCTATCTGCAGCGGTCCATCAAGCCGTTCGTGCGCGGGCCGTTCAAGGAGTTCTCCGAGGCACGCGGCGACAAGGCCGGCGCCGACGACCCGCACGCCGGCAAGCCCGCCCAGGACTTCCTCACCGGCAAGGGCGGCTTCCTGCAGACCTTCACCAACGGGCTGACCGGGCTGCGGCTGCGGGAGAACGCGGTGCACCTCGACCCGATGCTGCCGCCGCAGCTGTCGCAGGGCGTCACCTTGCGCGCTCTGCACTGGCAGGGCCGGACCTATGACCTCGCCATCGGCGCCCACCAGACCACCGTGCGGCTGACCGCCGGGGCACCGATGCGGATCGAGACGCCCGAGGGCGACAAGATCGTCAGCCGCGGTGTGCCGGCCGTCCTGAAGACCCGCCGCCCGGACCGGGTGGCGACGTCGGACGCGGCCCGCTGCACCCCGGCCACGGCGACCTCGGAGGAGCCCGGCATGTACGCGGGCGCCGCCGTGGACGGCAACACCACCACCGCGTGGGTGCCCAACGCCGCCACCGGCACCCTCACCGTCGACCTCGGCCGGCCCACCCTCGTCGGACAGATCACCCCGCACTGGACCGCGACCCGCCCGAAGTCCTACCGGGTCCAGGTCTCCCGGGACGGAAAGCACTGGACGGGGACCGGGTACGCGGGCCGGAGCCCGGCGCGGTACGTCCGGGTCACCGTCGAGGGCGACCGGACCCCGGCGGCGGGCGGCAAGCCCAAGCCGCATCCGGGAATCACCGAGCTGGACGTGCGGCGCGTGAAGTAACCCGCCCGCCGCACCGGACGACGGCCCCGCCCCGCACCCGCCGGGACGGGGCCGTCGCGCCGCCGGCGCCGGCCCGCGCTCCTTCGCGCCCCCCGCCGGAATGCCGCCGGCAGATCACGGCGGGATGAAATCCGCCCCCGGCGGTGTTGGTGCCATGCGGTACGTGTCGAGGAGCGGGAGGCACCGGGTGACGGGGACGGACAGGCAACGAGTGGGCTGGGCGCGGCGGCTGATCCGCGACTGCTGGCAGTACAAGAGGGACGTGCTGCTCGCCCTGGGCTCCTCACTCGCCGGCATGGCGGTGCTGGCCCTGGTCCCGCTCGTCCCGAAGCTGATCATCGACGATGTCATCGTGCGGCACGCCCGCCCGCTCGGCCCCTGGGCCGGCCTGCTGGTCGTCGCCGCCGTCGTGGTCTACGTCCTCACCTACATACGCCGCTTCTACGGCGGCCGCCTCGCCCTGGACGCCCAGCACGACCTGCGGACCCGGATGTTCTCCGCGATCGGCCGGCTCGACGGCCGGCGGCAGGACGAGCTGAGCACCGGCCAGGTCGTCGGCCGCGCCACCAGCGACCTCCAGCTCATCCAGAGCCTGCTGTTCATGCTCCCGATGATGATCGGGAACGTCCTGCTGTTCGTGATCTCGCTGGTCGTCATGATGGTGCTGTCCCCGCTGCTCACCGTCGTCGCGCTGGCCGTCGCCCCCGCCCTGTGGTTCATCGCCCGGCGCAGCCGCGCCCGGCTGTTCCCCGCCACCTGGTACGCCCAGGGGCAGGCGGCCGCCGTGGCCGGTGTCGTGGACGGCGCGGTCTCCGGCGTCCGGGTCGTCAAGGGCTTCGGGCAGGAGGAGCAGGAGACCGGGAAGCTGCGCGAGGTCAGCCGCCGGCTGTTCGCCGGACGTCTGCGCACGGTCCGGTTCAACGCCCGCTACACCCCCGCGCTGCAGGCCGTCCCCGCCCTCGGCCAGGTCGCGATGCTGGCCCTCGGCGGCTGGATGGCCACCCAGGGCCAGGTCACCCTCGGCACCTTCGTCGCCTTCTCCACCTACCTCGCGCAGCTGGTCGGACCCGTGCGGATGCTGGCGATGATGCTGACCGTCGGCCAGCAGGCACGGGCCGGCGTGGAGCGGGTCTACGAGCTGATCGACACCGAGCCGGCCCTCCAGGAGCGGGCGGACGCCCACCCGCTGCCCGCCGACGCCCCCGCGACCGTCGCCTTCGAGGACGTCACGTTCGCCTACGCGCCGCCGCACCGCGAGGCCGGCGAGGAGCCCGCGGCCGCCGCCGGCCCGGTCCGCCCCGTCCTCGAAGGGTTCTCACTGCGCATCGAGGCCGGCGAGACCGTCGCCGTGGTCGGCACGTCCGGCAGCGGCAAGTCCACCGTCTCGCTGCTGCTGCCCCGCTTCTACGACGTCACCGCGGGCCGCGTCCTGATCGGCGGCCACGAGGTGCGCGAACTGACCCTGGAGTCGCTGCGGGCCGCCATCGGGCTGGTCCCCGAGACCAGCTTCCTGTTCTCCGACTCCGTACGCGACAACATCGCCTACGGCCACCCGGAGGCCACCGACGCACAGGTGCGCGCCGCGGCCCGCGCCGCCCGCGCCGACGGCTTCATCTCCGCGCTTCCCGACGGCTATGACACCAAGGTCGGCGAGCAGGGCCTGACGCTGTCCGGCGGCCAGCGCCAGCGCGTCGCCCTGGCCCGCGCCATCCTCACCGACCCCCGGCTGCTGGTCCTGGACGACGCCACCTCGGCGGTGGACGCCCGGGTCGAGCACGAGATCCACGAGGCGCTGCGCGGCGTCATGGCGGGCCGCACGACCCTGCTGATCGCCCACCGCGCCTCCACCCTGGCGCTCGCCGACCGGGTGGCCGTCCTCGACGGCGGGCGGCTGGTCGACATCGGCACCCAGGAGGAGCTGGAGAGCCGCTGCGCGCTCTACCGCAGGCTGCTGACCGACCCGGACGAGCTGGGCGACGTCGCGCACGACCCGGCGGGCGAAGCGGCGGGCGGCTTCGACGCCGAGTACGCCGAGTACGCCGAGTACGCCGCGGGCGCGCCGCGGGAGTGGACGCCGGAGGCCGCCGAGCCCGACGGGGAGCGGGACGCCGCCGGCACGATCACCCCCGAGCTGTGGGTCCGCCGCGAGCAGGAGGCCGAGGCGGGCGCGGCCGGGACGGCGGCCCGCGCGGCGGCCGGCGCCGGGCCCGGCATCGGCGGAGCCATGGCCGGGCTGACGGCGACGCCCGAGCTGCTCGCCCAGGTCGCCGCCCTGCCGCCGGCCACCGACACCCCCGAGGTCGACGAGGACCAAGCCCTGCGCCCCGAGCGCTCCTACGGCCTGCGCCGGCTGCTGCACGGCTTCGGCAGGCCGCTGGGGTGCGCGCTGGCGCTGGTCGCCGTGGACGCGGTCGCCGGGCTGCTGCTGCCGGTGCTGATCCGGCAGGGCATCGACGAGGGCGTGCGGCGCGGTGCGCTGATCGGCGTCTGGACGGCCGCCGTGGTCGCCCTGCTCGTGGTCCTCGCCCAGTGGGCGGCGCAGATCGGCGGCAACCGCATGACCGGACGCACCGGCGAACGGGTCCTCTACTCCCTCCGCCTCAAGATCTTCGCGCAGCTCCAGCGCCTCGGGCTCGACTACTACGAGCGCGAGCTGACCGGCAAGATCATGACCAGGATGACCACCGACGTCGACGCCCTGTCGACCTTCCTGCAGACCGGCCTGGTCACCGCCCTGGTCTCGGTGCTCACCTTCTTCGGCATCCTCGTCGCGCTGCTGGCCATCGACGTCCAGCTGGCCCTGGTCGTCTTCGCCACCCTCCCGCCGCTGATCATCGGCACGTACTTCTTCCGCAAGCAGAGCGTGAAGGCGTACGAGCTGGCCCGCGAGCGGATCAGCGTCGTCAACGGCGACCTCCAGGAGAGCGTCGCCGGACTGCGGATCGTCCAGGCGTTCCGGCGCGAGCGCAGCGGCGAGGAGCGGTTCGCGGCCCGCAGCGACGCCTACCGCCGGGCCCGGGTCCGCGGTCAGTTCCTGATCTCGGTCTACTTCCCGTTCGTCCAGCTGCTGTCGTCCGTGGCGGCCGCGCTGGTGCTGATCGTCGGCGCCGACCGGGTCGGTTCGCACACCCTGACGGCCGGTGCGCTGGTCGCCTACCTCCTCTACATCGACCTGTTCTTCGCCCCCGTCCAGCAGCTCTCCCAGGTCTTCGACGGCTACCAGCAGGCCTCCGTCTCGCTCGGCCGCATCCAGGAGCTGCTGCGCGAGCCGACCACCACCCCCGTCGCCGAGCGGCCCCGCGAGGTGCCCGCGCTGCGCGGCGACATCACCTTCGACGACGTCCACTTCCACTACGGCAGCGGCGAGGAACCGGCGCTGGCCGGCGTCGACCTCACCATCCCGGCCGGCCAGACCGTGGCCTTCGTCGGCGAGACCGGCGCCGGCAAGTCCACGCTGGTCAAGCTGGTCGCGCGGTTCTACGACCCGTCCGGGGGAGCCGTCCGGATCGACGGCACGGACCTGCGCGAGCTGGATCTGACGGGCTATCGCCGCCGCCTGGGCGTGGTCCCCCAGGAGTCCTACCTCTTCGCCGGCACCGTCCGTGACGCCATCGCCTACGGCCGCCCGGACGCCACCGACGCCGAGGTGGAGGCCGCCGCCCGGTCCGTCGGCGCCCATGCCATGATCGCCACCCTCGACGGCGGCTACCTCCACGAGGTCGCCGAGCGCGGCCGCAACCTCTCCGCCGGCCAGCGCCAGCTGCTGGCACTGGCCCGTGCCGAACTCGTCGACCCGGACGTGCTGTTGCTCGACGAGGCCACCGCGGCGCTGGACCTCGCCACCGAAGCGGTCGTCAACCAGGCCACCGACCGTCTGCGCACGCTCGACCCCGCCCGCACGGACGCGGGGCCGCCCGCCCGCCGGCGCACCACCCTCATCGTCGCCCACCGCCTGACCACCGCGGCCCGCGCGGACCGCGTGGTGGTGCTCGACCGCGGCCGGATAGCGGAGGACGGCACCCACGCCCAGCTCCTGGCCCACGACGGCCGCTACGCGGAGCTGTGGCGCACCTTCACGGGCGAGGAGGAGGAACTCGCGGCCTGAGACGGCGGGGCCGGGATCCGGGTCCGAGGTCCGGGTCTGAGAGCCCGGGGGCTGAGGGCCGTGGGGCTGAGGGCCCGCCCGGTCGCTCCGCCCGGCCGTCCGCCGTCCGCCCCCGCGGCCGTTCGGAAGATCCACCGGATGGCTCCGAGGGCTGGTGGCACCCGCACCGCGCCGATAGGTTCAGCCCGACCTTTGCTATCCCAAGGGGAGGGTGCATGCGCAAGGCCACCAGATGGCTGCTGTCACTCGCCGTGCTCATAGGCACGGCGGGCGCCGGCAGCGTGTCGGCAGGAGCGGCCACCGCCGCCGAGCCGAAGACCGAGGACATCAAGGACCGGATCCTGGCGATCCCGGGCATGAGCCTCATCGAAGAGAAGCCGGTCGACGGCTACCGCTACTTCGTCCTGAACTACACCCAGCCGATTGACCACCGGCATCCGTCCAAGGGGACGTTCCAGCAGCGGCTGACCCTGCTGCACAAGTCGGTCGACCGCCCGACGGTGTTCTTCACCTCCGGCTACAACGTCAGCACCACGCCGTCCCGCAGCGAACCCACCAAGATCATCGACGGCAATCAAGTCTCCCTGGAGTACCGCTACTTCACCCCGTCGCGGCCCACTCCCACGGACTGGAAGAAGCTGAACATCCGGCAGGCCGCCGATGACCAGCACCGCATCTTCCAGGCCCTGCACCGCATCTACGGCAAGAACTGGATCGACACCGGCGGCAGCAAGGGCGGCATGACCGCCACCTACTACCGCCGCTTCTTCCCGCACGACATGAACGGCACCGTCGCCTACGTCGCGCCCAACGACGTACGCAACGACGAGGACTCCGCCTACGACCGGTTCTTCAAGACCGTCGGGACGGCGCAGTGCCGCGCCGACCTCGCCGCCATCGAGCGCGAGGCCCTGGTGCGCCGCAAGGAGATGGTCGGCCGCTTCCAGACCTGGGCCGACAAGAAGAAGCAGACCTTCAAGACCGTCGGCGGTGCCGACCGGGCCTATGAAGTCATGGTCACGGACCTGGTGTTCGGGTTCTGGCAGTACCAGCCGGCCGAGACCGCCTGCGCCGAGGTCCCCAAGCCGACCGTCTCCACCGACGGGCTGTGGGCGTGGATGGACAAGGTCGGCGGCTTCGACAGCTACACCGACCAGGGCATGGAGCCGTACACGCCGTACTACTACCAGGCAGGCACCCAGCTGGGTGAGCCCGGCTACGCCTACCCGAACCTCGCCGGCCTGCTGAAGTACCCCGGGATCAACAACTCGCGGTCGTTCGTGCCCAAGGACATCCCGATGCACTTCGACAAGCGCGCGATGCCCGACGTCGATCACTGGGTGCGCCACCACGCGAACCGGATGATGTTCGTCAACGGGCAGTACGACCCGTGGAGTTCGGAGCACTTCGAGCTCGGCAGGGGCGCCCGGAACTCGTACGTCTTCACCGTGCCCGGCGGCAACCACGGCTCGAACATCGCCAAGCTGAAGGACGCCGACCGCACCAAGGCCACCGCCGAGCTTCTCGACTGGGCCGGTGTCCAGGCCCCGAGCGGCACGGCCGCGCCGCTGGCGCCGTACAACAAGCAGCTGGACAAGCAGGAGATCCGGCGGATGCCGCTGCTGCGGCCGTAAGGCCGTAAGGCCGTAAGGCCGTAGGTCTGTGCGTCGTCGGCCGCCGGCCGCCGCCGGTTGCCGGCAGCGGACGCGGCGCGCCCTCCCCGGGGACGGGAGGGCGCGCCGTGTCCGTGTCGACTGCCGTGCGTCAGTACGACAGACCGTGCCCGATCCGGTAGAGCGCCGTGGTCGGGGTGTCGGCGCGCATTATCGCGACGGGCAGCTTGCCCGCCGGGTCCCGCCGGCCGGCGATCACCCGGGCCGCCGCCCGCAGTTCCACATCCGTCCAGGAGTAGCTCGCCAGCGCCGCCTTCACCCCGGGCAGCTGGGCGATGTCATACGGATTGCGGACCGCCAGCTGCACCACCGGTTTGCCCGTGGCCAGCAGCGCGGCGACCAGCTGCCGCTGGGAGGAGTCCGCGGTCACGTTGTAGGTGGCCACCACCACCGCGTCCCGCGCGGCGAGCGCCGCCACCGCCTCGTCGATCTGCCGGCGGCCCGGCGTCAGGCCCGTGGACAGCGCGGTGGCGGTGAACCCCAGCTCCGTGAACGCCTTGGCCAAGGCCGTGGTGGGCGGGCCGCCGGTGCCGGTCGGCGCGGCCGCGTCGAAGCCCACCACCAGCACCCTGCGCTCCCGCCGTCGGGACAGCGGCAGGATCCCGGCGTCGTTGCGCAGCAGGGTGGTGGTGCGGTCCGCGATCCGGTCCGCGGCGGCGAGATGGCTGCGGATGCCGACGACCCGGTCCACCGCCCGGTGGGTGGTGTAGGGGTGCGTGAAGAGCCCGCGCCGCTCCTTGAGCAGCAGGATGCGCATCAGCTTCGTGTCGAGGTCCCGCTCGGTCAGCTCGCCGTCCGCGAGCGCCCTGAGCACGGCGGCGTGGGCGAGCGACAGGTCCGGGGGGTTCAGCAGCTGGTCGACACCGGCCTTGAGGGCGAGCACCGGCACCCGGGCGTCCCCGTACTTCACCCGTACGCCCTCCATGCCGAGGGAGTCGGTCACCACCACACCGTCGTAGCCGAGGCGTTCGCGCAGGATGCCGGTGAGGATCGGCCGGGAGAGGGTGGCCGGGTCCTCGCTCTTGTCGAAGGCGGGCACGACGATGTGCGCCGTCATGATCGAATCGATGCCGGCGGCGATCGCGGCCTTGAACGGCGGCGCGTCCAGGCGCTCCCACTCCTCGGCCGTGTGGTGGATGTACGGCAGCCCGACATGGCTGTCGGTGTCCGTGTCGCCGTGCCCGGGGAAGTGCTTGGCGCAGGAGGCGATCCCGGCGCCCTGATAGCCCTTGACCTCGGCGGCGACCATCCGGGCCACGGCCTGCGGGTCCGCCCCGAAGGACCGCACGCCGATGACGGGGTTGGCGGGGTTGACGTTGACATCGGCGTCCGGCGCGTAGTCCTGCCGGATGCCCATGGCCAGCAGCTCCTGGCCGGCGATCGTGGCCGCCGTGCCGGCATCCTCGCGGGAGCCGCCCGCGCCCAGCGCCATCGCCCCGGGGAACAGCGTGGCGGGCGCGCCGACACGGGCCACTATGCCGTGTTCCTGGTCGGTGGAGATCAGCACCGGCACGGGCACGCGCTGGGCGGCGGCGGCCTTCTGGATGCCGTTGGACAGGTCGGCGATCTGATGCGGCTCACGGGTGTTGTGCGCCCAGCCGAAGTAGATGATGCCGCCGACGTGGTACTTGGCGATCAGCTCCGCGGCGTTGGCGACCCCGATCTCCTTCTGGTTCGCGGCGACGTCGGCCGGGTCCGGGTCGGTGGCGGAATGCCCGTAGACCCGCATGACGAAGAGCTGGCCGACCTTTTCCTCCGGAGTCATACGGGAGATCAGGCGGCGCAGCCGGGCCCGGGTGGCGGGGGAGGGGGGCCGGTGCCCGCGGGGGGCGGTCGCCGCGGCGTGCGCGGGGGCGGCCACCCCCGTCGGGCACGCGGCGGCGGCCGCGGCGGCAGCGGTGGTCAGGACGGTACGTCTGGAGTGCATCTGCGCTCCTTCCGGAGGGCTTCCTCGGCTCTGTGAAGGAAACTTCCAAGGAGACACGGATAGCCGGAAAACTATTGTCGGTCAATGACTCCTTCCGTGGTGGCGCCCAGGGATTGCGGGGCGGCCGGGGATGTGTGATGGGGCCTCAGGGGAGAGGGGGAGCGGAGGGGCGCCGCTCCCCCTTGCGGCCGGGCGGGGTCAGGAGCCGGCGGTGGGCCCCGGACAGCAGCCGCTGGAGGTGCGCGCGGCCCGGGGCCAGCAGGCCGGACAGGTCCGCCGCCTGCGGGAACCAGCGCTTCTCGTATTCCCAGCAGAGCCAGCCGCCCGCCCCCTGGTCGTAGCTGCCCTCGGCGGCCGGCACCGGACCGTGGGCGTCCTCGGGGTCCCGGGCGAGGGTGTCCAGGACGGCAGCCAGCGGCAGGGTGCCGGCGCCGAGCGGGAGCGGGGTGCGGTCCTCGGCCGAGGCGACGTCCTTGACCTGCACATAGCCCAGATGCGGGGCGAGCGCGGCATGGGTGTCGACGGGCTCCTCGCCGCCGAGCCAGCTGTGCAGCACGTCCCAGACCGCACCGATCTGACGGTGCCCCACGGGACCCAGCACGCGTGCGGCGTCCGCGCCCGTGCGGTGGGAGTCATGGGTCTCCAGCAGGACCCGGACGCCCCGCTCGGTGGCGAGCGGGGCCACCGCGGCGAGCCGGCGGGCGGCGTCCGCGTCCGCCTCGGCCGCCGGGCGGTCACCGCCGCCGGGGAAGACCCGGACATAGGGCGCCCCCAGATCGGCCGCCAGCAGCACCAGTTCGCTCAGCTCCTGCGCCAGTTCCTTCTCGCCCGCCGTGTCCCGGGCGGCGGCGACCCCGGCGTATCCGGCCACCGCCAGGACCTCGACCCCGGCGTCGGCGAACCGGCCGCGCACCGCGGCGCGTTCCCGCGTCCCGATCAGCGGATGCACCGGCTCCTCCGGATGGGCCCGCAGTTCCACCCCCTGGTACCCGGTGTCGACCGCCAGCCTGAGCACCTCCGCCACCGGCATCCCCGGCACACCGAGGGTCGAGAACGCGAAGCGCATCGCCGGAGTGGAGTCGTTCGTGCCGCCCGTACCGTCCGTACCGTCCGTACCGTCCGTGGCGCCCGTGTTGACCATGCCTGCGCTCCTCCTGGTTGCTGGTGTTCTCCCCGTCCTTCCCCGTGTTCCGTGGTCCGTGCCCGCATTGCGCCGGGTGAGTCGTCCGGCGCGGCATGTGCCGGACGTGCACCATGTGCACCACGTGCGGCAGGCGCACCGGTGCGCCTGCCGCCGGCGCGGCACGACCGCGGGTGGGTGGGCCGCGCCGGCGGGGCGTCCCCGGACCTGGGCCGCGAGGCATCCGGGGCCCTCACCCGCGGCTCTGTCCGGCCGTGGGCACCCGGACCCGTCCCCCGTGTGCCGTCAGAGCGCCAGCCGCCAGTCCTGTCCGACCAGGTCCTGGCCGAAGCTGTGGTGCGGCGACTCGGCGACCAGCTCGAATCCGGCGCGCTGGTAGAGGCTGCGGGCCGCGTCGAGCAGGGAGTTGGTCCACAGCACCAGTTCGCCGTACCCGGCCTCCCGGGCGAACTCCACGCAGGTGTCGATGAGTTGACGGCCCACGCCGTGGCCGCGTGCACCGGGCTCCACCAGCAGCAGCCGCAGCCGGGCGACCCCCGGCCTGCCGTCCCGTACGCACATCACGGCGCCCGCCCGCTCCCCGCCCAGCTCCGCTATCCAGGTGCGGTCCCACTGCGGGTCGAAGGCCTCGGCGTACTCCGCCACGATCCTGGCCACCAGCGCCTCGTAGCGCAGATCGAAGCCGTACTCGGCGGCGTAGAGGGCGGCGTTGCGCTCCACCATCCAGCCCAGGTCCCCGGGGCGCGAGGTGCGCAGCGTGATCTGGGGTGCCCGGGCGTCGGCCAGATCCTCCGCGTCCTTGCCGAGCAGGACGCGGATGGCCCGCATCGAGTGCAGCAGGCGCTCCCGGTCCGCCGTGGAGAAATCCTTCAGCAGGGAGGCCGCGGCTTCCTGGGAACCCTCCTCCAGCAGCCCGGCCGCCTCCCAGCCGAGGGGGGTCAGCATGATGCGCTGCCGGCGGCGGTCCTCTTCGGACCGGGCGCGGGTGATCAGCAGGCGGTCCTCGAACCCCCTGAGCAGCCTGCTGAGATAGCCGGCATCCAGCGAGAGGGTCACCCGGAGGTCCGCGGAGTCCACCCGCTGGCGGCGGGCGAGCTCGTACATGACCCGGGCCTCGGTGTCGGTGAACGGTACGTGGAGATGCCGCCCGAAATCGAGCGAGCAGACCAGGTTGACCCAGAAGCGATTGAATCTGCGCAGCTCATGGAGGTCGACCGAGGCGTCGGGCGGGGTGGCGGCGGCCGTCGTATCGGGTGGTGTGGTCATCGGCGAGCGCCTCATCGTTGACTGCATCATTGTTTGCCGGAGTCAAGGATAAATCTCCCGGGTCGATTTGCACAGCCCCGGTTTGCTCCCATTTGCTCCGCCGCCTGCTTCCGCGCCCCGCCGGCCCTCGCTGCTCCGGCCCCGCCGGCCCTCGCCGACCCGCCACGCGTGCTGGCGTCCCGGCGGGAGAAAGCGCTTACTGGGTCCGGATGCCTACCTGCGGTGAGCGAGAGGGGCCGGACCGTGACACGCACGACCGTACGCATCGCCATGAACGGCGTGACCGGGCGCATGGGATACCGCCAGCATCTGGTGCGCTCCCTCCTGGCCCTGCGCGACCAGGGCGGCCTCGAACTGGCCGACGGGACGGTGATCCGGCCGGAGCCGGTGCTGGTCGGCCGCTCCGCGCCCAAGCTCCGGGCCCTGGCCGCACGCCACGGGCTCGAGCACTGGACCTGCGACCTCGACGCCGTACTGGGCGACGACAGCATCGACATCTACTTCGACGCGCAGGTCACCGCCGCCCGCGAGGAAGCGGTGACGAAGGCGATCGCCGCCGGGAAACATCTGTACGTCGAGAAGCCCACCGCGAGCAGCCTCACCGGCGCACTGGGACTGGCCCGGCTGGCCCGGGACGCCGGCGTCAAGAACGGCGTCGTCCAGGACAAGCTCTTCCTGCCCGGCCTCCGCAAGCTCCGCCGCCTCGTCGAGGGCGGATTCTTCGGCCGCATCCTGTCCGTACGGGGCGAGTTCGGCTACTGGGTCTTCGAAGGTGACTGGCAGCCGGCACAGCGCCCCTCCTGGAACTACCGGGCCGCGGACGGCGGCGGCATCGCGGCCGACATGTTCCCGCACTGGGAGTACGTCCTGCACGAGCTGTTCGGGCCGGTCCGCAGCGTCCAGGCGCACGTCACCACGCACATCCCGCGCCGCTGGGACGAGTCGGGCACCCCGTACGAGGCCACCGCCGACGACGCCGCGTACGGCATCTTCGAGCTGGCCGGCGGCATCGTCGCGCAGATCAACTCCTCCTGGGCGGTGCGGGTGCACCGCAACGAACTGGTGGAGTTCCAGGTGGACGGCACCGAGGGGTCGGCCGTCGCCGGGCTGCGCCACTGCCGGGTGCAGCACCGCGCCGGCACCCCGCGGCCGGTCTGGAACCCCGACCTGCCGGCCTCCGGGGCGTTCCGCGACCAGTGGCAGGAGGTCCCCGACAACGCCGACTTCGACAACGGCTTCAAGACGCAGTGGGAGCTGTTCCTGCGGCATGTCGTACGGGACGAGCCCTGGCGCTGGGACCTGGCGGCGGGCGCCCGCGGCGTCCAGCTCGCCGCACTCGCGCTGCGCTCCTCGGCGGAGGGCCGCCGCCTGACGGTGCCGCAGCTGACGGTGCCGGAGCCGACCCCGTGAACGCCCCGGGGAACCCCTCGTCCTCCGGGCCGGATGCCGCACCGCCCCAGGAAGCGCCGCCCCGGCCCCCCTCCCGCCCCTCTTCCGCGCACCCCCCGCTGCGCTCCCGTACGGTCTTCGCCGCCGCCCATGTGGTGGCCGATCCGTGCGCCGACACCACCCCGGACGGCCCGGCCGCCCTCGACTGGGACGCCACCCTCGCCTTCCGCCGCCACCTGTGGGCGCAGGGGCTGGGCGTGGCCGAGGCGATGGACACCGCCCAGCGCGGCATGGGCCTGGACTGGACCGCCGCCGCCGAGCTGATCCGCCGCTCCGGCGCCGAGGCCCGGGCGGTCGGCGGACTCCTCGCCTGCGGCGTGGGAACCGATCAACTGCCCGCCCATGGAGCGTCGTTGGCCCAGGTGCGGGCCGCCTACGAGGAACAGCTCGCGGTCGTCGAGGACGCCGGCGGCCGGCCCGTCCTGATGGCGTCCCGGCAGCTCGCCGCGGCCGCCACCGGCCCCGAGGACTACCAGGAGCTGTACGGCCACCTCCTGCGCCAATCGGCCCGGCCGGCGATCCTGCACTGGCTCGGCCCGATGTTCGACCCGGCGCTGACCGGCTACTGGGGCGGTGCGGACCTCGACGCGGCCACCGGGACGCTCCTGCGGATCGTCGCCGACCACCCGGACCGGGTCGACGGCGTGAAGGTCTCCCTCCTGGACGCCGGCCGGGAAGTACGGCTGCGCCGCCGGCTGCCCCGGGGCGTGCGCTGCTACACCGGCGACGACTTCCACTACCCGGAGCTGATCGCGGGCGACGGACACGGCTTCAGCGACGCCCTGCTGGGCATCTTCGACCCGCTCGCCCAGCGGGCCGCCGACGCCGTATGCCACCTCGACGCCGGGGGCCCCGGGGGCGAGGCCGCGTTCCGGGCCGCCCTGGACCCGACCGTCGCGCTCTCCCGGCACCTCTTCCAGGCGCCCACCCGCTACTACAAGACCGGCATCGTCCTGCTCGCCTGGCTGGCGGGCCATCAGTCGCACTTCACCATGGTCGGCGGGCTGCAGTCGGCGCGCTCGCTGCCGCATCTGCGACGCGCCCACCAACTGGCCGACGCGCTGGGCCTGTTCCCGGACCCGGAGCGCGCCGCCGCGCGGATGCGCGCCCTGCTCGCCGTCCACGGGGCGCAGGACGCATGAGCGCCGCCCCGTCCGCGCTCCTGAGCCGGCTCAGCCTCAACCAGCAGACCGTCCGGCAGTGGTCGCTGCCCGAACTGGCCGACGGCTGCGCCCGGGCCGGTGTACGGGGCGTGGGCCTGTGGCGGGCGCCCGTCCAGGAGTACGGGCCGGCCGCGGCCGCCCGGCTCGTACGGGACGCCGGGCTGCACGTCACCAGCCTGTGCCGGGGCGGATTCCTCACGGCGGCGGACCCGGGCGAGCGGGCCGCCGCCCTGGACGACAACCGCGCGGCCGTCGACGAGGCGGCCGCCCTCGGGACGGACACCCTGGTGCTGGTCTCCGGCGGGCTGCCGGCCGGCAGCCGGGACCTGGCCGGGGCCCGGGAGCGGATCGCCGACGCACTGGGTGAGTTGGGGCCGTACGCGGCGGAGCGGGGCGTGCGCCTGGCGCTCGAACCGCTGCACCCGATGTACGCGGCGGACCGGTGCGTGGTCTCGACCCTCACCCAGGCACTGGACCTCGCCGAACGCTTCCCCGCCGCGCAGGTGGGGGTGGTCATCGACACCTACCACCTGTGGTGGGACGACACGGTCGGCGCGCAGATCGGCCGCGCGGGCGGCGCCGGCGGCGCAGCGTCGCGGATCGCCGCCTTCCAGCTCGCCGACTGGGTCACCCCGCTGCCGGCGGGCGTCCTGCTGGGGCGGGGGCAGCTCGGGGACGGCGTGGTGGACCTGCGGTGGTTCCGGCGGCGGGTGGAGGCGGCCGGCTACCGCGGCCCGATCGAGGTGGAGATCTTCCAGCCGGCACTGTGGGCCCGGGACGGCGCGGAGGTGCTGGCGGAGATCGTGGACCGGTTCCGCCGCCACGTCGGGTGAGCCCGGCGGCCCGCGCACCCCGGGCGGGTGGGAAATAACCCCGCGAAGGCGCACAACCGTTGACGGTTCACAGAAGTCAAAGCTGACGCCTGCCCCGAAAGGGGAGGGATCCGGGGGGATCCGGGGCCGGCGTGGAGGGGGAATCGAGGGGCCCGACCATCGGACGGGCCCCTCGATGGTGAGCCGGACACCCCGGCCGGCGGCGCGCTGTCAGAGCCCGGCGGTACCGTCGGTCCATGGTCAACGCAGCCGTCGTCGAAGGGGTCCTGGAGCGGATCACCTACGCCAACGAGGAGAGCGGCTACACCGTCGCGCGGGTCGACACCGGCCGCGGCGCGGGCGATCTGCTGACCGTCGTCGGCGCGTTGCTCGGGGCGCAGCCGGGGGAGTCGCTGCGCATGGAGGGCCGCTGGGGCTCCCACCCTCAGTACGGCAAGCAGTTCACCGTCGAGAACTACACCACCGTCCTGCCCGCCACGATCCAGGGCATCCGCCGCTATCTGGGCTCCGGCCTGATCAAGGGCATCGGCCCGCGGATCGCGGACCGCATCGTCGAACACTTCGGCACCGACACCCTCGACGTCATCGAGACCGAGCCCGCGCGCCTGGTCGAGGTGCCCGGCCTCGGCCCCAAGCGGACGAAGCTGATCGGCGCGGCGTGGGAGGAGCAGAAGGCCATCAAGGAGGTCATGGTCTTCCTCCAGGGCGTCGGGGTGTCCACCTCCATCGCCGTGCGGATCTACAAGAAGTACGGGGACGCCTCGATCTCCGTCGTCCGCAACCAGCCCTACCGCCTGGCCGCCGACGTCTGGGGCATCGGCTTCCTGACCGCTGACCGCATCGCGCAGTCCGTGGGCATTCCGCACGACAGCCCGGACCGCGTCAAGGCGGGCCTGCAGTACGCGCTGTCGCAGTCCACGGACCAGGGCCACTGCTTCCTGCCCGAGGAACAACTGATCGCCGACGCGGTGAAGTTGCTCGGGGTGGACACCGGTCTGGTCATCGACTGCCTGGGCGAACTGGCCGCGGACCCGGAGGGCGTGGTCCGCGAGAAGGTGCCGGGCGGCGCGGACGGCGTGCCGGTCACCGCCGTCTATCTGGTGCCGTTCCACCGCGCCGAGATCTCCCTGGCCGGCCGGCTGACCCGGCTGCTGCGCACGGACGAGGACCGGATGCCGGCGTTCCGGGACGTGGTCTGGGACAAGGCGCTGGCCTGGCTGGCGCGGCGGACGGGCGCCGAGCTGGCGCCCGAGCAGCAGCAGGCGGTGCGCCTCGCGCTGACCGAGAAGGTCGCGGTGCTCACCGGCGGCCCCGGCTGCGGCAAATCCTTCACGGTCCGTTCCGTCGTCGAGCTGGCCCGCGCCAAGAAGGCCAAGGTGGTGCTGGCGGCCCCCACGGGCCGCGCCGCCAAGCGGCTCGCGGAGCTGACGGGGGCGGAGGCTTCCACCGTCCACCGCCTCCTGGAACTGAAGCCCGGCGGGGACGCCGCCTATGACGCGGACCGCCCGCTGGACGCCGATCTGGTGGTCGTCGACGAGGCCTCCATGCTGGACCTGCTGCTCGCCAACAAGCTCGTCAAGGCGGTGCCGCCCGGCGCCCATCTGCTGCTGGTGGGCGATGTCGACCAGCTGCCGTCGGTGGGCGCCGGCGAGGTGCTGCGCGATCTGCTCGCCGGGGGAGGGGCCGCACGAGAGGGGGCCGGGGCCTCCCCGGCGGAGTCCGGGGGAGCGCCGGACGGGGGCGGTGGCCGGGTGGCGGGCGGGCCGGTGCCGGCCGTGCGGCTGACCAGGATCTTCCGCCAGGCCCAGCAGTCCGGGGTGGTCACCAACGCCCACCGCATCAACTCCGGCGTGCCGCCCCTGACGAACGGCCTGGCCGACTTCTTCCTGTTCGCCGAGGAGGACGCCGAGGAGGCGGCCCGGCTGACGGTGGATGTCGTGGCCCGCCGGATCCCGGCGAAGTTCGGCCTCGACCCGCGCCGGGACGTGCAGGTGCTCACCCCGATGCACCGCGGTCCGGCCGGGGCGGGCGCCCTGAACGGCCTGCTCCAGCAGGCCGTCACCCCCGGCCGCCCCGACCTTCCCGAGCGCCGCTTCGGCGGCCGGGTCTTCCGTGTCGGCGACAAGGTCACCCAGATCAGAAACAACTACGAAAAGGGCCTCAACGGCGTCTTCAACGGCACCGTCGGCGTGGTCACCGGGCTGGACCCGGACGAGCAGCGGCTGACCGTCCGTACCGACGAGGACGAAGAAGTGCCCTACGACTTCGACGAACTCGACGAACTCGCCCACGCCTATGCCGTGACGATCCATCGCTCGCAGGGTAGTGAATATCCAGCAGTGGTGATTCCGGTCACCACCAGTGCCTGGATGATGCTGCAGCGCAATCTGCTGTATACCGCCGTGACCCGGGCAAAGCGTCTGGTGGTGCTGGTCGGCTCCCGAAAGGCCCTCGGACAAGCCGTCCGCACCGTATCCGCCGGTCGGCGGTGCACGGCGCTCGATCACCGGCTCGCCGGTGCGATGTGAGGGTCCCCCCTCTTTCCCATACAGGGCGAAGGGGGGCAGGATGGGCACTCAGGCGGCACTGAGTGCCGCTGAGAGGCCCTATGGCCGACCCCGAGTGCACATCCACGTCTCAAATGGGGGAAGGTATAGGCAGTCAGGGCACCTCGAAGAAGAGGCACAACGTCGGTGAGGGATGACGTGAGCGACAACTCTGTAGTACTGCGTTACGGGGACGGCGAATACAGCTACCCGGTCGTCGACAGCACCGTTGGCGACAAGGGCTTCGATATCTCGAAGCTGCGCGCCCAGACCGGTCTGGTGACCCTGGATTCCGGTTACGGCAACACCGCGGCGTATAAATCCGCGATCACCTATCTCGACGGTGAGAACGGGATTCTCCGATACCGCGGCTACCCGATCGAGCAGCTCGCAGAGCGCAGCACGTTCGTCGAGACCGCGTACCTCCTCATCAACGGCGAGCTGCCCACCGTCGATGAGCTGGCGAACTTCAAGCAGGACATCACTTACCACACCCTGCTGCACGAGGACGTCAAGCGCTTCTACGACGGCTTCCCCCGGGACGCCCACCCGATGGCGATGCTGTCCTCGGTCGTCAGCGCGCTGTCGACGTTCTACCAGGACAGCCACAACCCGTTCGACGAGCAGCAGCGCCACATCTCCACGATCCGGCTGCTGGCCAAGCTCCCGACGATCGCGGCCTACGCGTTCAAGAAGTCGGTCGGCCACCCGGTCGTCTACCCGAGCAACGACCTCGGGTACGTCGAGAACTTCCTCCGCATGACCTTCTCGGTGCCCGCCGCGGACTACGACCTCGACCCGGTCGTGGTCAGCGCCCTCGACAAGCTGCTGATCCTGCACGCCGACCACGAGCAGAACTGCTCCACCTCCACCGTGCGGCTGGTCGGCTCCTCGCAGGCGAACCTCTTCGCCTCCATCTCGGCCGGCATCAACGCCCTGTGGGGCCCCCTGCACGGCGGCGCCAACCAGTCCGTGCTGGAGATGCTGGAGGGCATCCAGCGCGACGGCGGCGACGTCGACTCCTTCATCCGCAAGGTGAAGAACAAGGAAGACGGTGTGAAGCTCATGGGCTTCGGGCACCGCGTCTACAAGAACTTCGACCCCCGCGCGAAGATCATCAAGGCGGCGGCGCACGACGTCCTCTCCGCGCTCGGCAAGTCCGACGAGCTGCTCGACATTGCCCTCAAGCTGGAGGAGCACGCGCTGTCCGACGACTACTTCGTCGAGCGCAAGCTCTACCCGAACGTCGACTTCTACACCGGCCTGATCTACCGGGCCATGGGCTTCCCGACGGAGATGTTCACCGTGCTCTTCGCGCTCGGCCGGCTGCCCGGCTGGATCGCCCAGTGGCACGAGATGATCAAGGAGCCCGGCTCCCGCATCGGCCGCCCGCGGCAGATCTACACCGGCGTCGTCGAGCGCGACTTCGTGCCGGTCGAGGAGCGCTGACGGCCGCCCTGTGCCGACAGGCCCCCAAGGTCTGAGACAGAAGAAAGCGCCCCGCCTCCGGATCCCCCCACGGGTCCAGAGCGCGGGGCGCTTCCCTTGTCCCGGTTGGATTCCCCCCACGGGATCCGTCCGGGCGTTCGGGTTGCACCGCGATCTGCCGGGACGCGCACATTCGGGAGGGCCGCTCAAAGCTCCCCGGGCGCGTCGCCCCGGCCACGCGTAGCCGGGCACGATCCCCCAAGATCTGCACGGCTGGTGCAGTGCAAGCCCCGCCGGGGTGCCTGCACTGCCCGGTTAGACTCACGACCCCCCTCAATGGTTACGTTCCCATGAGTGTGATCTGGGTCTCTTGCCATATGCGGGCGAATGCGGTCAAGAGCCCCGACCTGGAGATCGGGGCCATGAGGTATGGGTGTTGTGTCAGTTGTAAGGGCCGGGTGAATTTTCCCGGCCGCAAGCCGCCGACCACCACGGAGACGGGCCCGAGGTCGCTCCGGCACCCGCGCGCGCCGTGCGAAGCGATCCGCCCGCGGCCCCCGGAGCCCCGGCCCTTGCGCGGCCGAACGCTTTTGAGCTCCGCCTTGACACCCGTGGTGCGCGGGGCGCAGATCCTCCCGCCCGTGGCGAGCCGATCTGCGCCCGCGCAAGGAAGCAGCGCCGGAGTCAGGCCGCCTGCCCCACCAGCTCGTACCCCGCCTCGTCGACGGCCGCACGCACGGCCTCCTCGTCCAGGGGGGCCTTCGAGGTGACGGTCACCAGGCCGGTGGCGGCGACCGCCTGCACCGAGCTGACCCCGGCCAGCTCGCCGAGCTCGGAGGAGACGGCGCCCTCGCAGTGACCGCAGGTCATGCCGGTGACCTTGTACGTGGTGGTCACCTCGCCGGAGCGGCCGTCGGTGCCGCCGGTGTGGCCGGCGCCTTCCGGGGTGCAGCAGGAGCTGTTCTCGGTCATGGGGGACTCTCCTTGTGGTGCCGATGCGTGCTGTGGTGCCAGGTGCCGGAGTGTCGAGCGGGTCATGAGCGGCCCACGCGGCTGCCGGTACCCTCCGACCCTATGCACCTTATACCCCTAGGGGGTATCAATTCCAGCCTTCGTCCCGCACGCCGTCCCGCACACGTACTGCACGGCATACCGCACCGCGTTGCCGCACGCCCCACCACGCGTCAGCCTTGGGGGTACGGACTCGGGGCGGATCCGAGGAGGCGGCCGGATGGACGTACTCGCCCTCTACGGCCTGCTGGTGCTCACCACCCTGCCGCCACTGGTCCCCAACTCCGCCCTGCTCGTCACCGCCGGGGTGCTCGCCTCCCGGGGCCAGGCGTTCCTGCCCCTCGTCCTCGTCGTCGTCGCGGGCAGCGCACTCGTCGGCGACCTGCTGATGTACCTGGCCGCACGGCGCTTCGGCGGCCCCGTACGCTCCTGGATGCGCCGCAACCCCCGCCGCCGCGCACTGCTGGAATGGACCTCCGGCCGGATCCAGCGCTACGGCCTGCCCTTCGTGATCGCCGTGCGGTTCCTGCCCAGCGGCCGGATCGTCGGCGCGCTGGCCTCCGGAGTGCTGCGCTACCCGCTGCGCAAATACGCCCTCGGCGCCGGCATCGCCGAAGCGAGCTGGGTGACCTACTCCGTCGGCCTCGGCTACCTCGGCAGCGCCGCCGCCGGCCGCCCCCTCTACGCCGCCGGCATCGGCTTCGGCGTCTCCTGCGCCGTCGCCGCCGTGGGCGCCGCGATCCAGTGGGCCGCCCGCCGCCGCACCCTGCGCACCCCGCCGCAGGAGAGCGGCGAGAGCGAGGGCGGCGGGGCCCGCAAGAGTGACGGGGAGGAGCGCGGCGGCGGACGGCCGTCCGCCGCGGCCGCGCACTGACGGCCCGCTCACCCGCCCGACATCGCCCCGCCCGCACCGGCCCGGACCTCCGCGACGGCGACCGGCGCACCCGTACGGCGCGAGCGCTCACACGCCTCCGCGACATACAGCGCCTCGAGTGCCTCCGCCGGCGCACAGGGGCTCGGCACCCGGCCCGCGGCGACCTCCGTGAAGACGCCCAGCTCGGCGACGTAGGCGTCATGGAAGCGCTCCATGAACGTGGCGTACGGGTCGGCCGCCCGGCGCCACGACAGCCCTGCCTCGGCGGACGGCAGCGGCGCCCGGTCGTCCAGGCCCACGACACGGGTGCCCTCGGAGCCGCAGACCTCCAGCCGGACATCGTGGCCCGCGCCGTTGTAGCGGGTCGCCGTGACCGTGGCCAGCGTGTCGTCGTCGAAGCGCAGCAGCGCCGCGCAGGTGTCGACATCGTCGCCGTCGGCGAAGAAGGACGCACCGCGGTTGGCGCCCTGGGCATAGACCGAGACCACCTCCCGGCCGGTGAGCCAGCGCAGGATGTCGAAGTCATGGATGCTGCAGTCCCGGAACAGCCCCCCGGAGGTGGGGATATACGCGGCCGGCGGCGGCGTCCGGTCACTGGTGCAGGCGCGCAGGGTGTGCAGCCAGCCCAGCTCGCCGGAGCGCAGCGCCGCGCGGGCGGCGCGATAGCCCGCGTCGAAGCGGCGCTGGAAACCGATCTGCACCGGAACCCCGCAGGCCCGCGCCCGTTCCACCACGCCGACGGTGCCCGGCACGTCCGGCGCCACCGGCTTCTCGCAGAACACCGGCACCCCGGCGTCCAGGGCCTGATGGATCAGCGGGGCGTGGGCGCCGGTCGCGGCGGTGATCACCACGCCGTCCAGGTCGTCGGCGTACATCTCCTCGATGCCGGGCGCGGCGCGGACGCCGAGGGTGTCCGCCAGCGACGCGGCGCGCGCGGTGTCCACGTCCGCGACCACGAGGCCGGTGACGCCCGGGACGCTGCGGAGAGTCTGGGCGTGGAAGGCGCCGATGCGCCCGGTGCCGATCAGGCCGATCTTCATGCCGCGGATCCTTTCCGGGGAGGGAGGGAGGGAGGGAGGGAGGGAAGAAGGAAGGAAGGAAGGAAGGGGGGGAGGGAGGGAGCGAAGGACTCCTCGCACTACGGCGCATTGGAACGGTCCAACGCCCTTCCCCCGGCACCCTGCATGTCCTGATGTCCGCATGTCAATCGTTCTGCAGGGGGTGTTGGGCGCTGCATTGACGCCCGCCCGGACCGGTGGAAGGATTTCCGTTCATGGAACGGTCCAACAAGCGCGCCGAGGCGCCACCCGGCGAACGGTCCGGCACCCGGCCGGGCGCGGACCGGGCCCCGACGATCCGCGGCGTCGCCGAGCGCGCGGGCGTCTCCAAATCGCTCGTCTCGCTCGTGCTGCAGGGTTCACCACGGGTCAGCGACGCCAAACGGCAGGCCGTGCTGGCGGCCATCGACGAACTGGGCTACCGCCCCAACGCCGCGGCCCGCAGCCTCGTCGCACGCCGCACCCAGACCGTCGGCGTCCTGCTCAACGACATGCGTAACCCCTGGTTCGTCGAGGTGCTCGACGGCCTCAACTCCCTGCTGCAGGCGCACGACCTGCGGATGCTGATGGCTGACGGACGGCTGGACCGGCGGGCCGGCCACGGATTCGCCCGGACCTTCCAGGAACTACGGGTCGACGGTCTCGTCGTCGTCGGCACCCTCCCGGACACCGCGGGCCTCGCCGAGGTCGCCGAGCGGCTGCCGACCGTCATCGCGGGCAACCACGAACCCCGCCTGCCGCACACCGACCTCGTCGCCAACGACGACGAGCACGGCGCCCGGCTCGCCACCGAACACCTCATCGGCCTCGGCCACCGGCGGCTCGCCCATATCGCCGGACAGGGGCCGGTCGGCGAGCGGCGCCGGCGCGGCTTCGAGACCGCCGTGCGCTCCCACGGCCTGGCGGCGGACGCCGTCGTGGAGAGCGGCGACGGCACCGAGGAGGGCGGCTACCGCGCCGCCGTCCGACTGCTCGGCCCCCCGCGCGCCACCCGCGGGGCCACCGCCGAACGCCCCACCGCTGTCTTCGCGTTCAACGACATCTCCTGCGTCGGCGCGCTGTCCGCCGCCCAGGAGCTGGGCCTGGACGTACCCGCCGACCTCTCCCTCGTCGGCTACGACAACACCTACCTCGCCCGCATCCGCCACCTCTGGCTGAACTCCGTGAACAACGCCAGCCATGAGGTCGGCCGGCGCGCGGCGCGCTGCCTCCTGGATCGCATGGAACGCCCGGACGCCCCGGCGGGACACCAACTCGTCGCCCCGGAACTGGAGATCAGAGGCTCGACGGCACCGCCCGGGGCCGTCTGAGCCTTCACGCGGCCCTGTTCCCGGGGTGCCGGTCGGGTGGCGCTCAGCGTCAGTCGTGCGGTTCCGGTGGCGCTCAGCGTCGGCCGCGTTGGCCCGGTCGCTGGGCCACCCACGCTCTGACGGTATCGGCGAACCAGAACGGTTTTCCGCCCTCCACCAGATCCGGTTCGGGCAGCAGCCCGTGCTTGCGGTACGAGCGCACGGTGTCCGGCTGCACCTGGATGTGCGCGGCGATCTCCTTGTACGACCAGAGCTTGCGGTCGGTCATCTCTGCCACCTCCTGAGCGCCGTACGCAGGCTCGGCCCGGGGGAGCCGGCAGGGGCCGCGACGGCCTGGTGATCACTCACCCTGTGCCTGGACAACGACACGGAGTAACCGCCGGGGAGGGGCTGTTGAACGGCTGTGACGGAAGCCCCGCGTAACGGTGACAGCCGTGACGCGCGGCGGATGGCTGTGACGCGGACGGGACGGGAGGGGACGCGAGGGGACGGGGCGGGGCGGGTGGCGGGCGGGCCCGTCGGCCGGTGTGCCACGGGCCGGGGGGCCGGGGAGCCGTGCCCGAACGGCCGTGTGGCGGGCCGGTTCCCGGGAGGGGGAACCGGCCCGCCACCTGTGAGCTGCGGACCTGCCGGGCGCCGGTCAGGCGTGGTAGAGCGCGTGCCAGGTCGTCTTGTCGACCTTGCCGTTGGCGGTCAGATGCTGCCGGGACTGGAACTTCTTCACCGCGGCCAGGGTCTTGGGACCGAAGTACCCGGTCACCTCTCCCCAGCGCAGATAGCGACGGTTCGCCAGCAGGCACTGCACCTGCGAGACGCGGTCGCCGCGCTGACCGTAGACGGTCAGGGCGCTTCCGTTGTAGTAGGCGCAGGCCGCCAGCGTGTCGGGCCGTCCGGCGGTCCGCTCCGCGGCGGACGCCGGACCGGTCAGCAGGCCGGCCGTGAGCAGACCCGCGGTCGCGGTCAGGACGGCAGTGCGGGTGAGGGCGTGACTGAGTGTGTGGGCATTCACGATTTCCACCGTTTCCCCCGGTTGGATGTGATTCCACCCGGGAGGACGTCGGGGCAACATCGGACGGTTCCCGGTGATATCCCGTCAATTCCCTTAGCCGGCCGCCACCTTGCGCAGTTCGTGCTCCAGGTCCTCCAGCGCCAGGCCCTTGGTCTCCGGCGCGTACCGGCGGCAGAACACCAGGGACAACACACACATCACGCCGAAGAACCAGAAGGTCGTGCCGGCGCCCACCGCGTCGAGCAGCAGCGGGAAGGCCAGCGCCACCCCGAAGTTGACCAGCCACATCACGAACACCGCGGCGCCCATGGCCAGCCCGCGGACCTGGAGCGGGAACATCTCCGCGAGCAGCAGCCAGACCCCGGTGTTCAACGTGGCCTGCATGAACGCCATGTAGAGCACCATCAGACCGAGCACCAGGGCACTGACCGCCGTGGAGTGCGGAAGGCGGAAGGCGGCGCCGAGCAGGGCGAGCGAGACGGTCATCCCGGCCAGGCCGGTGAGCAGCATGGGCCGCCGGCCGACCCGGTCGATCAGCGACATCCCGACCGCGGTGGCGACGACCGAGATGACACCGACCGCGATGGTGGCCGTGATCGAGTCACCGGTCCCCAGTCCCGTCGACGCCAGGATCTTGGGCGCGAAATACACCACCGCGTTGACGCCGGTGATCTGCTGGACGGCCGCCAGCCCGATGCCGACCAGCAGCAGCCGCCGCACCCACGGGGTCCGCAACTGCTGCCAGGTGCCGCGCCGGGCGTCGTCCTCCAGCGTGCGGGCCTGATCGATACGGGCCAGCTCGGCGGGCACGTCCTCGGCCGGCAGCGTACGGCGCAGCACCCGGGCCGCCTCGTCGCGACGGCCCTTGCTGATGTACCAGCGCGGGGTGTCCGGCAGGAAGAACAGTCCGGCGAACAGCGCCACCGCCGGCAGCGCGGCCAGACCCAGCATCCAGCGCCAGGCCGCCCAGTGCGCCAGCACCGCATTGATCAGATAGGCGAGCAGCTGACCACTGACGATCATCAGCGAGTTGAAGGAGACCAGCCGGCCACGGATGTGCGGAGGCGCGATCTCGGAGAGATAGAGCGGAGTGATCACGGAGGCGCTGCCGACGGCGAGACCGAGCACGAACCGCGCCACGGTCATGGCCGCGACGCCCGGCGAGAACGCGACGGCCAGGGCGCCGCCGATGAACACCGCGCCCGCCCACAACAGGGAGTTGCGCCGCCCCAGCGCGTCGGACATCCGCCCGCCGAGCAGCGAACCGAAGGCCGCGCCGATCAGCAGCGCGCTGGTGATGACGCCCTCACCCAGGGAGGTGAGGCCGAAGTGCTCCTCCATGAAGGGCAGGGCGCCGGATATCACTCCGGTGTCGTAGCCGAACAGGGCACCGCCCAGGGCGGCGACGGCGGCGATGGCGACGAGGAAACGCCTGGCGTTACGGGCGGCCCGCGCGGCAGCGGGCGGGCCGGCGGGCGCGAGCCGGCTGGTCGGGGCGGCCATCGTCAGCTCCGGCTCGCCGGGCCGGCCGAACCGGCGGCCGGGGTGGTGGAGGGTGCAGGCAGTGCGGTGGAACGGCGCCGGGCGGCGCCATGAGCGAGGTGCACGGTGCGGGGGCCTTTCGGTGGATCGACAGCGGCGGCGACTGCGGCGGCAGCGGCGGTCGCGTCGGGGGCGGTGGCGCGCCACAGCGGTAGGGCGTCGGCCGGCCGGCTCGGCTCGGCTCGGCTCGGCGGGACGGTCCCGGCTCAGTGGTGGGTGTGCCTCAGCGCGGTGGGTGTGTCTTGGCGCGGTGGGTGTGTCTTGGCGGTGGGTGGGCCTCAGCGGTACAGGGCGGGCCGTTCGATCAGTTCGACGGCCACCCGCTCGCCGGTGGACTGGGCGCGCACGCCCGCCTCGCACACCGCGGCCGCGGCATAGCCGTCCCAGCAGCTGGGGCCCTCGACCTCGCCGCGCAGGGTGGCGTGCACCCAGCGCTGCACCTGCCGGTCGTAGGCCTCCTCGAAGCGCTCCACGAAGCCGGGCGGGATGGCACCGCCCCAGCGGCCCGCGGTGTTGCTGAACACCCCGTGGTCGTCGCCGATCCTGGCGGTGCCGCCCTCGCAGACCGCCTCACAGCTGACCTGGTAGCCGAAGCCGCAGTTGACGAAGAGCTCGGTGTCCACGACCCGGCCCCCCGCGGTCTCGAAGAGGATCAGCTGCGGGTCACTGAGGCCCTCGGGCGCGTTCCCCGTGGGCGCGGGGCGCAGCACCCGTACGGCAGTGATCTCGTCGTCCAGCAGCCAGCGGGTCACATCGATCTCGTGCACGACCGAGTCGTTGATCATCATCGCGTTGGTGAAGCCGGGCGGGGTGTCGGCGTTGCGGTGCTTGTTGTGCAGCATCAGCGGGCGGCCGTGAACGCCCTGGTCCAGCAGGGACTTGAGGCTGCGGTAGCCGGCGTCGTAGCGGCGCATGAAGCCCACCTGCACCCGGCGGTGCCCCAGCGCCCGCTCGGCCTCCAGCACGCGCAGCGCGGAGGCCGCGTCCGGCGTCAGCGGCTTCTCGCACAGCACCGGCAGATCGCGCGCGAAGGCGTCCAGCAGCGTCGCCTCGTGCGCGGGCCCCGGCGAGGCGATCAGCAGGGCGTCCACGGCGGGGTCGTCCATGGCGGCGGACGGGTCGGTGTAGGCGGTACACCCCTCGATGCCGTCGGCGAGGTGCTTGGCGCGGGCCGCGTCGATGTCGACCACGGCCGCCACCCGGGCGCCGCTGATCACCTCGTCGATCCGGCGTACGTGGTCGGCGCCCATGCGGCCGGTGCCGATGACCGCCACACCGAGGGTTCCGAGCGAAGTCATGTCGTCCTCACGTCCTTACGTGTCCCAAACTACTACGGAGAGTGTGCTGCACCCGGGAAACTAATTACTCTCTGTAATCGTTGCCGGGGTATGAGGAGGCGTCACGAGGCAGGCGCACGAGGTCCAGGATGGCTCAGGAGGAGCCTGACGAGCCTGAAGCTCGACGAGCCTGAAGCCTGACGAGCCTGAAGCCCGACGTGCCCGACGTGCCCGAGAGCCCAGAGCGCCCCAGGAGGCCCGACGAGCCCGAGAAGTCAGGGGGCTGGGGGGCTCGGTGGCTCGGGGAGGCTCAGAGGGCCCTGGAGGCCGGGGGGCCTCGGGGCGGCTCAGGCGCCGCAGGAGCGCAGAAAGCGCCGGGTCCGCTCGGCGATCGGGAGCGGCTGGTCGGGCGGGCAGGGGTACATGTCCTGCTCGACGATGGCGAAGAGGTCGACGTCCAGCTCCTGGGCGGCCTCCAGGACGGGCGGCAGCGCGGGCACGCCCAGCGGCGGTTCGCACATCACGCCCTGCCTGACGGCGGGCCCGAAGGGCGTGCCCTTGGCGACGACGTCGGCGAGGATGTCCGGGTCGACCTGCTTGAGGTGGAGGTAGCCGATCCGCTCGCCGTAGGTGCGGATGAGCTTGACGCTGTCGCCGCCGCAGTAGGCGTAGTGGCCGGTGTCCAGGCAGAGGTTGACCAGGTCGGAGTCGGTGGCGTGCAGGAAGCGCTCGACGTGTTCCTCGGTGTCGATGTGGGTGTCGGCGTGCGGGTGCACGACGATGTCCAGCCCGAACTCGTCCCGCACGCGCTCGGCCAGCCGTTCCGTGCCGGTCGTCAGATGCGTCCACTGCTCGGCGGTCAGCTCGCGCGGCTCGATCTCCTCGGCCGTCTTGTCGTCCCGCCAGAAGGAGGGGATGACGACGAGGTGCCCCGCGCCCATCTCCCGGGTGAGGGTGGCGACCTCGGAGACGTGCGCCCAGGTCTTGTCCCATACGGCCGGGCCGTGGTGCAGGGAGGTGAAGATCGTGCCGGCCGAGACCTTCAGGCCGCGGCGGGCGGTCTCGTCGCGCAGCACGGCGGGATCGGTGGGCAGGTAGCCGTACGGGCCCAGTTCGATCCACTCGTAGCCGGCCCCGGTGACCTCGTCCAGGAAGCGCTGCCAGGGGACCTGCTGGTCATCCTCGGGGAACCAGACTCCCCACGAGTCGGGTGCGGAGCCGATGCGGAGGCGGTCCAGGACGGGCGGGGCGGCATGGGAAGCGGACATGCTGCGGCTCTCCTCTCGCCGGTCGACGGTGACCGGGAGGCGCTGGGGTGGGGTTGTGGGGCACAGCCTCTCTGCCGCCCCGGGGAGTGTCAAGACTTCGTCCTGACATAAGGACTTAAGGACTTTGTAGCCTGGGGTGCGCCGGAGTATGCGCCGGAGTATGCGACGGGCGGGGGACTGACGGGGGGCTGACGGGGGCTGGCGGGGGTGTGCGGGGTGGCTCCTGTTCACCCTCCACGCCTTTCGGGCATTGCTCTCCTTGACGTCAGTATGTAAGGACAAAGTATTGACAGGGTCTGGTTCTCCCCGTTAGACCTTTCCTCAGAGCCGAACCCGCTGAACCCGCCGCGCCGGCTGACCCGAAGGGGCGCACATGACCGAGCCGTACGACCTGATCACCATGGGCCGCATCGGAGTGGATCTCTATCCGCTGCAGACCGGTGTGCCGCTGGCCCAGGTCGAGACCTTCGGGAAGTTTCTCGGCGGATCCGCCACCAATGTCGCGGTCGCCGCGGCCCGGCTCGGCCGCCGCAGCGCGGTCATCAGCCGTACCGGGCGTGACCCGTTCGGCGACTACCTCCACCAGGCGTTGCGCGACTTCGGGGTCGACGACCGCTGGGTGACCGCCGTCGACGCCCACCCGACGCCGGTCACCTTCTGCGAGATCTTCCCGCCGGATGACTTCCCGCTCTACTTCTACCGCCGTCCCAAGGCCCCCGACCTGGTCATCCACCCGGAGGAGCTGGACCGGGAGGCCATCGCGGCGGCCCGGATCTTCTGGATCACCGGCACCGGGCTGTGCGAGGAGCCCAGCCGCGGCGCCACGCTCGCCGCGCTGGAGGCCCGCGCCGGAGCTTCGGCGGGCGGCACCACGGTCTTCGACCTCGACTGGCGGCCGATGTTCTGGGGCGGTGAGGGCGGCGCCTCCGGGGACGGCGGGCCGACCGGGGCCGCGGCGATGGCCGCCGCCCGTCCGTATTACGAGGCCGCGCTGCGGCACGCCACCGTGGCGGTCGGCAATGTCGACGAGGCCGAGGTCGCCACCGGACTGCGCGAACCCAAGGCCTGTGCCCAGGCGCTGCTGGACAAGGGCGTCGAACTCGCCGTCATCAAGCAGGGCCCCAAGGGCGTCCTCGCCGTCCACCGCGACGGGCGCACCGCGGAGGTCCCGCCCACCCCCGTCGAGGTCGTCAACGGCCTCGGCGCCGGTGACGCCTTCGGTGGCGCGCTCTGTCACGGCCTGCTGGCCGGCTGGGATCTGGAGCCGATGATGCGCTACGCCAACGCCGCCGGAGCCCTCGTCGCCGGCCGGCTGGCCTGCTCCTCGGCGATGCCCACGGCCGGCGAGGTCGACGCGTTCCTCGCGAGCCGGTGACCCCCGTGGCCGCGCGCGTCCTGCGGTCCGCCCGCCCCACCTGTGCACTCAAGAAGGTGAGTTGAGCCTTGACTCCTCGGATCAGTGACCTCGCGACGCTGCGGGCCCGGCACCCCGAAGCCGTCGCGGAGGCCGCCGCGCGCCGCACCCGTCGCCCGCTCCTCGGCGACCGAGGCCGGCTGATGATCGTCGCCGCCGACCACCCGGCCCGCGGCGCGCTCGCCGTCGGTGACCGGCAGCTCGCCATGGCCAACCGCTTCGACCTGCTGGAACGTCTGGTGCTCGCGCTGTCGCGGCCCGGCGTGGACGGGGTGCTCGCCACCGCCGACATCCTGGAGGACCTGCTGCTGATCGGCGCCCTGGAGGGCAAGGTCGTGATGGGTTCGATGAACCGCGGCGGCATCGCGGGCGCCTCCTTCGAGATGGACGACCGCTTCACCGGCCACCGGCCGCAGGACCTCGCCCGGCTCCGCTTCGACGCCGGCAAGCTGCTGCTGCGCATCGACTACGCCGACCCCGGCTCGCTCACCACGCTGGAGACCACCGCCCGCGCCATCGACGCGATGGCCGAGCGGCAACTGCCCGTCTTCGTCGAGCCGTTCCTCTCCTCCCGGATAGAGGGCAAGGTCCGCAACGACCTCGGGGCCGAGGCCGTCACCCACTCCGTGGCCATCGCCTCCGGCCTCGGCGGCACCTCCGCCTACACCTGGCTCAAGCTGCCGGTCACCGACGACCCCGAGGCGATGGCCCGGGTCTGCGAGACCACCACGCTGCCGACCGTGCTGCTCGGCGGCGACATCGGCAGCACCGTCCGGGACCAGGAAGCCGTCTACGAGAAGTGGCGCAAGGCGCTGCGGCTGCCGACGGTGCAGGGGCTGGTCGTGGGCCGCTCGCTGCTCTACCCCGCCGACGGGGACGTCGTCGCCGCCGTGGACACCGCCGTGGGCCTGCTGTGAACGCCGCGACCCGGGCAGGAGACTCGACACATGGGTACTGAATTCCATCTGAAGGCCGACGACGCCCACACCGCCGCTGCGGGCCCGTACGTGCTGGACATCGACCCCGAGCGGGCCGGCTGGGGCCACTCCTCGCTGCGCGTCCTCGCACTGCCGTCCGGGGGCCATCACTCCTTCGCCACCGGCGACAGCGAGTGGATCGTGCTGCCGCTGTCCGGCGGCTGCACGGTGCTGACCGATGACGGCGACGTCTTCGAACTCGCCGGGCGGGAGAGCGTGTTCAGCGGTGTCACCGACTTCGCGTACGTACCGCGCGACGCGCACGTCCAGATCGCCACCGGCGCCGGCGGCCGGTTCGCGCTCACCGGTGCCCGCTGTGAGCGGCGGCTGCCCGCCCGGTACGGTCCGGCCTCCGGCGTCCCCGTGGAGCTGCGCGGCACCGGCAGCTGCTCCCGCCAGGTCAACAACTTCGGTGCGGCCGGCACCTTCGAGTGCGACCGGCTGATCGCGGTGGAGGTGCTCACCCCCGGCGGCAACTGGTCCTCCTACCCGCCGCACAAGCACGACGAGTGCCGCCCGGGGGAGGAGTCCGAGCTGGAGGAGATCTACTACTTCGAGATCGAGCCGGCGCACGGCACGGACGGCGTCGGCTATCAGCGGGTCAGCCCGTCGGGGCACGGCCGCGGCACGGATGTGCTCGCCGAGGTCCGCAGCGGCGACGCCGTCCTGATTCCCGACGGCTGGCACGGACCGTCCATCGCCGCCCCCGGCCACGCCATGTACTACCTCAATGTGATGGCCGGCCCGGGCGAGACCCGGGAGTGGCTGATCTGCGATCACCCCGACCACGGCTGGATCCGCGGCACCTGGCCCGATCAGCCGGTCGACCCCCGCCTCCCCCTCTACGAAGCGCCCGCAGGAGACGCCCGATGAACGCCCCGACGACCCGCCGTCTTACCGTCGCGCAGGCCCTGGTCGAGTTCCTCGCCCACCAGTACACCGAGCGGGACGGCCGGCGGCACCGCCTGATCGGCGCCTGCTGGGGCATCTTCGGCCACGGCAACGTCGCCGGTCTCGGCCAGGCCCTGCTGGAGTCCGGCGAGGCGCTGCCCTACCTCCAGGGCCGCAACGAGCAGGCCATGGTGCATGCCGCCGTCGGCTACGCCCGGCAGTGCGACCGGCTCTCCGCGCAAGCCGTCACCACCTCCATCGGTCCCGGCGCCACCAACCTGGTCACCGGCGCCGCGCTGGCCACCGTCAACCGCCTGCCGGTGCTGCTGCTGCCCGGCGACGTCTTCGCGACCCGGCCGGCCGACCCCGTGCTCCAGCAGCTGGAGGTGCCGCACGCGGGCGATGTGTCGGTCAACGACGCGCTGCGGCCGGTCTCCCGCTACTTCGACCGGGTCACCCGCCCCGAGGCACTGATCCCGGCCGCGCTGCAGGCCATGCGGGTGCTCGCCGACCCTGTCGACACCGGTGCCGTCACCCTCGCGCTGCCGCAGGACGTGCAGGCCGAGGCGTACGACTGGCCCGAGGAGTTCTTCGCCGACCGGGTCTGGCGGGTCCCGCGTCCCGCCCCCGACGCGGACGCCCTCGCCGAGGCGGTCCGCCTCATCCGCGCCGCCCGCCGGCCGCTGCTGATCGCCGGCGGCGGAGTCCACCACGCGGAGGCCGAGGACGCGCTGCGCGACCTCGCCGACGCCACCGGCATCCCGGTCGCGTCCACCCAGGCCGGCAAGGGCTCGCTGCGCCACGACCACCCCGCCGATGTCGGCGGAATCGGCCACACCGGCACCGCCACCGCCGACGCGCTGGCCCGTGAGGCCGACCTGGTCATCGGCGTCGGCACCCGCTACACCGACTTCACCACCGCCTCGTCGACCCTGTTCGCCGCGCCCGGCGTCCGCTTCGTCAACCTCAACATCGCCTCCTTCGACTCCCACAAGCTCGGCGCCGCCTCCCTCGTCGCCGATGCCCGCGCCGGACTGGAGGCGCTCGGCAAGGAGCTGTCCGGCCACCGCGTCGCGACCGCGTACGAGGCGGGCTACACGGCGGCGAAGGAGGAGTGGGAGCGCCGGGTGGATGCCGCGTACGCCGCGGCGGACGAGTCCGTACGGCCGTCCCAGACGCAGGTCCTCGGCGTGCTGGACGCCCTGGTCGACGACACCGACGTGGTCATCAATGCCGCCGGTTCGCTCCCCGGTGACCTGCACAAACTGTGGCGCGCCCGGTCCCGCAGGCAGTACCACCTGGAGTACGGCTACTCCTGCATGGGCTATGAGATCCCCGCGGCGATCGGGGTCCGGCTGGCCGCCCCCGGCCGGCCGGTGTGGGCGCTGGTCGGCGACGGTACGTATCTGATGAACCCCACCGAGATCGTCACCGCCGTCCAGGAAAACCTCCCCTTCACCCTCGTCCTGCTCCAGAACCACGGCTACGCCTCCATCGGCGGCCTCTCCGAGCAGACCGGCGGCGAGCGGTTCGGGACGGCGTACCGCTTCCGGGCCGGGGACGGCACGTACACGGGCGCGCCGCTGCCGGTCGATCTGGCCGCCAACGCCGCCTCGCTCGGCATGCACGTCCTCCGGGCGGCGACCGTCGCCGAGCTGCGGGCCGCGCTCGCCGAGGCGCGTGGCGCAAAGAGGCCCACATGTGTCTATGTCGAGACCGAAACGGCTGACACTGTGCCGGGCGCGCCGGAGGCACAGGCCTGGTGGGATGTACCTGTTGCCGAGACCGCGACTCGGCCGGCGGCGGTCGCCGCCCGCCAGGCGTACGACCGGCAGGCCGCCGGTCGCCGTCGTCACCTCTGATCACTGCCCGACGTCGTCACCCCGGAAAGGTCCCCGCATGAAGACCATCAACCACTGGATCGGCGGCAAGCCCGTCGAGGGCGTCTCGGGCAACTTCGGTCCGGTCTACAACCCGGCCACCGGCGCCCAGGAGAAGCAGGTCGCCTTCGCGTCGGTCGACGAGGTCGACGCGGCGGTCGGCGCAGCCAAGGAAGCCTTCCGGACGTGGGGCACCAGCTCCCTGGCCAAGCGCACCTCGGTGCTGTTCCGCTACCGCGAGCTGATCGACGCCCACCGCGAGGAGATCGCGCGGCTGATCACCGCCGAGCACGGCAAGGTGCACTCCGACGCGCTGGGCGAGGTGGCCCGCGGTCTGGAGATCGTCGAGCTGGCCTGCGGTATCCCCGAGAAGCTCAAGGGGGAGCTGTCCACGCAGGTCTCCACCCGCGTCGATGTGGCGTCGATCCGCCAGTCGCTCGGTGTGGTCGCCGGCATCACGCCGTTCAACTTCCCGGCGATGGTGCCGATGTGGATGTTCCCGCTGGCCATCGCCTGCGGTAACACCTTCGTCCTCAAGCCGAGCGAGAAGGTGCCCAGCGCCGCGTTCAAGCTCGCCGAGCTGGCCGCCGAGGCGGGGCTGCCGGACGGTGTGCTGAACATCGTCAACGGTGACAAGGTCGCGGTCGACGCGATCCTGGAGCACCCGGACGTCGCCGCGGTCTCCTTCGTCGGCTCCACGCCCATCGCCCGCTACATCCACACCACGGGCACCGCCAACGGCAAGCGTGTCCAGGCGCTGGGCGGCGCCAAGAACCACATGCTGGTCCTGCCGGACGCCGACCTCGACCTGGCCGCGGACTCCGCGATCAACGCCGCCTACGGCTCGGCGGGTGAGCGCTGCATGGCGATCTCCGTCGTCGTGGCCGTCGGGGAGACCGCGGACCCGCTGATCGGCAAGATCAAGGAGCGTGCCGACCGGCTGCGGATCGGCCCCGGCGACGACCCGGCCTCCGAGATGGGCCCGCTGATCACCAAGGTGCACCGCGACAAGGTCGCCTCGTACGTCACCGGCGCCGCGGCCCAGGGTGCCGATGTCGTCATCGACGGCACGGGCTTCACCGTGGAGGGCTACGAGGACGGCCACTGGCTGGGGATCTCCCTCCTCGACCACGTCACGCCCGAGATGGACGCCTACCGTGACGAGATCTTCGGCCCGGTGCTGGCCGTGGTGCGGGTGGAGACCTATGACGAGGCCATCGCCCTGATGAACAACTCGCCGTGGGGCAACGGCACCGCGATCTTCACCCGGGACGGCGGCGCGGCCCGCCGCTTCCAGCTGGAGGTCGAGGCCGGGATGGTCGGCGTGAACGTGCCGATCCCGGTGCCGGTCGGCTACCACTCCTTCGGCGGCTGGAAGGACTCGCTCTTCGGCGACCACCACATCTACGGCAACGACGGCGTGCACTTCTACACCCGCGGCAAGGTCGTCACCACCCGCTGGCCCGACCCGTCGGACAGCGGCATCAACCTGGGCTTCCCCAGCAACCACTGAGGGATGCCCGGACGGGTTCCCCGACGTCTGCCCTGACGGGTTCCCGGTTTTGTGACGGACCCCCGGTCGGCTCCCCGCCGGCCGGGGGTCCGTGCCGTCCGGGGCCGCTCTGTCCGGCCCGGGGAAAAACAACTGTGCCCGGGCGCGGGCCGGTTGGTACGGTGCGGCGTCGCCCGGGCTCCGGGTCCCACGACCAGGAGTGACCCATGTCCGCCGCCCCGTCGCCGCAGTCCCGGGCCCCGCACGATCCCGCCGCCTCCCTCGCCTCCGCCGCCCCGTCCGTGGACGCAGACGCAGACGCAGACGCAGACGCAGACGCAGACGCAGCCGCAGCCGCGGACGCGGACGCGGACCTGCGCACCGCGCGGCTGCTGCTGCGGCCCTGGTCCGACGGTGAACTCGCCGCCGTCCTCGACGGGTCGCGGCAGCCGCACTGGGCCGCGGACTTCCCCGCCGACGGCGACCGCGTCATCGCCGGATTCACCGCCGAAACACCCTCCGCGCGCGGCGTCCACGGCCAGCGGCAGATCCTGGAGCGGGACAGCGGCCTGGTGGTCGGCGCCATCGGGCTGTTCTGGCCGCCGGCCGACGGCTCGGTCGCGTTCGGCTACGGCATCGTGCCGTCCCGGAGGGGCCGCGGCTACGCCTCCGAGGCCGCGCGGGCCATGGTGGCGTTCGCCCGCACCGCACCGGGCGTGCACACGGTGTGCGCGGACATCGAGCTGGCGAACCCGGCGTCCGGCCGCGTCCTGGAGAAGGCCGGACTGGAGCGCTGGAGGAGCGACGACACCCACGCGTACTTCCGCCTGACGGCGCCCACCCAGGTGTGAGGTCCCCGCCGGCCCGGTACCCCTGCGCGGTACCGGGCCGGCGAACCCTACTCCCCGGGGAGGCCACCGGGGACGGTCCGGGGGGCCGGGTGCCCGCCGGGGCCCGTCCCTAGGATCAGGGCATGGAACTCCGAGCCCTCAGACTGCGTGGACGGCGCCTCTACGCCACCGTGGGCGCGCTGGCCGTCCTCATAGGAGGCGGCACCTGGGCGTCCGCCTCCTCGGATGCCGCGCCCGCCGTGCACCGCGAGGACCGGTTCCTGACGATGCCGGACCGGCCCGGCAGCGCGCGGCACGTACGGATCGACACCTCCTTTTTCACCGCGAGCAGCACCACCGGGCGCCGCCCCGCGGTGCTGCTCGCGCACGGCTTCGGCGCCAGCAAGGCCAACCTCCGCCCCCAGGCCGAGCGGCTGGCCCGGGACGGCTACGCCGTACTGACCTGGTCGGCGCGCGGCTTCGGCAAGTCCACCGGGAAGATCGGGCTGAACGATCCACGGGGCGAGGTCGCCGATGTGCGCCGGATGATCGACTGGCTGGTCCGGCGCCCCGAGGTCCGGCTCGACAAGGCGGGCGACCCCCGGGTGGGCGTCGCCGGCGGCTCCTACGGTGGCGCGATCTCGCTGCTGGCGGCCGGCTACGACCGGCGGGTGGACGCCATCGCCCCGCAGATCACGTACTGGAACCTGGCCGACGCACTGTTCCCGCACGGCGTGTTCAAGAAGCTGTGGGCCGGGATCTTCTTCACCACCGGCTCGGCGGGCACCGCCACCCGCACGCCGACCGGCCCGCCCGCCGAACCTGGCTGCGGGAGGTTCGAGCCCGAGCTGTGCCGGATGTATCAGCGGGTGGCCGTCCACGGCCGCCCGGACGCCGCGGCCCGCAAGCTGCTGGAGAGCCGCAGCCCGGTGGCCGTCGGCGACCGCATCAAGGTGCCGACGCTGCTTATGCAGGGCCAGACCGACTCGCTGTTCCCGCTGGACCAGGCCGATGCCATCCGGCGGGCGGTCCGCCACAACGGCGCGCCCGTCGACGTCGACTGGATCGCCGGCGGGCACGACGGCGGGGACCGGGAGATGGCCCGGCTGGAGGGCCGGACCAAGGTCTGGTTCGACCGCTATCTGAAGGGCGACCGGCACGCGGACACCGGGCCCGCGTTCCGGATCAGCCGCACCGGGGGAGTGGACTCCACCAACGGCACGGTGCGGCTGCGCGGCGCCGGCGCGGACCGCTATCCGGGCCTGGACAACGACCCCCGGCGCATCCACCTCGCCGGCCGCCCCCAGACGTTCGGCAACCCGCCCGGCGCCGGGCCGCCCGCCCTCTCCGCGGTGCCCGGTGTCGGCGCGCTCGGCAACCTCTCCTCGCTCGGCGCGGGCGGTCTGTCCCTGGACTTCGCCGGCCAGTACGCCCGTTTCGTCTCGGCGCCGCTGCGCACCCCCGTCCGGCTCACCGGCAGCCCCACCGCCACCGTGCACGTACGGTCCGACACCCCGGACGCGGTGCTGTTCGCCAAGGTCTACGACGTCGCGCCGGACGGCCGCCGCCAGGTGCTGCCGTCCCAGCTCGTCACGCCGTACCGCCTCAAGGGCACCGGCGACGGCCGGACCGTGCGGCTGCGACTGCCCGCCGTCGACCACGAGTTCGCGGCCGGCCACCGGCTGCGGCTGGTGCTGTCGGCCACCGACCTCGGCTACGCCTCACCGGCCGAACCCGCCTCCTACACCGTCTCGTTGCGGGGCGGCGGCATCGAGGTGCCCACCGCTCCCCAGGTGCGCACCGCGCCCGCCGCACTGCCCGCCTGGACCTGGGCGCTGCCCGCCGGGGCCGCCGTCATCGCCGGGCTGCTGCTGCTCACCGGCCGCCGCCGGCGCACGGCCCCGGCCCCCGACCCGGCGCTGGCCGAAGTCCCGCTGCTGATCAGCGGGTTGAGCAAGCGGTATGCGAAGTCCGCCGCGGGCCACGCCGTGCGGGACCTCTCCTTCCGGGTGGAGAAGGGGCAGGTGCTCGGCCTGCTGGGGCCCAACGGGGCCGGCAAGACCACCACCCTGCGGATGCTGATGGGGCTGATCACGCCCGACGAGGGTGAGATCAGGATCTTCGGGCAGGCCGTGCGGCCGGGCGCCGCGGTGCTGTCGCGGGTCGGCGCGTTCGTCGAGGGGGCGGGATTCCTGCCGCATCTGTCCGGCCGCGCCAACCTCGATCTGTACTGGCAGGCCACCGGCCGGCCCGCCGCCGACGCCCACGTCGACGAGGCACTGGAGATCGCCGGGCTCGGCGACGCCCTGTCACGCGCGGTGCGCACCTACTCCCAGGGCATGCGGCAGCGGCTCGCGCTGGCCCAGGCCATGCTGGGGCTGCCGGAGCTGCTGATCCTCGACGAGCCGACCAACGGGCTCGACCCGCCGCAGATCCGGGCCATGCGGGACGTCATGATCCGCTACGCGGCCGCCGGACGCACCGTCATCGTCTCCAGCCATCTGCTGTCCGAGGTCGAGCAGAGCTGTACGCATCTGGTCGTCATGGACGGCGGGCGGCTGGTGGCGGCCGGGCCGGTCGCCGAGATCACCGGATCCGGCGACACCGTGCTGGTCGGCGTCGCGGACGAGGTCTCCGACGCCGTGGTGGAGAAGGTCGGAGCGCTGCCCGGGATCGCCTCGGCGGTGCGCGCCGACGACGGGCTGCTGGTCCGGCTGGACGGCGCGACCGCCACCCAACTGCTCACCGAACTGCTCCGGTTGGAGATCGCCGTGGACCGTCTCGGCCCGCACCGCCGCCTGGAGGACGCCTTCCTCACCCTGATCGGAGGGGACCGATGACCGCGACCCCGGCGGCGCGGGCGCCCGGCTACCGCCCGCGCCGCACCCTCCCGCTGCGCGTCGAGGCCCGCCGCCAGCTGCGCCGCCGGCGCACCCTGGTGGTCGCCGCGATCCTGACGCTGCTGCCGTTCGTGCTGCTGGTGGCGTTCGCGGTCGGCGGCGATCCGAGCGGCCGCGGCAACGGCCGGATCACCCTGATGGACGCCGCCACCGCCTCCGGGGCCAACTTCACGGCCACCGCCCTGTTCGTCTCGGCGGGTTTCCTGCTGGTGGTGCCGGTGGCGCTGTTCTGCGGTGACACGGTCGCCTCGGAGGCGAGCTGGGCCTCGCTGCGCTATCTGCTCGCCGCGCCGGTCCCGCGGGCCCGGCTGCTGCTGAGCAAGCTCACCGTGGGGCTGTTGTTCAGCGCCGCCGCGATGCTGCTGCTGCCGCTGGTCGCGCTGGGCGTCGGCACCGCCGCCTACGGCTGGGGGCCGCTGCAACTGCCCGCCGGCGGCGCGCTGCCCGCGGGGGAGGCGGTGGCGCGGCTGGCGGTGGTCGCCGGCTATGTCTTCGTCAGCCAGCTGGTGACCGCGGGGCTGGCGTTCTGGCTGTCGACGGTGACGGACGCGCCGCTGGGCGCGGTCGGCGGCGCCGTCGGGCTGACCATCGCCGGCAATGTCCTCGATCAGGTCACCGCGCTCGGCAGCTGGCGCGAGGCGCTGCCCGCCCACTGGCAGTACGCCTGGGTGGACGCCCTGCAGCCCCGGCCGGAGTGGTCCGGGATGATCCAGGGCTCGGCGGTCTCGGTGTCCTGCGCGCTGGTGCTGTGCGCGCTGGCGTTCCGCGGCTTCGCCCGGAAGGACGTGGTGTCCTGACGGGGCGCCGGGGGCGGGACCGGGGGCGGGACGCGGCGGCCACCGCGCCCCGCCCCCGGTCCCGCCCGGTCAGGCGGTCGGCCCCGTCATCCGCGCGCTGACCCACTGCATCGTGCCCTCGCCCAAGCCCTGGACGTAGGTCGCCGCGCTGTGGGTGCCGCCCGGCACGATCTGCAGCCGGGTGTGCACCGGTCCGTGCCCGTACTGGGAGATGAACTTCCGTACCTTCGGCAGCACCGTGTTCTCCCGGGAGCCGTCCTGGAAGGCGAGATAGACCGGCGGTCCGCCGCGCGCGATCAGCCGGCGGGCCAGCACCTCCGGATTGTTCTCCCGCTCCTCCTTGGCGTGGCCGTTCCACAGGGGCGAGTCGGGCACGATGTCCGGCCCGTTGGGTATCGCCATCTTGAACGTCTCGGGGTTCTGCAGCACGTTCTTCAGCGCCGCGAACCCGCCCGACGAGGAGCCCATGATCGCCCAGGCGTCGCGGGTCTTGAGGGTGCGGAAGTTCTGCCGTACGAGGTCGGGCACGTCCTTGCTGAGCCAGGTGCCGATCTTCGGCTGGCCCGGAATGTCGCTGCCGTCGTAGTACTGCTTGTCATTGGGGTTGAGCACCGGCATGACGACGATGAACGGCAGGCTGGTGCCCTTCTTGGACCACTGGGCGAGGTTCTCCTCCAGTTTGAGGTCGGAGCCGATCCAGTAGTTGACGGGATAGCCGTAGGCGCCGGGCAGCGCCTCCATCACCGGGAAGCCCTTGTTGGCGTTCCGCTTCTCGTAGTACTCCGGCGGTGCCCACACCCACACCTTGCCGGTGAAGCCCGACTTGGGGCCGTGCAGGGTGGTCACCCCGATCGGGGTGTTCCCGCCGGCCCCGCCGACCCGGCTCTCCTCCGTGAAGCTGATCGGCCGGGTGGGCCACTGCACCAGCGAGTGCTTCCCCGCAGGGGTGCGGTGCAGCGCGGCGCTCGTCTTGGGGCCGAAGCTGACGGGAGCGGAGGCCTGGGAGGCACCGGTGCCGCAGCCTGCCGTGGCGGCGAGAACGGTCAGGGCGATCAACGCGATCACCGGACGGAACAGGGCTTTGTGCACGGGGCTTTCTCCTTGTCGAACACCCGGGGATGGTCCGGGCTGACCAGCAAGAGGGGGCCGGAGCCGCGCCTGGTTTCCCTTCCGGGGTGTCAGCTTTGTCGCACCACCCGTCCGGAAGTCGAGCATCCCCTTCCTGACCTGGGGTGTTTTACGCTCAACAGAAGGGTGGTTTACCGGGATTTTCCCGGCCGGCGGGTCGGGCCGGGCCCACACACCGTCCGCCGGCGCCCTCCGGGAACCCCCGTCCGAGGCCCGTATCCTCGTCGCCATGACCTGGTCGCGTGCGCTCAAGGACGCCGCCCGCTCGGGGCTGACCATCGAGCGGACCAAGCTCACGCCCTTGATCGCGATCCGCGGCTCGGTCGGCGTCGCCCTGGTCATCGGCCTGTGTCTGTGGCGCGGCGATCCGACCCTCGCGGTCTCCTCCGCCTTCGGCGCGTTCTCCTCCGGCATCGTCACCTTCCAGCGGAGCATGCGGCCGCGCCCGGTGCTCGCGCTCGCCGTCGCCGGCGCGCTCGCGGTCTCCACCTTCCTCGGCTATCTGGCCGCCGCCCACCTCCTCGCGTTCATGCTGCTCCTCGCCGGCTGGACCTTCCTGGCCGGGATGGCGTGGGCGATCGGCCCGGTCGCGGGGCTGGCCGGCACCCAGACCGTGGCGATCATGCTGGTCACCGTCACGCTGCCGACGTCCGTCCTCGGCGCGTTGCAGCACGCCGCTCTGATCTTCTTCGGCGGCGTCGTGCAGGCTACCCTCATCGTGGTCTTCCCGGTCCGCCCCTGGGGCGTCCAGCGCGACGCGCTCGCCGACGCGCTGGCCGCCGAGGCGGACTACGCGCGGCGGCTGCGGCAGGACCCGGTCGCCCCGTTCGACCCGGCGCCCCTGATGGACGCCCGGATCGCCTCCGCCGTGACCCCGCGTCAGGCCAGGCGGCGCCCCGTACAGCTGCACGGCCCCCGCGGCCTCGCCGAACGCGTCCGCCCGGTCCTCGCCTCTCTCGCCGACCCGGTCGTCGGCGCCCCGCTGGAGGGTCCCGAGCGGGACCGCGCCCGCGATCTGCTGGGCGCCGCGGCCACCGTCCTGGACGCCGTCGCCCACGCGGTACGGCACGCCAGGCCGGTGCGGCTGCCGCCCGAGGCGATGGCCGTCCTCGAAGTCCCCGCCACCGGCCCGATGCTGCACGGCGCCGCCCGCCGCTCCGCCTACCGCCTGATCTCGCTGCTCGCCGACGCCGTCGAACTCACCGATGAGCCGGTCGAGGCCACCCGCCCCACCACCGAGGCCGAACGCGGCCATCTGCTGCGCCCCAGCGTCCCCCGGCTGGTGCCGGTCGCGCTGCGCTCCCTGCACCGCGAGGCCCGCTGGACATCCCATGTCTTCCGGCACGCGCTGCGGGTCGCCGCCGTCGCCGTCGCCGGCTATCTGCTGGGCACCGTGCTCCCGTTCGGCCACAGCTACTGGGCGCCGCTCGCCTCCGTCATGGTGATGCGCCCGGACTTCGCCCAGACGTACTCCCGGGGCGTCGCCCGGTTCAGCGGCACCCTCGTCGGCGTCGGCGTCGCGGGCGGGCTGATGGCCCTGGCCCACCCCGGCCTGTACGTCAGCGCCGCGCTGGCCGTGGTGTGCGTCGCGCTGATGTATCTGCTGATGCGGACGGGCTTCTCGGTGACCTCGGCGTGCGTGGCCGCCTATGTGGTCTTCCTGCTCGGCATCGCCGGTGCGGGCTGGCAGCAGACCGTCCAGGAACGCGTCGTGCTCACCCTCGTCGGCGGACTGCTCGCGATGCTGTCGTACGCGCTGTTCCCGGCCTGGGAGACGCCCAGGCTCCGCGACGGCCTCGCCGACTGGCTCGCGGCCAACGGGCACTACGCCCTGGCTGTGTTCGATCTCTACGCCACGCCCGCCGAACGCCGCCCCCGGCAGATCCGCGACGCCCTGCTGGACTCCCGTGCGGCCCGCGCGGCCTGGGAGGAGAGCGAGGCCCGCGCCGAGAAGGAACCCGTGCGCCACCGCGGACTGTCCCGCGCCTCGGCGAAGGCGGCCGGCGCCGCGCTGGCGACCATGGGCCGGGTCACCATGATCCTGGAGGTCCATCTCCCCGAACGGGACGCGGACGCCTCGCCCGGCGCCACCGCCTTCGCCTTCGAACTGCGCGCCTCCCTGGAGGAGGCCACCGAAGCGGTCCGGGAACGGGGCGAGGTGAACTGGAGCGAGCTGCGGGCCGTATGGGAGAGATGGGACGCGGAGGACGAGAGCCGCGGTGTCGCACTGCGCGCCGCGGACCTGCTCGTCGACGCCCTCGACGACCTGGCCGAGGCACTGTCCCGGGAGCCGGCCGGAGCGGACGGCGCCCCGGGGGACGAGGCGCAGGACACGGCACGCGACACGGCACGCGACACGTCACGCGACACGGAAAGGAACGGTGGCGGATGAGGCGGCGGACCGCGGCGACGGGAACCAATCCGAGCCCCCGGTAGTCTTATGAGTTGCCCGCAATGAACGCCATTGGTAGTCCAAGGGGTTGTCTGCGGTGCAATGCCCCGGTATTCCCTCCCCTCTCCAGAGAGCACACGAACCCCCCATGGCGTCCAGCACTTCGTCCGGTACGTATGACATAGGCATCGACCTCGGCACCGCCAACACCCTGGTGTACGCCCGCGGCAAGGGCGTGGTGCTGAACGAGCCGTCCGTCGTCGCGGTCAACGCCGCCGGCGAGGTGATCGCGGTGGGCGAGGAGGCCAAGCGGACCATCGGCCGCACGCCGTCCGGGATCACCGCGATGCGCCCGCTCAGGGAGGGCGTGATCGCCGATTTCGACGCCGCCGAGCAGATGCTGCGGGCCCTGATGAAGAAGGCCCTGCCCAGCCGCCGTTTCTCCCGGCCGCGGGTGGTCATCTGCGTCCCGTCCGGCATCACGGGCGTCGAGCGGCGCGCGGTCGTCGACTCCGCCAAGGGCGCCGGCGCCCGTGAGGTGCACCTCATCGAGGAGCCGATGGCCGCCGCGATCGGCGCCGGCCTGCCGGTGGACGAGCCGGTGGGCTGCATGGTGGTGGACATCGGCGGCGGCACCACCGAGGTCGCCGTCGTCTCCCTGGGCGGCCTGGTCACCGCCCAGTCCGTACGGGTCGCCGGGGACGCCCTGGACGCCGCCGTCACCTCCTACATCAAGAAGAAGCACTCCCTGGCGATCGGCGAGCGCACCGCCGAGGACATCAAGATCGCGATCGGCTCGGCCGCCTGGACCCCGGTCGGCACCGACGAGGACGGCGCCGAGGACCGCCCCACCTCCTACACGGTCCGCGGCCGCGACCACGTCAGCGGGCTACCCCGGATCCAGGAGATCACCGAGGAGGAGATCCGCGACGCCCTCGCCGAACCCGTCGACGCGATCGTCCAGGCCGTCCACCGCACCCTCGACGAATGCCCCCCGGAGCTCTCCGGCGACATCGTCGAGCACGGGATCGCCCTCACCGGCGGCGGCGCCCTGCTGCGCGGCCTGGACCAGCGGCTGCGCCAGGAGATGGGTGTCCCCGTGATGGTCGCCGACGAGCCCCTGGACTGCGTGGTCAACGGCACCGCCAAGTGCGTCGACGAATTCGCCAGCCTGCACGGCCTGCTGACCGGCGCCAAGCAACAGCCGAGGAAGTCGGTGCGGCTGTAGGGGTGGCGCCGGCCGGCCGCCGGCGCGGGCCGTCGGTACGGGCCGTCGGTACGGGGGCCGCTCGCAGTGGCGGCCCGTCCGCCGGGGCGCGGCGTCGCGGCCCCTCCCGGTGGGGTGCACCCCGGGTCAGCCACCCCCCTCCCCGGTGCGGCGGCGGTGCCGTTCCGCGTTGAGGAAGAGCGTGTTGGAGGCACCCGGCCTCAGCAGGAAGACGGAGAACTCGTCGGCGTCCGGCCCCTCGGACGGAATGTTCGCCACGACGGAGCCGGCGGGGTCCTGCCCCTGGGACAGATGGAAGACGATGCCGTTCGGCAGGGTGACCCGGATCTCCTCGGCATCGAGGGGGGTCGGGACACCGTCGCGGACGATTTCGACGTGGAGCGGTGCCCCTGCGTCCGGTGTGGGATCAGTTGTCGTCATGCGGTGATTCTCCCTCGGGGACTTGCATCGGAGGGCATCCGGAGCGGACTTGGCTCCAAGTGCGGCCGGGAGCCTCTCCCGCCTGACGTCGACGGGGCGGGAGAGGTCAGCCGGCCTTGAACCGTGCGGTCAGGCTGCGGGTGCCGGTCGTGGTCAGGGCTGCCGCCAGGGCGGCGAGGACGCCTGCCTGCACGGTGGCGGCGGTGATGAGGGAACCGGGCGCGTGGTCCTGGGCCAGGAACGCGAGGCTCAGCGTCCGCTCCACGAGCACGACGAGGCCGAGCGCGGCCAGTGCGAGGGGCAGCGCGGGGTCTCCCGTGTGCTGCGGCGACCTGCGCCGGGCGACCAGCCACACGGCGGCCGCGGCGATGAACGCCGCACCGCCGGCCCACCCCTGGTCCGCGTTCCCGGGCCACACCACGCTCGACGCGCCCATGAGCACGCAGGTGCCCATGAGGACGAGCCCGGGAGACGCCAACGGGAGCCGGGCGGGCGGGGCGTCGCGGTGGAAGCCGCAGCACAGGGCGAGGACGGTCAGCCAGGCGAACGCCGCAGTCGTGAGCGAGAAGGAGGACACCAGGGCGTCCTGCCCGCCGCCCAGGTGCTGCGTCACGTAAGCCAGGTGGGGAAGGGCCGCGAGGACGGCGAAGGTGAAGGCGGTGCGCCGGTGGTCGCGCAGCAGCGCCAGGTAGACCACCGTCCACGCGAGCGGAAGCAGCCAGCACACGACCGCGTACAGCCCGGCCGGCGCGCCATGGCCGGTGAAGCCGTCCAGGGCCATCTCCCGGTTTTGGGCAGGGGCACCGCGCATCCAGGCCAGGAAGAGGGCCTGTCCGGTCAGTGCGGAGGCCGCCTGCAGCAACGCGCTCAGCAGCGCGAACCGGCGCACCACCGCGCCGAGTGTGGCGTAGCGGGCCGGGGCGCCGGCGGCGCCCATACGGGTGCGGACGGCGAGGGCGGCGATGCTGGCCACCTCGCCCCAGGCGGGGCGCAGCTCGTCCCGGTCCTGCTCGTCGATCCCTTCCAGGTAGGCCTCCACCATCTCCTCCTCCCGCTCGGCGCGGTAGTAGGAGGGCAGCAGGCGCAGCACGGTGCGGTAGCGCTGTTCGAGCACGGTCGTCATGCGGTGCCTCCGGCGATGCCCGGGCGGCGCGCGGGGCGGCTCACGGGGGCCGGCCCGGCAGGCGTGGGGCGGTGGGCGGCCATCCGCTCCGTCGCTGCCCGCGCCCCGGCCGCCATCCGCTCCGCCTCGGCGGACAGGGCCGCCCCGCCGGCGTCGGTGAGCCGGTAGTACCTGCGCAGTCGGCCCTGCTGCACCTCCTCGCGGTCCGGCTCGATGAGCCCGTCGGCCGTCAGCCGGTCCAGCACGCCGTACAACGTGCCGATCCGCAGCTGCACATCGCCCTCGGACAGCTCGTCCACCACCTGCACGATCCCGTAGCCGTGCCGCGGTTCGTCGACCAGCGCGGTGAGGACGAAGAAGGCGGCTTGCGTCATACTCCTGGAAGCCATGCCGGCACTATATCTTGCCTTCCGATATATGGGGAGAGGGGGAGTGTCGCCTACCTGGCCATGCGCCGTCGGGCGGGCCGTGGGAACACGGTGCCCGGCGCCATCGCCCGGCGCGACGCCGCCCCGCCTCCGGTCGTCCCGTCCCGTTGCCGGCCACACCGCCCCGGCACTGTCCGCACTGCGTCGCCCCCCGCCGTCCGCCCGCCCGCGGCAATGCCATGATCGTGGCGGAGGGGACACCAAGTCGGGGAGTCCGAGCGGAAGTTGCCGACCGCGACGGCCGCGATTCCTTCGCCCCCTCCGCCGTCCGTCCTCCGCCCCGACCGGAAGTCACCACACTCCACGACTCCACCGCTCCACCGCCGACCCCCAGGAGGAATGCATGCCGCAGCCCGCCAAGACGCCGTCCACGCCACCCGCGTCGTCCATGCCGTCCGAGACGTCCGAGACGTCCGCGTCCACCGCCGGCGGGGCGCCGGGACCGCACCGGTCCGCCGCCCCGCTGCCGGCGGCGACGCACCGCACGGTGGAGGTCCCCGGCGGCCGCATCCACCTCGTCGAGCAGGGCACCGGCCCGCTCGTCCTGCTGGTCCACGGATTTCCCGAGTCCTGGTATTCCTGGCGCCACCAGCTCCCCGCGCTCGCCGCGGCGGGCTATCGCGCGGTCGCCATCGACGTACGCGGCTACGGACGTTCCTTCAAGCCCCGTGAGGTCGCCGCCTACCGGATGCTGGCGCATGTGGCCGACAACGTCGCGGTGGTGCACGCCCTCGGCGAGGAGACCGCGGTGATCGCGGGCCATGACTGGGGCTCACCGATCGCCGCCCACACCGCACTGCTCAGGCCCGATGTCTTCACCGCCGTCGCGCTGCTGAGCGTTCCCTACGCGCCCCGGGGCGGCTCCCGGCCCACCGAGGCCTTCGCACGGCTCGGCGGCGACGGGGAGTTCTACATCAGCTACTTCCAGGAGCCCGGGCGCGCGGAGGCGGAGATCGAGCCCGATGTCCGCGGCTGGCTCACCGGCTTCTACGCCGGGCTCTCGGGCGAGGCCGAGCGGTCGTCCGACCCGGGGGACACCGCCCTGTTCTCCGTCCCCCCGGGCGGGAAGCTCTCCGACCGCTTCCCCGGGGACATCCGGCTGCCCCTGCCCTGGCTCTCCGAGGCCGACCTGGACTTCTACGCCGGAGAGTTCGAGCGGACCGGCCTGACCGGCGGACTCAACCGCTACCGCAACGTCGACCGGGACTGGGAGGACCTCGCCGCCTGGAAGGGAGCCACACTCGCCCAGCCGGCGCTCTTCATCGGCGGGGAACTCGACGCCACCACCCAGTGGATGGCCGACGCCATCAAGGCCTTCCCCCACACCCTCCCGGGCCTGTCCGCCTCCCACATCCTCGACGGCTGTGGCCACTGGGTGCAGCAGGAACGCCCCGAGGAGGTCAACCGCCTGCTGACCGACTGGCTGCACACACTGCCCGAGGCCCCGGGCCGCACCCCGGACTAAGCCCCGCTCATATAGGTCTCCAGGCCGTCCAGGATCCGCTCCAGGCCGAAGTCCCCGGCCTGGTCACGCGAAGTGGGGTCGGCCTCGGTGGAGGCCACGGCCGCGGCGATCGCGGGAAAGCGGTCGGCGCGGCCGGCGAGCAGTTCGTTCAGCGCCGCGCTCATGACCTGCTCGGGCTCCTTGGCCCGGGCGCTGCCCAGCCCCATCGAGGCCGACACCTGGGCGAGGGCCCGGATGTGGCCGCTCACCACGAGCACGGCGTCGAACTGTTCGCCGCCGCTCAGGCCGGTGTCCGCGAGCGCGGCGACGGCGCGTTCGGTCCAGCCGAGTTCATTGGGGCCCATGACGCGCGGGCCGACGGCCGCGCCCAGCAGCCAGGGGTGGCGGTGGTAGACCTCCGCCAGCGCCTTCGCCCAGGCCCGCAGCGCCACCCGCCACCGCCCGGCGCGGGCCGGGCCGGGGAGGTCCGGGGTGTCCGGCGCAGGTGCGTTCGGCGGTTCCCCCATCGCCATGTCGATCATCAGCGCGACCAGCTCGGTCTTCCCCGGCACATAGCGGTACAAGGACATCTTGGAGAAGTCGAGTGCGGCGGCGATCCGCTGCATGGACACCGCGCCGAGCCCGCCGGCGTCGGCCAGGGCCAGCGCCGTGCGCGTGATCCGATCCAGGCTCAGGGCCGGTTTGGGGCCCCGGCCGGGCCGTTCGCGCCCGCCCCACAGCAACTCGACGCTGCCTGCCTGATCTCCGAACACGCTGGGCTTTTCGCGCTTTTCGTCGTCTTCTGCCACCCCCGCATCATAAAACTGCGTCTGGGGTACACAGAACTGCGTCCATCGGATACAGTTTCTTCTGTCAGTCCGACGATCGACGGGGGAGCGTGCGATGACGTACGACACGGCATGTGGGCACGGCGGGATGGAGCGGTCCGAACGGGCCCGGGAGCGGGGGGCGGTGCCGCCGGGGCGCACCGTTCTGATCTCGGGGGCCAGTGTCGCCGGGCCCGCCCTGGCCTACTGGCTCGGGCGCTACGGCTTCCGGACCACTGTGGTCGAGCTGGCCCCCGCCCTGCGGAACGGCGGCTTCGCGGTCGACTTCCGCGGCGCGGCCCACCTCGGGGTCCTGGAGCGGATGGGCGTCCTGGAGGACATCAGGAGCCACCGCACGTGCGGCGGCGCCCCGCTGAGCTTCATCGACCAGCAGGGGCGGCAACTCGCCGCCATGCCCGCTGAATTCGCCGGCGGTGACGTCGAAATACTCCGGTCACAGCTGTCCCGCATCCTCTACGAGCACAGCCTGGCCCCGCCCGGTGCCGCCCCCGGGGACGCGCCCGAGTACCTCTTCGGCGACTCCCTCACCGGCCTCACCGAGACCGCCGACGGCGTGCGGGTCACCTTCGAACGGGGCGCACCGCGCACCTTCGACCTCGTGATCGGCGCCGACGGCCAGCACTCCACCGTGCGCCGGCTCGCCTTCGGCCCCGAGAGCGCATACGTCAGCCACCTCGGCTACTACGTCGCCGCCTGGGATCTGCCCGCAAACGCGGGGGACCTCGGTGCCCGTCAGGTCGGCTACGGCGAGCCGGGCCGCCTGGTGACCGTCGGCCGGGTGGCCCGCCGCGCCCAGGAACCGGGCTATACCGGCGAAGCCTTCTGCGTCTTCGCCGCGGAGGAACTCTCCTACGACCGGCGCGACCTGCGGTCCCAGAAGAAGGCGGTGGCCGAGGCGTTCGAGGGGGCCGGCTGGCGGACCGCGGAACTGATCGAGAGTCTCCGGGGCGCCGAGAACCTGTACTTCGACGCCATCAGCCGGGTCGATGTGCCGACGTGGTCCAGGGGCCGCGTCGGTCTCCTGGGCGATGCCGCCCACGGCGCCACCGTCGGGGGGATGGGCACCGGCTCGGCGGTCGTCGGCGCCTATGTCCTCGCCGGTGAACTCGCCCTCGCCGGCGGGGATCACGTCACGGCCTTCGCCCGCTATGAACGCACGCTGCGCCCCTATGTGACCCGGTGCCAGGAGGGCGGCCGCGGCGCGGGGGAATTCCTGGCACCGCCCACCCAGGAAGCCATGGACGCCCGCAACGCCCTCCTGAACGACCCGGCCGCGCGCGCCGCCATGCTGGGGGCGGGCCATGACCTCTCCGCAGCCGTCGAGTTGCCCGACTACCCGTCGCTGATCACCGCGGCGTCCGCCGGCGGGATGGGTTCCACGGGAAGGGGGTGCGGGATACGGACCGTGTGAGGGGGCGCGCGGGGCGCGGCCGGCCCAGGCGCCCCGGCGGCACCGTGTCGTCACCCATGGGGCCGTGGGAGGAAAAGGGTTCGGCCCCCGCCCTGGGTGGGGACGGGGGCCTGGCTTGCCGGTGGTTCGCCGTGGCTCTGCGCAGGGAGGGGGAGCCGGTCGGGGGGCAGATACCGCCGGGCGTCCTCCAGGGGCCGGCCGGCGGCGCCGCACAGCAAGGGCAGCGGCAGCCCGGCGTCCGCCATCCAGGTCAGTCCGGTGTGGCGAAGGTCCTGGCGCCGGAGGTACTCGTGACCGAGTTCGGTCACCACGTCGTCCCAGCGGGTGCTGTCCCGCAGGACGGCGGCGGTGAAGCGGCTCCCGTCCGGGCCGGTGAACAACCGGGCCTGCGGGGTGTGGCGCGCCGCCTCCAGCCGCTCGGCCGTCAGTTCCCGCACGGCGGGGCGCAGGGGCACCACCCGCTGGTGCCGGCCCCGGCAGGCCCGGTCGCCGGGGCCGTCCGGTTCGGACACGGTGAAGCGCTGCACGTGCCAGGTCCAGGTGCTCACGTCGATGTCCTGGGCCTGCAGGCCGGACACCTCGCTGAAACGGGTGCCGGTCCAGGCGGCGAACCGGACGGCATCCCCCCAGCCCTGATAGCCGTCGGAGGACCGCTCCACGAGCGAAGCCGCCAGCCGCTCCAGCGTCCGCACGTCCGGCAGGGCCAGCGCCCTGGGCGTGGTGCGCTCGCGCTGCGCACGCTGATACTCCTGCTGCCAGCCGGCCACCCGGGCCGGATTGGCGTCCAGCGCCCCGTCGCGGACGGCCTGTTCCAGGACGCGGACCAGCACGGCCAGGCTGTTCTTCACCGTCGACAGGCCGCATTCGTCGGCGATCCAGCAGTGCAGTGCGCGATTGACCACCCGGCGGGTGACCTCGCGGACGGGGACGTGGCCGATGCTGGGAACGACCCGCAGTCGCCACCCGGCCTGGTACGGGGACATGGTCAGCGTCTCCAGACCGTGCATCGCGGCCGGCCACCGCCGCTCCCCGTAGGCGGCGAGTGACATCGCATGGGTCTCGTCCTCGGGGGGAAACGGATACCCGGCATCGTTGTTCATTATCGAATCACCCTTGTCTGATCGGGGAGTTATTCAGCCGGCCGGTACCGATGGCGCGAATCACTCGTGAGCGCGAAATCGGAATCGGGGAATCCGGTCGCATCTCGCCCAGGGGCAGTGCGGTGAACTGTGCGCTCCGGTGGAGAGCACTTTGGCGTGCTCTCCACCGAGGAGGGGGGACGAGGCCGGCCCCAAGGCCGGCGAAAGTCCGAGCTCCACAGCACGGACGGTCCGTCCCGGCGGCCTCCCGCGGATCAGTCACAGGTACGGGAGAATTGTGGGCGCGGCGCCAACTCGACCAATCGCAAAGGGAGATGTAGCTGCGGAGGAGGGGTCTTCGATGCTGTAATGACTTCCGTTGTCATGGTCGTGGGGGTCCGGCGACGCCGGCCGCCTAATGGCGGCAAGCCGGTCCTGATGCGTTCCGCGCACAAGAATGACAAGCGGCCGCCTTGCCGGGGCAGGCGGTTCCTGGTGGTGACCGGGAGGGAGCGGTCTGCAATCAAACGCTTCATCAGTCATGTCTGGAATAAAGGCATCTACTAAGGCCATTGCGCAAGTTGGTACGAGTTTCCACTTTTCGCGCTGCTCCGAACGGGTGGCCTTATCGATTGACTGTTGTAGCGCGACGAGCCGCATGGATAACTAGTTCCATCCAACCGGTGGGCCGCCCATCCTCTCCGGGGAGCGGCACCTGGCCTACCCGTTGGCCCGGCCCCAGCGCCTGGTTGCGGTCAGACCGAGATGCCGTATGGGCGTCCCCGGTAGAGGGTTTTGGATCCGTCAGCCGGTGCCGATTCCTCGGCACCGGCTGATCGGCCCCCACATTCGGTCAGGGGGCTTCATGCGAACTCTTCCCTTCCTTCGCTGGATCGACGGTGCCCGCACCGGGATCCTGAGCCTCACCGCGGCGGCACCGGCTCCCGGCGCCTCCGTCAGCGACACGAGTGTCATGGCCCCGGCGCCTTCCCGGCACACGGCGTCCACCACCCCGGTCGTCCCGGCCCACCCGCCTGTCGACGGCGGTCCGGCCCCGGTGCCGTACGGCACCTCCCCCCTCAACGTCCCCCGCAATGCCGCACGTTCGGGCGTCACGGGGCTCCGGCGCACCACCGCGACGTGGCGCCCGGCGGCACCGCGCACCGCCCCCGCCCGAGGCCGGCGCCGCGGGCGGCTCCGCCTCCGCGCGGCGCGCGGAACGGTGCCCCTCCCGGGTGCCGGCGGACGCCTCGTACCGCCCGGGACCGCCGTCCGCGGTGACCGCGCCCCCTTCCCTTCCCCGGGCCGCGATATCGCCGCTCCCGTCGCCGCGGTCTTCCCCATGTCCCTTTTACCGAAGATGAATTACGTGACCGGCGGCGAAGGCGGCCAGTCCCTCGTCACCGGCGCCGGACGGGCGCCGAAGGCCGCCGGCCACGACGCCGGCCCCCGCCACACCCCCCACACCCCCCACACCCCCCACACCCCGGCCGCCCGGCCGGCTTCCGCGGCCCGGGACACCGCCCCGGACCCCCGCGCCCCGCGGGGCTCCGTCCCCGGCCGCACCGACTGACGGCGCTCCCTCCGCCCGGCGTCCCCGCCGGTGCCTTCCGCCGGACCGGCTTCCGCCGCCCGCCGCCACGACCGGTTCCCGCCGGCCCCCACGGCACCTCCAGGTAGGTCCCACAACCTCGACGCCAAGGAACAGCGATGCCTCTTTCCCCGCACCAGGGGTCCACCGGTGGTGGAGCCCCGGTCCCCCCTCCCCCCACCGGCAGCGGCCCCGCGGAGGCCACCGCGGAGCCATGCGGGCACCCGCAGACGGCCGCCGCCCCCGCGTCCGCCCCCTCCGACGCCTCCGCGCCCACCCCGCCGCCGTGTGGCACGGCCGGCCCGGTGGGCGCCGTGCTCCACGCCGACGGGACCTCCGCCCGCGACCGGGGCGCCTTCACCTACGTGACACGGCCGGTCATCTGAGACCGGCGTGCGCCCGGCGCGGGTCCGTTAGCGGCTCCCCGGCACCGGGCCTCCGGCACCGCCGCCCCGCGGCCGCCGCCCCGCACACCGTCGCCTCCGGGCCGTCCGCCTCGCAGCGGATCCGGGCACCCGAAGCGGCGTTCCACCCCCCCATGGACGCCGCCGTGACCAGCCGGCCCGCTCCAGCGCACCACCGCACCACCGCATCACCGCACCACCGCCTCCGGCGAATCGCCCCTCGCCCCGTCGCTCCACCGGACACGGCCGGTCCGGTGGCGCCGCCGTCCCCTCGGCCGCAGCCCGCAGTGACTGCACCCCGGGTCCCCCCACGGCACCTCCCGCCCGCCCCAGAAACCCACTGCGACAGAAAAGCGGAGAACGACATGGCGAAAAGAACAATGGTGATCCTCGTCGACGGGCCGGAGGGAAATTCCCTGCCGGAGCACGCACGCGACGCCGTGAACGATCCGATAAGGATCCTGCGGGGCAACGGCTACGAGCGTTTCGAATTCTACGGCGAATACGCGGACGTCGGCGGAGAGCCGGTCCCCGTCTACCGCTGGTGCTACCGCACGCAAATCGCCGAGTAGGCGCCGTGCGGTCCGCAGTAGAAAGCCAAGTGAAGAGGAGAAGGAACATGCGGAATCTCAGGAGTGAAGGAGTCCGGTCATGAAGCGAGCGTCAGGGAACCCGGAAAGCGGAAGCGACGGCCGGAATGTGGTCGTGACCGGTGTCGGATTCTGTCTGCCCGGCCGCACGGAGCCGGTCTTCACGGCCGACGACATGTGGGCCGTCGTCTCCAACGGCCAATCCTGCCTCAAGCGTGACGAGGTGTACTACGGCTCGGTGGGGCTCACCCAGGAGATGTTCGACGAACGCCTCCCGGATGTCCCCCCGTTCTTCTCCCGGCATTACACAGCGGCCCACCGTTTCGGTCTGGTGTCGATGGCGGAAGCCACCGCGGATGCCGGGCTGACATTTCACGGCGGGGCGCTGAGCGAAGCGGCAATACTGGTGGGCCGCGGCGGCGTGGACGCGAACGTCGAAAGTTATCTTTCGGTGCTGAGCGCCGATCCCGGAAAGACCACCGCAGCCGAAGCCATGGAGCTGTTCGTCGCCGCCGAACAAGCCGTGACGCCCTCGGACGTCGCACTGGTCCAGGCGGCACTGACCCGCTCCAACGGTCCCTGCTACACCGTCTCGTGCGGCTGTGCCTCGTCTGCCGTGCAGATCGGCAACGCCCGGCGGATGATCGCCCAGGGCGAGGTCGAGGTGGCGGTCGTGACCGGGGTCGACGTGTTCAACGTCCACCTCATCCAGAACATCGAGCGGCTGCTGAGCGGGGCGCAGCAGACCTATGACTCGCTGCGCACCACCGGCATGCCCGAACTGCTGCCGTCCTTCCGCTCCCTGATGCGGCCCTACGACCGGCGGGCGGACTGCATCAACCACGGCGAGGGCTCCGCCACCGTGATCATGGAGAGCCGGGAGCACGCCGCCCGGCGCGGTGCACACGTCTACGGACAGGTGCTGTCCACCGCCATGACCCGCGACGGGCTGGCCAACCCGCTGGCGTGCGACGAGACCGGCGCGGAACTCGTCACCGCCGTCCGCCGCTGCCTCGGCGACCGCTGGCACATCGACGACGTGCCCTACGTCCACGGCGGCAGTGACGGCAATGTCGTCGTCACCGCCTTCGAGGCGAACGCCGTCAAGGAGCTGTACGGGCCCGACAGCACGGTGCTGATGACGTCCCAGGAAGGCTGCTTCGGCCACAACGGCGCACCGGCCGGCTGCCTGGGCGTCGCCATGACGCTGATGATGCTCGAACGGGGCCAGGTGTGCCCGACGGCCAACTGCGAACAGCCCGCCGAGGGACTGCCCTTCGACCCCGTCCCCGGCATCCGGACCCGCGCGCTCGATTTCGACTACGCGCTGTCCTTCAACTACCAGGTCGGCGGCGTGAAGAACGCCATCCTTCTCGGCAGCCCGGAAGCCGTGTGACGAAGGGCAGATCACCTCCCACGTACGGAGACCCCGATGAGCAACAACACGCACGGCCCGACAGCCGGGACGCAACCCGGACCCGGAACAGAGAACATCGCCGTGATCGGCATGGGATGCCGACTTCCCGGCGACACCGATTCGCCCGCGGCCCTGTGGCGGCTGCTGGTCGATGAACGCGACGCGGTGGGCGAACTGCCCGCGGAGAGAAGGCGCCTGGTCCCCGGGGGGCTCCCGGGGCCGGTGGAGGGGGAAGCGACCCCCCGGCAGGGTGGCTTCCTGCGCGATGTGACGGGCTTCGACGCCGCGTTCTTCGGCGTCTCGGGCCGCGAGGCCGATGTCCTCGACCCCCAGCACCGCCTGCTGTTGGAGGTCACCTGGGAGGCCCTGGAACACGCCGGCCTCCCGCCGGACCGGATGAACGGCACCCCGACGGGCGTCTTCGCCGGCATCAGTTACACCGACTACATGGATCACCTCGCCGGGCACCCCCAGGAACTGGAGGGGTCGATCCTGACCAACGGCCACTGTGTGGCCGCCGGGCGGATCTCCTATCTGCTCGGGCTGCAGGGGCCCTGCGTGGCGCTGGACACCGCGTGTTCCTCCTCCCTGGTGGCCGTGCACATGGCACGCCAGGCGCTGAGCGCCGGGGAGTGCGACCTCGCGCTCGCCGGCGGCGTCACCCTGACCTTCCAGCCGCGCATCACCCGGTCGTTCGCCAGGATGGGCATGCTGTCCTCGAGCGGGCGCTGCCGGACGTTCGACGCCGACGCCGACGGGTTCGTGAGGGGTGAGGGCTGTGGTGTGGTGGTGCTCAAACGCCTCACGGACGCGGTACGGGACGGGGACCGGGTACTGGCGGTGCTGCGCGGCTCGGCCACGAACCAGGACGGCTCCTCCGAAGGGCTGGCGGCACCCTCGGTGACGGCCCAACGGGCCCTGTATCTGGACGCGCTGGCGCAGTCCGGGGTCGACCCGCGGGACGTGGGGATGGTGGAGACCCACGGCACCGGCACCCCGGTGGGCGACCCCATCGAGTTCGCCAGCCTCTCCGACGTCTACGGCAACGGGCCCGGCCGCTGCGCCCTGACCTCGGTGAAGACCAATGTGGGGCATCTGGAACCGGCCGCCGGCGTCACCGGACTGATCAAGAGCGTGCTGTGTCTGCAGCGCGGCACCATTCCGGCGAATCTGCACTTCCGGCGCTGGAACCCGGCCATCTCGGCGATCGGCACCCGGCTGTTCGTCCCCACCGAGCTGAGCGCCTGGCCGCTGCGGACCCCCACCCGGCTGGCCGCGGTGTCCTCCTTCGGCTTCTCGGGCACCAACGCCCACGTCCTGCTGGAGCAGGCCCCGCAGGCCCCGGCCGTCAAACGCCGCAGCTCCGGGCGGCCCGCGCAGCCGTCGTCCGAGGTCTTCCTCCTCTCGGCCGGCTCCCCGGACGTGCTGCCGGCCGCGGCCACCCGGCTCGCGGACTGGATGGAGGGCGACGGCGCGAACCTCCCGCTGCACGACCTCGCGCACACCCTGGCCCTGCGGCGCTGCGCGGGCCGCGGCCGGATGGGCGTGGTGACCTCCGCACGCCGTGAACTCATCGGCTCCCTGCGGTCGTTCGCTGCCGGGCAGCGCCACCCGGCGGTGGTGACCGGCGCCGTGGGCGCCGCGGTCGAGCGGCAGCCGGTGTGGGTGTTCTCCGGCCAGGGCTCCCAGTGGCCCGGGATGGGGCGCGGACTGCTGAAGGCCGAGCCGGCCTTCCTGGACGCGCTGACCGAGGTCCACGAGTTCATCGCGGCGCAGAGCGAGGTCTCCGTCCTCGACGTGATCCGGCACGGCAGGCCCGTCCAGGGCTGCGGCACGGTGCAGCCGGTCCTCTTCGCCCTCCAGATCGCCCTCGCCGCCACCTGGCGCGCACACGGCGTCGAACCCGCCGCGGTCATCGGCCACTCCATGGGCGAGGTCGCGGCGGCGGTGGTCGCCGGTGCGCTGTCCCTGGCCGACGGCGTCCGGGTGATCTGCCGGCGCTCGGGGCTGCTGAGCGACATCGCCGGCAGCGGCAGCATGCTGAGCGTCGGGCTCGATGCCGCCACGGTGCGCCAGGAACTCGCCGACAGCGCGGCCGAGACCGTGTCGGTGGCGGTGCTGTCCTCGCCCGACTCCACCGTCGTGGCCGGGCGGACCACGGAGGTGAGCCGGCTGGCCGCCGCCTGGGAGGCCCGCAAGATCCCGGTGTTCCCGATCGCCGTGGATGTCGCCTCGCACTGCCCGCTGGTGGACCCGGTCCTGCCGGCGCTGCGGACGGCCCTGGCCGGACTCGCACCCCGCTCGCCCAAGGTGCCGTTGTACTCGACGGTCGTCGACGCCGGTGTCACCCCCGCCTTCGACGCCGACTACTGGTGCGACAACCTGCGCCGCCCGGTGCGGTTCGCCGAGGCGGTGGCCGCCGCGGCCGCCGACCGGCACGTGGTCTTCACCGAGATCTCCCCGCACCCCGTCGTCACCCACTCCGTCGAACGGAGCCTGGCCGGGCTCGCCACCGACCCCGTCGTCCTGCCCACGCTGCGCCGTGACGAGGACGAGCAGACCACGCTGCGCACCCAGCTCGCCGCCGCCCACTGCGCCGGTGTGCCGGTGAACTGGCGGTACCTGTACGACGACGGCAACCTCGTGGACGCCCCCACCGTCACCTTCGACCGCCGCCACCACTGGGCCGACGCCGCGCCGGTCTCCGCGCCGGCCACCGAGGCGCCCGGGGCCCCGCTGCCCGGCCGGCACAGCGAGTTCCCCGGCGAACCCGTGCGGCACTGCTGGCGCGCCGACGCCGGTACCGAGGCGCTGCCCTGGCTCGCCGACCACAAGGTGCACGACAACCCGGTCTTCCCCGGAGCGGCGCACTGCGGACTGGCCCTGGCGGCCGCCTGTGAGGTGTTCGGCGCGGCACCCGACGAGGTGGAGGTCACCGACGTCCACTTCGAGCAACTGCTGCGGCTGGGCCCGCAGACCGAGGTCTCCACCGTCGTCACCCTGACCGCACCGGACCGCGGGACGTGCGAGATCCTCGCCCGCAACGAGAGCGGCGGCTGGGAACGGCAGGCCCGGGCGGTGCTGCACCGGCTGAGCGTGCGCCCCGAGCTGCGGCCGCGGTCCGTCGAGGCGATGAGCGTGCGCCATCCGCTGGCGGTGGAGCCCTCGGCGCTCTACGACAGCCTGCGCCGGCGCGGTCTGGAACACGGCCCGGCCTTCAACGGCGTGCGCGAACTGCACACCGGACGCCACAACGACAGCTTCTGGGCCAGGGTCGCCGTGCCGCCGCAGGCGGACACCCCGCCGTCCGGGCTGCCGCTGCACCCCGTCCTGCTCGACCTGTGCGCCCAGCTCGCCGTGGCGCCGCTGATCAACGAGGAGGACTCGGCGCTGGTGCTGCCGGTGCGGATGCAGGCGCTGCGCATCCTGGGCGACCCCGCGAGCGCCGTGTACTGCCACGCACACGTCAGCGAGATCACCCCGGAGGCGATAGTCGCGAACGTGCGCCTCCTGGACGACGGCGGCGCCGTGGTCCTCGTCGTCAACGGGCTGCGGTTCGCCCGGCGGGCGGCGCGGACCGCGGCGGCGTTCGACGACTGGCTGCTGGAGATCGGCTGGCAGCAGGCCCCCCGGGTGACGCCGGACGGCGGCCGGGCACCGGGCAGTTGGGTCGTCGTCGGCGAGGCGGACGGCGCGGCCCAGACCCTGGCCGCCGCGCTGCGCAAGCACTGCGCCCGCACGGTGGTCTGGGACCGCGCGCTCGACGACGGCTCCCTCACCTCGTTCCGCGACGCCCTCACCGGCCGCCTGGCCGCGACCCTGGAAGCCCCGCGCGGCGTGGTGCTGCTCTGCGGGCCCCCGGACGGCGAGGACCCGACGGGACGGTCCCTGCGGCGCACCCGCCGGCTGCTGGGCGCGCTGCAGTCGCTCGCCGCCACCACCACCGGCGCGCCCCGCCTGTACGTCGTCACCCGCGGGGCCCGCGGCGTCGTACCGGGGGACGAGGTCGACCTCGGCCAGAGCGCGCTGCGCGGGCTGCTGCGGGTCGGCGCGCTGGAACACCCCGAGGTCCGGCCGGTGTCGGTGGACACCGGCGCCCAGGACGCCGCACCCGAGGAGGTGGCCCTGGAACTGCTCGCCGACGCGGCCGATGACGAGGTCGCGCTGCGGGCCGGCAGCCGGTACGTGGCCCGGCTGGCACACGCCCCGACCGCCGGCGCACCGGACCGTGCCGCGACCGCCTGCACCGTGCAGCACGGGGTGGACGGGTTCCGGCTGCGCGCCTCCCGGCTCGGCGATCTGTCGAGTCTGGAGTACGCGGCCACCCCGCGGCGCGCCCCCCGGCCCGGCGAGGTCGAGGTCAAGGTCACCGCCGCCGGCCTCAACTTCCGTGACGTGCTCACCGCCATGGGCCTGCTCCCCGGCGATCTGGACGTCCGCTACCGGATCGGCTTCGAGTGCTCCGGTGTGGTCAGCGCGGTCGGCGAGGGGGTGGAGCGGGTGCGGGTCGGCGACGAGGTGATCGCGGTCGATCTGCGCGGCGGGGCCTTCGGTTCGTTCCTGACCCTGCCCGCCGAGACGGTCGCCCCCATCCCGTTCGGCATCGGCCCGGTGGCCGCGGCCGGACTGCCGATCGCCTTCCTGACCGCCTGGTACTCCCTGCGGACGGTCGCCAGGCTCACCGCGGGGGAGCGGGTGCTGATCCACTCCGCCACCGGCGGCACGGGTCTGGCGGCGATCGCGGTGGCCCGCCTGCTGGGCGCCGAGGTGCTGGCCACGGCCGGCAGCGAGGACAAGCGCCGCTATCTGCGCGGCATGGGCATCCGCCACGTCATGGACTCCCGGACCCTGGAGTTCGGCGAACGCACCCGGGAGGCGACCAACGGCGAGGGCGTCGACGTGGTCCTCAACTCGCTGTCCGGGGCGGCCATCCGCACCGGCCTGGAGACACTGCGCCCGTTCGGCCGCTTCGTGGAGCTGGGGGTGCGCGACATCATGGCGGACGCCCCGCTCGGAATGCTGCCGCTGCGGCACAACGTCACCCTGAGCACCGTCGACCTCATCGAGCTCCAGCGCAACCGGCCCGACACCTTCGCGTCGGTGTGGCGCGAGGTGCTCGGCGCGTTCGAGGAGGGCCGGCTCAAGCCCCTGCACTGCACGGAGTATCCGCTGTCCGAGGCCACCACGGTCTTCCGCACCATGGCGGCCGCCGACCACGTCGGCAAGCTGGTGCTGACCGTGCCCGGCACCGGCGACGCCCCGGCGGTGCTGCCCGATCTGGAGATGCCGGTGCAGGAGGGCGGGGCGTACATCGTCACCGGCGGACTGGGCGGCCTCGGCCTGGCCACGGCGAAGTGGCTCGCGGGCCACGGCGCCGGCCATGTCGTGCTCAACGGCCGCTCCGCCCCGGCGCCCGATGTCGCACAGACGCTGGCCACGACGGTCGGCCGGACCGCCAAGGTGTCGGTGGTCCTCGGTGACATCGCCGATCCGGGCACCGCGGAGCGCCTGGTGTCCACCGCGGTGACCGACGGCTTCCGGCTGCACGGTGTGGTGCACTGCGCCATGGTGCTGGACGACGCCGTGATCACCAATGTCGCCGACGACCAGCTGAAGCGGGTGTGGCTGCCGAAGGTGGCCGGTGCCTGGCACCTCCACCACGCCACCGCGAACCATCCCCTGGACTGGTTCGCGGCGTTCTCCTCCATGGCCTCGCTGCTGGGCAACCCCGGGCAGGGCGTCTATGCCGCGGCGAACTCCTGGCTCGACGGGTTCGCCGCCTGGCGCTCCGCACAGGGCATGCCCACGGTGGCGGTCAACTGGGGCCCGTGGGGCGAGATCGGTGTCGCCACCGACTTCAGCCGCCGCGGATACCGCACCATTCCCACCGACCAGGGACTGGCGGCCCTGCACACGCTGTTGTCCCACCGGCGGGTGCAGACCGGGGTGATTCCCGGCCCGCCGGAAACCTGGGTGCCGCCCGCCGGCCGGCACCTCCCGTTCTTCAGCGCGATGTCCGGTGAGGTCCCGCCGGAGGAGCAGAATGTGGCCGCGTCACAGAACACGGAGGACATTCGTGCCCAACTCGCCGCCCTGCCCACCGGCCTGGCGCGACGGTCCGCTCTGGAAGACCATATCGCGGGCCATGTCCGCGATGTTCTCCGGCTGGGGAAAAGCTCTCTCGATCCGCAGACCCCGCTGAAGTCCCTGGGATTCGACTCGCTGTTGGCGATGGAATTGCGGGTGCGCCTCGACCGCTCTTTCTCCCTCGCCCTGCCGAGAAACTTCGTCTGGGAACACCCGACGCTGGCCGCACTCGCGGCCGGCATCGCGGAACAGCTGGGACTGGATTTGCCGGCGGCTTAGCCGCAGCGTTTCCGCGGCAACGCCCGGCGGGCGGCACCTGCCCGCCGGGCGTTCGCCCTGCCCCCGTGACGGGTGTGGTCACGGCGCTCCTGGCGCCCTGAACTCCATGCCCTGGAAGCGTCGTTGGACGTCAGGAGCGGGCCCCCACGCAGGGCGCCCGGCCCGCCGACACCCCCACGCCGCCGAAGCACTCCGGCCCGGCCGGTGCAAAACCGTCGGAATTCCTGATACATTCTCGCCGCCACCTTACCGGTGCCACCTTGCGCATTTCCGTCACCTGCATCGCCGGAAATGCGCAACCGTTTTTTTATGGTCATAGTATTTCACTCCGCCCCCTCCCCGGCTGCTCCCTTCGCTGCACTGTGCGCCTTCCGGACAGGCATACGCACTGCTTGAATTGCAAGGGAAAGCAAAGCTGAAAAGAGGGCCGGTACACACCGGCGGCGCGGCGCACTTCGAAGGCCGCCAGGACAGCCCGAGCGATGCCGCTGGCAGTGCTTCATGAGGCGAAAGCGACATCGAAGTCCATGAGGTACACAGGAAAGGGGTAGTCATGTTACCCACCACGATGCATTCCGCCGAAGTCACTGTTGCCGTCCGGCATATCGCGAACTGGCCCCGGGAAAGAAGCGAGATCGTGCCCGCCGACTGCTGGAGTTCCGCGCCACGTGTGGCCTTCCGGCTGCCGGCGCTGAAGCGGGCGGTGCCGGTGTGCCGCAGCCTGGCACGCGCCTGGCTCGACGGACAACGGATCCATGACGACGACACCCGTTACCTCATGCTGCTCGTCCTGTCGGAACTGTGCACCAACGCGATCCAGTATTCCGCCGGCACCCGTGTCACCTGCCGGATATGGAGGTCAAAGGACCTGCTGCACATCGAGGTGCACGACCGCGGGGGTTCGGCGTCGGTGCCCCGGGTGCGCCACCCGGGCGGGGAACAGGAACACGGCCGCGGTCTGGAGCTGGTGGCCATGTCCTCCGCGTGCTGGGGCCGCAGTATCGAGGCCGACAGCGGCTGCACGGTCTGGGCCGCGGTGCCGCTGTCGGCCGGAGTGCACCGGCGCATGGTGCCGTAAGCCCCTTGAGGCCGTCCCCGGCGGCCCTCACCCCGCAACGCGCCCGCTCCCGTGGCCGGAGGCCGGCGTGCACCCCACGACCGAACACCACAAGCGGCGCTCAGGACCGCCGGCCGGCGATCCGTACACCGTGCCGCTGCACCCCTCGGGGTGACTCCCTACAGCCGACGGCCGGCCGGCACCGGCTACCCCACCGCCTCCCCGCGGGCCGGGACGAGCCGCCCGGCCGTCGGCGCCGGGACTACCGGACTCTCTCCGCCGTGCCACCGCACCGCTGTCACCGCGATACCCGCATACCGCTCTCCAGGACGAGGGTGTCGAACGCGCGCACCGGCTCGGTGTCCCCGAACGGCCTCAGCTCGTCCTGGAAACTCTGCAGATACCGCTCCCCGAGCGCCGACTTCAGCCTGCCGAGCAGGGCCACCCCCTCCATCGCCGCCCGGCAGGCCTCCTCCACGTCGCCGGCCTGGGCCAGCACCGTGGCGAGCAGCAGCAGATCGATGGCCCGGCGGCGCACCCGGGTCCGCGGATGCCGGGCGAGTGCCTCTTCGGCCCGCCGGGCGGCCGGCCGCGGCTGCTTGAGATCCCGGTAGCAGTGCGCGAGTTCGTCGGCCAGATAGGCCCGGTCGAAATGTGCGATCCACTCGGGACCGTCCCCGGGGACGACCTGCGTCATCGCCTCCATCGCCTTGTCCGCCAGTATTTTGCACATCCTGGCGTCCCCGAGCATGGCGTAGCCGCGGGCCTCGGTGGCGTAGAACATCGCCTGCGCGGCCAGCGGCGCCCGCCCCCGGGTGCCCTCCTGCGCGGCCCGGGCGAGCTGCACCGCCTCCCGGGAACAGCCCGCGCCCACGGCGAGGTGACTCAGCCCGGCGGCCAGCACATAACCGCCGTAGCACCGGTCGTCCGCGGCCTGCGCGAGCCGCAGTGCCTGGATGTAATACCGCTGCGCCAGGCCCGGTTGCCCGATGTCCAGGGCCGTGTACCCGGCCAGCTCCGTCAGCCGGGCGGCCGCGGCGAACAACTGCCGTCCGGTGGTCTCCCCGTAGCTCCCGGCCATCAGCCCGGACAGCACACTGCTCAGACAGGACACCACCACGGGCCGGACGTAGCCGCTGCCCACCCGGTGGTCGAGTTCGGCCAGCGCCTGGGTGGTCGCCCGGACCAGCTCCACATCGGTCATGCCCACCCGCGGCCCCAGCGGCCGGTGGCGCGCCACCTGGGGATCGGGGGAGCTGATCAGCCAGTCCCTGCTGGGTTCCACCAGCGCCGACGCGGTCATGGCCGAACGTGACAAAAGCCCCCTTGATTCGGCGTCCATGTGCCATAGTTCACGGACCTGTTCCAGTGCGTCGTCCACCGTGGCGGCGAAGTGGAGACCGACCCCGCAGGTCACGCTGTTGCCGTTGGCCATGCCGATCTCTTCGGTCGAGACCGTGCGGCCGAGTTTGCCGCTCAGTGCCTCGGCGATGACGGCCGGCACCCGGCCGCGTGGCCGCTGACCGCTGAGCCACCGGCTCACGGAGGTCTTGTCGTACCGCAGATCCAGGCCCTGTGCTTCTCCCAGGACGTTCACCTGGCGCGCCAGCGCGGAGTTGGACAGTGAGGCTTCCTGGATGAGCGACCGCAGTCGTTGGTTGGTCTGACGCGCGACGAGTGGTCGGGCGGCCATGGTTCGCCTCCAAGCACATGCCGCCAACGGTTCACGTTGGCATATCCAGAGAGAACGGGATGGGTCAGTCTTTACCCAACAACCAGGACTGAATCGCGATGACCAAAGTCAAGTCGCCGCCTGGGCGTTGCGCGCAGTAGCACAGGTGCATCAAGGGGCTTCAGTCATGTGCCACTCACGCCGGCCTGTCCCGCGCGCTCCGGCCGAGCCCTCACCGCACACCACCCCACACCGCGCACAACCACCCACCCCCGGGCGCCGCCTCCGCACCCCCCGTCACGCGTGCAGATTCCGGCCATGCGCCGGCACCACCCTCCGCCCCCGGCGCACCCCCCGCCGGTGCGCCGGGGAGCGGCCCGCGCTCACTCCTCGACGTCTACCCCGTAGCCCCGTGCGAGCACGTCCAGCCCGTGGTCGTAGCTCTGCCCCACGGCCCGGAACCGCCGGCGCGGACCCCGGCGGTAGAGCTCCGTGAGGAGCAGGGTGCGCTCGGTGGTGGCGGCGTCGAGAGCGGACTGCGCGAGGGGGAGGGCGCTGCTGCCGCAGCCCGCGGTGATCTGGAGCGCGCCGACCTCGCCGAAGGTGCGGATGCCGTCGACGGCGGCCGCGATGACGACCTTGCGGCCGGCGGCCGGCAGCGCGCCGGGACGGACGGCGAGGGACTGCTCGGCCCGTCGGCCAGGAGGCGCACGGATCCGTCCGGGCTCTCCGGGGCGCCGTGGAAGAGGAAGTCCTCGTCGCAGGAGACCTGCTCGTCCTCGTCGACGAGGAAGGGCACCAGGTCCTCGCAGGTGGTCCGCTGCGCCCATGAGGCCGTGAGGTGCCAGACGGCCGAAAGCTGCTGGTCCGGCAGGTCGATGACGCCCCCTCGCGGAACCACGAGCGGGCCCCGCCGCCCGGCGACCCAGCGCGGCAGGGGAGCGGGCGTGGGGGCGCCGCCCCCTCCGACGACAACGGCCCGACGGGGTGAGCGCCCCGCGCCCACACCGCCGGGCCCTGCTCCCGCTATCAGCCTGCTGCGGCCTGCCGGGAGCCGCCCGAGGACGACGCCGGATCCGGCTCCTCCGAGGACGACGCCGGCGCCGGCACCTTCCCTGCCTCTCCGGCGGGGCATCCGGCCTGCTGGGCCGGGATCCGGCGCACGCATTCGATGAGGTAGTCGCCGGTGTCCGGGTCGAGGGTGACGCCGTGGGTCTCGCTGTGGAAGCCGGGGAAGCGCCGGTCGAAGGATTCCAGGGCGGCCAGGTAGCGCAGCAGCGGACCGTCGGGGGTGCCGGTGTTCTCGCCGGGCATCAGGACGGGGATGCCGGGCGGGGTGACGGTGACCATGGCGGCGGCGACCCGGTCGGCCGCGTCGGCCAGCCGTACCCGCTCGGTCCCGCCGCGGATGAGGCGCTGATAGCAGTGCTGGGGCGGCGTGACGGGCTCGGGCAGTTCCTGGAAGGCGGTGTCCAGCAGCTCGACCAGGCGGGCCTCGCGCAGGTGGTCGTGCATCTCCTGGCACAGTTCGCGCAGGGTCGAGCCGGTGTAGCGCCGGGGGTGGGCGGCGACCAGCTCGGGCAGCAGGCGCTCCAGCGGTGTGTCCTGGTCGTAGAGCGTCTTGAAGTCCATCAAGGCGTCCATCAGGGTTCCCCACTTGCCCTTGGTGATCCCCATGGAGAACAGGACGAGAGTGGTGTAGCTGTCGGTCTTCTCCACCACGATGTTCCTGGTGGCCAGATAGGCGGTGAGGACGCGTGCGGGGATGCCCCGGTCGGCCATCCGCCCGCCGGCGTCGATACCCGGGCAGGTGAGGGTGACCTTGACCGGGTCGAGCAGGCAGTAGCCCTCGGTCAGGCCGGGGAAGCCGTGCCAATCGGCACCGGGTTCCAGCTGCCAGCAGGAGGGTTCGGTGCGCAGCAGTTCCGCCGGGGCGTCGGCAAAGGGCAGCCGCTCCCCGGAGGCGGGGTCGACCACGCTGTCGGGCTGCCAGACACCGAAGAACCAGCCGGGCCGGTCACCGGCGGCCGCGATGCGCCGGCCGGTGCGTACGACGGCCTGGCGGAAGCGGACGGCCTCGGTCACCGCCTCGTCGATCAGCCAGCGGCCCTGCGGCCCGTCCATCATCGCGGTGGCCACGTCCAGGGAAGCGATCATCGGGTACAGCGGCGAGGTGGTGCCGTGCATCATGAACGCCTCGTTGAACCGGTCGTGCTCCACCGGCGCCCGGGGAGCGGGCTTGACGTGGACCATGGCGCTCTGCGACAGCGCGGCCAGCAGCTTGTGCGTCGACTGGGTGGCGAAAACGGTCGGACGTTCGGGGCCGGGGAAGGTGTCGGGGCCCACCGCCATGCCGTAGCGCCCGGCGTACAGGGGATGGAAGCGGGCGTACGCGAACCAGGCCTCGTCGAAGTGGAGCCGCGGTGTGCTGGGTGCGAGGGCCCGGGCGACCTGAAGCGCGTCGTAACACAGGCCGTCGTACGTCGAGTTGGTGAGCACCGCGTACTGGGCCTCCGGGGAAACCGCGCCCCGGGCGAGCGGGTTGCGGGCGATCCGGGAAGCGATCGACTGCGCCTGGACCTCGGAGGGCGGCAGGGGGCCCGCCAGGCCGTAGCCGTTACGGGTGGGCACCAGATAGACCGGCCGGGCTCCGGAGAGCACCAGACCGTGCAGGACCGACTTGTGGCAGTTGCGGTCCACCAGCGCGATCTCGTCGCGGGTGACGCTGAAGTGACCGACCATGCGGTCGCAGGTCGAGTCGCCGTGGAGGACGAAATAGGTGCGGTCGGCGCCGAACACACGGGCGGCGTTGCGCTCCGCCGCGCCGACCGGGCCGGTGTGCTCGAACAGTGAGCCGAGTTCCCCGACCGAGATCGACAGGTCGCTGCGCAGCAGCCGTTCCCCGAAGTAGTCGTGAAAGGCCCGGCCGACCGGTGACTTGAGGAAGGCGACGCCGCCGGAGTGGGCAGGGGTGTGCCAGGAATATTCGTGCGCGTGGTCGAAGCGGCGCAGCGCCGTGAAGAACGGCGGCAGCAGCTCCTTTTGGTAACTGCGGGCGGCACTCGTGACCCGTCCGGCGATGAAGCGTGCGGTGTCCTCCAGCGGCCAGATGTAGCCGATCACTGTCTCGGCCACCCACAGCGGCAGGTGTTCGAGGTCCTCGCCGGCCGTGACCAGGAAGACCGGCAGATTCTGGAACCGCCGGTCGATCCGGCGCAGTACATCGGCGCCGCCCGGCTCACCGGTGCTTTTGCCGCCCTGCGGAAGACCCCAGTCCACCACGGCCGCGGCCAGCCCCGCCTCGGTGCGCAGCACCGCCTGCGCATCCTCACTCGTCGACGCCCACCGCACCTCGAAACCGCAGGCCGCCACCTCTCCGCTGATCCGCCGCAACTGCTCGGCCCCGACACCCCCGCCCCCCGGAACCTCCGCCACCGCAAACAGAACCACCCCGTCCGCCATGCTGCCCCTCCACATCCCTCGCCGTTCGCCCCGCCGCACCACGCGACCTCCCACCAGCCAACGCGACAGCCCCCCTCACCACCTCCCAACCCCTGTCAAACCACACCCTTGAGGGAACCGGACTCGGGCCCGTACTGCCCGCGCCACCCACATCCACGAAGGGTCGGGTCCAGCTCCTCCGCGTGCGCGGCTACATATGCCCTGACCAGCAAAAAGACCCTCCGGTGGGAGGGTCTCCGCCGGCGCCCCCGGCAGGACTCGCACCTACGGTCAAGTGCTCGGAAGGCACTTGCTGGGGCTGGTGGGACTGGTAGGACTGGTGGGGCATGTGCTGCGTGCGCCCCGCCCCACCGCCCCGAGAACGTGAGGCGCCGTCAAGGCGGGGGCGCCGCAGGGTGGGTGACAGGAGTGGGGCTGCATGCCGGTCCGGCATCGCCTCCAGCGAGTCGGCGCCCAGGGCCATCATCGTCAGGTACTCGGCTCGTCCAGCGACAGCGACAGCGGCATGGTGGAGCGGGGAGTGTCGCCGCTGCCGGGGTAGTCGACGCCGACCACGGTGTGGTGGGCGGCCAGGCCGTCCAGGATCGGTCCGTAGGTGCCGGCCACGCTGCTGCCGGCGCCGTGGGCGAGGGCGAGGCCGGGGGCGGAGCCCAGGACGGTGCGGGCGAAGGTGGCTTCGGGCAGGGTGCGTGCGGACACGGGGGGCGCCTTTCCGGGGGAGTGGCGGGGTGTGCGGGTGCGGTGCTGTGACCAGCAGCGGATCTGTTCCAGGGCGGGTAGCAGGGCCCGCCCGTCGGAGGTGAGCGTGTAAGTGGCGGGCCCGGGCGGGAGTTGGGCGTGGGTGACGAGCCCGGTCTCGACGAGTTCGCGTAGCCGGTCGGCGAGCATCTTGGTGCTGATGCGCTCGATGGCGGTGCTCAGTTCGCCGTAGCGGGCGGGTCGGGTGGCCAGGGTGTGGAGGATGATGCCGGTCCACTTCTGGCCGAGGACCTCGAACGCGGCGATGAGGTCCGCGTCGGCCGTCAGCGGCACGGGGAGGATGGGCCGGGCTGCCATGAGTCTCGCGGTCCTCCGTCCTTGGTGGGGCGTTCGACGGGTGGGTGGGCCGCAGCCGGCCGGGGGTGCCGACTGCGGCCCGGCCGCCTCGCCCGCTCCGGCGAGGGGAGGCGGCGGCAGGGGGTCAGGGAAGGAGAACGACCTTGCCCCGGTTGCGGCGGGCCTCGAGGTCACCGTGTGCGGTGGCGGCCTGGTCGAGCGGATAGGTGCGCCATACGGGGACATCGAGCTCGCCGGCGGCGGCCAGTCGCACCAGCTGCGACAGCGAGTCGTCGGCCGGGTCGGCGCTGCCGGCGCTGAAGCGGACGCCGTGCTGCGCGGCGGACATGTCGGCGATGGTGAGGACGTGTCCGCTGTCACCGGTCAGGGCGACGGACTCGGCGAGTACGCTGGCGCCGGAGGCGTCGAAGACGGCGTCGACTCCCTGGGGAGCCGCGGCCCGCACCCGCTCCACCCAGCCGTCGCCGTAGCGGACCGCGGTGGCCCCGAGCGCGGTGACGCGCTCGATGTCGTGCTCGCCGACCGTCCCGACGACGGTGATGCCGCGGGCGGCGGCCAGCTGCACGGCGACGGTGCCCACGCTGCCGGCGGCGCCGTGGATGAGCAGGGTCTGCCCCGCCCGCACCGCCAGCTGCCGCAGGACCCGGAACGCGGTCTGACCGACCGTGACCAGCGAGGCGGCAATCTCCCACGACAGGTCCCGGGGTTTGGCCACCGGCCGGTCGAGCAGGGCGAATTCGCCGTAGCTGCCGCCGGCGGCGGCACCGAGAACCTCGTCACCCACGGCCGCGTCGGCCCCCTCGCCGACGGCATCGACGACACCGGCCGCATCCAGGCCGGGGGTCACGGGAAAGCGGGCCGGGGCGACCTTGGCCAGCAGACCGGACCGGATCTTGATGTCGAGAGGGTTCACGGAGGCGGCCCGCACGCGGATCCGGACCTGGCCCGGGCCCGGCTCCGGTGTGGTGACCTCCGACAGTCGCAGCACCTCGGGTGCGCCGTACTCGGAGAAGGTGATTGCTGTGGACATCGCAGACTCCCAGGTAGGGACGGGTGGAGTGGGGAACCGCACGCGCTGTCACGCACTGTGCGGCCGCCTCGGCGGGGTCGCCGCTCAGGCGGGGAGGGTGGGGTAGTCGGTGTAGCCGCGGTGGTCGCCGCCGTAGAACGTGGCCTTGTCGGCGGTGTTGAACGGACCGCCGGAGGCGAGGCGCCGGGGCAGGTCGGGGTTGGCCAGGAACAGCGCGCCGTAGGCGATCATGTCCGCGCTGCCGTCCTCGATCAGCCCGAGCGCGTCGGGGCCGGTGGCGTCGGGGTAGGTGAAGGGGTTGAGGACGAACGTGCCCGGCCAGGCCTTGCGCAGCCGCGGGGTCAGGTCGCGGTTCGGCCCCTCCATCAGGTGCAGATAGGCCAGGTCCAGGCCGGCGAGCCGCTCCAGCAGGGCGAGGTAGACCTCGTCCGGGTTGTCCTCGGAGATGTCGTTGAACTGGTTCCCGGGCGAGATCCGCAGGCCGACCCGGTCGCTGCCGATCGCCTCGGCCACGGCGGTGACGACCTCGACGGCGAAGCGGATGCGGCCCTCGGTGTCGCCGCCCCAGGCGTCGGTGCGGTGGTTGGTGTTGGGCGCGAGGAACTGGTGGATCAGGTAGCCGTTGGCGCCGTGGAGCTCAACGCCGTCGAACCCGGCCTCGACCGCGTTGCGCGCCGCGTCGGCGAAGTCGGCGACGGTCTGCCGGATCTCCGCCTCGGTCAGCTCCTTCGGCGTGACGAACTCCTTGGGCCCCTTGTGGGTGAAGACCTGGCCCTTGGCGGCCACCGCGGACGGCCCCACCGGCACCAGGCCGTCGGGCAGCAGGCTGGGGTGGCCGATCCGGCCGGTGTGCATCAGCTGCGCGAAGATCGCACCGCCCTCGCGGTGCACGGCATCGGTCACCGTCCGCCATGCCCGCACCTGCCCGGCCGAGTGCAGACCGGGGGTCTCGGGGTAGCCCTGGCCGAGCGGCGAGGGCTGGATGCCCTCGGTGACGATCAGCCCGGCGCCGGCGCGCTGCGCGTAGTACGTCGCCATCAGCTCGGTCGGCTCGGCGCCCGGCCCGTAGGCACGGCTGCGGGTCATCGGTGCCATCACGAGGCGGTTCGCCAGGTGCTTGTCGCCCAGGGCGATCGGATCAAAAGCAGTGGTCATGGTCTCTTTCCTCGGGAGATGTGAGGTGCCGCGGAACCGGCGCTCGGGAGCCCGGGCCAGCGAATGCCTGTCCGAACAAGTAAATCACCTGTCCGAACAAGTAACGGTCACGAATCCATTCCTGCTTTCAGATGTGAAGCACGTAACACGTTGCTACCTGCGCGTATGTCCCTTGAGGTCGGCATGGGCGCTGTACGGCCCGGGGCTGAGAGGTAGGGTTACGCTGCCCAAACAGGAAAGTGAGAGGCAGATGACGCAGTCCACACCGGAAGCCGGGAAGGGATCCACAGCGACGGGACAGGAAGCCACTGTCCCGGTACCGGCCGCGGCCGGCGGCGGGCCGGTCAGTCACGCGATCTTCCGCCTGGCCCGTCTGCATCGCATGTTCGCCGGACAGCTCTTGCGCCGGATCGGCCTGCATCCGGGTCAGGAGCTGGTCATGATGCACCTGTGGGAACTCGGCCCCCAGCGGCAGACCGACCTGGTGCGCCTGATGGACTCCGACGCCGCCACCATGACCCGCACCGTCCGGCGCCTGGAACAGGCCGGCTTCGTCCGCCGCCGCCCCTCGCCCACCGACAAACGCGCCTCACTCATCGAGCCGACGGCGGCCAGCCACGCCCTGCGCCGCGAGGTCGAGCAGGTCTGGAGCCAGCTCGAGGACCTCTCAACGGCGGGCCTCTCCGACGACGAACGGACCGCGGCCCTGCACACCCTGGAACGCCTGGAGCAGAATTTGGTCCGGGCTGCGGCTGAGGCGGCTGAGGCGGCTGAGGCGGCTGAGGCGGCTGAGGCGGCGGAGGCGGCTGAGGCGGCCAGTGCAGCCAGTGCAGCCAGTGCAGCCAATGCGGCTGATGCTGCGGGTGCGAGCGGGGCGGGTTAGCGCCTCTGCGGGGGGGGGGCCGCCGAGTTCGCGTCGTAGCCACTCACGGAAGCCCGGTGACGGCAGCCCGACAGCGCCGGATCTTCCCCGTTGCCGTACCTGGTTGCCACGGCACGGGAGCTCTCGGCGATCTCGCCGAACCAGTGCTCCGCGCTCTCTGCTGCAACGTCGCACACAGCACCTCGGCAATGTGGTTCGACCGCGTCGCCTCGACACTTCACGTCGACACGTCACTTCGGTCCGATGCGATCGTCACTTTCGCTGTGGTTCCGAACAAGGGCAGCGTTCAGAGCCGGCCCAGCCGTGCGACAAGGAGCGCGGCGTCGTCCGCGGAGTTGGCCGGACGTACCGCCGTCATCGCGTCACAGATCTCGTCCAGGGGTGCCTTCGGGTCGCGGACGGCACGGCTCAGGAGCGCGATTCCCTGGTCGAGGTCCAGAACCGCATTGCGGTCTTCGATCATCCCGTCCGTGTAGAGGACTATCAGGCTCCCGGGCGGGACGGGGTGTTCCTGGTCGGCGTACACGTCGTGGAGGCCCATCCCCACGGGCGGCCCTGGCTCGCACTCCAGCAGGGCTACTGATCCGTCCGGCCTGATCAGCAGAGGGGGCGGGTGTCCGGCGAGTGCGATGCGGCAGCGTCCCACACCCCCGTCGTACACGACGCAGGTACAGGTCGCGGCGAGTTCGCCGTCGTTTCCGGTGAACAACCCGTCCAAGCGGGTGAGCAGTTGTCCTGGCGGCAGTCCCACGGCCAGCAGCGCGTGCACCGAGGAGCGGTAGCAGCCCATCGCGGCGGCGGCGCCCACGCCATGGCCGATCACGTCACCGATCCCCAACCCGATCCGGCCGCCCGGGAGGGGCACCGCGTCGTACCAGTCGCCCCCGGCCAAGGTGTCGTCTTCGGCCGGGCGGTAGCGGTACGTCAGTTGGAACCACTTCGCCGATGGCAGCTGGGTGGGGAGCAGGTGGCGCTGGAGCGCGAGAGCGGCCAGCCGTTCGCGTCGATAGAGCAGCGCGTTGTCGATCGCGGTGGCGGTACGGGCCGTGATCTCGCGCGCCAGGAGCGTGTCCTCGGAACTGAAGGCATCCGCCTGCCGCAGGAAGGTCACGGCTCCGATCACCCTGCCGACCGCGACCAGCGGCACCGCCATGCCGTGCAGTGCGGACCCGTCCTTCTTAGCGGTCTCGAATGCCACAGGCTGCGCTGAGCTGACGCACTGGGCGGCGGCCCGGAGCGTCGGACGTGGCTGCGGCAGCGCGTCCTCGGGACGTGGCCTGCTGGCGCCTGACGTGAGATTCAGGGGGTGGAAAAGAGGCCCCCGTGGGGCAGCGGGCTGCTCGCCGGATTCCGCCGCACGGGCGTCGAAGGAATCGGCGGTCGGCTGCGCCGCGCTCTCCAGCAGATCGACCTCGACAGCATCGGCGAATCCCGGAACGCAGGCTGCTACAAGCTCGGTCGCGACGGTTCGAGGGTCCAACCCCTGGCCGAGCCTGGCACTGACCCGGCCCAGCAGTTCCAGCCTGCGCCGCACGTGGGCCGTGTCCAGGAGTTCCCCTCCGCCGTCCGTCAACTCGTAGATGACGCCTCCTACGCCCATGACCCTGCCGTCGGGCCCTTGAAGCGGGAACAGGTTTCCGATGACCTCGTACGCATCGCCGTCCGGCCTGTTGGCCGCCACCCGGAGGTTCTCGATGGTCTCCCCTTTGTCCACAACGCGGCGCAGCATCTTTTCCATCGCATCCGGATCAGGAAGGTCCAGAATTTCGAGGGCGGACCGGCCCAGATGCTGTTCGACGGGGATGCAATGCACGCGGGCGTACGACTCGTTGACATACACGTAGCGCAGTTCCGTGTCGACTACCGCCAGGCCGACGGGTGAGGAATGCAGAAGACGGTCGAGCGTGACCGCGTGGCCCTGGCTGGTCACTTGTGTCTCGGGCACCGCCACGGCGAGTACGCCCGTACCGGCCGCCAGCGGAACTGGCACGGGGTGCCAGGAGACGCTGCGGCATGTGCCGTCGCGGCAGCGGAGCCAGTCGGTGTGCACGCTGTCGGCGGTGCGCAGCAGTGCCTGGACGAGGGCACCTCCCCGTAGCCTCGTCCGGTCGGCGAGCAGCGCCGCGTCCCGGCCGATGACCTCCTGATCCGGATAGCCGGTCAGCGCCTGTGCGCCGTCGCTCCAGAGCTGGACGCGCCCGTCGGGATCGATGAGGACTGTGGCCAGCGGGGTCCCGGATTGTGGCTCGGCCACTACCAAAGGTGGCGACGCAGGTCGCCTACCGGGCCGACCTCCCGCATGCGCAGAATCCACCTTGCACACCGTCCCAGCAGCGTGGACGGGCACGTGCGCACAGGATGGCACGCGCCATCACTCACTTCTTTCCATCTTCACCAAGATAAGAGGTGATGTATAGATTTTCCTGGTGAACGGCTGTTGGTCCAGGGCGCGGCGGACAGGCAATGCGGCGGGCCGCGGCTGCCACTTCTCCGCAGGCCGGCCCAAGCTGCGAGCCTTCCTCGTTGGTCAGCAGGTCCACGCTTCGGCTCACATCGGCGACCGCCGCGGCGCGCTTACGCACCTTCGGCAAGAGGAGGGGGCCATGGCGACGGGGTAGCCGTGCGCTTCGCCCCGAGGCACCCGCGTAGCCGGAGGCTCAGCCCTCGGTCGGAGCCACTCCCACAGGGCAAGCCTGTCCCATCCCTGCGGGCGTAGCGTGCTCGGTCGAAAGCTGGTGGGCCCCCGCCCCGGCTGCCGCGGCGTTGACGGTGGGCTCGTTGGTCCCGGCCTTCTGCGTCCGCATCGGCCAGGACGGCACCAGGATTCGGTCCCACGTGCCGTCCGCCGGCCATCGTCGGTGACGATCACGAACGGTCTTCCACTTGCCGAAACGTGCGGGTAGGTCCCGCCACGGAACACCGGTCCGCACCCGAGAGAGAATGCCGTTGATGACGGTGCGGTGATCCTTCCAACGCCCACCCCGACCAGCGTTCTCAGGAAGGTGCGGCTCCAGCCGAGCTCACTCTCGATCAGACGGATCACCCCGCCCCATACCGGACCGAACGACCCGTCATTGGGCCCGTCGCCAACCTGTCCGGACAACACACCTAACCCCAATGCTGTTTGCCTGGTTGGCTTTTGCTCAGGTCAGGGCTTGGGCTCGATTGTGCTGTGTCAGAGGGATTGGGGGAGAGGGAAGAGAGGTTGGCTTTCAGACTGCTCCCGACGAGATGCGCCTCGGCTAACGCTCTGGGACCGTCAGGTCGAGGGTCCGCTGTGCATTCTCGATCAAGCCAATCTTGATCGCTGCACCTCGCCGGCCTTGACGGCCTCGGCACCGCTTTCATCACTCAGCGTGTGGGCTTCACAGAAGTTGCGCCAGAACCCGTTTCTCGTGGAGAAAGCCAACTTGCGCTGCCTGAGCGTCAGCCGTTAGCAACGGCACGATCGATACAAGAGAGGTGCTGCCCAGGATCCGGCATTTACTGCGGTGGGCTGGAATGCGCCACCGAAGGAACGTCTTCGAGCCACGTGACCGGTATGCCCAGCAGATTGAACTGGTCCGGGAGGACCATCTGAGTGGAAACGAACGAAGGGACGACCGGCTAGGGCCAGGCACGAGGAAGCTGAGCCGGTGCCAAGCCACGGGGCTGGGGGGAAGATCCGTGGAGAAAGTTTTCGACAGCAACGACTTCTCGGCGCGAGATGCTCTTTCAGGGTGGGAGAAGGCCACCACGGATGAGGTGATGCCGACATCGTTCAAGCAGATCGGTACGGATGCCTTCCGTGGATGGCTCAGCACGATGCCGCTGGGAGCGGTCCAGGTATCAGCGATGGCGTACTCGTCCTACCTCACACGGAGAACCCCGAAGCTGATCCGCGCCTCGGACCCGGAAACCCTTGCCTTCTGCGTCACGAACTCCGGCCCACATGTGATCGAGCAGAATCGCCATCGCGCTGCGCTCCGACCGGGTGAACTCCTGCTCGTCGAAAGCTCGCGCCCCTTCGAGACCTACGCCGAAGGCGGGAACCTCCTCATCCAGTTCCCCCGTACGCTGCTTCCCTTACCTGCCCGCCACATCAATCAGCTCATCTGCCGGGCCCTTCCCGGAGATCAGGGCATGGGACGGCTGCTGACAGCCTTTCTCACCCACCTGGCAGAAGACAGCACGCACTACACGCCACATGACACCGTGCGACTCGGCACCGTCGGCCTGGACTTGGTCACCGCTACGCTGGCGCACTTCCTGGAGCGGGAGGTTGACATCCCCTCCGACTCCCGTCAACGCGTCCTGTACCTGCGCATCACCTCGTTCATCGAGCGTCACCTCGGCGACACCGCCCTCACTGCGGGTGAGATAGCAGCAGCCCACCACATCTCGGTTCGCTCACTGCACAGGCTTTTCCAGCAGCACGGCGTGACCGTCCGTTCCTGGAGAAGCGGCCAACGCCTCGAACACTGCCGCCGAGACCTGGCTGACCCGTTGAAGCGTCACGTGCCAATCCACGCCATCGCAGCCCGCTGGGGATTCCCCCACGCCGCAGATTTCACCCGCGCCTTCCGCACTCTGCACGGCATCACCCCCAGCGACTACCGGAACCAAGCACACCACCACAGCACCCAGGCTGGCACACCAAGATAAGTACCTGGCGCACCTGGCTAAGGCGCTGCGGATTGCCTCTTGTGATGATCGGATGGCCGCCGACAGCAACGTCGGATGGCCGCCGACAGCAACGGAGAATTGGAACATGAGCACCAGCAAGCGAATCAGCGCGCTCGCAGCCACCACAGCGCTCGTAGGATTGACCACCTTCGGCATCACGGCACCCGCCGCGACCGCCGCGACCACCGCACCGAAGACTGCCGTTGCTGCGGCAGGCGGCACCGCGCCCGCTTGCATTCATCGACAGGTCCACACGATCCTTCGTTATGCCAGGATCAGTAACTGGTGCGGCAAGACCATGCGGGTCAAGGTCATCGTTGACGGGGATTTCGACAGCCCGTGCAATACGCTGCACAACGGGTCGAACTTCTCTTGGTCGTGGGGCCCCACTGGGTCGTACCGCAAGACGGTGGTGTGTTGAGCCAAGACGCATGGTCACGGCCGTAAGCGCGGCACCGTTGTACTGACCGGGCCGGCGAACCGTTCGTCGTGGCGCGGCTGGCTTCCTGTTGGCGGTCGCCTATTGGCGACTGGCCCCCAGACGCTGTGAACGGGCCCTCAAAGGGGGCCCGTTCGTTTCTATAATTTCCGGTCAATCGCGGACCGTGACCCCATCCGATCGTTCCTCCTTCCCGTGAGCCGGGGGCGGGCGTGCCGCCCAAATCCCCCGCAGATGGGGAACGGGAACAGCAGGTGGGGGATCGCCGGGCTACTCGCGGTCGGGACCAATCCCCGCACGCGCGGGGAGTAGGACGAGGACGGCCCACTGGTGGGTGGCGCGGGTCCGGAGTGCCGTAGTCCAGATACAGCGTTTGCGCTCTCGCATAAGCCGTCAAAGAGCTTGAGAACAGCGGCTGCTTGGATTGTTTACCGTCCCCGCACCGGCTACCGCCTCCGCGTGCTTCGCCACCCTGGTGAGGAGAACTTCTCGTCCACACCGCCGAGCCCGATGCCGGCCGTAACTGGACCGATGCCCTTGAGGTCCATGAGACCCGTGACCTCAAGGGGAGAGCGGACGGTGATACCGGGCCCGTTCCTGCGCATCCCGCCCTTGTCGCGATCCTTCGCGGCCTGATCGAGGAGACGACCTCAAGTCTGGCGACCGACTCTTCCAGGGCGAGGGCGGCGGCATCCTCGCAGGCCCGGTCATCAGGAGGGCGTGGCGGACTGTGCGAATCAAGGTGCTCACCACCGAAGAGCTCGCCTCTCCGCTCGGCAAACCGCTCTACGACCTGCGGCACACCTGCCTGACCAACTGGCTCAACGACGGAGTGCCGCCGGCACAAGTAGCGGAGTGGGCGGGCAACAGTGTCCCTGTGCTGCTCGCCACGTACGCGCGCTGCATCTCCGGACAGCTCTCGGACCTCAAGAAGCGCATCGAGGCGGGAGGGGATCTGTCGGACGTTCCTGCGGACGGCTGAGGCCGCCGGGGAACGTCCCCGCGCATTCACCGCAGCCACCCGCAGAAACCCGGTGGTAGCCGGACAGCGCCGGACCCTCCCCGCGATCACCGGGGGAAGGTCCGGCGCATTTCTGCGTGCGGCTAACCTGCCCTGACCAGCAAAAAGACCCTCCCGAAGGAAGGGTCTTGGAGAGCGCCCCCGGCAGGACTCGAACCTGCGGCCAAGTGCTTAGAAGAGACTTGTGCAGTTCGCTGCTCGCAACCGTCTGACCTGCCGTTTTCTTGTGAATGACGCTCCATGGCAGAGCGACTTCGACTCGTATTCGACAGGGAGTGTTCCCACGCCTGCAGTTCGGGCCGTGAGCAGATCAGAAGTCGCCTTCGGCGCCTACTACCCATCGGCCGGCTTCGCCGAGGGCTGCAACATCTTGGAGTGTTGCAGCCCGCCTGTACGGACAGTCCGGACAGCCGCTGACGCTCCACAAGTGACGAAAGCGGCGTGCGATGGCGCGTGGCGTGGACACGGGGAGACGGCTGCACCACTATCCCGCGGGGCAGGATGCCGCTGGGTTGACAGGCTCGACCACTCTGGAGGATCCGTGGGAGATGCTTTGATCGGGCTGACTGCAGCGATAGTCGGTGTCGCTGGCACACTCAGCGCGCCCGTCTTATCGCAACGTCTGATGGGCCGCGTTCAGAGAGAGCAGTTCGAGCGCCAACAGGAGGTAGAGGAAGCCCAGTGGATTCGTGAGCAGCAAGTCGCTGAGCTGGACCGCAGGCGCGACTGCTACACGTCGGTGAACGCAGTCTTCCGAAAGTACCGAACCCACCTCATGAACTTCCTGTGGCTCGTACACAAGGGAGAGGTGACGCCAGAGGCTCGTGAAGTTGTGGAGGAGGCCAGGCGTACCCATCACGCTGCCTTTGCCGAAGCTCAGTTGATTGCCTCTCCACCGGTCCTGATCGAGCTCGACGGGATGACTACGGCCCTCTCTGAGACGTATCGCCGGACGATGTGCCTGGAGGAAGGGCGTCCGGACCCGGATGGCTCGTTCGATGAGATCCGAGCGGACTTTCAACGACTTTGGCTTCGTTGGGAAGGGATGCGTGACGTGATGCGCGCCGACCTCGGCGTAGCTCCAGGGTCCTGACCTGACAGGACAGCCCGGACAGTTGCGCTTGGGACTGTCCGGTTACTTTCTGCAGGTCACAAGCTCAACCGGACAGTCGGACAGCTGGGACACCCGGAGTCCAAGCCTGTGCACCTGGCTCCGAAGGGCAGGCGCCACTGAGCCCGGAAAACCCATCTGATCTGGGAGAACGTCAGTAGGCGGGACAACGCTCATTCGTTCACGCGCCGCTCACGCGAGGAGGGGCGTTCGCGGGAACCAAGGAGTGATCGGGGCGGGACGTTGGGCTCCGGCTGTTAGCAGGGGCATGGCGCATGCTCCAGCATTCATGGCGCGACGCGCCACATCTCGCCTGGCGTCCAGGCCAGGAGGTGACCCTGAGTGATGGGGGCGATGCTGAGCGGACGTCGGCGCACCATCCTGGGGGGCTGACGCGGTAGGCGTTTCGAGGGGCGGCGGCGCGGAAGCGAGTCGGTGAGCTTCTGCTCGGTCGCATGTCCGGCCGCCGGGACGTTGAAGATAGCAGTTGGCGGGCTGGCGAAGATCCCTTGCCCGTCACTTTGGGCCGCTGGGATACTCGTCCAACTCTTTGACACCAGCGTCGTTTTGTAGGACCCCTGGTGTCTCCAGTGCGTAGATGGGGAGCGTGAGCAAAGTGGCTGGCGGGGGCACGTGGTCGGATCTAGAGGCGTTCTGGCCGGCTGAGGAGCTGGTGCGCAACAGGCAGCGGCTCAGCAACAAGATTGCTGAGATCTATGAAGCCGCGCATCCAAACCATGCCAAGGCCTCTGCTGCCGACAAGAAGACGTGGCGCGAGAGCCTCTACGAGGTTGCGACTGCCCTCAGGGACGTTGACCTCGGGCAGGTCTATGTCTTCGTCGAGTACAGAGTTCACGCCGATATGAGCCCAATCGATGTGGTTCTTGCCGGAGAGCACCCTGACGGCGGACTGAGCTTCGCCGCCATTGAGATGAAGCAATGGGGCACCATCGAGCGGCCCGACCCGGCCAAGGGGACGGCCAAGCTGTGCGCTGAGTGCAGGCAGTCCACCACTGGAGAGCTCTGCGAAGACTGCGCCATTGGCCGCGTCTACGCACCGTTCTACCGGGAGCACAGAAAGCACCCTGCAGTGCAGGTGAAAGACAATCTGGAGGCGCTGAAGCGGCATCACAGCATGTTCGACGATCGGTACGTACACCTCGCCGGCGCAGCCTACTTACATAACCTGAAGGATCCTGACTGCCAGTGGATCAGCATGGTGCGGCCGGCGCCGGGAGTTCCGACGTTCACGGCACGGCAACCAGACGATCTCCGTAAGTTCCTCACCAAGCGCTTCAGTCCCGTCAAGAATGCCGCGGCAGCGCAGGCACTCCTGGGCCGTCGCCGTGCCAGCTCTCTGCTCACGGACGAGATCGGGTCTATCGTCAACGGTCACACGCATTTCAGCCTGTCGGAGAAGCAGCTTGAAGCTGTGGACCAGGTCATGGAATCGGTCCGCAAACCGTTGCCTGGCGCAAAGAAGGTGTACGTCATCAGCGGGCGGGCGGGCACCGGAAAGTCGCTCCTGGCCCTGACAGCGCTCGGAGAGGCACTCAACAAGGGTTACGAAGCGCGATTTGTGTCGGGTGGTATTGCCTCCCGCGACAACCTCCAGCGCGGAGCCAAGGGAAAGAAGAAGTACTTCACGACCTTGAACCAGGTCGCGAACAAGGTGGCGCCCAACGGGCTCGACTTGCTGGTGTGCGACGAAGCGCACCGGCTTACCGAGCGTCCCCAGTCGGGTTCGTACGCGATGCGGCCCGGCGAGTCGTCGGTTTCGGTGATCGTGACACGGGCCAGAGTCCCTGTCTTCTTCGTGGACGGCGACCAGCGACTCTTCGCCGAGGATGCCTGGTCCGAAGCGGATCTCATCGAGGCCATTCAAGACCTCAAGGCAGAGGTCGTGCCCATCAGGCTTGACAGGTCTCTTCGAGCGGTCGGGAGCTCCACCTACGACACATGGGTGGGGCATCTCCTGGCGGGCCGACCAGTGCCGTGGAACGCGGGCGACGACGAGAATCCGGAGCTTTTCGAGCTCTACTACACCGACAGGGCGGCCCGGATGGAGGAGTTCCTCCAGCCCAAGCTTGATGCAGGGCACAGCGCCCGGATGACTGCCGGCATGTGCTGGGAGTGGACCGACACGTCCGGTACCTACCCGGACGTCGCCCCGGAACCGGGGTGGGCTCGCCCGTGGAACGCGGAGGACACGCATAACACGCCGGGTGTTCCATCGCGCCGGTTCTGGGCTACAGGCGACGGCGGCTTCGGTCAGGTCGGCTGCGTGCACACGGCCCAAGGCCTGGAATACGAGTGGGGCGGAGTCATCATGGGCCCTGACCTCACCTGGGCCGAGGGCTCGTGGGCCCTGGACCGTGACTGGGTGAAGAGCAAGGCCATCCGAATCGACTCCGACGAAATCTTGACGCAGCGACTTCGTAATGCCTACGGCGTACTGATGACTCGATCCATCCGCGGCACGGTGCTCTACTCCATGGATCCGGCCACCAGACAGCTCTTCGCGGAACTTGGCGTTCCGAAGCTCTGATCGTAGGAGGGCCGCCAAGGTTCGCAACCGAGGGATCGCTGCACAGGAAGAGCTGCGGGGCGTTGTGTCGGCTCAGCACTGGGCGTCTGTGGAGCTGGCAAACGAATTATTGTGCCCAGCCTGTGCGGCCGGGATGAAGGGGGATGGCCCGTGTCGGCAACGGAATCCGCGTCAGGCTGGCCGGAAGTCCGGCTCGCCAGGGTCCTCAGTAGTCGATTGATGAGCGGAGGCTCCAAGGCCACTGTCGCAAACGACGGATGGCGTCCCACGCCTGAATCCCTAGTGCTCGAGGCAGAGGCGACAAGAGGGCGCCCGAATCCAGCAATAGACAGGGTATGCGTCGACGGAGTTCCAGTGGACGTTCGTGTAGGAGACCTTCTCGTCCGTCGCAACGCCGGATCAATGGACCGCCTCGGTCAGGGAGTACTGATCGAGGAAGGGACGCAACTGCTGGACTTCCCGAGCACCATGACGCGAGTCCGCGTGCGCCCCACGCTCCTGCATCCCGCGTACCTGGAGCAGTTGTGGCAGTCCTCCGATGTCCGAGCGCAGATTCAAGCCGCAGCACGCAGCGGCCGCACGCACTCGCTCACGATCGAGGCACTGCTCAACATTAAGTTTTCCCTGCCACCACTTGCACTACAGGAACGCATCCTGGCGCAGCTTCGGGCACGGCTGAAGCGCCTGGATCAGGCCGAAGCGGCGCTTCGCCGGGCCGCTTCGGGAGTCACTGCGTTGCAGGAAGCCGCCCATCATGCACTGACGGCGCAATGTGACGCTGCCGGCCAAACGCTTCCCCACGGCTGGCGTTGGGGGTGTCTGGGCGAGGTCATCAAGGAGATCGAGACAGGGCGCTCACCTCAGTGCCTGGGGCGGCCCGCCGAAAGTGACGAGAAGGCAGTGATCAAGACCAGTGCCATCACCCGAGGGAGGTTCCTCCAGGACGAGAACAAAGCGGTGCCCGCTGGAACGCCCCTCATGCCACGGCACGAGATCAAGGCTGGCGACATCTTGCTGTGCCGTGCCAACACTCTCGACCACGTCGGAGCGACCGTCCATGTCACGGAATGTCGGCCTGGTCTGTATCTGAGCGACAAAAGCCTGCGATTGGTGCCCGAGAGCGATGTCGATGACCGCTGGCTGGTGCCGCTGTTGTCAACCTCCTACCTGCGTGCGGAGATCGCGCGACGGAGCAACGGCAGTCTGTCGTCGATGCGCAATATCACGCAAACCAATCTGCAAAATATCCCGATACCCATTGCCCCGCTCCACGAGCAGGTGCGGCTGGGCCGACGAGCCACTCAGTGCAGACACGCAGCAGACCACCTGCAACTGCGGGTACAGAAAGCGCTGGAGTTATCGGCCCTACTGCGTCGGGCCCTGGCTGATGCGGCGTCAGCCGGGCGGATCATGAGTCCTGCGAGCAGCGGCTCGCCGCAGGAGGAGATCGCCCTGCAGTTCCCGCCGGAGCCGTTCATCCGCAACGACGGCGACTGGAATGCCTGCCAAGTACATACCCCATCGGCGGTGGCTGATCAGCACAGCAAGTACGTCGTCGCCGAACAACTGGAGCTTGAGCTATGACCGATGTCTCTGCCCTCACGAGGGACCGAGGATCGCACGGCGCGAAGGCACACATGACCGCGCGGCTCCTGAACTACTACAACCTGCTGCATGACCGCGGGCTGTCTGCCATGGAAGCCGTCGAGCAGCTCACATATCTACTCGTGCTCAAAGTCGAGGACGAAGACCGGAATACCACAATAGTCAGCGAGCCGCCTGCGCCATCCATACAGCACGATTGGGTGGCGCTGACAAGGAAGGCGGGAGAGCCGCTTGTCGCCCAGTACACCGAGATACTCGCCCAGCGCTCGTCCAGTACCTCCGGTACCGCCGTGGACGCTGTCTTCGCCGGCGCACAGAACCACGTACCCGATCACGCACTGCTGCAGCGGCTCGTCCTCGATCTGTTCGATTGCGAGCAATGGGGTGCGCGCGGGACGAGTCTTCTGGGCGAGGTATATGGCGAGCTTCTCCAAAGAACGATGAACGAAAGAAGATCCGGGGCCGGTCAGTTCTTCACGCCCCGCCCGCTCATCGATGCCATCGTCGAAGTGCTCCAACCAGAGATCACTGACACCATCAGTGATCCAGCCTGCGGCATGGGCGGCTTCCTCCTCGGTGCGCACGACTATCTCGCACGGGATCTGGCCAGCCGCACCTCGTATGAGCAGCGTCAGTACCGCAACCAACAGCGCTGGGGAGAAGAGCTGGTCCCTAGTACTGCCCGGTTGGCGACCGCGAACCTGCTTCTGCACGGAGCTGTCTCTGCCGGGCAACCGGCACCGATCACTGTGAGGGACGCACTGGCTCAACAGCCCTGTCGCAAAGCCTCGCTGGTGCTCACGCATCCGCCGTTCGGCAAGCATGCAGAGATCTCCGGGGAGAGTTCCCGCGACATGTATGAGCGATCAGATTTCTTGGTCGTCTCGACAGACAAGCAGATCAATTTCCTGCAGCACGCCATGTCGCTGACGGCCGTGCAGGGGCGATCAGCGGTTATCGTTCCCGACAACATCCTCTTTGCCTTGGGCGCGGCAGAGGCCGTGCGGCGAAACCTGCTGAACAGGTTCGACGTCCACACCCTACTCAGGCTGCCTGCGGGAACCTTCCCCTCAGCCAGCGGCGTCAGGGCGAGCGTCATCTTCTTCGATCATCATCCCAATCGCGCGGGCGAGTATCCTCAAACATCCAGAATTTGGGTCTACGACCTGCGCTCAAGACACCGATCCCCCCTTAGAGACAATCCGCTTAGCCAAAGAGACCTGAACGCATTCGTGTCCTCGTACGGTCCAGGTCTATTCCGAGCGGATCGCCGAGAGACAGAAAACTTCCGATGCTTCGACATCCACGATGTGCTTGACCATGGTCACGCAAGCCTTGATCTCACGCCGCCGAACGAGGCCTCGAGGGAGAGCTCCCTGGCCGCTCCTGAAGAGATCGCACAAGGTGTTCTTGAAGATCTACAAATAGCCCTGCAGGAGTTCGAGGAGCTGACTGCGGAACTGCTGCACGAAGACGCTGAATGAGCCGCTTATCGCCAGCGGCGCTGGCTGTTGACGGTCACGCAATTCCGCAGGTGGTGCGTGCGGCAGCGGGCGGGCTGGAAGTCGCATGATCAGGTGGTCAAGGGGTGTCCCGTAACGGTCTCAACGTCGGGATCGGCAGGATGCGATCCACAACGAACCAGGCTGGCCTTGCTTAGAACATGTTCGCGGTCAAGAGCCCAAGGCTGGCCGTGCGAGATGGGGCCCACGATGACAGGACCCCACTCGTACTCGAGTCCTTGCGAAGTGTGCGCTGGCCGGCGCGCACTCGCCGGCCAGCGCTAGGCCCTTCCTGCCTACAGGCCGAACCAGGAGCAGATCAGCTGCCCAAGTACGTAGACGCTGACCTTGGTCAAGACCTGCCCGACGTGCCGCAGAACGGTCCGCCGCTTGGCGTACTTCTCCGTGCCCAAGAGGTTCCTCTCTCAGCAATGGCCCGCCTCAACCTGCGCGGGGGGTGCCTCCTGGCGCCCGCCAGGAGGCCAAACCCGCAGATCGGGTAAGGCGGATGAAGCTTGAGAAAGGGCCTGCTGGAAACGCTACCTGTCCGCGCGGGCCTGCGTCTGCCGCTTTAGCGATCACCGTCGCCTTGCCCTTACCGAGAGTTCGGCGGTAGGTCCGAGTGCGGACGAACGAGCAGCTCCGGAGGGCATGATCGGGTCCGCCGGCCGCCGGCCGCCGGATGGCGAGGGCGGGTGCATCACCACGGGGGAGGCTTCGTCATGCTTCCAGCGTGCGGACGAGCGGGTGGCCGACGCATGTCAGCGGCCGTCGGCAGGCGACCGTGACGGATCTCTTGGTAGTGCTCAGCTCCGAAGCGCACCCTTGTAAAGGCCCTCTGCGAGCCCCCCTGGCAGCACTCGAACGGGCGCCAATTGCTTAGAAGAGACACGCTCAGTTCGTCGTTCGCATCCATCTGAACTGGCTCTTTGTCCCGGTGGATGCTCCAAAACCGAAGCAACTTCGACACGTATTCGACAGGGAGCTTCCACGCGGCGGCAGTTTGTGGGCCATGAGCAGGTAGGAATCTGCCTTCGGTTCCTACGGCCCATCAGGGTCGGCTTTGCCGACGGGCTGCAACATCCCCGGATGTTGCAGCTGTCCCTAACCGGACAGCCGGACAGTCGCGCCCAGATCTGTCCGGGTGGTTTCCGCAGGTCACAGCTTTAGCCGGACAGTCGGACAGCTGGGACACATAAGGGACGCGCTCGGATGTGAGGGGCCTGTGGTCATCACGCGCACGGCAGGAGGAAGAACCAGTCGCTCGAGAAGGCTCGACCTGACTGTTGAGGGGCGCTGCCTGCAAAGATCGCTCGCGCCCGGTGAAACACGCTCTGGCCGATCAAACGATGTTGCAGACCACCGCGCCATCCCCGAGCAAGCGTAATTAACGGGACAGTATTTAGCTGCATCTGACCTCGTGGCCTCACGGCGGGCAAACCTTACGCCCTGCCTTTGCATTGAGGTCAATCAGATCGGCCACTCGCTCCGTTCTCTCAGCGTGCTCCTTACTGACTTCTCGCACCGCATTGGAATTCTCTTTTGCAGTGGATGCCTCATTGGCCTCGCGGTAAGTAAGCACGCTCTCGGGCCACAGGTCGGGATTGGAGATGAAGAGAAACGGCTGAGACTTTGCTGGTTTCGTAGCCCCATCGCTGTAAATCTCAAGTTCCGCTTCCACAATCTTTAGCTCCCTTTTGACCGTAGGGGGTGCAACCAGGCGAGCGGTGATGGTGAATCTGTCTACATCATGGCCATCAATGCTTTGGGATACGTCCATGAACGGCACATTGACGCCTCGGTCGAGGCTCATCGAGACGTCGTAATTATGAGAGATCTCAACGTCACCACCGCCCCTACCTCCATAGGCGCACGTCTCGCGCAAAGTCCAGATTTTGCGCAAATGCATCTGCACGAGATCGATATACACCATGTTCGCCGATTTAGCTCGGACTGAGACGTCAAGTTTTACACAGCCGCCAATCGCGTTCCCCTCCTGCTCTCTGACGAGCACCTTGTCGATCCGTGTGGAATTACTTTCCTGGACGCTCCTCGCAAAGGCCGGGGATACGGGCGTTGGAGACTCGCTGGACCGAATGGGAATGGGTGTTGTGCACCACGGCTCTGCCGCCGTTGGCTTGTTGCAACGAGTAATTAAGGCAGCAGTGATGGCGCCGATAAAGAGCAGCACGAACGAGCAGCTCGCCCAACGTTGCTTCGTTGGTGGTAGCAGCGTAATGAAGAAGTGGAGGAGCCAACCGAGAATCCCTAGCGTCAGTGCGATGCCAATCCAACTGATCACGAGGTTTTGATTGGCAGCCGCGAGCACCCCCGCCACGACTCCGGCTGCTCCCAGGGCCGTGACGCCCTTCTCGTTGGAATTCGAACTCACATCTCACCGTTCATTCGTTCGCTCACGGTTGATTTCCAGTAGTGTTGTGTGAGCTGATCTATCCCACTTTATAGGCAGATGGTGTTTCGAGCGGCGGACGGGCAGCTGTTCCAGTTACGGCCGTTCGCGAGCGCGGCCTGGTTGTGGCTGCTACTGGCCTCTTCGGGCAGAGAATTTCGCTGAAGGGTTCTCGGTCGTCAGTGGCCGAGGCTGCTCCCTCTCAGGTGGAGGCGGTCAACCTCGTCCTCTCGAAGCCCTCACGCTCGCTGTTGCCTCTCCTCGGGTAGTCCCCAATCCACTACTGCAATTCCAGCGATGGTAAGGAAATGGCTACTCAAATCGAGTAGTTGGAAGGGTGACTTCCCGCGACGCTCCAGCCACTTGGTGCGGCGGTTCCTCTCCTCGCGCGACAGGCTCTCCCACCTGTCGTAGTGAACGCCAGGATTGGAGCTCCTGGGAAGGTCACTGGCCGCGAGGGCGTAGTCTGCCTCGGCTGGATTTTTACGTAATCGCACTAGAACCCATGCGGTTTCCGCGTCGAGCGTAGTCCGCTGACTAGCCACCAACTTGTGTGCGCGAATCTGTGTAATGGGGGATAGAAGCCATCGTTTTGTGCTGCGCCGCACTAGAATGAGCCCCACAATCGACTAGTCGCTTCAGACGGTGCCATCTCGACCCTCTTGCGGCTGGTCGAGTTGTTGCTGCCTCTTGCGCTGCTCTACGCGAAGCGATTCAACTTCTTTGGTCAGCTTCAAGAGGTTCTCGTTCTCATCCCCTGTGTAAGGGGGGATGCCTAGTTCAAATGCAGTGGCATGTTGGTCGATATCGTCTGCGGTTTGCTGCAAGTAGAAGCTTCGTTCACGGTACTTGAAGTACCCTGTGAAACCTGCAGAAACTCCGACCGAGAAACTCAGCCCCACGGTTACCCATTTAAGGTATGAGGGGGTTTCTGCCAGGCTAGCAGCAGTGGTGGTACCTAACGAGCCGATGATAATGATCGACTGAAACAGGTTGTGAATCCTGCGGTAATGCTGTGCCTCGGTCCGAAGCTGGTCAAGCTCCCGGGGCAGCGAGTCTTTATAAGTATATTGACGATGCTCTACCGGGACGCCGAGCTGCGATGCTTCGAGGATTCTCCTCTCTTCGGCGATTTGCAGCTCTAGTTGGAGTTCGCGGACGGACTTACGTTCATCGCGTAAGCGTTCTTTTTCCATGTAGGCGAGGATCCAGAATGCGATTCCACATGCAAGGGTCAGAGGGATTGCAACCTTGTTTACCTTTCCAAGGTCGACCGTGCGCCATGTGGAAACCGTGGCGATGTAGATCGCGAGACTCGAAAGGAGTGTCGCGAATCCAGTACCGTAAAGAGTGCGGAGCTGAAGTTTCCTTACTCGAATTTTTGACTGCAACTCTAGAATTGCAGTCATGTGATCAAGTAGCTGCTCAGTGGGGCCGCTTGCCGATCCAGTTGAGCGTGTCATGCCTCACCCCCCGGTGATCCAAAATCCGACCAAAGGATCCTATTGGGCCGTTGTATGAGGTGCACTGATTTCTGAATATCGGGCTTGATCGGTGTGGCAGTGACTGAAATCGGTCGAATCCATATTCGACTCGCTGTGTCCCTAATGCTGAGAATCGTTTTGAGTGGTGCTCATGGGGGCTGCTCCTGCCTCATCTGTGCTGGATGGTGTTGGCAACCCGAGCTATGGCGACGGCGTTGGGCACTGTGAAGACAGAAGTGGCACGCCTGCTCGCACCTTGAGCGCTGCGACAGCAGGTCGGTTCCGCTGACGGCTGCAACATCCGGAGGCGTTGCAGCCGCCTTCGACCGGACAGCCCGGACAGCTTCCGCCACTGCTGTCCCGCTCGTTTCCCACTGGTCAGGGCTCTCACCGGACAGTCGGACAGGTAGGACACCCAAGGAGCTGCCCCGTGAACCGGTCGGCCCGAACGTGTTTCACGGGGGACTGCGGGCCCTGGCGTCTCAGCTGCGGCCCGTGGGGCTGGCGGCAAGTGCAGTCAACTGGTGTGGTTTACCTCTCTGCCATGCTCCAGATAGACCGTCCGCCCCTCGGCCCGAGCCCTGGCGGCTGCTTGGACTCGTCTGGCGAGCCGCGGGATCGTGAGATCGGCTACGTCGGAGACTGGATGGAAGGCGTACGCCCTGATCTCCGCAGTTTGCAGCTGGATCTGTCCTTGGAGTTCCGGTGAGAGGATGCCGCCGTCGAAGATGTAGAGGACTTTGTCGCCCTCTGTGGGGCTGGGAGCCCAGTCCATGGCGAGCAGGCGGCAAATCTCCGGCGCGATGCCCAGCTCCTCACGCACCTCGCGGACGCACGCTTGTTGCGGCGACTCGCCAGTCTCGACGTAGCCCCCTGGGATCTCCTGGTAGTCCTTGTACGTCGGCTCAAGCATCATGACTCGGCCCTGGTCGTCAAAGAACAGCGCGCCCGAAGCCATTCTCGGGCGCGCCATCTTCGCCTCGTGCTCGTTCTCGCTCATGCGAACGAGCCTAACCAGCTCACACCACGCGGAGCCTGTCGGCCAGATCGGCGATCGGACGGCTCGGCCGGCCGCGGGTTCCACGGATCCAGCCGAGCACGAGTTCCCGGCTCATGTAGTGGTGCTTGACCTGCTCTGGCGAGATCCGCTCGGCTTCGAGCACCATGGCGAGCGCGTCATCGGTGCGGTTCCACGAGCTCAGGGCGCGGGCCACTTCCAAGCTGTGACGGACACGGCGCTCGACCGGTAGTCCGCTCGTGTCGACCTGCGGTCCGAGTTCGACTGCGACCTGGACATCACCCAGCTCGCCGGCCGTCGCCACACGATGGATGGCGACGTTGGTGGGTCCGAAGGCGGTCCACATGTGGTTCGCATCGTCACCGAGTCGATCTGCCACTGTTTGGGCCTCGCGGAGGAACGCCTGGGTTGTGGCACGGTCTTCGGCTCGCGCTGCCGCCATCGACCCCGTGAGGAAGAGAGTCCCGTAGACGGACATGAAGGCGGGGCTGGCCGCGGCGAGTCCTGGCTCTAGCACGCCAGCGGCATCGTTTACGAGGGACACTGCGGTCTCGTAGCGGCCTGTCGACAACAGGCAGTGAGTCACGGACCGGAACAAGGAACCCGTAATGACGTCGCTCCCGCACTGCTGGGCTGCGGCGAGTCCGCGGTCGGCAGCGATCCAGGCGAGTTCGTTCTCTCCCAGTTTGCCAAGGACCATGGCGGCCCCCTGGTACGTCAGTGCCAGCAGGCCGTTTGCTTCCTCCCGCTCTCTACCGGCGTAAGTGCGGGCGGAGAGCAGGGCGTCGGAGAGTACGAGCGGCAGCTGTCGAGCCGCGAGCCCGAACCGTGAGCCCTGGTATGTGTCCCAGATTTCTCCAACGTCGGACCGGAGCGCCGTCAAGGTGGGCGGCGCCCCGTCGGCTGCGGGGCTGATCAGCGGGGTGAGGAGGCGATAGTCCATCAGTGCTTCCCGGAGTGCAGGGACTGTGCGCCGGCCGCTTTCTGCGGTCCACTCCAGGAGCGTCGGCTCGCCGATCAGGTCGCCAATGGAGACATCCAAGGCGTGGGCGAGCGCTCGGATTACGGACAGGCGGTCAAGCTCGATGCGGCCGTTCTCGGCTTTGCCGAGCCAGTCTGCGGTGCGGCCAATCAGACCGGCCAGCACCTCCTGAGAGAGTCCACGGCGGTGCCGGTACCAGGCCACGCGCTCGCCGGTCGTTAGGTGCTGCGTCATTCCTCGCATGGCTTCAGCTTCACCTCGGTTCGCGAAGGGACCCCGGAAGGATTTTCCGGGGTGGCACGGGGAGCGCGCCATAGCGTCGTAGACGTCCAGAGCGAGACGCTCTGAAGCGACAACAAGGTGGTGCAGGAATGTCTTTGGCCATCAACTGGAGTGGCGTTCCATGGGACTTGTCAGTCCCCTCCCTTCGACTCCTCCAGCTTCGCGACCCGCTCCGCGAGGTCGGCGAGCTGGGCCGTGACTCGCACCAGCTCTGCGTGAACGTCGCGGATATTCGCAGCGGTCTGCTGCACGGTGGGCTCGCCCTGCACAGGGTCGACCACGTACGTACCGCTCCCCGGGCGCCCTTCGACGAGCCCCTCTTCGGCGAGCTGCCCGTAGGCCCTCTGTACCGTCATGAGCGCCACACCGAGCTTCTTCGCGTACCCCTTGGCCCCGGGCAGTCGAGCCCCAGGGCCGTATGTCCCGGCAGCGATGTCGTCACGGATCTGGGCGGCGATCTCCCGGGCGTTCGGCGTCTTCGAGGGCTTCAAGTCCATCAGTAGAGCGTACCCAACCTAGGTCACTTGGCGTCGTTGGGTGCGAGCCCTTGACAGCCCAAAACCAACCTAGGTAACTTGATCTCATCAAAGCGACCTAGGTTACCTAAGTGGAAATGCCCGTCTGAGCCGACGGAGCTGAGTGAGCGCGCAGTGCCCCGCACCAGCCGGAAGACCAGGGAAGGCGACGTAGTCGCACGCCAACGGGCTGGAAGCGGACCTTCCTTGAGAACTGCATAGGTGGGCCCCGCCTCCCCGAGTTGAAAAGGCGGCCGCGCGGCTACGAGCCGCGCCTGTGCCTCGCAACCCCGTGTTGCCCAGATGCTCCCGGCCGTTCGCGGCCGGGAGCGGTGGGGAGCCCTGGGCTCCAGGTCAGAACACGAAGCAGGGCGCGCCCTCCGCCTGGCAGCTGTCGGGCGCGCCCTGCGATCCCAGAAAGGATCGAAGCTGAGCATATTGCGCTCCCGCAGCGACGCCCAGTCCAGCACGGTCGAGCAGCTGCATGCTCAGGCCCGCGAGGACTACCGCACCCACAACAGCCCGGAGAACCAGGCTGCGGCTCGTGAACAGGCCGGGCACGCCCACTCGCACGGCAACGCCGCAGCCAGCGCCTGGCAGGGACACCAGTAACCCCCGGCTCCTCGGGGCGCCTTTGCGCTTCGGCCGGCTGCCTCCCCCGTCCGTCTGGCGCGCTGCCGTACGGGCGGGGTGGCAGGGAGCCGGACAGTCCGGCTCCTTCTGATGAAGGAGCACACCCACATGTCCCGTCTGGTCATTGGCTTCGGCAGCGACGGCGAGTTCCGCAACGACATTGCGGACCAGGCCGACGAGAGCTTCACCGTGGTTGCCGGCCCGAACGAGGCCGTCACCGTAACCGGCGGTCAGGTGGAGATCGTCCCGGACGACAACACCAACTGACACCAGCAATTCATCAGCCGCACCGGCCGGTTGCCTCCCTCGCCCTTCCCGTACGGGCGGGGTTGAGGGGCCGTACGAGCGGCTTCACCCGGGGCTCTCACCTCTCGCCACATCACCGCGAGAGCCCCGGCTCTACGTCCCTTCGACGACCAGGAGTCGTACATGAATGCCGCTACGTTCGCCGCTGTCTTCATCGCCCTGTACGTCGCTCACAGCGTGGGTGACCACTGGGTTCAGACCTCGCACCAGTCGGCCACCAAGGGGTGCCCGGGCTGGACCGGCCGCCTGGCCGACGCCCGCCACGTTGGCACTCTGACCGCCACCAAGCTGGCCTTACTCCTCCCGGTCGCCGCCCTGCTGGGCCTGAACCTTTCAGTCCTCGGGCTGGTGATCGGCATGGGCGTAGACGCGTTCACGCACTGGTGGGCGGACCGCCGCAGCACGCTGGCGTGGCTGGCCAAGGTCACCGGCAAGACCGAGTTCTACGGCCTCGGCACTGCTGCCCACCCCGCACACCCTGTCACCGCTGACGGCAAGCCTGCCGCTCACCTCGGCACCGGTGCCTACGCACTTGACCAGTCCTTCCACCACCTGTGGCTGCTGGTCGCCGCGCTGATCATCGCCACCGTCTGAACAGCCCACCCCGGGGCGGTCGCCTCTCGCCAAAGACCGCGACCGCCCCGGCATCCCTTCGACTCAAGGAGAGATCCACATGCGTACGTACATCGGCGCCCAACAGGTCGTGTCCACCGGCGAGTTCGAGGAGCTGGCCTTCGGCTTCGAGGAACGGCCGCTGGGCATCGACCGTGAACTGTTCCTCAGCCCCTTCGAGCCGGAGACGGCCGACGAGCGCGCGGCCCGCCTGGACGCTGCCGCCGACATCCTGGCGGACCTGGTGGAGCACGGCGAGAGCGGTGACGAGATCGCCGCGTGGGACGCCATCTACGCCGACGCGCTCACGTCCGTGGCGCCGCTGCGGCCCGCCCGCCGCGCAGTCCGCAACGCGGGGACGGAGGAGGCGGCATGAGCGAGCCCCTGACCATGCTGGCCGCGGCTCTGCCGCTTGCAGCCGGATGGACTGTCCATAGCCTGAGGCTGCGCCGCCGCATCGAGGCCGCGCGCCGCGACCCGCTGTCGGGGCTGTGGACGCGCGAGCCGTTCGAGGAGCGCGCTCGGCGAAGCTTGGAGTCCGGACATCGGGCGGTCGTAGTCATCGACCTGGATGGTTTTAAGCAGATCAACGACACCTACGGCCATGCGGTCGGGGATGCGGTGATCGCAGCGACGGGCCAGCGCTTGGAGCGGTGGAGCCTGAACAACGGCGGAGTGGCTGCCCGGCTCGGGGGCGACGAGTTCGCTGCCGTCGTCAGTGTCTACAGCCTGGCGGACCTTCACTGGGCCATGGACCAGTTGGCTGAAGAGCTGCGCGCACCGGTCGAGTTCGAGGACCACGTGCTGTGGGTCGGGTTCTCTGCCGGCGTGGTCCGCACGCACCGGTGCAGCCGCGCGGCAAATCTGTCGCGGTTGATGCGGTGCGCGGATGAGGTCATGTACGGCGCCAAGCAGACCGGTGGCGGCTGGATGGCTGCAGGCGGCAACGCCACCCCCGCTTACCGGACGGTCAACGGCCGCCGCGACGGCCGCCGCGGCACCAGCGTGCACCAGAGCACGGAAAGGGGCACGCGATGAGCCAGATCTACAGTGCGCGGGGTGCGCGGCAGATGGATGCGGCCACCGTCGCCAAGGCCCATGCCGAAGCCGAGCTGTTGCGAGTCCAGACCGCAGCAGCAGCGGGGAAGGCCAACGTCGAAGTCGAACGCGTCCGCCGGGAAGCCGCAGCGCAAGCCCGCCGCGAGCGGCGCCAGGAGCGCGAGGAGAGCGCGGCGGCTCGCCGGGAGCGGCGACGGGCCGCGTGCGCCCGGATCGGCGGCCAGTTGGACAGGCACCGCGTGACGCTGGTGACCATCGCGGTCATTGCCCTGTTCGTGTCGGTGGCGCTGCCCGCACAGATCGACTTCCTGGGCAGCCGCTGGGCGTGGCCGATGGCCGTCGCCGGCGGTGTTTCGCTGGAGTCCTTGACGTGGATGTTCGCCATCCAGGGCCAGCGTCGCGAACAGCGTGGGCTGTCCGCTGGCGTTCACCGTGCCGGGACCTGGTCGGCGGCGCTGGTGGCTGCCGGGATCAACCTCGCGCACGGTGCGCAGATGTGGGGCTTGGGCTTCGGCGTGGTCGCCGCGGTCGGGTCGCTGGCCGCGCCGGTGGCGTATGAGACCTACCGCCTGTCGGTCTCGGAGGACGACACCGGCGCCAGCCCGGAGGAGATCCGGCACAACCGTCGTCGGCGCCGCCACCACCGCAAGGTGCACCGCGCCGCGACCCGGCTGCGGTGGGCCACCGTCCCGCCGATGGACGAGGCCCGGGCGTGGGAGACCGCCTGGCGGATGGTCCACGCCGCGGAGCCCGGCGTCACCCGCCGGGAGCTCAAGCGCCACACCAAGCGCGCCGGGAAAGTCGCCCAGCTCGTCACCGAGCACGCCGACGCCGGACCGCTGCCCTCACTGGAGCTGTTCACCGGCCCCCGTACGGACGCTCCCGCAGCCACGCCGCAGCAGGAGCGTACGGACTTCGAAGACGGGGCCGGGGAGCGTACCCAAGACCGTACGGACGGGCCCCTGAACGTGCCGTACGAGCAGGTCAAGCCCCGTACGCCCGAGCCTCCGAAGCCGACCCGTACAGCGCCCGTACGGCCTGCCCGTACGGCCGCGCGGGCCGCCTCGGACAAGGCGTACGAGGAAGCGGAGCTGGAGCGTACGCGCCAGCGTGCTGAGGAGGCGTACGCGCAGTCCCTGGATGCCGGAACGCCGATCGGGCCGGCCGCGCTGGGCCGGGAGTTCGGTTTCTCTGAAGGATGGGCCCGCAAGCGCATCAAGGCAGTGGACGAACGCCGCGCCACCGCCGCCCGTCAAGGGCTCCACCTGGTGACCGCAGCCGGACAGCAGTGATGGCTGCGCAGCCGCGCTTCTGGGATCCGCGCGGGGAGCGCTTCGGCACTCCGACCTACCCCTGGGGCCTGGTGCCTTTGGGACTGGCTACCCGCCGCCAGCTCCGCGCCCGCGGTCTGCGGCCGGGCGGGCAACAGGTCGTCGCACAGATCCTGTGGCGCTCCCGCCGCTACAACGCCGGCGTCCGCGCCGCCTATCTCTACCGCCTCGACCTGGCCCTACCGGTTCGGCCGATGACCCCCGCGAAGTGGGCAGCGCTTGCCAAGGCAAATGCCGCCCGACGCCTGTGCCTGCAGTGCCACCGGGATGCCGGATAACTCATTCCTACCTCGCTCGGCGTCTGCGTGACCTGCGCCGACGCGCCCTCCCTCGCTGCCTGAACACCCATCAACACAACAGGAGAACCGCTGTGACCACCCAGCCCGCTCAGACCGCCAGCCCCACCGCCCAGCCGCAGGGCTCCCACCACTGGGTCATGACCGTGGAGCTGCCCGGCCGTGCGATGAACACCCTCTACGGCACCTGGACGCCGCCGCAGGGCTCCACGCGCCACGACGTGTTCATGGCCATCAAGGCCGACATCGCTCAGCAGAGCCCGGAGATGGCGCGCGCGAACGTCGTCTTCTTCTCGCTGGAGCCCAACCAGCTCTGACCTGCACCGGTTTCGCACAGCCGGGGCCCGGACGTCTGCCGGCCAAAGCGCCGTCCGGGCCCCTTCCCTCCCGTTTCAGGAAGGAACAGCAGTGAATCACGACGACGAAAACGACCTGTTCAACCGCCTCGAAGCCGACATGGCCGCCGACACCGCCCCCCAGGAGGGCGCCGAGGTGGTGGACCTAAACAAGGCTCGCTCCGCCCGCAAGGAACCGTCCGCCGAGGAACCCGGCACCCCCGCCGCCGAACCGGGCGACCCTTCCGCCCGTGTGCTGGTGGACGGTCCCGACGTCAAGGGCCCCGGCTACCTCGGCCGGATCATCGGGGCAAAGCGTCGGGCGATCGTCCCGGAGTGGCTGAGGTCCGCTGATGAGCTGAAGACCGCCGCCGCTTGGGTGGCCGGCCACTACGGCCACATGACCGGCTACCACGCCCTTCGCTCTCCGGTCTACGCCACGCGGCTGGCCCTCCAGGCGCCGCGGGGCGCTGCGAAGTTCCTTGGCGGCACGATGCGTTGGGCCTCCGACGCCGAGGGCGATCCGGTGCGCCGGGCCATGGTGGTCAAGGAGGACGCGGCCACCTACCTCAAGCTCTCCCGCCAGCGCGACGGCCGGGTACGGCTGCGCACGCTTGTGGTCATCCTGGCGACGTTCATCGGCCTGGGCGCCGCGCTCGCCCTGTACGTGCTCGCCCCGGCCTGGCTGGCGGCGGTGTCGGTGAGCACGGTCGTCTTGGCCCTCGGGTGGGCCGGGGACGCGGCCGATGACCCTGTCATCAACCGGGCTGTGGAGCTGCCCAAGGCCCAGAAGCTGACCTCGGACATCGTCCTTCGGGCGCTGGGCGCGCTGGGGATCCCGGCGATCAACCAGGCCCAGTCCAAGGGCCGCGAGGGATTCACCTTCACAGCTCCGATCACCCGCGACGGCCCCGGCTGGCGGGCAGAGGGCGACCTCCCGTACGGCGTAACGGTCACTGACGTGATCGAGCGGCGCGACAAGCTGGCCTCTGGTCTGCGCCGGCCGCTGGGCTGCGTGTGGCCCGAGGCGGTACCGGACGAGCACACCGGCCGCCTGGTGCTGTGGGTCGGCGATCAGGACATGTCCAAGGCCAAGAAGCCGGCGTGGCCGCTGGCCAAGTCCGGGACGGTGGACCTGTTCAAGCCGGTGCCGTTCGGCACCGACCAGCGCGGACGTTGGGTCAACGTCACGCTGATGTACATCGCGGGCATCATCGGCGCCATCCCCCGCATGGGCAAGACCTTCCTGCTGCGGCTGCTGCTGCTCATCGCCGCCCTGGATCCGCGGGCGGAGCTGCACACCTACGACATGAAGGGCACCGGCGACCTGGACCCGGTCGGCAACGCGGTTTCCCATCGGCACGCCGCCGGTGACGATGACGAGGCGATCGAGTACACGATCCGCGACTTCCGCGACCTGCGCACCGAGCTGCGGCGCCGGACCAAGATGATCCGCTCCCTGCCGCGGGACATCTGCCCGGAGTCGAAGGTGACTTCGGAGCTGGCCAGCAAGAAGGAACTGGGCCTGCACCCGATCGTGATCGGGGTGGATGAGTGCCAGGTCCTGTTCGAGCACCCCAAGTACAAGGACGAGTTCGAGGAGATCGCCACCGACCTGGTCAAGCGCGGGCCGGCCACGGGGATCGTGCTGTTGCTGGCAACTCAGCGGCCGGACGCCAAGGCGCTGCCCACCGGCATCTCCGCCAACGCCTCCGCCCGCTGGTGCCTGAAGGTCATGGGCCAGCTGGAGAACGACATGGTGCTTGGCACCTCCGCCTACAAGCGGGGTGTGCGGGCCACGATGTTCTCCTGGGGCGACAAGGGCATTCACTACTTCGTCGGTGAAGGCTCCGACGCGCGGATCGTCGGCTCCGTCTACGTCGATGGTGTCGGCGCGGAGGCCATCTCGCTGCGGGCCCGCAAGGCCCGCGAGGACGCCGGCCTGCTCTCCGGCCATGCGCTGGGCGAGGAGCCGGAGACCGAAGCGGCAGCGTATGACCTGCTGCGGGATCTGCTGGGCGTGATCCCGGTCGAAGAAGCCAAGGTCTGGAACGAAACCGTCGTTGCCCGCCTGGCGGAGCTGCGGCCGGAGGTCTACGGCGAGTGGGCCGCCGAACAGCTCACCGCGGCGCTCAAGCCCTACGGCATCGCCACCGTCCAGATCGGGCGCCGCCTCAAGGACAAGGACAAGGTCGTCAACCGGCGCGGCATCGAACGCGCCCACATCGCTGCCGCGGTAGCGGAGCGTGACGGAAACCGCGACGCCGGATGAGCCTGCGGGGCCGCTATCGCTAGCAGTAACCCTCGCTAACGTTAGCGGCCCCGCTAGCGCCCCGCACCGCATCTGATCAGGCCGCTAGCGGATAGCGGCCCACCTGCGGAAACCCTCAAAAACCGCCCCGGAGGTCGTTCGTGACCCCCACTGCCCTCGCTATCGCCTTGCCACTCATAGTTACGTTCTGTTACGTCGCTCTGTGTGCGGTCAGCCCGTTCGGGAACTGCCGCAAGTGCAAGGGCTTCGGCTACGCCCTCAAGACCGACCGCCGCGGACGCCTGCGCCCTGGCAAGACCTGCCGCCGTTGCCGAGGTGACCGCAAGCGCATCCGGGTGGGCCGCCACCTGTTCAACGTCGCCATGCGCCTGCACCGCGACGGCACCCGATGAGAGGACCCGCCATGCGCCTGCGCCTTTGTCTCCTGGCCCCCGCCGCGCTGCTCGCACTGGCCGCCTGCACCCCGGCGCCTGGTCCCGCCGGCCGCGTCATCGACAAGGCCACCACCTACCGGCCGGCCACCAAGACACGTGACTGGACCCTGACCGTCCGCACCGCCGACGGACACACGGCCCGCTTCACCGTCAGCCCCGGCGCCTACGACGCCTGCCGCCGGGGCTCGTCCTATCCCGCCTGCACCCGCTGACCACTGACCAAGGAGGCCCCCGTGGCCATCACCCTCTCCCTCGTTGCCCTCTTCGGCCTGGTCCTGTTCTTCCTGCTCCGCTCGAAGAGCCTCGGCTACGGCTCCGCCTTCGTCGCCATCATGTTCGGCTTCTTCCTCGCCTCCACCGGCGCCTCCGGCCCCATCAACCAGCTCACCCACGCGGTCATCGACGCCGCCGCAAAACTGTAGGGGCCCGGTCGTGAACCAACAGCTCACCTCCCGGCACCGGCTCGCCGGGGCGGCCCCCAAAGCCGCCCCGGCCGTCGCCACCTCCACCGTGCTGATCCTCGCCAGGATCTGGAACGCCAATGGCGCCGAACACTCCGTCGGCGACGCCGTGTTGATGACCACGCTCTCCCTCGGCGCTGCTGTGGCCGGCGCTCTGGCCTCCGTTGGCCGCGCCGGGGATGGCGTCGTCGCGGGAACCGCGTTCGCCACTTCCGGGGCGCTGGCCCTGGCCGGGGTGGCTGGGTACGCCGATGGCCTGTCGCTGCCCCTGCTGCTGTGGGCGCTGTCCACCGCAGTGACCTACGGCCTGGCGGCGCGGTACTGGCGCACAGACCGCCGCGAAGCCGCTGCCCACAACCGGCGCATCGGCGAGCGTCGCGAAGAGCACGCCCACGTAGAACGCGTCGAAGCGCTGCGGGCCGGAGCGCAGATCGAGGTAGCCCGCGAGGGCGCCGCCTACGCCACCGCCCTCGCCCAGGCCATCACCGCACGCTCCGCCCTGCCCGGCTTCAACGCCGCCCAACTCACCCGCGCGGGACTTCCCGAACTCCCCACCGTCGAGATCACCAAGGAGCACTGACATGGACATCGACCCCGACGAGATCGTGACCGTGCACTCGACACCTACGACTGGGAGAACTCCTACTCCCGACTTCTCACCCGCCGCCAGCTCGGCGAACTCCTCCTCCGCTTCGACGACATGGCCGACGAAACCGAAACGGCCTACGAGGAGAGCACTACCTGAACACGCCCGGGGCGGTCGCCTCTCGCCAAAGACCGCGACCGCCCCGGCCGGCGCCCCGGCCTCTCGGCCAGTGCACCGGTTCTCCGTCCCTTCGACAGAAACAGGAGACCTCCAGCATGACGCATGACCGCAAGACCGCGTTGCTGACCGCAGCTCTGGACGCCGCCGCCCGGGACTGGAACGTTTTCCCCGTCATCCCCGACGACAAGCGCCCGGCGGTAAGCGACTGGGCCGAGCGTGCCACCACTGACCGGCAGCGCATCACCCGCTGCTGGACGCACGCCCCGTACAACATCGGCGTTGCCACCGGGCCCTCCGCGCTGGTGGTCATCGACCTCGACAAGCCCAAGCACCCGCAGGACACCCCGCCGGCGCACTGGGCGGAGCACGGCGTCACTGACGGCGCTGACGTGCTCGCCGTGCTCTGCGAGCGTCATGGCCAGCCCTTCCCGGCCCAGACCTACACGGTGCGTACCTGGAGCGGGGGTACCCACCTCTACTTCGCCGCACCCGGCGGCGAGGCCTTGCGCAACACCACCGGGGACAGCAGCCGGGGACTGGGCTGGAAGGTCGACACCCGCGCCGTTGGCGGACTTGTGGTCAGCGCGGGCAGCACCTTCGCAGGACGCCCCTACGAGGTCGTTCACAGTGGCCCTGTGGCGCCGCTGCCGGGCTGGCTGGCTGAGCTGCTGCGCCCGGCGCCGCTGCCCCCGCAGAAGCCCATCACGGTCGCACTCGCAGCCCGCGACCGGCGCAGCGCATTCCTGCGGTCCGCGGTTGATGGGGAGTTGAAGCGCGTCACCACCTCCGGCGAAGACCAGCACAACAACGCGCTCTACATCGCCTCCGTCGCCCTCGGACAGCTCGTCGCCGGGGGAGAGCTCACCGACACCGACGTCACCGGCTGGCTCCTGACCGCCGCGCTCCAGGTGGGTCAGGGCGACCGCGAAGCACGCCGGACCATCGCCTCCGGCCTGCGGGCCGGAGCGGCGCGCCCGAGGACGGTGGCCGCGTGAGCGCCAACCCGATTCCCCCGCTCCACCTCTACTCCGTCCCCCGCGACCCCCAGGTCACCCCCGAGGCACCACCGGCTCGGGAACGGCCCCGGACCGCATGGACCGCCGATCAGCTCATGGCCGCGGAATTCCCCGAGCCGAAATGGGCCGTCCCCGGCATCCTCGCCGAAGGCGTCAGCCTGCTCGCCGGACCGCCCAAGGTCGGCAAGTCCTGGCTCTCCCTCGGCCTTGGCCTCTCGGTCGCGGCCGGCAGCATGGCGTTCGACTCCGTCCCGGTCAAAGGTGGCCCGGTCCTCTACCTTGCGCTGGAGGACACCCCGCGTCGCCTCCAGACCCGCATGGGCAAGCTCCTCGGCGGACAGAAGGCGCCGGCCGGTCTGACGCTGGTCACCGAATGCCCGCCCTTCCCACAGGGCGGCAGCGACGCCATCGCAGGATGGCTGGACCGCAACCCGGACGCCCGCATGGTCGTCATCGACGTGTTCGCCAAGATGCGCGGACAGGCGCCCCAGGGCGTCTCGGCGTACGACGCGGACTACGTCGCCGTCGGCTACGCCAAGCGCATCGCGGACCACTACGGCATCGCCGTAGTCCTCGTCCACCACGTCCGCAAAGCCGGGTCTGAAGACTTCCTGACGGAGGTCTCCGGCACCAACGGCATCGCCGGAGCCGCTGACGCCACGCTCGTGCTCAAGCGCGCCCGAGGGCAAGCGGACGGCATCCTGCACGTCACCGGCCGCGACGTGAACGAAGCCGAATACGCGCTCTCCTTCCAGGAAGCCTCCGGCGCCTGGCACTTGCTCGACGGGCCCGCCTCCGACCACACCGTCGGCGACACCCGCGCCGCCATCCTCCGCTACGTCCGCGCCAACCCCGGGGCAAAGCCCAAGGACATCGCGGAAGCCCTCCCGCAGGCCGGCGCAGACACAGTGCGCCGGACCTGCTCCCGGATGGCGGAGGACGGCCAGCTCATCAAGGACGGCAGCGGCCGCTACTACCCGGACACCGAGACCCGGACACAGGGCACACCAGAGGTGTCCCAGCTGTCCGACTGTCCGGTTGACCCATCTGACCTGCAAGAACTACCCGGACAGCAGGAATGGGAGCTGTCCCAGCTGTCCGACTCCGGTGAGAGGAGCGATCAGTGACGACCGCGGTTTCCAGCTCACGGGACGAAAAGCTCACGATCACCTACATCTGCACGGACCTGGGGGTTTCGCGTTCGACCTTCTACGACTGGCGACAGAAAGGGCGCGCCCCTCGTTGCATCAAGCTTCCGAACGGTGATCTGAGGATTCTACGGAGCGACTACGACCACTGGTTGGATGACCGGGGGGACAGGGCCTGATGGACATCGCATACGACGTCAGGGTCTGGAAGATCCTCACGTACAAGGGCAAGCGCAAGACCACACACACCGTGCGGTGGGCCGTTGGCGGTAAGGCGTACCGCCAACCCCACGCGACGTACGCACTTGCGGACGCGTTCCGCTCGGAGCTGGTGAGCGCGACGCGCCGAGGTGAGGCGTTCAGCGTCACCACCGGGCGGCCCATTTCCCACCGGTCCGGGGCCAGCGCAGTGAACTGGTACGACTTCGCCATTCAGTTCTGCGACGTCCAATGGCGGCGCACCTCCGGCAACAACCGGAAGACCGTAGCCAAAGTGCTCATGGCGACTACGATCGCGCTGCTGCGCACCTCGCCGAACGGCTTCAAGCCTGTCGATGTGCGCACCGCGCTGCGGGAATGGGCTTTCAACACCAGGCGCCGGCAGGATGCCCCATCCCATGTCGCCACCATCCTGAAATGGGTTGAGCGCAACACGCTGTCCATGGCGGCCTGGGAGGACCCGGCGAAGGTCGAAGAGATACTCCACGCGGTCGGGACCAAGTTGGACGGCACAGCGGTCGCAGCCTCCTCGGTCAAGCGCAGCAGACGCGTGCTGAACGTCGCCATGGAGCACGCGGTGAAGCACAGCGTCCTTCGCTCGAATCCACTGCCCAAGGGGAGAGGCGCCGCCCCGAAGACCTCCTCGGCGGTGGACAAGAGGTCTCTCCTCAACCGCTTGCAGGCGTGGCGCCTTCTCGGCTGGGTGCGGCAACGTCCCCGTGGAGGCCGGAAGCTGCATGCCTTCTTCGCGACGATGTACTACGCCGGCGCCCGGCCGGAGGAGGCTGTGGCGATGTCCGTGCTGGATGTGCATCTGCCGCGAGAAAGCGACGAGGATCAGTGGGGCGAGCTCCTGCTCCACACTGCGCGCCCGGAGGTCGGCAAGCAGTGGACTGACACCGGGGAAGTACACGACGAGCGGGGGCTCAAAGGAAGGGCCTCCGACGACACCCGCGTCGTCCCCTGCCGGCCAGCCTTGACGAAGATTCTCCGCGAGCACATCGGTGCGGAGGAGCTGAAGCCCGGCGACCGGCTGTTCCAAGGCGAGGGGGGCGGCATGCTCGCAGGGTCGGTCATCCGGCGGGCGTGGCGGACAGCGAGGCTGAAGGTGCTCAGCGACGAGGAGTTCACCTCGCCGCTCGGGAAGCGGGTCTACGACCTGCGGCACACCTGCCTGACCAACTGGCTCAACGATGGTGTTCCGCCTGCGCAGGTCGCCGAGTGGGCGGGTAACAGCGTCCCGGTCCTGCTCGCCACCTACGCACGATGCATCTCGGGTCAGCTCTCGGACCTGAAGAAGCGGATCGAGGCGGGCGGGGACCTGTCGGAGGCCCCTGCGGCGGACTGAGGGGCGCCGCCAAAACTTCGACACGTATTCGACGCAGCCACCCGCAGAAACCCGGTGACAGCCGGACAGAGCCGGACCCTCCCATGATCATCAGGGGTGGGTCCGGCTCTTTTGCGTGTGCGGCTAAACCTGCCCTGACCAGCAAAAAGACCCTCCCGAAGGAAGGGTCTTGGAGAGCGCCCCCGGCAGGACTCGAACCTGCGGCCAAGTGCTTAGAAGGTGTGCGAGCTTTAGCGATGTGCTCACCTGCGGTTTTGCAGGTCACGCCCAACCGATTTGAGTAAAAGCGCTTGGCCCATCTTCCCGCGGATATTGGCCAGATCGCGCCCCCAACGGAGACCGCCCCGGGCGCCACTGTAGGACGCCCGGGGCGGGTAGGGCGCGACTCCGCCATCTGGACGGACCGGCGTACCTCGCGCAAGGGACCGTGCCGCGCCCTGTTCAGGGGTGGGGGCGGGTACAGGGTCGCCGTAGTGATCATGCGTCCGCAATGGCATATGCCCAGGGTCACGCGAACGGGTGAACGAATTTGCTGGCGGTGTAGGCACGACCACAGCGGCCGGTAAACGGGTCGCCCGGTGCGATCCGGGGGTGATCAAGCGCGGGCGACCCTGTCTCGGGACCGTCAGTCAGATGGCCGGATGGAGGCCAGTACGCGGCTGCGCAGCGGCTCGGCGGTCAACGTGTCCGCGAATTGCCATGAGTACGCGGTGAACTCTTCCTCTTCAACCTTGAGGCTCTCGGCGCTCGTTCGGAACAGGAACCGAAAGTCGAAGTGGAGATGCGTCGGCTCGGCTTCCGCAGTGTTCGCGTGGATCGGGCGCACGTCGATGTGCAGCGGCACCTCGTCGTGAGGCTCGACCTGCGAGGGGTCGATGCCGGTCCTATCGGCGAGGTCACGCAGAGCTGCGGCGAGCAGTGTCGTGTCGTCCGGCTCGACGTGTCCGCCGGGCCACAGCCACTTACCACCGAGCGCCTTGTGATGGAGGGTGAGCATGCGACCGTCGGGGCGGAGTAGAACCGCGCCGGCGGTGACATGCCCGCGGAACTCGTTCCGTGAGGTGATCCGGTTGCCGACGACGTCGAGCATCTCGGAGATGATGGCGAGCGCGTCCTTGTCCTCCGGGTGGCGGCTCAGGTAGGCGTCGAGGGTGTCGAGTACGTGCATCGCCTTGATCGGCATGGAGATCCTTCGCGGTGCAGGCTTCGCTCGGGCCGCCCGACGGGTTCGGAAGAGAACACCGCCGGGCCGCCCGGTCTCGCCGCCTGGTTTAGGTGTTGAGCAGTTCAATCTCGATCGCCAGGGCGCCGAGCGGAGCGGCTCGCTCTGTCTCAGAGCGATCGGTGCCTCGGCTCGGACGGACGCGCGTACATCCGGCAGCACCTCTACAGCTCGCACATGACGCGAGGGCAGCCTGCGGTTCCGTCATGAACCCGGGACGACCGGCAGGCGCCAACTGGGGCCGTCCTCGGCGTCTTCAAGCCAAATTCGTTGACGGTCCGGCTCGACGCTGACCCCGAACCGGGTTGCGGCCGGCGACCCCGCTGCGTGCCACAGCGCGAGAGACTGCTCGACCTCGCCCCACAGCGACACCGGGCCACCCTCGCGCACCAACCAGCCGTCGCCGTCCCGCGACAGCACCGCGAAGGAATCGTTCGCCGCGTCGAGGACGAACGTACGCATGCGCCCGTCGTCGCCCGCCATGTCGAACGTTCGGGCGTTCGGCATCGCAAGCTGAGCAACGAACCCGCTGTCGGGCATGCGCAGCACGCCGGGCCCGTGCGGCGTCTCGCGGGTCTTGCCGTCGTCGTCGGCCGGCAGCATGCCGAGATTCGTCGGCGCCTCTTGCTGCCGCGCCATCATGAACGCCGGATCGGCCGCGATGAAACGGCCCGTCGCGTGCTGCCCGTCCTCGACGACCAGGCGCACGAGGCCGAGCGAGCGAAGCCACCCGCGCAGCGTCGCCACGACGAGCCCGCCCGGCACGGTCTCGCGGACCCACGCCCACGGGATACCGCGTACGCCCATGGTGGCGATCGTGCGATCGGCCGGCTCGGTGCGGTCGGCGCCGGCGAGCCCGTTGCCTGTGATCAGGCGAGGGGCGTAGCCGCAGCGGTCGAGGGCGGCACGGGCCCGGCCAGCGACCCCCGGGTCGGTCTCGACCGACGTGATCTTGTCCGGGCCGAAGTGGTGGCACATGAGCGCGGTCGAGTAGCCGGTGCCCGTGCCGTACTCGGTGACGGTCGACTCGTCGTCGCCGTCGAGGGCTTGGAGCATCTGCACGACGAGCGAGGGCAGCGTCGAGGACGACGTCGGGGCGGCGCCGCTGATCGGCTGCGGGTCCGACCAATCGATATCCCGCCCGTCGAACTGCGTGATCAGGGTCTCGTCGCTGTAGACCCGGCGCAGCCACGCCTCGTCGCCGACGAGCTCGGGCGTGATCGGCACGTATGTCGTGATGCCCGGGGCGTCGTTGGGCACGTAGAACGCGGGCGTGCACTCGTGCCGGGGCACGGCCTCGACAGCGGCCCGCCACTCTGCGGGCAGCTTGTCCGCGGCGGCGAGCTGCCCGGCGAACTCGTGCCGCAGCTCGGTCGCGAGATCAGGTTCGGTCATGGGTGCCTCGTTCCAAGAGATCGGCGAGTGCGGCGGTCATGGGCAGGCCCGTCGGGGGTTCCATCCATGCCCACTGCCCCGAGGGGTTGCATTCAATGAACGTCCACGTGCCGTCGGCGGACAGGGTGAAGTCGAACGCGCCGAAGATGAGCCCGAAGTGCCGCAGGTACGCGAACAGTGCGCGCTCGACGTCGGGCGGGGCCTCGACCGGCGTATAGGTGTGCGTGCTGTAGTCGGTGCGCCAGTCGAGCAGCCCCGAGTCGATCCGCACCGCGAACACGTGCTCGCCGATCACGGTCACGCGGACGTCGGCGACCTTGTCGACGCGGGCCTGCAACAGGTGCATGGTCCCGGCGATACCGTCGTCGATCTCGTCCTCGGTAACTTCGTCGACGAGCACGGTCTGCGCCTGACCGTCGACGAGGTACAGCGGGGTCGCAAGCGGCTTGTAGATCACGGGTCCGTGTTCCTTGACGAACGCGCGGGCGTCGTCGGGCCGGTTCGTGATCAGGGTCGGCGGCAGGACGAACCCGGCCTCGGCCGCGGCGGCGAGCCCGGCCGGCTTGTACTCGGCGTCTCCGATGCGGTTCGGGTGGTTGACGTACAGGCAGTCGGGCAGCGAGACGAGCACGCCGCCGAGCCCGTATCGGGCCTGCGCGGCGGCAAAGCGGGCGTCCTGGTCGTCGAGGTGGGGGAAAGCGAACCCGGACGGGCGCCGGTAGTACAGCGCCCGCACGCCGTCGAGTTCGGCGACGCGGGTCGGGGTCGCGAGACTGCCCCGCCACCGTGCCGTGCCGCCGCCGATGTGGGCGGAGCACGACAGGGTGGCGGGGAAGTGACCGCTGTCGAGCCGCACGACCGGGACGCCCCGGCCGTGCAGCTCGGCAATCACGAAGTCGGCGGTCGGGTCGTCATCGTTCGTGACGACCGCGACCGGGCGAGCGTCGTCTCGTGTCACTGGTCGGTGTCGTTACCCGTGTCCGAGTCGGTGTTGCCGGCGCCCTGCCCGTCGGGCGAGGTGCCCGTCGTCGGGTTGGTGCCGCTGCTCGTACCGTGACCGGGCGACGCGACCGGGACGCCGGCCGCGTTGAAGTAACGGCCGGTCTGCGTCGCCGGGTCGATCTCGACGCGGGTGTGCTCACCCTCGACGGCCGGGTACGGCACGAACCGGCGGGTGCCCCACGGGCGGGGCGTGCGGTGGCCCTGCGGGAGCGGGGTTCCCGTCGGGATGCGTTCCGCGTAGTTGAACATCGCGTTCCTCTCGTTGGCGGTTCGGTCGGATCGTGCGATGGAGCACCGCCCCCGCCGGCTGTCCGTGTGCAGCGGGGGCGGAGATCAGGGGACGAGTTGGAGAGTGCGGGGCCGACGGTGTCGGCCCCTGCCCGTCGATGGGCGGGTGTGGATGGTGAACGCGGGCATCTCCGGGGCTCGTCTGATAGGCAGCGGGTCGAGGCGCAGCTCGTACCGGGCGCCGTAGTCGGTGACGGTGAAGGCGTAGGCGCGGCCTTCGGCCAGGGTGCTCAGCACGTCCTCATATAGCTCGGTGCTGTCTGCCCATGCTTGCAGCCTGACGTCGGGCCGGGGGTTGCCTGGCTCGATCTCGACCAGGGGCACCCCGGCGAGGTAGGACGCGGTCGGCGCCGGGGCGAGCAGCTCGGCGTACCGGCCGGCCGTCATCCGGGCCCACCGGGCGGCGAGGCGGGGAGTTGTCGCCCGGTACGTCGTGAGGGTCGCCTCGTACGTGCCGTCGAGGTTGCGGGCGATCAGTTCGCACCGGTAGGCGTAGCGTCTGGCCACCGTGGCACCTCCGCAGCGGGGCGGGTCTAGTGGGGTGAGTCGGGTTGGTTGGTACCCCGCCCGCCCGGCGGCTCGATCTTCCGACCTGGGCGGGCGGGGCGGTCGGGCCGCTCGGCGGGATTCGGCGGAGGGGGCAACCGCCGGGCGCACCGGTCTTTGTGGCGAGGTCGAGCTCGTGCTACAGGTCGACGATCGTGCACGACTGGAGCTCGCGCACCGACTGCTCGGCGAGGACCCATCGGATCTGGGGCTCGTCGTAAAGCACGATCGCGTGGTCGCCAGGGACGGCTTGTATCCCGGGGCCTCGGTGATACAGCGGGCCGTGCACCCCACAGACGTCGGATTTGGCGACTCGCAGGGCGACGTACCCGTTGCGCAAGTTCGGGCAGTACCGAACGGCTTGCGGGGCGCAGGCGAGGCACATCGGGGGGTGTGACGTGACCAGACCGTTTGGCCAGCCTTCCCACTCGTCCTCGGCGGTTTCGAGCAGCCACAGCGTCCCGCGGTCGTCCTGGTCGGACGGACCGGCGCACACCTGACACAAGAGCCGCTGCATCGCGCGCCGTTGCCGCTGCGGGTGAACGCCCCCGTGCTGCGGCTTTCCCTCGCGCTGGTGCAGCGACATTCGCCGCCACAGCGCCCCCTGGGTATCACGATCGAGGGGGGACTCGTCGGCAAACACGATGCCCCTGCGGCCCACGATGATGTGGCCGCTGAGATCTCGCTCAGCGCCCCATGTGGAGATATAGGGCACGATGGGCGGCCGACCCGGTGCCACTGTCACTCGGTGCCCCCGGTAATGGCTGCGACGGCCGCACGGATGTCGCCGGGTGACCCTCCGAGAGTGGCTAGCGCGAAGTGCATGCGGCCGTATTCGCCGGCAAGCTGTAGGTACTCGTCCACATGAGCCCGTGAAGCTACCGCGGGCAGCGCGTCCAGCCCGACCGCGAGAAGCACCTGCCCAAATCCCGTAACGGTTTTCGCCCAATGGCGGTATGCGGGCACCTTGATGGAGTAGGGGCAGCCTTCAAAGTGGACGAGTGCTGTCTCGCCTTGGCACGTAACCCGGGCGGCGATCTCGGGCGGCGGCGTGCCGAGCGGCACGGCACCGATCGCCAGCGCGACCCCGCGCATCCTGCGCTCGACCTCAGAAGGGTCGACCGCTTCGAACTGCGGTACGGGATGTGTGATCAGCAGCGCTGAAAACACGGTGTCGTCGGCGGTGTGGTCGAGCCACGTGCGGACGTTCAGCGATGCGATCAGACCGGCGGTCGGGATCGGCGGCGCGGCCGCAACGACCTCAGTGCTCGGTGGTGGGGTCGGGGCGCTGAGGGTCACCGGTCCGCCTCCTTCGTCTCGGCGAGTACCGCGAGTGCGTAACCGTGCGCGGTGTAGAGGTCGGCGTCGTTGGTCAGGACGAGGTCGACCTGCGGCGGCGTGATCCACGAATGCGCGTTCTGCGTGCGCGGGGCGACGATCGCCGGGTGCGGCGCTTCGATGTGCTCGCCGCGGGCGAGAACGCGTGCTTCGGGAAGGTACCAATCCTCTACCGACTGCACCGGCAGGAGGAACTCGACACTGTCCTGAGCGAGCAGCACGGGGCCGATGGCGACGCGAAGGTGCTGAAGTTGCTGGACAGCCTTCCATCCCGCAGGCGCGGGCATGCGTACGACGTCCCACCCGATACCGACGGGCAGCCGGGCGAGCTCGCCGCTTTCCCACACCATGAGCGTCTCAATGACGCTCGCGCCCGCCATGCGGACCCAGTCGACGGGGGGAAAGTCGTTGAATGCCCCGTCAGCGATCGACGCCCGGCGAATGCGATCCTGCGGTGTTCGTGTTTGCTTGTCGTGTGGCAGCCGCTCGTCCGTGGTCACTTCAGGCTCCGCTCATCCGGCGTGTTCGGATCGACCGACTCGGCCAGCAAGAGCCCGAGTTCGGTGTGCAGTTCGGCGGCGGCGTCGTACGTCAGAACGAGGTTCCCCTCGCCGACATGCGTGCCGTCGTTGTCCACCGAGAGCCGGATCGCGATCCGGCCGGCCGAGGTCAGCCGTAAGACTCCTGAGCGCTCGATCCGTACGCCCTGGTGAGGGTTGGCGGTCAAGCGGAGCCCCTTCCGTCGCACTCGGTCTCGCTGAGTCGTCGTCATGTGACGGAACGTAGAGCGGAAATGCGGAGGCGACCCGGAAGATTTTTCCGGGTCGCCTCGGGTTCCGGGTGCCAACTACGCGAGAATGCCCACGTGTTCAGCGATGCGGTGCACCTCAGATCGCAACTGCGGGCGCGACCGCTTCAAGAGCGCCTGTACCGCTTCCCTGACGAGAGGGAAGTACCTGATCTCTTCGGGTGATGCCTCCATGATCTTTTTGAGGAAGTACAGCGTTCCGAAGTCGTCACCGTTGAGCCGATGAGCGTGCATGACCTCCACCTGATACCGCGTCGTTCGCTCCAGCGGCAGCACGCCGCCCGGCTCGGGCACGTCGACGTCGTCGGCGAGCCGCAGCGCCTCGTGAATGTCGCCTTCCTCGGCCGCAAGGTGTACGCCGTGCATCTTCACGTTGGTGGGCCCGAACGCCGTGTGAAAGTCGTTCCGGTCGACGCCGAGCCGGTCGGCCACAGTGCACGCCCCGCGCAGCAGATCCCACGCGGTAGGCGCCTTACTGTCGCGTACCGCTGCGATGACGGCGGATAGGTGCAATGCGCCGTACGCCGAGAGGTGCTCGGGGCTCGCGTCGTCTCCCGGCCGGCAGTGAGCGATCGTGCTGCGCGCGAGGTCGAGCGAGTCGGCGACTTCGCCCGAGCTCAAGAGGATGCCGCACACGTTCCACGCGGCCGCAGCCATCAGCGCCGGGTCGCCGGTGTCGTCGGCGATCTGCATCGCTCGGTCGGCCGCGCGCAACGACAGTTTGCGCTCACCGACTCGGCGCAAGAACACCTGATACAGGTGCAGCAACGACACGAGTGCGCGAGTCGCTTCGAGCTCTTCGTCGCCGCTCGCCTGTCGCAGCGTGGCGTACGACTCGGCGAGCAATCCGGGCAGCATCTCGCCGACGGGACCGTACCGCTCGGTCTGCGTCTCGTAGATTCCCCATGCCTCGACGACCCGCTCGGCGAGCTGCGGCCCGGTGAGCGCTGCCCCCGGCAATCCGAGCCCGTGCTGTGAAGGCGGAGTGTTCAGCGCTCGACGGATGCCGGGCACCGACGGGTGTTCGGGCCCGACGAGGCTCAAGTCGATCGATGGGCCGACGAGGTCGCCGACGTTGTCGAGCCCGAGCTCGCGCGCGAGTCGAGTGATCATGTCGAGCGAGTCGATCCGGATCACATTCCGCTCGACCTTGGAGAGCCAATCTTCGGATCGGGCGACGAGCCCAGCGAGCGCCGCCTGCGACAGCCCGACCCCGTTGCGGGCGCGGCCCCGGTAATACTTGATCCGCTCCCCAGTGGTCATGACAGATAGATTGATCATGGATTCCCCTTGATGGGTGAGAGCACTCATCAGCCAGAGTACGACTGCCCGTTGTCGACTGCGTCGGTCATACTGGTGATGCCACCCCGTTGGGGAGCACTCACCGACCCCCGTCAACTCGTTCTCGACGGGGGTCGCTCCCGTTTCCGGCCGGACAGATCAGCATCAATCCAGACACGACGAAAGCGCCCCCGCCCGGCCGTGAGGCCAGACGAGGGCGCAGACATCATGAGCGGCGGCGTTCCGCCGGTAGCCCGAGGACGCTCGGGCTCGGTGTTGGTGATGGGGCGTCGGGGGGCGGTGCACCGTCCCTACGGCATACGAGTGCGTCGGGATCATCCGGCGGCGGTCGCAGGCTGTACCCGTCGGGGCATGTCTGCCCGTCGCGTCCGTCGGTTCCGTCCTTGCCGGCGACCCCATCGCGTCCGTCCTTACCGGGCTCGCCTGCGGGGCCGGCCGGCCCCGGGGGACCGGTCACCGTGGTGCCCGGCTCGCCCTTCGCGCCGCTCGGCCCGGGGACCGGCGCCGGGGTCGCCCCGGGCCTGCCGGGCTCGCCCTGGTCGCCCTTCGCGCCCCGGGCGCCGCGCGGTCCGGTCGGCCCGGGAATCGGAACAGGGACCTTCGAGCGGTCCGGCAGATTGTCGACCGCGGCCGCGGGGTCCGGCGCGGCCGGTGTGCCGCCCTTCGCCTTGATCTGTGCTCGCAGCACACGGACGTCGCCAGCGAGGGTCGTCACCGCGTCGCCGCGGCGGTTCGCCTCGCTCGCGAGCTGCTCGGCGCGACCGTCGGCGTCGTCTATCCGTAGCCACACAAGGACGATCGCCCCGGACAGTACGAGCAGCACAGCGGCGACGGCGAACGTCCGCCACCGATGTGCGAGGGCAGCCTGAGCGCGTGTCACGTCGGTTGTCCCCCTAGCTCGACGATGCGCTCGCGCAGCCTCACATTCTCGGCCGTGAGCGTCGTGATCTGTGTCTGTAGCGCCGCCTTATCGGCTCGCTCGCCGGCGAGCTCGGCGTACGCGGCGGCGAGCCGCGTCTCGTTCTCGGCGAGCTTCGCCTGCGCCTTGTCGCGTTCCTCTTGAAGTTGGTCGACGAGCGCCGAGTACCCGCCGAGCACGGCCCCGGACTGCGAGGCACGGTTAGCGCCCCGCTGTCCGACGATGGCGGCCGCGGCCGCTGCGAGCCCGACGACGATGGTCCCGACGGCGCCGAGCGTCGCAGCTTCCACGCGTGTGCCTCCGGTGGTGCAGGGTGAGCAGAGAGCACCCTTACGGGGCGAATGGACCCTCGGCGGCGCCGGCGTTCGGCCCGAGCCCGACCGTTCGGGGCGGGGTCGCCGGGTCCTTGCTCTTCGGCAGGGTCGAGCCCGTGCCGAGCCGGCCTATCCGACCGGCGACCCATGACTTCCCGGCCGCCAGGACGAGGGCGACGGGTGCCGCCCACCACACGGACACTTCGGCGAGCGCGGTTGCCAGGATGCCGAGGACAACCTCGGTGCCAGTCCACAGCGCCCGCTCGACGACGTCGTACTTCAACTTGCTTCCGAACATGGGGTGTTCTCCCTACGGGGTGTCAGGCGACGACGGTGAATCCGTGTGCCTTTCCGAGCCGGGCGAGCGAGGTCTTGCCGGGGGTGCCGTCGGCTGCGCCGCCGGGCGCCGTGCCGGTGTAGCCGTACCGGAGTTGCAGCAGTGAGTACGCGCTGCAGGTGGCCGTGCCGAAATGCCCGTCGGCGTATCCGGGCGCGAGCAGCCCCTCGGCTACGAGGGCGTCTTCGACGATCTCGACGCCGGCGTACGACACGGGCGAGCCGCTCTTCGGCGGGTCGACCTCGGACGCCTTGACGAGCCGCGAGAGGCTGACGACCCGCTTCGCCGCGGTGCCCGCGGGCAGCTTGAGTTTCTGCCCCGGCTTGATCTTGTTCGGGTCCTTGAGCCCGTTGAGGTCGGCGAGCGCCTTCGCGGTCGTCCGGTGCGCCGCGGCGATCTCCGACAGGGTGTCGCCCGTCTTGACCGTGTAGGTCGCCCCGGACGTCGACGGGGTGCTGCTCGCCGCCTTGTACTTCGGCCGGCCGTAGCCGACGATCGTCGCCGCCGTGCGCACACGCCGCGCGCAGACGTTCGCCGAGTTGCCCTCGATCGTGAAGACGTTCCCGCCGCTCACCCCGGTGACGATGCCGACATGGTCGATCGCACCGATCGAGTTCGAGCCGGCCCAGTCGAAGAACACGATGTCGCCGCGTCTGATGCCCTTGACGTCGGCATGCCACTGTCCGGCGTCCTTGAACCGCTGTGCGTGCCACGGGGTGTACGCGTAGTCGGTATCGAAGCAGACCGATTCGCGTTCGCCGGCGTCGACCGCGCAGCGCGTGATCATGGCATCGCACCATGCGAAGTTGCCAGCGAACGCGTTGCCGTTCCGCTCCCGGTACCACGCCTGTATCGCGTTCGGCTCGCCGGTGCCGAGCCACTTCTCGGCCTGCGAGATCATCCCTTCGAGGCTCATGCCGCGTCGCCCCCTTCGGGTTCCGCGGCGGGCGCCTCGTCGGCGGCCGGCTCGTCGTCCTGGTCGGTGTCGGCGTCCGAGGTGTGGAACACGCCGGCCATGTCCGGCGGTCCGAACCGCTCGCGCAGCAACGCCTCTTCGTTCTCGACGGTCGGGCCGTTGCCCGTACGCCTGATGAGTCGTGCTTGCTCTTCCTGGTCGGGCCGGCCCTCGACCGGCCGTTCTTCCTGGCCCATGGGTGAGCCTCCTTCGGGCATGAGAAACGCCCCGGCCGACCGGCACGGGGCGAGCTGTAGAGGTGAGGTGCGCTACGCGGCGCGGGTGGCCTGCCCGGCGGTCGCGGTCGCCGTGTTCGAGGCACTCGACGTCGACCACTGCGCGGTGACGACGAGCTGCTGATCGGCCGTGCTGTCGCGCGTCACCGCGGCGTCGGTGAGCTCGTGCTGTACCGCGCCGGTCGTGCTCGCGAGGTGATGCGACAGCGATGCACCGCCCGCCCAGGTGCCCGAGCTGCCCGGCGCGATGGCCAGCAGCACGCCGTCCACGCGCCATCCGCGGCCCGAGATCGCGCTCGACGTCGTCACGGCCGCGAAGGAAGCGATCACCGCGCCGGCGGTGCCGCCGAGCCGGACCCGGACCGTCAACGTCGGCGTCCCCGTCGTCGAGGCGGTCCCCTGTGCGGTGAAGCGGTACGCCGTGCCGGCCGCGGCGTCGTTCGCGGGAATCGTCCATGAGGCGAGCACGGTCTCGGCGGTCGTCGAGGCGACCGTCGCGAGCGCGGACGCCGACGGAGCGTCGGCCGTGTTGCCGCGTCGCACAGCGCCGGTGACCGTGCTCGTCACATTGATGCCGGCGAGCGTCGTCGCCCGGGTCCGCACGTTCCGGATGATCGGCCGGTTCGTGTTCGTCGAGATCTGCACGCCGTAGCCGGTGAGCGCGTAGACGTCGCAGTCGTCGATGACGATGTCGGTACCGTCCCAGATGTGCACGCCGTTCGCCGCGGCGCCGGTGACCGTGCAGCCGGCGATCGCGACGTCAGTCGCCGACGCGGCCGGGGTCGAGCGCGAGTCGGCTGTGATGCCGGCGCCACCGGCCCCGTTCACCGTGCAGTCGGCGACGCGGCCGCGGCGGGTACCGAATTGGCTGATGCCCGTGCCGCCCGCGTTGACGACGATCACCTTCTGCGCGGTGTAGTCCTCGACGTTCATGAGCCGGACGCCGATCCCGGCGACGTCCTTGATCGTGATCTGATCGAGGGTGAGCAGCCCTACGTACCCAGTGTCTTCGCCCTCGACGCGAATCGCGGCGTCGTACGAGCCGCCGCCGACGAACGTCATGTCGTTGATGGCGAACCCGGTGAGCGGCTGCGACCCGGTGATCGTCGGCGAGCTGCCCCCGGCCGGCGTCCGGTGCGAGGCGGTCGACGAGTCAAGGGTGCGCACGCGGATACCGGCCCCGCAGCCGCGCATCTGCACGCCCTCGATCACGACACCTTCCCAGGTGTACACACCGATGGCGAACTGCGTGCAGCTCTCGAAGCGGCAGTTCTTCACCCGCACGTCGCGGTGCGGCTTGTTCGGGCTCGCGCTGTGGGAGCCGATGCCGCGCGGCCAAGGGCCCGTTCCTGCGGTCCCGGACGGGCCGACCGTGCAGCCGTCGATCAGAATGTCGATGCACGGTGTGTCGTCCGCCGGCCCGAAACCACCGAAGTAGGCAGTTCCTTTGGCGAGGTCGAGCTGTATCGCCTCACTGAAATCGCGGCCGCCCGGATCGATGTACCCGAGGAAGTTGCAGTTCAGGACCCGCCCGGTCTTGATCGAGTTGTACTCGATCCCGTGATACCCGGGGAGGTCGAGCACGGTGGTATCGCGCACGGTGACGTTGCTCGCGTGCCCAAACGACATGCACATGTTGCTCGGGGTCACGACAGTGCCGGCCATGTCCCACACGCCGCCCTCGACGACGATGTTCCCGTGCCCGGTGTACCCGCTGAACGTCTGGTCGCTGTCGCCGTTCAGCAGCATCGTCACGGCGGCCGCCCGGACCATGCGGGCGCCCGGCATGAGCGTCAAGCGGGTGTTGCGCCGGATGCGCAACGGCAGCGTTGCGAGCCGGTACGTCCCCGAAGGGACGATGACCCACCCGCCGCCGGCTGCGTACGCGGCGTCGAGCGCTGCCTGCACGGCCGGGGCGTCGTCGTGCGTCCCGTCGCCGAGGGCACCGAGCACACGGGGGTTGTAGATGCGCATCCCCGCGAGGGACAACGAAGAGGGGGTGAACGTTCCGCCGACGGTCATGTTCCCGGCGACGTCGAGCTCGTCGACGTTCGCGCCGCCGGTGACGTCGAGCCCGCCCACGACACCGAGACCGGCGGCCGCGGTCAGTGGTGCCTCGACCGTGCCGCCGTCGGCCTTCGAGAGGGAATCGAGCGCCGCGGCAAGTGCTTCCTGTGCGACCTCGCGGCCGGCCTCGTACCAACGGATCGGCTCGCCGGCGGCGTCGTTGTACTCGAATTCGATCGCGGGTACGTCCGTCTTGAACGGGCGCAGTGCGCCCGGCTGCGACGAGCCGGCCGCGTTGGTTCGTAGCTCGCCGATCGGGGTCGTTCCGTCGACTTCGTAGAGCGCGGTCACGAGCTGCCCCGTGCCGGCCACACGGACGAGCACCGGATAGTCGGGCACGACGTCGCCGGCCGCGGTCGTGAGGACGTCGGCGGGCGTCCCGCCGAAGGTGTAGAGCGCCACGGGGGCAGCCGCCTTTCAGTCGATCCAGTACGAGCCGCTGATGTTCACCCAGGGAGTGCCGGCGGCGGTCGGCCCGTCCTGCGACCACCAAAGGACCGTGCCGGGGTCGCCGAGCGACGAGGCGGTGCCCACGTCGAGGACTTCGAGCTTTCCGACGCCGATCACGACGTCGCCCTGCAACGAGCTCGTTGCGGCGTAAGCGCCGATCTGCTCCTGCGGAATGCAATCGTCGGGGACCTTCCCGATCCCGATGCCGTTCTGCGGGATCACGGTCCCGTCGGTCCGGGCGATCCGGCCGCGCAACCACACCCGCGAGCCGATACGGCGTACCTCGGGTGTGTACGTATCGCCGGTGTAGCCACTGACGAGCCCGAGCGGCCGCCATGCGGGGTCGGGCTCGTAGACCGTGGCCCATACGTTCGAGGTCGCCGACGTCTTGAGCCACAGTGACCCGTCTTCGGCGGTGACCGCGGTATGCAGCGGGGCGTCGGTGTACAGCGCGTCGCGCTCGGCCCGGTCGGCGACGTGCTGCAAGAGGTGCGGGTCGATATCGGCGCCCATTTCCATAAGCGCCCCGGGGCCGACCGGCGCATCGCCCCCGCCGGGAATCCTGATCTTCGAATAGCCGACTGTTGCCACTTCGGCGCCTCCCTACGAGAACGTGATGGTGATCGAGCCGCCGGTGAATGCGGCGTAATCGCGGCTTCCGCGGGCGTAGATCGCGAGCCCCTTCCGCGCGCCGCTCGCGAGCTTCGAGCGCCATTCGGCGGGCAGCGTTGCCGTGCCTTGTGCGCCGACGCTGAGCGAGAGCAGCTCTTCGGGGCCCTCGTCGAGGTCCAGCGACGAGGGCGGCGAGTTGTGGTCGTGCAAGTACAGGTGCATCGGCCGTTTGGCGTTGTCGCCCGAGCCGCGGCGGCGGGTGAATGAGACCGTCATTTTCGCGACGGTCTTGCCCGCGCACGCGTCGGAGATCTTGTTGCCGTAGAACCATGCGCCCGACAGGTTCCCGCCGCCGGTGTAGTCGCCCTGAAAGGGGTAATCCCGGTAGTCGTCTCGCCTGCCGTTGCGCCATGATCCGGACGAGCTCGCTGTGACCGTGACGGGCTTCGGCGCCCGGCCGGCCGGCGCGTCCGGCGACGTGTCCGACTGCGCCCCGAGCTGTCCGTACAGCTCGACTTTCCCCTCGGTGTTCTTCCGCAGGTACAGCGCGCTGACCTGTTGCCACCCGTCGCCGGACGGCGCGGCGGTGCCCCATGTCGCCGCCCGCAGTACTTGCTCGTCGAGGGCGACCTCGGTCGCGAGTCGCCTGATCGTTGCCTCGTCCGTGGCGCCCGGGTCGTCGCCGAGTCGCCACATCACGACCGGCCGGGCGCCCTGCCGGACCGCGACCCAGTCGCCGGCTTTCCGATTGCGGTAGCTGTCGGCGCACATGACGTCGGTCACGAGGGCGCCACCCACCATCACGTTGACCGTGCCGGCGTCGGTGACGTCGACGACCTCGGCCGACACCGTGCCGCCGCCGCTGCTCGCCGACAGCGCGCGGGCGAGATCCTCGCCGAGCTGCCGAGCCGCGCCCGTCATGAGAGCCTCCGTGCGGTCGTCCTGGTGGTGCAGCTCATCGACGCCGAACCGAGCTCGTACGGGCACGAGTCGATGATGTGTCGCTGCCACTCGCCCGGCCGCACCTCGACCTCGACGACGTCGCCCGGTTCGAGCCCGGGGTGACAGACAGCCGTGAACGAAAGCGAGCTCTGTACGCCGAGAGAGTCGGCCAGCTTCGCGCGGCCGACGGCGTACGCCTGCGCCGTCGAGGTGATCAGCGGCGACGAGTAGCGCGCCACCCGAAGTCGTACGCCGGTGAGCCCGAGCCGCTGCGGGCCGAGCGGATCGCCGATCGGGTCCGGGCCGGCGAAGGTGAGCGAGTTCGGGTCGTCGTCCCAGACGTAGACCGGGCCGACGGCGGGTGCGCCGTCGCCGGCGTCACCCGAGATCGCCCAGACGTTCACGAGCCCCTCGGCCGACTGCTCCTCGGCCGGCTCGACCATGGCGACGCCGTACGGGATTTGCCACACGACGTCGTCTGCCAGCGTCGGCACCGGGGCGAGGGTGATCACGCCGCGGGCGTCGGCGAAGATCTCGCCGCCGAGCGCCGCGGCGATCCCGGTCTTCGTACCCGAGCTGTCCGTGCCCGTGCTGAGTGCCTGCCATCGGTCCTCGTCGACGACGAACCGCGGCACGGTCGTGCCCCGGTCGACGCCGCGGCGCCATGAGATCGGGGCGTTCGGCAGCGCCTCGCCGACGAGCGTCGGCACGACGCCGGCCGCGGTGTCCGGGCCGATCGTGCGGGTCGTGGGAAACGAGGCGCTGCGAATCGCGTCTTCAAGCCCGAGCAGATCGACCGTTGCCCCGAGCCGCGTGCGACGGGCCCGGTCAACGACGTAGACCCCGGCCGGAATCCACTCGGTATCCATGCGCGGGCCCGCGATCCCCTGCCAGAGACGTATCTGCGTGGCGACCGTGTTGATCCCGTCGCGGCCGACCGGGACGCCGAGCAGCTCGGCCGAACCGCTGTAGCGGCACTCGGCGTTGCGATCTGGCGTCACCTTCGCCTCGCCGCACTTCGCCTCGACCCAGGTGCGGCCGCCGTCGTTGGACCATGCCGCTAGCCGCGGCCGCCGAGCCGTGCGCAGCAGCGCCGCGTACGCCGCCGGAGAGACCGGCAGCATCAGGTGACCCCATTCGTCGACAGCGACGCCCACGAGCTGTAGCTCGACGCGACCGCATTCCAGTCGGCAAAGAGCTCGGCGAGCGAGTCCCACGACCACGAGGGCAGGCGCATCGGTTGCCCGGTGGTCGCCGGTCGCTCGATCGGCTCGATCGTGAATGTGTACTGCATCGACGGGTCGTCGATCCCGAGCTTCCCGGTCGGCTTCTCCGACCAGTCACCGACGACGAAATACCGGTCGGTGTACAGATACGCCGGCCGCACCTGCGCGAGCAGCACGCCGTCGACGAGCAGCTTCCGGACCCGCTCGATCTTCGTCGCCCCGGTCACGTCGATGGTGACCGCGATCGTCGGTGCCCCGTGCGTGTCGTACGCCGTCGCCCGGTATGGGCTGCCGGCGACGTCGACCGCATCGACCCGGCCGACGCTCGACATGCCGGGCCAATCCACGATCATGACCCGCGCCGAAAGCGCGGGCGTGTCGAGGGACTTGAGCCACAGATCATCCTCGTCGCCGACCTCGGGCGCCGGCACCGTGACCGCGAGGCTCGACGACGGGCCGGTGCTCCCGTCCTCGTAGACCGCGGTCGCGGTGTAGATCACGGCGACGCCGAGGGGCGCCTCGTGATCGTAGGCAGTGCCGACGCCCTCGATCGCCCACGCGGCGTCGCCGCTGCGCACCGGGACCGCCGCGGCCGCGCCCGGGTCCTGGCGGACGATGCGCACCTGCCGGACGTCGACGGCGTCGGCGAGCGCCGTGCCGGCGGTGTAGTCCACCGACAGCACGACGCCCGCCGACGGCTTGTCGACAATGGCGGCGAACCATCCGTCGGGCGAGGTGACCCGGTCCGGCGGCGTCACCTCGGGCGCGCTCGGATCGACGATCATCGGCATCGGGTTACCTCCCCTTCACTCCGGCTCGGCTGCGCTTGCGGACGTCGCTCATCCCGGCATCGACTCGGTCATCGACGACGGCGACGAACTCACGCTCGCCGACCTTGAGCACGACCGTGTCGCCTCGTTGCAGCCCGGCGGCCGGTGCACTGGACTGCCCCGAGGTGACCGGCACCGGTACGGCGGCCGCCGCCATGCGCACCGCGGCCCGGTCGACCTCGGGCAGGCTGCGGATCATTCCGCCGACGAGCCCGGCGCCAACCTGTGCACCGACCTCGTCGGTCACCCTCGACGGCGACTTGATCTTGAGCTCACGCTTGATCGCCTTGACCATCCCGGAGCCGAGCCGATTCATCTGCGTTTGCAGCTCGGCCTCTTGCGCCTGGAGACCCGTAAGGAACCCGCGGCCAGCCTGCGACCCGGCGTCGTACATCGCGTCGGCCATGGTCCGGCCGTAGGACGTCGAGAGCGCCGAGCCGCTCCTCGCGAGGGCGTTGAGCTGCTTGATCTGCGCGGCGTTCGCGCCCGAGACGAGCCCGGCGAGGTCGCTGTCGGGACCGGCCGCGACGAGCTGCGAGATCAGGTTTTGGCTGACTCCCTTCTTCGACGCCGTCTTGATCTGTCCCTGAAACGCCTTGAGCGCGGACTGCCGCGACTGCATGCCGGTGATCAGGTTCCCGACCGACGTCGGGTCGCTGACGTTGGACAACCCGAGGTAGTCCGAAGCGCTCTTCTTCTGGTCGGTGTACGCCTGCTTCGCCGCGTCGAGCCGGCTGCCGACGCTGTCGCGGCTCTTCGCGAGCGCCTGCAACTTCGTCGACGCCTTGTTGACCGACGTCGACAGCGTCCGGCCGGCGCCGCCCGCCGTCTTGAGATCGGCCGCGAGGTTCTTCGCCGCGGTCGAGATCGACGAGGCGCTGCCCTTGAGCGACTTCGTGAACGATGTGAGATCGCCCGGAACCGCCTTCCGAGCCTTCGTCCTGGCCGTGCCGCTCGCGAACCCGCGGGCGCCGAGCCCGGCCGCCATGCGCAGCGACGTCGGGCTGTCATAGACCGTCTCGCCGCCCTTGAAACGGACGAGCTCGGGCCCACGCTCACCAACCCACGCGAGTTCGCCGGCCCGCGGTCGCCCGCCATCGGCGTATCCACCAGCGCGGTTGTACGCCTTCGAGAGCGAGCCGTACCTCGACAGCGCGTACCGCATGCTGGCGTAGATGTTGGCGAGCGGGTCGAAGATGCCCCGACCGGCAAGTTTGCCCGCATAGGCGGCGAAGGTCGGCGGGATCACCTGCATCAACCCGCGCGATGCGACGCCGTTTTTGGCGTTGATGTCCCAATTGTTGATGGACTTTGCGTTGCCGCCCGACTCCTGATTCATCCGGCGCAGCACGACCGGCAGCAGACTCGCCGGCTGCCCGACGAGCTTGAGCGCCTGCAAGACGACGCTCGACCACCGCTTGACGCCGGACCCACCGACGTCCGCCGACGAGCCGCCGAACAGACCCTTCGCCGCGTCGACGATCTTGTCTTTGAGCCCGCCGAGCATCTTCGCCCAGGGAGACGAGCCGATCGCGCCGATCTTGTCGCGAATGAACCCGGTTGCCTTCTCCCACATCTTCGAGGGGTCCGACAGGAAGTCGACGCCGTCCATCACGACGCCGCCGATCTTCTTCGCCGCCCCGCCGAGCCAGTCGACAGCCGAACCGATCACGCCGCCGTCGGCCATCAGCTGAGCGCCGGCGGCAGCGTGCAACGCGCGGGCCCGACCGCGGTATTTCGGGTCGGTCGGGATCACGAACTCGGGGTACTGGGACCGGCCCTCGCCGACGATCGCGGTCGGCTTGTTGACCTTCATCGGTGCGGCCGGCCCCCACGGACCGACCGTGCCGCCCGCGGCGAGCAGCTTGGGAGCCTTCGGCAGCGGGTCGAGCCCGACCACGCCGGCGACCTTGTCCCAAACTGCCTTAATTCCCCGTGTATAGACCCATTCAATGATGAAGTTCACCGGCTTCGCGGCGATCGACTGCACCTTGCCCCACGCCTTGCCGATCGCGTCCTTCGCGAGCTCGAAGGCGTCACCGAAGAGCGCGACGCCCCGCTTCCCCGCGTCGAGCGCCGGCTTGAGGGCCTTCGTCCACAGCCACGACGCGGCCGCCCCGATCCCGTCGAACGCAGGTTTGACCGCGCTGCGGTACAGCCACGAGCCGACAGCGCCCAGTCCCCGCCACGCCGCCTTCGCGAGCTCGACATTCGGTTTGATGATCGAGGTATAGAGCCACGACACCGCCGAACCGATCCCGTTCATCGCGGGTTTGATGGCGTTCGCGTACAGCCACGACCCGGCCGCGCCCAGCGCATGGAAGGTGCCGATCGTGGCACCGATCACCGGCTTCAAGATCGTGCCGTACAGCCACAAGCCGACCGCCGCGATCCCTCGGAGCGCTGGCCCGACCGCCACATTCCAGAGCCATGACGCGACCGCGCCGAACGCCCGGAAGGCGATCACGAGCGGCGCGATCACCGCGACCGCGACGATCGTGAACAGCACGCGCGCCGCCGTGCCGATGAACCCAAACACGGGCGAGAGCACGCCCGACCACAGCCACGACGCCGCCGAGCCGACCGCCTGTAGCGCCGTCCAGATGCCCGAAAGTGCCGGCTTCAGGAACGAGTTCCACGCGACCGACGCGGCCGCCTGGATGCCCGCCCACGCCCCTTGGACGATCGCCCGGAACGTCGCACTCTTGTTGTAGGCGACGACCAGGGCAGCGCCGAGCGCCAGAATCCCCGTGATGATCAGCCCGACCGGGTTCGCGCTCATCACGGCGTTCAGCACGCCTTGCGCGATCGCGAACCCGCGGGTGACCGCGGCCGCCCCGAGTATCACGCCCCGATAGATCGCGAACACGGCGGTCGTCGCGCCGGTCGCGAGCGCCGAAGCACCCATCGTGAGCGCGATGCCGCCGACGGCGACGCCGAGCGGTATGAGCCACGCCCCGTAGTCCTTGACCCACTGCACGCCGCCGGCGAACGCCGAGCCAACGCCCTTGACGGCGGGCACGAGCGTGCCGGCGAGCGCCCCACCGACCGTCTGCGCGGGCGGCAGCACGTACCGGTTGAGGAACGAGCCGAACTTCTCGACAGCCGGGATCGCGTACCGGTTCGCGAAGTTGGCGATCCCCTGCAACGCCTGCCGCTTGAACACCTCGATCTTCGAGGTCGCGGTGTCGTGCAGACTCTTGCCCATCTTGTCGGCCGCCCCGCCGACCTCGCCGAGCCCGGCGGCCGCCTTCGAGGGGGCCATCGCGAGAAGCGCGCTACCAAGATCTTCCGCCTGCGTACCGAACAACGCGGTCGCGGCTTGCGCCTGCTTAACGGGGTCCTTGATCCCGCGCAGCCGGTCGAGGGTGAGATCGAGAACGCCGTTCGCGGCGCTGCCGCCCTTCGCGAACTTCGCCGCCATGTCGGACGCGTTGAGCCCGAGCATCTTGAACCCGCCGGCGGTCGTCGTGCTGCCGTCGACCGCGCGGATACCGAATTCCTTGATCGCGTCGGCCGCGAGATCACCATCGCGAGCACCTGCCCGAAGCGCCTGATTAATCAGGCCGATCGACGACGACCCGTCGAGCCCGGCCTTTTTGAACTGCACCCCGTATTCATTGAGAGTGTCCAACAAATCGCCGGCTTTATCGGCGCCGCTTTGGAACCCGCGGGTGATGAGGTCGAACGCTTCCTTACCGTTCGCTGCGAGCCCGGTTTTGATGAGCTGTCCGGCAGCCTTCGCCGAGTCGCCTACGTCGGCGTCGAACGTGTCGGCCAAATTGAGGGCTGCCTTAGATAGCCCGGCGAGCTCCTTCTTTGGCGCATTGATCGAGGCGACGCCGTTCGAGGCGAGCGCCTTCAAACTGTCGTTGACCTGATCGATCGACTCGCCGTATCCGCGGGCGTAAACCGACCCGGCGATCTTGCCCGCCCGAGCCGACTGCTTCTCGGACAGCCCGAGCTGCGCCCCCAACTTCGCATTGCTCTTGTCCTGTTCGACCGCTTCGGCGAATCCGGCAGCGAACAGCGCCCCGGCTCCGGCGGCGACACCGATAACGCCCTTTTTCAAGGCGCCACCGATGCCGCCGAGGAACCCCTGCCCCGTCTCCTGCCCGGCTGCCTGCCCGACGCGCTGCGGCTCGTTGCCGAACTGCTGACTCAGCAGCCGGCCGAAATCGCGCACCTCGGGAACGATCGACACGTAGCCGACGCCAATCTCGACCGGCACGCCGCATCACCCCTTCCCGGGGAGCACCTGAGAGTTGATGTGTGCGTACGCAGCCCGTGCTCGCGCCCGCTGCTGCTCGGCTTTCGCCTCGGTCTCTTCGGGCAGCGGTTCGCCCGGCCGCCAACCCGGCTCGGGCCACGGTTGGGCCGGCTTCTTCGGGTCGCGATTGGCGTTGAGAAACGCCGTCAGCAAGAGATTGAGCAGATCGCGAGTGTCGGCGGCCGCCCAATCGGATACCTGCCAGTGATGGCCGGCTGCTGCGCGTGCGGTAGCCGAGTCGGGCGGAAGGCGCTCGACCATGATTCGCAGCAGCCGCAGCGTGATCTCGCCCCGCCAGAATGCGGCGAGCGGCCCGCCGACCCCGTACTGCTCGCCGCCGTAGTAGTGGAGTAGGTCGGCCTCGACGGCTTCGGGATCGTCGCCGAGGACGTCGAGCACGCTGAACTCGTAGGCTTCGGGCCCGTCGCCGTCGTCGCCTACCGCTTCGTAGGGCGGTGCTTAGTGAGGGTGTCCTGCATCTCCGAACGTGCCGCGACGTAGACGAGCATGAGCCCGTTCGCGTTGCCGCCCGACTTGATGAACTCGCCCCACTGGTCGCCGAGCAGAATGCGGGCCCTCGCTTCGTCTCCTTCGGCCGCGTCGATCTCCTTCGCGAGATCGTCGGGCGTGAACAGCGGGTGCGGGAACGTCCATATCTTCCCGTCGTCGGTTTCGACCTCGACGAGCTCGCCGCCGACCGCTTCGGCGTACGACGCCTTGACCGCCGACAGCTTGAACCGGGCCTTGTTGGGCTTCGACATGATCGTGCTCTCTTCCTCGGGTGAGTCTGCGGGTGAGCTCACGAGGGCGAGGGACGGAGGGGCTCACCCAGAACCGCCGTCCCCCGCCCGATCACGGGGCAGCGTCAGCCGCCGGACGGGGGAGCGAACGACCTCCAGCCGGGCCCATCGATCCAGTTGCGGCACGGGGTCTTGAGCACGGGATCGCGGTACGCGGTGAACGTCACCGGTCGCTGCGTCTCGGTGCTGCGCGCCCACTGCTCGTCATCGCGCGAGGTGAGTCGGGCTCGCGGGAAGAACTTGATCACGTAGATCTCTTCGCCGCTGTCGCTGTAGTCGAGGCCGATGAAGAGCAGCCGGCGGTACGGGTTCTTCGGCGTCGCGGGGCGGTCCCACTGCCACGCCGAGCCGATCGTCGGCAGTGCACCTGTGCCCGACAGTGGCAGTCCCTCGAAGAGCGCGACCGTCGCCTGATTGGTTTCCTGTGCCGCGTACTGCGCGCTGAGCACGTCCGACTCGACGTCGGACCGGGTCGGCTCGACCGCCTGCGACGAGGTGACGTCGGCCATCGACAGATCACCGGTGAAGGTGACGCCGTCGTCAGTGGTGTAGCCGACCGGGACGTAGCCGGTAGGGATCGCCGTAAGGGCGCCGTCGGACGAGTTGAACGGGGTCGCGACGACAGCCGCCGAGTAGTCCGCGGCGTAAACAGCCTGCATGAGCTGCTTGCGGATGTAGTCGTTCCTGAGCCCGTCTTCGAGGACCGGCGGGGTCGGTGTGGACATGCGTCCCTCCAATGGAAAACCCCCGGCCGCGACGCGGTCCGGGGGTGTGCTGTCAGGGCGGGTGAGCCCGTGTTCAGGTGGCGAGGCTCTTGCCCCGCAGCGAGATCTCGACGGCGAGCGCGTACCGCGGCGAAGAACTCGCCGGGTCCGGCAACAGGTTCGGTCCGCCGACCTCGTCGACGTCGTACGCGGTTGCTCCGCGCCATCCGGGGATTGCGCCGAGCAGCGCCCGCGCAAGCTGCATGAGGTCGTGCGCGGCTTCCTCGGTCGACCCCCAACAGTGGACGTCCAGCCGCGGCCGGTCGGTCACGACGTCCCGCTGCGCCCCGCCGATTCGCTCGACCCGGACGAACGACGTCGGTCGCGGTGAGGGCACCCGCGTGCCTACGTGCACCGGCTGCCCGTGCTCGGCGAGCCTCGCTCGCAGGTAGTCGGCGACGACCGCCGCGGCGTCCGGGAAGACGATCGGCGGTGTCATCAGTCGGTGTCCCCCGCGGCGTCCAAACCGCGCAGCAGCGCCCGCCGCGACACCTCGGGGTACGGGGTCGAGTAGTCCCCGATCACGGCGCCACGGGCCCGCTTGTCGCCGGCCTCGACGTCCGTCCGGAACTGCCCTTCCCAACCATCGGACTGCGCGGCCGCGGCCGCGGCGTCCTCGACCGCCCGGGTCTTCCGCTCGATCAGCGCGTGCGTCTCCGGCGTCTTGAGTAGACCTGCGATGTTGCGCCGGTTGGGACGAAACCTTGACCGTGCCATGGTCACCCCTCCACTACCTTCAGCCTGATCTCGAAGTGATGCAGCGCGGCCGGCTCGTACGCCGGCCCCGGGGGCCCGATCACCTCGAAGTCGAGCCCGAGCCAGTGCACGCGTGCCTCGCCGCGCACCGTGAGCGGCTGTCCGCTGGTGTCGCGCGAGTTGCACAGCATCAGCCATTCGCCGATCTGCGCGCTCCGTTGGTCGGTGTCCTCGGCCCCGGTGTTCTGCTGCATCCATGCGTTCACCGCGGCGTGCGTCGACGTCGTCCAGTCGTCGACCTCGTTGCCGTACCGGTCCGTCGTTGTCCCCGGCTGCTCGACGTCGACGAGGTGCGGCAGCAGATCGTCGGGGATCACAGGAACCGCCCTTTGCACAGCGGGTCGTACTGCCATCCGGGCAGCCCGTCATCGCGCAGCCCTACCGAGTACGCCGCGTCGGCGTCCGGGTCGTCGAGCGTCTCGGGCTGTAGCAGAGCGATCTCGTCCTCGGTGAGGTAGAGCCCGCCGGCCTCGCCGAGCGTCTCGGCGTACTGCCCGATGCTCCTCTGCCGGTAGCCGCCCGGGTTCGCCATGACCCGGCGAGCGACGGCGACCGCGATCGCCGTCGTTGTCCCCGGGGCCGGCTCGTATCCGGTCGGAATGTGCCGCCGCATGAGCGCCGAAGCGTCGTCGAGGTACGCCTCGACCTGCGAGCGCTTCGGCTCGACGAGGGTCACGCCGGCACGCGCCTCGTAGTCCTCGACGGTCGCGAACGGCGCCATGCCCTACTCCTCTCGCTCGACGACGCCGGCCGCCTCGCACGCCGCGATGACGTCCTCGCGGGTCGCGTCCTGGTCGACGTCGACGCCCTTGCGGTCGGCGAACGACCGCCATGCCTCGACGCCCGAGCCCTTGCCGGACCGCGGCGGTGCCTCGACGCCGCCCGCGCCCGGGGGCGTGGGCGCTTGGGCAACGTCGACCGTGTCGACGACCTCGACCCACGCCTTCGGGTTGGTGATCTGCCGGACCGCCCACGCTGGCACGTCGTCGCCGGGTTCGAGCACGACGGTCCGACCCTGAAGATCACGGACGTGCACGGTCGCGACGAGCTGCTGCTCGCTCATGCTGCTCACCCCTCTCAGGCGACGTCGGCGCAGAACGTCAGGTCGGGGTTCGCGAGCACGGGCAGCCCGATCGCCGCCGCCTTCGTCCACAGCGCCGGCGGGTCCTTCTCCGCGTAGACGCCCGAGACGATGCCCGGCTCTTCGCCGTCCTCGATCCCGTAATCGCCGTCGAGAGACTCGGCAGTCGTACCCCACAGCGTGGCGCCGAGGTCGGTCGACTCCGGGTCGTTGGCGTCGCCGGCGGCCGGCAGCAGCAGCACACGGTCGTCGGGGATGATCCGGGTAACGCTGCCGTTGACCCGCACCTGTGCCTCGTACGTCGAGATCGGCGGGAGCGAGTACGCCTGTAGAACCGAGTTGATCGAGGCGACACTGATCACCGAAGGCTGCGAGACGCCGCCCGCGTACACCAGGGCGCGCAGTTCGTCATTCCGCATCATCAGCGCGACGACTCGATCGCTCGTGACGATGGCGCCGGGCGCTTCGCCGTTGGTCGCGATGTAAGTCGCCTTCCACGCCATGAGATCGGCGAGGATCTCGGCGGCCGGGTTCGTCCACGCGGTTGCAGCGACGACCGTGTGCGACGCCTTCCTGCCGAAGTCGACGGTCGCGACGATGCCGTTCTCGGCGAGTTCGAGCTTGCCCTTGTAGAGCACCTCGCCGCGGGCGAGCTCCATACGCGCGGACACCGCCCGTGTCATGCGCAGTGCGTCACGCATGAGCGCGTTGCGCACCTGCCCGTCGAGGCGACGCTGCCGCAGCCGGTCGTACTCGCCGAGCCGCAGCTTGCGGGAGATCGGCGGCAGTTCACCGGAGACGCGGGCGATCCCGGGCCGCGCAGCGATCTGCGACTCGGTGTCGTACGACCGGAACGACGCCGCCTCGATCAGCCCCTCGCCGCCCCGGGTGAAGCGGTACTCAAGGTCATCGATCGGATTGTTCGGCAGCCACCGGGCGAGTGTGAACTGATTCGCTGCGCGGTCGGCCTCGCCGGCGCGCACGTAGCCGGTGAGCTCGGCGGGGGTGATGTAGTCGGTGTTGATCAGCACGGGTTACTCACCCCTCTCAGAAGTAGGTGATCCGGCCGGCGACGTCCGTCTTCCCGGCAGCGTCGACGGGGCGCGGCAGCTTGGCCTCGACGACGCCGCCGTGCCAGAAGAGAGCGCCCTGCGGGTCGATGGTGTTGACGGTCGGCGACTTCACCGCGGTGAAGAGGTGACCGACGAGGGTCTCGCGACCGTCGGCCGCGGTGTTGTCATACGGTCCGAACAGCCCGGTCGCGGTGATCCGCCCCAGGGGCAGACCGCTCGGGAAGTAGCCGTTCGGGTAGTGCGTGGCTGGAGTGAACGCCGAGGTGTCGAGGGTGATCGTCCTCGCGTTGCTCGTTCCGTGCGCGGACGCGAGCCACGACTGATCGTCTTGACCGAAGGTCTCGGTCGTGGTGGTGAGGTTCATCGGGAGACTCCCGGTATCAGGTGTTGGTCTTCTTGCCGTGCTTCTCGGCCCACAGATCGCGACCGGCTGCGACGCTGGTTCGGCGACGGTCCTTCGAGCGGCTGCCGCGTGCGCCCTGATCGAAACCGCGCCGGTCGCGGCCGCCACGGCGCGTGTCGCGCTCGTCGTCGCGGTCGTCGTCCTCGTCGTCGTCCGTGCCGGACGACGACGGAGCGAGGCGCTTCACGAGATCGGCGAGACCGTCCTCGTCGACTTCGCCCTCGTCGGTGACGTACCGAGAGAGGTTCACGTCGTCGGCGACGTCGCCGGCGTTGGGGATCAGCCCCTTCGCCGCGGCGAGGAAAGCCTGCCGCGCGAGCTTCCCGCCGTTCTTCGCCCGCTCTTCGGCGAGCGCTTTGCCGACAGCTTCCTCGATCTTCCGCTCTTGCTCGGGCAGCCCCTCGCGCCGCAGTTGATCGCGTTCCTTCGCCGCGCTCGCGTTCTCACGGGCACGGGCCTCGTGCTTGCGTGACTGCGCCTTCCACTTCTCGGCCTCGGTCTTCCAGTCCTTACCGTCGTCGCCGCCCTTGTCGGGCTTGTCGTTTCCGGCGTCGTCGTCCTGGTCGTCGTCGCTGCCGTCGTCCGTCTCGTCCCCGCCGCCGTCCCCGCCGTCCTTGTAGAAGAACGGGGAGAACAGACCGGTCGGGTAGGGGTGAGTCCAGCCGGTGGCTGCCTCGACCCCGGGCAGAGTGCGCGTGCGCATGGTGGTGTCTCCCGTGTCGGGTGAGGGTGAGCAGTGGTGCGCCGTGTCGGCGTCAGTCCGTGCCCGGGGCATCCGGTTTCGGGACGTCCTTCGGGCCGGTGAAAGCGTGCCGGCGAACGGCCAACATGGGCCCGATCTCGCCGTGTTCGCGGGTGATGATCACGTTCCGGTAATCCGGCTTGCGGCCGCCGCGGTCCGACTCGCCAAGGTCACGTGCGATCGCGTCGTGTGCCTCTTGTAGCAGCCCCTCGTCGAGGATCTGGCCCGGGTCGCGATCGCCGGGCAGGGGCTCGGGCTTGCAGTGGCAGCCCGGATGAATCGGCATGAGCTTCTCGACCCGGTACCGCTGCGTCGACGCGATCGTGCACAACGCGCAGTTCCGCGGCCCGGACAGCCGACGCCGATAGAACCGCGCCCCGCCGCGCCGCATCGTCTGCTGCGCCGCCTGAGTACGGGCGAGCTGCATGTCGGTCTCGGTGATCGACCACAGCCGGACCCGGCCGGCGTCGACCGCATCGACCATGTCCCGGCCTTCGCCGAGCGCCGACCACACCGACGCGAACGGCCGGGTGTAGACGACCTCGGGCGGGACGCCGCGCAGCGCGTCGTCGAGGACAACGCCGGCCGGTGCCGCGGCGCCGCCGAACATGTCGGCCACCATGCTCGCGAGGTAGGCGTCGGTGAGCGATCCGATCTGTTGCTGAGCGCCGAGTACGACCGGCAGCACGTGCTCGACGAACATCGCGGCGTCGGAGCCGCGATAGCTGCCGAGCGACTCGAAGGCGTCCGTCACGAAGGTGAGCAGCCGCTCGCGAAGTCGGTCGGTGAGCGTGTCGTACTGCTGCGCGAGCGCCGTCTGAGTCGCCTCACTCACGCTGTCTCACCGGTGCCCGTGCCGGCCGGCTGCTGCGGCGCCGTCGGCAGCAGTGAGGCGCCGAGCAGCGCATCAGCCGCTGCGCCCGAAGCGATGCGCCGTACGCGCTGCGGCGACTCGCCCATGTCTTCGGCGAGCACGCTGAGGGGGTAGCCGACGCTCTTCTTCTTCACCGCGGCGTCGGCGAGCACGGCCGGGTTGAGCTGCCGCGGGTCCTCCCAACGCACCTCAGCCTCGGTGAAGTCACGCTCGACACCTGCCTGCCGCGCGCACAGAGTGAAGACGTCCTCGATCGCCTCGCCGAAGACCGCCATGTGTTCGCCGACCTTCGCGAGGTGCAGCACATCGAGCGCCTGCACGGTGTCGGCGCTGATGTTGACGAGGTCGGTCGCGAAGTAATAAGCGGGGGTGTTGCTGATCAGCAGAAGGTTTCGGATATCGGCCTCGTGCTCCTTCAGGAACCCGCTCAAGTCGGTCGCGTCGAGCTGTCCGAACCGCGTCGCCTCGCCTTCGCTCGCCCACACTGCGGACGGCGAGGGTACGAACGGCTGCTCGACGACTTCGAGCCCGGTGAGCGGGTCGATCCGCTTGCGGAACTTGTGGCCGGTGACGTACTTCTGCCGGAAGGCTGAGTACCTCGCCGCGGTCATGCGGTTGAGCACGCCGAGGTTGAGTCGGTCCTGAATGTCGATCACGCCGGCGAACTCGGGCTCGGGGTCCTCGCCGAGCTCGGGCCGGCACGGGAAGTCGACCATGGGCAGATCGCCGAGGTCGTGCTCTTGCTCGTCGCCGTCTTGCTCCCACGCCTGTCGGCCCCATGGCAGCCGGCCGGGCCCGCGCTCCTTCGTCCTGTACCGCACGATCACGCTGGGCAGGTAGAGCGTTGCCCGGCCCACCCGCTCGACGTCGTCGTACCAAGCCTTGAGCCCGGCTCGGCGCTCGCCGGTCGCCGGGTCGTGCTCGACGATGCACTCGCGCGGCGTCTCGGCGGTGATGAGCGGCGAGGGGCGACTGTTTTCCTCGACCCGGGTCGGGTGCGGCCCGACGATCATGTAGCCGACTGACTGCGTAAGCGCGGTGCGGTACACCTGCTTCTGCCGCGAGTCGAGTCGGTTGAGCTGCCACCACCGGGCCGCGTCGTCGTCCGGATTCCCGTCGCCGTCGGTGATCCCGAGCGCCCGCAGCCGGTGCACGGGAGAGTTCGCCACCGTGCCCATGAAGTTGGTACGGCTCTTGCGCTGGAACGCGCGGAAAGCGTCGCCGACGTTCCGCGGCAGCTCGGGCAATGGGTGCCGCCCGCGGTAGTAGTCCCACCACAGATCAAGCTCGGTCGTCCGGTCACGTATCTGACGCCCGAGCCGCAGCAGCCACCAGTCGGGAGAGTCGACCTCGTCACTCAGCATGTCGCCCCCTCTCGGGCTTTCAGAACGTGAACCCGCCCATCGGGGCGGCCGCTTCGGCGAGCCCCTTTGCGACCGCCTGCGACCGCGCTTCGAACGCGAGGATGCTCGCGACCGCGGCATCGATCTTGCGCGGCGAGTCGGGGTTCTCCTTCATGATCTGGATGCCCGTACGCCCCTCTCGGCGGCGGGCGTTGAGGAAGTGCCGGGTCATGGCGTACGACCCGTCGTAGGTCACCTCGCGTTCGAGGATCGCGTCGAGTAGGCGTTGCGTTGCCCGCACGATGTGAATCGCGCGGCCGCCGGTCATCCACCACTCGACGGGGTGATCGCGGGTCGCCTTGACCGCGAGCCGCGTGCCGTAGCGCGCTTCCCAACCGGTCACGTGTTCCTGCCACTTCGCCGGGTCCGCGAAGAACCCGACGACGGTGTACCGCTCGAACGCCGTCTCGATCGCCGCGAGAACCTCGGCCTTCGGCACCTCCCATTGCTCGCCCGCGGCGCCGGCCGGCTGCTCCCATACGCCGATCTCGAAGAGGTGCCCGTCGGATACGCGGCAGCCGATGAGAGCCGTCGCGTCCGTGACCTTCCGCGAGCGCTTGCGTGAGCCGTCGAATCCGAGCGTGATCATGTCGCCGTCGGCGATCACCTTGTCGAGGTCGCTTACGGCGATCAGCTCGGGCTCGGCGAGCCACGCATCGGCGGCCGCTTCCGCCAAGTTGAAGAAGTACCGCCGGCTGTCGCTCGGCGAGTTCCGCGGGTCGAAAATCTCGTTGACGATCCGATCGAGGTCCATCACCGCGGCGAAGTCGCCGTACGACTCGACGAGCGCCGAGCGCACCGCAGCCTCGTCGGTGAGGTCGACGCCCTCGGGCGCCTGCCGGTGATCGAAGAGCAGCCGCTCGCGCCGGGTCTTGCCTTCCCGGATGAGCTTCGCGAGCGTGTGCGTCTCCTCGGCGACGGACCCCTCGCCCGGCGCGTACATCGTCGACGTCTCCAGCGACCATGGCGAAGCCTCTTTGCGCTTCGCCATGTTGCGCCGGACCGTCGCGTACATGCGGCGCAGCTCGGGCAGCACGTACAGGTGCGTCTCGTCGAACACGACGAACGTCTCTTTACCGCCGTCCTTCGCAGCGTTGGACGCCGTCGAGGGGACGATCTCGCCGCCGTCCGGAAGGATGACCCGGGTCACGCCCGCGGCGTCGCCCGGCAGATCCTCGCCGAGCGGCCCGTCGGTGAGGTTAAAGAGGACGCTGTCGTACGTGTTCCCTGCCTGCCCCTCCTCCGTGGCCAGGCAGCGAATGAACGGATACACGACCGGGCGACCCATGGGTTCGCCGCGCTCGTAGACGTACTCGAAGTCGCGCCACCGGAACCGCTCGCCGCCCTCGGCCCAGCCGGCGAACCGGCACGGCCCGAATGCCTCGAAGAGCACGAACCGCCCGGCGGTGCCGCTCTTGTCGCGCCCCTTCGCCCGAGAGAAGAACGTCGAGTCGTACAGCCGGCGCCCGGACCCGTCGAGGGCGTAGGCATCGACCGTGAGCGCCGCGAGCTCGTCGTCGAGCGGAACGCCGTCGGGGTCGTCGGGGTCGAGCGGCCGGCCCTGAATATCGCCGGGCCCGTGCACGCAGAAATGCTCTTTCCACGCGAGCGCGAGCCAACCTAGCGACAGGGTGCGGTCATGGTCCCGGGCGCGAACGAGCTCACGGGGCATCGGCGGTCAACCGGCGCCGACGGTCGGCGAGCCGGGTCACCGGCCGCGCATCGGCGGCCGCGGCGGCCGGCTGCTCGTCGTCCTGGTCGTTGTCCTCGACCGGCACGTACCGGATGCGGAGATCTCGCCGGGCGTCGAGGGTCGTGCCGATCACACGCTCGCGCTGCCGCAGCTCGCCGGCGAGCCGGACGTCGCCGGAGAACACGGCGTCGGCGACCATGGCGGTCGTGATGGCGAACTGCCAGTCGCCGTCATCCCAGAGAACGCAGTGCGGCATACCGGTGATGCGCTCCCACCACACGCGGGTGAGCTGCTGCAACGGCTGCATTTCCGAGCAGCGCCCGAGCTCGCGATCGGTCCACTCGACCCGCCGCGCTTCGGGCAGCTCGGGCCGCGGTCCCTCGTACCGTTCGTCGGCGACGGTCGTCCACTCGTGCACCGCGGAGACCCTGTTCCGCTTCGGTCCGCCCTTTGGCTTCCGCCCGGCGACAGCCATCGGTCTACCTCCCGTGTCGGGTACGCAGCAGCGCCCCGTGTCGGGGACCGCTACAGCAGTTCGTGAATGACGGCGGACAGATCGCCGAGCCGCCGAGGTGTGTCGCCCCAGGTGTCGCCCGTGACCGCGATATACCGGCCGGTCCCGTACAGCTCGACCGTCCCGGTCCCGACGCTGATGCGCCGGCCATGCGGCAGCTCGCCGAGTCCCCAGACGTGCAGCCCGTCGCCGGACACCGATCGCTCGACCCATGTCGGACCGGCGGCGTCGACGATGCGCTGCGCCCACGGGGCGAGCCGGTCGCCGTACAGGCAGTGATCGAGGTCGAGGCACACGAGCCCGTCGCCGTCGAGGACGAACCCGAGCCCGGCGCCCGCCGTCGAGCGGGCGGCGTCGCGGTAGCGCGACCACGTCTCGGGGTCGGTGCTGCTCGCCGTGTCGCCGTCGACCGTGATCGGCAGCTTCCGCGAGGTGCGGCGCACCCAACGGGGCCGGCTCGTGAGCTCGTCGGGCAGTGTGCGACGGGCACGATGCGCCGCCACGCGGCAGCGGCCCGAGCAGTACCGCGCGTTATGCGCGTGCCGGGCGCCGAGCTGCTCGTCGCAGCGCTCACAGCGGCGCGTCTTCATGCCCCCATCATACCGCAGATGTAACGGCAATATGTGCTCTGGCCTGCGGTTATGCGTTCTGCAGGATGGGGGTGAGGGGGTGAGAGGTGCTGTGCGATGCCCAGTCGCCGCGCCATCGAATCACCCTCCCCGACCCCTGCCCGTCCGCCCACGGGCAGCACAGGGGGCGCCATGCCCCAGAATCCCGGGGATTCATACGCGCGGAGAGCCGCAGCACCTCCCGGGGCTCAGACGGGGCCGGGAGGGGGAGTCCCCCCCGGCCCACCATCTGGTTCAGATCGTCATCATGATCGTCGGGCAATCCACGTCGTAGAACCACTTGGTGAGGAAACCTCCAAAATATGGCTGTCGCAGACCGAATGCGGTGCCAGCAGCTACGGCCAGCATTCCGCAAATGGCAGGAGCTGGTAGGTCACCCGGCGTCCACTCGCCGTCATTTAGGGCGTCGATCTTGCGTTGGAGCGTCGCAAGCTCGCTGTCCCGGCGTTCATGGAGAGTCTCCACGCCCCGCAAGACGTGGTTGCCTTCGGCCCAGTCGTGTTGTTGCTTTTCGTTGCGGAACCCTGTTGATCTATAGGCGACATCACGGGCGAGAATGGAGTGTGCGTGAAGCCAGTCGCTGTGCACTTTCAGAGAGCCAGGTTCCGTCAGGTGATCCCACTGGGAACGTAGGTGCTCGCCGACTTTAGCCACCTGCTTCATCTCGTTCACTGGCAGGTGTTGGCGTTCTAGCTGCCGGGTCCATAGGTGGTCCGCCGTCAGCGCGTCGAGCGCGGCGGACAGCCACCCTTGCGCCGCGAGGTCGATTTGTACATCCGAGCTGTCCATAGCCTTCTCCCGATCGAGTTCCTACTGCGAGGGAACTCGGACCGAGTGAGCATTGCCCGCCGGGTGGTCCAATTGGGTGATCGGCTCTACAGCAGCCCAGGATGTCGTTCGGTCGGCCGCCATCGGGTGATGCGCGGGGCGGCGTTGCCCTCGCGGCTGCTCTTGATCGCGTGGCACTCGGCACACAGCGATTGCAGGTTCTCGGGCCGGTGATCGTTGCCGCGCCTGATGTGGTCGACCTGATTCGCCCAGCGCCGGCACACCCTGCCCTCGTTGATCTGTCGGCACCGGTGCTCGTCCCGTGCGAGGACTGCCGCACGGATGGCCGGCCAGTCCGCGGGCAGCTCGTCGTGCCGTGTGCTGCCTTCCCACCGGCCGGTCATGTCTCGTCGTCCTCATCGTCGAGATCAGGCTCGTCGTCCTGGTCGGCTCGCTCGATCGTCGAGTCGAGGGCGACGCGGTCGAGGTCGAGCTGCTTGCCGAACCCGAACACACTCGGGCTCGGGCTCGGTTGTGGTGCGAGGTCGACGAGGAGTCGGCGCGCGGTGCGCTCGATCTGGCGCAGCAGTCTCGGGTCGTCGCCCTCGGCTCTGATCTCTACCTCGCGCTGCCCGTCGGTGAGCCGTACGCGCATGGGTGACAGTCCCTCTCGGCGGGTCCGGTGTGTGGGGTAGGACGTGGGGGCGCCGCGCAGCGCGGGGTCGCAGCCAGCAACCCGCACTTGTCTCGTGTGGCTCCGCGCTGCGCGGTGATGGCGGCGCCGGGCGGGGCGCGTGGGGGAAATGCGAACGCCCCCCGCTGTGCGAGGGGCGTTGGCGTGGCTTCTGCATCCGGGCATAGCGGACTTGCCGACAAGAGTGCGACACGTGATCGTCGGGCGTCAAGTCACGGGCGGTGAAAGAGAGAGCCGTGTCGTGCGCTGGCACGGTACGACCGGTACGTACTGCTCTCTCAGTAACCCCCCACGTACAGGAGTGGATTGGAGTGGAGCACGCGCGCGAGTCCCGAGGGAGTCCCCCGAGGACACAACGCGTTGACGTGCGTACTCGCCTGAGACTCGCGAACATTTCGCGCACGAATCGACTGCGACTCGTCGTCGGATCGTGCGCGAAACGCCCGCCGATTACTGGCTCTTCGTGTCCGCATCCTTGGCCGGGGCAGCGTCAGCGACGGCGATATCGAGCCGCTGCAACTTCCCGCTGAACGACAGGCGCCCATGCGGGATGTCGCTGCCTTTCGCGCCGGCGGCGAGCGCGTCAGCCACGAACGCCGCGATCTCGTCGAGGGTCGTGAACTTGCCCGCGGGTACGTGCTCGATCTTCTTCGACATGCGATCAATCCTCTCGTACGGGTGCCGCGCTCGGCAGTGGTTAGAGATAGGGGCCGGTCGACGTCGACCGCGGCGCGGCTGGCGGCTTGCACGGCGTTGAGCGTGGGCAGCGCATCACGTACGCGTGCGCAACCTCGTCAGCCTTTGAGAGCCCGGCGCCGGCGAGCGCCTCGTCGACGATGCGCTCGGTTCGACGGGAGTCGTCTAGCTCGGGCTGCCGGGGGTACGCCGGCCGCGGCGCCCCTCCTCCGCCGGCGCGATCAGCTTCCTCGCTTGACTCGCCCTCGGACCGCGAGCCCGGCGAAACCGAGGAGTACTGGTTCGGCGAGGCGGGAGACCATTTCGATGTAGGTGCCGGCGGTGGTGAGGTCTTGGCCACTGGCGCGGAATATGACGGAGTTGAGAGTGACGTTCAGTGCTTTCTCGAAGCGTTTGCCCGTGAAGCGGTCGCCGGTCGGGTTGCGGGGGTCTTCTTTGTCGAATTTGAACGCCACCTTGCCGCCGTCAGCCGGGACGGTGCCGGTTGCCGTCTGCTTCGGGGGGTCGTTGGGTAGGCCGAAGCCCATCATTAGCACGATCGTTGTGAGCATGGCGGTGGCAAGCCAGCCGAGGGCCCGGGAGGCGCGCAGCCCATAGCCGGACAACAGCCAGTACGCCTGGAGCAGCCAGCGTTCAGCCTGCCTCCATGTGTGGCTGTGACGGCGCATCTCCATCTCGCCGTAGTAGAAATCCGCAGCGCCCGGTTCGTCCTTTGCGTCCTCGCGTGCCTTTCGCAGTTGGCGGTAGATGACTGTCAGGGCGGCAAGGCCAGGGATATCGTGTTCGTTTTCGGGAGGGTCTCCCCAGCCGCGACGAAGGGCGGCGGAGTGACTCGGCAGGGCACGCCATTGGCGTTCTTCATCGATGACCTGACGCCGAGTCCAGTTGAACGGAAACCCGATACGAAGCTTCCATCCTGCTGGGGGTATTGCAAACGTACTGTGGCCCTCCAGTCTTATTAGATCGAGGTGGAAGGCGCCCGAAAGTTGACACTGCGAAAGATCCACATCCCCCAGTGAGAGGAAGGAGCAGTCTACTCCGCGGAGTGAAGTCAGCTGAGCTCTCTTCACAGGCCAGTCGATTGAAGCGTCGAAATCTGCGAAGTGAGTCGGATGCGACTTAATTGAAACCGGTTGAGTTAGCGTGGCGTTATCCAGGCTCACTTGGGCATGCCTCAGACGAATCGTAGCTGCTGACTCCCAGCGGGTTCCGTGGAAGTATACGTATGTGGCCATGGCGTCTATTTCGACGGGCCTTGCAAATACTGCTTGCCTGAAGCTTGCGCTGCCGGGGCAGTAGAATGGACCCAGTTGCCCGGTGTGGGCATTGAATTGAGATCGAGTGAAGTCGAGTCTCCTTGCTACTGTTCGGGCAAATGACACCTGGCCGCCGAAGGTCGCATCCCAAAATGAGGCTCCCTCAGCGATGGCGCATTCGATGAATAGCATGTCCTGTGTGAATTTTGCATTGTTGAATTCCACTCGATCCCTGAAAATCCCTTCGCCGAAGAATGCTCCCGTGGGGAATGTTGCAGCAATAAAGCTTGCCACCCCTGAGAACTCCGTGCGAGTGAAGTTGGGATTTTCAAGCCACGCCTGAGAGAAATTAACCGACTGCGTGAAAATGACATCACTGAAGTCGCACTGCTCAAGGAAGTACGCCTCTGAGAAGTCGGCATTCCCGATGCGGCAGACGTTATCGATCGCGTCACACATGCTGCTAAGCAGCAATTCGAGCAACTCTGGACCGAATGTAGTTCCTCGAAGATCTATATCGTCCCGCGTATGCAGGCTGTCCAGGTAGCCGTCCCGATCGCCCACGGTCATATGAAGGAAGCACCGGGTGTGACCGGGCACATGGATGCCTCGGCACCCAACCGGGTCGGTGTCGGGATTGGCTCCGTGTCCGCAGTGTGGCCAGTCCGGAGGTGTCGACGTGGTCATGGGCTGATCACACCATGGATGCGTCGGCATCGGCCTCATGCTCTATACAGATGCTGGTCAAGGCAGTTGCTCGGTGCGGCGCAGCCGCGAGTCGGGCGTATGCGGCAGATCTTCGCGGGCGAGACGGCCGGCCCCAACAAACGAAGCAAGAGGAGGGCTCGGGTGTTACAACGGCTAGTGAAGGGGTCGATGCCCCATCCAGGGGTGGCAGGTAAAGGCAGCACTGAAACGGCGGTCTATCGGCTGTTCAATGAAGGTGATGAGTTGCTATACGTCGGCATCAGTCGTAACCCCATGGCTCGGTGGGCCGAGCATGCAGAGAGGCACTGGTGGGCGCAGGTCTCGCAGTTCACGGTCGAGTGGCACCCGACGCGTGAGGCAGCGCTCAGTGTTGAATTACAGACGATTCATGATGACAAGCCTGCCCACAACGTCCTAGGGACGCCGCGCAGCGAGGTGGGTATCGCTATGGCAGCTTTCTTTTCGGCGGCGCGCGTCGTGCGGTCTGAGTAGGCGTAGTGGCGCGAATCGCGAGGCCCACCCGGGCGCAGCGGGTGGGCGCTCGTTGCATCCGACCTAGGCCGTGGCGCGTGCTTTTTCGGCGGTACGCTGCCGGCGCCGGTCCGCGGCCCGCTTGCGGCGGCGAGTGGCGGTATCGAGCGCCACTTCGAGGGCGGCGAGCTCGTGAGGCGTCGCCCACGTGCGGCGACCGTCGAGCACCTGCACCGGGGCGCCGCAGTCGAGACCGTTCTCGCACGTCACAGCCGGCGCATCAGAGCCGCCGCGGTGCATCGTGAGCGTGGCGCCGCACCACGGGCACGGCCGGTCGTCCATGGGGAAGGCACGGCGCTGCTCGATCCCGACCGTCCGCTCGATACGCCGCGCCGCCTCGCAGGCGATACGGCTGATGCGGTCGCGGTGCGCCCCGTTGATGGGCAGGCACGGGCCGGGCTTGTCGGTGAGCCGTGCGAGCAGCCACGCGGCCGCTCGCGGCGCGCTGCGGCCGCCGACGTTGTAGTGCCAGCGCTGCGGGTCTGCTTCGTCGCGAGCGGCGAGCAGTGCGAGGTCGCGACCGACCGGGTCGGTCGGGTTCGGTCGGCGCGGCGGGGCGACCTTTGCGCGCTGCACATCGGCGGCGACCTCGTCGGCGACCGAGCACAGTGCGACCTCGACCGCTCGGCAGGCGTCGACGACGTGCAGTCGCAGCGGGGCAGGCTGCTCGGCGAGCACCAGGTGCTCGCGCTCGGCCGCGGCCGCGGGGGCGGCGACCTCGGCCGCGTCGTGCTCATCGAGGGCGCGAAGGTAGTCGGTGCCCATGGCGGGCGGCCATGGGGCGGGCGTGGTGGTGTCGATCAGGTCTCGCATGTGCTGCCAGTGGTCGAGGACGATCCGAAGGTCGTCCGCGGCGGCACGGGTGGGGCGGGCGGTGTTCTGCATGGTGAGCGCTCCTGATGATGCGTTAGGGCGTATCGTGATCAACACCGCGAGGGGCCCCGGATTGCTGGCCGGCACAGGGGCGCCTCGTCGTCCTTTTCACCTCTTGCGAGGGGAGCGGCGGGCGGGCGGTCCGTACGGCGATTGCCATGCAGGGCGGTCCCGCATCACCGGGCGCCGCTGTGTCCCGTCCTCGCCGACGACGCCGACGTTCCGCAGCGCCGCGGCGGCCGCCGCGAGATGCTCCTGCATCTCCCGGACCACGGGCGCCATGGCGAGCGTGATGCGCCGCAGCCTGTCGACGTAGCGCCGCGCACTCTCGCGGACCGCGACGCGCAGTCCGTCGACGTCCCAGCCGGAGAGCTCGGCGTACACCTCGAACCCCGCACGGTGAACGAGCTCGTGATGCGGCCCGTCCTCGCCACACCGGTACCGGTCGACAGCGTCCCGGGCTGTCGGCTCGTCGAGCTCGTGCTCGTCGACAAGGCGCCGCACGAGCAGCTCGCGCGCTGCATCGGCTGCGGTCGTGATCGCGGTCATCGCGTCCCCCCGCTCTCCGCCGACTGCGGGGCGTTGTGAGGCATGAACCGGGCAACCAGCCGGATCGCGTTCGCTTCGGCCTGATCCCAGGTGCGGCGTGTGTCGTCCAGCGCGCGGCGGCGCTGGTTCATGAGGTGGTGGTGCGCCTCGACCGCCTCGGGCAGCGACGTCGGCGCATCCTGTCCGAGCTGCTTCTCGATCCGACCGACCGCTGCGGCGTCGAGGATCGCGTCGAGCTCGATGAAGCGGGCCGCATCTTGGTGCGGCTGCCGGTGCCGCCATGCCCGCACCTCGTCGAGGGCGGCGAGCAGTACCTCGTCGGACACGAGCGAGGGATACAGCGGGGCGAGGATGCACCGGCCGGTGCACGTGTGCATCTCGGCGCACTCGGGCCCGCACTTCCTCTCGTCAAGGGCGGTGAATATGTCGGTCATTGGGTCCTCGCAGTGGTACGGGCGGGCGGGGCGAAGGTGTCGATCGACGGAAGGTCTTCGAGACGCCGGTGCGGGTCGATCACGGGCGGCCGCCGATTGGCCGGCCGGCCGTAGCCGGCGAGCAGCATGAGCTCGGGCTCGCCGTCGTCCTGGTCGTCGAAGAGCTCGGCGAGCTCGTCGTCGGTCATCTCGTCGAGAGAGTCGAGGGTGTCCTCGTCGAGGTCGTCGGGGTCGAAGTCGAAGGCGCTCACGAGGCAGCGCCGCCCGGGTTGCGGGCGAGCCACGACAGCACGGCGTCGAGTACGACCTCGACGCGTTCCTCGTGCCGGGATGCGATGCACCGGCAGGCGCCCGGCCGATGGCACTGCGGGCACCGGACCGGCTTACCGAGGGCAATGTCGATCACGCGGCGCAGCGCGATCGGCGCCTCGGCGGTCGGGAGCGAGCCGGCCGGGTCCTCGTCGACGAACTCGACCTCGGTCGCGCCGCCGTGACCATGGACGTGGTCGACGGATATGCGGCCGCGATCCCAAAAGACGATCGAGGGGTGCTCGCCGCGCCACCTGACCGAAGCGGTCCCGTCCGGCCACAGCGCCCCATCGGCGACGATTCCGGTACCGCTCACCCCGGACACGTCGATATGACGGCGCAGGAAGAACAGCCGGGGCGGGGCGACCTCTTCATCGGGGCGGACGATGCGGGCCCCTACGAACTGCGGGCCGGCTGCGATCTGCTGTGGATTCTCGGCGGTCATTGAGTGATCCCTTTCTCGGCGCTACGCGGACCGCAGAGCGGGCGTAGAGGTGCTCGTGCTGTGGTGTGCGTCGGGCCCGGCGAGGCGCCCAGACGGGCGCACAGCGGCTCGGCGGTGATGTGCCATCCCTGCGCCATGAGCGCGCGGACCGCGTGCCGTGCCTGCGCTTCGGGGGTGGCGTCGGGGAACTCGGCGACGACTTCCTCGATCGCCCCGGCGATCACCGCGGCGCACGCGTCGGCGATCTGCCGCTGCTCGGCGTCGCTCATGCGCTCGCCCCCTGTTGCTGCGCGACGAAGTGATCGCGCTGCCGGTCCGGGTGCGTGTTGCCCATGACCCGTTCTCGCCCCAGCGTCTTGCACGGGCGGCCGGCGTTCGCCTCGCATGTCGGGCAGCGCACGCCGAGCTCGGGCGGTCCGGCGGGCTTGTCGCGCTTCGGGAACATGGCTGCCTTCGCCGCGAGGTAGCGGGGGTTCGCCGGGGCCGGCTCGTCGAGCGTCCGGCCGACGCGCGCGAGTTCGGCCCTGACTCGGGCGGGCGGCTCGGCGCCGGTGACGACCGCTGATCGGTCGGCGCGCAGTGCGAGCACGTACCCGTCGACGTCGTCCGGGTCGGCATCCGGCGCCCGGCGTTCGGCGTGCCGCGCCATCCGGTCACGGGCGACCGTGCGCCACCGTGCCGCGATGTCCTTCGGCATGACCGCCCATGCGCTCTCGGCGTAGTGGCGGCCGACCGCCTCGCCGGCGAACTCGTACGGCACGTTGATCAGTGCCGCGGCCCAGAGACGCACCTGCGCGATCTGCTCGGTCTCGTTGGTCTTGACGACCCGGTCATCGATGAGGCTGATCTCGGCGAGCAGCCTGATCACTTCCTGCGTGTCCATCGTCAGACCTCCCCGGTCTGCTGCATGAGCCGCGCGAGCCCCTCGCGCTGCTGCTGTCCCTTGGTCTGCTGCACGCCCTCACGTCCTCGCCCGTGGGCGTGGGCACCAGGGCCAAAAGGAACGACGACGCCCGATTCGGTGCGCTCGTTTTCGGCCCACTGCTGCCACCTGCCACCCCACGCGGCCGCGCGGCGCTGGTCGTCGAGCTGCCGGCGGACGAACTTCCGTGTGACGGCGACGAGCTGCTGCTGCGTGAGCTGCTCGCGGCCGGCGTCGGACCGGGCGAGCTGCGCCGCGGCGACGTCTTCCTCGCTCGGTGCCCAATCGGTGGGGATCAGAGAGTGAGTCGGCTCGGGGGCGCGCCCGCTACTACCCGCACCGTTCTCTCTCTCAGCAACCCCCCGCTTAGGGAGTGGAGTGGAGTGGAGTGGATCACGCGCGCGTGAAGTCCCGGGGGAGTCCCCGGGGGACATGTCCCCTTGACCTGCGTATTCGTCAGAATCGGGGGGAGGAAAAGAATCCGAATCGTCGTCGATTCCCTCGCGATCCGTCTCGGGATCGTCGTCGAAGAGCGACGGATTCCTCGGCGGCCGACCGGGGTCGTCGCCGGCCCCGCCCGACGCCCGTTGCTTGCGCTTCTTGTCCGCGGCCTTCGCGCGACGCCGCTCCACCTCGGCGCGGGTCGGGTTCCCGTTCCGGGCGTAGTCGTGCATGCAGTAGTCCCCGGCCGGGGGCTGCGGGCAGCTCGGGCAGTCGTGCCCGGTCGCATGCCACAACCCGACGGCCGTGAGCTTCTTGATCTGCGGCGCCGTGCCGTACATGGCAGCGACGAGTCCGGGCACGATGCCGTCGGTCAAGTGCTGTGCCACGTAAGAGCCGCACCGCATCCACAGCCCGACCGCAGCGTTACCCGCCCTGATCATTTTTGGGTGGCTGTGGGCGCTGTCGTCGACGTTGAACCATGGCATCGGGTGTACCTCTCAGAGGGTGAGCTGCCCGGCGGGCACGGGCGGGGCTTTGCGGGTCTTACGGGCCGCGGGGTTCCGCGGGGGTGCCACCGGGGCGGTACAGACGTGGTCGATCACGTGCGGGTGCGGGCAGTCGGAAGGGTGCGGACTGCCCGGCCACCGAAGGTCGAGCCCGCCGCCGACGGCGCGCACGCACCAGTCGAGGCGGTTCGGCTCGCACAGCGCGGCGGCCGCGGCCGCGGTCATCTGCTCGGCATCGGCGACGACGTCGAGCGCCGCCCGCCGGCCGACGAGCTGCCTCAGCACGGGAAGGGAGCAGCGGGGGCAGTGCGTACGCTGCGCCCCGTGGCTGCCCGCCGCCGGCCGTGTCATCCGTACTGCTCGATTCGGCCGGCGCGACGCTTGCGGTCGTTGTGCACCTCGAACTCGCCCTCGGTCGGGTGCGATGCGAGAGCTTCGGCGACGGCTGCCTCGACGTCCCGCGAGCCGGGCCCGAGCTCGTCGAGGGTGCCGTTCATGCGGCGGCGCCGCATCATGGCGCGCATCACCTCGGCGACGAGCCCGGCCTGTTCGTGATCCTGTGCGACCTCGGCGACCGTTATCCGCAGCTTCACCTGCGGGTCTTTGTCCTCGCCTTCGGCGTGCCCGACGAACGACTTCGAGGTGAGCTCGACGACGGCGAACACGCTCGTGCCGGGGGTCTCCCACAGTCCCCGGCGCTGCGCCGCTGTGAGCGCTGCCTGTAGCCATCCGGCGTTGCCGTCGACTTTGACCTCGGGCAGCTTGTCGGGGTCGAGGTCGTGCATCGTGATCACTTCCTTTTCTTGCGGGGGTTCTTGCGACGGTGGTCGCGCATGGCGGCCGCCGCCCGTACCTCTTCGAGCGGGCACTCGTCCCGCATGTGGCGCTCGGCCCGAACCGCCATCTGCCGCACCTCGTCGTGACCGACGGCGTCCTCGGCGAGCTCGCCGCACCGACAGTTGAAATCGCCGGATGCGAGCGCCCGCTTGTGGTCGAGGCGGACCCGCAGCCCGAACCCGGGCTGCGGGGTGCCGATGGTCGGGCCGATGCCGGTCACGCCGCTTCTTCGTCCCCAAGGAGCAGCGGCACCTCGGGAAGGACACGAGCGAGCAGCAGACGCAGCGCGGCCTCGGCTTGCAAGGGGACGACGCCGTTGCCGAGCGCCTTGAGCCGGGCGTTTCGTAGTGCTGCCTCGCTCATTCCGGGCGCGGCGGGCACCGAGCAGACATGCCCAGCGGCGAGCCCTTGCATCCACTCCGAGAACTCAGCGGCTAGACGCCCTCGATCGTCAGTTGGCCGGGGGTGAGGGCGCCCGAGAATCGCTTCCCAACGCCGGATCGCGGGTTCGTACCCACCCCATTCAATGTCGGGGTGCCTTGGCTGTAGCTGTCGTTCGCCCTGACCCCGTCCGACGTGGTAGGCGCTGGCAGCAGCCTCGCTGCCGCGCTCGGCAGCGTCAGGTCGCCCGAACTGCCCCGCTGATTCGGTCCGCCCTTCTCCCCGTCCGACGCTCTCGGCGTAGGGAGCAGTCGAGTTGCGTCCGTCAAGGTCATTCCCTGCCTGCTGCCGTACGCCGAACCGTCCGGCCGGTGGTTCGCCGTATGTCGAGAGTCGCTCGCCGTCGGTGTCGGCAGCAGAGCGACCGCCGTCCGCAAGTCCGGTCCGCCCGTTCCGTGTTTCCCCGCGCCGTTCGTGTCCGACGTGCGTGGTGTCGGCAGCAGCCGCAGCGTGTTCGGCAACTGCCCCGAGTATCCGTTGCCCTTCCAGTCCCGGGCCGCTGGCGTCGGCAGGCCATGCGAGGACGAACTCGCGGAATCGTTCATGGGGAGCGCCGATCTCCGAAGCGCGTACGCCCGCCCACTCCGCATCGAACCCGACGGCGGCCAGGTCGCCGAGTACGGCACCGAGTGCCCGCAGAAGAGGCTTACTTCCTGCGTACTCCACACAGCACGGGCAGGGCTCCACTCCGCTACGTGCTTTCGTCGAGAGGATGCCGCGAACATTCTCGATCACCACCAATCGGGGCCGTAGTACGGCGATCGCGCGCAGCATGTAATGCCACAAGCCCGAGCGCGTGCCGATCATGAGTCCCAGCCGTTGCCCGGCGGATGAGAGATCGGTGCAAGGGAAGCCACCGAGAACGACGTCGATCGGCCCGAGCTCGTCGAGCACGCACTGCCAGTTGACGGCGCTGATTTCGCCGAGGTTCGGCACGCCGGGCCAATGGTGGGCGAGGATGCGCGCGGCGTACTGGAACTTGTCCTCGGGGTCGTACTGGCAGTGCCACGCGATCTTGCCGCCGAGCACTGCCTGCACTCCCAGGTCGAGCCCGCCGTATCCGCTGAACAGCGATCCAATTCGCAGAGTCACAGCGACACCCCCATGACGTACCGCTGCTGGTAGGCGTCCGGCCACTTGGCTTTAGACAGCCGGTCTCGCTGCGCCTGCGGCAGATCGAAAAGGGGCCTTCCACACCAGTCATGACCGGCCACGCGCAGCCACCACGCGTCGCACATGTCGCCCCCGCGGCCCTTCGCGTCGAGGTCGCCGGGGAACTCAGCGCCGGCCGCGAGGTAAGCGGCCGCAGCCATCCGGACCTTGTCGGCGCTGCCGTGATCGCACGCGAATTTCTTGAGCGTCGCCGGCACGACGAGCCCGTATGGCACGTCGGCGTCGAGCAGCTCGGTCTTGACGACGCCGTGCACATGCCCGGTGATCCCGGCCGACATGGCGTGCGTGGGCAGATCCTCGACGACGGCCAGGTGCGGCCGGTGCTCGGCGAGCACGGCCCGGATGCGGTCACGGATGACGCACAACCGGCGGTCGCCGTCCTTCGCCTTCGTCTTGATCCGGAACGTCGAGCCGTCCGGCAGCGCGACGCCGGTGCTTTGAAGAGAGAGGTCGAGCCCGATCACCCGCAGCTCGACCGGGGCGAAGGGCACCTCGTCGAGGGGCGCGAAGGCGCCGGGGGAGAGCAACCCGGGGACGCTCATCACTGATCACCCGCCGTCGTCGTGCGGCACGTCCAACAGGTGTGAGAGCCGTCCTCGTGCATGGCGCTGTACTGCTCGCGCCGACAGGCGCCGCAGTAGGCCATCTCGCACAACTCGCCGCCGACGGGCACCTCGTCGACGGTCGTCTGCTCGGCCGTGATCCGGCGTGGTGCGAGGCGCACCGCCCATGTGATCGCTGCCGCCGCGAGGACGAGCCCGGCGAGGAAGTACGGGGTCGTCATGCCGCACCGCCGAGCGGGGCGATCGGCCCGTACAGCGACCGCACGACGTCGAGGGGCTCGCGTCCGTTCCCGTCGACCGGACGCATCATCGGCGTGCCGGCCGAATCGAGCACGCCCGTCCAGCGCCACACGCCGCCCGCGGCGTCGCCCCACTTGAGCGACAGATCCCACGCGTGCCCGCGTCCGTCCGTCCACACCTTTCGGTCGGTGTCGAGCCGGCTGCCGTGCCCGGTCACCGGCTCGGGCGGCCGGTCGTGCTGCTGCTCTGGCTCGGCATCCGGCGTGCACGGATACGGCGGGTGCGCCGCGATGAGCTGATCGGCGATCGTGCGCAGCACGGCGGCGGCGAGGGCGTCGCACATGCCCGGGTTGATCACCTCGACCTCGCCGGCCTTGTTCATGGTGAGCACGAGGGCGTGCTCGTCGAGGTCGAGCATTCGAATCTTCGGGATCATGCGGCTTCACCCACCCAGGGACGGACCGGCCACGACCCGTCGACCACTGCGGTCCGGTCGCTCTTGCGGAAGTGCTTTTCGAGCCCGGCCGCTTGCTCACGCGCGAGCCGGATTTGCAGGTGATGCAGCTCTTCGAGGTCGAGCCCCTTGAGCTCGTGGAACCGCGGCCGCCGCTCAGAGCGGATCGGCTCGGGCCAGTCACCGCGGCGCATGTGCGCGAGCGTCCCGATCCGGTACGCCACCCGCGCGGCGATCAGCGCGTCGTACTCGCAGCCGTGCGCGTCGTCCTCGACCCACGGCAGTTCGTAGACCTGCGCGAGGGTGACGAGCTGCCGCGGACCCTGTGTCTTCGACGGGCGCTTGCGGTACGGCAGCACGTGCGTGTCGAGCACTCGCGTGTCGATCACCGGCCACAGCACGTCGTCGGTGAACCGGTCGAGCAGCGTCGGCAGTTCGTGCCGCCGGCACTCGCGGTCGAGCAGCGTGAGGTCGTACGCGACGTTGTGCCCGACGATCGGCACGCCGGCGTCGAGGGCATCGGCGAGGATCTGCGCGACCTCGTCGACGACGTTCAGCGCGGGCGAGCCCTTCGCCCTCGCGTGCTCGGTCGTAATCCCGTGCACCGCGGCCGCCTCGTCCGGGATCGGAATCCCGGGGTCGGCCATCCACGACGACGGCTCGGTACCGGCGCCGCCACCGAGCCTGATTGCCGCGGCGGTCACGATGCGATCGGCCTCGACGTCGACGCCCGTCGTCTCAAGATCGAAGGCGCACATGCGCCCCATGTGCCAAGGGGTCACCGCGCACCCCCGCCCGGCTGCGCGACCTCGGGCCACGCCGCGGCAGGATGCGGCATCGGTGGCTCGTCGTCCTCGACAACCTCGCCCTCGTAGACGCCCTCGGCGTCCGGGCCGGCGTCGTCCACCACACCCGTGCGCGGGTCGATACCGGCCTCGACGTCCCGCGAGATCTGCATCAGGTCCCGCGACAGATCGTCGGTGCCATCGCGCTTGACGTGCCCGGCCCTGTTTGCCTTGTGCCACACCTGCCGTACTTCTTCGGCGGTCCGACAGCCGCGAGCTTCGGCGAGGTAGTCGGGCATCTCAGCGGGCGCCGCCTCGATCGCCGGCCGGGTGAGCGAGCTTGGGTCAAGCGCGGCCGCCGTCGACAGGGGGCCCGACAGTGCGTGCTTCAACTGAGGCACGGCAGGCACGAGTTTGACGACCGGGAAGTTCTTCGTCTCGCCGTTCTCGACCCGCGTCGTCTGCTCGATCCACATGCGGACCGGCATCATGGAAGCGCCGCCCGTGGCTTGCAGCACCGTGTCGACGCTGCCCGCCATACCGTCAGCCGCGTAATACGAGTGCGTGTCGAGCCGCCATACCCCGAGGTCGGGCAGCTCGGGCAGCATCACCGAGATACGGCTTGTCGGCCGGCACACCTCGCGCGGCGACCGTCGGTGCCACTTGGGACCGTACCGAGCGAGGCAGATGCACGGCTGCCCGCTCTTCTGCTCTCGCTCGCCGTCGCAGCGGCGCACGCAGCCGCCGCCACCCCACATCTCGTACGCCTGCGACAGCGGGTCGCCCGAGGGCATGATCGCTCGGATCTCGCGCGCCCGGGTGATCACGCGGAACTGTTCGATCTTGCTCCGCTGAGGGGTCCACGGCTCAACGTCGCCGCCCCACTGTTCGGCGGCCGCGGCGACGTAGTCGCGGCTGTGCGAGGTGAAGATGAACGTCTCGGACCGAACCGCGCGGGCCCGCTTCTTCGGGTCCTCGTTCGGCACGCTGTAGCCGGTACGGATGCGACCGAGCTCGACCGCCTGTTTCTTCATGGTCATGATGCGCGAGCCCATGTCACGCCGCCTTTCGGGGATTTGAGCCCGGCGCCCATGGCGGCAGAACCGTCGGGTACGCGTTGGGCGCGTTGTGCAGATGCCGGGCGCTACGCAGCGCACCGAGAAAGGCCCGGTACACCGCGCGGTCGCTCGGCAGCTCGATCAGCCGATAGCCGCGGGGGCGAATGTTGAGCACGGCCGTACGGCGCGGCCGCGGCGCGGGAACCTCGGAGTCATCCGCGAGCAGCGCGACGGGGGCGTACTTGTACGCGGCGAGTTGGTAGGGCTGCTCGGCGTAGACCGTCGTCGTCGGCTTCTTCGCGCTCGTCTTGTAATCGATCAGCCACAACTCGCGGCGCCCGCCCGGACCGGTCGGCAACCACAGCCACAGATCGCCCGTGCCGGCGTAGCCGTGCTCGCGATCGAGCACGGTCGTCTCGACCGCCTCGACGTCGCGCTCGAAGTCCACGCGCCACAGCCGGAAGAACCGGGCGAGCTGCCGCGCGTACGGCTCGACCTCGGGATCGGCCGGGTACGGGGAACCGATCACGATCGAGTGCGCGCGGTGATGCACGCGGGTGCCGAGGTTCGACGCCCGCTCGCGGTTCACGTTCGGCAGCGCGACGAGCTCGCGCCGCAGCCGGGTCGGCTCGATCCGGGCACGGCGGGCAACCTCGATTGGGTTCGCGATCACCGCGTCGGCGACGAGCCCGGCGCCCCACGGGACGAGCGCGGGCTTGTGCACCGACGAGCCGGTGACGTTCGTAACCGAGATCAGGTCGGGGCCCCCGGCGGGGTCGCGGTAGTAGCGGCCCCGCCCGGTAGCGACGGAGTTCTTCGGGGCGGTCACCGGGCGCTGCCTTCGCGTTCATCGACCAGGGCGCGAACGGTCTCCGGCAACATCTTGAAATTGGCGCCGCCGACCGCGTTCCGCACGTCGACGAGCAGATTCGCGAACTGCCGTGCTCGCTCTTCGTGTTCAGCGCCCTCGGTGCGCGCCTTCGCGAGCTCGTCGCGGATCGTGCAGGCGAGTCGGTACATGGCGCGTACGTCGCCGCAGCCGAAGGACTCGATGCGCTCGCCGTATGCCGCGAGCTGCACCTCGGCGCCGCTCGGCAACGACGGGAGCACACGAGCCGGACGGGCATGCGCGAGCGGGTCAGCCTCGGTCGGCTGCTCCGCGAGGACACGCTCGATCAGCGCGTCGGCGCCGGGCCCTTCGTAGCCGGCTCGAAGCAACGCGCCGTGCACTTCGTCGCGGGCGCTCATGCGGCCGCACCACCCTCGCGGCGCTGCCAAGGCAGCTCGATGACCGTGCTCGGCCCGGCGAGATAAGCGGTCATGAGGGCGGCCGACCGCAGCGCGGACGGGCCGCCGATCCGCATACGGGCGCCGCCCATGTCGTCGACGAACTGCTCGACGAGGCTGTCTCGCTCGTGCTCGGCGTAGCCGGCGCCGTCGAGGTGCCGCTCGTTCTCGGCGGCGACGCCGAGCTCTGCGATCCTGGCGAGTTCGGCGTCGATGCCCTCGGGGTCGTCGGCGTAGTTCTCGGCGAGCTGCCGCACGAGGGTCTCGACGAGGTCGGACACGTCGAGTTCGGCGCCGAGCGGCGTCCGGCGAACGCTGATACGGAAGGCGCCGGGAACGATCGTCTGCCGCCGATACCGCACCTTCGCGGCGAGGTAGCGAAGTCGGTCGCGTGTGGTCAGTCGCACGTCGAGTCGTCCTTTCGCGTACGGGAGTTGCGTGCACGGGCGGTGTCGACGGCGCCGGCGAGCATCAGCAGCAGTGCGGCCCCGACGCCCCAGCCGAGGGCGTCGAACAGCTCGCGGAAGTCGGCGGCGGTCATCGGGCGGCCGCGGCTTCGAGGGCGGCGTCGGTCGACGTGCCGTGCACGGTGTTGGGGTTCGTGCTCACGGGGTCACCGGCCGGCGAACTTCGGTGAGGACGTCCTCGCCGTCAACGACCGCGACATGAACGCGAATTGCCACAGTCGAGCCGTCGGCCCGGGTCGGGGTCTTGGTGTGCAGCGACCACAGGGCGACAGCGTGGGCGCCGGCGCTGCGGTGAACTTCGCCGCCGAGCGTGAACATCCACCGACCGAGGTCACGCGTGTCCGTCACGGTGATGTGCACGGCGTCGGTGCGCGGGGTCATCGTCGGGGCGGGAAGCGAAAGGTAATCGAGCATCGCGGCGACGGCGAGCTCGTTGCTTGCCTTCCGGTCGAGGTCGGAGAGCTGCGGGGTGCGCTCGATAGGCTGCGCGCTCAAGGCGAACCGCCTCACTTTCTGCATGCTTGGTGCGGCGCGAGCTGACGGGGGTCGATCCGGATGCCGGTCCGGGCCGGCCCCGACCCGCGTCGGGGGTTCTCAGGCGGCAGTGCGCTCGCTCTTGCTCGCCGTGTACTGCGCGAGCTCGTCCTGCGTGCGACGCCGCTTCGTGTCCTTCGCCGCGGCGCTCTTCGCCCGCCGTGCCTGCGCCGACTTGAGAGCGAGCTCGGTGTAATGCGCCTTCCGCAGCGACTCCGCGACCGCCTCGATCTGCGCCTCGCTCGCGCCGGGGTGCATCTCGCGCGCCTTGTCGAGAAACCTCGTGTGGTGACTGGCCTTACGGGCGGCGGCGGTACGGGCCGATCGATCCGTCGTGCCCGCCCAGCTCTTGTGAGCCGCGAGCCGCATCTGCATCGACCGCTCGTTCGTGTTCATGCCGTTCCCCTCCATCGATGCCCTCGCCCGTGGGCGAGGGCAGTGGCTTAAAAAAGAGAGCCCCCTCGTGCACGCTGAGCTCGCCGCAGATGCGACGTGCGATTTCGGGTGTGACGGTGACGCGCTCGCCGGACAGCAGCGCGTGAATCTTGCTCTTCGAAATGCCGGCTCGCTCGGCAAGTTTCCTTATGGTCAGGGGCTTGCCGATGGGTGCCCAGCGCATCAGCAGCCGCAGCAGTTCGCTGTCGGTCAGGTGAAGTCGGGCAGGGGTCATGAGCGCCTCCGTCGAGCTGCCCACGATCGTGGGCAGCCCCACTAAAGCACACCGCTTGTACGGTGTCCACGATCGTGGGCAGCTATGAATTTCGACAGAATCCGGCCCGAGTTGAACCTGTGACCCACGAGCCGCCCGCGATCGTGGACAATGGCACGCGAGCGCACCATTGTGGCGTTCCCCGACCAGCATCTTTATGTGTCATCCCTTGCGTGGGGTGTGGACCTATGTGTTCGGAGAGGCGGAGGTTATGCCCGAGCAGCGCGACGCACTCACCGAACTCGTGAAGCAGCACGTCGGCACCGGGAAGCGTTGGAGTACCCGAGAGTTCGCTGCGGTCGCTGTGGACCCCGAAACCGGCTGGGCCCCCGGTAAGAGCCTCGTCGCGAAGATCGTCGGCGGGCAGAACTACACCATCACGCCGAAGCTCGTCTCGGCGCTCGCGGCTGGTCTTGAGCTGCCGCGCGAGGTCATCGGCGCGGCTGCGCACCTACAGATGATCGGCTACACCGCCGAAGAACTCGCCGGCGACGCCCCGGCAACGCTGCTGCGCGCGATCGGCCCCGCCGCCGGGTCGGACGAGAAGGCTCGCGCCGTCGCTGCTCGTTGGGAAGTCGAGTCAGCAGCGCCTACCGGCGAGTAGTCCTCAAGATCCTTTTATCACTGAACAATCACGATCGAAGATGACGCACTGCTACAGGTGTTACCCCTGCGCACACGGGGACAGAACCCGTACAGTGGGCTGACCTCGCGCGTTTCGAACGCCTGTGCTATCCGGCACGTCCGGATGCCGAGCGGGTAAGGGGGTCAGGTGACGCATGTCCGAGTTGAGTCGGTGGACCTCGACGAGGGGATACCGATGCTGTACCGGGACTTCGGTACACATGTCCGGCTCGCACATGACCCACAGCAGATCGACGAAGCCGCGGCGCTCGCGCTGCTCTGCCTGTACGTGCCACGGCTCGTCGGCGACTTCGAAGTTCAGCGGCTGAGCACCTAACCCCCCACCGCGCCCGCCGCCCGTGACGCCCTGGTACCGGCTCAAGAGAGCCGGTCGCCGGGGCTCAACCTTTTGTGAGCCAGCCGTGCCCGCTCGGCGCCGGCCGACGCCGCGTACCGCGAGAGCATCTGTCGGGACTTCCATCCTGTGATGCGCATGAGGTCGTCTTCGTTCCCGCCGCCGACTTTCCACTGATGTGCGAAGGTGTGCCGGAATTGGTGCGGGTGAAGCGGCTCGATCCCGGCTTGTGCGCACCGCCGCTTGAGCATCGTGCCGACACCCCAAATGGTGATCCGTTGCCCCTTGTTGCGGTCGCCCCACCAGAGCCACATGTCGTCTTCCAGCGGCTTCCCCTTGTGCTTCGCGGCCGCCCGCAGGTACCGGTCGAGGGCGGTCGCGGTCGCCCGGCCGAACGGGACACTGCGCACCTTGTTGTTCTTGCCGAGCACCTGCAACACCATCAGGTCGAGGTCGAGATCGGACACGCGCCGATCCGTCGCTTCCGAGAGTCGTACGCCCGTGTCGAGGAAGAGCATCAGCAACGCAGTGTCGCGGCGATCCGCGTACGTCTTGCCCTTGCACGTCTTGAACAACTTCGTCAAGGCGTCGTCACTGATGACGGGCACCTCGGCCTCGGGCAGTGTCGGGGGCTTCATCGTCCGCATGGGGGACCGGTCGAGCTCTTCCTCGTCCACCATCCAGTTGAACATTGTCTTGAGGCTGCGGAAGTGCTGATGCGCATTACTCGCCGACGTCCGCTTGAGCGTGGCTGTGATGTACGCCTCGACGTGCTCGCGGTGAATCTCGTCGAGGTCGGTCGGTGCCGGCCGGCCTTCGGTCCCGTCGTCGTCGACCGGCGGCCGGTAGCCGCTCTCTTCGTCGAGTAGGAACTCGCCGAACTTCGCTGCGGCGTTGGCGTAGATCCGGATCGTGTTCTCAGAGAGGTTCCGGGACCGCAAGGAGCGGACCCATGAGGCGGCCATGGAGGCGAGGTTGTACCGCGCGTCTGTCATGGCAGAACCATGCTGCCCACGATCGTGGGCAGTCAAGGCGCTTGGTCAATGAGCGATGTACTTAAAGACAAAATCCCGGTTCATCGGCGTTTCCGCTGGTGAACCGGGGTTTGCGCCCCCGGCAGGACTCGAACCTGCGGCCAAGTGCTTAGAAGGCACCTGCTCTATCCACTGAGCTACGGGGGCCGGGTGTGGACGTGGATCACGGACCGCGGTCAAGGATAGAGGTCCGGGTGCCTCGTCCCGGTTGCTTCACCTCCGTGGCACGTTGTGGAGGTTCGGTGAAGCGGTCCCGATAATCGCAGGCAGGTACGAATCCTGCATCGCTTTTGACGTCCCGCGCGGCGGGTGTTGTGCACTCGTTATGCCTGCGTCGCGCGCGTCGCGGGCGCCTCATGCGCCACTCATCCCGTTCTGTGCACATTCTTGCGGCGCGCACGAGGGGTTATACGCTTCAAAAACCCAACGAAATTGGGCATTCTGCACATGTGGCGACCTTGGACGTACGACCCCGGCTGATCGACGCACTGTCCGTTCTGCGCGACCGCGTCGACGCCGCACGCTTTCCACTGCCACTTCGGGGGGCTGCCCGCGCCCGGCGCAACCGGGCCGAGCTGCTCGCCCAGCTCGATGACTACGTGATTCCCCGCTTGCGCTCCCCGCAGGCCCCGCTGCTCGCGGTGATCGGGGGATCGACCGGGGCGGGCAAGTCCACGCTGGTGAATTCGCTGGTGGGGCGGCGGGTGTCGGAGGCGGGGGTGCTGCGGCCGACGACGCGTACGCCGGTGCTGGTCTGTCATCCCGACGATCTGCGGTGGTTCGCCGGGCCGCGCGTCCTGCCGCAGCTCGCCCGGATGTGGGTGCCCGAGCAGGACGACGGTGGGGAGGGGGACTACGCGGCGGGTGCCGGCCTGGGACGGGGGGAGTTCGGGGTCCGCGGGGTGAGTGGAGTGACGGCCGGGGGTGGGCGCGGGGCAGTCGGTGTGCAGGGCGCTCGTGGGGTTCACGGGGGGCGTGATGGCGTGTGTGGGGCGAGTGGCGAGCCGGGGAGAGGCGTACGGGCCGAGGAAAGAGAAGCGGGTGAGGTGTACGGGGGCGGTGGGGGTGTTGCCGGTGGGGGGTACGGGGCGTATGGCGGGGTGGGCGGGGCCCTCGATTCGGGGATGTTCACGGTGCGGATCGAGACGGAGCCGGCGTTGCCCAGTGGCCTGGCGCTGCTGGACGCCCCGGACATCGACTCGCTGGTCGCGCGGAACCGGGAACTGGCCGCGGAGCTGATCTGTGCGGCGGACGTCTGGGTGCTGGTCACCACGGCCGCCCGGTATGCGGATGCGGTTCCCTGGCACCTCCTGCGGACGGCCAAGGAGTACGACGTCACCCTGGTGACCGTGCTGGACCGGGTGCCACACCAGATCGCCACCGACATCTCCGGGCGGTATGCGGAACTTCTCCAGCGGGCCGGTCTCGGTCATGTCCCGCGGTTCACCATTCCCGAGCTGCCCGAGTCGGCCGGTGGCGGGCGTGGGCTGCTGCCCGCCACGGCCGTCGCGGCGCTGCGGGACTGGCTGGAGCGGCACGCCCAGGACCCCGTCGCCCGTATGGCCGCCGCGGAGCGTACGGCCACCGGGGTGATCGCCTCGCTGCGCAGCCGGCTGCCCGCGCTGGCCGGGGCCGCCGCCGCCCAGCACGCCGCGGCGCTGCGGCTGGCCGGCCGCGTCGAGGAGGCGTACGAGCGGGCCGCGGAGCGCGTACGCAAGGAGGTCGCGGCCGGGGAGGTGCTGTCCGGGGACGCCCGCGCCCACTGGCGTGACCATGGGCTCGACGGCCGGTCGGACGAGCTGCTCGACGCCCTGACCCATGGCCTCACCTCGCTGCTGACCTGTGCCGTGGAGGAGGCCGATGAGCGGTCCGCGGACGCCTGGCGACGCGATGCCGCGGCGTCCGAGGTGGCGTTGACGACGGCTGCGGGCGCGGCGGGTGCGGGCGAACGGCTCGGCGTGATCGTCCGGCGCTGGCGGCGCTGCCTGGAGGAGCTGGCCGAGGAGGAGACGCGCGAGGCCCGGGCCGGGCAGGCCGGTGAGCGCACGGGGTCCGTGGAGCCGGAGGAGTCGGCGGCGCTGCTGGCCACCGCCCTGCTCGGTGGCCGCCGCGCCCGTACGGCGGGCGAGAACCTCGCCGACCTCCTGGGGGCCCAGAGTGCGCTGCGGCTCTGTGACCGGGGCAGCCGGCTGCTGGCCACGTATCTGGAGCGCGCCCTGCACGGTGAGCGGGAGCGGCGGCTGGCTCCGCTGGATCAGCTGACGGTGCCCCTGGACCAGCAGGCGGAGCTGATCGCCGCACTGTCCGTATTGCAGCGGGAGAAACAGCGGGAGCAGCGGAGAGAACAGCAGCGCAGAGAAGAGGAGACGGCGATGGCCAGGGAGATGGCGATGGGGAAGGAGGGGGTGTCGGGGTGAACGTGTCCGAGGTGACGGGATCCGGGGAGAGCGCGGGGAACGGGCAGGAGGCGGGGGAGGGGGAGAGCGGACGGAAGGCGGCGGCTGTTGTGGGTGAGGGGCCCGTGGAGGCGACGGCGTCCGGGGAGGGCGCGGGAGTGGTGGCGCCCGTGGGGCCCGAGGAGCACGTGGGGCCCGAGGAGCTCGTGGAGCTCGTGGAGCACGTAGAGCACGTGGAGCTCGTGGAGCTCGTGGAATCTGCGGAGGTTGTGGGGGCAGGGGCCGGTGGGGTGTGGGATGACGGGTTGATCGCGCGGCGGGCGCGGGGTGGCGGGGTGCCTCGGCCCGGGGGGCGGGACGGGGTGAGCGGGGCGCGGGTGGAGTCGGCGGTGGCGGCGGGTGTTGCCTCGTCCGCCGGGGATCGTGCCGCCGGAGCCCAGGGGCGGGCGGGTGTACGGGCGGGGGGCGCGTCCCGTGGTGGAGAGGCGGGTTGCCGGCAGGTACCCGTGCCGTCGCGTGCGGACGGGAGCGGGTACCGGTGGGTCGCGGACGGGGGACGGCAGGCCACGTCGGGTGGGCTGCGCGGGCGGTTGGACGCGCTGCGGGAGCTGATCGCGCTGTCCCGCAGCCGGCTGGACGGGCGGACGCTGGAGGGGGCGGGGCGGGTGCTGGAGACGGCGGACGCGCGGTACCGGCTGTCCGGTGAGCACACCGTCGTCGCCCTCGCGGGGGCGACCGGCAGCGGTAAGTCGTCGCTGTTCAACGCGCTGGCCGGGGCGAATCGTTCGCAGGTCGGGCCGCGCCGGCCGACGACCGCGGAGCCGGTGGCCTGTGTCTGGCCGGGCCCCCGGCCGGGGGCGGAAGGACTGCTGGACCGCCTGGGTGTGCCCACACATCGTCGGCACGCCCCGGCGGACGGCAACTCCGAGCTGAGCGGACTGATCCTGATCGACCTGCCCGACCACGACTCCTCGGCCACCGAGCACCGCGCCCAGGTGGACCGGATGCTGGAGCTGGTGGACGCGGTGATCTGGGTGGTGGACCCGGAGAAGTACGCCGACGCGGTGCTGCACGAGCGGTATTTGCGGCCGTTGGCGGGCTACGCCGAGGTCATGTTCGTCGTCCTCAACCAGGTGGACCGGCTGCCGGGGGACGCCGCCGACCAGGTGGTGGACGATCTGCGCCGGTTGCTGGACGAGGACGGGCTGGCGCTGGGCGAGCACGGGGAGCCCGGGGCGGCGGTGCTCGCGCTCTCCGCCGCGACCGGCAGGGGCGTGGGGGAACTACGGGAGGCACTGGGTCAGTTCGTCGCGGAGCAGGGGGCGGCGGACCGGCGGCTGGCGGCGGATGTGGACGCGGCGGCCGATCGGCTGCGGTCGGTGTATGTGGCGCAGAGCCCGGTCGGGCTGACCGAGCAGGCGCGGGCGGAGTTCGATGACCGGCTGGCCGAGGCCGTGGGGGCGGTGGCCACCGGGCGTGCGGCGGAACGCGATTGGCTGCGCCAGGCGGAGCGCGCGTGCGGGACACCGTGGGCGCGAGTGCGGCTGCGGCGGGGGCGTGGCGGGCGGGGGAGCCGGTGGGTGAAGCCCGCCTCCGGGGTGGCGACGACGGACGTGGGGGCTCCCCGGGGAGCGACGGCCGGAGTGGGAGCGTCCCGGCGGCGCGGAAATCCGGGCGTCGGGCGGGGCGTCAGCGGTCAGGCCTGCGGGGGATGTGGCGAGGCGGGGCAGGCGGGGGCGGGGGCCGCGCCGACGGGTACCGGGAGGGCCGGCTCCGGGCGGGCCGCTCCTGGGCGGGGCGGCGTGCGGCAGGGCCTCATGGGGCAACAGGGTGCGTCCGGGCAGGTGCGGCCGGGCGGGACCCCGGCCGGTGGTGCGGGGGAGCCGGTGGTGGACGGCCGGGCGGCGGCGCGGCCCGTGGTGGAGCACGCCGTACGGGCGGTGGCCGGTGAGGCGGCGCACGGGTTGCCGGCGCCCTGGGCCCACGCGGTGCGGGAGGCGGCGGACCGGGGCGCGCACGGACTGCCCGAAGCGCTGGACAAGGCGGCGGCAGAGGCGGAGGAGTCGCTGCGGGGCGGGCCTGCCGTGAAGCCGCGGTGGTGGACGGTTGCCGCCTCGTTGCAGGGGCTGCTGGCCGCGCTCCAAGTCGTCGGTGTCCTGTGGCTGCTGGGGGTGGTCACGGGTCTCGGCGACGGGACGGACTGGGTCTCCGGGCTGTTGCCCTCGGTGCTGGGCGCGATGGGCGGGCTCGCACTGACCTGGCTGTGCCGCGTGGTGGCGCGCGGTCCGGCGAGGCGCTACGGGCAGGACGCGGAGCGGCGGCTGCGGACGGCGGCGGCGGGGTGCGGCCGGGCCCGGGTGCTGGAGCCGGTGGCCGCGGAGCTGTTGCGCTATCGCGAGGTACGGGAGCAGTACGCGGTGGCGTCGGGCGTGTGACGGCTCCTTCGCGATGACCCTTTCGGGTGGCCGAGTTGTCCACAGGCGGCCGGCCGTCCACACGCCGGCGCGGCGGCCGCCGAACCCGTGCAGCATGAAATCCACGCAGCGCGCGGCACAGGACGAGGGCCCGCGCACGACACGGGGGAGGCGTGTTCCGTGAACGACACGATGGTGACGCTGGTGGGGAATGCCGCGACGGCGGTGGAGCACCGGCAGACGACGGCGGGCGCGACGGTGGCGAGGTTCCGGCTGGCGGCCACGTCCCGGCGGTGGGACAAGGGGCTGGAGCGCTGGACCGACGGCGAGACGAGTTTCTATACGGTCCGGTCCTGGCGCGGGCTCGCCGACAATGTCGCGGCGTCGGTGGCGGTGGGGGAACCACTCATCGTTCAGGGGCGCTTGCGGCTGCGGGAAGGGGAGCAGTCCCCCGAGCGGGGCGGGCAGCGATGGTTCGCGGCAGAGGTGGACGCCGTGGCGATCGGCCACGATCTCACGCGTGGCACCGCCGCGTTCCGGAGAGGCACGCGACCGGCGCGGACCGGATCGGATGCCGCCGCGCCGTCCTCGACCTCACCCGAGCCCGCACCACTGCCACAACAGGAGGACCGGGGCGGGGCGTTGCCCTCCGCCGGGCAGACGTCTGCCAAGGCGCCCCCGGCGGCTGAACCCGCTGCATCACCTGAATCCTCGACAAGCTCCAATGGTGCGGCGGGTCTTGGGCCGCCGGAGCCTTCCGTTCCGCCGGTCTCGGACGGCGTCGATTCGCCCGAGAAGGTGGCAGTGTCCTGAAAAGTCCTGACGATTTGTCGATAATGCCAGGTCAGGGTGCCTGTTGTCGGTAACGATTGCGATTCGGATCGCTTATGGGACGCCATTACTGGGGACCCTGGTGCACCTGCTCCATAAGATCCGACAAGAACTCACGGGGGCTGACGTGTTCGGTTGCTGAGTCCTTTGGATCTTTCCGGCGAGGCATCCTCTCCCACTCGACCGCCTCGCCCAGAGGGGAATTTCATGCTTTCCATAAAGAGGCGGGGCGCAGCCCGCCTTGCCGCCGCGGTCGTGGCCTCGGGCCTGGTCGCGGCGGGTGCGATAGCCACCGCGGGCACTGCCGCGGCGGACGAGACGACCCCCGCGCATGGGGGTGCCACCGCCACGCTCGGCGGGCTGAAGACCTTTGACCAGGCGATCGTGCACAACGCGGGAGGGGACCAGCGCGTCGGCGCCGGCCTCTTCGAGATGGCGGTCGACAACGGCGGTACGCTCCAGACGTACTGCATCGACATCCACAACCCGACGCAGCAGCAGGCGAAGTACCAGGAAGTGCCCTGGAGCGCCTCGTCGCTGCACAACAACGGGGACGCGGGCAAGATCCGCTGGATCCTGCAGAACTCGTACCCCCAGGTGAACGACCTGGCCACGCTCGCCTCCAAGGCCGGCGCCGGCAACCTCACCGAGAAGACCGCAGCGGCCGGCACCCAGGTCGCGATCTGGCGCTTCTCCGACCACGTCAAGGTGGACGCGGTCGACCCGGCGGCCGAGAAGCTCGCCGACTACCTCGAGAAGAGCGCGCAGAACGTCGGTGAGCCCAAGGCGTCGCTGACCCTGGACCCCCCGGCGGTCTCCGGTAAGTCCGGCGGCAAGCTCGGTCCGGTCACCGTGCACACCAACGCCGACAGCGTCACGATCGCCCCGGCGGCCGGTGCGCCTGCCGGTGTCAAGGTCGTCGGCAAGGACGGCAAGCCGGTCACCAGCGCCACCGACGGCACTCAGCTGTTCTTCGACGTGCCCAAGGGCGCCGCGGACGGCAGCACTTCGCTGACCGCGCAGGCCGCCACCAAGGTCCCGGTCGGCCGTGCCTTCACCGGCATCGGTGAGCACGCCAAGAGCCAGACCCAGATCCTGGCCGGCTCCAGCGAGTCCACGGTCTCCGCGGCCGCCTCGGCCTCCTGGAAGAAGCAGGGCGCCATCCCGGCGATCACCGCCGAGAAGAACTGCGCCAAGGGCGGCGTGGACGTCACTGCCACCAACAAGGGCGATGAGGCGTTCCGCTTCCAGCTCTCCGGCAAGACCTACGAGGTCGCCCCGGGCAAGTCGCAGACCGTGACCGTTCCGGTGGGCGAGGACCAGCCGTACAACATCACGATCACGGGTGCGGGCGGCTTCAAGAAGTCCTTCTCCGGGGTCCTGGACTGCAAGACCGCCGGCAGCGGCGGCGGCAAGCCCTCCTCGCAGCCCAGCCCGGCCTCGGTCGGCGGCAGCACCGGCGGTGACAAGGGCGGCGACCTCGCCGAGACCGGCTCCAGCAGCGCCACCCCGATGATCGCGGGCGTCGCGGTCCTCCTGGTCGTGGTCGGCGGCGGCGCGGTGTTCTTCCTCCGCAAGAAGAAGGCCGGTACCCCCGCCGCGTGACACCGGCACCCGGCGCCCGGTCGCGGCCGGCGACCGCCCGGTGACCCACCGGTGAGCGGGCGGTAGCCGGTCGAGTACCTCAAGGCCCCGGAGCGCAGCAGCGCTCCGGGGCCTTCGGCGTCCGCGCCACCGTCTCCCGGGGTGTGACCCCGCCACGACCGGTCCCGAGGGGGAACGCCGTCATGGCCGGCTCAGCCCGTACCGCTTCGGGAGGGCGGGCCCGGCGCGGCCCGCCGCGTCGGCATCTGCCCCGGCGCACGCCCACGCCCGCCGCCCCGGCAACCTGCGCGGCGCGCGCCCCGTGCGAGGGTGCGCGGGGCTGACGGAGAGCGACCGGGGGACACCGGGGCGTGGCGGGTCAGGGCTGAGCAGGGGCGCTCTGACCTACTCGTTTCCGCCAGAGCACAGGCGTACGGCAAGATGGGGTGTATCTGCCCTCCCCCGGTCACGGCGTACGACGGCCCGGGGCGGTGCCGCACAGACCCTGATCGATCCAATCTGCCGGACGGTTTCTCTTGGCTGAGTACATCTACACGATGCGCAAGGCGCGCAAGGCGCACGGCGACAAGGTCATCCTCGATGACGTGACGCTGAGCTTCCTGCCCGGCGCAAAGATCGGTGTCGTGGGTCCCAACGGCGCCGGTAAGTCCACGGTGCTGAAGATCATGGCCGGTCTTGAGCAGCCGTCGAACGGTGATGCGTTCATCTCCCCGGGCTACACCGTCGGCATGCTCCTGCAGGAGCCGCCGCTGGACGAGTCCAAGACGGTGCTGCAGAACGTGCAGGACGGCGCCGCCGAGATCATGGGCAAGCTCCACCGCTTCAACGAGGTCGCCGAGCTCATGGCGACCGACTACTCCGACGCGCTGATGGAGGAGATGGGCAAGCTCCAGGAGGACCTCGACCACGCCAACGCGTGGGACCTGGACACCCAGCTGGAGCAGGCCATGGACGCGCTGGGCTGCCCGCCCGGCGACTGGCCGGTCACCACCCTCTCCGGTGGTGAGCGCCGCCGCGTCGCGCTGTGCAAGTTGCTGCTGGAGGCCCCCGACCTGCTGCTCCTCGACGAGCCCACCAACCACCTGGACGCCGAGTCCGTGCAGTGGCTGGAGCAGCACCTCGCGAAGTACCCCGGCACCGTCGTCGCCGTCACCCACGACCGGTACTTCCTCGACCACGTCGCCCAGTGGATCTGCGAGGTCGACCGCGGCCGCCTGCACGGCTACGAGGGCAACTACTCCAAGTACCTGGAGACCAAGCAGACCCGTCTCAAGGTCGAGGGGCAGAAGGACGCCAAGCGCGCCAAGCGCCTCAAGGAAGAGCTGGAGTGGGTGCGCTCCAACGCCAAGGGGCGGCAGGCCAAGTCCAAGTCGCGACTGGCCCGTTACGAGGAAATGGCCGCCGAGGCCGACAAGATGCGGAAGCTGGACTTCGAGGAGATCCAGATCCCGCCGGGCCCGCGCCTGGGCAGTGTCGTCGTCGAGGTCGACAAGCTCAACAAGGCCTTCGGCGAGAAGGTCCTGATCGACGACCTGAGCTTCACCCTGCCCCGTAACGGCATCGTCGGTGTCATCGGCCCGAACGGCGCCGGCAAGACCACGCTGTTCAAGATGCTCCAGGGCCTGGAGACCCCGGACTCCGGCGACATCAAGGTCGGCGAGACCGTCAAGATCTCCTACGTCGACCAGAGCCGCGAGAACATCGACCCCAAGAAGACCCTGTGGGCCGTGGTCTCCGACGAGCTGGACTACATCAACGTCGGCCAGGTCGAGATGCCCTCGCGCGCCTACGTGAGCGCGTTCGGCTTCAAGGGCCCGGACCAGCAGAAGCCGGCCGGGGTGCTCTCCGGCGGTGAGCGCAACCGCCTCAACCTGGCGCTCACCCTCAAGCAGGGCGGCAACCTCCTGCTCCTCGACGAGCCGACCAACGACCTCGACGTCGAGACCCTGTCCTCGCTGGAGAACGCGCTCCTGGAGTTCCCGGGCTGCGCCGTGGTCGTCTCCCACGACCGCTGGTTCCTCGACCGCGTCGCCACGCACATCCTGGCGTACGAGGGCGAATCCAAGTGGTTCTGGTTCGAGGGCAACTTCGAGTCCTACGAGAAGAACAAGGTCGAGCGCCTCGGTGCGGACGCGGCCCGTCCGCACCGCGCCACGTACAAGAAGCTCACCCGGGGCTGACCGGCGTGCGACACCTCTACTCCTGCCCCCTGCGCTGGTCGGACATGGACGCGTTCGGCCATGTCAACAACGCGGTGTTCGTCCGCTACCTCGAAGAGGCGCGGATCGACTTCATGCGCCGGCTGGCGCCGGGGGACGGCAGCCCGTCGTTCACGGGCGGCTCGGTCGTCGCCCGGCACGAGATCGACTATGTGCGCCCGCTGGTCCACCGGCACGCCCCGGTGACCGTCGAGTTGTGGGTGACGAAGATCAGCGCCGCGTCGATGACGGTCGGCTACGAGGTCAAGGACGAGGACACCCTCTATCTGCGCGCCTCGACCGTCGTCGTCCCGTACAACTTCACCGAGGAGCGTCCCCGCCGCCTCACCGCGGAGGAGAAGTCGATCCTCAAGGAGTATCTGGACGACGCCTCGCACCAGCGGGGGGCCGTCGCGGTATGACGGTGCTCCACCTCGCCGACGCCGGGGAGGCGGCGGATCTCGCCGCCTTCCTGGCCCGGCTGATCCACTACGACAAAGCCGCCGCGGTACGGCTCCAGGCCGGCGGCGGGGTGCTCGCCGTCTTCGGCCGCCCGCCGTCCTTCGAGGTGCTGGCCATCCGCACCGCCCGGCTCGCCGGGGACGCCACCCTCGACAGCACCGTCTCGGCCGGTGAACTCCTCGACGGCATCGAGGAGCCGTCGGACGCGGTGACCGTGCCCGCCGCGGTGACCGGCCCGCCGTGGACCGGGGTGCTGCCGCCGCGCGGCGGCTGGCAGCGGGTGCCGGGGCTGCCCGCGCCCGAGGCGCTGGTGCGCGCGGTGGCCGCCGCGGTCGCCGAATTCCGGTCCCGGGACGAGGCACTGGAGCCGCAGCACCGCACCCGTGCCGAACGGGACCGGATCGGCCGGGAGATCTGGTCGCGCACCCTCGGCGACACCCACCTTCCGCTGCGCGCCGCCCATGCCGCGCAGTCGCTGGGCTTTCTGCGGCCGGCCCGGGCCGGTGCGCTGGTGGGCGGCGGCACCTCCGCCGACGCCCCTGCCTCCCGTCCCCAGCCGCTGAGTCTGCTGTCCGCGGGCGGCTGGCTGCGGCTGAGCACCCCCTACGGGTCGGTCGCCGTACGGACCGGGGGCCCGGCGGGGTCGACGGGGCTGTCGGGGCTCACGGTCACGCCGGTCTGAGGGAGGCGGCCGCCGCCCCGGGTGTCCGGACAGGGCACGCGAGGTGAGGGCGAGGTAAGGCGGAGCTAGCCAGTTTCGTCCCCGGCCCCACCCCCGTCTTCGCCCCGGTCCTTCTCCTGTGCCCGGGCCGCCGCGTCCGCGGTGTGGTCGGGCCAGACCCCGATGTGGTCGCTCTCCAGCTCCAGCAGGACGCGGTGTTCCATCCCCAGGCTGTGGGTGTACTCGGCCGGCAACTGCAGCCGGCCCGCGCGGTCGAGCATCGCGTACTCGCGGGCCACCAGGGATTCCCGGCCGGTCGTGGCGTCCCGTTCGGTGCGCCGCAGGACCTCCGAGGACGTCCGGCCGTCGCGGATCGCGACCGTGCGCCGTACCTCGCTCGCCACCGCCTGGTCATGGGTGACGATCACGATCGTGGTGCCCAGCTCCTCGTTGGCGGTACGGAAGGCCGTGAAGACCTGCTCGGCGGTGTGCGAGTCCAGTTCGCCGGTCGGCTCGTCGGCCAGCAGCACGGACGGGGTGTTGGCCAGTGCCACCGCGATCGCGGTGCGCTGCTGTTCGCCGCCGGAGAGCTGGTGCGGACGGCGGTCGCGGCAGTGGTCGAGGGCGAGCATCGACAGCAGCTCCCCGGCCGCCTTCGTCCGGGCCGCCCGCCGGCGGCCGCCACGCAGCTGCATCGGCAGCATGACGTTCTGCAGGGCCGTCAGATACGGCAGGAGGTTACGGGCGGTCTGCTGCCAGACGAAGCCGACGACGTCACGGCGGTAGCCGAGCCGGGCCCGGGCGTCCATCGTCAGCAGATCGCGGCCGGCGACCGTGGCGGCGCCCGCGGTCGGCACGTCCAGGCCCGCCAGGATGTTCATCAAGGTCGACTTGCCGCTGCCGGACGCCCCGACCAGCGCCATCAACTCACCCTCGGCGACCAGCAGATCCAGCCCTTGCAGGGCCTGCACCTCGACCCCGTCGGTGCTGAAGACCCGTACCAGCCGGTCGCAGGCGATCAGTGCGTCATGCCCGTAGGCGGGCCGGCCGTGCCGGGAGGCCGCCCGTCGCTCCAGCTCGGCCAGGCCGGCGGGCGCGGCGGCGCGCGGCCGGGCGGGCGGGGCCGCCCCCGGGCCGTGCGCCGCCGGTGGTGCGGTGCCGTCGGTCGTGTCGTCGGGCGGTGTGGTCATCGGGGGTCCCCCGCTCTCAACTCGGTGCTCTCGCGGCGCCGTCCGCTCCGCCAGGTCTGCGCCAGGACCACCGCCAGGGCCAGGGCGAGCACGCCCGCCGACGGCAGCAGCAGGGACGCGGCATCGACGGGCAGTCGTACGGTGTCCCGTGCGCCGCCTCCCGGGGCGCCGGGGAGGGCGAGCGGGGTGAGGTCCGTCCCCGGGCCCAGCAGCCGGACCGCCGCGGCGCCGGACAGCAGGCCCCCCAGGGCCGCGAGCAGCGCCTGCGGCAGCGCCTCCAGAACCATCAGCCGCCGCCCCTGGGCCGGTGTCAGGCCCATCGTGCGCAGCCTGGCCAGGAGTTGGGTGCGCTGCGGCGCGTCCTGGAGGAGGGACAGGAGCAGGGCGAGCAGGGCGAAGCCGGCACCGGCCGCGACGGCGGCGGTGTAGAGGCGCTCCGCGCCCTGCTGGAGGGGCGAGTCGGCCAGTGCGGCGCGTGCGGCGGAGCGCAGGGTCAGCCGGGCGGGCTGCGACGGCGGGGTGTGGGTACGGAGGGCGGTGCGCAGCGCCCCGGCGTCGAGGGCGTGGCCGGACAGCAGCAGGAGGGAGGGGCCGTTGGCGGGGTCGGCGTAGGTGTCCGGGTGCAGCCGGGCCACGCTCCGGGAGTTGAGGACGACGAAGTCGCCGCCGGGCTGCGCGGGAGTGTCGGCGCGGACGGCCCGTGGACGGATCACCAGCTGGCCGAACTCCGGCTGCAGGGCCATCGGGGCGCGCCCGAAGCGGGTCACGAAGCTGGGTGAGACCAGCGCGGGCAGCGGCCGGTCGCCGCCCGGGTCGGCCAGTTCCCGCGCGTCGAACGGGCCCAGGCCGGTGGCGCGGGCGAGCCGGGAGTAGGCCTCGGCGTCGGCGATGACCAGGTAGAGCGGCGGCCCGTCGTCGTCGGCGGCCTGGATGCCGATCCGCACCGGTACGGCCTCCGTGACGCCCGGCACCCTGGCGACCGCGCGCCGCAGCGCCTCGGGGAGGGCACGGCCGGCGGCTATCCGGGCCTCGGCGCCGACCGCGGTCAGCGCCGCGTGGTCGCGTGCCGTGGCGACCCCGGCGAGCACCGAGCCCCCGAAGGAGGCCGTGGTCAGCGCCACCACCAGGGCCAGCAGGGGGAGTTGGGCGGTGGCCGGGGCGCGGCCGGCGCGGGCCAGCGACAGGAACCCGGTCAGCCCGGCCCTCCGGGCGGCGGGCCGGGCGGCCAGCCGCAGCGGGAGGGGATACAGCCGCATCAGGACCAGCGCGGCGATCCCTGCGAGCAGCACCGGGGCCGCGCTGACCAGGGCGTCCACCCCGCCGGCCGCCGTAGCGCGGCGGCGCAGGGCGAGTACCGCGCCCACCGCCAGTACCAGCAGGGTCAGTTCGGCGACCGTGCGGCGCCGGGAGGGGCGGGCCCGTACCAGGTCGCCGCGCTCGGCGGGACGGGGCCGGCGGTGGGCGGCGGCGGCCCGCAGCGGCAGGGCGAGCGTGCCCAGCAGCCCGGTCCCGGCCGCCGCCAGCAGCGAGGGCAGTACCCGCTCACCGGGCACCAGCAGCGCCAGGGCGCCGCCGGCAGCGGCCGCGGGCAGCGCCACCGTCGCGGTCTCCGCCGCCAGTTGCCCGGTCAGCCCGGCCAGTGAGGCGCCGCGGGCCCGCAGCAGGGCCAGCTCGGCGTGCCGTCGGGCCGCGGCCAGTCCGGCGGTCATCAGTAGCACCACCGACGCCACGGTGCCGATCCCGAACGCGGCCACCGCGACGACCGGCGCGATCGCCGCCCGCGTCCGGGCGAAAGAGTCCAGCAGCCCGTCCACCGCGCTGTCGGCCAGTGCGCCGGCGCCCGCGACCGTACGCAACCGGGCGAGCGCCGCGCCGTGTTCGAGGGAGACCACCCGCTCCCGCAGCAGCGGGGCGTCCCGGCCGGTCAGCGCACCGGTGTCGAGGGGGTAGCGCCAGAACTTCTCCGGCTCGGCGGCGGCCGGCAGCGCCGGGCCGTCCTGCGGCGACAGCAGCAGACCGGCCCGCCAGTACCTCTGCGGCGGCGGGCCCGCCGACACGTCCTGGCGGGCGGTGGCCATCAGCGGGTCCACCGCCCAGTACGCGCCCTGCGGGGCACGCGGGGCGAGCAGGCCGCAGATCCGGACCGTCAGCCCCTCCAGATGCAGCCGACTGCCCGGGTGCAGCCGGAGGGTGCGGGCGGTGGCGACGGTGACCGCCGCCTCCAGGGTGCGCGCCCCCGGCCGCGCGGCATGCGGCAGCCGCCCCCGGGTGACGGTGGCGTGCCGGTCCAGGCCGGAGGCCGCGTACAGGGAGAGGAGGGGGGTGAGACCGTCCGGCCGGGGCAGCCAGGCGTCCCGGGCGGCCGGCGCCTTGGTGGTGCGGACGCCGTACACGGCCTCGTTTCCGTCGATCCGCAGCGGCGCGGCGAACTGCCCCCGGATCGCGCGGTCCTGGCGGGCCAGCTCCGGCGCGGCGTAGGCGGCCGCGGGGTCGCCGCCGGTCAGGTCCGCGCGCGAGACGGTGATGTCCATCGTCCGCTGGGCGGGCGGCACCGAACCGAGCGCATGGCGCACCCCGTCGGTCTCGTACGCCTCCCTCGCGCGCGGGAACGCCGCCGCCAGGAACGCCGTGACCAGGACGAGCGCGCCCAGCGTCAGTGCCGCGGTGCGCGAGGCGCGCAGCCGGGCGCGCCACCAGTTCGTGCGGGACGGGGTGTTCACCGGCGCTCACCTCGTCCGGTGGGGGCCGGGTCCACGGGGTGCCGGGTCATCTCAGCGTGCTCCTTGGCTGCGCAGGGCCTGCACCGGGTCGCCGGGGTGCAGCCCGAGGGCCGCGACGACCAGCAGCGGCACCGCCGCGACCGCCGCCAGCAGCGTCATCACGGGGCCGGCCGGCAGCTCCACCAGCACCGGCGGCACCGGACGGCCCGCCTGCTCGGTGAGCACGACCAGCGGCACGACCGCCCGGGTCAGCGCCGTGCCCAGCGTCGCGCCGACGCCCAGGGCCAGCGCGATCAGGACGCCCTGCTCGGCGGCGATCATCCGGGCCGGCTGCCCGCGCGGCGCGCCCACGGCACGCAACACCGCGAATTCCCTGGTCCGTTCGCGGATCGAGGCGGCGGCGCCGACCCCGAAGCCGACCGCCGCCAGCGCGACGGCGACCGCGGCGGCCGCACCCAGCGCGGTCTGCGGGCCGAGCCCCAGCGGATCGCCGTGCAGCTGCCCGGCGATCTCGTCGCGGACCAGGACCTGGTCCGGGTCGGTGTCCGGGCGGGCCCGCAGCGCCCCGGCGACCCGGGCCGTCGCGCCCGGCTCGGGGCGCAGCCACCACTCGGTGGCGGTCAGCGGCGGGGCGCCGCGGTCGGACAGCGCCTCGTTGACGGCGCCGAGGTCGGCCAGCAGTCCGCCGGAGGCCGGTGTGTCGGCCGGTCCCGGCAGCGCGCGGACCGCCCGGACGATCCGTGCCTTCAGCGGCTGTCCGTTGACCGGTACCTCGACGACGGAGCCGACCTTCGATCCGCTGGTGCGCAGGAACGCCCCGGTGGCGACGGCGGCGAGCGGCGGCCGCGCGGCATGTGCGGCGGTGATCCGCACCGTGGTCACCCAGGCACCGTACGGATCCAGCCGGGCGCCGGTGTCGTAGGTCTGGGACAGCAGTCCGCCGCGGGGGACTTCGGCCCGGCCGGCCCGGGGGCCGAACGCCTCGCCCACGGAGCGGCTGGTGTCGGTGATCTTCGGCTGCCAGCGGAGGGCGGCGGGGGCGGTGAGGGGCCGGGGCGGGCCGGCGCCGGCGGTGGTCTCGGCGGCGGTGACGGTGAGTTGCTGGCGGTGCGGGACCGGCGGCTGGTCCAGGCCGGCGACCAGGCCGGTCAGCCGCAGCGGACCGGCCGGGCGGCCCGCGGCGGCACCGGGGGCGGCGGTGAGGTCCGCGGTGAGGGTGTGCGGCCGGCCGTCGGCCGCGAGCGAGCCGAGCGGGAGGGAGCACGGGACGCCGTGGCGGTCGGTGAGGAGGACGGAGAGAGCCGCGGGCACCGGGCCGGTGTCCTGCGGGTCCGCTTTTGCGCCGGGCATCGGCGGCTGCTGGGGGAGCGGCAGCGTCCGCAGCGAGCGCAGGGTCGCGGTCAGCCGTAACCGGTCGGTGTGCGGGGGCAGTTCCACGCCCGCCGGGGGCCCGCCGCGTGGGGCCACCGCGTGCAGCAGCCGGTCCGCCGCCGCGCCCGCCGGATCGCCCGCGGCGCCGCCCACCAGATCGCCGCGCAGCAGCAGCGCGCCCGCCGACCGCCGGGCGTCCAGGGCGAGCAGCGAGGAGTTCTTGCCGTCCGGCAGATCGAGCCCCGTCAGCCCGGCGGGCAGCGCCGCGGCCACCCCGGGGACGTCCGCGTACGCCCCGTCCTGGCCCCACGGCGGTATCCGGCTCGCCAGGACGCGTACCGGTGCGGCCGCGCGGAAGTCGGCCTGGTCGTCCTGCGAACGGTGCCAGGACGCGCCCTGGCCGATCGCCAGCATGCCCAGGGCGGTGGCCAGCACCAGCAGCAGCACGGGGCCGGCGCCACGCTGCGGGCGGCGGCTGATCTGCCAGCCGGCCAGCGCCGCGGCGAGCCCCCGGCCGCGGGCCGCGCCCCGTTCGGCGATCCGCGCGGCGAGCGGCAGCAGCCGCAGGGTCAGCACCGTCCCCGCGAGCAGCGCCAGCGCCGGGGCGGCCACCAGCACCGGATCGATGCCGAGCCGGCCGGTGGTGTCGCCGGTCAGGACCCCGCTCCCCGCGCCGTCCGCCCCCTGCCGCTGGAGCTGCCAGGAGGCGACACCGGCGATCACCAGCAGCCCGATGTCCGCGCCCGTTCGTCCCCAGGTACGCCACTCCGTTCGCGCCGCGGAGACCCCTGCCGCACCGGGCAGCGTCCGCGCCCGGCGGGTGTGCGGGCCGCTGGGCCCGGTGCGCAGCAGTGCCGGTGCGGCGACCGCGAGGGCGCAGCCCAGCGCCACGGCGATGCCGGTCAGCCAGGTCGTGGCGGTGAGCGCGGTGTCCAGCAGCAGTCCGGTCCGGGCCGGCGCGCCGTGGCCGGCCAGCAGACGCAGCAGCGGGCCGGTGAGCAGCGGCGCGCCGACCGCGGCCGGGGCGGCCAGCAGCAGCGACTCGGTCAGGGCCAGCCCGGCGATCCGCCGCCGGGATCCGCCGCGGGCCCGCAACAGCGCCGTCTCACCGGACCGTTCGGTGCTCAGCATCCGGGCGACCAGCAGCAGCGCGCAGCCGGCCAGCAGGATCAGCTGCAGCGCGACGATCAGGATCGTCGAGCGGTTCACCAGCAGCGCCCGCCGCAACTGCCCCAGTGCGGCGGGAAGATCGGTGGCGGCGGTGGCCCGGCCCGCGAACACCGGATCGGCCATCAGCGCCTTGGGTGCCGCCGTGGCGGCGCCGCTCAGTGCGGGCAGCCGGTCGGCGGTCAGCGGGCGGAAGTCGGCGATGGCGAGCCAGCCCACCGCGTCCTGGGACACCCCGCCGCCCGGGGCCGCCCCGCCGCGGAATGCCGCCGGGTCGGTGTACAGCGGCCCGTAGGTGGTGAATCCCGCGGTGCGCACCCCGCGCCCGCCGAGCTCGTCGAGCTTCCAGTACGGGTCGGTGCGGTCGGTGGGCCGGTAGACGCCGGTGACCTCGACCGGCAGGTGGGCGGGGCCGGACAGCCGGTTGTCGAGGGTGAGCCGCCGGCCGGGCGCGATCCCCAGCCGGGCGGCCGCGGCGGCCGGCACCGCGACGGCCAGCGGGCCCGCCGGACCGCTGTCGGCCAGTGCCCGGCGGTGAGGGTGAGCCGGGAGCGGTCCAGGGCGGCGAGCTGGGTGAGGTCCGGATCCGGTGTGCGCGCCTGCGCGGGCCGGAGCGAGCGGGGCAGGGCGTAGGGCCCGGAGCGGACCAGGGTGCGGACCGTGAACGGCAGCCCGTCGAAGGTCCGCCGGGCGCCCCGGACGACCGCCCGGTCCGCCGATTGCCTTTGCGCGGCGGGAAGTTGGGCCGTCACCTGGAGTGCGGCGGCCGGGGCGGCGCGGGTCCGCAGGGCCTGGCGCAGCCCCGCGTCCCCGACCGCGCCGGAGAAGGCGGCCAGTGTCGTGAGCACGGTGGTGGTGAGCAGCACCGACAGCAGGGCAGCGGTCAGCAGAAGACGGTGCGCCCGCACCCGCAGAAAGACAAAGCCGGACACGGTCCCCCCTTGCCGCGCTCAGCACCACACAGAGGAACGAATGGTGTCAGACGAGGAGCGTGGGGGGAGTGGGCTGTGGATGGTCTTGGCCGGAACATGACGGCCGTGGCCGGGCGTCGATCGCTGTGAGGTGTTTCTCAGTCCGCGGCGTTGATCATCGTGGCGGCCGCGTACGTGAGGTAGTTCCACAGTTGCGTCTCGTGCGACTCGGACAGGCCGAGGGAGTCGACCGCCTCGCGCATGTGCCGCAGCCAGGCGTCGTGTGCGGCCCGGTCGACGGTGAACGGGGCGTGCCGCATCCGCAGCCGGGGGTGTCCACGGCCGTCGCTGTACGTACGGGGGCCGCCCCAGTACTGCATGAGGAACAGGGCGAGCCGTTCCTCGGCCGGGCCGAGGTCCTCCTCGGGGTACATCGGCCGCAGCAGCGGGTCCTCGGCGACTCCCTGGTAGAAGCGGTGCACCAGGCGCCGGAAGGTCTCCTCGCCACCGACCTGTTCGTAGAAGGTCTGCTCCTCGAGCGTGCCGCGCGGAATCTTGTTCACCCGTCCATGGTGGCAGACACGGCGGCCGAGGACTCCGGACGTAGGTCGAAGCGAACGCCCCGGGTCCGCACATACCACCGGGGCGTGATCGGTTGATCACGCCCCGGGGTCGCCGGATGCCGGCGCGGGCTCAGCCGCGGCGGACGGTCAGCGTCGTCCAGGCGCCGACATGCACCCGGTCGCCCTCGTGGAGGGGGACCGGCACATAGGGCTGGATCGGGTCCTCGGCGAGGTTGATCGTCGTGCCGTTGGTGGAGTTCTGGTCCACCACCGCCCAACTGCCGTCCTGCTGCTGCACCAGCAGCGCGTGCTGGTGCGAGACGCCCGGGTCCTCGGGCGTGCTGCCCAGGTCGATGTCCGGGGCCTCACCGGTGCTGTTCCGGCGGCGGCCGATCGCGATCTGGCCGTTGGCGAGCGGCAGCACCTGCTCGGGGGAGTACGCGGGCAGGTTGAGCCCCGCCGCCTCCGGGCCGCTGCGGCCCATCATCGCCATGAAGTACTCACGGTCCGGCGCTATGGCCACCACCCAGCCGGTGCCGACGACCGGCTGCGGACCCTGCGGCGGCGCCGCGGGACCCTGGCCGGTGCCGGGGCCGCCCTGCCACTGCTGGTCCGGTCCCTGCTGCGGCATCTGCTGCTGCTCGTACGGAGCCGGCGGCTGCTGCCCGTAGGGGCTCTGGTCCTGCGGCGGGAACGGCGCGGGCGGCAGCTGCTGCTCGAACGGGGCCTGCGGGCCCGGCCCGGGCGGCGCGGGCGCCATCGGCGGCGGTGCGGCCTGGGCGTTCGGCGGGCTCAGCGGCCAGTCGTCGCTCTGCTGCGGCGGCGGACCGGGCTGACCGGCCGGGCCGGGGCCGGGCATGCCGGGCGGCGGGCCGGGCTGACCGGGGTAGCCGCCCGGGCCGGGCTGTCCGGGGTAGCCGCCGGGACCGGGCTGGTCGGGGAAGCCGCCGGGGCCGGCCTGGTCGGGGAAGCCGCCCTGGCCGGGCATGCCGCCGGGGCCGCCTCCCGGCATGCCCTGCTGCTGCGGGGGCTGGGGCTGCTGGGGCTGCGGCGGCGGGAAGCCGTATCCGTCCTGCGGGCCCGGGCCCGGGCCCGGTGCGGGCGGCGGGAAGCCGTAGCCGCCCTGGCCGCCCTGGGGGCCGGGGGCGCCGGGCGGCGGGCCCGGCTGCTGTCCGGGCGGCGGCGCGTAGGACGTCGGGGAGTTGGTGAGGAAGTTGTAGCGGCACCCCTCACAGAACGGCGCCATCGCCTCGCGGGGCGTACCGCACTGCGGACAGGTCTCGGGCTGTCCGGAGCGGTCCGGGCCGGGGCCGGGTGTCGGGGGCGGGAAGCCGTAACCGCCCTGGCCACCGGAGTTGTCGGGGCCCGGTGCGGGGGGCGGGAAGCCGTAGCCGCCCTGGCCGCCCTGGTGGTCGTGCGCACCGGGGCCGGGGTTGCCGAAGCCGGGGCCGCCGGGCGGCGGGCCGGGCCGGCCCTGCGGCGGGGCGGGCGGTCCGGGCGGCGGTCCGGGCTGGCCGGGCGGCGGTCCGGGCGGTGCGTTGAGGAATCCCGCAGGCAGGGAGGGCGGCGGGGGCACAGCACCCGCCATCCGCTGGCCGCACACCTCGCACCAGTCTTCGGCCACCGACTGGTGGCCGCTCGGGCAGGTCGGCATGTCGGTTCTTCCCCCTCCGTACCGATTTCTCTCGGTGGTACTGCTCGGTACTGATCGTGGCTATTTCTTCACACGAACGGTTTTTGTCGAGCGGGTTTCGAGAGTCATCTCGTCCGCCTCGGCGACCGTCGTCTTCAGTCGCACAGTACCGGTCGCCGCGTCGACGACGTCCACCACCTTCGCAAGCAGTTTCGCAGTCTCCTCGTTGCCCGAGCTCCCGGCCAGCTGTACCGCGCGGCCCAGTTTCGCCATGGCACCGCCGGTATCACCCGACTTGCGCGCATCGAGCCCCTGTTGAATCGCTTGTGCCAGTTCCGCCTGCCCCGTGTAGTGCGCCACCTGCGGATCGATCGACGTGGAGGCGGCCGCGTCGTCCGTCCACACGGCCCGTACCAGCGCCTGCGACACCGGCTGTGGCGGCGAACCGGCCGGGTCCCCGTCCGGGCCGGAGATGATCAATGACACACGGGCGGCCAGCATTTCCTGGCCGATTCCGGCCGCCGGGACGCGGACACAGAGGTGGTAGTCGCGGGACTCGTCGCCCCAGGAGCCGGTCGGATAGTCCCCCGACCGCGGCCCGGACTTCCGGCGCCGGCCGGTCAAGTCCGCCACCGTGGGTGCCACTTGCCTGACGAAGACGGTCTCGGCGCCCAGCGGGGTCCACAGCCGCAGCCCGACATCGGCGACTTCCTTGCCCATCGCCGCCTCCATCAGCCGTGTGAAGTCGGCGGTCAGCCCGGCCGGATCGGCGACGATGTCGGCGGTGCCCAGGAGTGCCGAGGCGATCTGGGTGACCTCCTTGACCTCCCAGTCCGTGCCGACGCCCCGAGCATCGCAGGTGAAGGAGCCGTGGCAGGCGTCCAGGGCGGCGCGCAGCTCCTGCGGCGACTCGTGCTCATTGCGGCCGTCGGTGAGCAGGATGGCGTGCCGGATGCCGGCCCCGGCGGACGACAGCAGCCGTCCGGTCAGCCGCAGCCAGCTCCCGATGGCCGTGCCGCCGCCCGTGCCGAGCGCGCGCAGCGCCTCCCCGGCCCGGGCCCGGGTGTCCGCACCGGCCACGGCCAGCCGGCCGCCGCCGGGGTAGACCTCCACGGCCCGGTGGGTACCGGCCACCACCGCGAAGCCGACACCGTCGCGCACCGCGTCGAGGGCGGCGGCCGTCGCCTCGCGCGCGCCGCGCATCTTCGCCGCCGGATGGTCCATCGACCCGGAGCAGTCGACGATGATCACCACGCCGGCGTCGGGCCGGCCGGCGCCGCCCGCGGGTACCGGCCGGCCGCCGGTCGTGCCGCCCCCGGTCGCGGTGACCGTGACGACGGCGTGCACCTCACGCCCGCCCTCGGGGAGGTAGGGGTTCTGGTACACCTCGGCGGAGAAACGCGGCACCGGGGACTTGGCGAAATGGGCCATCCGTTGCGCTCCTTGGGACGCCGTGACCGGCCGGCCGGTGCCCGTGGCGCGTGGTGCCGGGACCGTGGTGCGTCGTACGGGGCGCGGGGCGCGGGGTGCCGCGCCTCCCACCGGCGTCCGGCTCATTCGGTGGTGAGCAGGTCAGGCCGATCCTGCCCGCACAGCCGGTGCGGGGAACGGCACCAGCGCCACTGTTACGTTGTCGTGCCCGCCGCCGTCGAGCGCGTGGGTGACCAGCGCCCGGGCGCCGTCCAGCGGCCGGCTGGGGGAGTCGTACGGCAGCACCGCGGCCATCTGCTCCGCGGTCTCGGCGTAGTTCCACAGCCCGTCGGTGCACACCACCACGACACCGGGACCGTCCGGTTGGAACGTGGCGGTGTGCGGCTCGACCTCGTAGGCGTCCGCGCCGAGCCAGCCCGTGATGGCGTGGGCCCGCTCATCGGCGTTGGCCTCGGCCTCGGACATCAGGTTGTTGGCGACCATCTGGGCGGCCCAGGAATCGTCCTCGGTGAGCCGGGCGGGCGGCGCCGTACGGTCGTTGGGGATCCAGTAGGCGCGGCTGTCGCCGACCCAGCCGACGGTCAGCAGGCCGCCGCCGACCACCGCGCCGACGAAGGTGCAGGCCGGGGCGTTCTGCTGACGGTGCTCGTCCTGCGCCGGGGAGTCGTCGGCGGCGAGGGCGTCGACCGCCGAGGAGGCCGCCAGGATGGCCTCGTGCATGGCCTGCTGGGGATGGGTGCCGTGCGGCAGGGACGCCTGCAGCGCCTCGCCCGCCGCCTCGGACGCGGCGGCGGAGGCCTCGTCCGGGCGGGTCGCCGAGGAGACGCCGTCGCAGACCACCGCGACCACGGCGGGGCCGCCGTCGGGGAGGGCGGTGGCCCGCAGGGCGAAGAAGTCCTCGTTGCGGTGGTGGCGGTGGCCGCGGTCGCTGACTGCCGCGACACCGCCCACCTCGCACTCCATGTGGTCACGGGCGGGGGGCCGGGCCTGGCCGCACCGCAGGCAGTAGCCGTCGGCGTCCACGGCGCCGGACCGGCAGGCGGAGCACAGCGGGGTGCCGTGGGCGGGGGTGCCGGTCGGTCCCGTCGCCGCGGCTGCACCGTCCGCGGGCGCACCGGGCGCACCGGATTCCGTGGCCGGCGCAGCGGGCTCCGCGTCCGCACCGGCGCCGCCCCCGGTGGCCGCCCCGTATCCCGCCACGCGCGGGTCGACGGGCGGCGGCGGGGCGTCGGTCACCGGCGCGGGGCCGGGCACCGCCGGCGCATGAGTGGGTACCGGCGGGGCGTGCCGCGGCACCGGCGGGGTGCCGGTGTCCCCGTAGGGGAGGCGGTCCTGCGGAGCCGGCGGCGGCTCGGCGGGTCCGGCACGGCCCGTGCCGCCGGCCGGGGCGGGCGGCCCGGGAGGCATCGGGGGCGGGGGCGGCGGGGGTGGTACCGCCGGGGCGCCGGGGACGGGTGGGGCGCCGTACGCCGACGGCGCGGCGGGCGCCAGGAGTGCGGCGCCGCACCGCCCGCAGAAGTTGTCCCCCGCAGCGAGCGGTTCGTCACAGCCCGGACACCGGGCCGGCCCAGTCACACCCATGTCACACCCACGTCCTGGGGCGGAAGCGGTTGGCCCGTTCCACCAGTTCGATCCTTTTCTCACCACGCTGCGCCAGCCGCGCGAGCAGCCGGTACGACCGCTCCAGGCCGAACCGCAGACCGCGTTCGTCCAGCGGGCTGCCGAGCAGCGCCGGCGGTTCCTGCGCGGCCACCGCGCCGGGCGGCCCGGCACCGTGGCTACCGGAGAGTACCCAGTCCAGGGCGGTGCCCAGTACCTCGGTGGCCAGTTGCTCCCGGCGCTCGGCGTCCAGACCGAAGGCCGCGAGGGCCTCGGTCCCGTCGGCGGCCGCCCGCAGATCCGCCAGCAGCGGGTCACGGGCGGGGCGATCCCGCAGCCGGGCGCGGACCGCGGCGATCCGCGCCGCGACGTAATGGATGGACGACTCCGGGACGGACTCCAGCGCCTCGACCGCGCCCGTACGGTCGCCCGCCGCCAGCCGCACCCGGGCCAGCCCGAACGCGGCGCTGACATAACTGCGGTCGGTCGTCCACACCAGGCGGTAATACTCCACGGCGTTGTCCAGCTGGCCCAGCAGCTCGGCGCAGACACCCAGCGCCAGCTTCGGTGCCGGCTCACCGGGGAAGGCGTCGTAGACCGCGTCGAAGGCCAGCGCGGCGCCCTCGCGGTCGCCCGCCGTCAGCGCCAGCAGCCCGCGGTGCCACACCACCCGCCAGTCCGCGCCGCCGTCGCCGGACCGCGGGCCGCCCGGCGCGGCGGGTCCGGCCGTGAGCGCCTCCAGCGCCGACCGCGCGGCCGCGCCGTCCCCGGTCTCCAGTTGGGCGCGCAGCTCGCGCAGCCGCAACTCCGGGGAGGGCTCCGGCGCGGAGCGCAGGGCGCCCAGCAGCTCGGCGGGCGGGGCGGCCAGCAGCCCGGCCAGCAGCCCGGCGTGGGGGTCGCCCGGATCCACCCGCGGCACCGGCAGCGCGAGGGCGGTGGCGGCGACGTCCAGGGGGCGCAGTGCGGGGCCGCGGCGCGCCGTCCCTTCCCCGGCGGGCGCCGCCCCGCGCCCGCCCAGCAGGGAACTGTCGCCCTCCGCCGCCGCCATCACCTCGGTGTCGACCACGCGGAGTTCGGGCCCGAACAGCTTCGACAGCGCGGGCCGCGGCTCCGCCGACTGGAGCGCCACCACCTCGCGCAGCACGCCCGTCAGCTGCTCGGCCATCTCCTCGGCGGAGGCGAACCTGCGGGCCCGGTCCGGGTCCGTGGCGCGCACCAGCAGCCGGTAGAAGGACTCGTAGGTGCGGAACACCTCGATGTGGTCCGGATCGGGCAGCGAGTCCGCGAAGACGTTCGTATGGCCCTGGAAGTCGAAGGTGAGGACGGCGAGGGTGCGCGCGACGGTGTAGAGATCGGAGGCGACCGACGGGCCCAGCATGGCGATTTCGGGCGCCTGGTAGCCGATCGTGCCGTAGATCGGGCTCTCGTGGTCGTCCATCCTGCGCACCGCGCCCATGTCGATCAGCTTGAGCTGGTCGTGCTGCTGGATGGCGTTGTCGACCTTGAAATCGCAGTAGAGATAGCCGCGGCTGTGGAGATGGCCGAGGGCTTCCAGCGCCTCGATGCCGTAGGCGCAGGCCTGCGCGACCGGCAGCGGATCGCGCCTGCCCTGCGCGGTGCGCCGGTCGTTGGCGAGGTCCTTGAGCGACTTGCCGCCGACGTACTCCATGACGATGTAGCCGTCGAGGCTGCCCGTCGCCCGGTCGAGATGCTCCACGAAGTTGTAGATCCGGACGATGTTGGAGTGCTCGATCTCGGCGAGGAAGCGCCGCTCGGACACCGCCACCGCCAGCGCCTCCTCGTCGCCGGTGTCCAGCAGTCCCTTGAGCACCACCCACCGGTCGGAGACGGCGTGGTCGGTCGCCAGATAGATCCAGCCGAGTCCGCCGTGCGCCAGACAGCCGACGACTTCGTACTGGTCGTGCACGATCTCGCCGGGCCGGAGCTTGGGCACGAAGCTGTACGGCTGGCCGCACTTGGCGCAGAAGCCCTCCGTACGGCCCGGCTGGTCACCACGCCCCCGGCCGACCGGCGCGCCGCACTCCGTACGGCTGCAGAACCGCTTGCGCTCGGGGACCTCCGGGTGCTCCAGCACCGCCGTGGCCGGATCGGGCCGCGGCACCTCCGGCACGGCGACCAGGCCCGCGCCCAGCCGCCCGCGCACGGAACCGGAGGACGGGCCGCTGCCCTGGGGGTGCACCGACACCGCCGGCACTCCGCGGGCCGGGCCGCCGCCGGAGGACGGGGGCGTCAGCCGCCCGGACACCGAGCGGCGGGAGGGCGCCGAGCCGGACGGCGCCGTGCGGGCGGACGGCGCCGTGCCGCCCGAACCCGGGGCGGGGGAGGGGACCGTCAGCAGGGCACCGGCCGCCTCCCGGGCGGCGGCGGTGTCCGTAGGGTCAGTGGGCACCCGGCCCGTCAGACCCGTGGGCGGCGAGGACAACAGGCCGCCCGGTGAGACCACGGGCGCCAGCCCGCACAGGTCGCAGTACAGCTCACCGCCGCCGACGTCCTCGTAACTGCCCGCGCAGTCCCGCCGCTGGCAGTGCTCCTCGGCGCGCCGCGTCATGAATCCCCCCTCCCCTCCAGTTGCGGTGCGGCCAGCGCCTCCACCGTGGCCTGCTGATAGCGCCACACCGCCTGCCCGGCCGCCCGCAGATCGCACGGCGCGCTCCACAGCATCCGGCGTGCCAGGTCGTAGCGCTCGATCAGCAGCGGATCGGCCGCCATGCCGTGGCGTGCGACCTTGGCGTGGTAGGCGTCCAGCCGGCCGCGCAGCTCGGCGCGCACCGCCAGTGGCGCGGTCACCGCCGTCAACGACTCACGGGCGCGGTGGAGTTCGTCCTCCGCCTCCTCCTCCAGGCTTTCCAGCAGCGGCGACAGCCGGTGCCACTGTGCCCGTCTGCGGTAGTCGGCGGCCGCCGACAGCTGTTCGTGCAGCGCCGCCGACGGGCCGCTGACCGCGGGCACCTCCGACGCGGCGATCTTCGCCAGCACCTCGCCGCGGGCCTGCCGCGCCTCGGTCAGGGTGCGGTCCGCCCGCGACAGCACGTCGCGCAGCTGCATCAGCCGCCGCTCGGCGTCCTGCCGTACGTCCAGTACCGCCGCGACCTCCCGCCGGATGTCCTCCAGCGCACGGGCCGCACGGTCGTAGCGCTCGGTGTCCGGGCGGCCGCCGCCCGGCGCCGAACTCCCCGTCGACGACGACACCCAGAAGGCCAGCGGGTCCTCGATCACCCGGGCGCGCAGCCGCAGGAGTTCGCCGGTGATCCGCTCCAGGTCGTCGCCCGCCGGATGCTCCCCAGGGCGCACGCCCACCGAATGCGCCAGCGACCGCGTCCGCTGCAACTCGGCCGACAGCAGATCTATCCGGGCCGGCAGCGTCGACCAGACCGCGTCGGCGGCGACGATGACGTCCAGCGACCGGGCGTACAGCCCGTTCATCCGCTCGACCAGCCCGACCAGGCTGAACCGTTCACCGGGCCCCGCCGGGCCGTCCCCGGGGCCACTGCCCGCCTCGGCCGCACCCGGCACCGTCACCGCGTCGCCGTACAGGAGCTCCGTCAGCTCCGTCAGCTCCTGTGCCGAGGGCCAGCGGTGCCGCGCACGCAGCGCACGCGCCTGCTCCAACGCCGCGGTGTACGCGTCGAACAGGGACCACAGGACCGTGATGGACCGCTCCGCGGCGGCCCAGCGCTCCTTGGTGGTGCCGGTCAGGTCGGCGCCCTCCAGGAGCCGGCGTCCCGCGTGGTCCTGCAACGCGAGCAGCGAGGTCTCGATCGCCTCGTACTCGGCACCGAGCCGGTCCAGGGCGCGATCCACCGCTTCCCGGTCCGGCGCCGGGGCATCGGGCCTCCCCGGCGTGCCGGGGAAGGGTCCAGGGACCCCCATCGATCACCTCTCCAATACGCGTACGGTGCACGGCGTTTGCTGCGGCGTCCGGCCGCCGCGGTCAGCTCCTCCCCGGTCCCCCTCCATAGTGCCGCCATCGGACCGCTTCATGGGGCGATCATCCGCCGTACACCGCTCCTTGGGGCGATCAGTCGCTGTACTCCGGCGGCGGCGGCCCCGATATGCCCGGCAGATCGGCCTTCAGCCACTTGCGGTACGCCCGCATCCAGGCACTGTCGTCGCTGCCGCCGTCCCGGTAGTCGTCCAGGACCTTGTTGACCCGCCGCACCAGATCCGTGTCGCCCTGGTTCATCGCCACGCCGTACGGCTCATCGGTGAACGGCCGGCCCTTGAGCTCCACCGTCGGATCCTGGGCCGTCTGCGCCGCGGCCAGCGCGTTGTCCGTGACCACCGCATCGGCCTCGCCCAGCTGCAGCCGTACCAGGCAGTCGAGTTGATTGGGCATCGTCAGGACCGTGGCGCCGTGCCGCTGCCTGCGCAGTTCACTCTCGCCCGTCGAACCCGCGGCCGTGCACACCCGCTTGCCCCGCAGCGAATCGTCGAACGCCTTGATCTTCGACGCCTTCGGGGCCAGTACCTGCTGCCCCGCCTGGAAGTACGCGGTGGAGAACGCCACCTGCGCCTTGCGCGCACAGTTGATCGTCATCGTCCGCACGACCAAGTCGACGGTGTGCCGCTGCAGCGCCGGCACCCGCTCGGCGGTCGGCACCGCCTTGAAGACGACATCGGGGTCCGGCCCCAGGATGTCCCGGGCGATCGCCCACACCAGGTCGATGTCGAAGCCGGCCAGCTTGCCGGTGGCCGGGTCGCGGTACCCCCAGCGGTAGGTGTTCTGGTCGACCCCGACGACCAGTTGGCCCTTCTCCTTGATCCGCGACACCGCCGCCCCGTCCGTCGACGACGGCCGCAGGCTCTCCGCGGCGTTGCGCGCGGTGCACTGCGCGGCGGCGGCCGGTACCGCCCCCGGGCGGGGCACGCCGTGCGGCGCCGCGGGCGCGGGCGCACCGTGCCGGACGGGTCCCGTGTGCCCGGACGTGTGGCCCAGCGCCGGCACCAGTACGGCCGCGGCGGCCGCCATCACGCACATGCCCGAGGCGACCGGTGCCATGACGGCACGCAGATTGCTCAGCCCTCGCGCGTGCATCCGCTTCTCCCCCTCACCAGGCCCCCTCACCGGTACTCCGCCAGTCTGCGCCCGATCCCCAGTACGGCGCCCGCCGCCCCCAGTGCCGCCAGGACCCCGGCCCCCACCGGCAGTCCGGCCAGTGCGCCGCGGCCCGCGTCCGCCGACGACCGGAACTGCGCCTGCTCGTGCTCCAGCGCCTGCTGGAGCCCGGCCGCCACCCGGTCGAAGGACGCGCCGGTGGACCCGTCCGGGCCGATCACCTTGGCCAGCGCCCCCTCGTAGTCCCCCTTGTCGTCCGCCGCCCGGGCCTGGGCGTGCCGCACCTGCCACTGCCGTACCTGAGCGAGCGCGGCACGCACCGGGCGCCGCCCGGCCTCGTCGTCCGCCAGCGCCAGCGCCGCCCCCAGCCGGCTGTGCGCCGAGGCCGCGCCGTGCTCACCCGGGCCCGCCAGGTCCGCCATGCCCGAACGGAAACCGGTCTCGTAGAAGTCCTGCCGGGCCTCGGTCAGCACCGCGCCGCGCGCCACCAGCGTCAGATTCTCGTCCCCGCGCGCCTGCAGCGCGTCGATCCGCGCCTCGTTGAGCACCCGCAGCGACCGGGCGCCGTGCTCGTTGGAAGCGGTCAGCTCCGCCCGCGCCGTCAGGTGGCCCGCCACCAGCCACAGCAGCACCGCGACGGAGGCCGCCGTGGCGGCCAGCAGCCCGCGGTTGAAGACCCGGTTGGTCCGCAGGTAGTGCCGCCGCTGGGCCCATCCCAGCGCACCGATCGCCACCGCACCGGCCGCGAGTGCGTACCAGGGCCAGGCCTTGGCCTTGTCGTAGTCCGCGGTCAGCCGGTCCGACTCCGCGTCGTACAACGCCCGTGCGGCCGGGAGGAGTTCCGTGCGCATCTGGTTGTTGGCGTACCGCAGATAGGCGCCGCCCAGCGGCAGCCCCTGCCGGTTGTTCGCCCGCGCGGTCTCGACCAGGCCCGTGTAGCGCGGCAGCCGGCTGTTGAGCCTGGCCATCTGCGCACCCGCCTCGTCCGCGCCCCGGCTGTTCGCCGACGCTTTGACCAGCAGTGCGGACGCCGTCGCGATATCGGTGGCATACCGCTCACGCGTCGCGTGGCTCTCCTCGCCGCCGGCCAGGAAGCCCACCGCGGCCGTCGTATCGGCGTCCGCCAGCGAACGGTAGATGCTCGCGGCGTCCGAGGTCAGCGGCTGACTGTGGGTCACCACATCGTCGGCGGCCGCCGCCCGGTCCGAGACCTGCCAGGCCGTGACGGCCCCGAACACCACCACCAGCAGGGCAAGTACGGCCCCGATCACCCGCAGCCGGCCGGGCTCGGTCGTCGCCGCGGCGCGCACCTCGTCCAGCCCCTCGGCCCAGGCCGTCCTGCGCCGCGGCACGGGCGGCGAGACGCTGCTGGTCGACACGGAACCTCCCCCTGGTCGCTGACTGCGGACGGCCTCCGCGCCCGCGCCGGGAGCGCTCACGCGAAGGACTGGTGCATGGGCAGCAGTATGTCCGCAGCCGCTGACACACACACCGCAATTGCCCTGATCTTGTTCGGATCGCGACCGACGGAGAGGGGGCGCGGGGCCGCGGGGGCCGGCGGGGCCGGCGGGCTCTTCACGGCTTCGCGCCGCTCCCCACAGCTCCGCACGGCCGCGGCGGCGCACTTCACTCCCTCCGCGCCCCCTGCTTCACTCCCACACGCCGCTGTCCGGGCCCTCGTACTCGATTACGCTGAGTGACGAAGGGTGGTTCTCGCCCCTCGCCACCGGCACGGCTCCCCGCCGTGCCCGACGCTCGGAGGAATGCTCATGTCTCGCTGGAAAAGGCCTCTCGCCCGGTTCACGGCCACCACGTCCGACGACGCGACCGATCCCCACACCCCCTCAACGGCCAGCGGTTTCCTGACCATTGGCGGCACGACCTACATCGACCCCGAGGGCAGTTACCCCCTTGACCACCGCGCGGACGGGTCCGCCACCCTCATCATCAACGACACCGACCGCCACCTCACCATCGTCACAGAACGCAATAGTCACCATTCACCCGCCCCGCCGGGCGATCCGGCCGCCCCGTCCCCCACTCCCGCCCCCGCCGCGGGCCTCGTCCTCGCCCCGGGAGAGCGTACGGAGACACGACAGGGGGACAGCGTGCGCGTCGGGTGAGGGGCGCCGGGCGCAGGCAACTGCCCTTTCGGCGGCGATTGGTGCTCTCCGGTGGCCCATGGAGCCTCCGGCTGTCCTCGACGCCTACGCCCAGGCTCCTCTCAACCGCTCATAGGCCACCGCCGTCGCGCCCGCCCGGTCCAGGGTGTCGAGGGCGGCGCCCAGGACCGGTGGGGCGGTGACCAGCCGTGGGACGGCCTTCGGGGCGTGCTCGGAAAGGAGTTGGCCGACCCGTTCGTCGAGGAGGGGGTGCCTGGCGGCGAGGACGCCGCCGCCGAGGATCACGGGTGCGGGTTCGTGGAGCAGACCGAGGCGCCGGAGGGCGACGGTGGCCATCAGGGCGACCTCCTCGGCCTGACGGGCCACGAGCGTGCGGGCCACGGCGTCCCCGGATGCCGCGACGGCGAAGAGCACCGGGACCAGCTCATGGCGGCGGTGGCCGGGGACGGTGCGGAGGTGGAGTGCCTCGATCAGGTCCGGCATGGTCGCCAGCCCGAAGTGCGCGGGCAGGGCGCGGGCCAGCGCGGTCGGCGCGCCGCGGCCGTCCTCGGCGCGGGCGGCGGACCACAGCGCCTCGTCCGCGAGGTGGGAGCCGCCGCCCCAGTCACCGGAGAGGCGGCCGACGGCGGGGAAGCGGGCGGTGGTCCCTCCGCGTCCGAGGCCGGCGCAGTTGATGCCGGCCCCGCAGACCACGGCGACGCCCAGCGGCTCCCCGTCGTCCGGCAGCCCGGCCCGCAGCAGGGCGAAGGTGTCGTTGCGGACAGCGACCGTGTGCGCCCAGCCGCGGCCGGAGATCTCGGCGGTCAGGCCCGCTTCCTCGACGGGGAGATCGGCGTTGGCGAGAAAGGCGGAGAGATGTCCGACAGGGCCCGGGAGCCCCGCCTGTTCCCTTACCGAGTCCACCAGGTGGGCCAGTACGTCCACCGCCCGCGCGGCGCCCACCACCGGTGGCCGGAAGCCGCCACCGCGCGCCGCGGCGAGCAGGGTGCCGTCCGTGGCCACCAGTGCCACATCGGTCTTGGTGTTGCCCGCGTCCACGGCGAGCGCCGTGCCGGTCAGGCCCATGGGAGGTGGTCCCGGTTGTGCGCGATCAGCTCGTCGGCGAGCCGGTCCGCGTGGTCGCTCTGGCCGATGAGGGGGTGAGCGAGAAGGGCTGCGAACACCGCCCTGCGCCCGTCGGCCCGGCCGGTGTTCCGGCCGGTCCGGCCCAACAGGGCCGCTTCCAGGGCGAGATGTTCGTAGGCGGTGACATGGGAGACCAGCCCGGCATACAGCGGTTCCAGGGGGCGAGCGGGCAGCGGAGCGGCGCCCGCCGGGTCCACGGTCGCGGGGGCCTCGATCACCGCGTCGTCGGGGAGGAAGGGCAGGGTGCCGTCGTTGCGGGTGTTGACGACCTGGGTGCCCCCGGCGCCGCCCAGCAGCGAGGAGGTCAGGGCGACCGCGGCCTCGGAGTAGTAGGCGCCGCCGCGCCGGGAGAGGAGTTCCGGTTTCTCGTCGAGAGACGGGTCGCCGTACATGCCGAGCAGTTGCTGTTCGAGGGCGGCGACCTGTGCCGCGCGGGGCGGCTCGGTGCGCAACTCCCGTACGACGGCGTCATGCCGGTAGTAGTAGCGCAGGTAGTAGGAGGGGATGACGCCGAGATGGTCGAGAAGGGGGCGGGGCAGTCGCAGTGTCCCGGCGAGGGAGTCGCCGTGCTCCGCCAGCAGCCGGGGGAGCACGTCCTCCCCCGCGACGCGCACCGCGCGCTCCCAGGTGAGGTGGTTGAGTCCGAGGTGTTCCAGCTCGACCCGCTCGGGGGGCACGCCCAGCAGCGCGGCGAAGGTGCGCTGCAGGCCGATGGCGACATTGCACAGCCCGACGGCCCGGTGGCCATGGGTGAGCAGCGCCCTGGTGACGATGCCGACGGGGTTGGTGAAGTCGACGATCCAGGCACCGGGGTTGCGGCGGCGCACCCGCTCGGCGATGTCCAGGACGACGGGCACGGTGCGCAGCGCCTTGGCGAGACCACCGGCGCCGGTGGTCTCCTGCCCGACGCATCCGCACTCCAGTGGCCAGGTCTCGTCCTGGAGGCGGGCGGCCTGACCGCCGACCCGCAGTTGCAGCAGTACGGCGTCCGCACCGTCGATGCCGGCGTCCAGGTCACCGGTCCAGGAGATCCGGCCCGGGTGCCCCTGCCGGGCGAAGATCCGCCGGGCCAGGCCGCCCACCACCTCCAGCCGGCCGGCGTCCGGGTCGACGAGGACGAGTTCCTCCAGCGGCAGGACGTCACGCAACCGCGCGAAGCCGTCGATGAGTTCGGGGGTGTAGGTGGAGCCGCCGCCGATCACGGCGAGCTTGACGCGGGGGTGCGGGGTGCGTTCCTCGGGAGACGGCATACAAGGTCAGCCCTTCACTCCGTGGTGCGTGACGCCTTCGACGAAGGTCTTCTGTGGGAAGAAGAGGGAGCGGGAAGAAAAGGGGGCTCGGGGAGTGGTGGTGGCGGCGGCGGTGCCGTCGGCAGAGGGTGGTGCGGGCCGGGGCGCCGGTCCGTGGTGTGTTCAGCCGGTTCGGAACACCGCCTCCCGTGCCTGGGCCAGCGCCGTCCGCAGCGCGCCGAGCAGCAGGGGATCGCCGTCGAGCCGGCTGAGGCGCAGCGCGGGGCGGGGCAGCGCGAGACCGGTGAACTCCGCCTCGACCAGGGCGCGCAGCGCCTCCCCGCCGGCCTGCGGCACCTCACCGGAGAGCACCACCAGCCCCGGATCGACGACCGCGACCACGGCCGCGAGCCCGGTCGCCAGCCGCCGCGCGACCTCGGCGCGCACCGCCTCGTGCGCCAGCGCCCCGGCAACCGTACGCACCCCGGGTCCGCCGTGCTCCCGGCCCAGCGCACGCACGCTCGCCGAGCCGACCAGGCTCTGGAAGCCGCCGCCGGCGTCGGGCCGTGCGGCGCTGCGGTCGCCGCCGCGGGACAACGGGGCGCCGGGCAGCGGCAGATGACCGATCTCGCCCGCGCCGCCGGTGGCTCCGCGCAGCAGCCGGCCGCCGAGCACGAGCGCGGCGCCGACCCCCTCGTCGACCCACACCAGCACGAAGTCGTCGACGCCCCTCGCGGCGCCGTCGTACTGCTCGGCGACCGCCGCCAGATTCACGTCGTTCTCGACGGTGAGCGGCACCTCCAGCACCCCGGTCAGCTCTTCCTGGAGCGCATGCGACTGCCAGCCCGGCAGATGCGGTGCGTGGCGCAGCCGTCCGGTCCGCGGATCCGGTGCACCGGGTGTGCCGATCACCGCACCGTGCAGCCGGTCGCGGGTCAGACCCGCCCTGACCAGCGCCCCGTCGAGCGCCCGTGCGACCAGCTGCGCCGTAATGCGTGGCGCCTCCTCGCCCGCGGTCTCGGTGCCGACGCGTTCCTCGCCGAGCAGCCGCCCGCTGAGGTCGGCGACCGCGGCGGTGATGCCCCGCCGGTCGACGGCCAGCGCGGCGACCTGCGCCGCCGCCGGATTGAGCTCGTACAACTGCGCACTGGGCCCGGGCCGTCCGGTCACGCTCCCGGTCGTCCGCACCAGCCCCGCGTCCGCCAGCCGAGCCAGCAACTGCGAGGCGGTGGGCTTGGACAGCCCGGTCAGCTCCCCGATCCGGGTACGGGTCAACGGCCCGTGCGACACCAGCAGATCGAGCGCGGCCCGGTCGTTCATGGCCCGCAGCACCCGCGGCGTCCCCGGAGTGCCCCGTGCCCGCTGCCCACCGGCCATGACCGTCACCCCGCTCCCCGGTGTCCGGGACCCCCGGCCACCGCGTATCCGCCCTGCCTGCCGTCACGGCCGCATCCGCCGAGAAAACGGCCGAAACATCTGCCCGGCCAGCTGCCGAGAAATCTGTGGAGAGGACTGCCGAGCCCTCGCTGGAAAAGGCTGCCGAGACAACTGTTGAGAAACCAGACTGCTAAGAAACCAGACTGGTGAGAACCAGACTGTTAAGAAACCTTCCCATTCCTTCACAGGACGGTAGGCGGGCGCCGGGAAGGCGTCAACGGTGCGGGCGCTGCGTGTGGCCGCTCCCGGGTGCCGCCCCGCGCGGGACAGCGGAAAGGGGCGCACCGGCGGTCGCCGGTACGCCCCTGTGCGGTCCGCGGTCGCGGGCCCGGGCGGGCTACTTCCCCGTCTTCGGCGGTGCCGCGAGCGGTTCCGCCGCCGCGGACTGCGGGGAGGCCGGGTTGTTGAGCACCGAGGGGGCGGCGATGCCGGCGGTGGGGTCCGCGGTCTCCTGCTCTTCCTCCTCGGGCAGCGGGCGCGGGGCGAGATGGACGCCCGCGGCGTCCAGGGCGCGCTTGATGCGCCAGCGCAGTTCGCGCTCCACCCCCGCGGCCTTGCCCGGCATGGTCCTGGCCGCGACGCTGATGGTGACCGTGTCCAGGTGCACCTCGCTCAGGCCGAGGACCTCCACCGGCTCCCACAGCTGCTCGTTCCAGGGCTCGGCCTTGGACATCTCCTCGCCGGCGGTGGTGATGATGTCGCGGGCGCGCTCCAGGTCCTGGTCGGAGGCGATCACCACATCGACGGCGGCCGTGGACCAGCCCTGGCTGAGGTTGCCGATCCGCTTGACCTCACCATTGCGTATGTACCAGATCGCGCCGTTGGGGCCGCGCAGCTTGGTGACGCGCAGGCCGACCTCTATGACCGTACCGGTGGCCACGCCCGCGTCGATCTCGTCACCGACGCCGTACTGGTCCTCCAGGATCATGAAGACCCCGGAGAGGAAGTCCGTGACGAGGTTGCGGGCACCGAAACCGATGGCGACACCGGCCACACCGGCGCTCGCCAGCAGCGGCGCCAGATTGATCTCCAGGACGGACAGCACCGTCAGCGCCGCTGTGCCCATGATCACAAAGGAGGCGACGCTGCGCAGTACCGAGCCGATGGCCTCGGAGCGCTGCCGGCGGCGCTCGGCGTTGACCAGCAGTCCGCCCAGCGCGGTGCCCTGGGCGGCGGCCGCGGTGCGGTTCATCCGCTCGATGAGCTTGGTGAGCGTGCGCCGGATCACATGCCGCAGCACCACCGCGATCACGATGATCAGCACGATCTTCAGGCCGGACGTGAGCCACGTCCCCCAGTTCTCCCCGACCCAGCCGGCGGCGCTGGTGGCCTTCTGCGTGGCCTCGTCGAGCGAGGTCGGGCCGTTTGAGCCCGGCGTGGCGGCGCGCGGTGACGCGCCGGTGACCGGCGAAGCGGACCAGAACACAGTCGAACCTTCCGTGTGGGGCAGCAGACCCGGACCCGGGGGTCCCCGGGGACCGGGCAGACCAACCACACTAACGGGGCAACGAGGGCAGTCCGCGCCCTTGTTCGGCACGCCACAAAACGCCGGGGCCGCACGGAGCCAGGGCCAGCGGGGCCGTGCGGGGGTGTGGTGGAAAACACCTCCGGCCCGTTACTCGGTCATGGTGGCGCTCCGACCAGGCACCGGGGGACACTGTGGGGAGATCGTCCCGGCGCGAGCCACGCGCCGCCGGCGTACAAGGAGGCACCCGTGCCGCATGTCCTGGTCCTCAACGCGTCGTACGAGCCGCTCGGCGTCGTACCGCTCCGCCGCGCGCTCATCCTCGTACTCAATGAGAAGGCTGTGAGCCTCGAGGAGTCCGGCGCCCTGATGCACAGCGCGACCCATGTCATCCCCGCTCCGAGTGTGGTCCGCTTGAAGCGGTTTGTGCGGGTGCCCTTTCGAGGCCCCGTCCCCCTGACCCGCCGGGCGCTGTTCGCCCGTGACGGCGGGCGCTGTATGTACTGCGGTGGCGTCGCAACCAGCGTCGACCACGTCATCCCGCGCAGCCGCGGAGGTCAGCACACCTGGGAGAACGTCGTCGCCGCCTGCCGGCGCTGCAATCACGTCAAGGCCGACCGCCATGTCGCCGAGATCGGCTGGCGGCTGCGGCACCAGCCCGCCCCGCCGTCAGGACTGGCGTGGCGGATCATCGGCACGGGCCATCGCGACCCGCGCTGGCTGCCGTATTTGCAGCCGTACGGCGCGGATGACGCCCTGGCCCGGATCGACGCCGTATCGGCGTAGGTCCGGGTTTTTCCGTCCGGGCGGTGGTGCCGGACCTCCCGCTCGGGCCGGGGCTCATGCCGCCGGGCCCCGGCCGCCGTGGCACGACACCACGGCGGCCGGGGCCCGGCGGCATGACCGGCGAGGGCTTCCGCGGCGGACCGCTCAGCCCGTCCGCTCCTCGACCGCGTACGCCTCCACCGACCACAGCGAGTAGCCGAAGCGGGTGGCCCGCTTGTCGCCCTGGATGCGGACGAACCGCGCGTCCTTGGCGTCCATCCGCACGGACTCCCGGCCGCCCTTGCCGTCACGGACCGTGGCCGCCGTGCGCCAGCTGCGGCCGTCCGGCGAGACCTGGACGCGGTATTGAGCGGCGTAGGCGTCCTGCCAGGTCAGCACGAGCCGGCCCAGCCGGGTCGGATGGGCCAGCGCGAACTGCAGCCAGGCACCGTCCTCGGCGGGGGAGGACCAGCGCGTCCTCGGGTTGCCGTCGGTGGCCGCCGAGGCCGGGAAGTCGGGGGTCTCGTCCCCGGAGGAGGTGGCGACGGCGCCGCGGGCCAGATCCTTGCCGCCGGTGCGCGGGTACACCCGCACGGTCAGCGTCTGCTCCTCGCCCTGGAAGTGCACCGGGATCTGGTACGTCCCGGTGCGGGCGCCCTCGGGGACACCGACCGCGATACGGACCGTGGCCGTGCCGCCACGCGGTGCGGTGACCTCCTGCGGCGCCCGCACGGTGAAGCCCTTGGGCGCCTTCACGGTCAGCTTCTCGCGGACGTCGCCGGGGCGGCGGGAGAAGATCCTCGCGTCCACCGTCGCGGTGCCGCCGGGCGGCGCGTCCGTCTCCTTGCGGGAGAGTTCGAGCCCGGCCGGCGGGGTGTCGTCGAACCACGGGGTGAGCGCGTGCACGGAGGGGGCGTCCGTGCCCTTGTCCCAGGTCAGCCGGACTGCGTCGGCACGCAGCCGGGGGGTGCGCGACTCGGTCCAGCCCGTCGGGGAGAGCGCGCCGAGACGGCGCCAGCCCTCGCCCGGGACGTGCGCCTCCAGGGAGACGGCGCCGGCGCCCGGGCCCGGTTCGGTCAGCGCGGTGACCGCGCCCAGCCGGCGGGCCCGCTCGAAGGGCACCGTCAGGGACGTCGGGTCGGCACCCTCGTTCGGGCGGGGGGCGCCGTGGCGGGCGCCGGTCCAGGCGTCGGCCTCGATCATCGCCCGCTGGAGGAACGGGGCCAGCACCCCCTTGCCGACCGTCGCAGGGCTGCGCCCGATCACCGTGCGCAGCCGCTGGACCGGGCGCTGCGCCGACCAGGCGGCGTCGCCGTCGTCCCGGGCCTGCGCCATGAGCGTGTCCACGGCCAGTTCGCCGGCGCTGCCGTAGCGGGCCAGCTGCTCGGCCCACGGCCGGATCTCGGCGGCCAGATCGGAGTGCAGGTTGCGGGGCACGGTGCTCATGGTGTGGAACGCGGCCCGCAGCGCCTTGGCGGCGTCGGCGAACTCCGCGTCCCGGCCCGGCCGGCCGTGGTTGGTCGCCGCCTCACGGGCCTTCCAGAAGCGGTCGATCAGCTGCTGGAGGTAGCCCGACTCGACCCCGTCCAGCAGCGAGGACGCATCGTTGCCGGCCAGCGCGTGCAGCGCCGACCGGGCCCGCTGATCGCCGTCCGCCAGATCGTCGACGGCCGCGGCCCAGGACTCCGCCGGGCGGTAGTCCCGCGGGTTCCAGGCGTAGTCGGCGGCCGTGAACAGCGGGATGCGCGAGGCGAGCGGCTGCTGCATGGCGTTGGCGAGCAGCGCCGTGGAGCCGGTGGCGACGGCCGGCTCCCGGCCGCGGTAGGGGCCGAGGAAGATCCGGTCCTGGGCATAGTCGTTGACCGGGTAGTTGTCCATGGTGACCAGCGGGTGGCCGAACGCCTGGCGGGCGGCGGACAGTTCCCCGCCGGTGATGGTCCGCGGGACCACTCCCACGCCGGTCCAGGCCACCTCCACCCGGTCGTCGAGCGCGTCGGACAGCGCGCTGCGGTAATGCGTCGAGCCGTCCTGGTAGTACTCGGTCGGCATCAGCGACAGCGGCGCGGATCCGGGGTGGCGCCGCGCCAGGTGGTCGGCGAGCGCGTGGGCGACCCGGGCCTGCGCCTTCGCCGCGGCCTGCGGGCCGGTGCCGAAGGCGTCCCGGTCCGCGTCGCAGTGCCATTCGCTGTAGCTGACGTCCTGGAACTGCAGCTGGAAGGCGCGCACCCCCAGCGCCCACATCGCGTCCACCTTGCGCCGCAGCGCCCGCAGGTCGTCCTCGGAGGAGAAGCACATCGCCTGGCCGGGGGCGAGGGCCCAGCCCAGCGTGACGTGGTTGGCGCGGGCCCGCTCGGCCAGCGCCCGGAAGTCGGCGCGCTGTGCGGCCGGGTAGGGCTCGCGCCACTGGGCCTGGCGGTACGGATCGTCACCGGGCGCGTACAGATAGCGGTTCTGCTTGGTGCGCCCCATGAAGTCCAGCTGGGCCAGCCGCTGCGGCCGGCTCCAGGGCTGCCCGAAGAACCCCTCGGTGGTGCCGCGCACCGCCGTGCCGGGCCAGTCGCGGACGAGGACCGAGGCCAGCTGCCGGCCGGAGCCCCCGCGCGGTGCGCCCTCCTGTGCGCCGTCGGTGACGAGCTGGCGCAGCGTCTGCGCGGCGTGGAAGAGCCCGTCCGGGCCGACGCCCTCCATGGCGACGGTGTCCCGGCCCGCGACCCGGCCCACGGCGAGCCGGTAGCCGCCGGCGGGCAGGTCCCCGCGGGCCGGTGCCCGCAGTGCCCGCAGCGCGTCCGCGGCCTGCGCGCCGCCGACCCGGAACACCGGCCCGGACGCGGGCAGCCGGTCGCCGGGCGCGCGCGTGTCGACCGTGTGGACCCCGGCGTCGCGCAGCAGCCCGCGCAGCACGTCCAGCGCATACGGATCGGTGTCCGGCCCGGCCACCAGCACCGCCCGGTCGCCCAGGGGTACGGCCTCGCCGAGCTTGTGCAGGGACTGCGGGCGCGGCCAGACGGCCGGCGCCGCTCCCGCCCCGGTCGGCTGGTCCGGCCGGTCGGGGGCGCCGAGGGCGGGGTCCGCGGGCGCCGCCTGGGCGCTGGGCACCCCGCCGAGCAGACCCCCGATGACCGCCGCGGCCAGCGCGGTGGTCCCCGCCACCCGTGCCCGGGTGCCCGCGCCGCTCTCCCCGCCGCCCCTACCGATTCTTCCGACGCTCCATCCGCCCCGGCCTCGCACGGCTGCTCCTCGTCCCGTCCCTCACCTGCCGGCTTGCCGCCGGTGCCCCGTCGTCCCCCGCCGGTGCCTCTTCGGGCAACTCTCGCGGTGAGCCCACCATTGTGGCGGTGAGAGTGTCAACCAGGCCATGGCGGGGTGCCGGAGGGCCGGGCATGGGCGGTTTTCGGCCGGTGCGGCGGGCGGCCGTGCGAGGGGCCGCAGGTCCGCAGAACTTCCGGCGCGATGCCCGTTTCCTCCGTGTTCTCTGCGCCCGCCGTCGTCCCCCGCCATCAAATCGCCTGCGTAAGGCATAATGTGACGTGGGTCACGTTTCGTGAGCAGATGCGTCTGCGATCGTGTCGAGTGGGTAGGGCCCACGTGTCCCACTACCGATGAACGGGAGGCCCTCAGTGGCCGCATCCGCTCAACTGCTCCTCGACGCTCTGTCCTCGAAACCGGGAGGTGCGGCGATGGAGACAGATCTGTACGACGGGGTGTCCGACCCCGATTCCGGGCTCGACGGATCCGGATCCTTCAGCTTCGTCGAGCCGCCCCTGACCAGCGAGCCCCCGCTCGCCGACGCCGCGCCGCTGACCAGCGAGGTCCCGATCGCCGCCGAGCTGCCGCTGACCAGCGAGCCGACAGCCGCCGGTATGGGCACGGAGTCCATGGAGGTCTGAGGACCCATGGGCCGCGCGCGGCTCGCCCGGCTGCACGGCATCGCGACCTCCTACGAACCCGCACCGGGCAGAAGCGTCCAGATCGCCGGCGACACCGTCGTCGCCGTGCTCGCCGCACTGGGAGTCGACGCCTCGACCCCGCACGCCGTCCGTACCGCCCTGGCCGCCTGTGAGGACGGCAGGGACGCGGACCTGCTGCCGCGCACCGTCGTCGCCCGGCCGGGCCGGCCGCCCGACCTCACGGGGCTCCCCGCAGGCAGTGTCCTGCGGGTGGAGACCGAGGCCGGCGCCACACAGGACCTGGGGGCGCCCGACCCGGCGACCCTCGCCCGGCTGCCGCTGGGCATCCACGAGCTGTTCGCGCGCAGCCCGGACGGCCGGAGCGCCCGCGCCCCACTGATCGTCGCGCCCGACCGGGTGCCCGCACCCCCCGGCCGCAGCCACGGCTTCCTGGTCCAGCTCTACTCCCTGCTGTCCCGGCAGTCCTGGGGCATGGGCGACCTCGGCGACCTCGCCGACCTCGCCGCCTGGTCCGGGCGCGCCCTGGGCACCGGCTTCGTCCAGCTGAACCCGCTGCACGCGGCCGTCCCCGGCCCGCCCACCGACCCGTCCCCCTACCGGCCCTCCTCGCGCCGCTTCCCCGATCCGGTCCATCTGCGGATCCCGCACATCCCGGAGTACGCCCAGCTCACCGGCGCCGCGCGGGCGGCGGCCGACGGGCTCGGCGCGCGGGCGGCCGCGCTGCGGGCCGGGGTACTCGAAGGTGGCGCGCCGATCGACCGGGACGCGGTCTGGGCGCTCAAGCGCGAGGCCCTGGAGCTGCTGCGGAAGGTGCCGCTCAGCCCGGGCCGGCGGGCCGCGTACTGCGACTTCCTCGCCGAGCAGGGGCAGGCCCTGGAGGACCACGCCACCTGGTGCGCGATCGCCGAGCGGCACGGTCCCGACTGGCGCGGCTGGCCCGCCGAACTGCGGGCACCGCGGGCCGAGGGGGTCGCCCGGCTGCGGCCGCAGCTGCTGGACCGGATCGACTTCCACTGCCGCCTCGCCTGGTTCACCGACCAGCAGCTGGCCGATGCGCAGCGGGCCGCGCGGGAGGCGGGGATGGGCATCGGGCTGGTGCACGACCTCGCCGTCGGCGTCCACCCCTCCGGCGCCGACACCTGGGCCCAGCAGGACGCCTTCGCCGCCGGGATGTCCATCGGGGCGCCGCCGGACGCCTTCAACGCCCGCGGCCAGGACTGGGGGCTGCCGCCCTGGCGCCCGGACGCCCTGGCCGCCACGGGCTACGCCCCCTACCGCGAGCTGCTGCGCCACCTGCTGCGGCATGCCGGTGCGCTGCGGATCGACCATGTGATGGGGCTGTTCCGGCTGTGGTGGGTCCCGGAGGGCCGGCCGCCGACGGAGGGCACCTACGTCCGCTACGACGGCGAGGCGATGCTGTCGGTGCTGGCCCTGGAGGCGCACCGCGCGGGCGCCGCGGTGATCGGCGAGGACCTGGGCACCGTCGAGCCGGGCGTCCGCGGCACGCTCGCCGCACGGGGCGTCCTGGGCACCTCCGTGCTGTGGTTCGAGCGGGACTACGGGAACGGCGCGGGGGAAGGGGCGGACGGTCCCGGCGGGACGGAGAAGGCCGAGCGGGCCGAGCGGGCCGAGGTGCGCGCGGCCGAGGCGGGCGGTCCCGGTGCGGCGGCCACGCCGGAGCCGGCCCGGAAAGCCGCTCCGGCATCCGCCCCGCAACCCGCCGCCCCCGCCCGCATCCTGGCGCCCGACGAGTGGCGCAGCGCCTGTCTCGCCACCGTCACCACCCACGATCTGCCGCCCACCGCGGCCCGGCTGGCCGGCGAGGACGTCGCGCTGCGCGAGCGGCTCGGGCTGCTCGCCGGGCCGCCGGAGCGGGAGCGCTCCCGCGCCCGGTACGAACTCGCCGAGTGGCTGCGGGAGTTGACGAGGCGCGGGCTGCTGCCGGAGGGGGCGGCGGACGAGGAGGCGGCGGTCCGGGCCGTCCACCGCTTTCTGCTGCGCACCCCGGCGCGGATGATCGGCGTCTGGCTGCCCGACGCGGTGGGGGACCGGCGCCCGCAGAATCTGCCCGGGACGTGGGACGAGTACCCGAACTGGCGCCTCCCGATCGCGGGCCCCGACGGACGCCCGCACACCCTGGAGGAACTGGCGGCCTCGCCACGGCTTCACGCGCTGATGCGGGAGCTGTCGGACGGCCGGCTGTAGGCCGTCTCCGGCCCGTCCGGGCCCGCTTGTGCACCCCGGGCGCGCGGGGCGGCACGGCGTCCGATACGTTGACTTCGTGAGCAACAAGGTCAAGAAGAATGCCCTGCGCGCCGGAACCATCACCGCCGGCACCGCGCTGATGCTGCTGATGTCGTCCCCCGCGTTTGCGCTCACCCGCGACGACGGTGACGACCCGGGTCCGGGCCTGAGCGTGATCCAGACGCTCGGCCTCTATGTCGCGATGCCCATCGTGCTCTTCCTGATCATCGCCGGACTGGTCATGATCAGCGACAGGCCCCGCAAGCAGGCCAAGTCCAAGGGCTGACGCCGGGCACCACAGCGACGCTTCCCAGGGCGCCTCTCGGTTACAAGACCGAGTGGCGCCCTTTGTCATTCCCGGATATTTGCGCAGGTGAAAAAGGGGTTGCGAGGCGGCTATCGCGCGATTTTCGCCCGGTTTGCGGGGGGCGGATGTTTAACCGGCCCTAACCTACGATGACGTAACCTACGGGGCCGTAGGTCAAACCTACGGTCCCGTAGGTCATCGTCCCCCCAGGAGTTCCCCCGTGACCATCGCCCCCGCCCGCCATAACGGAGAGCGCGGCCAGGCCGCCTGGAGCGACGCCCAGCTGCTCTACGCACTCGAAGAGGTCGTCGAAAAGGAACTCAACCGGCATCTGAAGGTCGCCAAGGAGTGGATGCCGCACGAGTACGTCCCGTGGAGCGACGGGCGGAACTTCCCCGGTGTCATGGAGGGCGAGGCCTGGTCCGTCGACCAGTCCAAGGTCAGTGACATCGGCCGGATCGCGCTCGTGGTCAACCTCCTCACCGAGGACAATCTCCCCAGCTACCACCACGAGATCGCCAGCCTCTTCGGCCGGGACGGCGCCTGGGGCACCTGGGTGCACCGCTGGACCGCGGAGGAGGGCCGGCACGGCATCGTAATGCGCGACTACCTGCTCACCAGCCGGGCCGTCGACCCGGACGAGCTGGAGCGGTTCCGCATGGCCCACATGTCGGAGGGCTTCGAGTCCGACAACTCGCACAGCATGCTGCACTCGGTGGCGTACGTCGCCTTCCAGGAGCTGGCCACCCGGATCTCGCACCGCAACACCGGGCACCACTCCGGTGACCCGGTCTGCGACCGGATGCTCGCCCGGATCGCCACCGACGAGAACCTCCACATGATCTTCTACCGCAACCTCCTCGGTGCGGCCTTCGAGTTGGCGCCCGACCAGACCATGTGCGCGGTGCGCGACGTCGTCACCGGCTTCCGGATGCCCGGCCACGGCATGCCCGGCTTCGAGCGCTCGGCGGCCCGGATGGCCATCGGCGGCATCTACAACATGCGCATCCACCACGACGATGTGCTCCAGCCGGTGCTGCGCTACCTGAAGGTGCTGGAGATCGGCGGCCTGGGCCCGGCGGGACTGGCGGCGCAGGAGGAGCTGGGGCTGTACATGGACGGCCTGGACGGCCAGGCGCGGAAGTTCGACGAGCGACAGGCGGCCATCCTCGCCCGCCGCCAGGCCAAGCGCGGCTGAACCGGCCGGCCGCGGGCGGGGTCCGTCCCCGCCGCGGTCCGTGGCACCCGCTGCCCGTACCGGCGGATGCGTACGCTGCCCGCATGGCCGACTGGGACCTCAAGAAGCTGCACATCCTGCGCACCCTCCACGAGCGGGGCACGGTCACCGCGACCGCCCAGGCGCTGCACATGACGCCCTCCGCGGTCTCGCAGCAGCTGACCGGGCTGGCCAGGGCGCTCGGGGTGACGCTGCTGGAGGCCCACGGCCGGCGGGTGCGGCTGACCGACGCCGCGCAGCTGGTGCTGCGGCATGCCGACGCGGTCTTCGCCGAGCTGGAGCGCGCGGACGCCGATCTGCTCGGCCACCTCCGGGGCGAGACGGGCCAGGTACGGGTCGGCGCGTTCGCCACCGCCCTCCCCGCGCTGGTGGTGCCCGCCGTCCAGGAGCTGCGCCGCAGTCACCCGGGGCTGTCGGTCGTCGTACGGGAGACGGAGGCGGAGGCCGCGTACGAGCTGCTGGCGCACGGCAGCGTGGATCTGGCGCTGTCCCTGGCGGCGCACGCCCCCACCCCGCGCGACCCCAGGTTCAGCCGGGTCTCGCTGCTGGCCGACCCGCTGGACGTGGCGCTGCCGGCCGGTCACCGGCTGGCGGCCGAGCCGGGGCTGCGGCTGGCCGATCTGGCGGACGAGCCCTGGATCTTCGGCAGCAGCGGCCCCTGGTCGCAGATCACCACCACCGTCTGTGAAAGCGCCGGGTTCGTGCCCGAGCAGGCACACGCCGCCGCCGACTGGAGCGCGATCTGGGCGATGGTCGCGGCGGGGATGGGGGTCGCGCTGGTGCCCCGGATGGCGATGGCGGGCGGCATCGGCGGCCGCGCACGGGAGGGCATCGCAAGCGAGGGCGGCGCAGGGGAGGGCGGCGCACGGGAGGAAGCCGCCGGCGGGGGAGTGGCGCTGCGGGTCCTGCGCGCCGACCGGCCGCGGCGGCATGTGATCGCCGCCGTCCGGCGCGGTGCGGAAGGGGCGCCGGGGCTCGCCCGGGTGCTGGCGGCGCTGCGGCGGGCGGCCGCCGCCCAGGCGCCGGAGGAGCCAACCGTTCAGCTGGACTGAACGTATTCCTCAAAAACTTTCGATGGACCTGAGGGGTGGCCCGCTGCGACCGTGGAGTGGTCCGCTCCTTCGGCCCCGTCGAAAGGCCACGATGACCAGCCTCCCTGCCGGCAGCCACGATCCGCACGCGAACGACGCCGCCCCGTACGGCGGCGGAGACCCCTACGCCGACTACCGCGGCGGGGACTTCCCCTTCACCTCGCTCGTCGATCTCGCCGACCGCCGCCTCGGCGCCGGGGTCATCGCCGCGAACGACGAGTTCTTCGCCGAGCGCGAGAACCTGCTGACGCCCACTCCCGCGGTCTTCGCCCCCGAGCGCTTCGGCCACAAGGGCAAGATCATGGACGGCTGGGAGACCCGGCGCCGCCGCGGCGCGGACGGCGAGCATCCCTTCCCGGCCGACCACGAGCACGACTGGGCACTGATCCGCCTCGCCGCCCCCGGCGTGATCCGCGGCATCGTCGTCGACACCGCCCACTTCCGCGGCAACTACCCGCAGCAGATATCCGTCGAGGCCACCGCGCTGCCCGGCAGCCCCGGCCCCCGGGAGCTGCTCGCCGACGACGTGACGTGGGAGGAGCTTCTCCCGCGCACGCCGGTCCGCGGCCACGCCGCCAACGGCTTCGCGGTCGACGCCGAGCGCCGCTTCACCCACCTCCGCCTCAAGCAGCACCCCGACGGCGGCATCGCCCGTCTCCGGGTCCACGGCGAGGTCGTACCCGACCCGGAGTGGCTCGATGTGCTCGGCACCCTCGACCTGGCCTCCGTGATGCACGGCGGCACCGTCGAGGACGCCTCCGACCGCTTCTACTCCTCGCCCACCCAGCTCATCCGGCCCGACCTGTCCCGCAAGATGGACGACGGCTGGGAGAACCGCCGCCGCCGGGTCAGGGGCACGAACGACTGGGTGCGCTTCCGCCTCGCCGCCCGGGGCGAGATCCGCGCCGTGGAGATCGACACCGCGTACCTCAAGGGCAACTCCGCGGGCTGGGCGGCGCTGTACGGCTGCGACGCGGAGTCGGCCGACCCGGCGGACGCGTCGGCCTGGTTCGAGATCCTGCCGCGCACCGCCCTGCAGCCCGACACCCCGCACCGCTTCCGGCTGCCGAGGGCCGCCACCGCCACCCATGTCCGGCTGGACGTCTTCCCCGACGGCGGCCTGGCGCGGATGCGGGTGCACGGTGAACTGACCGACAGCGGCCGCGCCGCCCTCGTCCGCCGCTTCGACGAGCTGAGCGGCTGAGCCGCCGTCCGGCACCCGGCACACGACGGGCCCCCACCGCCGGTGCGGTGGGGGCCCGTCAGGGGGAGGGGGCCGCTTACGCCGCCGCGTCCGCCGCCTGCGCCTTCAGCGCGCGCTCGATCCCGGCCCGCGACTCGGTGATCAGCCGGCGCAGCGCGGCGCTCGGCTCGGCCGAGGCCAGCCAGGCGTCCGTCGCGTCCAGCGTCTCCTGCGACACCTGCAGCGCCGGGTAGAGACCCACCGCGATCTGCTGCGCCATCTCGTGGCTGCGGGAGTTCCAGATGTCCTTCACCGCGTCGAAGTACTTCGCGGTGTACGACGCCAGCAGCTCGCGCTGGTCGGTCTGCACGAAGCCGCCGATGACGGCTTCCTGCACGGCGTTGGGGAGCTTGTCCGACTCCACGACCGAGGCCCAGGCACCTGCCTTCGCCTCCGCGGTCGGCCGCGCCGCGCGCGCGGTCGCGGCGTGCCGCTCGCCGGCCGAGGTCTTGTCCCGCTCCAGCTCGGCCGCGATGGCCTTCTCGTCCGCCCGGCCGGTGGCGGCCAGCCGCTGCACCAGCGACCAGCGCAGCTCGGTGTCCACGGCCAGCCCGGAGATCTCCTCGGTGCCGTCCAACAGGCCCTGCAGCAGGTCCAGTTGCTCCTCCGTACGCGCCGAGGCGGCGAACGCGCGGGCCAACGCCAGCTGGTGGTCGCTGCCCGGCGCGGCCGCCCGCAGCTGCTCCAGGGTCTCCGTCGTCCAGGCCGTCAGCCCCTGCTCGCGCCACTCCGGGGCCGCGTACAGGTCCAGGGCCAGCTTCACCTGGCGGTGCAGCGACTGGACCACGCCGATGTCCGACTCCTTGCCGATGCCGGACAGCACGAGCGAGAGGTAGTCACGGGCGGGGAGTTCGGCGTCCCGCGTCATGTCCCAGGCCGAGGCCCACGACAGGGCGCGCGGCAGCGACTCGGTGAAGTCCCCGAGGTGCTCGGTGACGGTCTTCAGCGACGCCTCGTCCAGCCGGACCTTGGCGTACGACAGGTCGTCGTCGTTGAGGAGGAAGACGTCGGGCCGCCGGGTGCCGGTCAGCTGCGGTACCGGGGTCAGCGCACCGTCCACGTCCAGTTCGATCCGCCCGGTGCGCACCAGCTTGCCGTCCCGCAGCTCATACGAGCCGATCGCGATGCGGTGCGGGCGCAGCACCGGCTCGCCCTTGGCGCCCGGCGGCAGCGCCGGAGCCTCCTGCTTCACCGCGAAGGAGGTGATCACGCCCTCGGCGTCCACCTCGATCTCCGGCCGCAGGATGTTGATCCCCGCGGTCTCCAGCCACTTCTTCGACCAGGTCTTCAGATCCCGCCCGCTGGTCTTCTCCAGCGCGCCGAGCAGATCCGACAGCCGGGTGTTCTTGAACGCGTGCGCCTTGAAGTAGGCCTGCACGCCCTGGAAGAACTCGTCCATGCCGACGTAGGCGACCAGCTGCTTGAGGACGCTGGCGCCCTTGGCATAGGTGATGCCGTCGAAGTTGACCAGGACGTCGTCGAGGTCGTTGATCTCGGCCATGATCGGGTGGGTCGACGGCAGCTGGTCCTGCCGGTAGGCCCAGGTCTTCATGGAGTTGGCGAACGTCGTCCACGAGTGCGGCCACTTCGAGCCCGGGGCGTAGGCCTGGCAGGCGATCGAGGTGTAGGTGGCGAACGACTCGTTCAGCCACAGGTCGTTCCACCACTCCATGGTGACCAGGTCGCCGAACCACATGTGCGCCAGCTCGTGCAGGATCGTCTCCGCGCGCACCTCGTACGCCGCGTCCGTCACCTTCGACCGGAAGACGTACTGGTCGCGGATGGTCACCGCGCCCGCGTTCTCCATCGCGCCGGCGTTGAACTCCGGCACGAAGAGCTGGTCGTACTTCGCGAAGGGGTACGCGTAGTCGAACTTCTCCTGGAACCATGCGAAGCCCTGCCGGGTGACCTCGAAGATCTCCTCCGCGTCCAGGTGCTCGGCCAGCGACGGCCGGCAGTAGATGCCCAGCGGCACCGACCGCCCGTCCTTCTCGTAGCTGCTGTGCACGCTGTGGTACGGACCGGCGATCAGCGCCGTGATGTAGGTGGAGATCCGCGGCGTCGGCTCGAAGCGCCAGACGGTGCCGCTCGGCTCCGGCGTCGGCGAATTGGAGATCACCGTCCAGCCCTCCGGAGCCTTCACGGTGAACTGGAATGTCGCCTTCAGATCCGGCTGCTCGAAGGACGCGTACACCCGCCGCGCATCCGGCACCTCGAACTGTGTGTACAGATAGGCCTGCTGGTCCACCGGGTCGACAAAACGGTGCAGCCCCTCACCGGTGTTGGTGTAGGCGCAGTCCGCCACGACCCGCAATTCGTTACGGCCGGCCCGCAGCCCCGCCAGCGCGATCCGCGAGTCCTTGAACACCTCGCCCGCGTCCAGCGCCTCGCCGTTGAGCCGGACCTCGTGCACGGCCGGCGCGACCAGGTCGATGAAGGTGTCCGCGCCCGCCTCGGCCGAGTCGAACCGCACCGTGGTCACGGAGCGGAACGTGCCGTGGCCGCCGTCGTCCGCGTCTCCCCCCTCCTGCGCGCCGGAGAGGTCGAGATCGATCTCATACGCGTCCACGGTCAGCAGGCGCGCCCGCTGCTGCGCCTCGTCGCGGGTCAGATTCGTGCCAGGCACCCGTTCGTCTCCTTCGCATTGGTCATTGCATCGGAACTTTCGGCCATCCTTCCATGTGGCAGGGGCTCGGGCGGGGGCGTATTTCCGGTGCCGGGCGGGGCCCGGAGGGAGCGCCGCGGCGCGACGGGCGCCGGCGTGGTCCCCGGGCGGGGGAGCGCGGCGTCCGATTGCCGCCAGCACATGCCCCGGGTGCGGGCCGATGCTGGCCGTATGACGACCTACACCCCGCTTCCGATCCCTCCCGCCGCCCTTGCGGAACTCCGCGTCACCGACGACGCCGGGCGGCCCGCCGAGCCGTTCACCGCGCGCGTGGACGGGGTGCCGCTGGACTGTGTCGGCAGTCCGCTGCGCTGCTGTCTGCGGGGCATCCGGGCCGGCGAGCCGGTCGCGCTGGTCTCGTACGCGCCGCTGCGCCGCTGGGCGGCCGCGACCGGCGCGCGGCCCGGGGCCTACGAAGAGACCGGCCCGGTGTTCATCCACGCCGAGGAGTGCGCCGGGCCGAGCCCCGCCGCGGCGGACCATCCGGCCGGCCGGCCCGGCGCGCTGCGCACGGTGCGCCGCTACGACGCCGCCGGGCACATCGCCGGCGGCCGGCTCCTGGAGATCCCCGGGGACGCGGGCGCCGCCCTGGACGCGGCCCTCGACGAGGCGTTCGCGGACCCGCAGGTGGCGCTGGCGCACGTCCGGGCCGTGGAGTACGGCTGCTTCCTGTTCGAGGTCCGCCGGGGCTGAGCCGGCGGCGCCCGGAACGGACGGGTGCCCGTACGGAGACTCCGTACGGGCACCTCGTGGCGGGTGTGCGGCGGTCAGCCGCGCAGCTCGGCCGCGACCAGCTCCGCGATCTGGACGGCGTTCAGCGCCGCGCCCTTGCGGAGGTTGTCGTTGGAGACGAACAGCGACAGGCCGTTCTCGGCGGTCTCGTCGGCGCGGATCCGGCCCACGAAGGACGCGTCCTGGCCGGCGGCCTGGAGCGGGGTGGGCACGTCGGAGAGGGTGACGCCGGGGGCGCCGGCCAGCAGCTCCTGGGCGCGGGCGGGGCTGATCGGACGCGCGAAACGGGCGTTGATCTGCAACGAGTGGCCGGTGAAGACCGGGACACGGACGCAGGTGCCGGACACCTTCAGGTCCGGGATCTCCAGGATCTTGCGGCTCTCGTTGCGGAGCTTTTGCTCCTCGTCGGTCTCGTTCAGCCCGTCGTCGACGATCGCGCCGGCCATCGGCAGCACATTGAAGGCGATCGGGCGGACGTACTTGTCCGGCTCGGGGAACTCCACGGCCGAGCCGTCGTGCGTCAGCTTGGTGGCGTCCTGCTCGACGGCCTTGCGGACCTGGCCGTCCAGCTCCTCCACACCGGCCAGACCGCTGCCGGAGACCGCCTGGTAGGTCGAGACGACCAGCGAGACCAGACCGGCCTCGTCGTGCAGCGGGCGCAGCACCGGCATCGCGGCCATGGTGGTGCAGTTCGGGTTGGCGATGATCCCCTTGGGGCGCTCGGTGATCGCCGACGGGTTGACCTCGGAGACGACCAGCGGGACCTCGGGGTCACGGCGCCAGGCCGAGGAGTTGTCGATCACGACCGGGCCGGCGTCGGCGACCTTCTCCGCCAGCGCCTTGGAGGTGGCGCCGCCGGCCGAGAAGATCACGATGTCCAGCGCCGAGTAGTCGGCGGTGGAAGCGTCCTCGACCGTGATCTCGGTGTCCTGCCAGGGCAGCGTACGTCCGGCGGACCGGGCCGAAGCGAACAGCCGCAGCTGCTCCACCGGGAAGTTCCGCTCGGCGAGGATGCCTCGCACCACGCCGCCGACCTGTCCGGTGGCTCCGACGATTCCGATCCTCATGGGACTCCTTCTTTCTGGCCTGACTGGGGTGTCTGCTCGGAACACCTGCTCAGTAGTGCCTCCATCATGTGTGTGACACCCGTCGCCTTGTCCAATCCGTTCCATTCCGTGGCGGGTCGGGAGGGTGTACGCGGACGGAGCGTGCCGCCCTGTTCACGGTGTGTGGTGATGGTTCCGCGGTGTGCGCTGCGGGTACCCCGCGGGGTGAACATCCGGTGACCGCCGGCGACACCCCCGGACAGGGCTCCGTGACCGGCCGGTGGCCGGCAGATCCCTGTGCGGTGATGGGTTCCCCGCGTTGCGGTGGCGTTCACGCACAGGTCATTCCCGATGCCAACCATCCCAGGTGACAGGGCAGTTGTGCTGCCCGGCCGCCTTCGCGTTCGCACTCGGGGAGCCCGCGTATGTCCCGTATACGGTCCGCCGCCACCTTCGACCGCCGTTCGTTCCTCACGGCCACCGGGGCCGTCGGCGCCGCGACCGGGCTGGGGCTCGCCTTCGGCGTCGGCCCGGACCGGCCGGCCCAGGCCGCCACCGTCACCACCGGTCCGGCCCCGGCCGCGCCGGTCCCGGTCGACGCCCCCGCCGTCCCCCATGTGCCGTACACCAAGGGCACCACCCTCGGCAGCGTGGCCGCCCCGCGCGGCGGCGCGGGCTACCGCCGGCTCGGCGACGGCCCCGCCTGGAACCGGGTGGTACGCGCCGACCTGGGCACCGCACACGGCGGGCGCGAGCGCCGGCGGACCGCCCTGGCGTCGTTCGTGCAGTTCACCGACCTGCACCTGGTCGATGTGCAGAGCCCGCTGCGCTACGAGTACCTGCGCGCCGAGACCGCCAGCGCCTGGCGGCCGCAGGAGGCGCTGTCGGTGGCCGGGGTCGTGTCGCTGATCGAGCGGGTCAACGCGCTGCCCGGCGGGCCCGCCACCGGTGCCCCGCTGTCGTTCGTGATGACCACGGGCGACAACACCGACAACAACTCCAAGCTGGAGCTGGAGTGGTTCCTGACCGCGATGAGCGGCGGCCGGATCACCCCGAACTCCGGCGACCCGCGCCGCTACGAGGGCGTCCAGGACAGCGGGCTGAAGCTGTACTGGCAGCCGGACAGCGCGCTGCGCGACGCCGACAAGAAGGCGGGCTTCCCGCATCTGCACGGCTTCCTCCAGGCGGCGATCCGCACCGTGCACAGCCCGGGTCTGCGGCTGCCCTGGTACTCCACGGTCGGTAACCACGACTCGCTGCCCGGCGGCTGCTACGCCCCCGGCGACCCCTTCTGGACCGAGATCGCCACCGGGGGCCGCAAACTGGAGACGCTGCCCGCCGCCGAGGCCGCGAAGGTGTGGAAGGCGGTCAAGGACGGTCTCGACCCCCGGGGGGCGGACTTCAAGCGCCTGCTGACCTCGCACAGCAAGCAGGCCAGGAGGGTCACCCCCGACGAGCGGCGCGCCCCCTTCACCCGGGCGGAATACCTGCGCGCCCACCTCGACCCCGCGCGCACCGGCCCCGGCCCGCACGGCCACGGCTACACCCAGGCGCATCTGGACGGCAACCGGCTCTACTACACCTTCAAGATCTCCGATGACGTCCTCGGAATCAGCCTGGACACCACCGACCCCGGCGGCCACTACACCGGCTCGGTCGGGGACGCCCAGCTGCGCTGGCTGGAAGGGGTGCTGAAGAAGAACGAGAAGGGGGACAAGCTGCATGTCCTGGTCTTCAGCCACCACACCAGCAAGAGCATGAACAACACCCGGCCCGACCCGGCCCACCCGCACGAGAAGCGGCACGGCGGTCCGGAGCTGGTCGAGGTGCTGGCCGCGCACCCCCGGGTCGCCGGCTGGATCAACGGCCACAGCCACAAGAACGAGATCCTCGCGCACGGCAGCTTCTGGGAGATCTCCACCGCCTCGCACATCGACTTCCCGCAACTGGCCCGGGTCATCGAGCTGGTCGACAACCACGACGGCACCGTGTCGCTGTTCGCCACCCTGGTCGAGTCGGCCGCCCCGCACCGCACGGACTTCACCGACCTCTCGCAGACCGGGCTGGCAGCCCTCTACCGCGAGCTGTCGTTCAACGCGCCCGAGGCCCGTTCCGACCTCGCCGGCACGTCCCGGGACCGCAACGTCGAGCTGCTGCTCAAGCGGCGCTGACGGCGCCCGTACGGCACGGGCGGCCCCCGGGCGCGCCCGGCTAGCGCGGCAGGACCACCACATACGCACCCTGCTCCCGGTCCCCGGCCGCCATCAGGGCCGTACGGACCACCGCGGCCTGCTGGTCCGGCGCCTCGCGCAGGGTGCGGGGCAGGCAGCGCACGACCGTGATGCCCAGCCGCTCCAGGTGCTCGCGCTTGTGGAAGAACGGGGAGGCCAGCGGGTCCTCCTCGGGGCGGGGCGCCCGGGTGTCGATCTCCAGGGCCACCCCGTGCTCGGGCCAGAAGGCGTCCACGCCGCCCAGGTGCGGCCCGCCCGGCAGCCGCAGATCGACGTTCCACAGCGGATCGGGCAGCCCCTGCGCCCGCACCATGGCGTAGAGCCGCTGCTCGGCCAGTGCCCGGCCCTCGGCCAGCAGGGTGTCCACCGCGTCGGCCACGTGCGGCCGGGTCAGCAACCGGGCCTGGCTCAGCTCCCGTACCACCGCGGTCGCCTCGCAGTGGCCGCCGCGCACCGCCTCGGTCAGCAGCCGGCGCACGGTGGGGGCGTCGGTGAGCCCGCCGACCGCGTCCGCCAGCGCGCGCGGCACCGGCGCGGCCGGCATCCCGGTGATCTCCTGGGCGACGGGCAGCTCCACGGCCCGCAGGATCCGCGCGAAACCGGACGAGCGCAGCCGCCGGGTGCGCGAGACCAGCACCTCGATGCGGTCCAGGGCGAGCAGCGCGGGCGCCTCGGTGAAGCCGTGCAGGGCCAGCGCCGCCAGGCCCGTGATCATCGCCTCGGGGGCGTCCTCGGACGCGGCGCCCTGCCGGGGCACGGTCGGCCCCCGGTGACTGGCGTACAGCAGCACCGCCTGGAGCCGTTCCTCGCTGGTGGGCGGCCCCGGGTGCAGCAGATAGACGCCCGGGAGCAGTTGCTGCCAGGCGCCGCCGGCGCGGCAGCGTTCGGTGGTCTCCGCCGCGGCGACGCCGTGCTCGCGCAGCTGACGGGTGGTCATCACCCGGCAGTGGACGTCGGAGAGGTGGCGGAGGGGGAGGGGGGAGAGCGGGGTGTCGTGGTTCATGCGGGCCAGATTCCCGCGCCCGCTCCGCCCCCTAACCGCTGTTACACGCTCGTACCACAAACCGGACAACCCTGTACTAAAGTACGGGCGTTCGACTGCCGAAAGAAGCTGGTCGCCACGGGGGTTACGGCCTGGCCCCGGCCGCCGCGTCACAAGCCTGTGCCCGCAGCGCACGGGCCAGATCGTCCCGCTTTTCCAGGACCAGCCGGCGCAGCGCGGGCGCCGCCCGCTCGTGGTCGGCCAGCCAGCGGTCCGCGGCGTCCAGCGTGGAGCGCTCCACCAGCCAGTCCGGGAACAGTCCGCGCACCACGGCCATCCCGATCTCGATGGACCGCTCCCGCCACACCCGCTCGATCGCCTCGAAGTAGCGCGGTGCGCAGGGCGCGAGCAACTCCCGCTGCCCCGGCTGCGCGAAGCCCGCGATGGTCGCCTCCACCAGCGCGTTCGACAGCGTGTCGGACTCCACGACCTCCTGCCACGCCCGTTCCTTGACCTCGGCCGAGGGGCGGGCCGCCAGGCAGCGCACCTGGTGGCGCCGGCCGGACGCGGTGTCGTCGCGGGCCAGCTCCGCGGCGATCGCCGCCTCGTCCGCGAGACCGTGCGCGGCCAGCGGCCCCAGCAGCGTCCAGCGCAGCTCCTGGTCCACGTCCAGGCCGTCGATCTTCGCCGTGCCGTCCAGCAGGCCCTGGAGCAGCTGGAGGTCGGCGGGGGCGCCGGCGACGGCGGCGAAGTGCCGGGCCCAGGTGAGCTGGTGGCCGCTGCCGGGCTCGGCCAGCCGCAGCTCGTGCAGCGCGCCCTCGGCCAGCTCCCGGGCGGCGCGCTCCCGGTGCTCCGGCGCCGCGTAGTGCTCCAGCGCCGCCTGCGCCTGGTCGTGCAGCGACTGCAGCACCCCGATGTCGGTCTCCCGGCCGGCGAACTGCCGCACCAGATCGAGGTAGTCGCGGGCCGGCATCAGCCCGTCCCGGGTCAGTCCCCACAGCGCCGCCCAGCACAGCGCCCGTGCCATCGGGTCGGCCAGATCGCCGAGCCGGGCCCGCAGGGTGGCCAGCGACCCCTCGTCGAAGCGGACCTTGCAGTACGTGAGGTCCTCGTCGTTGACCAGGATCAGCTCCGGCCGCTCCAGACCCGCCAGCTCCGGCACCGCCGTGCGCGGCCCGGAGACGTCCACCTCGGCGCGGGCGTAGCGCACCAGCGCCGCGTCCGCCTCCTGCCGGCGGTAGAGGCCCACCGCGACCCGGTGCGGCCGCAGTTCGGGGTGCGAGTCCGCCGCCTCCTGCAGGACGCTCAGCTCGGTGATCCGGTCCTGGGCGTCGTACACGACCTGCGGGGTCAGGGAGTTGACGCCCGCGGTCTCCAGCCAGGCCCGCGACCACTGCGCCAGATCCCGCCCGGAGGTCTCCTCCAGCACCGTCAGCAGGTCGGCGAGCCGGGTGTTGCCGTAGGCGTGCCGCTTGAAGTAGCGCCGGGCACCCTCCAGGAACGCCTCCTGCCCCACGTACGCCACCAGCTGCTTGAGCACCGCGGCGCCCTTGGCGTAGGTGATGCCGTCGAAGTTGAGCTTGGCGTCCTCCAGGTCACGGATGTCGGCGGTGACCGGGTGGGTGGAGGGCAGCTGATCGGCGCGGTAGGCCCAGGACTTGCGCCGGTTGGCGAAGGTGATCCAGCCGTCGGTGAAGCGGGTGGCCTCCACCAGCGCGAAGGAGCCCATGAAGTCCGCGTAGGACTCCTTCAGCCACAGGTCGTCCCACCACTGCATGGTGACCAGATCGCCGAACCACATGTGCGCCATCTCGTGCAGGATGACGTTGGCCCGCCGCTCGTAGGCCGCCTCGGTCACCTTCCCGCGGAAGATGAACTCCTCGCGGAAGGTGACACAGCCCGGGTTCTCCATCGCGCCGAGGTTGTACTCCGGGACGAACGCCTGGTCGTACTTCCCGAAGGGGTAGGGGAAGTCGAAGTGGTCGTGGAAGAAGTCCAGGCCCTGCTTGGTGACGGCGAAGACGTCGTCCGCGTCGAAGTGCTTCGCCAGCCCCTTGCGGCACAGCGCGCCCAGCGGGATCTCCAGCGCGGTGCCGTCCTCGAAGGTGCGGCGGTAGGTGTCGGTGACGACGTGGTACGGGCCGGCGACCACGGCCGTGATGTACGTGGAGATCGGCCGGGTCGTCGCGAAGCGGTGCCGGCCGCTCTCGGCCGCACCGTCCCGCGCGCCGTTGCTGAGCACCGCCCAGCCCTCGGGGGCGGTCACCTCGAAGGTGAACGGGGCCTTCAGATCGGGCTGTTCGAAATTGGCGAAGACCCGACGGGAATCGGCGGGTTCGTACTGCGTGTAGAGGTAGACCTCGCCGTCCTCGGGGTCCACGAAGCGGTGCAGCCCCTCACCGGTGCGGCTGTAGGCGCACCGCGCGTCCACGACGAGGGTGTTCTCGGCGGCCAGCCGGTCCAGCGCGATACGGGTGCCGTCGAAGACCGCCGCGGGGTCCAGCTCCCGGCCGTTGAGGGTGACGGAGGTGACCGTCGGTGCCAGCAGGTCCGCGAAGGTGGCGGCGCCGGGCTCGGCGCAGCGGAAGCGGACGGTCGTACGGGAGCGGAAGGTGTCCGCGTCCGCACCCTGGGCGACCGCCGAGCGGACGTCCAGTGCCACGTCGTAGGCCTCGACGCTCAGCAGCCGGCCCCGCTCGCGCGCCTCGTCCCGGGACAGATTCTCACCTGGCACGACGTGACTCCTTCGTCCTCGTGTCGAATATCGAACACGGGGAATCATGGCACGCCCGCTGTCGGTTGAACCTTTCACGGAACAGCGCCGCTGGCCCGTGCCGCACCGCTCTTTGGAGGAGACCCCGTGTCCGAGACCGCGAAGACGCCCGCAGACTTCTGGTTCGATCCGCTGTGCCCGTGGGCGTGGATGACCTCCCGCTGGATGCTGGAGGTGGAGAAGGTCCGCCCGGTCGAGGTGCGCTGGCACGTGATGAGCCTGGCGGTGCTCAACGAGGACAAGCTGGACGAGCTCCCGGAGAACTACCGCGAGCTGCTGGCGACCGCCTGGGGCCCGGTGCGGGTGTGCATCGCCGCCGAGCAGCAGCACGGCAGCGAGGTGCTCGGCCCGCTCTACACCGCGCTCGGCACCCGCTTCCACAACCGTGGCCTGGAGCGCACCCGCGAGACGCTCGTCGACGCCCTGCGGGAGGCCGGGCTGCCCGCCGAACTCGCCGACGCCGCGGACTCCGACGCCTACGACGCGCAGCTGCGCGCCTCCCACAAGGAGGGCATCGACCTGGTCGGCCAGGAGGTCGGCACCCCGGTCATCGCCGTGCCGGGCCACGACGGCGACCGGATCGCCTTCTTCGGCCCGGTCGTCACCCCCGCCCCCAAGGGCGAGGAGGCCGCCAGGCTGTGGGACGGGACGCTGATGGTCGCCTCGATCCCCGGCTTCTACGAGATCAAGCGGACCCGGACCCAGGGGCCGATTTTCGACTGACGTCTTTTGACGTCCTTGCTTTTGGTGCCCATGGGAGCGCCCCCGCACGTATCGGACGTACGGGGGCGCTCCGTCATTCCGCCTGCCGGGTGAAGGGTGAGAAGACGATCACGAGGCAGGACGACCGGTGCCGGGTGTCACGGCGTCACGGGGCGAGCAGCAGGCTGTGCGCGCGCCGCTTGGCGGACGCGTACCGCTTGGCGACGTCCTGCCAGTTCACGACCTGCCACATGGCCTCGATGAAGTCCACCTTCTGGTTCTTGTACTGGAGGTAGAAGGCGTGCTCCCAGGCGTCGAAGACCAGGATCGGGACCGAGCCCTGCCCGACGTTGCCCTGGTGGTCGTAGATCTGCTCGACGATGAGGCGGCCGGTGACCGGTTCGTAGGCCAGGACGCCCCAGCCGGAGCCCTGGGTGGTGGCCGCGGCCTTGGTCAGCTGGGCCTTGAAGCCGGCGTACGAGCCGAAGCTCTCGGCGAGGGCGTCGGCCAGCTCGCCCACGCCGTCCTTCTCGTGCGGCTCGCCGCCGCCGTCACCGGTCATGTTGTGCCAGTAGATGCTGTGGAGGATGTGGCCGGAGAGGTGGAACGCGAGGTTCTTCTCCAGGCCGTTGACGTTGCCCCACGCTTCCTTGTCGCGGGCCTCGGCGAGCTGCTCCAGGGTGTCGTTCGCGCCCTTCACATACGCCGCGTGGTGCTTGTCGTGGTGCAGCTCGATGATCTCGGGGCTGATGACCGGCGCCAGCGCCGCGTAGTCGTACGGAAGTTCAGGAAGTGTGTAGGTGGCCATGCCGGGTCCCGCCTCCAAGCTGCGTACATGCAGTAGTTGCAAACCATGTGCAAGAGCACGCTACCAGCAGGAGTGCTCACCGGACGGAGACGGGACCGCCCCTGGTCCCAAAGACGGAGGCGGGGCGGGACCTCGGAAGGAGGTCCCGCCCCGCCTCGGGGAAGAGGGGAAGCGCTACGGCTTCGTCAGGTCCGCGCCCCTGCCCAGCGACCGCTGCCGGGCCAGGCCCACGAGCGTCAGCACCAGCCCGAAGCCCCCGGTGAACAGCAGCTGGATCCGCTGGTTCTCATCGCGCAGCATCAGCAGCAGCACCGCCGCGATACCCGCCAGCGCCACCCAGGTCAGCACCGGGAAGGCCCACATCTTCACCACGAGCTTCTCCGGCGACTCACGCTCCAGCAGCCGCCGCATCCGCAGCTGGGCGGCGGCGATGAAGCCCCACACCACCAGGACGGCCGCGCCGACCATGTTCAACAGCCACTGGAAGACCGTGTCGGGCCACAGGATGCTCAGCAGCACCGCGACGAAGCCGAACCCGGAGCACATCAGCACCGCCCGGCGCGGCACCCCGCCGCTGACCTTCGCCAGGAACGCCGGGCCCTGGCCGCGGGCGGTCAGCGAGAACGCCATCCGGGACGCGCCGTAGAGGTTGGCGTTCATCGCGGACAGCAGGGCGACCAGGATGACCACGTTCATGATCTGGCCGGCCGCCGGGATCTTCAGGTAGTCCAGCACCGCGACATAGGGGCCGCTCTTGGCGATCGAGGAGTCGTTCCAGGGGATGACGGTGACGATGACGGCCATCGAGCCCACGTAGAAGAGGGCGATCCGCCACATCGCGGTGCGCACCGCACTGGCGACCCCGCGCACCGGGTCCTTGGACTCGGCGGCCGCGATGGTCACCGTCTCCAGACCGCCGTAGGCGAACACCGAGGCCAGCAGACCGACCATCAGGCCGTCCACGCCCTTGGGCAGGAAGCCGCCGTCGCCGGTGAGATGCGCGGTGCCCGGCGCTTGGGTGCCGGGGAGCACACCGAAGATGGCCAGCAGGCCCAGCACCAGGAAGATGCCGATCGCCGCGACCTTCAGGGCGGCGAACCAGAACTCGAACTCACCGAAGTTGCTGACCGCGGCCAGGTTCGTGCCGGTGAAGATCACCATGAACAGCAGCACCCACATCCACGGCTGGGTGCCGGGGAACCACTGGATCATGACGTCCGCGGCGCCCAGCGCCTCGGCGGCCACCGCCACGCACAGCAGCGCGGTGAACATCCAGCCCACCGTGAAGCCGGCCCAGGAGCCTATGGAGCGCTCGGCGTGCACGGAGAAGGAGCCGGAGGCCGGATTGGCCGCCGCCATCTCCCCGAGCATCCGCATGACCAGCATGACCAGGGCGCCGGAGACGGCATAGGCCAGCACGATCGAGGGGCCGGCCGCCGCGATGCCCTCGCGCGAGCCGACGAACAGGCCCGCGCCGATCACCCCGCCCAGGGCGATCATCGAGAGGTGGCGCTGCTTGAGGCCGTTGGACAGCGTGGAACCGCTGTCGGGGCCGGCGCCCTGAACCGCGTCGGCCTGCTCGCGCGCGGCGGCGGACGAGGGTGTCCGATTCATGTGGTACCTGTCCCAGTAGGTGAGAGCGGAGCACGGCGATACTGCGTTCTCCGGGGGGCCGCGAGCGGTGCGACGGTGCTGCCGGACCCCCTGGACCCCGGTGGGCAGCAGGTCACATGGGCCTGCCGACGGCACAACTCCGGGGTACTCGGCGAAGCGGGCTCAGTTTCGGTGCCGGTGTCCGCTCAGGGCAACACTCGTGCAGCGAATGTTCGATATTCAGACGTGATCGTGACCATGTGTGCCCAATTGGGCGGCCATTGTTACGGGATGTGATCCCCGTCGCAGGCGCTCAGCGGTCCGCGCGGCGCTCCCGCAGCGCACGCAGGCCCGCGACGAGCAGCACCGCGCCGGTCGCCCCGGCCGACCACAGCAGCTGCGGCCGGGCCGTGTCATCGGTCAGCATCAGCACCAGCACGGCACCCATGGCCGCCAGCGCCGCCCAGGTCAGATAGGGGAAGGCCCACATCCGCAGGGCCAGCTTCCCGGGCGCCTCGCGCTCGAGGCGCGGACGCAGGCGCAGTTGGGAGACCGCGACCAGACCCCAGACGAACAGCAGTACCGCGCCGACCGCATTGAGCATGTAGAGGAAGACCGAATCCGGCCATTGCAGATTCAGCAGCACCGAGAGGAAGCCGAAGGCCACCGAGGCCAGCACCGCCCGGCGCGGCACCCCTCCGCCCGACACCTTCAGCAGCGCGCGCGGCGCCTCGCCCCGTTCGGCCAGCGAGAACACCATCCGCGAGGAGCCGTAGAGATTGGCGTTCAGCGCGGAGAGCAGCGCCACGAACACCACGATGTTCATGATCTGGCCGGCCCCCGGCACACCGATGCTGTCCAGCACCGCCACATACGGGCTCTTGCCCGGCTGCATCGACGACCACGGCAGCAGGGTCACGATGACCACCATCGAGCCGACGTAGAAGAACAGGATGCGCCACACCGCGCTGCGCACCGCCCGGCCCACCGCCCGCGCCGGGTCGTCGGACTCGGCCGCGGCGATGGTGACGACCTCCAGGCCGCCGAAGGCGAAGACCACCGCCAGGACCCCGGAGACCACCCCGCCCCAGCCGTGCGGCAGCAGACCGCCGTGCCCGGTGAGGTGGGTCAGCCCGGCCGGCTCGGTGTCCGGCAGCACGCCGAAGACCGCCAGCAGGCTCAGCCCGAGGAACAGCACGATCGCGGTGACCTTCAGCGCGGCGAACCAGAACTCGAACTCCCCGAAGTTCTTCACCGCGGACAGATTGGCGGTGGTGAAGACGACCATGAAGAGCAGCACCCAGCCCCACTGCGGCACCGCCGGCACCCAGCCGTGGGCGATCTGTGCCGCACCGGTGGCCTCCACCGCGAGCACCACGACCAGCAGGAACCAGTACAGCCAGCCGACGCTGAAGCCGGCCCAGCGCCCCAGCGCCCGCTCCGCGTGCACGGAGAACGCGCCGGAGGCCGGCATCGCCGCCGACATCTCCCCGAGCATCCGCATGACCAGCATGGCCAGCGCACCCGCGATCAGATACGACAGCACGATCCCCGGCCCGGCCACCGCGATCCCGGCGCCGGAGCCCACGAACAGCCCGGCGCCGATCACGCCGCCCAGGCCCAGCATCGTCAGATGGCGCTGTTTGAGGCCCGCGGACAGAGGCTCCTGCTCGCCCGCTACGGCACCGGAAGAGCGGGAAGAGGCGACACCGGGGGAGGTCCCGCCGGTGCGGGTCGGTACGTCGTGCATGGCTCGCGCTCTCGCAAGGGCCGACGGCGGGGCCGTCGGCAGGTTTGGGGGATCTCCACAGCTCACCGTGGAGCGGCTCCAGTGTCGCCGCACGTCGCGGGCTACCACAAAACCGGCCCCGCAGCACGGCGGCGGCCGTGATGAGCATCACGTGACCTGCGAAGACGCCGCACGGTGCAACAGGGCCGGGCAGGGCGGCGGTTGATCGGAACTCTCCAAGCGGGCCGGTACGGCTTTGTCGCCGCCACACGATGATCGGCGGGGGTCCGCTGGACTAACGTCATCGCGTCCCGTCCGATCCTTCTCACCCCGCGAGGTCCCGATGAGCACAGCCGCCCTCACCTCTCCCGATGGGGGTACCCCCTACTCGAGCAAAGCCGAGAGCTTGGGGGAGGTCCTCGCCGACCTGCTGCCGGCCGCCACCACCGCTTCCCGTGCCCGCGTCCGGGACGCCGTGCTGGTGTTCGGCGGTGCCGCGCTCACCGGCATCGCGGCCCAGATCGCCCTCCCCGTCCCCGGCTCCCCGGTGCCGGTCACCGGCCAGACCTTCGCCGCCCTCCTGGTCGGCGCCTCGCTCGGCACCCGCCGCGGGCTGCTGTCGCTGGCGCTGTACGCCCTGGCGGGAATGGCGGGAATGCCGTGGTTCGCCGGCGGTACCTCGGGCGCCGGCGGGGCCACCTTCGGTTACGTCATGGGCATGCTGCTCGCGGCCGGCCTGGTGGGCGCGCTGGCCCGCCGCGGCGGCGACCGCGGGGTGCTGCGCACCGCCGCCACCATGGCCGCCGGCACGGCCGTGATCTACGCCTTCGGCGTGCCCTACCTGGCGCTGAGCACCGGGATGCCGTTCGGCCAGGCGGTCGCGGTGGGCCTGGTCCCGTTCCTGATCGGCGACGCGCTCAAGGCCGCGCTGGCGATGGGCGCACTGCCCGCGGCCTGGAAGCTGGCCGGCCGCCGCGGCTGAGCCCCGCCGCCGACCGCACGAACGGGCCGGGCCCCGCACTCACCACCCGGTGACTGCGGGGCCCGGCCCGTTCGCACGGCGTCCGGCTACTCCCGGGGCCCGGCGGCGCCGGTGACCGGTGCGGCCTGCGCCGCCCGCCGCCGGTGCAGCAGCAGCCCCACCGTCAGCACGACCACGGCCGCGGCCACCGACAGCACCATCTGCACCCGCCCGTCCGGGTCGTAGAACATGTAGCCCACGACGAACACGATCATCCCGATCGTCGCGTAGGTCAGCCACGGGTACAGCCACATGCGCACCGTCAGCCGCTCCGGGCTCTCGCGCTCGATGGCCCGGCGCATCCGCAGCTGCGAGAAGCAGATGACCAGCCACACGAAGAGCGCCACCGCGCCGGACGAGTTCAGCAGGAACTGGAAGACGGTCTTCTTCGCGGTGTAGCTGAAGATCGTCGCGATGAAGCCGAAGGCGACCGACGCGTAGATGGCGACCGCCGGCACCCCGCCCTTGTTGACGGTGGCGAACGACTTCGGCGCATCGCCGCGCTCACCGAGCGAGAACGCCATCCGGGAGGCCGTGTAGAGCCCGGAGTTCAGACAGGACAGCACCGCGGTCAGCACCACGACATCCATCACGGTGCCCGCATACGGGATGTCCAGCGACGTCAGCACGGCCACGTACGGACTGTCGGCCACGGCCTTGGAGTTCCACGGCAGCAGGGTCACGATCACGCCGATCGAGCCGAGGTAGAACAACCCGATCCGCCAGATGACGCTGTTGACGGCCTTGCGGACGGCCTGCACCGGGTTCGGTGCCTCGCTCGCCGCCAGCGTGACGATCTCGCTGCCCATGAAGGAGAAGACCACCAGCAGCATGCCGGAGAGGATCGCGCCGGGACCGTGCGGCAGGAAGCCGCCGTGCCCGGTCAGATTCGCCAGGCCGACCGGGTCGCCGCCCGGCGGCAGCCCGAATATCGCCAGCGCGCCGACCACGATGAAGACCACGATCGCGACGACCTTGATGCCGGCGAACCAGAACTCGAACTCACCGAACGAGCCCACCGAGATCAGGTTCGTACCGGTCAGCACGATCATCACCAGCAGCGCCCAGGCCCACTGCGGGACGGCCGGTACCCAGCCGGTGAGGATCGAGGCGGCCGCGGTCGCCTCGACGGCCAGCACGACCGACCAGAAGAACCAGTACAGCCAGCCGATGGTGAAGCCGGCCCAGCGCCCCAGCGCCCGGTCGGCGTAGGCGGAGAAGGAGCCGGACGTGGGGGAGGCGGCGGCCATCTCGCCCAGCATCCGCATCACCAGCACGACCAGCAGACCGGTCAGCGCGTAGGAGAGCAGGATGCCCGGGCCGGCGGCTGCGATGCCGGCCCCGGAACCGACGAACAGGCCGGCGCCGATCACCCCGCCGATGGCGATCATCGACAGATGGCGGTTCTTGAGTCCTGCCTGCAGCCCGTCCGGCGATTGCCCCCCACCGGATCCCCCGCCGGGATCACCGGCCGGGGGGACCGCTGTGGTGGTGGGAGTGACCCCTGCTCCTGCGGAGCGTGGGGGAGGGTGCGCGCCCATGAGCACCGTCCTTCGTGGTTCGCGGAAAGGAACCCCCGCATTAGATCTTCGTTCACCGTGGATTGGAAGGCCTGCAGCCTGATTGTTGTGTGAAACCCTGGGTGGTGACGCGATGCGCTTGCGTACGGAAGGCGGGGGAGGTACTTCGTACGCCCGGGCCCGGGAAGACCCAGCGGCGCCTACCCGGCGCCCCTCGTGTCACACTCATCGCATGCGCGTGTACCTCGGCTCCGACCATGCAGGTTTCGACCTCAAGAACCACCTCGTCGAGTGGCTCAAGGCCCATGGCCACGAGCCCGTCGACTGCGGTCCCCACCTCTACGACGCCCAGGACGACTACCCCCCGTTCTGCCTGCGCGCCGCGGAGAAGACGGCCGCCGACCCGGACAGCCTCGGCATCGTGATCGGCGGCTCCGGCAACGGCGAGCAGATCGCCGCCAACAAGGTCAAGGGCGTACGGGCCGCGCTGGCCTGGAGCGAGGAGACCGCCAAGCTCGGCCGCGAGCACAACAACGCCAACGTGATCTCCGTCGGCGGCCGGATGCACTCCGAGGAAGAGGCGACCCGGTTCATCGAGATCTTCCTGGCCACGCCCTACTCGGGCGAGGAACGGCACACCCGCCGCATCGAGATGCTCTCCGCCTACGAGACCACCGGCGAACTGCCCGCCATCCCCGCCCACCACCCCCAGGGCTGACCCCCGATCGTCCCGCCGCCCGCCCGCCCCGGCCGCCGGGGCGGGCGGGCGCGCCCACTGGAGGAACGCCCGTGCCCGAGGGGCATACGATCCACCGCCTCGCCCTGGACCACCGCGCCCGTTTCGAGGGCGAAGCCGTCCGGGCGAGCAGCCCGCAGGGAAAGTTCGCCGACGGTGCCGCCCTCGTCGACGGCCAGGTCATGACCACCGCCGAGGCGCACGGCAAACACCTCTTCCTCGGCTTCGGCCCTCGCTGGATCCATGTCCACCTCGGCCTCTTCGGCAAGCTCGGCTTCGGTACCGCGCCCGCCCCGCCGCCCACGGACACCGTCCGGCTGCGCCTGGCCACCGCCCGCCACCACGCGGACCTGCGCGGGCCCACCACCTGCGCACTGATCACCGAGGACGAGAAGCAGGCGATACACGACCGGCTCGGTCCCGACCCGCTGCGCCCCGGGGACGACGGCACCCGCGCCTGGCAGCGGATCTCCCGCAGCCGTACGACCATCGCGGCGCTGCTGCTCGACCAGAAGATCGTCGCCGGCGTCGGCAACGTCTACCGGGCCGAGGTCCTCTTCCGCCATCACCTCGACCCTTACCGCCCCGGCCGTGACCTCACCCGCGGCGAATGGGACGCTCTCTGGGACGACTTGGTGTTCCTGATGGCCGAGGGCGTGCGGCACAACCGGATCGACACCGTCCGCCCGGAGCATCTGCCGGAGGCCATGGGCCGCCCGCCGCGGGTCGACGACCACGGCGGCGAGGTCTACGTCTACCGCCGCGCCCGGCAGGGCTGCCACATCTGCGGCAGCGAGATCCGTACCGCCGGCCTCGCCGCCCGCAACCTCTTCTGGTGCCCGGGCTGCCAGCCGTCCACCGGCGGCGGCTGACGCTCCCCGGCGGCGGCCGCCCGGGCCGCCGCCCCACCCCCGCACCCGGGGGCCGGCCCCCGGCCCCGCTCAGAACCCGTGCGGCAGCCAGGGCGCCACGTCCGACCCGAACGCCCGCGACGCCGCCGCCAGCGCACCGGGCCGCAGCTCCCGCACCCGGCCCGCCGCCGCCAGCGCCGTCAGCGCGAAGCCGCCCAGATACGCCGAGCCCAGCTCCCGTACGGACAGCGCGAGTTCGGCCGGGTCCCGGGTCCGCACGCAGGACGCGCCGGTCGCGTCGCCGGTCAGCCGCCAGCGCCCCTCGTTCCACGGGCAGAACGGGTCCCGGACCTCCAGCACCACGTCCACCGGCGTCCGGTACGCCCGCGCCGCCAGCGCCGCGCCCACCTCCACGGGGCGGACGAACAGCGACTCCCGCAGCTCCATCGCGCACCGCCGCATGTCCGCGACGAGCAGCGGCAGTGCGTCGTCCACCGGCCGGCTGCGCACCGAGACCGACGTCGTCAGGTCGATCCCGAACAGAAAGCGCCACAGCGCCGCGTACACCACCGGGTCCGGCGCGTCGAGATGCCGCACCTGCACCACCCCCGACGGCCCGCCCCGGTCCCAGTCCGGCTTGACCGCGTAGCGCGCACAGCCCCGCACCTCGCCGTCCACCTCGGCCACCACGCACTGCAACACCCCGGCGCCCTCCCGCCGGTCGGGCGCGTCCAGCACGGCCATCCGCTCCCAGCCGGGCAGCCGGGCGAGCATCCCGGGGCGGGTCGGCACCAGCCGGGCGTAGACCCGCTCGCAGTCGGCGAGCGCGGCCGCCGGGTCCACCAGCCGCAGCCGTACCTCGTCCACCCCGGGCAGTTCGGGGGCGGCCAGCCGCGCGGTGTCCACGGTCAGCCCCATGTCCAGGGCCGCCGCTCCGTAGCCGAACCGGCCGTAGATCGCCGGTTCCGAGGCGACCAGCACCGCCAGCGCCTCACCGCGCTCCCGGACGTCCGCCAGCTGGTGTCGCATCATCGACCGCAGCAGCCCGCGGCGGCGGTGCGTGGGCTGCACGCTGACCATGGTGACCCCGGCCGCCGGCACCCCGGCCCCGCCGGGCACGGTGAGCCGGAACGACAACGCCCCCGCCGTGGCGACGCAGTCACCGCCCTCCCAGACGCCGAACGACCGCTCGATCTCGGTGCACTCCCGCCGGATCGCCCGTTGCTCGGGAGTCGGCGGCAGCCCGCCGAACGCCAGATCGAGCTTGTCGGACCAGTCGTCCCATTCGACGTCCCGCAGCACCCGCAATTCCGTCGCCATGCCCCATCCCTAGCAGCCCGCTCGACGGCCGCGCGACCGGATTTCGAACGGAGTTTCCTGGCAATTGGCCGGGCCGTCGTGCGGCGAATCGACGCGCCGCCGAACGGGTGGATAGGGTCCCAGAGCAATGACACATGGCCAGGGCACGGACACCCTGACGGCCCGGATGCACAAAGGTCTGCACCGGGCCCGCATCGGCGTGCGCAAGGCCGGGGTCGACTACTTCCGTGGTGAGGGCTCCGACCGGTTCGCACTGGCGGTCCTGCTCCTGGCCATACCCGCCATCGCCGCGGGCACGCTCCGGTTCCCCGAGTGGATCGCCCCGACGGCCCTGGTCCTGCCGGTCATCGCCGGCGGACTGCTGCTGCGGCCGGCCAACCTCCTCGTGCTGTACGGCGCCTCCGCGACCGCGCTGGTCGTCGAGTCCGCGCTGTTCGGCCCGTACGACGAAGGACCGGACCGGATCACTCCGGGCACGGTGCTGGTGGTCGCCGCGGTCGGGTTCTTCGGGCTGCTGATCGCCCAGTTCCGCAGCCGGGTCGGGGTGCCCTGGCGGCGCGGCGGCACCATGCTCTTCGACCTGCGCGAGCGGATCCGCGTCCAGAGCCAACTGCCCACGCTGCCCCGGGGCTGGCACCACGAGATGGCGCTGCGCCCGGCCGGCGGACAGTCCTTCTCCGGCGACTTCGTGGTGGCCTCGCGCACCCAGGGCGGCAGCATCCTGGAAGTGGTGCTGACCGATGTCTCCGGCAAGGGCATGGACGCGGCCTCCCGCGCGCTGCTGCTCTCCGGCGCCTTCGGCGGGCTGCTGGGCTCGCTGCCGCCGCACGGCTTCCTGCCCGCCGCCAACGGCTACCTCCTGCGCCAGGACTGGGACGAGGGGTTCGCGACCTCCATCCATCTCGTCCTCGACCTGGAATCCGGCGACTACGAGCTGCTCTCCGCGGGACATCTGCCGGCCCTCCAGCTCAGCGCCGGCAGCGGCCGCTGGGAGGAGAAGTCGGGGGAGGGGCCGCTGCTGGGCGTCTACGACGGCGCCCAGTTCGACCCGGTCAAGGGGAGGCTGCGGCCGGGCGATGTGCTGATGCTGTTCACCGACGGCCTGGTCGAGGCCGCCGACCGCGATATCGCCGAGGGCATCGACCGGCTGACCGGCGAGGCCGACCGCTATGTCGCCGGCGGCTTCGCCGGCGCCGCCTGGCATCTGATCGAGGCCGTCGCCAAGGACGTCAACGACGACCGGGCGCTGCTGCTGATCTGCCGGGACGCCTGACCCGGACGGCACCGTTCCGGTCGGGGTCCCGGCCCCTCCCCGGGTCTCCCGATGCCTGTCGCCGGGCCGGGACGCGCGCTCAGGCGCCGACGCGGGCCCGCGCCGAATCGGCCGGGTCCTTGCGGAACGCCCAGGCCATCGTCGGCTCCATCGCGAAGCGGAACACCTTGCGGACCGGCGGGGTGCACAAGGCCGTCACGACACCCGCCGCGATCAGCGTGACCGCCACCTCGCCGAGCGGGGTGTGCAGCCAGGCGTAGTCGTCGAACCAGCCCCAGAACCGCGACCCCTTGGCCAGGAAGCCGTGCAGCAGATAGCCGTACAGCGTCCCCGCGCCCAGCACCGTGAACCATGTGTGCCGCGTCGGCACCCAGGAGAAGAAGCAGGCGACGAGCACGATCGAGCAGCCGAAGAGCGCCGGCGTCATCACGGCACCGATCCACCAGGTGGTGCCCAACTCCTGGGCGCTGTCCCGGTGGTAGAACCACGCCGAGGTCATCCGGGGCGCCGCCCAGTAGGCCATCACCAGCGCGCACGCGAAGATCGGCACCGAGGCGATCCGCACCGCCCGCCGCTGCACCCACCGGAAGTGCTCCGCCCGCAGCGACAGCCCCAGGACGAAGAACGGCAGGAACTGCAGCACCCGCTGGAGGTCCAGATCGTCACCGATGTCGGGGGAGACGGACGCGAGGACGGCGATGGCCACCGCGAGCGGAACCGGCCAGCGCACGATCTGCCACAGCGGGGTGGTCAGCCGCCAGATGAACAGGGCCACCAGGAACCACGTCAGGAACCACGGGTCGAGCAGGCTGATGGGCTCCCCCGGGTCGTTGTCCGCCCAGCGCTTGAACAAGGCGTAGGCGGTCTCGAAGAGGACATAGGGGACGGCAACGCCGGTCACCAGCCGCTGCAGCCGGTCCTTGCGCATGTCGAAGCTGCGCGAGAAGTAGCCCGAAATGATGATGAAGGCCGGCATGTGGAACGTGTAGACGGTCATGTAGAGCGCCTCGGCGGCGCGGCTGCCGTCGGTCAGCGGTTCCCAGGAGTGACCCATCGCCACCAGCACGATGGCCAGGTACTTCGCGTTGTCGAAGAACGGATTGCGGCCACCGGTCTTCGGGGCGGGCGGCTCGGCCCCCTCCGGCCTGCCGGACGGCCCGGCCGTCGCCTCCGTCCGGTCGGAGTCCGCCGCCCGGGCAGGGGGGAGTACGCGTCGGGGTGTCGGGGCAGCGGAAAACATTGGAGGCACGATAGCGGTGGTCGGCGAATGCGTAAAACCGCGTCCGGCGCATTTCTTATTTCCCCTGGTACCGCCGCGGAGGACGCACGGATAAACCCGCAAGCGCCGGGTAGAAGCTTGTCAGCGCTCGCCCGACTCGTCCCCTATCATCCCCTCAAATCCCCCCGTATCCCCCGCAAACGACTCCACGGGAATGTCCCACTCCTTACTCTTATGTCCGAATGCTAATAAGCCCTTACGGCTCCGGGTAAAGCAGTGACGGACGCCACGAATTCATATTTCCGCGCATCCGGCGGGAAGGGGATGAGTGGCACCGGGGAAAGCTCGCGACGATTTGCCGATGCGGCGTCAGGCGGGAAGAATTCACCGCCCGGCCGCCCTCTCGTGGGCGCGCCACCAGCCCGTCGTCACCCGTGCACCGCCCGCCCGTACCTCCCGCCGCGCTCGGCAGAGCCACCGGCATCGGGAATCGGGCAAAGCGTTGGCCGATGATTCGTCACCGGTCTGCGGTGGGCATGGAGTTGGTGGCACGATGGGTACAGGGGGGTGTGCGCGGCATGCTCCCGGGCCGGTGAGGCGTTCCGACCAAGGGTGTGATCAGTTGTGGCTCTTTCGCTGTCTGTGGTGCTGCTGTTGGGGATCATCCTGATCGTGCTGATCAGAGGGAAATCCATCAAGGCGGGGCCGGCGCTCGTCGCCATACTGTTCGGCTTCTTCCTCGCCTCCACGGGCATGGCGCCGTCCATCAACCGGTTCCTCAACTCCCTGGCGGACACCATCAACCACATCACCTTCTAGGTGAACCGCCGGCCCCCTTCGGGCACCGCATGCGGGATCAGCCGTGCGAGGTTTCCTCGCCCCCGGTCCGCGCCGCAGCTTCGCGTACGGCTTCCGCACTGCGTCCCACCAGCGCCGAACCGTCGTCCGCCGTGATGATCGGCCGCTGAATCAGCCGGGGGTGGGCCGCCAGTGCCGCGATCCACCGCTCCCGTGCGGCGTCGGTGCGCTCCCACTCCCCGAGCCCCAGCTCCTCGGCCTCGGCCTCCTGGGTCCGGGTGATGTCCCAGGGCTCCAGGCCCAGCCGCCGCAGCACACCGCGCAGTTCCTCGGCGTCCGGCGGATCCTCCAGGTACTTGCGCACGGTGTACCGGGCGCCCTCCTCGTCGAGGATCTCCACGGCGGAACAGCACTTGGAACACGCGGGATTGAGCCAGATCTCCATGGGGCCAGCTTAAGGATCCCCGCCCCTGGTGCGAAGAGGGCGTCCGGCCCTCGCCGAACGCCTCGGACACAACGGAAAACCCCAGGCCAAGGGCCTGGGGTTCCTGATCTGAGCGGGCGACGGGAATCGAACCCGCGTAGCTAGTTTGGAAGACTAGGGCTCTACCATTGAGCTACGCCCGCGAGCGCCGACCGGTCGCAGGACCGCGGCACGCAGTGCATCCTAGCGGGTCGCGGCGGTGCGCCGCACATCCCTTCCCGCGGACGGTGCGCCCGCGCCGCCGGCACCCGCACGCCACCCTGCCGGGCGCCCCGATAACGTGCGGCCGTACCGCCTGCGGCCATGTACCCTACGTGTCGCACCGACGGGGTGTGGCGCAGCTTGGTAGCGCGTCCGCTTTGGGAGCGGAAGGTCGTCGGTTCGAATCCGGCCACCCCGACCAGCAGCAGGTCGGCCCGACGGTTCGCGTCGGGCACCGCTGCGACCCACCCTCGCGAGGCCGCCGTATCGGCGGTCGTTCAAGATCGCATTGTGGGTGCCATCCTCCTTGCGGTTACTATGCAAACTGCGTGTCCGTGTGTCTGTGTACCGGGCGCGGTCGGCCGGACCCGGATCAGCCGGGCGCAGGCAGATCTCACGCAGAACCCCAGAAGTCAGCCCCAAGGAGACCGAACCGTGAAGAGCGCCGTGGAGACCCTGAACCCGACTCGGGTTCGGCTCACTGTCGAGGTGCCCTTCGAGGAGCTCAAGCCCAGCCTCGACGCGGCGTACAAAAAGATCAATCAGCAGGTCACGGTGAAGGGCTTCCGTCAGGGCAAGATCCCGGCCCGCGTCATCGACCAGCGGTTCGGTCGCGGCGCCGTGCTGGAAGAGGCCGTCAACGACGCGCTCCCGAAGTTCTACACCGAAGCGGTCAACGAGGGTGAGCTCAACGTCCTCGGTCAGCCCGAGGTCGACATCACCGAGCTGAAGGACGGCGAGCTGCTGGCCTTCACCGCCGAGGTCGACATCCGTCCCGCCGTCGAGATCCCGGACTACTCCGGCATCGAGGTCGAGGTCGACGCCGTCGAGGTGTCGGACGAGGACATCGACAAGTCCGTCGAGCAGCTGCGCGAGCGCTTCGCGACGACCAGCCCGGTCGAGCGCGCCGCCCAGGACGGCGACGTCCTGACGCTGAACCTCGAGGCCAAGGTGGACGGCGAGGTCCTGGAGGACGGCGTCGCCCAGGGCGTCACCTACACCGTCGGCTCCGGTGAGCTCCTCGACGGCATCGACGAGGCCGTCACCGGCATCGAGGCCGGCGCCAGCGCCACCTTCACCTCCGAGCTCAAGGGCGGTTCCGCCGAGGGCAAGGAGGCCGAGGTCACGGTCGAGGTCACCGAGATCAAGTCCCGTGAACTGCCCGCGCTGGACGACGACTTCGCGCAGCTGGCCAGTGAGTTCGACACCCTCGAGGAGCTGCGCGCGGACAGCCGCAAGCGCCTTGAGCAGATGAAGAAGTACGACCAGGCCACCCAGGCTCAGGAGAAGGTCCTGGACGAGCTGCTCAAGCTCGTCGAGGTGCCGATGCCCGAGAAGCTGCTCGAGGACGAGATCCAGACCCGCAAGCACAACCTGGTCAACCACCAGCTCGGCCAGATGGGCCTCGACCTCGCGAAGTACCTGGAGATCCAGGGCAAGAGCGAGGAGGAGTTCGACGCCGAGACCAAGGAGCAGGCCGAGAAGGGCATCAAGACCCAGTTCCTGCTCGACGAGCTGGTCAACAAGGAGAAGCTGAACGTCAGCCAGGAGGAGCTCACCGAGCACCTCATGCGCCGCGCGCAGTCCTCCGGCATGTCCCCCGACCAGTTCGCCCAGGCCGTCGTCGAGGGCGGCCAGGTGCCGATGCTCGTCGGTGAGGTCGCCCGCGGCAAGGCCCTCGCGGTCGTCGTCGAGGCCGCCACGGTCAAGGACAGCAACGGCGAGGTCATCGACCTCGACGACGAAGACGAGACCGCCGAGACCGCCGAGACGGTTGAGACGGTCGAGGCCGCCGACGCCGGCGAGACCGAGGGCGACGAGAAGCCCGAGGCCTGAGCCTCCGGCGCCGCGGCGCCGACCGGCTGTGACGGGCCCGAACACGCACGCCCGCGTGTTCGGGCCCGTATGTCGTAACCGGCCGGTGAGCCTGCGCTCACAGCGAACAGTTATCGATGCGGGATGGCGTTGTCCGACCTGCGCGTTAGGGTCCGTAGATACGAGGGCAGGGGAGTTGCTCAATCCGCGCCGGACTCCTACACGGCGCCACTCCCCACGCCCCAGAAGACGACGCTGAGACGGCCTGAGCCGTCCGACAACGAGCAGGTGGACACGTGACGATCCCGATGCCTTCCGCCGCCGCTGAGCCGACCTTCGGTGGCCTCGGCGACCAGGTCTACAACCGGCTGCTCGGCGAGCGGATCATCTTCCTCGGCCAGCCGGTCGACGACGACATCGCCAACAAGATCACCGCGCAGCTGCTTCTCCTCGCCGCGGACCCGGACAAGGACATCTTCCTCTACATCAACTCCCCGGGCGGCTCGATCTCGGCCGGCTTGGCGATCTACGACACCATGCAGTACATCAAGAACGACGTGGTGACGATCGCGATGGGCCTCGCCGCTTCCATGGGCCAGTTCCTGCTGAGCGCCGGCACCCCGGGCAAGCGCTTCGCGCTGCCGAATGCCGAGATCCTCATCCACCAGCCCTCCGCGGGCCTGGCGGGTTCCGCGTCGGACATCAAGATCCACGCCGAGCGGCTGCTGCACACCAAGAAGCGGATGGCGGAGCTCACGGCCTTCCACACCGGTCAGACCGTCGAGCGGATCACGCAGGACTCGGACCGCGACCGCTGGTTCTCCGCCGACGAGGCCAAGGGGTACGGCCTGATCGACGATGTGATGACCTCCGCCGCCGGCGTTCCGGGCGGGGGCGGCACCGGGGCCTGAGCCCCGTACCACTCGCCCCACAGCCCCCAGCCCACTTGATCGCCACCAGGACGGTGAACACCACGATGAACTACTTCCCCGGCAGCGGCCTCTCCCAGGGCGCGGAGTCCGAGTTTTCCGGCCCACGGGCCGAGTCCCGCTACATCGTCCCGCGCTTCGTCGAGCGCACCTCGCAGGGTGTGCGGGAGTACGACCCGTACGCGAAGCTGTTCGAGGAGCGCGTGATCTTCCTCGGCGTGCAGATCGACGATGCCTCGGCCAACGACGTCATGGCCCAGCTGCTGTGCCTGGAGTCGATGGACCCGGACCGGGACATCTCCATCTACATCAACAGCCCCGGTGGTTCGTTCACGGCGCTCACGGCCATCTACGACACGATGCAGTTCGTGAAGCCGGACATCCAGACGGTCTGCATGGGCCAGGCGGCCTCCGCCGCGGCCGTGCTGCTCGCCGCCGGCACGCCCGGCAAGCGGATGGCGCTGCCGAACGCCCGGGTGCTGATCCACCAGCCCTACAGCGAGACCGGCCGCGGACAGGTCTCCGACCTGGAGATCGCCGCCAACGAGATCCTGCGGATGCGCTCGCAGCTGGAGGACCTGCTGGCCAAGCACTCCTCCACGCCGATCGAGAAGATCCGTGACGATATCGAGCGTGACAAGATTCTGACGGCGGAGGAGTCCCTGGCGTACGGTCTGGTCGACCAGATCGTCTCGACCCGGAAGTCCTCCGTGGCGATCGGCTGACGATCTTCGCAATGTGAGCCGGAGCGTTGCCCCCTTGGACCGGGTCGGGATGTAGTGAACCGAGTCGGTCCAAGGGGGGCCCGTACGGGGGGCCCGGCAAGGTACCGTCGATAGGCAAGCACCCGGGTCCGTGGAGCAATGCGGATCCCAGGCGAAGGGGAAGCACCTCGTGGCACGCATCGGTGACGGCGGCGACCTGCTCAAGTGCTCATTCTGCGGAAAGAGTCAGAAGCAGGTGAAGAAGCTCATCGCGGGACCTGGTGTGTACATCTGCGACGAGTGCATCGACCTCTGCAACGAAATCATCGAGGAGGAGCTCGCCGAGACCTCCGAGGTGCGGTGGGAGGAACTCCCCAAGCCGCGGGAGATCTACGAGTTCCTGAACGGCTATGTCGTCGGCCAGGACCCCGCCAAGAAGGCGCTGTCGGTCGCCGTCTACAACCACTACAAGCGGGTGCAGGCGGGCGAGAACGGCCCCGGCCGCGGCGAGGAGGGCATCGAGCTCGCCAAGTCCAACATCCTGCTGCTGGGCCCCACCGGCTCCGGCAAGACGCTGCTCGCCCAGACCCTCGCCCGGATGCTCAACGTCCCCTTCGCGTTCGCCGACGCCACGGCGCTCACGGAAGCCGGCTATGTCGGCGAGGACGTCGAGAACATCCTCCTCAAGCTGATCCAGGCCGCGGACTTCGACATCAAGAAGGCCGAGACCGGCATCATCTACATCGACGAGATCGACAAGGTCGCCCGGAAGAGCGAAAACCCGTCGATCACCCGCGATGTCTCCGGTGAGGGCGTCCAGCAGGCCCTGCTGAAGATCCTGGAGGGCACCACCGCCTCGGTCCCGCCGCAGGGCGGCCGCAAGCACCCCCACCAGGAATTCATCCAGATCGACACCACCAACGTCCTCTTCATCGTGGGCGGTGCCTTCGCCGGCCTGGAGAAGATCATCGAGTCCCGGTCCGGTGCCAAGGGCATCGGCTTCGGCGCCACGATCCGCTCCAAGCGCGAGATCGAGTCCAAGGACCAGCTCCAGGACGTCATGCCGGAGGACCTGGTGAAGTTCGGGATGATCCCGGAGTTCATCGGCCGTCTCCCCGTCCTCACCTCGGTCCACAACCTCGACCGCGAGGCCCTGCTGCAGATCCTGGTCGAGCCGCGCAACGCGCTCGTCAAGCAGTACAAGCGCCTCTTCGAACTCGACGGTGTCGAGCTGGACTTCGACCGCCCGGCCCTGGAGGCCATCGCCGACCAGGCCATCCTGCGCGGCACCGGCGCCCGTGGTCTGCGCGCCATCATGGAGGAGGTCCTCCAGGCGGTGATGTACGAGATCCCGTCCCGCAAGGACGTGGCCCGCGTCGTCATCACCGAGGACGTCGTCCACTCGAACGTGAACCCCACCCTGGTCCCGCGCAACCGCGGCGAGTCCGGGGAGCCGCAGGAGAAGAGCGCCTAGCCGCTCCGGCACACCACACGAGAGCCGCCCGGCAGCACCAGCTGCCGGGCGGCTCTCGTCGTGCGGACCGCGGTTACTTCTCCTTGCGGACCTCGTTGCGCACCTTCGCCGTCATGACCGACAGCTGCTCGGCGCTGGGCGCCTTCCCGCTCTCCCCGCTGGGCGAGGGGGTCGGGACCACCGAGACCGTGCCGATCGCGCTGCTGTCGCCCCAGATGCACATCGAGAAGCTCACCGCCACGTTCACGCCGCCCTGGGCGGCGGAGAGCTTCTGCTCCTTGCACTTCATGACCGCGCCGTCGAAGCCGCTCGGCGAGTACGCGGTGGGACCGGAGACCGTCTCGATCTTGAGGCCCTGGCCGGCCGAGTTCTTGTTCTGGTCCTCTTCCAGCCTGGCGAACGCCTGGTCCACGGCCGACTCCGGGTCGGCGACCTTGCCGTAGACACCGCCCACATTCAGCTGCAGCTTGGCGACGTTGGCGTATTTGCCGGACACCGCCTTGCTGTCCGTGATCCCCATCGCCTTGGCGTCCTTGTCGTTCGAGACGTCCTTGACGGCACCGGCGGGGGAGCCGAGAGCCTTGCTGTACTCCCCGCTCAGCAGCTTGTCCGGGAGGGAGATCGTGTAGGGGGCCACGTCGCCGCCCGAGCCGAAGACGAAGTACGCGCCGATGCCGATGGCCGCGACCACCACGACCGCGCCGGCGATCAGGCCGATCTTCTTGCCGTTGCCGCCGGACTCCGGGGCGCCCTGGGGGATCATGCCGTAGGGGGTCTGCTGGCCCTGGCCGCCGTACGGGGCCTGCTGGCCGTAGCCGGGCTGCGCGGGCTGCTGGGGGTAGCCGTAACCCTGCTGAGGGGCCTGCTGGGGAACCTGCTGCGGGTAGCCGTAACCCTGCTGCCCCGGTACCGGGCCGCCCTGCTGCGGGTAGCCGTAGCCCGGCTGCGGGGCCGGCGGCTGCTGCGGCTGGCCGTACGGACCCGGGTGCGGGGGCTGCTGGCCGTACGGGCCGGGAGGCGGCTGGTTGTAGCTCATGGAGCGGTTCCCCTCGTGACAACTGAAGACAGTTGAGTTCTGCTTGTGAAGTTCTGTGTGTGAAGTGCTGCGATGTTCCTGCGCTGCCGACATCCTGTACGACGCCGCCGACAGCCGTGGCGCCGGGGGCGAAACCGATTCGAAGCCGCGACATCCGCGCCCGTACACTGTGCGTCGTGACCGAGAACACTCAGCAGAGCAACCACAGCGCCCCCGAACTGCCGACTCAGTACACGCCGGCCGAGGTAGAGGGGCCGCTGTACGAGCGCTGGGTAGAGCGCGGCTACTTCGAGGCGGACGAGAAGAGCGACAAGCCGCCGTACACGATCGTCATTCCGCCGCCGAACGTCACCGGCTCCCTGCACCTGGGGCACGCCTTCGAGCACACGCTGATCGACGCCCTCACTCGCCGCAAGCGCATGCAGGGCTACGAGACGCTCTGGCAGCCGGGCATGGACCACGCCGGTATCGCCACCCAGAACGTCGTCGAGCGCGAGCTCGCCAAGGAGGGCGTCTCCCGGCACGACCTGGGCCGTGAGGCCTTCGTCGAGCGCGTCTGGCAGTGGAAGAACGAGTCCGGCGGCCAGATCTCCGGCCAGATGCGCCGGCTCGGCGACGGCATCGCCTGGTCGCGCGAGCGCTTCACCATGGACGAGGGCCTCTCCAAGGCCGTCCAGACGATCTTCAAGCGGCTCTACGACGACGAGTTGATCTACCGCGCCGAGCGCATCATCAACTGGTGCCCGCGCTGCCTGACCGCGATCTCGGACATCGAGGTCGAGTACCAGGACGACGACGGCGAGCTGGTCTCCATCCGCTACGGCGAGGGCGACAACTCCATCGTCGTGGCGACCACCCGCGCCGAGACGATGCTCGGCGACACCGCCGTCGCGGTCCACCCGGCGGACGGGCGCTACGCCCATCTCATCGGCACCGAGATCGAGTTGCCGCTGACCGGCCGCCGGATCCCGGTCGTCGCCGACGAGCACGTCGACCCGGAGTTCGGCACCGGCGCGGTCAAGGTCACCCCGGCCCACGACCCCAACGACTTCGAGATCGGCCGCCGGCACGACCTGCCCAACCTCGCCGTCCTCGACGAGCGCGGCGTCATCACGGCGCACGGTCCCTTCCAGGGCCTGGACCGCTTCGAGGCCCGTTCCGCGATCGTCGGTGCGCTGCGCGCCGAGGGCCGGATCGTCGCCGAGAAGCGCCCGTACACCCACTCCGTCGGACACTGCTCGCGCTGCAAGACCACCATCGAGCCGCGGCTGTCGATGCAGTGGTGGGTCAAGGTCGGTCCGCTGGCGAAGGCCGCGGGGGACGCCGTCCGTGACGGCAAGGTCGCGATCCACCCCAAGGAGATGGAGTCCCGCTACTTCGGCTGGGTCGACAACCTCCACGACTGGTGCATCTCACGGCAGTTGTGGTGGGGCCACCGGATCCCCGTCTGGTACGGCCCGAACGGCGAGGTCGTCTGCGTCGGACCGGACGACGAGGCGCCCACCGGCGAGGGCTGGACCCAGGACACCGACGTCCTGGACACCTGGTTCTCCTCCGGGCTGTGGCCGTTCTCCACCCTCGGCTGGCCCGAGCAGACCCCCAGCGTCGGGAAGTTCTATCCGAACTCCGTCCTGGTCACCGGCTACGACATCCTCTTCTTCTGGGTCGCCCGGATGATGATGTTCGGGCTGTACGCGATGGACGGCACCCCGCCGTTCCACACCATCGCGCTGCACGGCATGGTCCGTGACCAGTTCGGCAAGAAGATGTCCAAGTCCTTCGGGAACGCGGTCAATCCGCTGGACTGGATGGACGCCTACGGCTCGGACGCCGTCCGGTTCACGCTGGCGCGCGGGGCGAACCCGGGCGTCGACGTCCCGATCGGCGAGGACTGGGTCCAGGGCTCGCGCAACTTCGCCAACAAGATCTGGAACGCCACCCGCTTCGCGCTGATGAACGGCGCGACGGTGGAGGGCGAACTCCCGCCCGCCGAGCAGCTGTCGGCGACCGACCGGTGGATCCTCTCCCGGCTGAACTCGGTCGTCGCCGAGGTCGACGCGTACTACGACGACTACCAGTTCGCGAAGCTGTCGGACACCCTCTTCCACTTCGCGTGGGACGAGGTCTTCGACTGGTACGTCGAGCTGTCCAAGACCACGTTCCAGGCGGGCGGACCGGCCGCCGAGGCCTCGCGGCGGGTGCTGGGCGAGGTGCTGGACGTCACGCTGCGACTGCTGCACCCGGTCGTGCCGTTCGTCACCGAGACCCTGTGGACGACGCTGACCGGCGGTGAGTCGGTCGTGATCGCCGACTGGCCGAAGGCGGTCCTCGTCGCCGGGGCCGACGCCCCGGGCGGCTTCCGGGACGCGGCGGCCGAGCGGGAGATCGAGACCGTGCAGCAGGTCGTCACCGAGGTCCGGCGCTTCCGCTCCGACCAGGGGCTGCAGCCCGGCCAGAAGGTCCCGGCGCGGCTGGACCTGTCCGGTACGGCGCTGGCCGCGCACGAGGCCGCGATGCGCTCCCTGCTGCGGCTGCAGCCGGCGGGAGAGGACTTCAGCGCGACCGCCTCGCTGCCGGTCGCGGGCGCGACGGTGGCCCTGGACCTCTCCGGCGCGATCGACGTCGAGGCGGAGCGCAAGCGGCTGGAGAAGGACCTGGCCGCGGCCCAGAAGGAGAAGGCGCAGGCCACCGGCAAGCTCGGCAACGAGGCGTTCCTCGCCAAGGCGCCGGAGAAGGTCGTGGACAAGATCCGCGTCCGGCTGGCGGCCGCGGAGGCGGACATCGTCCGGATCACCGCGCAGCTGGCGGCCCTGCCTCAGGCGTAGCCGCCGGGCCCGGCCACGGTCCGGGATCCGGGCGGCCCTCTTCGGGAGCGCTGTGCGCAGGCCCCTCGTCCGTACGGGCGGGGGGCCTGCGCCGTCCCCGCCCCCCGCGTTCGCGTACCGGCCAGAGCAGCACATACGCCGTCGAGACGGCCACGAAGGCCAGCCGGATCAGGCCCCGGGCGGCGTCGTCGGGAACGGCGAAGACGCTGCCGTAGAGGACGAGCAGGCCCAGCCAGCTCCACCAGGGCACCAGCCGGCGCTGGCCGATGACGTCCCAGAGCAGGGTGCCGAGCAGCACGGACGCCGTGTAGTACGTGTAGACGCTCGGATCGAGCACGATCCGGGCATTGGCGCCCAGCAGCACCACCGCCGCCCAGCGGCCGCGCCAGACGGCGAGGGTGCCCAGCGCGAGCCCCAGGGCGGCCTGGGCGGGGCGGTCCCAGCCGGGCGTCTTCGGGTCGCCGACACCCAGCCAGCGCAGGGCGGACGCCGGCTGGTTGGGGATGGTGAACTGCGCCGCGGCGAAGGAGTGGGAATCGCCCAGGAAGAAGGGCAGCCAGGCGACGGCGACCAGGCCCGCGCACCACAGGCCGGCCCGCAGCCACTTCTCCCTCGGCAGGGCGAGCAGCAGCGGGAGGAAGGCGAGGGCGGTGGGCTTGGAGTCCATCGCGAGGGCCAGGAAGAGGCCGGTGAGGGCGGCGTCGCCGCGGGTGACGGCGCGGACCGCGAGGGCGGTGAAGAACAGCGCGAGGACGTCGTCGAGATGCCCGAAGCGGACCGAGACCTCGATCCACATGGGGATGAAGGCCAGCCCGGCGATCAGCACGCGCTGCCGCAGCCGCTGGTGGTTGGTGCCGGTGCCCAGGAAGTGGTAAGCGGCGCTGCGGCCGGCCAGCACCACGATGACCAGGCCGAGCAGCGACATCAGGGCCGCGGCCAGAAACTGGCCGGTGACCTCGGGGAACGGGTTGAACAGCCCGGCCGTCAGAAAGCTGAGCGGGCCCATCTGGAGCTCGGGGTGGTGTGCGTAGAGATTGAGCCCGCCGGTGCCGTGGTCCGAGGTGCCCTGGTAGATCAGCTGGCCGCCGGTGTGCAGATAGTGCCAGGAGAATCCGCCGTGCGGTTCCACGAGCACGAACCACAGCACGGTCCAGGCGCTGAGCAGGACCAAATGCATCCGCTGACTGATTGCCGGCACCCCTCAGCTCCTGCCTTCCCGTCCGCCGTACCGCGGTGATCACCCGGGGCTGCCCGCAGCCCGCCATGGAAGAGGGGGAAACGCGGCGGAAAGTTGTCCGGCCCGGTACGGCGGCCGTTCTCATGGCCCTCTCATGAAGCCGAGGCACGGTGGACCGGAAATGCCGGAATACCGACGTTCCGGCCGTACCGCACGTCCCGTACGGAGGAGCCGCGCACCGTGAACAAACCCCTGCGACGGGCCGCGATCTTCTGTCTGGCGCTGATCCTCGCACTGATGGGCTGGGCCACCTGGATCCAGGGCGCGAAGGCCAGTGACTACAAGGAGGACCCGCACAATCCGCGGGTCGCGATCGGCAAATACTCCGCGCCGCTGGGCAACATCCTCGTCGGCGGTGAGCCGGTCACCGGCTCCGCCGCCACCTCCTCGACGCTCAAGTACAAGCGGACGTACAAGGACGGCCCGATGTACGCGCCGGTGACCGGCTTCAGCTCGCAGATCTACGGGAGCAACCAGCTGGAGAGCCTCTACGGCGACCTGCTCGACGGCTCCGACAGCAGGCTGCAGAGCCCGGCCGACGCGCTGACCCGCGAGCGTGCCAAGGGCGGAGATGTGGCCACCACCATCGACCCGAAGGTGCAGCAGGCCGGCTACCGGGCGCTGGGCGGCAAGAAGGGCGCGGCCGTGGCCATGGACCCGGCCACCGGGCGGATCCTCGGCATGGTCAGCACGCCCTCGTACGACCCCGGGAAGTTCGCCGGGTCGTCGGGCGCCGACCAGAAGGCGTGGCAGAAGCTGTCCGACGACCCGGACAGCCCCGAGGTCAACCGGGCGCTGCGGCAGCCGCTGCCGCCGGGCTCCACCTTCAAGCTGGTGGTCGCCGCGGCCGCGCTGGAGAACGGCCTGTACTCCTCGGTGGACGAGCCCACCGACAGCCCCGACCCGTACACCCTCCCGCACACCCGCACCAAGCTCACCAACGAGAACACCTCCGCGCCCTGCAAGAACGCGAACATCCGCACCGCGCTCCAGTACTCCTGCAACACCGTCTTCGGGAAGATGGCCGTGGAGCTGGGCAAGGACAAGGTGAAGGCACAGGCCGAGAAGCTCGGCTTCAACGACGGCAAGATCGACACTCCGGTGCGGGCCGCCAAGAGCGTCTACCCCGGCGACATGGACGACGCGCAGACCGCGCTGTCCGGTATCGGCCAGTTCAACGACCAGGCGACCCCGCTCCAGATGGCGATGGTCTCCGCGGCCATCCAGAACGGTGGCGAGCTGAAGACCCCGCAGCTGGTCGACAAGCTGACCGACGGCGGCGGCAACACCGTCCAGGAGAACGGCCCGAAGACGTACCGCAAGGCGATGTCGGGGCGCACGGCGGAGCAGCTGCGGTCGGCCATGCAGACGGTGGTGGACAAGGGCACCGGGTCCGGGGCGAAGATCGACGGACTGACCGTCGGCGGCAAGACCGGTACCGCCCAGCACGGCGTCGACAACAGCGGTACGCCCTACGCCTGGTTCGTCTCGTACGCCGAGGACGGCAAGGGGCACCAGGTGGCGGTGGCCGTGATGGTCGAGGACGGCCACGCCGCCCGCAACGAGGTCTCCGGCAACGGTCTGGCGGGCCCGATCGCGCGGGCCATGATGAAGGCGGCACTGCCGTAGGCGCGGGGCGGCGCCGGCGCGGCCGCCCGGGGCCCGGGCCCCGGGCGGCCGCGCCGGCCCCGGGGTGACGGCTCGGTCTCGGCGCAGCCAGCTCAGCGCACCGCTGTCAGAGGGGCCTCGTAGACTGGTCGACGTGAGCGAGCGCCCCGAAAACGACGACCCCGACCCGAACGATGCCTTCGACGACATGGTCGAGGCGGAGACCGACCATCCCCAAGCTCTCGACTCCGCTCAAGCAGGGGAGACCCCATCCCCCGATCTCGCGGTGATCGAGGCCGGCAGCCGGACCTTGCGGGCCCAGGCCGGGCCGCCGCAGGGGGACGGGATCCCGGCCCGGCCGGCCGACCCCGAGGTCGACCGTGCGCTGCGCGAGGTCGAGGAGGAGCTGGCCGGCCGCTGGGGCGAGACCAAGCTCGACCCCTCGGTGCAGCGCATCGCGGCGCTGCTGGACATCCTCGGCTCGCCCCAACGGGCGTATCCGTCCATCCACATCACCGGCACCAACGGCAAGACCAGCACCGCCCGGATGATCGAGGCCCTGCTGTCCGCCTTCGATCTGCGCACCGGCCGCTACACCAGCCCGCACGTCCAGTCGATCACCGAGCGGATCAGCCTGGACGCCGCGCCGATCTCCGCCGAGCGGTTCATCGAGACCTACCGCGACATCGCCCCGTATGTGGAGATGGTCGACGCCCAGCAGGAGTACCGCCTGTCGTTCTTCGAGGTGCTGACGGCGATGGCGTACGCCGCCTTCGCGGACACCCCCGTGGACATCGCGGTCGTCGAGGTCGGCATGGGCGGCACCTGGGACGCGACGAACGTCATCGACGGCGATGTCGCCGTGGTCACCCCCATCGCGCTGGACCACACCGACCGGCTGGGGGAGACGCCCGAGCAGATCGCCGGCGAGAAGTCCGGGATCATCAAGAAGGACGCCACGGTCGTGCTGGCTCAGCAGCCGGTGGACGCGGCGTCGGTGATGCTCAAGCGCGCGGTCGAGGTGGATGCCACGGTCGCCCGGGAGGGCATGGAGTTCGGGGTCATCGCCCGTGAGGTCGCGGTCGGCGGGCAGATGCTGACGCTGCGCGGGCTGGGCGGCGAATACCCGGAGATCTTCCTTCCGCTGTACGGCGCCCACCAGGCGCACAACGCCGCGGTGGCGCTCGCCGCGGTGGAGGCCTTCTTCGGCGTCGGTTCGGAGCACGCCCGCACGCTCGACCTCGACACCATCCGCTCCGCGTTCGCCGCCGTCACCTCGCCCGGCCGGATGGAGGTCGTACGGCGCAGCCCCACCGTCGTGCTGGACGCGGCGCACAACCCGGCCGGTGCGCGGGCGGCCGCCGAGGCGGTCACCGAGGCCTTCGGGTTCAGCCGGCTGGTGGGCGTCGTCGGCGCCAGTGCGGACAAGGACGTCCGGGGCTTCCTGGAGGCCTTCGAGCCGATCTTCGCCGAGATCGTGGTGACGCGTAATTCCAGCCATCGTGCGATGGATCCCGATGAGCTGGCGGCCGTGGCGGTCGAGGTCTTCGGCGCCGAGCGGGTGCAGGTCGAGCCGCGGCTCGACGACGCCCTGGAGGTGGCGATCACCCTCGCCGAGGAGGAGGGCGAGTTCTCCGGCGCGGGGGTGCTGGTGACCGGTTCGGTGATCACGGTCGGCGAGGCCCGGCTGCTGATGGGAAGGGGCTGACCGTGCGCACGCTGTGTGCGAGCACTCTGATAGGTGAATTCTTCGTCATCGGCTTCGCCGGCCTGGTGGCGATGCAGATGTCCGACCTCCCGACGGCCACGATCTGGACGGTCAGCGGGATCGCGATGCTGCTGAGCATCCTGCTGTGCGGGATGCTGACCCGTCCGGGTGGCGTCCAGCTTGGCTGGCTGCTGCAGCTCGCCCTGGTCGCCAGCGGCTTCGTGATCCCGACGATGTTCTTCCTCGGCGCGGTCTTCGCGGCCCTGTGGTGGGCATCGGTCCACTACGGTCGCAAGATCGATGCGGCGAAGGCCCGTTGGGCGGAGGGGGAGCCGACCGCGGGCTGACCCGCGCGCCCGGCGGCGGAGCACGTCCGCAGGGGCGTGATCCGCCGCGCGGGACCGCCGGGTGGGCGGGTGACGGCTGGTGGGGGCGCCCCTGTAGCCTCAGTGCACCCGCTGACCATTGTTCATATCCAGGGAGTCCCTCCGTGAGCCAGCGCACCCTCGTCCTCCTCAAGCCCGACGCCGTCCAGCGGGGTCTGATCGGCGAGATCCTCGGCCGTATCGAGCGGAAGGCAGGCTGGACGATCAGCGCGCTGGAGATGCGGACCCTCGACCGGGCGCTCCTCGAGCAGCACTACGCCGAGCACGTCGGCCGGGAGTTCTACGAGCCGCTGGTCGCGTTCATGTCCACCGGTCCGGTGGTCTCGATGGTCGTCGAGGGCGAGCGGGTGATCGAGGGCGTGCGGGCGCTGGCCGGTCCGACTGACCCGATTGCCGCGCCGAGTGGGTCCATTCGTGGGGACTTCGGAACGATCACCCGGGAGAATCTGATCCATGCCTCGGATTCCGAAGAGTCCGCCGAGCGTGAGATCAAGATTTTCTTCCCCGGGATTTCCTGACGCCTCATCAGCTGTACACCCCTCGTGACCAGGGGCGACCGAGAAAAACATCGGTCGCCCTTTGGTGTATACGACACGATCGGGGGAACGCATCACCGCGACACGACGTCACCATTGAGGGGGCCGGGAACGTGTACGGCTGACAATGGCGGAACAGCCTCCCGACGTGTTCGAGTGGGCGCACTACGAACTACCATGGAGGCTTCCGCGCCTCGCAGCGCATCACCTCCTGCCGACCTCCAGTAAGCATTCGCTCCAGTTGGGAAGGCCAGACGTATCCTCATGGGGAACAACATGTCGTTCATCGGCCGTGACATGGCTGTCGACCTCGGGACCGCCAACACGCTGGTGTACGTCAGGGGCCGCGGAATCGTTCTCAACGAACCGTCGGTCGTGGCCATCAACACCAACACCGGCGGCATCCTCGCGGTAGGTGCTGAGGCGAAGAAGATGATCGGGCGCACGCCCGGCAACATCGTCGCCGTACGGCCCCTGAAAGACGGCGTGATCGCCGATTTCGAGATCACCGAGCGGATGCTCCGCTACTTCATCCTCAAGATCCACAAGCGGCGCTATCTGGCCCGCCCGCGGGTCGTGGTGTGTGTGCCCTCCGGCATCACCGGAGTTGAGCGCCGTGCCGTCATCGAGGCCTCGACCCAGGCCGGCGCGCGCCAGGTGCACATCATCGAGGAGCCGATGGCCGCCGCGATCGGGTCCGGTCTGCCGGTCCACGAGGCCACCGGCAACATGGTCGTGGACATCGGCGGCGGTACCACCGAGGTCGCGGTCATCTCGCTCGGCGGCATCGTCACCGCCCAGTCCATCCGGGTGGCCGGCGACGAGCTCGACAACGCGATCATCCAGCACATCAAGAAGGAGTACAGCCTTCTGCTGGGCGAGCGCACCGCCGAGAGCATCAAGATCACCATCGGCTCGGCGTACGACCTCGAACAGGACGAGCACACCGAGATCCGCGGCCGCGACCTGGTCTCCGGCCTGCCGAAGACCGTCGTGATCTCGGCCGCCGAGGTCCGCAAGGCCATCGAGGAGCCGGTCAACTCCATCGTCGACGCGGTCAAGACGACTCTCGACAAGTGCCCGCCGGAGCTGTCCGGTGACGTCATGGACCGCGGCATCGTGCTCACCGGAGGCGGCGCCCTGCTCCGCGGCCTCGACGAGCGGCTGCGCCGCGAGACCGGTATGCCCATCCACATCGCCGAGGACCCGCTCGACTCCGTCGCGCTGGGCTCCGGCAAGTGCGTGGAGGAGTTCGAGGCGCTCCAGCAGGTCCTCGATTCCCAGCCGCGCAGGTAACACCCGCCCGGTCCGTCCGGCGCCGCGCCCGTCACACGAGGGCCGCGGCGGCCGGACGGCACGGCGACAGCGGCCGATCCGTCCGCCGGATCGCTGATATACAGGCACACATCCCAACAGACACGGCGCCTGACACTTCACCATCCGGCACCGTCACATCAGGCACAACGCTCAACTCCCGAACGAGACCGGCGGGGCCCGCAGCCGGCCGGTCCTACGAGGAAGGACACGGCCGCCGCACGTGAGGGACACACGAGAGAGCCGGCTGCTGCTGGTGCTGCTGGTCGCGATCGCGTTCGCGCTGATCACGGTCGATATCCGCGGCGGCGAACAGTCCCCGCTCGATGGTGCCCGGCATGCCGCCGCCTCCGCCTTCGGGCCGGTCGAAAGCGGTGTCGCCCGCGTCGTCGACCCGGTCGGCAACGCCGTGGGCGCCGTACGCGACTCCGGCCGGCGGCACGACCGGATCAGCACGCTGGAGCACCAGAACGAGGCGCTGAAGGCCAAACTCGGCTCCTCCGACCGCAACCGCAACCGCGCCGCCGAGCTCGACAAGATCCTCAAGACCGCGGGCACCGGCCAGTACGCCATCAAGGGCGCCCAGGTCATCGCCATCGGCTCGGCCCAGGGCTTCTCCTGGACCATCACCATCGACGCCGGCAGCCGCGACGGCATCGCCCGCGACATGACCGTGCTCAACGGCGACGGTCTGGTCGGCCGGGTCACCACCGTCGCCCCCGGCACCTCCACGGTCCTGCTGGCCGCCGACCCCGACTTCACCGTCGGCACCCGCATGGAGAAGACCAACGAGATCGGCTTCGCCAACGGGCAGGGCGTCCGCTCGCTGCGCGTGCAGCTCCTCAACGGCCGGGCCAACATCAAGAAGGGCGACCGCCTGGTCACCTTCGGCTCCAGCAAGGACAAGCCGTTCGTGCCGGGTGTGCCGGTCGGCAGGGTCGTCAGGGTCGAGCCGTTCAACGGCGATCTGACCCGCACCCTCCAGGTCCGGCCCTACGTCGCCTTCTCCCAGCTCGACATCGTCGGCGTCGTGGTCCAGCCGCCCCGCGAGGACCCGCGTGACACCGTGCTGCCGCCGCGGCCCGCCAAGCCCAAACCGACGCCGACGGTCACCGTCACGGCCTCCCCCTCCGCGAGCGCTTCTCCCAGGAGCTGACCGATGCGCATCAACCGGATCCTGCTCTCGGCCCCGCTGGTGGTCGTCGCCCTCGTCATCCAGGTCACGATCCTGGCCCGGCTGCAACTTCCCGGCGCGGTACCGGACCTGCTGCTGCTCGTCGTGGTCGCCCTGGCGCTGGTCTACGGCCACGTCGGCGGCGCGCTCATCGGCTTCTTCGCCGGGCTGCTGGCCGACCTCGCCCCGCCGTCCGACCACGCCATCGGCCGCTACGCGCTGGTGCTCTGCGTCATCGGCTATGCCGCGGGCCTGACCCGCCCGGACTCCGGCCGGCACCGCTCGGCGACGCTGCCGCTGCTCGTCGTCATCGGGGCCGCCATCGGCTCGACGCTGATGTACGCCGGCGTCGGCGCGCTGGTCGGCGACACCGCCGCCCGGCACGTCGGCATCGTCGGACTGCTGCTCAGCGCCACCCTCTACGACCTGCTGCTGGCCCCCTTCACCGTCCCGCTGGTGATGGCGCTGGCGCGGAGAACGGACAGCGATCTGCTGGCCGGTGACGGCTCCGGCAGTACGAGCGGCTCCGTCGGCGACGGCGGGTACGGCTGGCTGACCACCGGCACCGGCCTCAAGGCCAGCCGCGGCGCCATGAAGTCCTTCCGTTCCGGCGCCGGCATCGGCAGCCAGCGCGGCGGTCTGCTCGGCAAGTCCGCCCGCGACAAGGTGGGCCGCATCAAGGGGGTCAAGCGACTGTGACCCCCTCCCGTCTCCTTCCGACCACCACCCCTCATGGAGGCGCTGCGCGCCATGAGTAATCTCCCGGAAACCCGGACCTCCCGGGTCACCGTCCGGCTCATCGCGATCCAGATCCTGGTCTTCTCCCTGCTGGTCACCCTCGGCGGCCGGCTCTGGTATCTGCAGATCCGCAATGGCCAGGAGTACGCCAACGAGGCCAGGAGCAACCACGTCCAGCAGGTCGTCGAGCCCGCCACCCGCGGCTCGATCCTCGACGCCCGCGGAGTGCCGCTGGCCGACAACCAGACCCGGCTGGTCGTCTCCGCGAGCCGTACCGACCTGCTGAAGATGAAGGACGACGGCAAGGCCGTGCTCGGGCGGCTCGCCAGGGTGCTCGGCCTGTCGGCGAAGGAGATCCGCGACAAGGTGCGGCTGTGCGACTCCAAGACGCCGCAGCCCTGCTGGAACGGCTCGCCCTACCAGCCGATCCCGATCACCGACGAGGCCACCACCCAGCAGGCGCTGCAGATCCGTGAGCGCTCCGAGGACTTCCCCGGCATCAGCGCCGAGCCGACCGCCGTCCGCCGCTACGCCGCCCCCGGCACCGCCAACACCGCCCAGGTGCTGGGCTATCTCTCGCCGGTCACCGACGCCGAGATCAACAAGGCCAAGGACACCCGCTCGCCGCTGCTGCGCTCCGACCAGATCGGCCGGTCCGGGCTGGAGCGTACGTACGACAGCGCGCTGCGCGGCAAGGCCGCCGTCACCCGCTACGAGGTCGACAACCTCGGCCGGGTCATCGGCCAGGCCAAGAGCGAGAAGGGCCGGGCCGGAGCCAGCGTCGTCACCAGCATCGACGCCCGTGTGCAGGCCATAGCGGAAAAGCAGCTGGACCAGGCCATGAAGGACGCCCGCAACTCGTTCGACAAGAACACCGGCACCAACTACAAGGCCGACTCGGGCGCCGTGGTCGTCATGGAGGCCAAGACCGGCCGGGTGGTGGCGATGGCCTCCAACCCCAGCTACGACCCCAACGCCTGGGTCGGCGGGATCTCCGGGAAGGACTACGCCCACCTCACGGGCAAGGACTCCGACTACCCGCTGCTGAACCGCGCCATCCAGGGGCAGGCCGCCCCCGGCTCGATCTTCAAGGTCATCTCGACCTCGGCCGCGGTCAATGCCGGCTACGACTTCAACGGCCACTACCCCTGCACCAGCTCGTACAGCATCGGCGGCCAGGTCTTCAAGAACTTCGAGGGCGAGGGCCACGGCGACATCAGCCTGGGCCGGGCGCTGGAGGTCTCCTGCGACACCGTCTTCTACCGGCTCTCGCACGAGGAGTGGAAGAAGGACGGCGGGGACAAGCCCAAGAAGGACCCCAACGACTGGTTCTACAAGACCGCCCACCAGTTCGGCCTCGGCAAGGAGACCGGCATCGACCTCCCCAACGAGGTCACCGGCCGGGTCCCCGACCGCAGGTGGAAGAACGCGTTCTGGAAGGCCAACAAAGCCGGCTGGTGCCAGCAGGCCAAGGCCTGGCCGAAGAAGAAGGACTTCGGTACCAAGCTCGCCCGTGAGGGCTGCTTGGAGGGCATGAAGCTGCACGCCTACGACTCGATCAACTACGCCATCGGCCAGGGCGACACCCTCGTCACCCCGATCCAGATGGCCACCATCTACGGCGCGATCAGCAACGGCGGCACGCTCTACAACCCGACCGTCGGCAAGGCCGTCGTCAGCCCCGACGGCAAGCACATCCAGCGGATCCAGCCCCACCCGCACGGCAAGCTGCCGGTCACGAAGAAGACCCTCGCGCAGATGGACGGCGCCCTCGCCGGCGTCGCCACCCGGGGTACCGCGGCCTGGCGGTTCGGCGGCTGGCCCCAGGACAAGATCCCGATGCATGCCAAGACCGGTACGGCCGAGGTCTACGGCAAGCAGACGACCTCGTGGTTCGCGACGTACACCAAGGACTACACGATCGTCATGACCATCGCCCAGGGTGGTACGGGCTCCGGCGCCTCCGGTCCCGCGGTGCGCAACATCTACAACGCGCTCTACGGGGTCGACGAGAAGGGCGGCATCGACCCGAAGGCCGCCCTGCTGCCGAAGCCGGAGGCCAGGCTGCCCAAGATCGACACCGATGGCTCCATCGAGGCCCAGCCCATCAAGCCGTACGCCCCGCCGTCGCCCTCGCCGTCCGCATCGGAGAGTCCACGATGACGACCAGCCACACCTCCCGGGCGTTCTCGATCCGGCGCTACACCCCCGAGCTGGGCACCTGGGGAAAGCTGACGGCGCGTGACTCGGTGGTGCGCAAGCTGGACTGGATACTGCTGCTGTCCTGTCTGGCGCTGTCGCTCATGGGCTCGGTGCTGGTGTTCTCCGCCACCCGCAACCGCACCGCGCTCAACCACGACGACGAGTACTTCTTCTTCCTGCACCATCTCCTCAACACCGGCATCGGCCTGGCGCTGGCCGCCGCCACCATCTGGCTCGGGCACCGCACCCTGCGCGGCGCGGTCCCGATCCTCTACGCCCTGTCGGTCGTGCTCGCGCTGCTGGTGCTGACCCCGCTGGGCGCCACCATCAACGGCTCGCGTTCCTGGCTGGCGATCCCCGGCGGATTCTCGCTCCAGCCCGCCGAGTTCGCGAAGATCACCATCACCCTCGGCATGGCGATGATCCTGGCGTCCCGGGTCGACGCGGGCGACCGCCCGCACCCCGACCACCGCACCGTCGTCCAGGCCCTCGGGCTGGCCGCCGTCCCGGTCATGGTCATCCTGCTGATGCCCGACCTCGGTTCGGTCATGGTGCTCGGCGCCGTCATCCTCGGCGTCCTGCTCGCCTCCGGCGCCTCCAACCGCTGGATCCTGGGGCTGGGCGGCACGGGCGTCGTCGGCTGTGTGGCCATCTGGCAGCTCGGTCTGCTCGACGAGTACCAGATCGCCCGCTTCGCCGCGTTCGCCAATCCGAGCCTCGACCCGGCGGGCGTCGGCTACAACACCAACCAGGCCCGGATCGCGATCGGCGGCGGCGGACTGACCGGTTCCGGCCTGTTCCACGGCAGCCAGACCACCGGTCAGTTCGTCCCCGAACAGCAGACGGACTTCATCTTCACCGTCGCCGGCGAGGAGCTCGGCTTCCTGGGCGCGGGCCTGATCATCGTGCTGCTCGGCATCGTGCTGTGGCGCGCCTGCCGGATCGCCCGCGAGTCCACCGAGCTCTACGGCACCATCGTCGCCGCCGGCATCATCGCCTGGTTCGCCTTCCAGTCCTTCGAGAACATCGGCATGACGCTCGGCATCATGCCGGTCACCGGCCTCCCACTGCCGTTCGTCTCCTACGGCGGCACCTCCATGTTCGCGGTCTGGATCGCGATAGGGCTGCTGCAGTCGATCCGTGTCCAGCGGCCGCTGTCGGCCTCCCGCTGACCCACCTCACCGCCCGAGATACAGCTCGAACCACAGTGAGGTGGCGCGCGGCCCCTCGCACGGCGTCGTTCCCCAGGCGTCGGCGAGGTGGCCGGTCAGCAGCAGTCCGTGATCGGCTCCCTGCTCACCGTCCGGCGGGGCCGGGCGCGGGATCCGGACCGGCGCCGTGTCATGGACGCTGATCCGCAGGCCGTGCCGGGCGGTCAGCATCCGCAGCAGGATGTCCGCGGACCGCGGGGTGTGCAGATGGCAGCGGGTCACCGCCTCCGAGGCGAGCAGCACCGCGGTGTCGCGGAGCGGGTCGAGCCCGGTGCGGCGCAGCACCGCCCGGACGAAGTCGCGGGCGGCCTTCGGGGCGGTGGGTTCGCTCGCCGCGGTCAGGAGGGACGGGCGGGCGCCGGTCGAGACGTGGATGGGTGCCCGGGTGACGGGTACGGCTTGGGGGTGCACGGGTGTCTCCCTCCCCGAAGGGGTCAAGTGCGCGGCCGGTGCCACTCTGCGTGGCCGACTCGTCACACACCGTAAGTCACCGTGTGCGGTACGTGCCACCCACCCGGCGGATCCCGGCCAGCCGGCGGTCTCCCGGTCCGATGGGTGGTCCCGGACGGGGCGGCATGACTACATTCGAGGCATGGCGGACACCGTGCGGGAGATCGAGCGGAAGTACGAGGCCGACAGGACCACGCAGCTGCCGGACCTGACCGGGGTCGACGGGGTCGCCACCGTGGCGGAGGCGGGTACCGAGGATCTGGACGCCGTCTACTACGACACCGCCGGCCTGTGTCTGGCTGCGGAGGGCATCACCCTGCGCCGCCGCACCGGCGGCAAGGACGCGGGCTGGCATCTGAAGCTGCCGGTCGCGCCGGGCGTCCGCGACGAGGTACGGGCCCCGCTGTCCGACACACCGCCCGCGGAACTCACCGCCCTCCTGCGGTCCCGGCTGCTGGACCGCGCGCTGATCCCCGTCGTACGGCTGCGCACCCACCGCACGGTGCGGGTGCTGCGGGACACCGGGGGCGCGCCGCTCGCGGAGATCGCGGTGGACGCGGTGCGTGCGCGGCGGGTCTGCGCGCCCGCGGGAGGCAAGAAGGCGAAAGCGGCGCCGGCCCAGGCCCGGTGGCACGAGATCGAGGTCGAACTCGCCGGCGACGGCGGCCCCGGGCTGCTGGACGCGGTCGGCCGCAAGCTGGCCGCCGCGGGGGTGCGCCCCGCCGCCTCCGCCTCGAAACTGGCGCGGGCGCTGGCCGAGACGGGTCAGTGGTACGAGGGCGCGGCCGGGCCCGGCGCCGGGCCGGACGAGCGCCCCACCGGGAACAGGGCCGAAGGCTCGGGCAAGAGCAAGAGCAAGAGCAAGAGCAAGGGGAAGGTGAAGGGCAAGGCGAAGGGCAAGGCCGCCGTCGCCGGGAAGGGTGGCGACACCGCCGGCGATGTCGTCCTGCGCTATGTCCGCGAGCAGGTGCGGGCGATCATCGAGCTGGATCCGGCGGTACGGCGCGATCTGCCCGACGCGGTGCACCGGATGCGGGTCGCCACCCGCCGGCTGCGCAGCGCCTTCCGGTCGTACACCAAGGTGCTCGACCGCGCGGACACGCTGCCCGTCGGCACCGAACTCAAGTGGCTGGCCGCGGAGTTGGGGGTGGAGCGCGACCGGGAGGTGCTCACCGCGCGGCTGCGGGCCGGTCTCGCCGGGGTACCCCGGGAGCTGCGGCTCGGGCCCGTGGACGCCCGGCTGCGGATCTGGACGGAGCGGCGCCGGGCCGGCGCGCGCGGGCAGCTGCTGGCCGTACTGGACGGGCCCCGCTACCTCGCCCTGCTGAAGCGGCTGCACGCGCTCCTGGAGGCGCCGCCGCTGCGCCCGGCCGCCGCCCGGCCGGCGCCCGAGGCGGCCGCCAAGGCCGTGCTGAAGGACTACCGGCGGCTGGCCCGCCGCATGGAGACCGCCCTGACGGCACCGGCCGGACAGGCGCGGGACGAGGCACTGCACGGCGCCCGCAAGGCGGCCAAGCGGACCCGGTACGCCGCGGAGGCGGCCCGCCCGGCGCTCGGCCGCCCGGCGAAGAAATTCGCCCGCCGCATCAAGCGGGTGCAGCAGTTGCTCGGCGACCACCAGGACAGCGTCGTGGCCCGCGCCACGCTGCGCGAGCTGGCGACCCAGGCCCAGCAGGCCGGCGAGGGCGGCTTCGCCTTCGGTCTGCTCCACGGGCGCGAGGAGGCCCTGGCCGCCGACCGGGAGCGCCGGCTGCCGCGCGTGTGGAAGAAGGCCGCCCGCCGCCGGTACCGCACCGCGCTGCGGCCGTGACCTGGGCCGCAGCCACTGCGTCCGGTCGCGGCTGCCGAGCACGTTAGGCTTGAGGGTCCCCCTGCCCGCTGATGAAAGATCACCACGATGCCTGTCGAGTCGGTCTTCCCACGCCTGGAGGCCCTCCTCCCGCACGTGCAGAAGCCCATTCAGTACGTCGGTGGCGAGCTCAACTCCACAGTCAAGCCGTGGGACGAGTGCGACGTCCGCTGGTCGCTCATGTACCCGGACGCCTACGAGGTCGGTCTGCCCAACCAGGGCGTCATGATCCTCTACGAGGTCCTCAACGAGCGCGAGGGCGTGCTGGCCGAGCGGACGTACAGCGTCTGGCCGGACCTCGAAGCCCTGATGCGTGAGCACGACGTCCCCCAGTTCACGGTCGACGGACACCGCCCCGTCGGCGCCTTCGACGTCCTCGGCGTCTCCTTCTCGACCGAGCTGGGCTACACCAACCTCCTCACGGCACTGGACCTCGCCGGCATCCCGATGGAGGCCAAGGACCGCACGGAGGACCACCCGATCGTCCTCGCCGGCGGCCACGCGGCCTTCAACCCGGAACCGGTCGCGGACTTCCTGGACTGCGCGGTCGTGGGCGACGGCGAGCAGGCGGTGCTGGAGATCACCGAGATCATCCGCGCCTGGAAGCAGGAGGACCGCCCCGGCGGGCGCGACGAGCTGCTGCTCCGCCTCGCCAAGACCGGCAGCGTCTACGTCCCCAAGTTCTACGACGTCGAGTATCTGGCCGACGGGCGCATCTCCCGCGTCGTGCCGAACCGCTCCGGCGTCCCGTGGCGGGTGTCCAAGCACACCGTCATGGACCTGGACGAGTGGCCCTACCCCAAGCAGCCGCTCGTCCCCCTGGCCGAGACCGTCCATGAGCGGATGTCGGTCGAGATCTTCCGTGGCTGCACCCGCGGCTGCCGTTTCTGCCAGGCCGGCATGATCACGCGCCCCGTACGGGAGCGAAGCATCACCGGCATCGGCGACATGGTGGACAAGGGCCTGAAGGCCACGGGATTCGAGGAGGTCGGCCTGTTGTCGCTGTCCTCCGCGGACCACACCGAGATCGGCGACGTCGCGAAGGGCCTCGCCGACCGGTACGAGGAAGACAAGATCGGTCTGTCGCTGCCGTCGACCCGGGTCGACGCCTTCAACATCGATCTTGCCAACGAGCTGACGCGCAACGGCCGTCGCTCGGGTCTGACCTTCGCGCCGGAGGGCGGCAGCGAGCGGATCCGCAAGGTCATCAACAAGATGGTCTCCGAAGAGGACCTGATCCGTACCGTCTCCACCGCCTACGGCAACGGCTGGCGGCAGGTGAAGCTGTACTTCATGTGCGGTCTGCCGACCGAGACCGACGAGGACGTGCTCCAGATCGGCGACATGGCGGTCAAGGTCATCGCCGAGGGCCGCAAGGTCTCCGGGCAGAACGACATCCGCTGCACGGTCTCCATCGGCGGCTTCGTCCCCAAGCCGCACACGCCGTTCCAGTGGGCGCCGCAGCTGTCGGCGGAGGAGACGGACGCCCGTCTCGAAAAGCTCCGCGACAAGATCCGCGGTGACAAGAAGTACGGCCGCTCCATCGGCTTCCGCTACCACGACGGCAAGCCCGGCATCGTCGAGGGCCTGCTCTCGCGCGGCGACCGCCGCGTCGGCTCGGTCATCCGCGCCGTCTACGAGGGCGGCGGCCGCTTCGACGGCTGGCGCGAGCACTTCTCCTACGACCGCTGGATGAAGGCCGCGGAGGAGACGCTGCCCGCGTTCGGCGTGGACGTCGCCTGGTACACCACCCGTGAGCGGGAGTACGAGGAGGTCCTGCCCTGGGACCACCTGGACTCCGGTCTCGACAAGGACTGGCTCTGGGAGGACTGGCAGGACTCCCTCGACGAGACCGAGGTCGAGGACTGCCGCTGGACCCCGTGCTTCGACTGCGGCGTGTGCCCGCAGATGGACACCGAGATCCAGATCGGCCCCACGGGCAAGAAGCTGCTGCCGCTGAGCGTCGTCAAGTAGCGCCCGCCGTACGGCTCTTCGGCCCGGCCCGCGTACCCCGCGAGGCCGGGCCGCGGTGTGCTCGCGCACCATGGGGCGATGCCAACGCCGCAGCTCATCGCCCCCACCGTGGAGGTCCACGCCTCCTTCCTCGCCGCGATGGAGGAGTTCCGCGCCGACGGCGCGGAGACCGCACCGCACTCCCATCTGGCCGGTGAGCTGCGGACGTGGGCCGACCGCTGGCGCAGCGCCGAGGGGTTCGCCGCGTACGTGGAGCTGACCGGCGGCGTCGCGAGGGAGGAGCGCGCGGACGGCGTGGTGGCCAGGACCACCCGGTGGTGGGTGGCGGACGGCAGGTACCTGGGCCGGGTCACCTTCCGGCACAGCCTCACCCCTTCGCTCCTCGACTACGGCGGCCACATCGGCTACGCCGTCCGTCCCGGTGCCCGTCGCCGCGGTCATGCCACCGCGATGCTGCGGGCCGCGCTGCCGGTCGCCCATCACGAGCTGGGCATCGACCCGGTGCTGGTCACCTGCGATGACACCAACGCCGGTTCACGCAAGGTCATCGAGGCCTGCGGCGGGGTCTTCGAGGACCGGCGGGAGGAAAAGCTGCGCTACTGGATCCACGCACCCGTCACCGCCGCCGGGCCGATGTCGCCGCGGCGCGGCTGACGTAGCGGCTGACGTACCGGAGCACGAGGGGGAGAGACGGATGGAGCCCAACGGCAGCGACCGGGCGCCGGCCCGGTACGAACCGGGCGAAGGCTGTGTGACCAGGCTGGTCAGGGTGCCGGTGCGGATCGTGGTGCTGGTGCTCGTGGTGCCGGTGCGACTGGTCTGGGAAGTGCTGACCGCGGTGGGCAGGACCGTCCACCGGGCCGTGCTGCGTCCCCTCGGCCGCGGCCTGGCCCGGCTCTGGCACACCCTGGTCGTGCGTCCGCTGGCCTGGGCCTGGCGCACCCTCGTCGTCACCCCGCTCACCTGGCTCTGGCGCACCCTCGTCGTCGCGCCCGCGGCCTGGTTGTGGCGGTGGGTGCTGGCGCCGGCGGGCCGGGGGATCGGAGCGGTCGTGGTGTGGCTGGTGCGGTGGCTGGTCGTGGTGCCCGCCCGGTGGCTTCACACATATGTGCTGAGCCCGCTCGGGCGCGGGACCGCCTGGCTGGTGCGGGGCGTCGGGGCGGTGCTCGGCGGACTCGTCCGGTGGACCGTGATCGTGCCGGCGGTCGCCCTGTGGCGCTACGTCCTCGGCCCGGCCGGACGGCTGCTGGCCGCCGTGGTGACCGTGCTCGTCCGGGAGACCGGGGCGGCGCTGGGGCACTGCTGGCGGGCCGCCGGGATCCTTTCCCGGGCCCTTGGCCGGTTCCTGGGCGCGGTGCTGCGGTGGACCGTCGTCGAACCGGTGCGCCGGGTCTACCGCAGCGTGCTCACGCCGGTGGGACACGTGATCCGGGACGGCCTGTGGCGGCCGGTCCGGCAGGCGCTGCGGACCGCGCGCGAGACGGTGCGCCAGACCCGGCGGGAGGTCCGGCGGACCCTGTTCGGGGCGCCCCGCGAGCCGCGGCCGGCGAGAGCCGTGGTGCCCCGGCGGGAACCAGCGGGTTCCAGGACACGTACTCTAGGTAAGAAGTCCGGGCGCGACGTGTCCCCGCCCGCGCGGGGCTGATCCGGACCGGGCGACGCCGGACGGCGTCCTCCGGGCCGTCCCCGTGCCTGCGGGGTGGCATCCGGCAGCGCCCTCACACAAGGAGAAGTAACACTGGGCAAGCGACAGCCCGAAGGCCCGCCGCCCGCACCGGCGGTGCAGCGCATCCGACTGCGCTACACCAAGCGCGGCCGCCTCCGGTTCACCAGCCACCGCGACTTCCAGCGCGCTTTCGAGCGGGCGCTGCGCCGCGCCGAGGTCCCCATGGCCTATTCGGCGGGCTTCACCCCGCACCCCAAGGTGTCGTACGCCAACGCCGCCCCCACCGGCACGGGCAGCGAGGCCGAGTATCTGGAAATCCAGCTCGCCGAGCACCGCGATCCGGACATGCTCCGCGAACTGCTCGACACCTCGCTGCCGGACGGGCTCGATGTGATCGACGCCGTCGAGGCGCACACCTCAGGCCTGGCCGACCGGCTGGAGGCCTCGGTGTGGGAGATCCGGCTCGAGGGAGTCGGGGCCGAGGAGGCCGGGCACGCCGTCGAGGCGTTCCTCGCCGCCGAAGAGGTGCAGGTCGAGCGCCGTACGAAGAACGGCATGCGGACCTTTGACGCACGAGGCGCGGTGACGCGTCTGGAGGCCACCGGTTGCCCGGGCGATAGGCCCGACGGCAAAGCCTGTGCGATACTGCGGCTGGTTGTTCGGCATCTGACACCTGCCGTTCGACCCGACGACGTCCTGTCCGGCCTCCGAGCTACGGCCGACCTGGCGCCGCCGGTCCCCGCTGCGGTGACCAGGCTGGCGCAGGGGCTGCTCGATGAGGAGACCGGCGCGGTGACTGACCCGCTAGCGCCCGACCGCGACGCTGCCACGGCCGCCCCACCCACGGCCGCCGGGCTGAGTGCCGCGAAGGCGACGAGTGGGGTCTCCCCGGCAGCCGGGGAAGGTACTGCGTAGGACCGCCGTCGTCGCGTCGCCGATCAGCCAGGGAGCCACCCCGGTCCGGCAGACGCACTGACCAGGAGACTTTCGCCGGTCCCCGCCCTAAGGGAGCCGGCGAGCGAGACGACAGCTCCCGTGCGGCGCCCACGCCCCGGACAGCGGGACCGCGCTCATCACGCGGACCGCGACCGGAATCAGGCGCGGCGCCCGGGAGCGTGACGGGAGAACCGCCCGCATGCTCGAGCCCATTGAGCCCACCGATTCCACGCATTCCCGGAACGGTGGCGCCGACGACAACCATTCACCCAGCGACACCCTGCCGCCCCGGCGCCGTGCCGCTTCCCGGCCGGCCGGCCCGCCCAAGGGCGCCGGCGCCGCGGAAGCCGCAGTGGTGAGCACCGCTTCCGACGGGCCCGGTGCGGCCCTCGCCGAGGAGAGCACCGCCTCCGCGGTCACCAGCGGCGACGAGGCCAAGCCCGCCCGTACCCGCCGCCGGGCGACCCGTAAGGTCACCTCCCCGTCCGGCGCCCCGAAGCCGGCCTCCGGCGAGCCCGCCGCGGCCCCGGCCGAACCGGCCGCCGCCGAAGCCCCCGCCGCCGAGACGCCCGCCGAGGCGCCGCAGGCCGAGGAGGCGCCGCGCCGCCGTCGCCGGGCCACCCGCAAGGTCACCGCCCCCGCCGGCACCCCGCAGAGCGAGGCCGCAGCGGAGCCGGCGGCCGCGACCGCGCCCGCACCCGCTGAGGCCGCGCCCGCCGAGAGCACCGCTCCGGCCGCCGCCCAGGAGGCCGAGGAGGAGGCGCCGCGCCGTAGCCGCCGCCGCGCCACCCGTAAGGCCACCGCGCCGGCCGGCGCCCCGCAGCAGGACACCGCCGACGAGGCCGCCGTGCCCGCCGAGAGCGCCGCCCCGGCCGCCGCGGAGGCGGCCCCCGCGCCCGCCGAGGACGCCGCACCGGCCCGTACCCGCCGCCGGGCGACCCGTAAGGTCACCGCCCCCGCGGGCGCCCCGGAGCCGGCCGAGGAGGCCGAGGCGCCGCAGACCGCGCAGGCACCGGCCGCCGCGGCCGAGACCCCCGAGACCCCCCGCCGGGGGCGGGCCCGCCGCCGTGGCGAGCGCGCCGCCGAGCCGGCCGCCGCCCCGCAGCCCGCCGAGGAGGCCGCTCAGCCCGCGGCGGAGGCACCGCAGCGCGGCCGCCGCCGGGCCCAGCGCCCGCCGACCGCCGTCTTCCAGGCGCCGGTCTTCACCGAGCCGATGTTCCAGACGCCGGAGAGCGCGGCCGCCGCCCATGCCGCGGCCCGTCAGGAAGAGGCCGCCCCCGCCCCGGCCGTCGAGGAGCAGCCCGCCGGGTCGCGCCGCCGTCGCCGCAGGGGTGCCCCGGCCGAGGCCGAGCAGCCCGAGCAGGTGGCCGCCGCCCCGACCGAGGAGCCGCAGGCCCAGGCCCAGCCCCGGACAGAGGCAGCCGCCGAGCCGGAGGACGAGGAGGCCGAGGGCGCGCACGACGAGGACGAGTCCGCGGACCGTCCCTCCCGCCGTCGCCGCCGTGGTGGCCGCCGTCGCCGTCGCGGGGAGACCGCCGAGGGCGCCGAGGAGCAGTCCGCCGACGAGCGGGACAGCGCGGAGGCACTGTCCGAGGAGGACGAGGAGGCCGAGGAGCAGGCCGCCGAGCAGCCCGAGGAGCAGTACGAGGCCGACGAGCAGGGCGGCGGCTCCAGCAGCAGCCGCCGTCGCCGCCGCCGGCGTCGTCGCACCGGTGACGCCGCCGAGGCCGAGGCCACCGGCGCCGACGACCCGGAGCGCACGGTCGTCAAGGTCCGCGAGCCCCGCAAGAAGGACGAGAGCACCAGCGCCGACGAGGTGCAGTCGATCAAGGGGTCGACGCGTCTGGAGGCCAAGAAGCAGCGCCGCCGTGAGGGGCGCGAGCAGGGCCGCCGCCGGGTGCCGATCATCACCGAGGCGGAGTTCCTCGCCCGCCGCGAGGCCGTCGAGCGGGTGATGGTCGTCCGCCAGAGCGGCGAGCGCACCCAGATCGGCGTCCTTGAGGACAACGTGCTCGTGGAGCACTTCGTCAACAAGGAGCAGGCGACCTCGTACGTCGGCAACGTCTACCTCGGCAAGGTGCAGAACGTCCTGCCGTCGATGGAGGCCGCCTTCGTCGACATCGGCAAGGGCCGCAACGCGGTGCTGTACGCCGGTGAGGTCAACTTCGAGGCGCTGGGCATGGCCAACGGCCCGCGCCGTATCGAGTCCGCGCTGAAGTCCGGTCAGTCGGTGCTGGTGCAGGTCACCAAGGACCCGATCGGTCACAAGGGCGCCCGGCTCACCAGCCAGGTCTCGCTGCCCGGCCGCTACCTGGTGTACGTGCCCGAGGGCTCGATGACCGGTATCAGCCGCAAGCTCCCGGACACCGAGCGTTCGCGGCTGAAGCAGATCCTCAAGAAGATCGTCCCCGAGGACGCGGGCGTCATCGTCCGCACCGCCGCGGAGGGCGCGAGCGAGGACGAGCTGGCGCGCGACGTCCAGCGGCTGCAGGCGCAGTGGGAAGAGATCCAGAAGAAGGCCAAGAGCAACAGCGCCAGCGCGCCGACGCTGCTCTACGGCGAGCCGGACATGACCGTCCGGGTCGTCCGCGACATCTTCAACGAGGACTTCTCCAAGGTCATCGTCAGCGGTGACGAGGCCTGGCAGACCATCCACGGCTATGTCGCGCACGTCGCCCCGGACCTCACCGACCGGCTGCAGAAGTGGACGTCGGACGTCGATGTCTTCGCGACGTACCGCATCGACGAGCAGTTGATGAAGGCGCTGGACCGCAAGGTCTGGCTGCCCAGCGGCGGTTCGCTGGTGATCGACCGGACCGAGGCCATGATCGTGGTCGACGTCAACACCGGTAAGTTCACCGGCCAGGGCGGCAACCTCGAGGAGACGGTCACCAGGAACAACCTGGAGGCGGCCGAGGAGATCGTGCGTCAGCTGCGGCTGCGCGACCTCGGCGGCATCATCGTGATCGACTTCATCGACATGGTGCTGGAGTCCAACCGGGACCTGGTGCTGCGGCGCCTGCTGGAGTGCCTCGGCCGGGACCGCACCAAGCACCAGGTCGCCGAGGTCACCTCGCTCGGCCTGGTCCAGATGACCCGCAAGCGGGTCGGCCAGGGCCTGCTGGAGTCCTTCTCCGAGTCGTGTGTGCACTGCAACGGCCGCGGCGTCATCGTCCACATGGACCAGCCGACGGTGGCCGGCGGCGGTGGCAAGCGCAAGAAGAAGGGCAAGGGTGCCCAGCCCGAGCCGCACGTCCACGAGGCGGCCGAGCCGACCCCGGACGAGAGCGAGCCGGAGCTGGAGCCGGTTGCCGTGACGGAGGCCGAGCTGCAGCCCGCGGTGGCCGAGGCCGACGAGTGGTTCGGCAGCCCGGCCGAGGCCGAGGCGGCCGCCGGTCGCCGTGGCCGTCGCCGGGCGAGCCGGAAGGCGTCCGCTCCGGCGGGTGCCCCCAGGGCCGCCGCCGAGGAGACCGCCGCGATCGTGCTGCCGGCCGAGCCGGTGGCCGCACCCGAGCCGGCGAAGGCCCCGGAGCCGGTCGCCGAGGCGCCCGCCCCGGAGCCCGCACCGGCCCGTCCGCGCCGCCGGGCGACCCGTAAGGCGACCGCTCCGGCGGGTTCGCCGGAGGTCACCGACGACTCCGCGGCGACCGTGGTCATCACCGCACCCGCGGCGGAGCCGGCCCCGGCCGAGCCCGCCGAGGCGGCTGCCGCTGACGAGGCGGAGGCGGCGCCCGCCGCCAAGAAGACCGCGAAGAAGGCGGCGGCGAAGAAGACCACCGCCAAGAAGACCGCGGCGAAGAAGACCACGGCCAAGAAGACGGTGGCGAAGAAGACCACCACCGCCAAGAAGGCCACGGCGAAGAAGACCACCACGAAGAAGGCGACGACCAAGAAGGCGGCAGCCAAGAAGACCGCGGCCGCCGAGCAGGCCCCGGTGGCAGTGGTGTCGGCGGTGTCGGCTTCCGCGGAGGACTGAGCGGCCCGCGCCCCGGACCGTCCGCGGTCCGGGGCCGGTTTGACCCCCAGGTCAAGGCCCCGTAACCTTGACCGTCGGTGTCTGTGACACCAAACCCCTGAGCACACACCTCTCGGTCCGCCGAGGGAGGCCGCTCGTCCACTCGGATTTCACGGGCCCCATCCCGAGCCCGTGTGAGCGGCTGGCATCAGAGGATCCGATTCCTAGCGAGAGAGAGTTCCGCGTGTACGCGATCGTGCGCACCGGCGGACGCCAGCAGAAGGTTTCTGTCGGCGACGTCATCGAGGTTGACCGCATTTCCACCAGCAAGGTCGGCGAAACCGTCGAACTCTCGACGCTGCTGGTTGTCGACGGCGACTCGGTCACCAGTGACCCGTGGGTCCTGGCCGGCGTGAAGGTCCAGGGCGAGGTCGTCGACCACCACAAGGGCGACAAGATCCGGATCCAGAAGTACAAGAACAAGACCGGTTACAAGAAGCGGATCGGCCACCGCCAGCTCCACACGGCGCTGAAGATCACCGGCATCGACGCTCCGGCGAAGTAAGGGACTGAGGAGACATGGCACATAAGAAGGGCGCATCGTCCACTCGGAACGGTCGCGATTCCAATGCTCAGCGGCTCGGCGTGAAGCGCTTCGGCGGTCAGGCCGTCCTCGCCGGTGAGATCCTGGTCCGCCAGCGTGGCACCCACTTCCACCCGGGCACGGGCGTCGGCCGCGGCGGCGACGACACCCTGTTCGCCCTTGCGGAAGGCGCGGTGCAGTTCGGCACCCACCGTGGCCGCAAGGTCGTGAACATCGTTCCGGTCGCCGAGTAATCACCGGCCCGGCCGAGCGATAGCTCAGCATCAGTACCACTCAGGGGCGGACCGCCTTTTCCCGCGAGAGCGGGAAGGCCGGTCCGCCCTTGCGTGTTAGTACAGAGACATCAGCGCAGTACAGCGACATAACCGTAGTTATCTGGAGGCACCCCCACCATGACCACCTTCGTGGACCGCGTCGAGCTGCACGTCGCCGCGGGTAACGGAGGCCACGGCGTGGCCTCCGTGATGCGGGAGAAGTTCAAGCCGTTGGGCGGCCCGGACGGCGGCAACGGCGGCCGCGGCGGCGATGTGATCCTGGTCGTCGACCAGGACGTCACCACGCTTCTCGAATACCACCACCACCCGCACCGCAAGGCCACCAACGGCCAGCCGGGCGCGGGCGACAACCGCTCCGGCAAGAACGGCCAGGACCTGGTCCTGCCGGTCCCCGACGGCACCGTCATCCTGGACCGCGAGGGCAATGTGCTCGCCGACCTCGTCGGCCAGGGCACCACCTTCGTCGCCGGCCAGGGCGGCCGCGGTGGCCTCGGCAACGCCGCGCTGGCTTCCGCCCGCCGTAAGGCCCCCGGTTTCGCGCTGCTCGGTGTGCCCGGCGAGGCCCGCGACATCGTGCTGGAGCTCAAGACCGTCGCGGACGTCGCGCTGGTCGGCTACCCGAGCGCCGGCAAGTCCTCGCTGATCTCGGTACTCTCCGCCGCCAAGCCCAAGATCGCCGACTACCCCTTCACCACCCTGGTGCCCAACCTCGGTGTGGTGACGGCCGGTTCGACCGTCTACACGATCGCGGACGTCCCCGGCCTGATCCCCGGCGCGAGCCAGGGCAAGGGCCTGGGCCTGGAGTTCCTGCGGCACGTCGAGCGCTGCGAGGTGCTCGTCCACGTCCTGGACACCGCGACCCTGGAGGCTGACCGTGACCCGGTCTCCGACCTCGACATGATCGAGGAAGAGCTCAAGCAGTACGGCGGCCTGGACAACCGGCCCCGGATGGTCGTCCTCAACAAGATCGACGTCCCGGACGGCAAGGACCTCGCCGACATCATCCGCCCCGACCTGGAAGAGCGTGGCTACCACGTCTACGAGGTCTCCGCGGTCGCCCATATGGGCCTGAAGGAGCTGTCCTTCGCGCTCGCCGACGTCGTCTCCAAGGCCCGTGCGGCAAGGCCCGTACAGGAATCCACCCGTATCGTCATCCGGCCCCAGGCCGTGGACGACGCCGGCTTCACGGTCACGGAGGAGGGCGAGAACTTCTTCCGCGTGCGCGGCGAGAAGCCCGAGCGCTGGGTCCGGCAGACCGACTTCACCAACGACGAGGCCGTCGGCTACCTCGCCGACCGCCTCAGCCGTCTGGGTGTCGAGGACGCGCTGCGCAAGACGGGCGCGCACGCGGGCGACGGCATCGCCATCGGCCCCGAGGACAACGCCGTCGTCTTCGACTGGGAGCCGATGATGGCGGCCGGCGCGGAGATGCTGGGCCGGCGTGGTGAGGACCACCGGATGGAGGCGCCCCGTCCGGCCGCGCAGCGCCGCAGGGACCGGGACGAGGCGCGGGACGAGGCCGACGAGGAGTACAAGGGCTTCAAGCCCTTCTGACGGTCCGTCTGGCGGTCCGCTGCACCGCAGAACGGCGAAGGCCCCCGGGAGTTCTCCTCCCGGGGGCCTTCCCCGTTCTTCTGCACCGAGGCCGTGAGCGGCCCGCTGCGGCTCAGACGGCGGCCGTGGTGTCCGAGGCGCCGCTGGTCTCGTGCCCGGCCGTCCCGGAGTCGTTCACGTCCTCCTGGGAGCGCTGGCCGGGGATGCCGGACAGCCGGCTCTCCATCCGGATGCGCCGCTCGTCGGCCTTGGTGCACAGGTCCAGCGCGGCCTGGTTGAAGCGGACCGAGGACGGCGGGTCCGACGGGCCCAGCAGGTGCTCCTTGAGCTCGGCGCGCTCCGCGGCCAGGGTGTCCTTCTCCGGGTGGCGCACCGCGTCGAGGAGACCGCCCACGCCGCCGGCTTCGGGCGTGAGGATGGTCGCCGCCCGCACGGTGGGGAAGTTCGCCCGGAAGTCGTCCTCGCTCATCCCCGAGGTGTTGGCGACCGCGTACGGCTTCTCGCTCGTCAGGTAGTCGGACACCACGCTGGAGACATCGCTGATCAGCACGTCCGCCTCGTTGAAGCAGCTGAAGATGCTGGGGCGGGCGGTGGTGATGACGCGGTGCTCCCACTCGGGGAAGGAGTTCCAGTACGCCGCCTCCCAGGCGGTGACGGCCGCGTCCACGGCGGCCGCGCGGCCCTCGTCCGGGGTGCCCTGCAGCCGCATCCGCTCCAGCTCGTCCGCGCTCTTGCGGAAGGCGGAGGTGGTCAGCGCGTCCAGCTCCTCGGTGCGGCGGGCGAGTTCGGCGGCGGCCTCCGCGCCGGGCCGGGCCCCGCTGCGGCCGGCGTTCGCCTCCGTGATCATCGCCTGGATACGGGAGTTGGCGGCGCCCGCGCACGGGTCCACGGAACCGGTCATCGGGTGCGGCTTGTACAGCAGCCGCACCTTCTCGTCGGCGAGCAGCTCGCGGACGATGTTCTCGCCCGCCAGGATCACCGAGGTGTTGCCCGGGTTGCCGTCCCAGCCCTCCCAGGTCGGGGCGTACAGCACGGTGGTCATCCGGCCGGCCGGGGCGCCCGTGTACGGCTGGATCGGGGCCAGTTGGGGGCGGCCGACCTCGATGACGTCCTTGTCCTCGACGCCGATGTCGGCCAGCTGGTAGCGGTCACGCGCCGCCGGGCCCGCGACCCACACCTCGTCATACGCCTTCGCGTACGGGTTGCAGGAGGACAGCTTGTCGCTCTCGCCGTGGTTGGTGAAGGCGTGCTTGATGGACGGGATGCGCAGGATCTGCGAGGTCTTGCCGGAGTTCGCCGGGTGCAGCAGCATCTTGAGCGTGGAGTGCTCCAGCCGCATCAGATTGGCGACCTTGGGGATGCAGATGATCGGCACGTCCGTGGCCTCGATCTTCTGCACCATGAAGCGCTCGCGGAGCACGATGATCGGGTTGCCGTCCAGGGCGGCCAGGGTGCTCAGCCACATGTTGGCCTGGTAGGCGGAGGAGGCGCCGCCGGAGAAGTACATGCCGACCGTCGGCCGGTAGTCCGCCAGCCAGTTGTCGAGCCACGCCAGTGCCTGCCTCTCGGTGGCCACCCGCTTCTTGGGCAGCAGCCAGGTGCCCAGGTAGAGCGTGCCGCCGGCGGACAGGGCCAGGGAGACGGCGAGGCCGACGCCGCCCCAGGACGCGTCCGTGGTGATCGAGGTGAGCATCATGCCCGCCGTGGTGGGCACCGAGAAGCGCAGCAGGCGCCGGCCGGTCTGGCGGGAGAGGATGCGGGGCGGGGCGTCGCAGAGCCGCAGCGCGCTCGCGTCGATGTTGCGGGTCACGAAGGGCAGGCTGCGGGTCCGGCGGACCAGCACCGCCACCGCCTGGCACACGAAGTGGGTGCCGTAGAAGAGGAGCAGGGTGATGGTGAGCGGCGCCTGCTCCTCCAGCGGATTGATGCCGTCGATGTGCAGCAGGCCGACCAGTATCAGCATGTCGCGCAGCAGCTGGCGCACGGTGACGTCGAACCTGATCCGGCCGAGCACCGCGAGCAGGCCGGGCTGCTTGTGCTGGAGGACCAGGTCGAGTCCCAGGTTGACCACGGATGCGGCGATGAACAGCGGGATGACGGGCAACAGCGCACCGACGAGCTGCGCGGTGAACGCGACCATCATCGCGAAGAGTGCCGCGAGCTGTACGGCTCGGCGGGGGACGATTCCGGCGGAAGGCACGGGGGAGGGCTCCTGGCAGCACGAAGGTCAGGGGGAGGCCGAGCGGGGCGGCCGGGTCCCGCGCTGCGACGCCGCCGGAGCGGCGAAACGGGACCGATGGACACCCGACCGTATGACCTCGTTGGCCCTGGTGACAATCTGCTGTGGCTCTGATCACCGCGAAAGCGGACCAATCGAACGCAACCCCTCGGACGCCTCTTCCGTCTAAAGGAGAACCGCAGGAGGAGAACACCGCAGTCCGCAGCACGCAGTCCGCAGTACAGGAGGCATCCGGCCCGGGGCGAGGACCGGAACTCCGGCCTCCATTGTGCCCGCCCGGCCCCGCCGTGCCGTCCACGGGCCCGGCACCGCCACCCCCGCACGGCGTCCGCCAGGCGATATCGCCAAGCGCCGGCCGGCCGCTCTGCCGTAGATTGCGCGGGTAGGGCCGTGGTGCGGAGCGGGCAGAATCCTCTCCGTACGGCGGTGGGAACGGCGAGCACAGGGGTACGCAGGTGGCAGGCGCAAGGCAGGACGTGAAGGACGCCCGCCGGATCGTGGTGAAAGTCGGCTCCTCCTCGCTGACCACGGCAACCGGGGGACTGGACGCCGACCGTGTGGACGCGCTGGTCGATGTGCTCGCCAAGCACCAGGACAAGGAGATCGTGCTGGTCTCCTCCGGCGCCATCGCGGCCGGTCTGGCGCCGCTGGGGCTCCCCAGGCGGCCCCGTGACCTGGCCCGGCAGCAGGCCGCCGCCAGCGTCGGCCAGGGCCTGCTGGTCGCCCGCTACACCGCCTCCTTCGCCCGCTACGGCCGCCGGGTCGGCCAGGTCCTGCTGACCTCCGACGACACCAGCCGCCGGGCGCACTACCGCAACGCCTACCGGACCCTCGACCAGCTGCTGGCCATGGGCGCGGTACCGATCGTGAACGAGAACGACACCGTCGCCACCGACGAGATCCGGTTCGGCGACAACGACCGGCTGGCGGCCCTGGTCGCCCATCTCGTCCGCGCCGACCTGCTGATCCTGCTCTCCGACGTCGACGGCCTCTACGACGGTGATCCGGCCACCCCCGGCACCTCCCGGATAGCCGAGGTGCGCGGGCCCGGGGATCTGGCGGGCATCTCCATCGGCAGCGCGGGCCGGGCCGGCGTCGGCACGGGCGGCATGGTCACCAAGGTCGAGGCGGCCCGGATCGCGGCCGCGGCCGGCATCCCGGTCGTCCTGACCTCCGCTGTGCACGCCGCGGACGCCCTGGCCGGCGGGCTGACCGGCACGCACTTCCTGCGCACCGGCCGCCGCTCCGCCGACCGGCTGCTGTGGCTGGCGCACGCCTCCACGCCGCGCGGCGCCCTGGTGCTCGACGACGGGGCCGTGCGGGCCGTCGTCGAACGGGGCTCCTCGCTCCTCCCGGCCGGAATCGCCTCCGTCGAGGGGGAGTTCACCGCCGGGGACCCGGTCGAGCTGCGGGACGGCGAGGGACGCGCGGTCGCCCGCGGCCTCGTCAATTTCGATGCCCGGGAAATCCCCCGATTGATGGGGCGTTCGACCCGCGATCTGGCCCGCGAGCTGGGCCCGGCCTACGAGCGGGAGGTCATCCACCGCGACGATCTGGTGCTGCTGCGTCCCTGAGGCGGCTCCCCGGCCGACGGCCGTCGCGGCCCTCGAACACCGTCACCGGTGCGGTGTGCAGACCAGCCTTTCCACGGAGACCTTCGCAAAAACGCCCCCGCGACGGGCCACGGGCTGGTCAACTTTGTTGCACGGGCGCCTGGGGGAGCGGCGCCCGCAGCGCACACGCGCACACACCGACGTACGACGGTTCCGCACCCCCCGGGGCGGAGCGATTCGCATCACAGGAGGCCGCCGGTGAGACGAGGGCGCCCAGGGGCGCTGCCCCGAGGAACGGCGGAGCGGACACTGACCAGCGTCGGCACCGGCGAGGACGCCGGCCGGCCGGACGACCGGTACGCCGACCGTGGCAGGACGGCGCCGTACCCGGCCGGGGGCGAGCGCCGCGAGGCGTCCCGGCTGTGGCACATCACCCTCAGCGTCTCGGGCACCGAGTCCCCGCTGAAGGAGGTCCGGCGGGCGCTGGAACAGCTCGCCCACGACCACCCCTTCCTGCTGACCAGCCGCTACGCCAACGATCATGCCGAGATCCGCTACTGGGAGGAGGCGCGGGACCTGCACGACGCCGCGGCGGTCGCGCTGCGGCTGTGGGGCGAGCACCGCGCCACGGCCAAGCTGCCGCCGTGGGAGATCGTCGGGCTGGAGGTCATCGACCGCGAGACCTACCACCAGCGCATCGCCGAGGGCTACGGACCGCCGCCGGCCTCTCCGGTCGGCGTCCATCCGTTCTGACCGGTGGGCGCCCTGTCCCGCGCTGTGAGATGCGGCGTGAACCGTGGCCTGCCGCCCGGCTAGGCTGCGGCCATGACCAGCAGCGCATCGCAGTCCACACCCGTCCTCGAGACCGCCCGCCGGGCGCGGGAGGCGGCCGCCGTACTGGCGCCGCTGCCGCGGACGGCCCGCGACGCCGCGCTGCTCGCCATCGCCGACGCCCTCGTGGAGCGGACCGGGGCGATCGTCGCCGCCAACGCCGAGGACATCGCCACGGCGCGGGAGGCCGGCACCCCCGAGTCGGTCGTCGACCGGCTCACCCTCACCCCCGAGCGGATCGCGGCCATCGCCGCGGACGTCCGCCAGGTCGTGGCGCTGCCCGACCCGGTCGGCGAGGTGGTGCGCGGCTCGACCCTGCCCAACGGTCTCGACCTGCGGCAGGTCCGGGTCCCGCTCGGTGTGATCGGGATCATCTACGAGGCCCGGCCCAATGTGACGGTGGACGCCGCGGCGCTGTGCCTGAAGTCCGGCAACGCCGTGCTGCTGCGCGGCTCGTCCTCCGCGTACGCCTCCAACAGCGCCCTGGTGGACGTGCTGCGGGACGCCGTGCAGAGCGCCGGGCTGCCCGCCGACGCGGTGCAGCTGGTGCCCGGTCAGACCCGTGAGTCGGTGCGCGAGCTGATGCGTGCCCGCGGCCTGGTGGACGTGCTGATCCCGCGCGGCGGCGCGTCCCTGATCCGTACGGTCGTCGAGGAGTCCACGGTCCCGGTGATCGAGACCGGTACCGGCAACTGCCACGTCTACGTCGACGAGGCCGCCGACCTCGACATGGCGGTAGACATCCTGGTCAATTCCAAGGCCCAGCGCCCCAGCGTCTGCAACGCCGCCGAGACGGTGCTGGTGCACGCCGGGATCGCCGAGAAGTTCCTGCCGCGCGCCCTGGAGGCGCTGACCCAGGCCGGCGTGATCGTGCACGGCGACGCCGCCTGGCAGCAGGCGGGCCCCGGGCTGGTCGCCCCCGCCACCGACGAGGACTGGGCGACGGAGTACCTCTCGTACGACATCGCGGCCGCCGTGGTGCCCGACCTGGAGGCGGCGGTGGCGCACATCCGGCGCTGGACCTCCGGCCACACCGAGGCCATCGTCACCACCTCGCAGGCCGCGGCGCGCAGGTTCACCCAGTTGGTCGATTCCACCACCGTCGCGGTCAATGCCTCGACCCGTTTCACCGACGGCGGCCAATTCGGCTTCGGTGCGGAGATCGGCATTTCCACTCAGAAGCTGCACGCCCGCGGGCCCATGGGGCTGCCGGAACTGACCTCGACGAAGTACATCGTCACGGGCGACGGCCACACCCGCTGAAGGGTCCCCCGGATTCCCCGTTCTCTCTGCCCAAAATGAGCCGCCGGGGCTAACCTGGACGGGTGCCGGACGACGTGGGGGGCAAGCCGTTCCCGGACGGTGAAGAGCCCGACGAGCACCACCACGGGAGCCACGGAAATGCGGACGAAGAATTCGCCTCCGTGGTCTTCGACGAGGAATTCGTCCGGTCCGCACAGATTCATGAGCCCTCGGCGGTCGAGCGGATGCTGGCCGCCGCCGAGGCGCGCGCCGAGGCGGAGGCGGCCCGCTCCGGACCCGGCTTCGGTGCCGAGGGCGACGACGGGGACGACGCCGCCTTCCGCGGCCGCCGGGCCCGCGAGGCCGGCGACCACGAGGGATTCGGCGACTACGGAGAGTACGAGGACGACGGCGAGTACGGCGACTACCCGCCGTACGGCCCGTACGGCCCCTATGGCGGCGCGCTGCGCCCCTACCGCAGCACCCGCTGGCACCGGCCGGTGGCCTGGGTGCTGGCCGTGGTCATGGGCATCGGACTGGTCGCGCTGGCCTTCAGCGCCGTCTACCGCGGCTCCTCCGGCCGGACCCAGAGCCCCACCCCGGCGCCGGCCTCCAGCGGGGTGGACGCGCCCACGACGGGCCGGGACAGCGTCCCCACGGCCCGTCCGGGCCTGCCGTCGCTGCCCTCGGCCGACTCTTTGCGCCCGTAGTTCCCGGCGGCGCCGGGGCCGCACTGAACGCCGTGCCGCGGTGCCCGCAAAACGGACACCTGAAACGGGAATCCTCCGGTGAAGTTGCCCGGCGTCCCCGCGTTTACGTTCGCCCCGTCAGACCTACTCTTGTTGTATGACCGGGCCTGGTGACCCTCCCGAAGGGACGCCCAACGGCGCCCCGGGTGGTGGTGAGGACGAATACCGATCCGTCGTCTTCGACGAATCGTTCGTTCGTGCTGCGCGACTGCAGGAATTCTCCGCGGACGAGCGGCTCGGTGAACACCATTCGCCGGCCGTCAAAACCCGGCACGCCTGGCGGCGGCTCGGCGGCTCCCGACAGGCGGTCCTGCTGGTACTGCTGATCGTGCTCGCCTTCGGCACCGCCGTTTACATGGGCATCCGGCACCCCTACAAGAATCCGGAGACACTCCGGGCACAGCCGCTGCGTTCCACGGTCGTGCCGCTGGTACCCCGGGGGACCGTCCCGGGGGCGAAGCCGGGGGATCTCTTCGCGCACAGCCCCGCGGCGAATTACCGGATCGGCGCCGCCGGGGTGAATCTGCCCGCGGTCACCCGCACCGAGCACTTCTCCGGCGGCCAGGTCGTCTCCGCCCTGACCGTCGCCAAGGACTACCTCGTCCGCTCCTCGCTGGACCCGGCCACCCTCACCGGCGGCTCCGTACGGCCCGTGCGGCTGCTGCTCGACACCGGCCAACTCGACCAGTTCGACCGCAGCCTGGCGCACCCCGACGACAACGGCCGGAACGCGGCGACCGGTTGGCTGGTCCGCTTCGACCCGAAGCAGACCCGCCTCGCCGACCACAACGTCCGGGTCGACGGCACCCTGAGCGCCTCCGAACTCAGCCCGGACGCCCTCGACGTCAGCGCCGACTACACCTTCGTCTACGCCGTACGGCCCGCCCCCGGCGTGCAGCATTCCGCCCCGGGCCAGGGCGTGGGCAAGGCCACCCCGGGCGCGGCCTCGCTGGTGACCGTGCGGCGCGAGGTGCATTTCCGGCTGAGCCGCGAGAACCTCAACGACCACCGCCTGGAGGTGCTGCAGAGCAGCCTGCAGGCAGGGCCGCTGGCCTGCTCCTCGCAGCCGGCCGACGCGCTGCACCCGCTGTTCGCGGGACAGCACGCCGGCGACGACCGGCCCACGGGCACCGATCCCTTCGCCAGGAACCGGGTCAACCCCTCGCTCTGCGGTGAGCTGGCGCCGGCGGCTCAGCCGAAGCCGAGCCATCCGATCCGTTAGGCGTCGTCGTGGTTCTCCGGCCCGCCGGTGCCGTTGGCACCACCGGGACGCGAGCCGCCCCGGAAGACCGTGTCGCGCAGCTTGCCGCCCAAATCGCCCGCGCCGCCCGCGATGTCGCGCACCAGACCCATCAGCGGGTCCTTGCTGTTGCGCACCGAATCGGCGTAGTGGGCCGCGGAGTCCCGGAAGGAGTCGGAGACCGAGGTGTCCCCGTCCTCGTCCCGGCGCGGGTAGTGGCCGTCCATGATCCGCTGGTAGTCGCGGCTGGCCGCCCACTTCTTCAGCTCGGCCGCCCGCACGGTGGTGAACGGGTGGCTGCGCGGCAGCAGGTTGAGGATCTTCAGCACGGAGTCGCGCAGATCGCCGCCGGTCTCGTACTCCTCCGCCTGCTTGAGGAAGGCGTCGACATTCATCTCGTGCAGATGGTTGCCGCCGGCCAGCTTCATCAGACCGCGCATCGAGGCCTGCAGATCCTGCCCGACGAGCAGTCCGGCACGGTCCGCCGACAGCTCCGACTTGCGGAACCACTCGCGCAGCGCCGTGACGATCGCCATGATCGCGACGTTGCCCAGCGGGATCCAGGCGACCTTCATGGCCAGGTTGGTCAGGAACAGCAGGATCGTGCGGTAGACGGCGTGCCCGGACAGCGCGTGTCCGACCTCGTGGCCGACGACCGCCCGCATCTCCTCCTCGTCCAGCAGCTCGACCAGGCCCGTCGTCACCACGATGATCGGCTCGTCCAGGCCGATGCACATGGCGTTGGGCTGCGGGTCCTGGTTGACGTACATCGGCGGGACCTTCTCCAGGTCCAGGATGTGGCAGGCGTCCCGCAGCATGTCGTTGAGGTGGGTGAACTGCTGGTCGCTGACCCGGACCGAGTCCGACAGGAACAGCAGCCGCAGACTGCGCTCCGGCAGCAGGCCGCTGAGCGTCTTGAAGACGGTGTCGAACCCGCTGAGCTTGCGCAGCGCCACCAGCGCCGAGCGGTCCGCCGGGTGTTCGTACGACCGCGACGAGATGCCGGGGAACCGCCGCCGGTCCCGGCTCGGTACGTTGGCGCTGCCGTCTGGGCTCTCCGTCATTGGGGCCTCCCCCTGTTCGACTGCGTGTGCTTCAGCCTAGAGGACGCCGCCGACAGCGGATTGGATGCTCGGGCGTACGCTGGCGATCGCACCAGTTCACCGCACAGGTCCGTCCGGAAGGGCGCACGGGCCGGTATCCGAGGGAGCGCACCGTCATGTCGTATCCGAGCGTGCTGCTCGCCGCAGCCCAGGAGACCGCCAGGGACGGCGGACCCGGATGGATCCTGCGCACCGTGATCATCGTCGGCGTCGTGGGCGCGGCGCTGCTCGCCTGGTTCCTGCTGCGCGGCTACGGCCGGGACTGACGTCCGGTCGGCTCGCCCGGACGCGTCCGGGTGGAGTCGCCGTGGGCCCGCGGTGAGACGCCGCATACGATGTGGTGGAAGTCTCTGCCCGACCCCAGCCCGGATTGGTCCTGCCGACGATGAGCCTGCACTCCACCGCACAGTCCCTGGTCTCCCTCGCCGCCGAACCCGGTCACGAGGGCGGTCACGCCAGCCTCAGCCCCTTCGTGACCGGCGGCGGCGCCCTGTTTGTCCTGCTCCTCCTGCTCTGGATCACCACCCGCTTCAACCGCGACCGCTGAGCCGCGGCACCCGGCCCCCGGCATCGCGCGCCGCCCAGTAGGGTCTGCACGCATGGGAGAGCACACAGGGCCCGTGAAGCGGCGACTCGGAGTGATGGGCGGGACGTTCGACCCGATCCATCACGGACACCTGGTCGCCGCCAGCGAGGTGGCCAGTCAGTTCCACCTCGACGAGGTCATCTTCGTACCGACGGGACAGCCGTGGCAGAAGAGCCACAAGAAGGTGTCCCCGGCCGAGGACCGGTATCTGATGACGGTCATCGCGACCGCGTCGAACCCGCAGTTCTCCGTCAGCCGCATCGACATCGACCGCGGCGGCAAGACGTACACGATAGACACGCTGCGTGATCTGCGGGCGGAACACCGTGACGCGGATCTGTTCTTCATCACCGGCGCCGACGCCCTCAGCCAGATCCTGACCTGGCACGATGCGGCGGAGCTGGTGTCACTTGCCCACTTCATCGGGGTGACCAGGCCCGGCCATGTCCTCGCGGACCCCGGGCTGCCCGAGGGGGCGGTGTCCCTGGTCGAGGTGCCGGCACTGGCCATCTCCTCGACCGACTGCCGGGCGCGCGTGGCCCAGGGGGATCCGGTCTGGTACCTGGTGCCGGACGGTGTGGTGCGCTACATCGACAAAAAAGAGCTGTACCGCAACGACCGCTGACGGGGCTTGACGGAAAGGGGCACCGGTGAGCGACCGACAGGATCCTTACGGGCCGCAGGACCCGTACGCCCACGACCCGTATGCCCAGGGGCAGCAAGGGCAGCAGGGCTACACCTACGACGCCTACGGGCAGCCGGTGCATCCCGACGCCGCGGCGGCGCCGTACGCCCAGCACTACGACGCGTACGGACAGCCTGCCGCCCCGCCCGCCTATGAGGGCTACGACCCTTACGGCGGCCAACAGGCCCAGCCCGGGCACCAGGGCGCTCAGGCCTACCAGGGACAGACCGCGTACGGCTACGACCCCTACGGCGGCCGGCAGGTGCAGGCCCAGCCCGGCGCTCCGCAGCACTACGACCCCTACGCCGCCCCCCAGCAGCCCTCGCACCCGCAGGAGTGGGTCCCCCAGCAGGCCCAGCAGGCCCAGCAGTCCCCGTACGAGCAGGCCTCCTACACACAGCAGCCCCACCATGGCGAGCCCGGCGCACCGCGCCAGGACGGGCCGCACCGGCCGCCGGCGCAGCGCCGTGCCCCGTCGGACGAGACCGTGGAGCCGACCGCCACGCCGGACTCCGGGGACGGGCCGGAGTTCCAGGACGAGCAGTTCTCCTTCATCGAGGAGCCGGACGAGGACTCCGAAGACGTCATCGACTGGCTGAAGTTCACCGAGAGCCGCACCGAGCGGCGCGAGGAGGCCAAGCGGCGCGGCCGCAGCCGGATCGTCGCGCTGTCCGTGGTCCTGGCCCTGCTGGTGGCCGGCGGCGTGGGCTATCTGTGGTGGGCGGGCAAGCTGCCGGGACTGGCCGGTCCGGGAGCCGGTACGGCGGCCGCGGCCGCCGGGCAGAAGCGCGATGTCCTCGTCGTGCATCTGCGGGACACCAAGAGCGGGAACAGTTCGACGGCGCTGCTGGTGGACAACGAGACCACCCACAAGGGCACCACCGTCCTCCTGCCCAACAACCTCATCGTCTCCAAGGACGACGGCACCACCACCACGCTCGGCAAGTCCGTCAAGGACGAGGGCACCGACCCGACCCGGGACTCCCTCAACAGCCTCCTGGGCGCCGACCTCAAGGCCAGTTGGCGGCTGGACACCCCGTATCTGGAGAACCTCGTCGAGACGGTCGGCGGGATCACGCTCGACACCGACGCCACCGTGCCCGGCGCCAAGAAGGGCGCCTCACCGGTCGTCAAACAGGGCAGCGCCCAGGACCTCAACGGCCAGGCGGCGGTCGCCTACGCCACCTACCAGGCGCCGGGCGAGCCCCAGACCAGGCAGCTGCAGCGTTTCGGCCAGGTCATGCAGGCGACCCTGAAGAAGGTCTCCAGCGACGCCGACGGCGCCACCGCCACCGTGAAGTCGCTGCTCCAGGTGCTCGACCCGCCGCTCACCGAGGGCCAGCTGGGCAGCTCGCTGGCGCAGCGGGCGGAGCTGGCGAAGACCGGCGCCTACCGCACGACCATGCTGCCCGTACAGGCCAACGGCGCGCTCAGCCGGACCACGGCGGCGAGCGTGGTCAAGGACGTGCTCGGCGGCACGGTCAAGAAGACCGCGCCCGACACCACCGCCCGGGTCGAGGTCCGCAACGCCACCGGCACCCGGGCCGCCACCGGCAAAGCACAGGTCGCGCTGGTCAACGGCGGCTACAGCTTCGTCGACGGCGGCACCGGCCGCACGGCCCTGGCCACCTCCCAGGTCACCTACGCAGACGCCGCCCAGAAGGCCAAGGCCGCGGAGGTCGCCAAGACGCTGGGCCTGCCGGCGGGCGTGGTCCGGCAGGGCAAGGCCGCCTCGAACGCCGACATCGCCGTGGTCCTGGGGCGGGACTACAAGGGCTGACGGGCGGGGCGCGCCCGGACCCGCCGCTGCCGGCCCGGCGGCGGCGCCGGGCCGCCCCCGTCCCGGCGCTGACCAGCACGGACACCGTGAGCGGGCGGCGGGCCCGGATTCCCGGCCGGGAGTGTCGGTGGTCCGTGAGACCCTTGTGGGGTACCTGACCGCCGACCGGCCGCCCATCGGCCCGGGCGCGCGCCGCGCTCAGCAGCCGGCTCCGCCGCCCGGCCGGGCCGGAAAAGGCCGCCCTCAAACCGAAAGCCGCTTGTGACCGCCACGGACCGCTCCATCGAGCTCATCAACGCCGCAGCCCAGGCCGCGGCCGACAAGCTTGCGCACGACATCATCGCGTACGACGTCAGTGACGTCCTCTCGATCACCGATGCCTTCCTGCTGGCCTCGGCACCCAGCGACCGCCAGGTCAAGTCGATCGTCGACGAGATCGAGGAGCGGCTCAGCAAGGACCTCGGCGCCAAGCCGGTCCGCCGCGAGGGCGACCGCGAGGCCCGCTGGGTCCTGCTCGACTACGTCGACATCGTGGTGCACGTCCAGCACAGCGAGGAGCGCGTGTTCTACGCCCTCGAGCGCCTGTGGAAGGACTGCCCCGAGATCGACCTCCCCGAGGAGGCCAGGGCCACCCGGGGCAAGGCCGCGGCGCACGCCGATGCCACGGCGGGTGACCAGGACGGAGAGCTGCTCTGAACGGCACGAAGGGCGGCCGGGGCCGCCGCATCGTCCTGTGGCGCCACGGCCAGACGGCCTGGAATCTGGAGCGCCGCTTCCAGGGGTCGACGGACATCGCGCTGACGGAGGAGGGCCTGGCCCAGGCGCGCCGCGCCGCCCGGCTGCTCGCCGCCCTGGGACCGGACACCATCATCGCCTCCGACCTCCAGCGGGCCTCGACGACGGCCAGCGAGCTGGCCGCGCTGACCCGGCTCGAGGTGACCCATGACGCGGCCCTGCGCGAGACCTACGCGGGCTCCTGGCAGGGGCTGACGCACGAGGAGATCCTCGTGCGCCACGGCGAGCAGTACACCGCGTGGAAGCGCGGTGAGCCGGTGCGGCGAGGCGGTGGCGAACTGGAGACCGAGGTCGCCGACCGGGCCGCGCCCGTCGTGCTCAACCACGCCGACAAGCTGCCCGACAACGGCACCCTGGTCGTCGTCAGCCACGGCGGCACCATCCGCACCACCATCGGGCGCCTGCTCGGCCTGGACGCCCACCACTGGGAGGGCCTGGGCGGACTGTCGAACTGCTGCTGGTCCGTGCTGGGCGAGGGCGCGCGGGGCTGGCGTCTGCTGGAGCACAACGCCGGCACCCTGCCGGAGCCGGTGCTCGGCGACGACGACTGAGCCCACCGAGCGGCCCCGGCCGACCCGGATTTCACATCCGGGCAGGTCGCAGGCTAAAGTTCTTCTTGTTCGCGGCGCCGCCGGGGGAAACCCGGGGGAGCGGAACAAGACCCGGGGCTATAGCTCAGTTGGTAGAGCGCCTGCATGGCATGCAGGAGGTCAGGAGTTCAATTCTCCTTAGCTCCACAGCCCGGATGATCCCGCCTCCGACCGGAGGCGGGATCTCTGCGTTGTCCGACCCGTGGGCCGGCCGTCCGCCATGACCAGTGGTGCCCGCCCTCCCATGCGGTGCGGGTCCACGGACGCGCCGGGTGGCGCAAAAGATGGGCCTGACCCGGTCGGCGGTCCGTGGCAGAATCGGACGGCGCCGGCAGGGGAGGAGAGATCGCGATGCCCACGAGCATCCTCGAGGAGGTCAACGACCTGCTCGAAATCGCCGAGGCGCAGGGGTACGACTGGCTGCCGGAATATGTACTCCGCTTCACCTGCCCCGTTGACGGGCCCGTCTCCCCGTGCCGCGGCCGCGACGGTACCGCGCTGCAGTGCCCCTCGTGCGGTTCCTCCCATGTCGCGCAGGTGCTGGGCGACAACGGCGGCATTTCCTTCGTTTGTACGGCCTGCGGCCACAGTTGGAGCTGATGGATGGGCGCCCACAGCAGGAAATGTGACTGGTGCGGCAGCGGTACGCCGATCGTGCGTGACATGGAACCCGTCAACGCCGACTACCAGTACTGGTGCGAGGAATGCGCCCGCGCCCTGGTCATAAAGGGCGACCCGATCGAGACCTACCGGGAGCTCGACGGGGAGCCGATCTACGGGCGGCTGCTCGAAGAACACTGCACGCTGAAGCGTTTCTACTCCTTCGCCACGGCCTGAGCGGAGCCTGCCGGGCCCTGCCCGCCGTCGAACTGACACGGCATCAGGGGACCCGCAGCTGTCCGTCCCTGCCGGGCACGGCGGCCGGCCCCGTGGCTATTCCTTCGCTCAGCGCCTGCCCGCGGCCCGCCGTCCGCCGCAGCCGGACCGCGGTCAGTGCCAGCACGGCCAGGCCGGCGAGCGGATAGACGGCGGAGAGCAGCATCTGGCCGCCGTTCTGGTGCAGTTCCTGGTGGTGGTGCCAGTGATGCGGCACCCACCACAGCGCGAACGAGCAGAACATCAGGCCCAGCGCGGCCGCCACCGCCCACCGGCGGCGGGCCGCGGCGCCGCTCCGGCCCAGCGCCTCGGAGCCGAGCAGCACCAGCATCGGGACGCACCACACCCAGTGATGCGACCAGGAGATCGGGCTGATCAGGAGGGCGGTCGCGGCGCAGGCCACGGTCGCCCAGGCGCGCTCCCCGCGCAGCAGCGCCGCGACCGCCAGCGCCAGTCCGGCGGCCGCCGTCAGACCGGCGGCCACGGCCCAGGCGGCGCCGGGGTCGTGGGTGTGCAGCAGCCGGGCGAGTGCGCCGCGCAGCGACTGGTTGGCGGTGATCTCCACCTCGCCGACCCGGTCGGCGGCGAAGACGATCTCGGTCCAGAAGCGGTGCGCGTCGCGTGGCAGCACGAGCGCGGAGAGCAGCACCGTGGCCAGGAAGGTGGCGGTGGCGACGGCGGCCCGCCGCAGCCAGGGGTTCCAGGCGGCGCGCACCCCCGCGCCGGAGCGGAGCAGCTGCCCGGCCCGGACGGCCCCGGTCAGCGCGAGGAACACGGCGAACAGCGCCGGGGTGAGCTTGAGCCCGGCCGCGAGGCCGATGCCGACGCCCGCGAGACGGTGGGTGTCCCTGCGGGTCAGGTCCCACAGCACCAGCGCGGTGAGCAGGAGGTTGATCTGGCCGTAGCGCAGTGTCGTCCACACCGGCTCGCACCAGACCAGCACGGCGGAGAGCGCGAGCGCGGCGGCGGGGCGGGGCAGCTGCCGCGGGCGGCCGGCGAGCCGCAGCGAGAGGTGGACGACGGCGACGAGCAGCAGGAGGTTGCCGGCGGTGGCCAGGGTCCGCATCGCCGGGACGTCCACGAGGGTGAGCGGGGTGAACAGCAGTGCCGCGAAGGGCGGGTAGGTGTTGGGCAGCTGCGCCGAGGTCGCCACCATGTCGTAGAGGGACCCGCCGCCGCGGACGGTGAAGCCCTCGGCGCGGTAGACCATGAGGTCGATCATCGTCACGTGCGCCAGGCGCTGTGCGGTCCAGAAGGCCGTGAAGGAGACCAGGCAGGCGAGGGCCGCCATGAGGGTCGGGTGCCGGCGGAGGAGGCCCGTGCCGGGGTGTGCGCCGCCGGGGTCGGTGGGCTGTCGCAGCTCCAGCGCGGTCACGGCGTACGGCCCCCCAGGACGAATCGGACACTGCCTGCCGAGAGTACCGCGTGTCGCCCCCCGGGCCCCGGCCGGAACGATTTGGCAGAAGGCGGGGAGGTCCGTGTAATGTAGGCGATGCCGCAGCGGGGAACCGCGCGGGAACAGAATACGGGGCTATAGCTCAGTTGGTAGAGCGCCTGCATGGCATGCAGGAGGTCAGGAGTTCAATTCTCCTTAGCTCCACAGTGAGCGAAGCAGGTCATCCGATGCGGATGGCCTGCTTTGTCGTGTGACCCGCTTCGTGGGATGGCCCGCTTCGTCGCGCGGGTCCGTCCCGGGCGGCCCGGGGGCTCGCACCCGGCCGTCGTGCTCCCGGGGTTGCGTGGAGATCCGGTCAACCAAGCGTCCGTTATGGCGAGTTGGTCGTTCGCTCTGTGCTCATTCCTGACCAGCCCTTGCCATTCCTTGGTCTCTTCTTGGTGATCGCATGCCCCTGACATGAACGGTTCACCGAAAGAGTGGCGAATCGCGTGAGCGTCACATCCGACGCATTCATCGCTCGTGCGGTGCCGCACACCTGGCGCCCCGGCGCAGCGCGGCACCCCGCAGCGCACCGCATTGCCACAGCAGGGGGTTACATGAGATCAAGCCGCACCAGATCACTGCGCGCCCGTGCCGGTCTGGCCTGGGCAGCGACGCTGCCGCTGGTCGCCGGCGCGCTCGCGCTGGGGGCGCCGGCCGCCGATGCCGCGGGCCACGACGGGGGTCGGCACGCACTGCAGGGCACCAAGCCGCTGTGGGCCACCTCGCGGGCCGACCAGGGCGCCACGTCCGCGTCCGCGGCCGTCACCGCCCGCGTCTACCTGGCCGGCCGCGACGCCAAGGGCCTCGCCGACTACGCCCGGGCCGTGTCCGACCCGCACTCCGCCGCGTACGGGAAGTACCTGAGCCCCGCCCAGGTGCGCTCGCGCTTCGGTGCCACGCACGACCAGATAGCCAAGGTGACCGACTGGCTGAAGAAGTCCGGCCTGACGGTCACCGGCAGCACGCAGCGCTATCTCGCGGTCAAGGGCGATGCCGCCGCGGCCGAGCGCGCCTTCGCCACCGACCTGCACAACTACCGCAAGAGCGGGCACACTTACCACGCGCCGTCGACCACGGCCTCCGCGCCCGCCGCGCTGGCCCACGCGGTCCTGACCGTCACGGGTCTGGACAACGCGCCGCGCCGCGCCACGCACCACTCCAGCGAACTGCCGCCGCCGGAGGGCGTGTTCCACAACTCCGGTCCCTTCTCCTCGTACTACGGCTCCAAGACGGACAAGAAGCTGCCGTCCGCCTACGGGAACAAGGCGCCGTACGCGATCAAGGGCTACACCGGCAAGCAGCTGCGTGCCGCCTACGGTGCGAAGAAGTGGACCGGCAAGGGCGTCACCGTCGCGATCACCGACGCGTACGCCTCGCCGAGCATCGCCAAGGACGCGGACACCTACGCCGGCCGTAACGGGGACCCCCGCTACCGCCACGGCCAGCTGTCCCAGGTGCTGCCCGCGGACTACACCCACATCAAGGAGTGCGGCGCGGCCGGCTGGTACGGCGAGGAGACCCTCGACGTCGAGGCCGTCCACGCGGTCGCCCCCGACGCCGACATCGTCTACGTCGGCGGCGCCTCCTGCATGGACGACGACCTGATCGACTCGCTCGGCAAGGTCGTCGACGGGCACCTCGCCGACATGGTCTCCAACTCCTGGGGCGACCTGGAGGCGAACGAGACCCCGGATTCGGCGGCCGCCTACGACCAGCTCTTCCAGCAGGGCGCGGTGCAGGGCATCGGCTTCTACTTCTCCTCCGGCGACGACGGTGACGAGGTCGCCAAGACGGGCACCAAGCAGGTCGACAGCCCGGCGAACTCCCCCTGGGTGACCGCGGTCGGCGGCACCTCCCTGGCCGTCGGCAAGCACGACGCGTACCAGTGGGAGACCGGCTGGGGCACCCAGAAGGCGCTGCTGTCCAAGGACGGCAACGACTGGACCGGCTTCCCGGGCGCGTTCAACGGCGGCGCCGGCGGCGGCACCAGCACGAGCGTGGCGCAGCCCTTCTACCAGCGCGGAGTCGTTCCGGACGGGCTCGCGAAGGCGAACGGCGGCGGCGCGATGCGTACCGTCCCGGACATCGCCGCGGTCGCCGACCCCAACACCGGCTTCCTGGTCGGCCAGACCCAGACGCTGCCGAGCGGAAAGCTCGGCTACGACGAGTACCGCATCGGCGGCACCTCGCTGGCCGCTCCGGTGATCGCCGGAGTCCAGGCGCTGGCCCAGCAGGCCCGGCACGGCGTCGCCATCGGCTTCGCCAACCCCGGCATCTACCAGCGCTACGGCACCCCGGCGTACCACGACGTCACCGACCACCCGCTGGGCGCCGGCCGTGACCTGGCCGTCGTCCGCGTCGACTACGTCAACGGAGTGGACAGCAGCAAGGGCACCACGACCTCGCTGCGCAGCCTGGGCAAGGACAGCTCCCTGCACGCGGGCGTCGGCTACGACGACGTCACCGGCGTGGGTTCGCCGGGCACCGGCTACGTGAGCTCCTACCGCCCCTGACGCGGGGACGCGGCACCGCCCCCCCGCCCCGCCCGTGGCTCCATGACGCGGCGGTACACGGCGGTACACGGCGGTACACGCCGAGAGGAGTACGGGGTATCGGCGGCGGGGCCCGCGCTGGGGTCATCCTCAGCGCGGGCCCCGTACGCCCTGCGGTACCCTGACGCCATGCGTGCCGTACGCCTTCTGCTTAGCGGGCCGCGCTGATCAGTACCGAAGGATCACAGATCCTGTCGGCATCGGCGCGGCGTCCCCTCCTGTGCGAGGGGTCTTTTTGTTTCCGGCGCGCCCGGGATCTGGCGCGTTACCGCAGGCAGAGACGATCGATGGAGCTTTGAGGACGATGAGCGAGACGACCACCGCTGCCGAGGTGGCAGCGCCGCACCGCTATACGGCCGCGCTGGCCGCCGACATCGAGGCACGTTGGCAGGCCTACTGGGAGGAGAACGGGACCTACGAGGCCCCGAACCCCAGCGGCGAGCTGGCCGGCGACGCCGAGGTGGCGGCGCGCCCCAAGAAGTTCATCATGGACATGTTCCCCTACCCGTCGGGCGCGGGCCTGCACGTCGGCCACCCCCTGGGGTTCATCGCCACCGACGTCTACGCCCGCCACCAGCGGATGACGGGCCACAACGTCCTGCACACCCTGGGCTTCGACGCCTTCGGCCTGCCCGCCGAGCAGTACGCGGTGCAGACCGGCACCCACCCGCGGGTCTCCACCGAGGCCAACATCGTGAACATGCGGCGCCAGCTGCGCCGCCTGGGCCTGGGCCACGACCAGCGCCGTTCGGTCGAGACGATCGACCCGGCGTACTACAAGTGGACCCAGTGGATCTTCCTGCAGATCTTCAACTCCTGGTACGACCCGGAGGCGGACGCGGCCCGTCCGGTCGACACCCTGGTCGCCCAGTTCGAGGCCGGCACCCGCCCCACCCCCGACGGCCGGGCCTGGAGCGAGCTGAGCGCCCTGGAGCGCGCCGACGTCCTGGGCGAGTACCGCCTGGCGTACGCCTCGGACGCGCCGGTCAACTGGTGCCCCGGACTGGGCACGGTGCTGGCCAACGAGGAGGTCACCGCCGACGGCCGCTCCGAGCGCGGCAACTACCCCGTCTTCAAGGCCAAGCTGCGCCAGTGGAACATGCGCATCACCGCTTACGCGGACCGGCTGCTGAACGACCTGGACGCGCTGGACTGGCCGGAGGCCATCAAGCTGCAGCAGCGCAACTGGATCGGCCGCTCCGAGGGCGCCCGGGTCGACTTCCCGGTGGGCGACGAGAAGATCACCGTCTTCACCACCCGCCAGGACACCCTGTTCGGCGCCACGTACATGGTGCTGGCGCCCGAGCACCCGCTGATCGCCGGCGCCGAGAACGGCACCGGCACCGGCGCGATCGTTCCGGACGCCTGGCCCGAGGGCACCCACGACGTGTGGACCGGCGGCCACGCCACCCCGGCCGACGCGGTCGCCGCGTACCGCAAGCAGGCCGCCGCCAAGTCGGACGTCGAGCGGCAGGCCGAGGCCAAGGACAAGACCGGCGTCTTCACCGGCGCCTTCGCGACCAACCCGGTCAGCGGCGAGCAGGTCCCGGTCTTCATCGCCGACTACGTCCTGATGGGCTACGGCACCGGCGCGATCATGGCGGTGCCCGCGCACGACAGCCGTGACTTCGCCTTCGCCCGCGCCTTCGAGCTGCCGATGCGCTGCGTCGTCGAGCCGTCGGACGACCGGGGCACCGACCCCTCGACCTGGGACGACGCCTTCGCCTCCTATGAAGCGAAGATCATCAACTCGTCCGGCGCGGACATCTCGCTGGACGGCCTGGGCGTGACCGCGGGCAAGGCCAAGATCACCGAGTGGCTGGCCGACCGGGGCATCGGCGCGGGCACGGTCAACTTCCGGCTGCGCGACTGGCTGTTCAGCCGGCAGCGCTACTGGGGCGAGCCCTTCCCGATCGTCTACGACGAGGACGGCGTCGCCCACGCGCTGCCCGCCTCCATGCTGCCGCTGGAGCTGCCCGAGGTCGAGGACTACTCCCCGCGCACCTTCGACCCGGACGACGCCGACACCCAGCCGGAGACGCCGCTGTCCCGCAACGCGGACTGGGTCCATGTCGACCTGGACCTGGGCGACGGCAACGGCATCCGGCGCTACCGCCGCGAGACCAACACCATGCCCAACTGGGCGGGTTCGTGCTGGTACGAGATGCGCTACCTGGACCCGCGCAACGCCGAGGCGCTGGTCGCCCCGGACATCGAGCAGTATTGGATGGGGCCGCGCGAGGGCCGGCCGGCCGGCGGCGTCGACCTGTACGTGGGCGGCGCGGAGCACGCCGTGCTGCACCTGCTGTACGCCCGCTTCTGGTCCAAGGTGCTGCACGACCTGGGCCATGTCTCGTCCTCCGAGCCCTTCCACAAGCTGTACAACCAGGGCATGATCCAGGCCTTCGTCTACCGGGACAGCCGTGGCATCGCCGTCCCGGCCGCCGAGGTCGAGGAGCGCGACGGCGGCTACTACTACCAGGGCGAGAAGGTCAGCCGCGTCCTGGGCAAGATGGGCAAGTCCCTGAAGAACGCCGTCACTCCCGACGAGATCTGCGGCGAGTACGGCGCGGACACCCTGCGCCTGTACGAGATGGCGATGGGCCCGCTGGACGTCTCGCGGCCGTGGGACACCCGGGCCGTCGTGGGCCAGTACCGCCTGCTGCAGCGCCTGTGGCGCAATGTCGTCGACGAGGCGACCGGCGAGGTCACCGTCGTCGACGCCGAGCCGGACGAGGCCACGCTGCGCGCCCTGCACAAGGCGATCGACGGCGTCACCCAGGACATGGCGAACCTGCGCTTCAACACCGCCATCGCCAAGGTGACCGAGCTGAACAACCACCTGACCAAGACGGGCGGCGCCGTCCCGCGCACGGTCGCGGAGCAGCTGGTGCTGCTGGTCGCCCCGCTGGCGCCGCACATCGCCGAGGAGCTGTGGCGCAAGCTGGGCCACGACGACACCGTGGTGCACGCGGGCTTCCCGGTGGCCGACCCGGCGTATGTCGTCGACGAGACCGTGACCTGCGTCGTCCAGATCAAGGGCAAGGTCAAGGCCCGCCTGGAGGTCGCCCCGTCGATCTCCGACGCGGACCTGGAGGCCACGGCCCTGGCGGAGCCGGCCGTCGTCGCGGCGCTGAACGGAGCGGGCATCCGGAAGGTCATCGTCCGGGCGCCGAAGCTGGTGAACATCGTCCCGGCGTAGTCGCCGGCGGGTGCCCGGGGTCGCCCCGGGCACCCGGCAGCGGGCACATGGGGGGTTTCCCCTACGGGCAGGTTGGGGGTTCGTCCGGAACCCGTGACCTGCCCGAGCCGTTTACCGTGGAGGTACAAGGGTGCGGGCACCGCCGGCGCCGCCGACACGTCTGGGGAGAGCCCATGGAAGCTGTCGTCGCCATCCTCGGGCTGCTCTTCGTGCTGTTCGTCGTGGCCGGGGTGTTCGCCGCGGTCAAGGCCGTGCAGGCGGCCAAGCGGGGCGTGGACCGTACGGTCGCCCAGGCCCGCAGAACCGTCGAGGACACCGGCCTTCGCGCCCGGCAACTCGCCCAGCCCGGCGTCGTCGGGGAACTCGCCCAGCTGCGGCTCTCGCTGCGCACCTCCATGCGCGCCACCCAGGACGTGCTCCGCTCCGGTTCGCCGGACGACGCCTCCCTCAGTGAGGCGACCGGTCTCTTCCAGCGGCTGAGCGCCCATGGCCATGAGCTCGACGAAGAACTCAAGCGGCTCGAACGCGAGCCCGACCGGGCCACCATCGCCGCCCGTCTGGCGGAGCTCCGCGAGCGCACGGAGCGGATCACACACTCCGCGGAATCGCTGCGCTGGGCCGCCCGGGACCGTGCCCGCAAATTCGCGGACGACGATCTGGCCTCGCTCAGCGACCAGATCGATGTCGAGTCCGGAGCGCTGCGGCACTGGACCCGGGCCGAGGACACCGGCACCGCGGACCCGCTGCGCGAGCCCGTACGGGAACGCTGGGGCACGGCGGGACAGCCGCAGGGAGCGGGGCGCGGTCCCGCGAGGGCGGGCGCGGCCGGCAGTGGTGACGACTGGGGCCCGGCGTCCGAGGACCCGCCGGCCCTCACCACCCGCGATCCCCGCACCCAGCCGTCCTACCCCTGGCAGAAGGCCCCGCGGACGGAGGGCACGACGACATGAGACCGGCAGGGCCCTGACGAGCGGGGACGGCGGGGACCGGCCTCTTGGCAGAGTCTTGGGGAAGCCTGGAAGATCTTGGGGAGGGGCCCGCACTGTGCGCCGTCGGGATCCCCGGATAACCTCCCATTCATGTCCCGCCATGTCGCGATCGTCACCGATTCCACGGCCTACTTGCCGCGGACGGCTCTCGAACGCCACCACATCACGGCCGTTCCGCTGACCGTCGTCCTGGGGGACCAGGCCCTGGAAGAGGGCACCGAGATCTCCGCGAGATCCGTCGCGGAGGCGCTCCAGAAGCGCCGCCCCGTGACGACCTCCCGGCCCAGCCCCACGGTGTTCGCGGAGACCTACCGCACGGTCGCGGCCGCCGGCGCGGACGCCATCGTCTCGCTCCACCTCTCGTCCGAGTTCTCCGGCACCTATGACGCGGCGGTGCTCGCGGCCAAGGAGGCCCCGGTACCGGTACACGTCGTGGACACCGGGATGGTCGCGATGGCCCTGGGCTTCTGCGCCCTCGCCGCCGCGGAGACGGCGGAGGCCGGTGGGGACGCGGACGACGCGGTCGCCGCCGCGCAGAAGCGCGCCGCCGGCACCTCCGCCTACTTCTACGTCGACACCCTCGACTATCTGCGCCGTGGCGGGCGCATCGGCGCCGCCCAGGCACTGCTCGGCTCCGCACTTGCCGTCAAGCCGCTCCTGCAACTGGCCGACGGGCGGATCGAACTGCTGGAGAAGGTCCGTACGGCGTCCAAGGCCATCGCACGGCTGGAGGAGATCGCCGCGGAGCGGGCGGGCGAGGGCCAGGTCGATATCGCGGTCCACCATCTCGCCGCGGCGGAGCGCGCGGACGCGCTGGCCCAGCGGCTGCGGGAGCGGGTGCCCGGGCTCCATGAGCTGCATGTCAGCGAGGTCGGCGCGGTGATCGGCGCGCATACGGGACCGGGGCTGCTGGGGGCCGTGGTGTCGCCGCGCTGAGTGGGGCGGCGGAGCGCCCCGTGGGTGACGAAGTTATCCACACCCGGTGCGCCGTCCACCGGATCTGAGGCAGCTCGGCGAGATCCGCGAGGGGTGCTTAGCGTCGGTCGGTATGAACCCGTCGCGCTCCTCTCCAACTCCTCCTTCTGCCGCATCTGTTCAGGATTCCGTTTCTGCTTCCGCTCCTGCTTCCGCTTCTGCTCCCGAACGGGAGCGGATGCGGGCCCGGGCTGCGGCGATCTTCGGCGCCGTGGGCGCGGGCTCCGGGGCCGGGCCGCCGCCGGAGCACGGCCCGCCGGATGCTCGCCGTCGTGAGCGGGTGTGGCTCGCCGTCCGCGAACGGCTTCCGCTCTGGGTGCAGTTACGGTGCGGCACGGACCCGAAGGCGCTGGCCGCCCTGGTGCTGGTGCTGGTGGTGGCCGTGGGATTCGCCGTGCAGCACTTCTGGACCGGACGCCCCGAGCCGGTACGGGCCCCGGCGGCCGAGCGGTCCGTGGGCGCATCCGGCCCCGTCCCGCGTTCCTCGTCGCAGCCGGCCTCGTCCTCGTCCGCCGCTGCGGTGGCGAGCGGTCCGCCGGGCGAGGCGGGGCGGCAGCTGGTCGTCGATGTGACGGGCAAGGTCCGGCACCCAGGAATTCACCGGATGCCGCCGGGATCGCGGGTGATCGACGCGCTGCAGGCCGCGGGCGGAGTGCTGCGCGGGGCGAGCGTCCGTGGGCTCAACCGGGCCCGTCGGCTGACCGATGGCGAGCAGATCGTGGTCGGTGCGCCCGGTGGCGGGGCCGGTGCCGGCGGCGGGCCAGGTCCCGCTGACGCGGGGGGCGGGGGTTCGGGAAGTGGGGTACCGAGCGCCGGAGGCGGTCCCGGAGGTCCGGTCAGCCTGAGCTCGGCGACCGAGCAGCAGCTCGACGCCCTCCCCGGCGTGGGACCCGTCCTGGCCCGCCACATCATCGAATTCCGCACCCAGCATGGCGGATTCACCTCGGTGGAACAGCTCCGCCAGGTGACCGGCATCGGTGATCGCCGGTTCGCCGATCTGCGCCCCTTGGTGGAGCCGTGACCGGTACCCGCGCCACCGTGCACGCCCGGGCGGCATCCCGGCACGGCTCCTCGGACCCGCACCAGGAGGGCCCGGTCGATCTGCGGCTTGTTGCGCCCGCGCTGGCGGCCTGGGCGGCTGCGGCGATCGGTCTGGGCGTTCCCGGTGGGGGAGTGGCGGTGGCTGTGGGTGTCGCCGTGCTGCTCGCGGTGGGCGTGTGGTGGGTGGCGGTGGTGCGGTGCGGGGCGGGGCGTGGCTCAGAGGCGGATGAGGAGGAGGACGGCGTCACGCCAGCCGATACCGAGGGGCCAGGAGTGGCCGATACCGAAGGGCCAGAAGTGGCCGATACCGGTGGGCGAGGCAGGGGCGACGCCCGCGGGCGAGGAACACGGGCGGCTCCTCCCCGTTCTCCTCGCATTCGGTCTGCGGGGGCGTTGATGGCCTTGGCGGCGGTGCTGCTGTGCGCCGGGGCGGGGGCCGCGTCAGCGGCGTTGCATGCGGCGGATGTGCGGCGGGGGCCGCTGCCGGCCACGGCGGAGCAGTTCGGGCAGGTCACGGCCGAGCTGGAGGTGACCGGCGACCCTCGACTGACCCGTCCCAAGGTGCGGGGCTCGCAACGGACGCCCCCGGTATTGGTGTTCACGGCTGAAGCCGTGCGCGTCACGGCACCCCACGGCACGGTCACCGCGGTCCGCACACCGACGCTGGTCGTCGTGCAGCAGCGCGGAGGGGGCCGCGGCATGGGGGGAGGGGGCGGAGGGGGCGGAGGAGCCCCGTACGAGCCGGGACCGGCACACCGCGACGCAGCTCGCGAGAGTCTCTGGTCGGCCTGGCGTGGGCTGCTGCCCTCGACCCGTATCCGCGTGGTGGCGCGCGCCGCACCGCCCCTGTCCCCGGCCGATCAGGTCGCGGCCGTGCTGCGGGTCACCGCTGACGCGCCGCCGGTCAAGGTCGGTGCGCCCACTGCCCTGGAGCGGCTGGCGGGAAGCCTGCGCGCGGGCCTGCGCGAGGCCACCGACGGGTTGAGCCCCGACGCCCGTGCGCTGCTGCCCGGGCTCGTCGTGGGGGACACCTCGCGCGTGCCACCGGATCTCGACGATGCCTTCCGTGCCACCGATCTGACGCATCTGCTCGCCGTTTCGGGCAGCAATCTGACGATCGTGCTCGCCCTGCTGATCGGACCGCCGCACCTCGCGACGCGTGCCGAACGCCGCGGGCTGGCGCCGCGCCTGGGACTGTCGTTGCGTGGCACGGCAGTGGTCGGAGGCGCGATCGCCCTGGCCTTCGTCGTGGTGTGCCGCCCGGATCCGAGCGTGCTGCGGGCCGCCGTCTGCGGGCTGATCACACTGCTCGCGATCGGCACCGGCCGCCGCCGCTCCCTCCTGCCCGCGCTCGCTGCCGCGGTCCTGCTGCTGGTGCTCTACGACCCCTGGCTCGCCCGTAGCTACGGCTTTCTGCTGTCCGTACTGGCGACCGGCGCACTGCTGCTGCTCGCACCGCGCTGGAGCGCCGCCCTGCAAAGGCGCCGGGTTCCGCCCCGGATCGCCGAGGTGATCGCCGCCGCGGCCGCCGCCCAGGCGGTCTGCGCACCCGTGGTCGCCGTGCTGGCGGCCCGGGTGGGCCTGGTGGCCGTGCCCTGCAACCTGCTGGCCGAACTCGCCGTGGGCCCCGCGACGGTGCTGGGTTTCGCCGCACTCGCCGCCGCCCCCGTCGTGCTGCCGGTGGCCCGGGCACTGGCGTGGTGCGCGGGCTGGCCCGCCGAGTGGATCGCCGGCGTGGCCCGTACGGGGGCCGGGCTGCCGGGGGCCGAATTCGAGTGGCCGGGGGGCTGGGCCGGCGGGCTGATGCTGGCGGTCGTGCTGGTGGTCCTGGTATCGGTGGGGCGCCGATTGCTGCGCCGCCCCTGGCTGTGTGCGCTCTGCGCGCTGGCGGTGATCCTGGCGGTCTGCCGCCCCGCCCCGTTCACCCGCATCATCACCGGCTGGCCACCGCCCGGGTGGCGGGCGGTGGCTTGCGACGTGGGGCAGGGCGACGGTCTGGTGCTGGCGGCCGGGGACGGTACGGCGCTGGTGGTGGACACCGGGCCGGAGCCGCGTGCCATCGACCGCTGTCTCACCGACCTGGGCGTCCGCCGCATTCCCCTGCTCGTCCTGACGCACTTTCACGCCGACCATGTGGACGGGCTTCCCGGGGCGCTCCGCGGCCGCTCGGTCGGGGCGATCGAGACCACGACCCTGGAAGATCCGCCGGGGCAGGCGCAGTTCGTGCGCACCACGGCTGCCGCGGCCGGGGTCCCGCTCGTCCGTGCCGCAACGGGCGAGCGCCGCCACCTGGGGCCGCTCACCTGGGAGGTCCTGTGGCCACCCGCTCCCCCTGACCTTCCCGGCCCTCACAGCCCTGATCTTCCCGGCCCCCACAGCCCTGGCGTCCCCGGTAGCCCCGGTGCCCCCGGCAGCCAGGCGCCCGGCCCCGATGGCCGCAACGGTTCCGAAGCCCTCGACGGCCCGAACGACGCCAGCGTCACCCTGCTCGTCCGTACGCACGGGCTCACCATCCTGCTGCTCGGCGACCTCGAACCACCCGCACAACGGGCGTTGTTGGCGGCTCATCCGGAGCTGGGCGCGGTCGATGTGCTGAAGGTGGCGCACCACGGCTCCGCCTACCAGGACCCGCCGCTGATACACCGGTTGGCGCCCCGGCTGGCGCTGATCTCCTGCGGTACCGGCAACCCGTACGGTCATCCGGCCGTCGGCACCCTCGCGGCCCTGCGGGCTCAGGGCGTCCGGGTGCTGCGTACGGACACCGACGGAGCCATCGCGGTCCTGGGCACCACCGGCAGCCTGTCCGCGACGGTGAGCGGCCACCGCACCCTGACGCCACAGGCCGGCGCCCCGAGAAGCCGTGCGGGGCCGGCAGGTGCCCGCCGAACCGGCGCGATGCCGGCGGGTGCGGGGGAGAGGCGTCCGGGCCTGGCGGGTGCCCGAAGATCCCGTGCCGGTCCGGCCCGTGCCGGTCCGGCCCGTGCCGGTGGGCCCCGTGGCAGGCCGGCCGGTAGGTCCCGGGCCAGCGCGCGCAGGCCCGGACGATCAAGGAAGTCCGATGAAAGAGGATCTATAGACTCTGGATTGTGGAGGGCAGGCCCGCGCCCACCGCCCGGCCGATGGCTTCGTCCGAGTCGTGGGCCTGCCGGCCGGCACGGAACGTCGCTGACACGATGGCCGCCAGATCTGCCCCGGCGGCATGACGGAACCGCCGTCGGTTCGCCCCGGAGAGGACACCTGATGGACACCGCCGCAGCCGATGCCTACCTCGACCGGATAGGCGCCGCCCGCCCGGCATCCCCGGATGCCGAGGCGCTGCGTGCGCTGCACCTGCGTCATCTGCGCACCGTCCCCTTCGAGAACCTCTCCCTCCATCTCGGCGAGGAGAGCGTGCTCGCGGAGCGGCCACTGCTGGACAAGATCGTCGGAGCCCGGCGCGGCGGCTTCTGTTACGAGCTCAACGGCGCCTTCGCCATGTTGCTGGGCGCACTCGGCTACGGGGTCGAGCTGTTGTCCGCCCGCGTCTTCGGCCCCGACGGGCTCGGGATCCCGTATGACCACCTCGTGCTGCGCGTGGTGACACCGGACGGGCCGCGGCTCGCCGATGTCGGCTTCGGCAGGCATTGTCACTTCCCGCTCCGCTGGGACAGCCGCGCAGAGCAGCATGAACCGGGCGGGGTGTTCCGGATCGAGGAGACGGCCGAGGGGGATCTCGATGTCCTGCGGGACGGCTCCCCGCAGTACCGCGTCGAGCAACGCCCGCGTGCGCTCAAGGACTTCGAGGTGGGCTGCTGGTGGCACCGCACCTCGCCCCGGTCGCACTTCACACAGTCCCTGGTGTGCTCCCGGCTGACGGAGACCGGGCGGATCACGCTCTCCGGCCGGACACTCGTGCTCACCGGGGCGGACGGCGAACGCGAGGAGCGTCAGGTGGGCGACGGCGAGGTCCTTGCCGCATACCGGGAGCACTTCGGGATCGTGCTGGAGCGGGAGCCCGTGGTCGGTGAGCCCGCGGGTGGGTGAGGTGAGGCGGGTGAGGGCGCGGGTGCCCAGGTCTGGTTATCTCCGCATATCTCAGCGCCCCCAGATATGCACTCGCCCCCGGATGCTCACCAGCCGCCGGAAGTCACTCGGCCTCGCGCCAGCCCTCGTACTCGGCCGCGAGGTCGTGCAGCTGCTCCGGGTCGTGGGCGGCGTCCGGGTCTTCGACCACCACCAGCCACTGAGCGTCCTCGGCATCGTCCTCACCGGCCAGGGCATCCCGTACGAGCTGCGGTTCCTCGGCGATACCGAAGCGCTCCGTCAGTGCTTCGGCCACCTCCTCCGCCGCGTCGCGGTCGGGCAGTACCAGTACGTGCCGTAGATGCGGTCCGTGCGGTCCGTGCGGTCCGTGCGGTACATGCCGATCGTGCGGTGGGTGTGGGGCAGCATCGTTCACCTGGCCATTGTCCGACAGGTGAGGGGGCTCGAACTGCCAGGGGGAGGGTGGGCCGTTCCGGCAGGGGCGGCGGGCGGTCCGGGCCCGGTTGTCAGTGGGGCGTGGGATGCTGGACCGCGATGGCCAGGAAGACAGCTCACGACGACCCGCTCGCCCCCGTCACGATCGCGGTGGGCCAGGAAGACCTGCTGCTCGACCGCGCGGTGCAGCAGGTGGTGGCGGCCGCCCGGGCGGCCGACGCGGACACTGACGTGCGCGACCTCACCCCCGATCAGCTGCAGCCCGGCACCCTCGCCGAGCTGACCAGCCCGTCCCTGTTCGCCGAGCGCAAGGTCGTGGTGGTGCGCGCCGCCCAGGACCTGTCCGCGGACACCATCAAGGACGTCAAGACGTATCTCGGTTCGCCCGCCGAGGAGATCACCCTGGTGCTGCTGCATGCCGGTGGCGCCAAGGGAAAGGGCCTGTTGGATGCCGCCCGTAAGGTCGGCGCCCGGGAGATCGCCTGCCCCAAGATGACCAAGCCGGCCGACCGGCTGGCCTTTGTCCGGGGCGAGTTCCGCGCGGTCGGACGCTCGGCGACGCCCGAGGCCAGTCAGTCGCTGGTCGATGCGATCGGCAGCGATCTGCGGGAGCTGGCCTCGGCTTGTTCGCAGCTGGCTGCGGACGTCGAGGGCACGATCGACGAGACCGTCGTCGCGCGCTATTACACGGGCCGGGCCGAGGCGTCGAGCTTCACCGTCGCGGACCGTGCCGTCGAGGGCCGGGCCGCCGAGGCGCTGGAGGCATTGCGCTGGGCGATCTCCACCGGCGTCGCCCCCGTCATGATCACCAGCGCGCTCGCCCAAGGCGTCCGCGCCATCGGCAAGCTGGCCTCGGCCCCGCGCGGTGCTCGCCCCGGCGACCTCGCCCGCGAACTGGGCATGCCGCCCTGGAAGATCGACCGGGTGCGCCAGCAGATGCGCGGCTGGTCGGCGGACGGCGTCGCCACGGCGCTGCGCGCGGTGGCGGCGGCCGATGCGGGCGTCAAGGGCGGCGGGGACGATCCGGGGTACGCCCTGGAGAAGGCCGTCGTGGTGATCGCCCGGGCGGCCCGGTCGCGCTGAGGCAGCCGTGGCGCTGCGGGGTTACGGCCGGGTGGTGGTACGGCACGGGCGGCTAAGGGCGGCACCCGAGGAGTCGCTGTGCCGCCGTCGGCCGGGTCCTGGTCGGTCCTCTATCGCCCACCGCTCAGGCCCCATAGCGGCCCCATCTCGGGACCCCTAGCGCGACCGCGTGCCCTGTAGCCGCTTGAGCGTCTCCGTCGCGCTGGTCTTCAGCATCGTCGCCACCTCGGCGGGGGTCGGCTGCTTGGCCGTGCCGCTGCTTGACACATAGCTCGACCACGTCGACTGAAATGTCATCCAGCCGTCCCGGACGGCGAGGATCACATACGAGCTGTTGCTTGTGCTGCCCTCGTCCTGCCGTGTCACGAGATAGGCCTCGTCGGCGATGCCCGGCACGGCCTCGACCGTATAGCGGGTCGACGTCTCCTGTTTCTCGTACGAGCGGTAGCTGTCGGCGAACTCCGGTGCCGGGTCGGTCTTTTTGTGCAGCGTGACGGTGTTGTCCATCCAGGTCGAGGAGTAGTCGGAACCGGCGGCGTTCTGTGGCTCCAGTGAGACGTTGCACGACATGGTGTCGATGGTGTCCTGCTGGGCACCGTTGTGCTGCGGGTTGGCGTCCTTGGCGGACGTGCTCGCCTTGATGGTGAAGTGGGCGTTCTCGAACGGGGTCAGCGAGGTTTTCGCACACAGATCGCTGGTGTAGCCGTACCCCGCGAGGTCGGGGTCGGCCCCGCCGGAAAAGCTGCCGGTGGCGAACAGTAGGGACGCCCAGATCGCGGAGGCGGCGACGGCACCGCCGATCGCCCAGAGCCAGCCGGCGTTGGCGCGGCCCGTACCTTCACGAGCGCCGGGCAGCCCTGTGGACATGCCGGGCGGCCCCGGGGGAGGAGAGGGCATGCCGACCGCCGGATATCCGTATCCCCCGCCCGGCCCTTGTGGCACCTGCTGCGGAGGCTGTGGTGCGTACGGATTCTGCTGCGGGGCTGCCGAATTCTGTGGCGCGGGCACGGGACCGTAGGGGTGGGGCTGAGGCTGGGCGTAGGGATTGCTTTGTTCCCCCGATATGGACATGGCCGAAGATTAGCGGACATCACCGAAAACGGACCCGGCGCTGCGGACCTGATTTTCCCGGTCGTAGGCGAGTCGACGAATTTCGGCGGCGCGCCCTCTCCGCCCGCCAATCCGCACGACCACCACCGTCCAGATATCCGGGATGCAATGGTGCAATGGATACATCAGATACATCAGATACGCCAGAGATACCGGATGCGTCATCTGCATCAGATGCGTCGGATAGATCAGATGCGCCGGACGTAAGAGCGCCGCAATACCGGGAACCCCACGGCGGGTGTCATACACCAAATCCCTCACGCGAATCCCCCGCACGCATGCCACCAGAGAGAATCCCTTGCCCCCACAGAGAATCCCTCACCATGCTTTCCCCGCTCACCATGCCCCCGCCACCTCATCCCCATGACAAAAGCCCCACCTCATCCCTGGGGAAGGGAAAGGCGGGGCTTTCGTATCAAGCTGTCATGGCTTCGTCGGCGGTGGACGCCGGGCGAGCCGGGTGCGCCGCACCCGCGTGGCGAACGCAGGCCGTGTGCGGCGCGGTGGTGCACCGGTCAGGGAGCGGAGAGAGGGGCCGCTGGATCCCTGTCGGCAGGGGTACTGCAGAGATGCTGCTGGTGGACGAAGATCAGGCCTGGTCGGCCTGGTGAGCTTCGCCCGGAAGGGAAGGTCAGCCCTTGAGGGACGCGACCTTCTTGGCCAGCGCCGACTTCTTGTTGGCGGCGGCGTTCTTGTGGATGACACCCTTGCTGACGGCCTTGTCGAGCTTCTTGGCAGCCTCGGACTGGGCGGTGGTGGCCTTCTGCAGGTCACCGGCCTCCACGGCCTCGCGGGTGCGACGGATCGCGGTCTTCAGAGTGGACTTGACAGCCTTGTTGCGCTGACGAGCCTTCTCGTTGGTCTTGATCCGCTTCATCTGGGACTTGATGTTCGCCACGAAAGAGCCTTTTCAGGTTCGTTGGAGTTTCGAGTTGCGCCACGTACGAGAGAGGGCACGAAGCGCAGTGGACCAGGCTACCAGCAGGGTCTACGGCCTCCCAAACCGGGCCGGAGCCGCCGTCCAGCCGGCCCGCCCGGCCCCTCCCGGAGCCGCTCGAGCGAACCGGGCCGGCCCTCGCAGCCTGCCCCCACCGTAGAGGCCCCGTCCCCCGAAACGCCCCGCCCTCAAGCGGCTCCCCTCCCACCCCGCCGCACCCTCCCGGAAGCCCACGATCACCCCCCGGCCCGCCCAAACCGGACCGAGGCCGTCGCGCATGGGACCATGGGGGAGACGTCACATACCCGAGTCCCGCCTACCCGCGTTCACTGAATGGACCCTGCGTGCCCGCGACCCCTACGAACGTGCCGGAGCCGAGCCGTACCGATCCGGCCCTCCTCCGTAACTTCTGCATCATCGCGCACATCGACCACGGCAAGTCGACGCTCGCCGACCGGATGCTCCAGCTCACCGGTGTCGTCGACCAGCGGCAGATGCGCGCGCAGTACCTCGACCGCATGGACATCGAGCGCGAGCGCGGCATCACGATCAAGTCCCAAGCGGTCCGGCTGCCCTGGGACCCTTCCGAGGGGGAAGAGGGCAGTGGCACGACCCACATCCTCAACATGATCGACACCCCGGGCCACGTCGACTTCACCTATGAGGTGTCCCGCTCGCTCGCCGCGTGCGAGGGCTGCGTCCTCCTCGTCGACGCCGCTCAGGGCATCGAGGCCCAGACACTCGCCAACCTCTACCTGGCGATGGAGCACGAGCTCACGATCATCCCCGTCCTCAACAAGATCGACCTGCCGGCCGCGCAGCCCGAGAAGTTCGCCGCCGAGCTGGCCAACCTGGTCGGCTGCGACCCCGAGGACGTGCTGAAGGTCTCCGCCAAGACCGGCGTCGGCGTGCCCGAGCTGCTGAACAAGGTCGTCCGTGAGGTGCCGGCCCCGGTCGGCGTCAAGGATGCCCCCGCCCGCGCGATGATCTTCGACTCGGTCTACGACGCCTACCGGGGCGTCGTGACGTACGTGAAGGTCGTCGACGGCACGCTCAGCAAGCGCGAGCGCATCCGGATGATGTCCACCGGTGCCGCGCACGAGCTGCTGGAGATCGGCACCAACTCCCCGGAGATGAAGGCTGCCGACGGCCTGTCCGTCGGCGAGGTGGGCTATCTGATCACCGGGGTGAAGGACGTCCGGCAGTCCAAGGTGGGTGACACGATCACCCAGCTCACCAAGGGGGCCACGGAGCCGCTGGGCGGCTACAAGGACCCCAAGCCGATGGTGTTCTCGGGGCTGTATCCGCTGGACGGCTCGGACTACCCCGAGCTGCGCGACGCGCTGGACAAGCTTCAGCTCAACGACGCCGCGCTGGTCTACGAACCGGAGACCTCCGCGGCCCTCGGCTTCGGCTTCCGCGTCGGCTTCCTGGGCCTGCTGCACCTGGAGGTCATCCGCGAGCGCCTGGAGCGCGAGTTCGGCCTCGATCTCATCGCCACCGCCCCCAACGTGGTCTACCGCGTGGAGATGGAGGACGGGGTCGAGCACGAGGTCACCAACCCGAGCGAGTTCCCCACGGGCAAGATCGACAAGGTGCACGAGCCGGTCGTCCGGGCCACGATCCTGGCGCCGAGCGAGTTCATCGGCGCGATCATGGAGCTGTGCCAGACCCGCCGCGGCAACCTCCTCGGCATGGACTACCTCTCCGAGGACCGGGTCGAGATCCGCTACACCCTTCCGCTCGCCGAGGTCGTCTTCGACTTCTTCGACCAGCTGAAGTCCAAGACGCGCGGTTACGCCTCGCTGGACTACGAGCCCACCGGTGAGCAGTCCGCCGACCTGGTCAAGGTCGACATCCTGCTGCACGGCGACAAGGTCGACGCGTTCTCCGCGATCTGCCACAAGGACAAGGCCTACGCCTACGGTGTCCGGCTGGTCGCCAAGCTGCGGGAGCTGATTCCGCGGCAGAGCTTCGAGGTGCCGATCCAGGCCGCCATCGGCAGCCGGGTCATCGCCCGTGAGACGGTCCGCGCCATCCGCAAGGACGTCCTCGCCAAGTGCTACGGCGGTGACATCTCCCGTAAGCGGAAGCTGCTGGAGAAGCAGAAGGAAGGCAAGAAGCGGATGAAGATGGTCGGCAGCGTGGAGGTCCCGCAGGAGGCCTTCATCGCGGTGCTGTCCTCGGACTCCGACGGCGACGCGAAGGCGAAGAAGTAGGGCCTGGCGCCCGGCCGGAAGCGGCCGCGCGCGGCGGTGCGTCAGGGCGCCGGCCTCCTCGGGGGCCGGCGCCCTGACGGCTTTGCGGCTGCACGACGAAGGGAAACCCGGGAGGAATTCCGGAGGGAATGTGGAAGGGTTGTGGAGCACCGCTGTGGAGGCGGTGTGATCCGTTCTGCCAGGTGGGTGCGGTGCGGGGCCGCCACGACGTACTTTCGGGCATTGCGGCTGCTACGTACACCTATTGCGCCGGTCACATCGTGAACCTGTCGTCCACAGCCCCTTACGCGTCGGCGCCTCGCGCTCTACTCTGATCACGCTCAAGGTTACTCGCGAGTCACCAGCAACGAAGCGGGCCCCGGAGGACGCCGTGACGGACACCCACACGCTGATCGAAAACCGGCCGCCCTCGGTGGCGCACCTCTTCCTGGAACGGGTCGCGGCCACGCCCGACATCGAGGCCTATCGCTATCCGGCCCCGTCCGCCTCGGGACAGGGGGCGGACGACTGGAAGGTGCTCAGCTGGGCCCAGGCCGCCGACCGCGTCTACGCCGTCGCCGCCGGGCTCATCGCCCTGGGGGTGCGGCCCGAGGAGCGGGTGGCGCTGGCCGCCAGCACCCGGGTCGAATGGATCCTCGCCGACCTCGGTGTGCTGTGCTCCGGCGCCGCCACCACCACGGTCTACCCCAGTACCAACGCCGAGGAGACCGCCTACATCCTGTCCGACTCCGGCAGCCGGGTGCTGATCGCGGAGGACGCCGGACAGCTCGCCAAGGCCCGCGAACGGCGTGCGGAGCTGCCCGAGCTGGCGCATGTGATCGTCATCGACGACACGGGCGTCCAGCCCGCGGCGGAGGACCCCGAGGGCTGGGTGCTCACCCTCGCCGAGCTGGAGAAGCGCGGCACCGCCCATCTGGAGAGCCACCCGGAGTGCGTCAAGGAGCGGGTCGCCGCGCTGCGCGCCGACCAGCTGGCGACGCTCATCTACACCTCCGGTACCACCGGCCGTCCGAAGGGTGTGCGACTGCCGCACGACTGCTGGTCGTACATGGCCCGCGCGATCCAGTCGACGGGGCTGGTCGCCGAGGACGATGTGCAGTACCTCTGGCTGCCGCTGGCGCATGTCTTCGGCAAGGTGCTCACCGCCGGGCAGATCGCGACCGGCCAGGTGATCGCCGTCGACGGCCGGGTCGACAAGATCATTGACAATCTTCCGGTGGTCCGGCCCACGTACATGGCGGCCGTCCCGCGGATCTTCGAGAAGGTCTACAACGGTGTCGCGGCCAAGGCCCGGCAGGGCGGCGGCGCCAAGTACAAGATCTTCCAGTGGGCGGCAGAGGTGGCCCGCGAGTACGCCAAGGTCTCGCAGGACAACTTCCGCCGCACGGGCAACGCCTCGGTGCCCTTCGCCCTCGGCGCCAAGCACAAGATCGCCGATGCGCTCGTCTACGCCAAGCTGCGGGAGGCCTTCGGCGGCCGGCTGCGTGCCGCGGTCTCCGGCTCGGCCGCGCTCTCGCCGGAGATCGGCTACTTCTTCTCCGGCGCTGGCATCCACATCCTGGAGGGCTACGGCCTGACGGAGTCCAGCGCCGCCAGCTTCATCAACCCCGGCGAGGCCTACCGCACCGGCACGGTCGGCAAGCCGCTGCCCGGCACCGAGGTGCGGATCGCCGAGGACGGCGAGATCCTGCTGCGCGGCCCCGGCATCATGCAGGGCTACCACGGCCTGCCGGACAAGACCGCCGAGGTCCTGGAGGAGGACGGCTGGTTCCACACCGGCGACATCGGCGAGCTCTCCCCGGACGGCTATCTGCGGATCACCGACCGCAAGAAGGACCTGATCAAGACCTCGGGCGGGAAGTACATCGCGCCGGCCGAGGTGGAGGGCCAGTTCAAGGCGGTCTGCCCGTTCGTCTCCAATGTGCTGGTGCACGGCGCCAACCGGAACTTCTGCACGGCGCTGATCGCCCTCGACGAGCCGACGATCATGACCTGGGCCGCGGAGCACGGTCTGGCCGGCAAGAGCTACGCCGAGGTCGTCGCCACCGACCGGGTCCGCGAGCTGGTCGACGGCTATGTCGAGCGGGTCAACGAGGGGCTGCAGCGCTGGCAGCAGATCCGCAAGTTCCGGCTGCTGCCGCGTGACCTGGACATCGAGCACGGCGAGGTGACCCCCAGCCTCAAGATCAAGCGGCCGGTGGTGGAGCGGGTGTTCAAGGACCTGCTCGACGAGATGTACGCCGGGTCGCGCGAGGCGTAGCCGCACGGCGCGGCGCCCCTGAGGCCGGGCCGGCCGCCGCTGCCCGTACCCGCCGGGCGGCGGCGGGTACGGGCGGGAATCGCAAGGTCGCCGGCCCTCTCCGGACAGCCCTTTCGGGCCCCGCTCCGCGCGTCGGCCAACTCCCTCGGCGCGTCAGCCGAATTGACCCCTCGGACCACCCAGTTGTGTGACTCAGTGCTTATGACTGCGCTCGTTCTGTCACTCTGTTGTTGGCGCATCCGGCGCTGTAGCGGAGCTGCTCGGGAGTTGCTCAATGAGGACGACAACTTCGTCTCCACGGGACGACGACGTCACGGCGGCGCGCACGACGATGACCGGCGGGTCCGGCGGCGGCCCCGCGGCCCGTTCCCTGCGGGCCAGCCTGCCCGGTGATCCGCGGGCCGCTGCCGCCGCCCGGCGGCTGGTGCGGTCCGCATTCGTCGAATGGGCGGGCCAGGAGCTCCCCGGCGCCCACCGGCTGACCGGCCGGCTCGCGGACGAGGCGGAGCTGCTGGTCAGCGAGCTGGTGACCAACGCGGTGGTCCACGCCGGCACCGCCGTCGAGCTGCGCTGCCGGCTGGAGTCGCCGGACGGGCCGCGGCCCGGCACGGAGCCGTACGGTGGCCGCCACGGAGATCCGTACGCGGCGCCGTACGCGGAGGGCACCCCCGGCGCGGGCCCCGAGGGCGCCTGGGGCCCCGGCATCCTCATCGAGGTCTCCGATCACCACCCCACGCAGCCGATCCGCGCCCGCGACGACAGCGCCGCCTCCGAAACCAGTGGCCACGGCCTCCAGCTGATCAGCGCGGTCGCCGAATCCTGGGGCATCACCTACCGCCGGGCCATGAAGACCGTATGGTTCCGGCTGCCCATGGGGGCCCCGGACGACGCCGGGCGGCTGGAGCCGGAGCGCGCCTTCGACGACCGGCTGCTCCAGCGCGAGCTGCGGGCGGCCGAGCTCCTCGCCCCGGCGCCGCGCCGGGCCGTCCGGCCGGAACGCGAGGCGGGCGGGGCCGACAACGGCGCCCTGTCCTTCCTCGCCGAGGCCTCCGATCTGCTCTCCGGCCAGCTCGACGCGGACCAGGTCGCCGCGCTCGCCGCCCAGTTGATCGTGCCGCGGCTCGCCGAGTGGTGTGCCGTGTGGCTCTACGACGGCGACGGCGGGGCGCCCGGCCGGGGCATCGCACCGGCCGGTGAGGAGCAGCGCCTCGCCGGCGTCTGGCACACCTGCGAGAGCCATATCGACCCGCTGCGTACCGCGCTGGAGAAGCAGCCGCCGGACCTTCCGGGCAGCGGCCCGTCCGGCAGCGCCCCCGTCCCGGCCGCCTGGCCCTGGCCGCAGGGACCGGGCGGTGACGACGAGCCCGACGGGCCCGGCGGCGCCGCGCTGGCCTGTCCGCTGGTCGCCGGCGGCCGCCGGCTGGGCACCCTGCTGCTCGGCCGCGGCGGACTGCTGGGCTTCCCCGGTGCCGTGGTCGCCCTGATCGAGGACCTCGCCCGCCGGGTCGCCCGCGCCGTCGCCACCGCCCGCGCCTACAGCCGCCAGGAGCGCATCAGCCAGGTCCTGCAGCGCCGGCTGCTGCCCCGCGGCCGGGCGCAGGTGCCCGGTGTGCAGTCGGCGGTGGTCTACGAGCCGCGTGAGGGCGCCTGGGCGGGCGGCGACTTCTGGGACCTCTTCGACGCCGGGGACGGCCGCTGGTGCTTCGCCCTCGGCGACGTCTGCGGCAGTGGCCCCGAGGCGGCCGCGGTGACGGGGCTCGCCCGGCCGGTGCTGCGGCTGCTGGCCCGCGACGGCTTCGGGGTCGCGGCGGTGCTCGACCGGCTCAACAAGACCATGGCGCGGGAGGCCGCGGACTCGGTCGCGGCGGTCGCGGCCGCGGTGGCGGCGGCCGGTGCCGGGGCCGAGGCGCCCGTCGAGATCCGCGAGGAGGGCGAACAGGCCCGCTTCCTGTCCCTGCTCTACGGGGAGATCGTCCCCTACCCCGGCGACTCCCGCGGCTCCCGGGGCGCCCGCTGCACCCTCGCCAGCGCCGGCCATCCGCTGCCGCTGGTGCTGGGCACGGACGGTGCGGTCCGCTGTGTCGCGGCACCGCAGATGCTGCTGGGGGTGGTCGAGGACGCGTCCTACGTCAGCGAATCGTTCGACCTCCGCCCCGGGGAGACCCTGCTGTGCGTCACCGACGGGGTGACCGAGCGGCGCTCGGGCCGCCGGCTCTTCGACGACGAGGACGGCCTGGCCACCACCCTCCAGTCCGGCGCCGGCCTGGACGCCACCGCCCTCGCCGAGCACATCCGCACCACCGTCCACGCCTTCGGCCCCACCCCGCCGGACGACGACCTGGCCCTGCTGGTCCTCCAGGCGGCGGGGAGCGGGGCGCCGTAACCGCGGGAGCGGGTCCGGTCGCGGCATGACGGACAATGGATGCCATGCCTTCCGCACTGCCTGATGGTGAGCCCATGCCCGAGGACGGGGCGCTGCCCGGTCATGCGCTGGCGGGGGCGGCCGGGCGGCCCCTCGGCTTCTACCTGCACGTGCCGTACTGCGCCACCCGCTGCGGCTACTGCGACTTCAACACCTACACCGCGAGCGAGCTGCGCGGCTCCGGCGGCGCCCTGGCCTCGCGCGACAACTACGCCGACACCGTCGTGGCGGAGATCCGGCTGGCCCGCAAGGTGCTCGGCGACGACCCCCGCCCGGTCGAGACGGTCTTCGTCGGCGGCGGCACCCCGACCCTGCTGCCCGCCGCCGACCTCGTCCGGATGCTGGCGGCGATCCGCGAGGAGTTCGGCCTGGCGCCCGGCGCCGAGATCACCACCGAGGCCAACCCGGAGTCCGTCGACCCCCGCTACCTCGCCGCACTGCGCGCGGGCGGCTTCAACCGCGTCTCCTTCGGCATGCAGAGCGCCCGGCAGCACGTCCTCAAGATCCTCGACCGTACGCACACCCCCGGGCGCCCCGAGGCCTGCGTCGCCGAGGCCCGCGCCGCCGGCTTCGACCACGTCAACCTCGATCTGATCTACGGCACGCCGGGCGAGACCGACGACGACTGGCGCGCGTCCCTCGACGCCGCCCTCGGCGCCGGCCCCGACCATGTCTCCGCCTACGCCCTGATCGTCGAGGAGGGCACCCAGCTGGCCCGCCGGATCCGCCGCGGCGAGGTCCCGATGACCGACGACGACGTCCACGCCGACCGCTACCTCCTCGCGGAAGAGGCCCTGACCGCCGCCGGGTTCCGCTGGTACGAGGTCTCCAACTGGGCCACCACCGACGCCGCCCGCTGCCGCCACAACGAGCTGTACTGGACCGGTGCCGACTGGTGGGGCGCGGGCCCCGGCGCCCACAGCCACGTCGGCGGCGTCCGCTGGTGGAACGTCAAGCACCCGGGCGGCTACGCCCAGGCCCTCACCGAAGGCCGCTCCCCGGGCGCCGGCCGCGAGCTGCTGGCCGCAGAGGACCGCCGCGTCGAACGCATCCTCCTGGAGCTGCGGCTCGCCGACGGCTGCCCGCTGGACCTGCTCGCCCCGGCGGGGGCACGGGCGGCGGCCCGCGCCCTGGAGGACGGCCTGCTGGAGGCCGGGCCGTACGGCCGCGGACGGGCCGTCCTGACACTCCGGGGACGGCTGCTGGCTGACGCGGTGGTGCGGGATCTGGTGGACTGATCCTCGAACGAGTGAACCGATGTGGGCGCGCTGCCCACCTGCCTACGCTCTCCCTAGGCTGCTGCCAAATGCACGCGGCGTGATGTGGAGGGCCACGGAGATGACCGCTGTGGATGACCGACCGACCACGGGCAACGGGGATATCGAGCCGACCACGAGCAACATGGTGAAGTTCTTCGAGAACCTGGAGGTTCCCGAGGACGTCAAGGTGGAGCTCCTGCGGGGGGAAATCGTGATGAGGGCGGGGCCGGACCTGGTCCACAACAGGATCGTGCTGAGGGTGCTGCGGCAGATCCCGGATCAGAAGTGGGACTGTCTCCAGACCCAGGACATCGATCTGCTGAGCGAAACCAGTGAGCCCCAGCCCGACCTCGTCGTGTTGGAGCGCGATGCGGGGCCGGAATCGGGCCGGCTACTGCCTGCTCAGTTGATCACGATGCTGGTCGAGGTCGTCTCCAAGAACAGCGTCGACCGTGACTACGGCGTGAAACGGTCCATCTACGCGGCGGGCGGGATTCCCGCCTACCTCATCGTCGACCCCGTCATGGCGCAATGCGTCCTGCTCACCGACCCCGTCGGCAGTGGCGAGGAGGCTGACTACCGGACTCAGCGGATCGGCAAATTCGGCGAATCCGTGCCCTTGGGGCTGCTCGACGTCGACCTGGACACCACCGAGTTCGGCATCCTCCCCAACGTCAGGCCGCACCGCCGTCCGTGACGAAGTCGATCAGTTCCTCAACCCTTCCCAGCAGCGCCGGCTCCAGGTCCTTGTAGGAGCGCACGCGCGACAGGATGTGCTGCCAGGCCGCCCCGGTGTTCTCCGGCCAGCCCAGTGCGCGGCACACGCCCGTCTTCCAGTCCTGCCCGCGCGGGACGGTGGGCCAGGCCGGGATACCGACGGACGACGGCTTCACCGCCTCCCACACGTCGATGTACGGGTGGCCGACGACCAGGGCGTCCGCGCCCGTCACCTCGGCCGCGATCCGGGACTCCTTCGAGCCGGGGACGAGGTGGTCGACGAGGACGCCGAGGCGGGCGTCCGGCCCGGGGGAGAAGCTGCGGACGATCGCCGGGAGGTCGTCGATGCCCTCCAGGTACTCCACGACGACGCCCTCGATGCGCAGGTCGTCGCCCCAGACCCGCTCGACGAGTTCGGCGTCGTGCCGGCCCTCCACATAGATGCGCCCGGCGCGGGCGACCCGGGCGCGGGCGCCGGGGACGGCGAGCGAGCCGGAGGCCGTACGGGCCGGAGTGCTCGGCGCCGGGCGGCCCTGGGGGCGTACGAGGGTGACGACCTTGCCCTCCAGAAGGAAGCCGCGCGGGGTCATCGGAAAGACGCGGTGCTTGCCGAAGCGGTCCTCCAGGGTGACCGTCGGGCCCTCGGCCGTCTTCTCGCAGCGGATCACGGCGCCGCAGAAGCCCGTGGTGACCTCCTCGACGACCAGATCCGGGTCGGCCGGTACCTCCGGGGCGGGGCGCTGCTTCTTCCAGGACGGGGTCAGGTCGGGGCTGTAGCGCTTGCTCTGCATGGGCCTGTTCTGCGCCTGTTCTGTTCGAGGAGGGGGATGCGAAGTGGGGGCGGCGGGCGGTGGACGGTCGGGGCAGGGGTCAGGAGGCGGGGGCGACGCCGAAGCGGGTCGCCAGGGCGTCCCGCTGGGCGTGGACGAAGGCGGCGTCCACCACGGCGCCGTGGCCGGGGACGTAGACCGCGTCCTCGCCGCCGAGGGCCAGCAGCCGGTCCAGCGCGCCGGGCCACTGCTGCGGCAGTGCGTCCGGGCCCGCCTGCGGCTCACCGGACTCCTCGACCAGATCGCCGCAGAAGACGATCTCGGGGGCGCCCTGCCGGCCCGGGACCAGGACCGCGAGATCGTGGGCGGTGTGCCCGGGACCGACGTTGGCGAGCAGCACCTGACGGTCGCCGAGCTCGACGGTCAGCTGGCCGTGGACGTGGTGGTGCGGGGCGACCAGCAGATCGGCGGCCTCCGCGGCGGCGTCCCGGTCGACGCCGTGCCGTACCGCGTCGTGCCGCAGCTCGTCCTTGCCGCGGCGCAGCAGATCACCGAGGCCGGCCGCGCCGAACACCTCGACGCCCGCGAAGGCGGCGGTGCCCAGCACATGATCGAAATGCGGGTGGGTGAGCGCGACATGCGTCACGTCCCGGCCCAGCACCCCGCGGATCGTCCGGCGCAGCTCCGCGCCGTCGCGAAGGGTCGCGCCGGTGTCGACGATCATGACGCCGGTGGTCCCCGCGATCACCCCGATCGTCTCGTCCCACCCCGGCATCCGGCGCCTGGTGACACCGTCACCGAGCCGTTCCCAGCCGGCCTCTTCCCAAGCAGTGTGCATACCGAGACGCTAGCGCCCTCGCGATAGCGTTGCCCGGCAGATCGGCCGAACACGGGCATCGGGCGGTTGCTCCGCGCGGCCGCCCTTGCCGTGGCCGTGCTACCCGGCCGTACACTGGCTCCGGGTCTGGCACTCTGCCCGTGTGAGTGCCAGGAGGATCGAGACGCCGGGACGGCCGGACTGGAGGTGCGCGGAATGCTCAGTGAACGCAGGCTCGAAGTGCTGCGCGCCATCGTCCAGGACTATGTCGGGACGGAGGAGCCGGTCGGCTCCAAGGCACTCACGGAGCGCCATCAGCTCGGGGTCTCCCCGGCGACGATCCGCAACGACATGGCGGCCCTGGAGGACGAGGGGTTCATCGCCCAGCCGCACACAAGTGCCGGGCGGATCCCGACCGACAAGGGCTATCGCCTGTTCGTCGACAAGCTGGCCGGCGTCAAGCCGCTGTCCAGCCCGGAGCGGCGGGCGATCCAGAATTTCCTGGACGGCGCCGTCGACCTCGACGACGTCGTCGGCCGCACGGTCCGGCTGCTGGCGCAGCTGACCCGGCAGGTCGCCGTCGTGCAGTACCCCTCCCTGACCCGCTCCACGGTCCGGCACGTCGAGCTGCTGGCGCTGGCCCCGGCCCGCCTGATGCTCGTACTGATCACGGACACCGGACGGGTCGAGCAGCGGCTCATCGACTGCCAGGCGCCGTTCGGTGAGATGTCCCTGGCGGATCTGCGGGCGCGGCTCAACAGCCGGGTCGTGGGCCGCAGGTTCGCGGATGTGCCGCAGTTGGTGCAGGATCTCCCGGAGTCCTTCGAGCAGGACGACCGCGGCACGGTCTCGACAGTGCTGTCGGTGTTGCTGGAGACTTTGGTGGAGGAGACCGAAGAGCGACTGGTGATCGGCGGCACCGCCAATCTCACGCGCTTCGGGCACGATTTTCCACTGACCATCCGGCCGGTGCTGGAGGCCCTTGAGGAGCACGTGGTGCTGCTCAAGCTGCTCGGGGAGGCCAAGGACTCGGGCATGACCGTACGTATCGGGCATGAGAATGCCCATGAAGGCCTGACGTCCACATCGGTCGTCGCGGTCGGCTACGGTTCGGGCGACGAGGCAGTCGCCAAACTCGGCGTGGTCGGACCGACCCGCATGGACTACCCCGGAACGATGGGAGCGGTACGCGCAGTGGCACGTTACGTCGGACAAATCCTCGCGGAGTCGTAAGTGGCCACGGACTACTACTCGGTCCTCGGCGTCGGCCGCGACGCCTCGCAGGACCAGATCAAGAAGGCCTTCCGTCGGCTGGCGCGCGAGCTGCACCCGGATGTGAACCCCGACCCGAAGACCCAGGAGCGGTTCAAGGAGATCAACGCCGCTTACGAGGTCCTGTCGGATCCGCAGAAGAAGCAGGTCTACGACCTCGGCGGCGACCCCCTCTCGCAGGCCGGCGGCGGCCAGGGCGCGGGCGGCTTCGGCGCGGGCTTCGGCAACTTCTCCGACATCATGGACGCGTTCTTCGGCACCGCGTCGCAGCGCGGCCCGCGCTCGCGCACCCGCCGGGGCCAGGACGCCATGATCCGCCTCGATGTCGAGCTGAACGAAGCGGCCTTCGGCACGACCAAGGACATCCAGGTCGACACCGCCATCGTCTGCACGACGTGCACCGGCGAGGGCGCGGCGCCGGGTACCTCGGCGCAGACCTGTGACATGTGCCGCGGCCGCGGTGAGGTCTCGCAGGTCACCCGGTCCTTCCTCGGCCAGGTCATGACCTCCCGGCCGTGCCCGCAGTGCCAGGGCTTCGGGACCGTCGTGCCGACACCGTGCCCCGAGTGCGCCGGCGACGGACGGATCCGCTCCCGCCGCACCCTGACCGTCAAGATCCCCGCCGGTGTCGACAACGGCACCCGCATCCAGCTCGCGGGGGAGGGCGAGGTCGGCCCCGGCGGCGGCCCCGCCGGCGACCTCTACGTGGAGATCCACGAGCTGCCGCACGCGGTCTTCCAGCGGCGCGGCGACGATCTGCACTGCACGGTCACCATCCCGATGACGGCGGCGTCACTGGGCACCCAATGCCCGCTGGAGACGCTGGACGGGGTCGAGGAGATCGACGTCCGGCCCGGCACCCAGTCCGGCCAGTCCATCCCGCTGCACCAGCGCGGGGTGACCCACCTGCGCGGGGGCGGCCGGGGCGACCTCATCGTCCATGTCGAGGTGCAGACGCCGTCCAAGCTCGACCCCGAGCAGGAGGAGCTGCTGCGGCGGCTCGCCAAGCTCCGCGGTGAGGAGCGGCCCACGGGGCAGTTCCAGCCCGGTCAGCAGGGGCTGTTCTCCCGTCTGAAGGACGCCTTCAACGGGCGATAGCCCAGGTGAGCCGGGGTCCGACGGCGTTCGTCCCGGCAGCCGCGACAGCGTGGCCCCGATGCGGGGCGAGGCGGTGGGCGTGACACGATGAGGTCATGCCCACCGCGCTCACCGATCTCTGCCGCCACCCGATCGTGCAGGCCCCCATGGCGGGCGGCGGATCCGGGCCCGAACTGGCCGCCGCCGTCTGCGGCGCCGGCGGTCTCGGCTTCCTCGCCGCCGGCTACAAGACCGCCGACGGGATGTACCAGGAGATCAAACAGCTGCGGGCGCTGACCGACCGGCCCTTCGGCGTCAACCTCTTCATGCCGCAGCCGTCCCTGGCCGACGGCTCCGTCGTCGAGGTCTACCGCGAGCAACTCGCGGGCGAGGCCGCCTGGTACGAGACCGAACTCGGCGACACCGAGGGCCCCAGCGACGACGGCTACGAGGCCAAGCTGGCGATCCTGCGGGAGGACCCGGTGCCGGTGGTGTCCTTCACCTTCGGCTGCCCCTCGCGCGCCGTCCTCGACTCCTTCGCGCAGGTCGGTACGTACACGGTCGTCACGGTCACCACCGCCGCCGAGGCGCAGGCCGCCCAGTGGTCCGGCGCCGACGCGGTGTGTGTGCAGGGCGTGGAGGCCGGCGGGCACCAGGGCACCCACCGGGACGACCCGCATGCGGACGGGACCGGGGCGGGGCTGGGGCTGCTGGCGCTGCTCGGCCAGGTCCGCGAGGCCGTACAGATCTCGGTGATCGCCGCGGGCGGGCTGATGCGCGGCGGGCAGCTCGCCGCGGTGCTGGCCGCCGGGGCGAGCATGGCGCAGCTGGGCACCGCCTTCCTCGCCACCCCCGAGTCGGGCGCCAACCCGCTGCACAAGCAGGCGCTGACCAACCCCCTGTTCACCCATACCGAGTTGACCCGGGCGTTCTCCGGGCGCCCGGCCCGCGGGCTGGTGAACCGCTTCATGCGTGAGCACGGCCCGTACGCACCGGCCGCCTACCCGGCCGTCCACTACCTGACCTCCACCGTCCGCAAGGCCGCTGCCAAGGCGGGCGACGCCCAGGGGATGAACCTGTGGGCGGGGCAGGGCCACCGGCTGGCCCGGGAGCTGCCCGCCGGGCGCCTCGTGGAGGTGCTGATGGCCGAACTGGACGCGGCACGCGCCGCGTTGACCCTCCGCGGCGGCGTCTCATGACCGCGCCCGTCTTCCTCGTCGATTCGCTCGCGGACATCCGGGCCGGCGGCACGCTGACCCTGGACGGCCCCGAGGGGCGGCACGCGGTGTCGGTGCGCCGGCTGCGGGCCGGTGAGGAGGTCGTCCTGACGGACGGTCAGGGCGCTGGCGCGCACGGCACGGTCGCCGCCGTCGAGGGCAAGGACCGGCTCACCGTCGCGGTCACCGCGCTGCGCACCGAGGACCCGCCGCAGCCCACGATCACCGTCGTCCAGGCGCTCCCCAAGGGTGACCGCGGCGAGCTGGCCGTCGAGACGATGACCGAGACCGGCGTGGACGCCATCGTGCCCTGGCCGGCGGCGCGTTGTGTCACCCAGTGGAAGGGCGAGCGGGCCGCCAAGGCGCTGGGCAAATGGCGCGCCACGGCCCGTGAGGCGGGCAAGCAGTCCCGCCGGCTGACCTTCCCCCGGGTCGCCGACCCGCTGACCACCCGGCAGGTGGCCGCCCTGCTCGCCGACGCGGACTTCGCTGCCGTGCTCCACGAGGAGGGCAGCGCCCCGCTGGCCACCGCCGAACTCCCCGCCAAGGGCTCGATCGTGCTCGTCGTCGGGCCGGAGGGCGGCGTCTCCCCCGAGGAGCTCACCACCTTCGCCGAGGCCGGCGCCCGGCCCTACCGCCTGGGCACGACCGTGCTGCGGACGTCCACGGCGGGCACCGCGGCGACGGCGCTGCTGCTGGGGCGCACGGGGCGCTGGAGCTAGGACCGGGCTCTCGGGCCGCGCTCTCGGGCCGCGTTCTCAGGCCGGGCTGGACCGGGCTGGACCGGGTCGCTCCGCGACTCCCCACGGACGGCGTCCCCCTCGATCGACCGGCGTGAGCGAGCCGATCAGCCGCGCTCGTTGCGGTGTTCCGCCGCCGGGCCAGGACCGGCAACCGCAGGGAACGCCATGCGGGCCGTCGGGAGGCCCGCCGTCTTGCCGCCGAGCCGGCGGAGGGCGGCGAGTGACCCCGTCCCTCCTCGACCGGCACCCGGCTGACGTGGCCCTGGACCGCTGGGGACGTGAACGGGCAGCGGTGCGCCGGCGGGCCCTCACCAGCCCGCCGGCGCACCGCCGTTCACGCGAAGGGCGCCGGCCCGGGCCGGCGCCCGGTCAGACCAGGGTGGCCGACAGTGTGATGTTCTTGACGCCCGCCAGTGCCTGGCTCACCGGGCAGTTGGCCTTGGCGTCCTGCGCCGCCGCCTGGAACTCCTCCTCCGAGAGGCCGGGGACGCTGGCCTTGACGGTCAGGGCGATGGCGGTGATGCCCTCGCCGGGCTGGAAGGTGACGTCGGCCTGGGTGTCGAGGGCCGCGACGGTGTAGCCCTTGCCCGCCAGGCCGTGCGAGAAGGCCATGGAGTAGCAGGAGGAGTGGGCCGCCGCGATGAGCTCCTCGGGGCTGGTGACGCCGCCCGGCTGCTCCGCGCGGGCGGGCCAGTTCACGTCGTACGTGCCGACCTTGGAGGACTCCAGGGCGACGGTGCCCTTGCCCTCCAGGAGGTTGCCTTCCCAGTGGGTCTTGGCGGTGCGCGTGGTTGCCATGGTGCAAAACTCCCGGTTGTGGGCGAAAGCGATGTCCGGGCCCAGCTTAGTGATCCGCGGGGCGGGCGCCGCGGAGGGCCCGGGGTGCCGCCCTCCGGTGGCCGCACGGGCCGCCCCCCTCCGCTCCGCCCCGGCCCTTGCCGCGCCCCGTGGGCGGCGCCCGGTAGCATCCGAGGGCCGTACGCACCGTGCGTACGGGGACGAGCTGGGAGGAGCCACCGGTGGCGGGAGAACCGCAGGCCGATTGCCTGTTCTGCAAGATCGTGGCGGGGGAGGTGCCGGCGACCATCGTCCGGGAGACCGAGACCACCGTCGCGTTCCGCGACATCAACCCCCAGGCCCCGACGCACATCCTGGTGATCCCCAAGGTGCACTACGCGAACGCCCTGGAGCTGTCCGCCGCGGAACCGGCCATCGCCGGCGACGTGCTGCACCAGGCGGGCCTGGTGGCCGAGGCGGAGAAGGTCGACGAGACCGGCTACCGCATCGTGTTCAACACCGGCCCCGGCGCCGGCCAGACCGTCTTCCACGCCCATGCGCATCTGCTGGGCGGCCGCGACCTGCAGCGTCTGGTCTGACGGGGCCGACTTGTCCGTACGCGAACTGGTCATCCTGGGGACCGCCAGCCAGGTCCCCACCCGGCACCGCAACCACAACGGCTATCTGCTGCGGTGGGACGGTCAGGGGCTGCTCTTCGACCCCGGAGAGGGAACCCAGCGGCAGATGCTGCGCGCCGGGGTCGCCGCCCATGACCTGAACCGGATCTGTGTCACCCACTTCCACGGTGACCACTCACTGGGGCTGGCCGGGGTGATCCAGCGGATCAACCTCGACCGGGTGCCGCATCCGGTCACCGCCCACTACCCGGCCAGTGGCGAGCGCTTCTTCGACCGGCTGCGGTACGCCACCGCCTACCGGGAGACGGTCCAGCTGGACCAGCGGCCGGTGAGCGCCGACGGCGAGCTGGACCGCACGCCGTCGTACGTCCTGGAGGCGCACCGCCTCTCGCATCCGGTCGAGTCCTACGGCTACCGCCTCGTGGAGCCGGACGCCCGCCGGATGCTGCCGGAGCGGCTGGCGGCCCACGGGATCGGCGGGCCGGACGTCGGGCTGCTGCTGCGGCGCGGCGAGCTGAAGGGCGTCACCCTCGACGAGGTGAGCGAGCAAAGGCGCGGCCAGCGGTTCGCCTTCGTCATGGACACCCGGCTGTGCGAGGGCGTCCATGTGCTCGCCGAGGGGGCCGACATGCTGGTCATCGAGTCGACGTTCCTCGACGAGGACACCGAGCTGGCCGTGGAACACGGCCATCTGACCGCCGGGCAGGCCGCGGGGGTGGCCGCACGGGCCGGGGTGCGGCATCTGGTGCTGACGCACTTCTCGCAGCGCTACGCCGACCCCGCGGAGTTCGAGCGGCAGGCCCGCGCGGCGGGCTTCACCGGCGAACTGACCATCGCCCAGGACCTCTTGCGCGTACCGCTGCCCAAGCGGCGCTGACCGCGCGGGGCGCTGAGCCCGTACGGCGGCGGCCTGCGCACGGCGCGGGCCGCCGCGGCCGCCTACCGCGGGGGCGCCTTCCGGCCCGCCCCGCCCGGGCGGGCCCGAGGCGTGGTCACGGCAGGAAGTACATCGGGTTCGGCAGCTTGAAGGTCCGCTGCCCGGCACCGCCGCTCAGATCGCTGTACTGGTCCCCGAAGTTGGCCACGATGCGGTAGCCGAGGGACTCGATGTGCTGGCGGGTGCCCGACTTGTACTCGACGGTCGTGCAGGTGGCGCCGCACGGCAGATAGGCCGGCGGGTGCTCGGTGTCCTTCAGGTAGACGTGCCGGCGATCCAGCGTCACCCCGTAGCCGACGTTCTTCAGGTTGCGCACGCTCCAGTCGCGCTGCGCCTCCTTGCGGCCGGTGAGGAAGAAGACCTCGGCGCCCTTGTCGTGTGCCCACTCGACGAGCCGGTTCATCCCGAAGACCGGATCCATGTCGGTGCTTTCGAGGTACTTGTCCTGGCTCTCCGGGGTGAAGTGGAAGCCGACCTGCAGCTCGTAGTTGTAGGTGAGCAGGGTCGTGTCGTCGATGTCGAGCACGATGGCCGGCTTCGCCTTGCCGCCGGTCCGCCCGTGCCGGTCGAGAGCCTTGGTCAGATAGGCGCGGGCCTTGGTCTCGATGCCGCGGACCTGCCGTGCGTAGTTGCTGTGCGGGGAGGCGTAGTGCTGTCCGTCCGCCGTCACCGTGTCGCCGTAGTACGCCTTGATCTTGTCCTGCACCTGCGTGAGGTTGGGGATCTCCTTGTCGGTGCGCGGCACGGAGTGTTCGGCGGAGGCCTGGCCGATGCCGAACACGGCGGTGCCGGTGACCAGGGCGGCGACCGTCGCGGCACCGAGGCGCGCCTTGCGCGGGAGGGCGGTGCGGAAACGGGTGGGGCGGGGCATGCGCGGCTCCTCAAATTGTCATGAGCGGACCCATGGGTCGGCTCCAGTAGGTCTAACAGAGCCTCACATCGGTATCTACGCGCGAAGATTCAACGGTTGGTAAAGGTTGGGCGTGGGGCGGGAGTTGGCGGTCGGCCGGGTGTCCGGGGGCACCGTGCGCGAGGGTCGGCGTGTGGAGGGGGCGGCGTCGCGGCCGAAGGGCCCGGTCGGCGGCTGATCACGGACCCGGCCGAGGTCCTGTGCGCGAGGGCCCGCCGCGCGTACGGTGAGGCACGGATCGGTGGCGGTGCGCCACAGTGGTCCCGTACGTGATCTTTGAAAGGGGCTGTCCCGATGGCACAGGAAGTGCGCGGTGTGATCGCGCCGGGGAAGAACGAACCGGTCCGGCTGGAGACGATCCTGGTGCCGGACCCGGGCCCCGGCGAGGCCGTGGTGAAGATCCAGGCGTGCGGGGTGTGCCACACCGATCTGCACTACAAGCAGGGCGGCATCAACGACGACTTCCCGTTCCTCCTCGGGCACGAGGCGTCCGGCGTGGTGGAGTCGGTCGGCGACGGGGTCACCGATGTGGCGCCGGGTGACTTCGTCATCCTCAACTGGCGGGCGGTGTGCGGCGAGTGCCGGGCCTGCCGGCGCGGCCGCCCCCAGTACTGCTTCGACACCCACAACGCCCGGCAGAAGATGACCCTCAAGGACGGCACGGAGCTGAGCCCGGCGCTGGGCATCGGCGCCTTCGCCGACAAGACCCTGGTCGCCGCCGGACAGTGCACCAAGGTCGACCCGGAGGCCCCGCCCGCCGTGGCGGGGCTGCTGGGCTGCGGGGTGATGGCGGGCATCGGCGCGGCGATCAACACCGGCAACGTCGGGCGCGGCGACTCGGTCGCGGTCATCGGCTGCGGCGGCGTCGGCGACGCGGCCGTGGTGGGCGCGCGGCTGGCCGGAGCCGCCCGGATCATCGCGGTGGACATCGACGACCGCAAGCTGGAGACGGCGCGCTCCATGGGCGCCACCCACACCGTCAACTCCCGCACCCACGATCCCGTCGAGGCGGTCCGCGGGCTGACCGGCGGCTTCGGAGCGGACGTCGTCATCGAAGCGGTGGGCCGCCCCGAGACCTACCGGCAGGCCTTCTACGCCCGCGACCTGGCCGGAACCGTCGTCCTGGTGGGTGTCCCCACCCCGGACATGACCCTGGAGCTCCCGCTGCTGGACGTCTTCGGTCGCGGCGGCGCTCTCAAGTCGTCCTGGTACGGCGACTGTTTGCCCTCCCGGGACTTCCCGATGCTGATCGACCTCCACCAGCAGGGCCGGATCGACCTCGGCGCCTTCGTCACCGAGATCATCGGCATCGAGGACGTCGAGCAGGCCTTCGCACGGATGCAGGCGGGCGACGTCCTGCGTTCGGTGGTGACGCTCTGATGACGGTCCGCATCGACCACCTGGTCACCTCCGGAACCTTCTCGCTCGACGGCGGCACCTGGGACGTCGACAACAACGTCTGGATCGTCGGCGACGACGACGAGGCGATCGTCATCGACGCGGCACACGACGCCGACGCCATCTTCCGGGCCCTCGGCGGCCGGACGCTGCGCGCGATCATCTGCACCCACGGGCACAACGACCACATCGACGCCGCCCCGGCCCTGGCCTCCCGCACCGGCGCGCGGATCCATCTGCACCCCGCCGATCTGCCGTTGTGGAAGATGACCCACCCGGACACCGCACCGGACGCGGAGCTGGCGGACGGCCAGGTGCTGACCATCGCCGGTACGGACCTGACCGTGCTGCACACCCCGGGGCACGCGCCCGGCGCGGTCTGCCTCCACGCGCCCGAGCTGGACACCGTCTTCACCGGAGACACCCTTTTCCAGGGCGGCCCCGGCGCCACCGGCCGGTCCTTCTCCGACTTCCCGACGATCGTCGCCTCGATCCGGGACCGGCTGCTGACCCTGCCCCCGCGGACGCAGGTACGCACCGGGCACGGCGACCCGACGACGATCGGGGACGAGGCCCCGCACCTGGAGGAATGGATCAAGCGGGGGCACTGACGGACGGTTTCGAACGGAGTCGTGGTGCACGGCTGCCTCTCACCCACCGTGCACCACAAGGCTTTTGGTGACCTCGGGTGGGGTGGGCGGCACGGGCGCACCGGTCCGTGCCGGGTGGGAAGGCCGTGCCGGCCCGGTCCTCCGCGGCGACTGACCGTTTCGCTACGGCTTGTCGCGCGCGGCGGACCGTTCGGCGATCTCGTTCTTGACCGTCTCGCGCAGCTCGTCCGACGTGAAGCCGAGGCTGCGCAGGATCTGCGCAGCCGGGCTCTCCTCGGCGCGGATCAGACCCAGCAGTGTGTGTTCCGTGCCGACCCAGTCGTGGCCGAGGTCGGCCGACGCGCGGCGTGCCTGCTCGATGGCCTCCTTGCTCTCCGGCCGGAACGCGATGTGACCCCGCAGCGCCTTCTCACCGGCCGGCGGGAGTGCTTCCTCGATTGCGTCGCGGATGCGCTGCTCCGACTCGGTTTTCGCGAGCAGCACCTCGTATGCCAGGCCCCGCGGTTCGCCGAGCAGGCCGAGCAGCATGTGTTCGGTGCCGATGAAGTCGTGCTTGTGCGTGCGGGCGGCCTCCTGCGCCAGCACGATGCTGTGCCGGTTCAGGTGGGTGTACCGCTCGAAAGGGCCGGGTGCGTGGCGTTGCTGGGCGGCCTGCTTGGACACCCCGATGGCGTCGCCGATCTCGGTCCACGACGCGCCGGCCTGCTTGGCCTTGCTGACGTAGTGGTCGATGAGCTGGTCACCGAGGTCGGACAGGGTCTGGGCGCGCAGTCGCGCCTCGCTGATGTGGGCCAGTTCGCCGGCGTCGGGGAGTTCCTCGTCGAGGCGGGCGATCAGGTCGGCGAGGCTGATGTCGAGTGGACTCATACGTCAACCTTAAGTTGACGATCCAGGAGCGTCAACCTGCAATTGACGCTTACTCCGGGTCCGCTCCGCAGCCTTGTGGGGTGGTCCGGTTCACCCCTCCGTGGCCGCCCGTTCCAGGATGCGGGCGGCCACCGCGGGGGAGTCCACCAGCGGATGCAGCGCCAGCGCCCGCAGCGCGGCGCCGCGGTCCTTGAAGGTCGCCGCTTCCACGGTCGCCCGCTCCACGGCCTTGAGCTGCAACATCAGCCCCAGTTGGTCCGCGCGCAGCGGCGCGGTGGGCAGTGGCCGGGCGCCCTTGGCGCTCACCTCGCACACCGTCTCCACGATCGCGTCCGGCGCCAGCTGCGGCACCGTCGTCCCGTTGCGGACATTGAGGATCAGCCGGGTGCCGCTGTCGCCGAGGATGGCGTGCATCAGCGCCAGCGCCACCCGGTCGTAGCCGCCGCCCTCCAGGTCGTGGCTGTCGCGCTGCCAGCCGCCGGACGCCTCCCGGCTGTGCGCCATGTACGTCTCCTCGCGCTCCAGCCGGGTCCGCTCCCACAGCCGGTAGGCCTCGTCCGGGCCGCCGGCCGCCGCGGCCCGCGCGAAGAAGCCGCCCTGCTGCTGGTCGAGGAACTCGCCGCGGGTCTCCCGGGTGTCCCGTACGGAGTCGAGGGTCTCGCGGCGGAAGTAGTAGTAGTGCAGATACTCGTTGGGCAGGGCGCCCAGGGTCCGCAGCCACTCCCCGCCGAACAGCCGGCCCTCCTCGAAGGACCCCAGCGCGGCGTCGTCGGCCAGCAGCCCCGGCAGCAGCTCGGCGCCGTCCAGCGTCAACGACCGCAGCCAGCCGAGGTGGTTGAGGCCCACGTAGTCGTAGCCGGTCCGCGCCGGGTCCGCGAGGGCCGCCGGGTCCGCGCCGGCCGCCCGTGCCGCCCGGCGCACCAGCCCGACCGGCGAATCGCAGATCCCGATGACACGGTCGCCCAGCACCTGGGACATCGCCTCGGTGACCGTGCCCGCGGGGTTGGTGAAGTTGATGACCCAGGCCCCCGGGGCGAGCGCCGCGACCCGCTCGGCGATGTGCAGCGCCACCGGGACCGTCCGCAGCCCGTAGAGGACACCGCCCGCGCCCACCGTCTCCTGGCCGAGCACCCCCTCCGACAGCGGGATCCGCTCGTCCCGTATCCGCCCCGCCGTACCGCCCACCCGGATCGCCGAGAAGACGAAGCCGGCGCCGGCCAGCGCCTCGTCCAGACTCTCCGCGACCCGTACGGGAACGGGCGCCGGATGTCCCTGCGCCAGCCGTGCCAGCACCTGGGCGATCACCGCCACCCGGTGCGGGTCGGTGTCGTGCAGCACCACCTCGGAGACGGCGGGTGCCGGGTCGTCCAGCAGTGCGCGGTAGACCAGCGGCACCCGGAAGCCGCCCCCGCCGAGAATCGTCAGCCTCATGGGGCGGAACGTACCGCAGCATCAGGCACACTGGCGGCACGTGCAGATACGAGAGGGGAGAGCACGGTGAGCAGCCGACGCGATGACCTTCCGCCCGTGGGCCCGGCCGCGGTGCCACCGAGTCTCGATCCGCTGGCCGGTGTGCGCGCCGACGGCGATCCGCGCACCGATGTCTACCTCACCGGCACGGTCTTCCTGGACATCATCTTCACCGGCCTGGATTCCGCCCCCGTCCGCGGCACCGAGTCCTGGGCGCGCGGCATGGGCTCCAGCCCCGGGGGCGTCGCCAACATGGCCACCGCGCTGGCCCGGCTCGGACTGCGCACCTCACTCGCCGCAGCCTTCGGCGACGACCACTACGGCGAATACTGCTGGGAGGCGCTCGAACAGGGCGAGGGCATCGACCTGGCGCTGTCCCGCACGGTCCCCGGCTGGCACTCCCCGGTCACCGTCTCCATGGCGTACGAGGGCGAGCGCACGATGGTCTCGCACGGCCACGAGGCGCCGCCGCCCGACTTCGCCTTCGACGGCAAGCACGCCCCGGGCTGTCCGCCGCCGACCAGGGCCTGCGTCGCCTCGCTGGTGCCGGGCCGCCGGGAGGGCTGGCTGGGGTGCGCGGCGGGCCGCGGCAGCCGCATCTTCGCGGACGTGGGCTGGGACGACAGCGGCCGCTGGGACCCCGCCGACCTCGCCGACCTCGAACACTGCGAGGCGTTCCTGCCCAACGCCGAGGAGGCGATGCGCTACACCCGCACGGACTGCCCGCGCGCCGCCGCCCGCAAGCTCGCCGACCGGGTCCCGCTCGCGGTGGTCACCCTGGGTGCGGAGGGTGCCTGCGCGGTGGACGGGCGGACCGGCGAGAGCGCCGAGGTCCCCGCCATCGCCGTGGAGGCGCTGGACCCGACCGGCGCCGGGGACGTCTTCGTCGCCGGCTTCGTCACCGGCACGCTCGCCGCCTGGCCGCTCACCGACCGGCTCGCCTTCGCGGGGCTGAGCGCCGCGCTGTCCGTGCAGGAATTCGGCGGCTCGCTGTCCGCGCCGGGCTGGGCCGAGATCGCCGCCTGGTGGCAGCAGGTGCGGGGGTACGGGACGGGCGCGGCGGGCACACCGGGTGTGCTGTGCCGCCAGTACGCCTTCCTGGACGAGGTGCTGCCCGCGGCCTACCGGCCCGCCCCGCTGGCCCGCGCCCTGCCGACCCTGGGCTTCCGCCGCCCGGCCTGAACCGCGCGGCGACGGGCCCCGCGCCCCGGCGCCGCCCCGTGGCGGGCCCCCGCTGCTCCGTCCGGCGGGAAAAGCCCTCGGGGCTGTCGGTGCCCCGTCGTACTCTTGTATCCCAAGGAGCCGGGTGCCGGCAGGCACCTCTTACGAGCAAAGGATGGGGGTTGAGCAGGCCACCGAGCCGCCTTATGACTCAGACACCCACACAACCGCAGGCGCACGCCCAGTTCACCGTCCCGGCCAAGCACCCCATGGTCACGGTCCTGGGATCCGGAGACTCTCTACTGCGCGTGATCGAAGAAGCCTTCCCGGCGACCGACATCCACGTCCGGGGCAACGAGGTCAGCGCGGTCGGCGACGCCCGGGAGGTCGCTCTCATCCAGCGCCTCTTCGACGAGATGATGCTGGTGCTCCGCACCGGGCAACCGATGACGGAGGACGCGGTGGAGCGCTCCATCGCCATGCTGCGGGCGGCGGAGGACGGCGAGGGCGCGGACAGTGAGACACCCGCCGAGGTGCTCACCCAGAACATCCTCTCCAACCGGGGCCGCACGATCCGCCCCAAGACCCTCAACCAGAAGCGCTATGTCGACGCCATCGACGCGCACACCGTCGTCTTCGGCATCGGCCCGGCCGGCACCGGCAAGACCTACCTCGCCATGGCCAAGGCCGTGCAGGCGCTGCAGGCCAAGCAGGTCAACCGGATCATCCTGACCCGCCCCGCGGTCGAGGCCGGCGAGCGGCTCGGGTTCCTGCCGGGCACCCTCTACGAGAAGATCGACCCGTATCTGCGCCCGCTCTACGACGCACTGCACGACATGCTCGACCCCGACTCCATCCCGCGCCTGATGGCCGCGGGCACGATCGAGGTCGCCCCGCTGGCGTACATGCGCGGCCGCGCACAACCCGTCTTCACCAAGGTCCTGACGCCCGACGGCTGGCGGCCCATCGGCGACCTCCGAGTCGGCGACCTGGTGGTGGGCTCCAACGGCGAGCCGACTCCGGTCCTCGGCGTCTACCCGCAGGGTGAGAAGGACATCTATCGCGTCACCGCCCAGGACGGCTCCTGGACCCTGTGCTGCGGTGAACACCTGTGGACCGTACGCACGGCTTCGGACAAGCGCCGCAACAAGCCGTGGCGGGTCCTCGAGACGAAGGAGATGATCGGCGACCTCCGCGCCGCGCATGCTCACCGCTATGAGCTGCCGCTCCTGACTGCCCCGGTGCGCTTCCCGCAGCGGCAGGTCCCCATGGATCCGTACGCGCTGGGACTGCTGCTCGGTGACGGGTGCCTGACGGGCTCCACCACCCCGTCGTTCTCCAGTGAGGACCCTGAACTCGCCGACGCGCTGACCGCCGCGCTGCCGGGTGTCCATGCCCGCCGGAAGGCAGGCCCCGACTACGTCCTGAACCGGATCAAGGAGCCCGGTGACGTCGTCACCATCCGGAACCCGGTAACGCGTGTCCTGCGTGAACTGGATCTGTTGGGCAGCCGCTCGCACACGAAGTTCGTGCCCGACGCATATCTGTACAACTCCGCCGAGATCCGGCTCGCGCTGCTCCAGGGGCTGCTCGACGCCGATGGCGGCCCGGTGGCCCAGGATTCCCGCAGCTGCCGAGTCCAGTACACGACCACGTCGATCCTGCTCCGCGACGATGTCATCTCGCTGGTCCAGTCGCTCGGCGGTGTCGCCTACACCCGACGCAGAGGGACAGCCGGGCGCGCTCCCGGCCGGGCGAGGGAACGCTCGGTCGCACATCGCCGTGACGCCCATGTCGTCGACATCCGGCTTCCCGAAGGTCTTGAACCCTTCCGCCTGACCCGAAAGCGGGAGAGGTACCAGGCCGCAGGTGGCGGTGGACGGCCGATGCGCTTCATCGACAGCATCGAGCCGGCCGGTCGCGAAGAAGCGGTGTGCATTCAGGTGGCGGCGGAGGACTCGTTGTACGTCACCCAGGACTACCTGCTCACGCACAACACGCTCAACGACGCGTTCATCATCCTCGACGAGGCGCAGAACACGAACCCCGAGCAGATGAAGATGTTCCTCACCCGCCTCGGCTTCGAATCGAAGATCGTCGTCACCGGCGATGTCACCCAGGTCGACCTCCCGGGCGGCAAGAGCGGTCTGCGCCAGGTCCGGGAGATCCTGGACGGCGTCGACGATGTGCACTTCTCCCTGCTCACCAGTAAGGACGTGGTCCGCCACAAGCTGGTCGGCCATATCGTCGACGCCTACGAGAAGTACGACAGCCGCAACGGCCAGTGAGCCCGCCGGCCGGTGACCCCGGCCGGCGCCGCGCCCCACCGACCCACCACCGGGCACGCACCGAGAAGCGAGAAGCAACACCCTCATGTCCATCGACGTCAACAACGAGTCCGGCACGGACATCGACGAGCAGGCCATCCTGGACGTCGCCCGCTTCGCCGTCGCCAGGATGCGCATCCACCCGCTCTCCGAGCTGTCCGTCATCGTCGTGGACGCCGAGGCCATGGAACAGCTCCACCTCCAGTGGATGGACCTCCCCGGCCCCACCGATGTGATGTCCTTCCCGATGGACGAGCTGCGTCCGCCGGCCAAGGACGACGAGGAGCCCCCGCAGGGACTCCTGGGTGACATCGTGCTGTGCCCGGAGGTCGCCAAGAAGCAGGGCGAGGAGGCCCCCACCGGGCACAGCATGGACGAGGAGCTCCAACTGCTCACCGTCCACGGCGTGCTCCACCTCCTCGGCTACGATCACGAGGAGCCGGACGAGAAGGCCGAGATGTTCGGCCTCCAGGCAGCCATCATCGACGGCTGGCGCTCCGAGCAGGGCCTGACCGGCCCCTCGCCGGCCCCCACCGTGACCTGACGGGACACCCGATGACCACCCAGCTGATCGCGGTCGCGGTCCTCCTCGTCGTGATCGCCTGGCTCGCCGCCTGCGCGGAGGCCGGCCTGGCCCGTACGACCAGCTTCCGCGCCGAGGAGGCCGTCCGCTCCGGACGCCGCGGCAGCGCCAAGCTCGCCGCCGTCGCCGCCGACCCCACCCGCTATCTCAATGTCGCGCTGCTGGTGCGGGTCGGCTGCGAGATGGCCGCCGGCGTCCTGGTCACCTACGCCTGCCTGCGCTCCTTCGACGAGACCTGGCAGGCGCTGGCCGTCGCCATGGGCGTGATGGTGCTGGTCTCCTATGTCGCCGTCGGGGTCTCGCCGCGGACGATCGGCCGCCAGCACCCGCTGAACACGGCCACCGCCGCCGCGTACGTCCTGCTGCCGCTGGCCCGCGTCATGGGCCCCGTCCCGCAGCTGCTGATCCTCCTCGGCAACGCCCTCACCCCCGGCAAGGGCTTCCGCAAGGGCCCGTTCGCCTCCGAGGCCGAGCTGCGCTCCCTGGTCGACCTCGCCGAGAAGGAGTCGCTGATCGAGGACGAGGAGCGCCGGATGGTGCACTCGGTCTTCCAGCTCGGCGACACCCTGGTCCGTGAGGTGATGGTGCCGCGGACGGATCTGATCGCCGTCGAGCGCTTCAAGACCATCCGCCAGGCGCTGACCCTCGCTCTGCGCTCCGGCTTCTCCCGGATCCCGGTGACCGGCGAGAACGAGGACGACATCGTCGGCGTCGTCTACCTCAAGGACCTCGCCCGCAAGGTCCACATCAGCCGCGACGCCGAGAACGAGCTGATTTCCACGGCCATGCGTCCCGCCGTATTCGTCCCCGACACCAAGAACGCCGGTGATCTGCTGCGCGAAATGCAGCAGGACCGCAATCACGTCGCGGTGGTCATCGATGAATACGGCGGCACGGCCGGCATCGTCACCATCGAGGACATTCTCGAGGAGATCGTCGGCGAGATCACCGATGAATACGACCGTGAGCTGCCGCCCGTCGAGGAACTCGGCGACGGCCGCTACCGCGTCACCTCCCGGCTGGACATCGGCGACCTCGGCGAGCTGTACGGCCTGGCCGAGCTGGACGACGAGGACGTCGAAACGGTCGGCGGGCTGCTCGCCAAGCTCCTCGGCCGGGTCCCGATCGCCGGTGCCACCGCCGAGGTCGACCTCTCCGACGACGCCTCCGACCCCGGCCTCAAGGCGCTCCGGCTGACCGCCGAGGCGCCCTCCGGACGCCGCAACCGGATCATCACGGTGTTGTGCGAGCCGGTCCGCCCGGAGGGGGCGAGCGCCTCCCCCGAGCCGTGGACGGGCGGCCGGTCCGCCGGCTGAACGGACGCGGAATGCGTCGCGTCTTTCCCTCCGGGTGGCTTTCCCCGCGGTGGCTTTCCCTTCGGCGGCGGGCACAATTCCCGCCGCCGAATCGCTGACGGTTCCTCATCTCCAGTGCACCGCAGATGTTCTGCAAGCCATGTCCCCAGGCGCTGGATTCCGCGTGCTGCGCCGTGGAAGGATCTTCACGCGGCTGCGGAAGATGCCGCCATGGGTATTGCGTAAGAGAAATCTGGCAATGCGGGCTGCCCCGGCCACGGGGGTCCGGGGCAACCACCATCTCCCTCAGCCGTGGCGCGTCGCACGGACCGTCCGCAGCCCGGCGCCCACCAGCAGCGCGACCACCGCGACCAGCGCCGCGTCCAGGCCCAGCCCCAGCTTGATGCCGCCGAGCAGGGCCTCGGCGGAACCGCCGCCGTCCGCCCGCAGCGCGGCGGTGTGCGCCGAGGCGACGGCGCTCAGCAGCGGAATGCCGAGGGTGATGCCCACCTGCTGGGAGCTGGTGACCAGACCGGTGGCCAGGCCCTGCTCGGCGTCCGGGACGCCGGAGGTGGCGGTCACGCCGTACGAGACGATCGCCCACAGATGACCGAGGCTGCCGAAGGACACCCCGATCAGGGCCAGCCAGCCGCCCGTACCGGTGCCGAGCCCCAGCAGCGAGGCCGTGAAGCCGGCCTGCAGCAACAGCCCGGTCAGCAGCACGCGGCGGGCGCCGAACCGGCCGATGACCCTCGGGGCGACCAGACCGGCGAGCGCGGAGACCACACCCTGCACCCCGAAGAGCAGACCGGTCCGGAAGGCGGACAGCCCCAGCACTTCCTGGAGGTAGAGCGTCAGCAGGAAGACGACGGTGCTCATCATCGCGAACGTCGTCAGGCCCGCCAGATTGCCCCAGGCGACGCTGCGCCGCCGCAGCATCGGCAGCGACACCAGCGGCTGCGCGGCCCGCGACTCCACCCGGACGAACGCGGCCAGCAGCACACCGCCGGCGACCAGCGTCACCAGCACGTCCGGGCGGCCGAACCCCTGCTGCGCGGCGGTCGACAGGGCGTAGATCAGCGCCAGCAGCCCCCCGGTGACGGTGACCGCGCCGGGCAGATCGAGCCGCGGCCGCCGGGGATGCCTGGACTCGGTCAGCACCAGCGGCGCGATGGCCAGGACGGCCACCCCGGCCACGGACAGCAGGCCCATGGTCGAGCGCCAGCCCAGCGCGTCGGTCAGCACCCCGCCCAGCACCATGCCGATCGTGAAGCCCAGCGAGAGCACGGTGCCGCTGACGCCCAGGGCCCGCTCGCGCTGCGGGCCCTCGGTGAAGGTGGTGGTCAGCAGCGACATCCCGGTCGGCACGATGACCGCCGCGCCCAGCCCCTGGAGCGCCCGCCCGGCCAGGAAGGCGGCCGGCGACCAGGCCAGCGCGGCCAGCACGGAGGCCGCCGTGAACAGCGCGAGCCCGATGAGGAACAGCCGGCGCCGCCCGAAGAGATCGGCGATCCGGCCGGACAGCAGCAGAAAGCCGCCGGACGGCAGCGCGAACGCCGTGACCGCCCACTGCAGATCGGCCTGGCCCATGCCCAGGTCCCCGCCGAGCACCGGCAGCGCCACATTCAGGATGGAGAAATCCAGCGCGATGATGAACTGCGCCGCGCACAGCAGAAGCAGGATGAGCTTGGTGCGCGGGGTCATCCCTGCGCCGGCGGACGGGGCGGGGGCGTCCGCCCGGCCGACGGGGCGCCGCCCCGCGGGACGTGAGGTCTCGGTTACTGGCATGCCCCGAGCTTGTGGCCTCGGAATACGCGGTGGGGAGCGGGAACTTATCGTGGTGTCCGCACCACCAGCCACGCAGACAGGGGGAGAGACGTGGTCTCGAACGCAGCCACCCAGGACACCGCGCGCCGCCGCCAGGAACTCCGGGACTTCCTGACGACCCGCCGCGCCCGGGTCACCCCGGCCGAGGCGGGGCTGCCCGACGGCGGCCGCCGCCGCACCCCGGGCCTGCGCCGAGAGGAGGTCGCGGTCCTCGCCGGCGTCGGCGCGTCCTGGTACCAGTGGCTGGAGCAGGGCCGCGACATCACCGTCTCGCCGCAGGTGCTGGACGCGGTCGCCCGGGTGCTGCGGCTCAACGGCGCCGAGCGGCGGCATCTGTACGTCCTGGCCGGGCTGAACCCTCCCCCGCGCCAGGACGCCGAGGAGCTGGGCCTGACCGATGTGTGCGCGGGCCTGCAGCGGCTGCTCGACGCCTGGATGCCGTTCCCGGCGCACATCATGGACCCGTACTGGAACACCGTCGCCCACAACGAAGCGGCGCATCTGGTGCTGGGCCACGGCCGCCCCGGTGTCTCGCGCAACTGCCTGATCGCGTTCTTCACCGACCCCGTCTACCGTGCGCGGGCCGCCAGCTGGGAGGCCAACGCCCCCCTGGTCGTGGCGCAGTTCCGTGCCGCGTGCTCGGTCCGGCCCGGCGACGAGGGCTTCGATGCGGTCGTCCGGGAGACCTCCGCGGCCAGTGCGGAGTTCACCGAGCTGTGGGCGCGTGCCGACGTCCAGGACGGCGGCACGCTGCACAAGGAACTGGACCATCCGCTCGTCGGCGCCCTGCTCTTCGAGACCACCCTGCTGCGGATCCCGGTCCGCCCCGACCTGAACATCGTGCTGCACAACCCGCGCCCGGAGTCGGACACCGAGGCCAAGCTGGAGTGGCTCACCTCGCCGGAGGGCCGCCGCGGGGGCATGTTTTCGGTCGCGGGCTGAGCCGCCCGGGGCGCCGGGGGTGAAGGGCCCGCGCCGCCCGCTGCCCGGCGCCCCGCATATGCTCGCCGGTATGAGCGATGCCGCACCCCTGGACCCCGAAGACCGCAAGATCATCACGCTCGCGCGCTCGGCGCGGGCCCGCAACGGCGTGCCCGAGGGCGCGGCCGTCCGCGACGAGACCGGCCGCACCTACGTCGCCGGCACCGTCGCCCTGGAGTCGCTCCGGCTCAGCGCGCTGCAGACGGCCGTCGCCATGGCCGTCGCCAGCGGCGCCACGTCGCTGGAGGCCGCGGCCGTGGTCACCGACGCCGAGCACGCCGCCGACGCGGACCGCGCGGCCGTACGGGACCTCGGCGGCCCCGCGACGCCCGTCCTGGTCGCCGGCCCCGACGGCACCCTGCGCGGCACCGTCCCGGCGGGCGGGCCGCAGTCCTGAGCCCCCGGAGCGGACAGGACGGCAGCAGGGCGGCCCGCCGGCGCCGGAGAGCCGCCCCCGCCGGGCACCCGGGGCCGGGTGGTCGGAGCCGAGCCCGGGATCGGGGAGAATGGGCGCCATGAGCGTTCGTACAGAGTCCTCCGCCGCGCATCGCGCCGGCTTCGCCTGCTTCGTCGGCCGCCCCAATGCGGGCAAGTCCACCCTGACGAACGCTCTCGTCGGCACGAAGGTGGCCATCACCTCCACTCGCCCGCAGACCACCCGGCACACGGTGCGCGGCATCGTGCACCGCCCCGAGGCCCAGCTGGTCCTCGTCGACACCCCGGGCCTGCACAAGCCGCGCACCCTGCTCGGCGAGCGGCTGAACGACGTGGTCCGCACCACCTGGTCCGAGGTCGACGTGATCGGCTTCTGTCTGCCCGCCGACCAGAAGCTCGGCCCCGGTGACCGCTATATCGCCGCCGAGCTGGCCGGCATCAGGAAGACCCCCAAGGTCGCCATCGTCACCAAGACCGACCTGGTCGACTCCAAGGCGCTGGCCACCCAGCTGATCGCCATCGACCAGCTCGGCAAGGAGCTGGGCATCGAATGGGCCGAGATCATCCCGGTCTCCGCCGTGGGGGACACCCAGGTGTCGCTCCTCGCCGACCTGCTCGTCCCGATGCTCCCCGAGAGCCCGCCGCTCTACCCCGAGGGCGACCTCACCGATGAGCCCGAGCAGGTCATGGTCGCCGAGCTGATCCGCGAGGCCGCGCTGGAGGGCGTGCGCGACGAGCTGCCGCACTCCATCGCCGTCGTCGTCGAGGAGATGCTGCCGCGCGAGGACCGCCCCGCCGACAAGCCCCTCCTCGACATCCACGCCAACGTCTACATCGAGCGCCCCAGCCAGAAGGGGATCATCATCGGCCCCAAGGGCAAGCGCCTGAAGGAGGTCGGCACCAAGTCCCGCAAGCACATCGAGGCACTGCTGGGCACCCCCGTCTTCCTGGACCTGCACGTCAAGGTCGCCAAGGACTGGCAGCGCGACCCGAAGCAGCTCCGCAAACTGGGGTTCTGACCCCGCGCCGCCCTCCGGGGCCGGTCCGGCCCGGCCCGTGCCAGGTGTAGTGCCCGGTGCGGTGGCGGACGGTCCACGACCACCACCGCCGCACCCGCGCAGCGAGCCGGCCGTCAGCGTTCCTCGGGTCCTGACAGGTCGATGTCGTGGACCGGGATGTCCGGGGTGGCGGCGGCCGTACGCAGCAGCCGCGTGAAGCGGGTGCACAGGGCCTCGACGGTGGACCGGTCGAACAGCTCGGTCCGGTATTCGACCACCCCGTCGAGTCCGCGACAGGTGCCGTCGGCGTCCCGCCGCTCGAACAGGCCGAAGGTCAGGTCGAATCCGGCGGAACCCCTGCCGACCAGGTCCACCGTGGCGGACAGGCCCGGCAGCTCCAGCCTCTCGGGGAGGGAGGGGGTGAGAACCAGCAGCACCTGGAACAGGGCCCGGCCGAACACGGCCTGCCCGCTCGCCGCCCGCCGTGGCCCCTGCGCCTCCACGACCAGGTCGAAGGGCACCTCCTGGTGGGCGAAGGCCCCCAGATCGGCTTGTGTGACCCGGCCGAGCAGCTCACGGAAGGTCGGCTCTCCCGAGGTGTCGGTGCGCAGTACGAGCGTGTTCACGAAGAAGCCGACGAGGCCGTCGAGCTCCGCGTCCGCGCGGTCGGACACCGCCGTGCCGATCGGGATGTCCGTACCCGCGCCGAGGCGGGTGAGCAGCGCGGCCAGTCCGGCGTGCGCCACCAGGAAGAGGCTGGCCTGCTCGTCCCCGGCCACCTCCAGGAGCTGGCGGTGTACGTCTGCGGGGACGGTGAAAGCCACCGTGTCGCCGGCGCTGTGCGCCGGGCGCCCGGACGACGCCTGCTCCGTACGGTCGGCGGGTAGCGGGATGCGTTCCGGCAGACCGGTCAAGGTCTTGTCCCAGTAGGCGAGTTGACCGGCCCGCAGGGCGCTGGGCTCGTCGTCGGCGCCGAGCAGTTCACGCTGCCACAGGGTGAAGTCGGCGTACTGCATGGGCAACGGCGACCAGCCCGGGGCGTCACCGTTGGCGCGGGCCCGGTAGGCGGTGCCGAGGTCGTCCAGCAGCGGCCGCAGCGAGGCGCGGTCGCAGGCGATGTGGTGGAGCAGCAGGAGCAACGTCTGTCCGCGCGAGGTCTCGGTGGTGAAGAGGACCGCGCGCAGGGGAAGTTCGCTCTCCAGGCGGAAGGGGCGGCCGGCCGCGGCGCTCAACGCGTCCGGCAGCTGGTCCGGGGCGACGGGTTCGACCGTGAGCACCGGGCGCGCGGCCGTGACCGGCAGGATGTGCTGGACCGCCTGGCCGTCCCGCTGCTGGATGAGGGTGCGCAGGGTTTCGTGCCGGGCCGTGAGGTCGCCCAGGGCGGCACGGAGCGCCTCCTGGTCCAGCTCGCCGTCCCAGCGCAGCACCAGGGGAACGTTGTAGGTGCTGTCGGGGCCGGCGAGCTTGTGCAGGAACCAGAAGCGCCGTTGGCCGAAGGAGAGCGGGACCGGCTCGGCGCCCCGGTCCTCGGCCAGCGGAAGGCGGAGGACGGGCCGGGGCCCCGATGCCACCGAGGTGTCGCCCGGATGATCCCTGTCGCCCAGATGAGCGGCGAGCCCGGCGACGGTCGGGTGGACGAAGACGTCCCTGACATCCAGCTCCGACCGGGCGCCGAGGCCGGCTCGGCGCACCAGGGTGACCAGCCGTGTCGCCCGCAGGCTGTCGCCCCCGAGGTCGAAGAAGTCGTCGTCGGCGCCCACCTGCTCCACGGCGAGCAGGTCGGCGTACAGCCCGGCCAGTGCGGCTTCCAGCGGCGTGTCCGGGGCGCGTGACGGCGTGTGCGCGCGGGAGTGGGGGGACGGCAGCGCCGCCCGGTCCAGCTTCCCGTTGGGGGTGAGCGGCAGCCTGTCGAGCGGGATGAACAGGGACGGGACCAGATGCGCCGGAAGCCGCCCGCGCAGCCATTCCCGCAGCCGGGCCAGAGCCGGCCCGGGATCGTCCGCCGCCGCCTCGCGGGTGAGGACGACGTAGGCCACCAACCATGCGGCCCCGTCGGCTCCCTGACCGCCGTCCGCCCTGGTGCGGGCCGGACCGTGCGGAACACCGGAGCTCGCCAGCACGGCGCCGCCCGCCACGCCGGGGGCGGCCAGCAGCGCCGCCTCGACCTCGGCCGGTTCGATCCGGAAGCCACGGATCTTGACCTGGTCGTCCGCCCTGCCGAGATACTCCAGTGAGCCGTCCCGACGGGCGCGTACGAGATCGCCCGAGCGGTACAGCCGGGACCCGGCGGGGCCGAACGGGTCGGCCACGAAGCGTTGCGCCGTCAACGCGGAACGGTGCAGATAGCCCCTGGCCACACCGGAACCCGCGACATACAGCTCACCAGCCACCCCGGGGGGCACCGGGCGCAGCTGGTTGTCCAGTACGTACAGCCGGGTGCCGGCAAGGGCCTTGCCGATCGGGACGACCCGCGCCCTACCGTGGTCGTGGTCCAGGTCGAGCCGGGTCGACAGGACCGCGGTCTCGGTGATGCCGTACATGTTGACCAGGACGGGCGCGGAGTCCTGGTGCCGCTCGTACCAGGAACGCACGACGGCAGGGGAGAGCGCCTCACCACAGAAGATGACCCGGCGCAGGGCCAATTTCCGCCCCTGCTCCGGCTCTTCGGCGTCGGCCTGCTCCAGCGACCGGAAGGCGGAGGGCGTCTGGTTGAGCACCGTCACACGTTCCCGCACCAGCAGGTCGAGAAAGGCGCGGGGGGAGCGGCTCACCTCGCGGGGAACGACCACCAGCCGGCCACCGTGCGCGAGGGCGCCCCACATCTCCCACACGGAGAAGTCGAAGGCACAGGAGTGGAACATCGTCCAGGTGTCGTCGGGGCCGAAACCGAACTCGGCGGCTCCCGCCCGCAGCAGTGCCACCGGACCGCGGTGCGGGACCACCACGCCCTTGGGGCGGCCGGTGGATCCGGAGGTGTAGATGACGTAGGCGGGATGGTCGGGCGTCAGCGACCCCGTGCGGTCCGCGTCGGTCAGGTTGGCGTCGCTGTCCGTCGCGTCGGCTTCGCTCGTCGCCGACGCGGTCGCGGCCGTGGCAGCTCCCGTCGGGTCCGTCCCGGAGAGCACGCATACCGGCTGGGCGTCGGCGAGGATCCGCTCCGTGTGCTCCGGCGGCCATCCCGTGTCGAGCGGGAGGTAGGCCGCGCCGGTCTTGGACACCGCCAGGATCGCGGTGACCACGTCCTCGGAGCGGGGGAGCAGGACGGCGACGGTGCGTTCGGGTCCTGCGCCGCGCCGGATCAGCGTCCTGGCCAGCCGGTTGGCGCGCGCGTTGAGCTCGGCATAGGTGAGCTGCCGGTCGCCGTGGCCGACCGCCGGGGCCTGCGGAGTCAGCGCGGCCCAGTGTTCGAACAGCTCGGGGAGGGTACGGGGCGAGGGGGGTGCGGGTGTGCCGAGGCGCGGTACGAGCAGCCTGCGTTCGTCCGGTGCCAGCAGATCCAGCTCGCCGACGGGGCGACGGGGTTCGTCGATCAGCTGGTCGAGCAGGCGTACGCAGCGGTCGGCCTCGGCGGCGACCTCCTCGGGCTCGTACCGCCCGGCCTCGGCGTGCACCTCCACCATCAGGCCGGCCCGGCCGTGTTCCGGCCTGATCATGACGGAGAGGTCCTCCACCGCGCCGGTGTTGAGCTGTCGGAGGGTCATCGGCCGCCCGGCGAAACTGCGGCCGAAGCTGAAGGGGACGATGTTCGCGGTCAGTTGGTACGGCGCGTGCGCGGACCTGGTGAAGCCGAGGTCACGGCGGAGGTCCTCGTACCGGTAGCGCTGGTGGTCGAGGGCGAGGGTGGTCGCCTCGCCGACGGTCCGGATCAGTGCGGCGGTTGACCGGCGCGGGTCGACCGGTACCCGCAGCGGGAGCACGTTCGACGCGGCACCGGCCACGACGCCCGCCGTCTTGGGGGTGCGGCCGGCGACCGGGAACCCCACGACGACCTCATCGCCCCCGCCGGTGCGGGCATGATCCAGCAGGACGGCGGAGGCGGTCGCCACCACTGTCCAGGGGACGTCGAGCGCGCGTGCATGTGCGCGGAGGGCGGCCACCCGGTCCTCGGGCATCCGGCACGCACCGCGCACCGGTGCCCCGCCCGTCCGGCCGATGCCTGTCCGGCCGGGTACGTCCCGGCCGGGTGCGGCGGGCCGGGACATACCCGGCCGGACGGCTCCCGGCCAACCGGCCATCCTCGCCGTCCAGAACGCACGGTCGGCCTCGAAGTCGGGCGTGGAGCGGTAGGCCCGCTCGGCGTTGAGCAGGGTGTCCAACGGCACTTGGTGGCCGGGCTTCGGGGACTCGCCGCGCTCCAGCGCCGCGTAGATCTCGCCGAGCCGTCGGGCGAACAGCGCCAGGCCGAAGCCGTCCACCACCAGGTGGTGGACGAGCAGATACCAGCACACCCGGTCCTCGGCGAGGCGCAGGAACGCGGTCCTGAACGCCGGACCGTTCTCCAGGTCGAGCGGGCGGGGGAGGTCCGCCCGCATCCAGTCCAGCGCGGCGGCCATCGGTGCGGGTTCCCGCTGGAGGTCGACGACCGGTATGTGCCAGGCGGGGAGGGGGCCGGCCCATTGCCTCGGCTCCCCGGAGGCGGTGACGGCGAACCGGGACCTGAACGGCTCGGTCTCCGTCACGGCGAACCGGAAAGCCGCCTCGTACAGCTCCGGATCGAGATCTCCGGCGATCTCGAACGCACTCGCCAGTTGGTAGCGGACCGGAGACGCCAGCTGCTGCGCCAACCAGATCCCGTGCTGCATCGTGGTGAGCGGCATCGACGGGTGATCCGCCGAGTGCACATGCTCCGGCTCGTTCCTCACGGAGTGTTCACCGACCCCTTCCGTGGTCCTGGACGGCCCACTGTTCGACGAGGACGCGGCCGACGTGGCCGAGCGCGGCGGGGTGTCCCATCTCCATGTGCGTGCAGTCGACCGGCAGGACCTCCAGCGACCCCTTGATCAGCGGGCGCCACAGGCCGAGCGCGGTCTCGGGCGGGTGGTCCCGCGCGGTGAACATCACGGCGTTCCCGCCGAACGGGCGAGGCCGGTGCAGGTTGGCGACCCGCGCGATGTTGGTGAAGGTCCCGGCCAGCGCGGCGATCCGCTGCTCGTCGAACGAGGCCAGCAGTCCCTCCTGCGCACGGGTGATCTCCACCAAGCGCGGATACGTCAGCGACTCGCCCGCCCACAGGGAGGGGTCGTAGCCGAAGAATTCCAGGAGCATCGCGAGGACATCCCGGCCGGCGACCGAAACCGGCGCGGCCTCGGCCGAGGCCGCGGCCGCGGCCACGGCGTCCGCGCCCGTGGGGTAGGCATCCAGGATCGCCAGCGTCTCCACCGACTCGCCGTTCTCCTCCAGCTGCACCGCCATCTCGTGGGCGACCACCCCGCCGAAGGACCAGCCGAGGAGGTGGTAGGGGCCCGTGGGCCGGACGGACCTGATCTGGTCCAGGTAGTCCGCCGCCATCTCCCGCAGGGACGCCGGCAGCACTTCGGGGCCGTCCAGGCCCCGGGCCTGCAGGCCGTACACCGGCCGGTCGGCGCCGAGCGGCGAGGTGAGTCCCGCGTAGCACCAGGAGAAGCCCACCGCCGGGTGCACGCAGAACAGCGGCGCCTTGTCGCCCGACTCCCGCAACGGCAACAGGACCCCGTTCTCGGTTTGTTCGGACGTCTCCTGGATGTCCTGCCACCTGGTGCTCGCGGTGTCGTCGCGCGCCTCGGGCGGTGCGGCCCTCAGCGGGACCTCCCCGACACCGGCGACGGCCTCCGGGCTCTTCGTACGGTTCGTCCGGCGCACGGCCCGGGCCAGCGCGCTGACCGTCTTGTGCTCGAAGACGTCCTGCGGGGTGAGGACGAGACCCACCCGACGCAGTCGGCTCACCAGCTGGATCGACATGATGCTGTCGCCGCCGAGGTCGAAGAAGCTGACGTCCGTGGCGACGTCGGGAAGCTGGAGCACCTCGCGGAACACCCGAGCCAGCTGCTCCTCCCGTGCCCCGTCGGCGGCCGGCTCCGTGCCGGCGGCCGTCCCGGGGATCGGCTTCGGCGGCTCCTGTGCGACCGGCGGGCCGGCCGTCGGCGGCCGGACGCCCGTCGGCGGCTTCTCGCGGTCGAGCTTGCCGCTGCCCGTACGCGGCAGCGCGGTGGCGGTCGTCAGCTCGGCCGGGACCAGATGTGCCGGCAGGCGCTCGGCCGCCCAGTCCCGCAGCGCGTGGTGGCCGGGGAGGCGGGCTCCCTCCGCGGGCACCAGGAATGCCACGAGTCGGGCGTCGCCACTCGTCCCCTTCCGTACGCAGGCCATGACCTCGGTGACGGCGGGGTGCCGGGCGAGCACCGCCTCCACCTCGCCGAGTTCGATGCGGAAGCCGTTGACCTTGACCTGGGCGTCCGCACGGCCGAGGAAGTCGAGCTGGCCGTCGGGGCGCCACCGTGCCAGATCGCCGGTCCGGTACATCCGCTCGCCGGGCGGGCCGAAGGGGTCGGCGACGAAGCGCTCCGCGCTCAGCCCGGCCCGGCGCAGATATCCCCGGGCAAGGCACTCGCCCGCCAAGTACACCTCGCCCTCGCGGCCGGCCTCCACCTGCTGGAGTGAGCTGTCGAGTACATAGGCGCGCACGTGGGCCGGCGGCCGTCCGATGGGGGGCGCGCCCTCCGTCGCAGGGCCCTCGCCCGTCGAGGCAGGGTCGTGGACGGTGGCCGCGGTGGCATAGACGGTGGCTTCGGTGGGCCCGTACAGGTTCAGCAGCCGGGTGCCGGGCATGCTCTCCCGGATCCGCGCGGCGAGGGAGGCGGGGAGTGTGTCACCGGCCATCGAGAGCGTGGTGGCCGACACCTCGAGACTGCCGGTCTCCATCAACTGGGAGAACACGGAGGGGACGGCGCACAGCAGACCGCCCGACCAGCGTGGCGGATCGCTGTCGAGGAGCGACAGCAGACTGCTGACCACCTCGACGCTGCCGCCGCCTGCCAGCGCGGGGAAGATCTCGGCCACCGACACGTCGAAGCTGAAGGAGGACGCCGCCAGTGTGTGTGCCAACGACTCGGCGCCGAACTCGGCGGTCACCCAGTCCACCAGCGCGACCACACCACGATGCGGCACCACGACCCCCTTGGGCGTACCACTGGAGCCTGAGGTGTAGATGACGTACGCCGGATGCGAGGGGTGCAGCGGCTCGGGGCGGTCGGCGTCGGACGGGGCCGTGGGGGAGCGGCGCTCCAACTCCTCGGCGATCGCGGGGTCGTCGAGCCGGATGGTCATGGTCGACCGGCTCGCGCCGTCCGCCATGTCCGTGCCGGTGTCGGTCAGCACACAGCAGGGTTCCGCATCCTCGATCATGAAGCGGAGCCGCTCGGCCGGGTAGCCGGGGTCGAGCGGCAGGTACGCGGCGCCGGTCTTGAGCACCGCGAGCATCGCCACGAGTGTCCCGGCGGACCGGGGGAGCAGCAGCCCGACGACCGACTCCGGTCCGGCACCCCGGTCGAGCAGGAGCCGGGCCAGCCGGTTGGCGCGCTCGTGGAGTTCCGCGTAGGTGAGCTTGTCGTCGGCGCCGATGACGGCGACCGCGTCGGGGTGGCCCCGGGCGGCGCTCTCCAGAAGGTCGGTGAGCGTGCGGCCGGTGGCTCGGGTGGCCGTGCCGCTCGTCCAGGAGCGAACGGCCGCCCGCTCGTCCGCCGCCAGCAGGTCGAAGGTGCCCAGCGGGCGCCCCGGGGCGGCCACGGCCAGGGGCAGCAGACGCCCGAAACGCTGTGCGTGCGCGTCGAGTTCGGCGGGGGAATAGCGATCCGCCGCGCCGCTGAAGACGACCCGCAGCCGCTGGTCCGCGGGGTCGTCGTCGAGTACGACGCGGAGGTCGTGGACCGGGTCGGGCGCCAGATCGTGGACCACCGTGGCCAGCGCACCGAACCGCACGAGGGTCCCGGGGGTGCGGATGTCGGCGATCGGGCCGAACAGCCGGGGCCGCTCCCCCGGCGCCCCGGCCCCGCGGCACACCTCCCGGTGGCCCGGCCGCCGGTGCCTGACCGCCTCTCGCGACTCCCGGGCGACGTCCTGGACGAGTGCGGCGAAGGTGGCGCCGGACCGTACCGTCAGCCGGAGCGGCACGAGGTACTCGCTCGCGTCCGGGACACGTCGGCTCACCCGGCTCGGCCGGCCGTCCACCGGCATGCCGATCACCAGGTCCGTGGCGCCGCTCAGCCGGTGGGCGTAGGCCGCCACGGCGGCGGACAGCACCGCCCGTGCCGGCACACCGCCGTAGCGGGCGGTGGCACGTACGCGTGCGGTGTCGGTGGTGCCGAGCGTCACCGGGCGGGAGCTCACCGGTGCCCGCAGCCCGTCGGCGTCCCGGGCCGGAGCGGACGCGAAGGTCACCGGCTCGGGGAGGTCGGCGAGCCGCCGCTGCCACTGTGCGCAGTCGGCTTCCTGTGGGGGAGATCCGGCGTACCCGGCCGCTGCCGGGGCCCGTTGGGTCCGGGTGGCCAGCGCGCCGTCAGCGGCCGGGCGGCCTTCTGTGAGCGCCGTGTACACCTCGGAGACCCGACGGGTGATCAGCGCACAGCCGAAGCGGTCGACAACGGCCCGGTGGTGCCCGTGGAACCAGTGGTGGCGGTCCGGGCCGAGCCGCAGCAACGCCTGGGTGGAGCAGGGCTGCCCGGTCTCCTCGGTCTCCTCGCCGTCCCGTGCGCGCTCCGCCACCCGCTTGAGCGCCGCGCGTGTCCATGCCTCGGCCGCGCCCCGCGGGTCCGCCTCCGTGCTCAGGTCCACCACGGGCAGCGGCAGGTCGTCCGAGATCTCCAGGGCGGGCAGTCCGTCCGGACCCTCGCCGGCGAAGCGCACCCGCAGTGCGGCGGCCTCGGCCACGACCTGGGCGACCGCCTTGCCCAGCACGGTGAGGTCCAGGTCGCCGTGGATCTCCACGAGCTGGGCGGTGTGGCTGCCGGGAGCGGCGGGCCCCGAACCGGAGTGTCGTAACGCACGCCAGGCGTCCTGTCCGGCGGCGGACATGTCAGTGGGCGCGCCCTGGCGGTCAGCCACGGTCGGTTCCTCCCCGCGCGATGAGGTGCTGTGGCGAGTACGGGTAGAAGCCGCTGCCCGACTTGCGTCCCACGTTGCCTTCGGCGACGAGACGGGCCAGCAGGGGGCAGGGCCGGAAGCGGTCCTCGCCGGTATGCCGGCGCAGCACCTCCAGCGAGTCGGCGATGGTGTCGAGACCGATGAGGTCGGCCGTGCGCAACGGCCCCATGGGGTGACCGAAACAGTCCTGGAAAATGCGGTCCACGGTCTCGGCGTCGGCGGTTCCCTCGCCCAGCACGGCGGCCGCTTCGTTGAGCGTCAGCATCAGCACCCGGTTCGTGACGAAGCCGGGGGCGTCGCGCACCACGAGGGCGTGCTTACCGATGCGGGCGAGGAATGCCTCCGTGCGCTCCAGGGTGAGATCGCTGGTCTCCGGCGCGCGGATGACCTCCACCGCGTCCTTGAGCGGCGCCGGGTTCATGAAGTGGGTGCCGATGACGAGGTCGGGGCGGCCGGTGAAGGACCCGAGGCGACTGACCGGGATGCACGAGGTGTTGGACGCGAAGATCGCCTCGGCCCCGCAGATCCGGTCCAGCTCGTGGAGGATTCCCTGCTTGATGTCCTCGTCCTCCCGGGCGCACTCCACCACCAGGAGAGCGGCCGCCATGTCGGCGAGCTCGGCGGACCAGGTCACGAGGGACTCGGCGCGGGACGCGGGCGCGCCCGCCTGCGCCTGCCGGGACCCCCGGCGCAGCAGCGTGGCCGTCCTGATCCCGGCGCGGAGCCGGGCCGGCCCCGAGGCCAGCGCCGCGGGGTCGTTGTCGACGACGACCACGGGGTGGCCGGCTTCGGCGAAGCACTGCGCCACACCGATCCCCATCGTGCCCGCGCCGACGATGCCCACCACCGACCCGGCCGGCACGGTCTGCGCGGCCTGCGCGGCCTGCGCGGTCTGTTGAACGTCTGTCTGATCGCCCACTGTTGCAGGTCTCCTTCGTCGGCCGGGCCGCGTCAGTCGGTGTGCGCGGGCCGTGCCGTGGCCGGCTTCGCAGGTGTGCTTGCGCTGGTCGTCGTGCGGAGGGGCCACAGGCTGGACAGCGGTGCGCCGGGGGCGCGGGTGGTCGCACGCAGCATCGCGAGCAGTCCTTCGACGAGAGCCCGGGCGCTCGACCGGTCGAAGAGTTCGGTGCGGTAGTCCAACGAGACGGACAGCTCGTTTCGCCCCGGCCCTTCGACGACGGACCAGGAGAGGTCCAGCTCGCTGCGGTCGGGCGGCAGCGTGAGCCGTCCCGCGTCCGTGCCGGGCCACCGCACCGGGGACGCCTCCACCCCGGCCACCGAGCCGAGTGTCGCCGGCAGCGCTTGGTAGGAGTACGCCACGTCGAACAGCGGTGCCCTGCCGGGCTCGTCGGGCACTCCGGCCGCGCGCACGAGGTCGGCGAGCGGCACCTCCCGGTGCTCTGCCGCGCCGGTGAGGGCGCGCCGCACCCGGTCGGTGAGCCTCTCGAAGGACGGGTCGCCGGCCAGGTCCAGACGCAGCGGCAGGCTCGGCGCGAAGGGCCCCACCCGCGTGCGGGCCGCCGAGAGGGGAAGCGCCGTGCCGGTCAGCCCGATGAGCGCCTCGTCCGCCTCCGTGTGCCGGGCGAGTAAGGCGGCGACGGCCGCCAGCACGCTCTCCCTGGCCCCGGAACGGCCCACCGCCTGGGCGAGGTCGTCGGGAATCCGGGACCCGAGGGTGGCGGTGGCGCGGGTGCCGTGGGCAGGCCGGGCCCGGTCCGGCGGCGGCGCGCCATCGGCCACTCCCGTCAGTGTCCGTCTCCAGTAGGCGAGTGAGTCCGCCCTCCGGGGACCTGTCCAGGGCTCGGTGTGCTCGCCGGGCAGCGTGGGCAGCTCGGCCAGCTCGGCCAGCTCGGCCAGCTCGGGCAGCTCGGCCCGGCGTCCGTCCAGGCGGGTGCCGTACAGAGCGAGCAGGTCCCCGAAGAACACCTCCGGCTGACCACCGTCGTAGGCCTGCTGGTGGGTGGTCACCAGCAGGACGTGCTGGGCCGGACCCGTCGTCGCGAGGAGCGCGTGGAGCCGGCGACCCGATGCCGGATCGAGTACGAGTGCGGCCTCGGCCTGCGCGATCTCCCTGGCCGTGTCCAGGGGCTCGCTCTCGCCGGAGACGTCCGCGGTGGTGAAGAAGCCGTCGCCGAGCGGCGAGCCGTGCCCCACGGCTTCGACGGTCCCGGCACGCAACACCTCGTGCCGCTCCGCCAGTTCCTCCAGCGCCGTGCGCAGCGCGGGGAGCCGCACCTCGCCGCGCAGCTCGAGGCAGCTGACGACGGGGGTGGCGACCGGGACCACCGGGGCAGGCAGCGGGTCCGGTCGGTCCGCGACCGGTCCGGGCACCGGGGGAGGACCGCCGGGGAGGTCGCTGTAGCGCGTGTCCTCGTTGTCCGCGACGGCGTGCAGCAGCTCCATGAACGCCTCGGACATGGCGGAGATGGTGTCGGCGTCGAAGAGCTGCGTCGCGTACTCCATCATGACCACGATCTCGTCCTCGTCCGCCAGCTCGCCGACGACCATCGAGAGGTCGAACTTGGCGGTGCCGGGGGGCAGCCCGGGGAAATGCGGGATGATCTCCGGGTCGTGCGCCGGTCCGGTGACGATCTCGCCGAAGGCGCCGGCCGGTGGCAGCGTCTGGTGCACGTACATCACGTCGAAGAGCGGGTGCCGGCTCGGATCACGGTCGACCGCGACCTCGCGCACGACCTTGTCGAACGGGATCTCCTGGTGGTCGAGGGCGCCGAGCACCACCCCGCGCACCTGGCGCAGCAGTTCGCGGAAGCTCGGGTCACCCGACAGGTCCGAGCGCAGTGCGATGGTGTTGTTGAAGAAGCCGAGCAGACCCCACAGTTCGGGCCGACTGCGACCGACGGTCGAGGTGCCGACGACGATGTCCCGCTGGCCCGACCAGCGTGCGAGCAGCAGTGTGAGGGTGGTGAGCAGCACCATGAACAGCGTGGCCGTCTCCCGGCTGCCCACCTCGCGCAGCCGCTTCACCAGTGCGCCCGGGATGGTGAACCCGTGGGTCGCACCCGCGAAGTCCATCCGGCCGGGGCGCGGCCGGTCGGTGGGCAGCTCCAGCGCGGGCGGGTCGCTCAGCCGTTCGCGCCAGTAGCTCAGTTCATCGTCAAGGCGGCAGTCGGCCACCAGCTCGCGCTGCCAACGGGCGTAGTCCGCGTACTGCACCGGCAGCGGCTCGACGTCGGGGGCACGGTTCTCCAGGCGGGCCGTGTAGAACTCCAGCAGCTCCTGCAGGTGGATCTGCGGAGCCCAGCCGTCGTTCACCGCATGGTGCATGCACCAGCAGACGAGGTGGTCGTCCTCGCCGATCCGCACGACGGTCACCCGTACGAGCGGTTCGTTGGCGATGTCGAAGACCCAGCGCATGGCGGACGTGATGACCGCACCCGCGGCGGTCTGGGGGGCATCCTCGCCCGAGACATCCAGGTACGTGAAGAAGTCGCCCAGTTCGGGCCGGATCTCCAGCCCGGACCTGCCGTCGGCCTCGACGAGATTGGATCGCAGCACTTCGTGGTGCCACGCCAGGTCCTCCCAGGCGAGCCTGAACTTCTCGACGTCCAGGGGGCCGCGGTACCGGGAGGCGCCGGGGAGGTTGTAGAGCGTGGTCGTCGGGTCGAGCTGGTGGTGGAACCACATGCGCTCCTGCCCGTACGACAGCACCGGCTCCCCGCCCGGGACGATCGGCGGCAACTCGGCGTCGGGCACCTCGGGGACGACCGGGGCCGTCGGCGCGCCGGCGGCGCTCGGCGATTCCGGCGCGGGCGCGGGCGTCGCCCGGTCGTCAATGGCCTTGGCGAGCGAGCTGATGACGGGGTGGTCGTAGATGTCCGCCATCTTGAGCCGGACCCCATGCTGCTTCCGTACCCGCTCCAGGAGCTGGAGAGCGATGACGGAGTTGCCGCCGATGGAGAAGTAGTCCGCGTCGGCCGGGACCTCATCCGCGTGCAGGAGCTCGACGAGGGCGTCCCGCAGCCAGTCCAGTACGGTGCCGGATTCTTCGGTCCGTTGCTCGCCGGGCGCGCGGACCGGCTCCCCGGTGGCCGGTGCCGGTGCCGGGGCCGGGGCCTGTGCCAGGGCGGGAGCGGGAGCAGGATTCGGAGCGGGAGCAGGAGCCGGAGCAGTGGGCTGACGGAATGCTTCGTCGAAGGACAGCACCTCACCCAGTGGCCCGGCCCAGCAGGGAACGCCGGTGAACGGATGTCCCGGCAGCGGAACCCGGCCTGCCGACGGGTCGGCCCGCAGCGCCGACCAGTCCAGCGGGACGCCTTCCTCGTACAACCTGCCCAGCAGCTCCAGGACGGCGGCGTCGGCGTCGGCGGCACCGGGCCGCAGGCAGAGCACGCGGGCGTCCGCGCGGTCGTGGAGACGGGCCGTCAACCGGTCGCTGAGCTCGCCACGGGACGCCAGCTCCACGAACACCACGGGGCCGTCGCAGAGTTGCTCGTCGGCCGCCGCGTGGAGCTGGTCCAGCCGCAGCGGGTCGCCCGCCACCGCGGGGTCCTGCCCGCTGCGTGCCGCCCGCAGCGTGGCGGTGTCCTCGGTGCTGAGGTCGCCCCGCAGGTACCGGGCGGTGTAGCGGGAGATCCCCGAACTCATCAGCCCGTCCGGCGAGACGCCGGCCCGGACCAGCCGCTGGTACGCCGCGAGCTGTCCGCCCGCCATCGCGGCCCGGTCGGACGGCAGGGGCAACTCGTCCGGCAACCGGTCCGGAAGCCGATCGCCCAGCTCGTCGTGCGGGGCATCTGCGGAGAGCAGGAAGACCACCCGAGGTGCGGCCATGGCGCCAGTGGCAGCTGTCCCGGGCGACTCGGGCGTCCCGGGCGTCCCGGGCGTCCTGGGCGTCTCGGGCGACTCGAGCCGACGCCAGGTGACCTCGGCGGCCAGGCGTGCCGCGAGCTCAGAGGTCTCCCGGGCGACCACGGACACACGGTGGGGGTCGTGGTCCCTGCCCTCGTTCAGTGTCCGTGCGACGGCGGCCAGCGGCTGGGCGCCGTCGCGCAGGGCGAGCGACAGCCGCTCGCACTGGGAGAGCAGGTCCGCCCGGCTGCGGGCGGACACCGCGATCAGCTGCGGGGGGCTGCCGGCGGGGCGTACCGGGGCGGTCACCGGGGGCTGCTCCACCACGCAGTGCGCGTTGAGGCCGCCGAGGCTGAACGAGCTCACGCCCGCCCGGCGCGTCTCGTCGTCCCACTGCTCGAGCGAGGTGACGACCTCGAGGCGGGCGCCTTCGAGATCGACCTCGTCGGCGGGCTCCTCGAAGTGCAGCGAGGGATACAGCTCGCCGTGGCGCACGCTGAGTACCGCCTTGACCAGCCCGGCGATTCCCGCGGCGTGGTCCAGGTGCCCGATGTTGGTCTTGACCGAGCCCACCTTCACCGTCCCCTCGCCGTCGGGACGGGCGAGGGCCAGGCCCTCGGCCTCGACCGCGTCGCCGAGCCGGGTGCCCGAACCGTGTGTCTCGATGTATCCGGCGGTCGCCGGGTCCAGCGAGGCATTGCGCCACGCCTTGGTGATGACCTGGGCCTGCGAGCGGGCACTCGGTGTACTGATGGTCGCGGAATGCCGGCCGTTGTGCACCACGGCGCTGCCGCGGATCACGGCATGGATGAACGCACCCTCCGCCCACGCCCGTTCCAGCGTGGTGAGGACCACCACCGCGCCGCCCTCACCCCAGCCCGCACCGTCCGCGGCACGGTCGAACGCGCGGGACCGGGCGGTGGGCGAGGCGATGCCGGGGAAGTCGGCCATCGTGGCCGTCGGCGGCACGATGTGGCGCAGGCTCACGCCGCCCACGACGGCGTGGTCCGCGTCGCCGTCGCCGAGTTCACGGCATGCCTGGTGGACGGCGACGAGTGAGCCGTTGCAGCCGGTGTCCACGCCGTAGCAGGGGCCGGTGAACCCGAAGTGGTGGGAGATCCTGGCCGGCAGGGCGCAGGGGATGTTTCCGTTCATGCTGAGGGTGCCCTGCTCACGCACCAGCGGCGCGTAGCCGTTGCCCGGGGAGCTGAAGATCACCGCTGTCTGGCTGTCCCGGAGCCGGGACGGGGCGTATCCGGCGTTCTCCAGCGCCTCCTGGGTGAGCTGGAGTGCCAGCCGGTGCTGCGGGTCGGTCACCTCCGCTTCGCGCCGGGACAGCCCGAAGCGCTGGTGGTCGAAGAGGTCGATCCGCTCCAGGTAGCCCTGCTCCGGGTAGTCCTGGCGGGGATCGAGCCCTGTACTGCGGATCCGTTCCGGAGGGATCGGACGTACCGAGTCCCGCCCCGCCCGCAGGTTCGCCCGGAAGGCGGCAAGGGAATCCGCCTGCGGGAATCTCGTGGCGATGCCGATCACCGCGACGGCCGGTCTGCCGTGTGTCACGCCCGTACCGCTCATGTCGCCTCTCCGTTCATGCGTGTCAGAGCTCGTATGCGGCCGGTGGGGCGTGTTCCTCGTCCGGTGCGCGCTCGCCCAGGCGGTCGGCGATCCGCTGCGCCTGGGCGGCGATGGTGACGTAGTCGAACAGCTCGCCCACCCGCAGCGCCTCGGGCCAGCGCCGGTCCAGCCTGTCGTGCAGGTCGACGACCTTGATCGAACTCCCGCCGACGGCGAAGAAGTTGTCGTCCGCGGCGGAGTCGGAGTGCCCGAGGACCTCCGCCCAGATCCGGCCGACGGCGAGCCGGTGCCTGCTCCAGTCCCCGTCCGCGGTGTCTTCGGAGGACTGCCGGTCTGTCGGGATCAGCGTGCGGAGCGTGGCCCGGTCCGCCTTGGTGCTGCGGTCGAGCGGTATGTGGTCGACCGGTACGAACAGAGTCGGTGTGGCCTGCTCCACCAGCCGGCCCCGGCAGTGTCTGCGCAGCTCCGAGGCGTCCGGCGGCCTGCTGCCGGGTGTCGGCAGGACGAATGCGATCACCCGCGGCTCGTCCTGCCCGGCACGCTCGCAGAGCACCACGGCCTGCTCCACGCCCGCATGGCGTTCCAGCGCGCTCTCGATCTCGCCGAGTTCGATCCGCGTACCGCGGATCTTGGCCTGGTCGTCCGTTCTGCCGTGGTAGTGCAGCGCGCCCCGCTCGTCGACGCTGGCGATGTCCCCGGTGCGGTAGAGGCGCCCGCCCGGCCGCCCGAACGGGTCCGCGACGAATCGCTCGGCCGTACGGGCCGGCTGGTTGGCGTAGCCGAGTGCCACGAGGGAGCCGCCGACGTAGAGCTCGCCCCGCTCCCCGGCCGGGACTTCACGCAGTCGCTCGTCCAGTACCCGGGTCTGCGCTCCCGGCCAGGGCCGCCCGATGGGGACACGGTCCCGGGACGGGTCCGGATCGGTCTCCACCGTGCAGGCGATGGTCGTCTCGGTGGGCCCGTACTCGTTGATGATCCGGGTCCGGGGCAGTCGCTCGTGGTGTGCGCCCACCAGCTGGGGGGTGCACTCCTCACCCCCGACGACCACCATCCGCAGCGTGTCGGGCAACCCGCCGGGATCCTGGAGCACCGCCCGGTAGTAGGAGGGAATGTTGAACAGGTGCGTCACACGGTGTTCCCTGGCCAGCCGGGTGAACTCCGCCACGTGCACGAGCTGTCGCGCGTCGGGTAGCACCAGCGTGTGACCGTCGGTGAGCGACCAGAACATTCCGCCGAGAATCCCGTCGAAGGACAGCCGCAACGCAATCAGGAAGACGGAGTGCTCGGTGCCGTACACCGGCCCCCGGCAGCTGATGGACGTGGCGAGCTGGCCCCGGCTGACCAGCACGCCTTTGGGCACACCGGTGGATCCCGAGGTGTAGGCGACGTAGGCGGGGCTCTGCTCAGGGACCGGTGGGTACGGGTCGGTGGGCAGCTCCTGGCCCGCCTCGACGAGCCGCGTCAGCTGGAGGTCCGCCGCGTCCACGACCGTCGGCGGGGCGGGCATCGCCGCGAGCACGGAGGCCGGCACGGCGTCGCTGTCCTCGCTCAGCACCACCGCGCAGTCGACGTCCCGGCACAGCGCCTCGAACCTCCCGACGGGCAACTCCGGTTCCAGGACCGCCCAGGTGGCACCGGTGCGCAGTGCGGCGAGCATGGCGACCACGGACAGGGCGCTCTGCTGGGTCCGGACGCAGACGACCCGCCCCGGCCGCAGCCCGTGCTGCCACAGCAGCTGTGCAAGACCGGCCGAGGCATGGTCGAGCTCGCGGTACGTCAGCGAGACCCCGCCGATGAGGAGCGCGGTCGCCTCGGGAACCCTGACCACCTGCCGTCGGAAGGCGGCCCACACCGGCCGTTCCTCCCCCGGGGTGTCCGCGGGGGCGAACTCACCGGTACCACCGGGACGTCGGGTCATCGCAGCCTCGCTTCCTGTGCCGTTCACGCCGCACCGGCGATCACGCGCGTGTGGCCGGGGGCCTTGGGCAGCGGGCGCTCCGGGTCCACGGTGAGCACCAGACGGTCCTTGTCGGTGACCGTCGCCTCGTAGCCGGCGAAGCGCATCGTGACCAGCATGTTCCGGTTGGCCTCGGTCGGGATGAAGTGCGCGACGGGGCGCCGGCCGGCCGTCAGGGCCTGCTGGATCAGATGGTGCAGCAGCACGCTCCCCGCACCACGCGAGGCGACCCGGCAGGACATCAGCAGCAGCCGCAGGACCGAGTCCCGCCCGGCGAGTTCGGTGACGGCCAGGCCGATGATCCCGTAGTCCCCGAAGCGGTCGCGGAGCGTGGCCAGCAGCACCTGATGGTCCGGTGAGGAGCTCAACCGGCGCAGTTCGTCGATGTCGTAGGTCAGTCCTGTGCTGTTGAGCTGGTGCGTGCGGACGGTCAGCTCGCTGGCCCGGGACAGGTCTTCCTCGGTGGCCGGGTGCAGCTCCATGATCAGGTCGAGCGAGTCGAGGAACGCCTGGCGTCCTTCGGCGAACTCCTCTTCGGCCTCCTGGCGTTGCCACTCGGCCTGGTAGAGCCGGCGTCGCCCGGTGGCCTCCGCGGTGAGGTGCTCGGGCCGGAAGTCCTGGAGTTCCGGCAGTCGTCCCACCTCCGCCGCCGGGTAGCAGCGGACCATGGGGAGTTCGCTCGCGACTTCCGCCCGCTCCACCGGGTCGTTGTCGACGAACGCGATGGTGTCCAGACCGATGTTGAGGGCCTTCGCGATGCGGCGCACCGCGGCGGACTTGGTGCCCCAGCCCACCTGTATCGCGCAGTACCAGTCGGCCAGTCGGCGTTCCGTCAGGTGGCGGTGGGTGACGTGGTATTCGCCGCGACTGGCGGCGGCATGCAGGATGCCGCGACGGTCCAGCTCGGCCAGGGTCTCCAGCGCTGCGGGGAAGGGGGCGGGATCGTCGCCTTCCAGCACCACCCCGTCCCATAAGGTGTCGTCCAAGTCCCACACCAGACACTTGACGGTGGGGGCGCCCTCCGCCGCGGTCACGGCGACTCCCCGGGGAGACGGGGCCCGGCGGTGCGGTCCGTGCCGTGCGCCGCACCACCGAAGCGCCGTAACAACCGCTCGGCTATGTGAAGTTCGGACACTTGCTGTGCTCCTTCGATAATCTCCATGACCTTGGCGTCCCGGAAGTGACGGCCCGCCCTGCTGTCGGGCGCGCAGCCGGCCGAGCCGAGCACCTGTACGGCGTCGCGGCCGGCCGTCGCCGCCGCGGAAGCCGCCGCGTACTTGGCCATGAGCGTCTCCGACACCCCGTGACCTGGGCCGCAGGCCCGTGCCTCCGCGGCCCTGCGGGCGAGTTCCCGGGCCCCGGCGGCGTCCACCGCCGCCCTGGCCAGCAGCGACCGGACCAACTGGTGGTCACCCAGGGGGACGTCGCCCTGCCGACGGACCGCGGCGTGGGTGGCGGCGTCCTCGACGCACGCCTCCGCCATGCCCACGCATCCCCAGGCGACCGTGAACCGGCCGTGGTCGAGCGCGGTGCCGGCGACATGGGAGAGCCCCAGGCCGGGAGGGGCGACGAGCTGATGCCGGGGCACCCGCACGCCGTCGAAGGACACGTGCGCGATCCGGGCGGCCCGCATGCCGAGCTGGCCGTTCACCGGCTCCCGCTCGACACCGGCGCGGTCCGCGTCCACGAGCACGGCGGCCGGCTTTCCCCCGTACGTGCCGAGGACCAGGAACACGTCGGCGACCGCACCGAAGGTGACCCACCTCTTGCGGCCGCTCACGACCAGTTCCTGGTGGCCCGGCCGGCCCGACGCCTCGATACGGGTTTCCACCGACCCCAGCGCGCTGCCGGCGCCCTGCTCGCTCGCCGCGAAGCCGGCCGTCAGCTCGCCGCCGGCAAGCCGGGGCAGCCAGTCGGCCCGCTGTGCCTCGGTGCCCCAGCGCAGCAGCGCCGCCGCGACCATGCCTTGGACGGTCAGCAGCCCGCGCAGGGCGCTGCACTCACCACCGATCCGTGCGGTGATCTCCCCGAGGGCGAGCGGATGGAGGCCGGCGCCCCCGTACCGCTCGGGCAGGTCCGCGGCGAGCAGTCCCGACGCGGCGAACCTCTTGCGCACGGAATCGGGCAGTCCGCCGTCCTGGTCCCAACGAGAGGCGCAGTCGTGTGCGTGGGCTGCCAGATCGGCGGCGACCCGGGACAGCTCCACGGGCTCCACGGGCGGCGGATCCGTCGTCGCGGCGTCGGGGCCGCTTTCAGGAACCCTTGACATGCGCCGCTCCCCGCTCGGTCGCTCCGGTCTTGCTCCGGACGAACTCCGTGATGCGCCGGGCGGTCCTGAAGCTGTCCAGATCCAGGTCCTCGACCTCGACGGTGAGGGCGAAGCGGCTCTCGACGAAGGTCACCAGTTCCAGTGCGAACAGTGAGTCGGCGAGGCCCTGTGCGAAGTAGTCGTCGTCCGGCTCGACCTGCCGGCGAAGAGCCGCGCTCAGAAAGCCGGTGATCTGTGAGGTGATGTCGTTCATGCCGCGTCCTCCTGTGGACCTGTCTCGACCAGCAGCAGACTCCAGGCAGCCACCGGGCTCACGTTGATCAGGACCGCAAGGTCGCCGGGGGCCAGCTCCTTGCGGTCGACTGCGGTGCGCAGATTGAGGAAGACGTCATTGGGACCGAGGTGTCCGTACTGCCGGAGGTTCTCCCGGCACGCCGGCAGCAGTGCGAGGTCCAGGGAGTCCTCGAGGAAGGCGAAGCTCCCGGCGGACAGATTCTGGCTGACGAAGCCGGCTACGTTCCCCCGGCCGATTCCGTTGCGCCGCAGCAGGTCGCCCAGCATCGCGGAGAGGCGGTTGCGCGTCTCCATGGCCAGGCGGAAGGAGTAGGTGCTGGGCTCCGTGCACTCTTCGCGCCACTGAGCGGTGGGGCGGTCCCGGTAGTCGACGCGGAAGAGGTCCCAGTAACGCCCGTTGGTCAGCTGGGCGATGTCGAGTACCCGTATCCGCCCGCTGCGGGCCAGCAGCAGTGCCTGCCCGCTGTCGCCGTTCACCGTGACGGGGTGGCGGTAGCGCAGGGCAGCGGCCGGCTTGCTGCCGTGCACGACCAGGACATGGTCCAGGGCGGGGTCCGCGGCCAGCAGTCCGCGGGCCGTCAGCAGGGCCGGGGTGATCGACACACAGCCGAGCCCGCCCACCGAGAAGGTGGTGGCGTGGTCGGCGCCGAGTCGGTGCTGGAGCCTGGTCACCTCGGAGCTGAGGAACGTCTCCTGGACCCGTGACTCCACCATCACCAGGGCGCCCAGGTCCCGGGCGTCAAGCCCCGCCTGTTCGAGCGCCCGGCGCGCGGCGCGTTCCGCGAGAGTGACGGAGTTCAGCCGGTCGTCCGCCCGGACCGTGTCGATGCCCAGCGCGTCGCGGGTGGCGCGCTCGGTCTCGTCGAGCGTCCTTATCCCGGTGATGGGCAGCGTGTGCTCGGGCAGATACCAGGCGGCGCTGCGGATGGCGAAGGGTGCTGCGCCATGCTGGAGGGCCTGCTGGGACACGGTCGCTCCCTCTCGTCGGACGTCATGCCGGTGGTGCCCGCACGGTGGTACTCCGGGTCAGCCGTGGTCATGAGGGGTGGACGGCGGGTCTGCCCACGGACGTCCGAGGACCCACGGACATCGGCGTGGGTTCGACACGGAGGGGGCAAACGCCTGGACAGGACGGTGGGGGCCACATGCTCGGGGACCGGAGTGGATGGCTTCATCCTGCCCTTGGGGCCGTATGGCCGCTATGTCTTTAAGCGGGCGGCAAATGCGCCTGGTGAGCGGGGCAGGGCGGGCAGGGCCGACCGGGCCGATGGGCCTGCTCAACAGCTATGCCACGCCCCGGATCCTGCGCACCAGCAGCGCCCCCAGCAGCCCGACGGCCGCCGCGACGCCGTACAGCACCCGGTAGCCGCCGAGGTGCTGCACGAGCGGCGCGGCCAGCACCGGGGCGGCCACCTGTGGCAGCGCGTTGGCGACATTGATGACGCCCAGGTCCTTGCCGCGGTCGGCGGCGGCCGGCAGCACCTCGGTCATCAGGGCGAAATCGACGGAGGTGAAGACGCCGAAGCCGACCCCGAGCAGCGCCGCTGCGCACAGCGCCCCCGGCCAGGTCTGCCACCCGGCCAGCAGCCCGGTCGCCACCGTCATCAGCACCCCCGCCCACCGCACGAACGGCTGCCGGCGCCCGACCCGGTCCGACCAGAAGCCCCCGACGACGACCGTGCCGAGCAGCGTCACGGCGTTGACGGCGGTCAGCACCAGCACCCCGCCGACCGGGTCCGGCCGGTGCAGTACGTCCCGCAGGTAGTAGAGCAGGTACAGCAGGGCCAGCGCGTTGCCGAGGTTGATCAGGAACCGGGTCAGCCAGGCCCATCCCAGATCGGGGTGGCGGCGCGGGCTGATCAGGAACCCGGCGAGCAGGGCCCGTGCGCCGCCCGCCGGACGCCGCTCGGCAGGCAGTACCGGGTCCCGGTGCAGCAGCACGTACGGGAGGGTGCCCAGCACCGCGAAACCGGCACAGGCGAGATAGCCCGCGACCACCCCGCCCGCGACCGTCGCCAGCCCCGTGCCGGCCACCACCCCGAGGACCTGCGCGGCCCCCACCCAGCCGCCCACCGCCCCGCGCTGCCGCTGCGGCACCCGGTCCGGCACCGCCGCCGTGACCGCCGCGAACGCCGCGTTGAGGGTGAGCTGCACCAGACACCACCCCAGCGCCATCGCCGGCACCGTGTCCGCCCCGGCCAGCAGGACGAGCGCGCCGGCCCCGCCCGTGACCCCCGCGGCGATCCAGGGCGTACGCCGCCCGAACCGCGAGGCCGTACGGTCCGACAGCGCCCCGAACAGCGGGTTGGCCACCATCGAGACGACGGCCCCCGCCCCGGTCACCCACGCCAGCACGGATTCCTTCGGTGTCCCCGGCGGCGCGAGCTGCGCGGCCTGCGACGCCAGCAGGATCTGCAGCGGTCCGTACCACCCGACCCAGATCGCCCCGTTGGCCAGCGACAGGGCGACGGTCCAGGCCCGCCCGGCCTGCTGCGACGGCTCCGCGAGCGCCTCGGGAGCCGGGCCGCTCATCCCCCGGCCTGCTCCCTCAGCACGCCTTGCAGCCAGTGGTACGAGGCCTTGGGCGTCCGCTCCAGGGTCGCGTAGTCCACGTGCACCAGGCCGAACCGCCGGGCGTACCCCTGCGCCCACTCGAAGTTGTCCAGCAGCGACCACACGAAGTACCCGCGGACCTCGACACCGGCCGCCATCGCCGCATGCAGCGCCCGCAGATGGCCGTCCAGGAAGGTGATCCGTTCCTGGTCCGCGATCCCCTCGTACGCGCACCCGTTCTCGGTGATCACGACGGGCGGCAGCCGGTCCCCGTACCGCTCCCGGAACGACACCAGCAGCTCGGTCAGCGCCTCCGGCACCACCGGCCATCCGAAGTCGGTCCGTGGATACCCCTCGATCTCCCGGGGCGCGAAGGGCAGTTCGGGCGGCAGCCGGATGCCGCCGAAGTCAGCCGCCGCACCCGCGGCCCCCGGGGCGCCGACCAGCGTCGGCTGGTAGTAGTTGATCCCGTACCAGTCCACCGGCTCCGCGATGACCTTCAGATCCTCCGCGACCGGCCCCGGCAGCAGCGCCGCCAGCTCCTCGTCCGGATACCGTCCCAGGAGCACCGGCTCCGCGAACAGCCGGTTGAGCAGCAGGTCGTAGAGATCGGCCGCCGCGGTGTCCGCCTCCGACGCGCTCGCCGCCCAGGTCGGCCCGTGCGAATGGGCGATCCCGACGCTCCGCGCCCCGCGGGCCCGCAGCGCCTGCACGGCCAGCCCGTGTCCCAGCAGTTGATGGTGCGCGGCCGGCAGCGCCTCGAACAGCAGCTGGCGCCCCGGCGCATGCTGTCCCAGCCCGTACCCCAGCAAGGTCACCTCGGCGGGTTCGTTGAGCGTGATCCACCGCTCCACCCGGTCCCCGAGCCGCCCCGCCACCACGTCCGCATACGCCGCGAAACGCTCGGCCGTCTCCCGTACGAGCCAGCCGCCGCCCTCCTCCAGCACCTGCGGCGTGTCCCAGTGGAACAGCGTCGGCACCGGCGCGACCCCCGCCGCCAGCAGCTCGTCCACCAGCCGGTCGTAGAAGTCCAGCCCCGCCGCGTTGACCGTCCCGCCGCCGTCCGGCACCACCCGCGGCCACGCCACGGAGAACCGGTACGCCCCGACCCCGAGCCCCTGGAGCAGCGCCACGTCCTCGCGGTAGCGGTGGTAGTGATCGGTGGCCACCCGCGGATCGGACCCGTCCTTGATCCGCCCGGCCTCCGCCGCGAAGACATCCCACGCGGACCGCCCCCGCCCGTCCTCCGTCACCGCCCCCTCGATCTGCGCGGCGGACGTCGACACCCCCCACACGAAGTCACGGGGGAACTGGGGCAGGGACAGCGAAGGGTCCGGCACCGTCGTCATGAACGGGATCCTTGTAACCGCCGGTAAGCGTGTCAAGAGGGCGGCACAGGAGGCGAGTTGGGGGCCGCCTGCCCGCGGACTCCGGGCGGCGAGGGGCGCTCACCGGGCCCCGGTCATGCGCCGGGGCGGGGAATCGCGTGAGGCGTGGTGGCACGGGTGGGCGGGCTCCGGCCGCGTGGCCTACGAGCCTTCCTTCAGCACCTTGCTGATCAGCGTCCGCTGTTCGTCGGTGAGCCGGGGATCGGCGCAGTACACCGTGCGGCCGTCGATGGTGATCCGGTAGCTGAAGCCGTCCGGGACCCCGACGGGGGGCTCGGAGCGGGCGGTGGCGACGGCCTTGTCGGCCAGGGACCGCAAGTCGTCGGCGTCGTCGCGGTCCGCGGTGTCGATCTCCGCGCGGCGGTCGACGCCGCTGAATCCGCCGGTGCGATGGACGTGGATGCGCATAACAGGCTCCTTTGACGTCTACGACGGACTTGTACCCCGCGGGGGCACGGTATGCGTGCGCGGGGCGGGGCGGCTCTGCCGAGCGCCCCGCCCCGCGGACCTCGTCCCCGCGCCGTGCTACTTGGGCGTGACGCCGACCTGGCTCCAGGCCTTGACCATGGCGTCGTGTGCGGCGCCGGCACCGAAACGGGCCTGCGCCGCCTTGATGGTGAGGGCGGCGAAGTCGGCGAACTGCGCGTTCTTGGCGAGTTTGCCGCCGGTCAGCACGTCGTACCAGACCTGCCCGGCCCGCTCCCAGGCCTTGCCGCCGAGCGCGGTGGCGGCCAGGTAGAAGGCGTGGTTGGGGATGCCGGAGTTGATGTGCACCCCGCCGTTGTCGTCGGTGGTGCGGACATAGCCCTTCATCGTGGCGGGCTGCGGGTCCTTGCCGAGGACGTCGTCGTCGTACGCGGTCCCGGGGGCCTTCATCGAGCGCAGGGCCTTGCCGGTGACGTTCGGGCCGAGCAGATCGGCGCCGATCAGCCAGTCGGCCTGGTCGGCGGTCTGGCCGAGGGCGTACTGCTTGATCAGTACGCCGAAGACATCGGAGACGGACTCGTTGAGGGCGCCGGGCTGGCCCTCGTAGTCGAGGTTGGCGGTGTACTGCGTGACGCCGTGGGTCAGCTCGTGACCGATGACGTCGACGGGGATGGTGAAGTCCTTGAACAGGTCGTTGTCGCCGTCGCCGAACACCATCCGCTCGCCGTCCCAGAAGGCGTTGTCGTACTTCTGGCCGTAGTGGACCGTGGCGTTGAGCGGCAGGCCGGCGCCGTCGATGGACTTGCGGCCGTAGACCTTGAGGTAGAGCTCGAAGGTGGCGCCGAGGCCGGCGTGCGCGCGGTTGACGGAGGCGTCCTTGGAGGGGCCGTCCGTCTCGCTGTGCACCTTGTGGCCAGGCAGGGTCTCCTGGTGGCGGGCGTCGTAGATGGTGCGCTTGGGCTTGTCGGCGGCGGCCCCGGGCTCGCCGGGGGTGAGGTCACGGGCGGCGATCTCACGGCGCTGGGTGCGCCGTGCGTGGTCGTGCTCCAGGGTGCGGCGGGCGGGCTCGTGCCGGGCCGGGTCGTCGGACCGGGCCAGATTGTCGAGGATGTGCGGCGGGATGATCGTGCAGAAGACGGGGGTGCCGCTGCCGGCCGGTTCTGGCGTCGCGTCGTTGAGGTCCATACGCAAACGGTGGCACTCTGTAATGCGGCTGTCACTGCCTGCGGCTGAAATTCCCGGAAAAGTGTGGTTAGTCGCATTTATGCCATGCGGCCCGCCCCGTCCCGCATACTGATACGCACCCGCCACACAGGGCGTACCTCAGCTAGGGTGCTGTGCATCATGCGTTTCGGGCTGCTTCTCCTTAGCTGCCGCGGCGAGGGCCTGTAGTCGTAGGCCGACCCCCTCCCCGCGGAGTTCGGTGTTGCGATCTTGTCGCCCCGTCGGCCCCCTCCTGGCTCCTGATGAGCAGGGGGACACCAGCGGAATACGAGGAGCCCCACGCACCATGTCGAATCCGTCGAGCCCCGCAGACCATGCCGTCGGCCGCCGCACCCCGGTGACGAACGCGACGCAGCTGCAGCGGCCCTCCGGCATGCCGGTCCACAAGTACGGCGGCTACGAAGCGGTCGACATCCCGGACCGCACCTGGCCGGACAACCGCATCACCGCCGCGCCCCGCTGGCTGTCGACCGATCTGCGCGACGGCAACCAGGCGCTGATCGACCCGATGTCACCGGCCCGCAAGCGCGAGATGTTCGATCTGCTGGTGCGCATGGGCTACAAGGAGATCGAGGTCGGCTTCCCGTCCTCCGGTGAGACCGACTTCGCCTTCGTCCGCTCCATCATCGAAGAGGGCGCGATCCCCGAGGACGTGACGATCTCCGTCCTGACGCAGGCCCGCGAGGAGCTGATCGAGCGCACCGTCGAGTCGCTGCGCGGCGCCCACCGCGCCACGGTGCACCTGTACAACGCCACCGCGCCCACCTTCCGCCGGGTCGTCTTCCGCGGCTCGAAGGACCAGGTCAAGCAGATCGCCGTGGACGGCACCCGGCTGGTCATGGAGTACGCCGACAAGATCCTGGGCGACGAGACGATCTTCGGCTACCAGTACAGCCCGGAGATCTTCACCGACACCGAGCTGGACTTCGCGCTGGAGGTCTGCGAGGCGGTCTGTGACGTCTGGCAGCCCGAAGAGGGCCGCGAGATCATCCTGAACCTGCCCGCCACCGTCGAGCGTTCGACGCCGTCCACGCACGCCGACCGCTTCGAGTGGATGTCGCGCCACCTGTCCCGGCGTGCGCACGTATGCCTGTCGGTCCACCCGCACAACGACCGGGGCACCGCCGTCGCCGCCGCCGAGCTGGCGATCATGGCGGGCGCGGACCGTATCGAGGGCTGCCTGTTCGGGCAGGGCGAGCGCACCGGCAATGTCGACCTGGTGACGCTGGGCATGAACCTGTTCTCCCAGGGCGTCGACCCGCAGATCGACTTCTCGCAGATCGACGAGATCCGTCGCACCAGCGAGTACTGCAACCAGATGGAGATCCACCCGCGCCACCCCTACGCGGGCGATCTGGTCTACACCGCCTTCTCCGGCTCCCACCAGGACGCCATCAAGAAGGGCTTCGACGCCATGGAGGCCGAGGCCACCGCCGCCGGCAAGACCGTGGACGACCTCGAGTGGGCGGTCCCGTACCTGCCCATCGACCCCAAGGACGTCGGCCGCTCCTACGAGGCCGTCATTCGCGTCAACTCGCAGTCCGGCAAGGGCGGTATCGCCTACGTCCTGAAGAACGACCACAAGCTGGACCTGCCGCGCCGGATGCAGATCGAGTTCTCCCGGATCATCCAGGAGAAGACCGACGCCGAGGGCGGCGAGGTCACGCCCGCCGCGATCTGGTCCGCCTTCCAGGACGAGTACCTGCCCACGCCGGAGAACGCCTGGGGCCGCATCGCGCTGCGCTCCGCCCAGACCTCGTCCACGAGCGACGGCACCGACGCGCTGACCGTCGAGGCGGTCGTCAACGGCGCGGACACCGTGCTGACCGGTAGCGGCAACGGCCCGCTGGCCGCGTTCATCGACTCGCTGGCCGCGATCGACACGGACGTGCGCGTGCTGGACTACGTCGAGCACACCATGAGTGAGGGTGCCGGCGCCCAGGCCGCCGCGTATGTCGAGTGCGCGATCGGCGACAAGGTGCTGTGGGGCGTCGGCATCGACGCCAACATCGTCCGCGCCTCGATCAAGGCGGTCGCCTCCGCCGTCAACCGCGCCGCGCGCTGACCTGCACGATCGGGCCCAACTCACGGGCACGATCACCGAGTTGCGCACCGCGCCCCCGTAGCCCCCACCGGGCTGCGGGGGCGCGCCGTTGTGCGGCACCGCCACCTGAAGGTGGGGTTTGAAATCTTCAAAGGTAACTCTGCGTAATTGAGTTGGTACTTTTGGTGAGGAGCGCCGGTCGGACAGGCCGCGCCGCGCACACCAAGGACGTGCAGATGACCAGATTGCGCATGCCCGCACTCTCCCGGCTGGTGCTGGCGGGTGCCGCCGCGCTCGCTGTCGTGGCATCGGCCCTCACCCCGGCGGCGACCGGAGCGCGGGCCGAGGCGGCCGACCGCCCGGAGTATGTCGCGCTCGGCGACTCCTACAGCGCCGGCGTGTTCGTCCGCCCCTGGGACGAGAGCGACGGCTGCGGCCGCTCGTACCGCAACTACCCCCACCAGGTGGCGGAGCGGTTCGGCTATCGGCTGAGGGATGTGACCTGCGGAGCGGCCGAGGTCGTCGACGGGATTCTGGAGCCCCAGCCGTCCGACAAGATCCTCGGCCCGCCGACGGTCCCGCCCGAGGGGGGCTGGCCCGAACTGCCCGCCCAGCTGGAGGCGCTGTCCCCGGACACCGACTTCGTCACCGTCGGCATCGGCGGCAACTCCCTCGGCTTCGGCGCCATCCTGGGCAAGTGCATCGAACTCGGCCTCACCCAGCCCCTGAAGACCAAGCCCTGTACCGACCACTACACCGGCGACGGGGCCGGGGCGGACTGGCTGGCGGACAGCTTCGCGCGGCTGGACGCCGACTTCGGCCGCATGATGACGGCGATCCACGCGGCCGCGCCGCACGCCCAGGTCGCCGTCGTCGGCTACCCCGCCATCGTCCCCGACACCTCCGGCTGCAGCTTCCTGCACTGGAACCAGCTCGGCAGCGTCAAGAAGGGCGACATGCCCTGGCTGGACGGACTGGAGAAGCGCCTGAACGACCTGCTGCACCGCCACGCCGGCCACCGGAACGCGACCTATGTCGACACCTATGGACCCAGCGTGGGCCACGGGGTCTGCCAGAGCGGGGAGGCGAAGTGGATGTACGGCATCCGGGACAACCTCACCGGTGACGGCGACCAGACCGACCCGCCGACGGAGCTGTGCAACGACATCCCCGGCACCGGCGAGGCCTGCACCCTGGTCCACCCCAACGCCCGCGGACTGGACAACCAGGCCCGGGAAGTGGCCAAGGTCCTTCATCACGCCAGGAGTACACACCCCGGAGTGTTGACGGCCCCGCAAGGCTGATGCCGCCGGACCGCCGCTGACCCCGTACGCCCGTCGACCTCGGCCGACGGGCGGCGGCCGGGGCCCCCACGGGGCGCCGACGGGCCCCGTCCCGCCCCCTCCGGGACGGTCGGGGCCCGTCGTCCTCCTTCGCCATCCGGCCAGTTGTCCGATACGAGGTGCTGACGCCGCATCATGCATGTGGCTAACATCACGTCCAATGCGGCGACGGGGCGAGGGGGTTACCTCCCGTGCCCGGAGGGCCACGGGAGAGTTACGGAGGGCTGACGTGATGCACAAGATGTGTGTGATGGGCGTGCGCACGTCCTGGCGTACCGTCGCCGACGGCGAGTTCTTCTGTCCGGACTGCGGCGGGGACCGCAACTATCTCCGCAGGACCGGCCGCCGCCGTCTCACCGTCCTCGGCGTCCCGCTGCTCTCCCGCGGCGCCGCCGGACCCGTCCTGGAGTGCTCCGCCTGCCGCGGACACTTCGGCCCCGACGCCCTCGACCACCCCACCACCGTCCGCTTCTCCGCGATGCTCAGGGATGCCGTCCACACCCTCACCCTGGCGCTGCTGGCCGCGGGCGGCACCTCGTCGCGTGCGGTCCGCGACGCCGCCGTCAGCACGGTCCGCGCGGCCGGCTTCGCGGACTGCTCCGAGGACCAGCTGCTCACCCTGCTCGCCGCGCTCGCCGCCGACACCGGCCGGGTGACCGGCAGTTACGAGGGGGCGGCGGCCGGTCACTGTGCCCACCAGGGCATGGACCCGTGCGGCACCGCACTGGCCATAGAGCTCCATGAGTCGCTGGAGCCGCTGGCCCCGCACCTCGCCCCGGCGGGCCGGGAGGCGCTGCTCCTCCAGGGCGCCCGTATCGCGCTCGCCGACGGCGCCTACACGCCCGCGGAGCGCGAGGTGCTCAGCACCGTCGGCAGCGCGCTGATGCTCCGCCCCGCCGACATCCACCGCCTGCTGGCGGCGGCCCGCACGCCCTCCTGAGCCCCCGAAGCGGCCCGGCGGCGGCTGCCGGCGAAGACGACGACCCCGCCACCCGGAAGCGGATGACGGGGTCGGCGGACGCGCAGCCGGAGCGGCCCGGGAAGCTCAGCCCGTGGTCAGCCGTACCGGCAGACTGCGCAGGCCGCCCGAGATGAAGCCGCCCGTAGCTGCCAACTCCTCGGCCGGAACGGCAAGTTGGATGTCCGGGAAGCGGGCGAAGAGAGCCGGCAGGGCGATCCGGGCCTCCATCCGGGCCAGCGGGGCGCCCAGGCAGTGGTGGACGCCGTGGCCGAAGGCGAGGTGCTCGGGGTCGGAGCGCCGGATGTCGAACTCGGCGGCGGTCTCCCCGTGGAAGGCGGGGTCTCGGCCGGCCGCGGCGTACCCCGGGAGGATCGCCTCACCCTTGCGGATGGTGGGACCGTCCGGGATGTCGATGTCCTCGACGGCGAACCGCAGCGGCAGGCTGGCGATGCTGGGCGCCCAGCGCAGGGTCTCCTCGATGACGTCCTTCCAGGAGACCTGGCCCGAGAGCACCAGCGCGAGCTGCCCGGGGTGGGTGAGCAGGGCATGGACGGCATTGCCCAGCAGGTCGACGGTGGTCTCGTGACCGGCGCCGATGACCAGCAGCAGGGTGTCGAGCAGCTCCCGCTCGGTCATCCGCCGGCCGTCGTCGTCCCGGGCGGAGACCAGCAGGCTGGTCAGGTCGTCGGCCGGGTTCTCGCGCTTGGCCGCGACCAGTTCACCGAGCAGCTCATAGACCGCCGCGGCGGTGGCACCGGCCTGTTCCGGGGTGGCCGTGGTGTCCATGATGGCCTCGACGAGACGCGCGAGTTCGACGCGCGCCGCGCCCTCCGGGAAGCCGAACAGCTCGCAGATGACCTGCATGGGCAGCGGGTGGTTGAAGCGCGCCCGCAGGTCCAGCGGCTCGCCCGCCGGGTGGGCGGCGAGCTCGGCCAGTAAGCCCTGCGTGATGCCCTCCACCCGCGGGAGGATGGCCTCGGTACGGCGGGCGGTGAACGCCGGGGCGATCAGCTTGCGCAGCCGCCGGTGGTCCGCGCCGTACGCGGTGAACATGTTGGTGACGCCGATCCAGGACTGCAGCCAGCTGTTGCGGACCTCCTCGCGCTGCCATTCCGGCCAGTGGTCCCGCGGGTTCTTGGAGACCCGGTCGTCGGTCAGCAGCTGCTTGAGCAGGGTGTGGCTGGTGACCGTCCACGCCTCGATGCCGCCCGGCAGTTCGGTGCGGGCCACCGGGCCTAGCGCGCGGAGGCGGGCTGCCTCTCCGTGGATGTCGCTTCCGACCGGGTCGATGACGTAGGGCCGCTGTCCCTGTTGTGCCACGGCGTTGCTCCTGCCTGGTCGGGGGTGATGGGCGTGAAGCGGGCCGGCAGCGCCACCAGGGCCCGGTGGAACGCGCCGTTGCGCCACTGCAGCGTGGAGGAGTCCACGGCGAGTTCGATGTCGGAGAGCCAGGCGGTCAGCCGCTCGATCGCGGTGGTGGCGATCAGCAGGGCGTGCCGCTTCACGGGGCAGGCGTGCGGACCGGCCGCCCAGGACAGGTGCGAGCCGCCCCCGGAGCCGGGACCGGTCTGCCCGGTGGTGTCGAACTGGCTGTTGGCGGCCGCGTACGACACCATCACCAGCTGCCCCTTGCGCACCCAGGTGCCGTGGAAGAACACATCGCGGACCGGGTAGTGGGCGGAGTAGTTGGTCAGTGGCGGGTCGTTCCACAGCACCTCGTTGATCGCGTCGTGCGCGGTGAGCGCGCCGCCGGACAGGGTGTTGTAGTACCGGTCGTCGGAGAGCATCCGCGCCAGCGCGTTGCCGATGAGGTTGGCGAGCGGCTCGTTGCCCGCGCCCATCGTGAGGATGATGTTGTGGATCAGTTCCTCGTCGTTCAGCGCGTGGGGGTGGTCCATGAACCAGGAGGTCAGGTCCGGTCCGCGCTGGGCCTTCTTCGCGCCCACCAGCTCCATGATGTAGCTGGTGTACGCCTCGTTGGCGGCGGCGGCCTCCTCGGGGGAGTTGCCGTCCAGCATGCCCCCGATGGCCGAGATCAGCCGGTCGCTGTAGGAATCCGGCAGCCCGAAGAGGTTGTTGAACATCAGGAGCGGGATCAGCCGCGCGTACTCGGCGATCAGATCGACCTCGCCGTGCGCCCCGAACCGCTGGATCAGGGAGTCCGCGGCGTGATGGACCCGGGCCCGCAGCTCGTGCGGCTCGACGAGCTTGAAGCTGTCGACGACGACGTCCCGGTAGCGGACGTGCGCCGGCCCGTCGGCGTAGAAGATGTTGGGCCGCCACATCAGCATCGGCATGACGGCGGAGTCCGGGGGGACGGTCGTCATCCACTCCCGGGAATCCTTGGACCAGGTGGCGTCGTCGTGCAGCAGATCGAGCGCCGCCCGGTAGTCGGTGACCAGCATCGCGGTCACCTCCGGTGCGATCTCGACCGGTGCCAGCGCGCCGTACTGCCGCAGGTGCGCGTAGACGCGGCGCGGGTCGGCGGCGAAGTCCGGACCGTAGAGCTTCACCGGCGTCTGGGCGTCGGGCTGCGCCGGAGCGTACTGCTGCGGAGGGGCGGCGTGCGCCGGGCAGCCCGGTGGCGGTGCGGCTCCCGGCCGGTGCGGGGAAGTCACGGGTTCGGGTTCTCCTCGGGGGTGTGGGCCAGGACGTGCCCGACGAGCGCGATCAGCGCGTCGACGGACTGTTCCCGGTCGCGGGCGTCGCACATCACCAGCGGTGTCTCGGGGTGCAGGTCGAGGGCCTCGCGGAGCTTTTCGGCGCTGTACTGGGGCGCGTCGGGGAAGGTGTTGACCGCGACCGCGTAGCGCAGCCCGGCCTCCTCGACGATGTCCATCACCTCGAAGGAGTCCGCCAGCCGGCGGGTGTCCGCGAGGACCAGGGCGCCCAGCGCACCGCGGGCGATGTCCTGCCACAGGGGCCGGAAACGTTTCTGCCCGGGTGTGCCGAACAGATACAGCACCAGGTCCCCGGGCAGCGTCAGCCGTCCGAAGTCGATGGCGACGGTGGTGGTGGTCTTCTCCCGGACACCGGCGAGATTGTCGACACCCGCGCCGGTCTGCGTCATGACCTCCTCGGTGTGCAGCGGGGGGGTTTCGGACAACGCCCGGATGAGCGTGGTCTTGCCGACCCCGAACGGCCCCGCGATCAGCAGTTTGACCAGGGTCTGGTGCTCGCCGGAGAGGTACATGTTGCCGGTGCCCGCGCCGGTTTCGGCGCTAGCACTTGAGAGAGCGGAGTCCATCGAGAACCCTCTCCAGGATCTGTCGGTCGAATTGCTCGGCTTCGGGAATGGGGGGCCGGGCGTGCAGCCGCCCGGCGTCGACGAGATCGGCCACCAGCACCTTCACCACGCTCACAGGGAGGTGAAGGTGGGCGGCGACCTCCGCCAGAGACAGCGCCCCGGGCTGCAGCAGCTCCAGGATGCGGTGCTCCTCCGGGCGTACCTCACTGGTGATCGGCATGCCCACGCCGTGCAACAGGGTGAGCCGGTCGAGGGTGTTACGGCTCGGCCGGGCGCGTCCGCCGGTCGCCAGATAGGCCGGTACGAGGCGCCTGCCGCTGCTCTGGCGCGGCGTCATGCCGGGTTACCGAGGTCCCGGGCCCGGCTGTTCATGACCTTGTTGCCCAGCGTCGTGACCTGCACCTGCATGTGGTGAGCGACGACTCCCATGTTCACCTCCGGACCGGCGAAGACGGCCAGGCAGGTGTTCTCGCCGGCCGGTATCGCGAAGACGAAGCCCTCATCGGACTCGATGACGGTCTGCCGCAGCCGGGTGTCGTCCTTCTCGGCGAAGGCCGCGGTGACGGCCCGTCCCGCGCCCTGCAGGGCGGACATCATCGCGGCGACACCCTCGGCGGAGTCCCGCTTCAGCCCCGGCGAGGAGCCCTCGATGAAGCCGTCGCCGGAGATGACGGCGGCGTGGATCACATGCGGCAACTCCAGGAGGGGCGTGAGCACCCAGGACTTGTCCTCGGCGACACGGCGGCGGGTGGGGCTGTTCATGATTGAGCGTTCCCTTCGGGACTGCGAGGGGGTTCTGACTGGACGGCTGCCCGGCCGGATTCGGTGCCGCGCTGGAGTGCGGCCCAGCGGGACCCGGTCTCCTCCGGGGAGCGCGGGGGAAGCGAGGCGGTGCGCTCGGCGCTCTCCTCGCTGTCGGCGCTGTCGGGGCTTTCGGATACGGGCATACGGCGGCGCCGGCGCGGGAGTTCGCCCTCCGTCTGCACGGGCGGCGCGGCCTCGAACCGGTCGGCCGGCTGCGGAGCCGGAGCCGCCGGTGCGGCAGGGGCGGGCGCGGCGGGCGCGGCGGCGGGAGACGCGGTGCCGGTCGGCAGTACGGACGCGGACCGGTCCGGTACCCCCGAACGGTGCGGCAGCGGAGCCATCACGGACATGGGCTGGGTGCTCTCGTCGAGGACGGTGAGGAGGGGGTCACCCGGGATGTACACGACCGCGCGCACGCCGCCGTACGGCGACGGCTCGACGTGCACACCGAAGCCGTATTGGCGCACCAGCTGGCCGGCGGCGGCGAAGCCGGACCGCGGCGGGTCGCCGAGCTGGGTCAGCAGCAGGTCGTCGTCGCCCGCCAGCAGCTCCATCGCGGCCTTGATCTCGTCGTCGTGCATGCCGACGCCGTAGTCGTCGACGATCACCGACGCACCGCGGTTGCCCTGCTGAAGGGTGATGATGACCGGAAGTTCACGGTGCGAGTGGTGCAGCGCGTTCGCCAGCAGCTCGGTGACGACGATCGCGACCGGCTCGACGGCCCGCGCGACGACGGCGACCGGGTCGCGCAGCTGGTTGCTGACCTGTACGCGGTCGTAGCCGCGCAGCCGGGAGGTGGCGCCGACGACCAATTCGGCGAGGTAGGAGTCCTCGCGGGTCAGCCCCGGCCAGGCGCCGCACACGACGCCGGTGGCCTGCACGCGCCGCAGCGCCTGCTCGTTGAGGAAGTCGGCGTTCAGCAGGTCCTGGGCGACGTTCGGGTCGTCGTAGCGGTGCTGCATCTCCTGCAGCGCCGTCTGGAGCTGGTAGAGCAGCGCCTGGATGGTGGTGGTCGCCCCGCGCAGCGTGGACTGCGCCGCGGCGTCGACCCGCGCCCGCTCCTTGGTGATGGCGTCGCTGACCTGCTCCAGCACGGCGCCGAGCGCCCGGTCGGCGTCCGTCCCGGCGAACCGGGCGTCCATCAGGCCGGGCACGGGCACATGCGGGTGCGCGAGCGCCAGCGTCAGGTCGGGGAGCCGGGTTTCGGCCAGGTGCCGGATCTCGGCCTCGGTGGCACGCAGTCGTGCCGACAGCTCCGTATTGCTGCGGAGCGTGGCGCTGTTCTGTTCCTCAGCGGCGGAGAGGCGTGATCTCAGGTCCGCGCGCTGTCCGCGCGCCCGGATCGAGAGCGCCGCCAGGACCACGGCGGCGGCCGTACCTGCGCTGAGGCACCACAACAGCGCCTCCGGTATGGATGTCATCGAGATCCTCAATTGGGGTACTGACGGGGTCGGCCTGCACGGCGTCGTGTTGCCGATCATCACGGGATGCTACCGGGGAGTTGACGTGCCGTGAGGGGCCCTTCCCACGGGGGACTGAGAAGCGCGGAAGGTCGCCTTCCGCCCATGATGACCCGGACCATAACGTGATGTGGCCCCGTCATCCAGTGGGATGGCGGGGCCTTTGTGTACCTCGTGTGCATGCCTCGTGAAAGCTGCTCAGACGGCTCCGAGTTGCCCACCTTTGACGGCTTCGACGAAGGCGGTCCAGCCGCCGGCCGGGAAGATCAGGGCGGGGCCGTGGGGAGTCTTGCTGTCGCGGACGGGGACGACGCCGGGGTGGTGGTCGGAGACCTCAAGGCAGTCGCCGCCCTGGCCGTTGCTGTAGCTGCTCTTGCGCCACTGGGCGTTGTTCAGCTCGCACTCGCGCATCGTCTGTAATCCTCAGCCGCCGACTCGATCAGGGCCAGGGACGCCTCCGGCGACAGCGCGGCGACCCTGAGTAGATCGTATGCGTGCTGCGCCTGCTTCACCACCGCCGGACTGTCCAGCAAATTCCCCGAAAACTCTGTCTCTGTATAGGCAGTCGGCGGTGCGTCCGCGAACTCCATGAGCTTCAGAGTCCCGGTCATGTAGGCGTGTGCCCCAGCTGAATAAGGGAGTACGGCCGCGAGGACGTTGCGCTGGCGGACAAGCTTGGCGATGCGTTCCAACTGGGCAGTCATCGTGGCTGAGCCGCCCACCGGGATGCGCAGTACGGTCTCGTGCAGTACGGCCCAATACTGTGGCCGTGTAGGGCCCTTGAGGATGTCGGCTCGCTCCAGTCGAGCTGAGACCTTCTCCTCCACGAATTCTTCAGTGGCGAACGGATTGGCTGCCACAGTGACGGCCCGGGCGTACTCAGCCGTCTGCAACAGCCCCGGCGCGACCGTGGGAGCGAACTCGCAGATCCGCGTGGTGACGCGTTCCAACTCCACGACTGCCGCGAAATAGTCCGGATACCGCTGATCGTCGATCAGCTTTCGCCACGTCCGCTCGAAAAAGCCATCGGTTTGCAGGATGGCGTCGATCCGGATCGCCACATCCAGCTGCGGCTTCCGGATCGCCTGCTCGAACTGGCCGATGTAGCCGCCGGACACGAAGACCATGCCCCCCAGTCCCTCCTGGGTTAAGCCCGCGTCCTCCCGTCGTCGCTTGAGCTCCGTGCCCCAGAACTCCCAGGCGGCTTGGCGTGAAGCGTTGGCCATGACGTACGTCCTCTCTCTGCGCGGCCGTTGCAGCGGCGGCCCCCTTGCCCAGGCTAGTTCCGTAGCGTCACTCTCTGACTGCGAACAGTGAAATCCCCTCACGGAAAGTGCGGATGCTCATGCAGCAGTTCAAGGAAGTGGAAGACGTGGCGACGGAACTGCGGGAGGCACTCGCCCGTGCGGGAGTGGTGCTGCCGTCGCTGCGTCCCGACCCCGTTTCGATCGCCCACCGGTACATTCCGCCCCTCATTGAGCTGGGGCGATGTTCGATGGACGTGGCCCGGAAGCTCACCGCCGCGCTGTCCGAGCCCTCCCGGGGCGACCGGGGCTGAGGGGCAGGCTGAGGGTCACCCGGCCCCGCCGATGCGCGAGAATGGCGCCATGAGTCTGTTCCGCGACGACGGCATCGTGCTGCGCACCCAGAAGCTGGGTGAGGCGGACCGGATCATCACGCTGCTCACCCGAGGTCACGGACGGGTCCGTGCCGTGGCCCGGGGGGTGCGGCGGACGAAGTCGAAGTTCGGGGCGCGGCTGGAGCCGTTTTCGCACGTCGACGTGCAGTTTTACGCGCGCGGCAGCGAGCTGATCGGGCGCGGGCTGCCGCTGTGCACGCAGAGCGAGACGATCGCGGCGTACGGCGGCGGCATCGTCACCGACTACGCCCGCTACACGGCCGGCACCGCGATGCTGGAGACCGCCGAGCGGTTCGCCGACCACGAGGGCGAGCCCGCCGTGCAGCAGTATCTGCTGCTGGTCGGCGGGCTGCGGACACTGGCCCGTGGTGAGCACGAGCCGCATCTCGTACTGGACGCCTTCCTGCTGCGCTCGCTCGCGGTGAACGGTTATGCGCCGAGTTTCGACAGCTGCGCACGGTGCGGAATGCCCGGTCCGAACCGGTTCTTCTCGGTTGCGTCGGGCGGTGTGACCTGCGGCGACTGCCGGGTGGCGGGGAGCGTCGTACCCTCCTCTGAGGCCATTGGGCTCCTGAGCGCGCTGCTGACCGGCGACTGGGAGACCGCGGACGCCTGCGAGGCCCGCCATGCCCGCGAGGGCAGCGGACTGGTCACGGCGTATTTGCACTGGCATCTGGAGCGGGGCCTGCGTTCCCTCCGGTACGTAGAGAAATAACGCACAGCGACACACCCCCCGACCCTCAAGACACCCCCGAACCTCAAGACAGCTCGACCGCACAAGACACATAGGAGACGTGGGCCGCATGGCACGACGCGGGATTCTGGGCCGTAATCGACGTGAGTACGTGACGCCCGAGCTGCACCCTTCCGGTGCGCGGCCGCCGAAGATCCCCGGTGAGCTCGTCCCGAACCATGTGGCGGTCGTCATGGACGGCAACGGCCGCTGGGCCAAGGAGCGCGGGCTGCCGCGCACCGAGGGCCACAAGGTCGGCGAGGGCGTCGTCATGGACGTCCTCAAGGGCTGCATCGAAATGGGCGTGAAGAATCTTTCGCTGTACGCCTTCTCGACGGAGAACTGGAAGCGGTCGCCCGACGAGGTCCGCTTCCTGATGAACTTCAACCGCGATGTGATCCGCCGGCGCCGTGACGAGATGGACGCGCTGGGTATTCGTATCCGCTGGGTCGGGCGGATGCCGAAGCTGTGGAAGTCCGTGGTGCAGGAGCTCCAGGTCGCCCAGGAACAGACCAAGAACAATGACGCCATGACGCTGTATTTCTGCGTGAATTACGGCGGGCGGGCGGAAATCGCCGATGCGGCGGCGGCCATCGCGGCGGATGTACGGGCCGGAAAGCTGGACCCGTCGAAGGTCAACGAGAAGACCGTCGCGAAGTACATGTACTACCCGGACATGCCGGATGTGGACCTCTTCGTGCGGCCCTCGGGCGAGCAGCGGACCTCGAACTATCTGATCTGGCAGAGCGCTTACGCCGAGATGGTCTTCCAGGACATCCTGTGGCCGGATTTCGACCGGCGGAACCTGTGGCAGGCATGCCTGGAGTACGCGCAGCGGGACCGCCGGTTCGGGGCGGCGCCGGTGGCGGAGGGCGAGTCCGCGACGTAGGTCCGGCGGGAAACGGGCTGCGGGGAGACGCGTGGGGGCCGGTGGTGTTCGGGCGAACGCCACCGGCCCCCTTTCCCGTACCCGTCAGGAGTGCCAGATCTCGCGGAGGTGCGAGACGGCACCGGAGCCGTTCAGGGTGAGCTCGTAGATGTCTCCCGAGCAGGCGAGGGGTGCCTTGACCTGGTCGTGCTTCAGGCAGGCGGTGAGGTGCCCGCTGAGCGCGGCGAGGGACACCGTGCGGTGGCCGGTCGCGCTCGTGGTCAGCTCGGCCGTGGCGCCCGCGGCCAGCCGGTACCGGCCGGCCTTGCCCGTTCCCGCGTAGCCGCCGCCGTTGGGGTCACAGGCGAACTGCGCCTGCTTGACGGGCAGTACGCCGCCGGCCGGTGCGCGGGTGACCTGCACCATCCGGTGCCCCTCGGCCGGCTTGGCCGGGGTGCAGTCGGACGACGGCTCCGGGTCGATCGGCAGGTCCTTCTGCCCGGAGGTGGACGCGGAGGCCGAGGCGGACGGGCCGTCGCCCGGCCCGCCGGTCGGTGCGTCGGTCCCCGCGTCGCCGGGCGCGTCGGTCGGCGTGGACGCCGGTGACGAGGCGGCGGACGCGCTCGCGTCCGGGGAGGCGGACGTGTCCTCGCCCTTGCACGACGTGAGTGTGGCCAGCGACGCGGCAAGGACGGCTGCGGTGAGCAGACGGCGGGTGAACATACAGGCGTTCTCTCTCGTGTGCGGATCGGAGGCCGTGCGGGGCGGGGGCGTGAGGGTCGGTAACCGTGCGGACAGTGGCCGTACGGTCAGAGGCCGTTGCGGCGGTAGGGGACGTACGGCTTGCCCATCGAACTCTCGTGTGCGGCGTCGCCCGAGTAGTACGGGTACGGGATGACGTGGGAGACGGTGCCCTGGGAGCCGTTGTCCTCCAGGGCGATGTACTTGGTGTGCTCCTTGTCGGCCCAGCCGCCGAACAGGACGGTGTGGTCGCCGGCGATCAGGGCGTCGCCCGGCTGCAGATCGTTCTTGGTGATCTCGTGGGCGGTGTTGTTGCCCATCAGGCCGTAGGTGTTCAGACCCGGCGGCTCCAGGCCCCAGGCGGCGGAGACGAAGCCCGAGCAGTCGTCGCGGTAGCCGTTGGTGGTGGCCGACTGGCTGTAGCCGATGCGGTGGTTCACCCGCTCCAGGGCGCGGTCGATGATGTCCTTGCGCTCACCGGGCAGCCCGGAGGTGTCGGGGGCGGTCTCGACGCCCGCGCCCGTGGTGGTGTGATGCTTGCCCGGCGACCAGGCGTCCCAGTCGCCCTTCGTGTCCCACTTGCCGTCGCCGTGCCCCTGGGCGGGGGCCGGGCCGCCGGCGCCGGTGCTGCCGCCGCCACCGCCACCGCCACCGCCGGTGCCGCCTCCGCCGTTACCGCCGCCTCCGCCGGTGTGGCCTCCACCGCCTCCGCCGCCGGTGTGGCCGGGCGAGGCGGGGGAGTCGTGCCGCTTGCGGTGGTGGATCTTCTTCAGCGCGTCTTCGATCTTCTTCTCGTTGGCCTCGTACTCGGCCTTGACCTTCTTGATCTTCTCGGCGTCCCCGGCCAGCTCCCCGAGCAGCTTCTTCTTGCTCTCCTCAAGGCGCTTGCTGACCTCCGCGATCTCCTTCACGTCCGCGAGCACCTGGTAGGCGATGCCGAAGCCGGGGAGTGAAGCCAGCGGTGCCGCGGCGAGGTCGATCGAGGCCGCGGTGAGCAGCGTCTCCTTGATCTGCCCCAACTGCTCGTTGAGCTCCGCCATGCGCCGGCTGACCGAGTGCCAGTCCTTCTCGATCTTGGCGAGCTCCGCCGTCTCGACCCCGAATGTGTCGCCTGCCATCCGAACAACCCCCGTGATGTGGTGGTGAACCGCGAAGAATCCGGCATGCCGGGCCCGGGTGTGCTGAATGTGCCGGGTGTGCCGGTTCCGTGGATGCGGGCTCCGGAGAGGCCGGGCCCGAAAAGAGAGTGAGGGTCTGTCAGTAGACCTTGGAGAGCCGGTCGACCGAGTCGCCCAGCGTGCCCAGATCGTCCGAGATCTGGTTCATCTCCTTGACGCGGCTGTGCGCGACGGTGACGAACGCGTCGGAGGCCGGGCCGTGCCAGGAGAGCTTGCCGAGGGTGGAGTTGATCTCCTTGGTCAGGCCGTCCAGCTCCTTGCTCAGCTTCTTCAGCTCGGCCGAGATCTTCTGCAGATCCGCCTCGCCGCCGCCGAACATCTGGGTAAGCGCCCAGTGCGCGATTTCGGCCGGAGCCATCAAGACGTCCTTGCCGACCTCGACCACATCGCCGACCAGCTTCGTGCCGTCGTCCCAGAGCTCGCCGAGAACGCCCATTCCTACCCCCCGTGGTGTGCGCGTGAATCCGCGCTGATGGCCCGTCAAGGGTATCACCAGCGTGTACCTGACAGTTTTCCCGAGTCGGGAGGAAGAGGGGGAAACGGAATTCGGGCCGGACGGCCGGAGCGGCCGCACCAGGCGGCGCGGGGCAGCGCTACCGCGCAGGTCGGGAGGGGTGGACCGGCCGGGGCGGGGGAGCTTGTCGGGCAGGTCGCGGAATCGGGCCGGCGAGGCCGCCGAACCGGCCGGCGGAAGTGAGGGAACCGGGAACGGCAGGCCGCCGGACACCCCAGAGGGCCGCCCCCGCGCCGGGACACCAAAAGGGCCGCCTCCCTGCGGAAGCGGCCCGATCAGCTGGTCATCGGCTCCAGGGACAGTCCCTGGCTCTCGGCGGGTCCGGGGCTACTGCTCGTCGCCGGATCCCGCCGCGCACTCCCCGCAGGTCCCGAAGATCTCGATGGTGTGCGCGACATCGCGGAAGCCGTGCTCCGCGGCGATCTGGTCCGCCCACTTCTCCACCGCGGGGCCCTCGACCTCGACGGCCTTGCCGCAGCTCCGGCACACCAGATGGTGGTGGTGATCGTCGGTGCTGCACCGGCGGTAGACCGACTCGCCGTCGCTGGTCCGCAGCACATCGACCTCACCGGCGTCGGCCAGCGACTGCAGCGTCCGGTAGACGGTGGTGAGTCCCACCGAGTCGCCCCGGTGCTTGAGCATGTCGTGCAGCTCCTGTGCACTGCGGAACTCGTCGACCTCGTCGAGTGCGGCCGACACCGCGGTTCGCTGCCGCGTCGACCGGCCGCGTACCGGAGATCCCGCGCTCGTCGCCACCGTTGCCTCCCTAGAACGTCAGGTCTTCCCCCTGCACGTGCGTCCTGCCATTGTGCCAGGTGATGACCGGCCCCCTGGGGGGGACGCTTACACGTACATCTGTCTGCGCCCGCCGACGCCTTGCTGCCCTGCTCATCCGGCCACGCTCACATCGTCCGTGGCGCCGCGGCTGCCGGGTACCTCCAGGGTGCACCCGCGGGAGGCCTCAGCGGCAGCCCTTGCGCGCTTTTTCGCGAGCGGCGCGGCGAGCGCGGTGAAGATCACGAACAGGCCGATGGCGAACAGCACGATCGTCGCGCCGGACGGCACATCGACGTAGTACGAGGTGGTGGTACCCGTCACCGTGACCGCCACACCGATGGCGACGGCCGTGGCGAAGGTGACCGCGAAGCTGCGGCTGATCTGCTGGGCGGCCGCGACCGGGATCACCATCAGGGCGCTGACCAGCAGCAGCCCGACGACGCGCATGGCGACGGTGACGGTGACCGCGGCGGTGACCGCGACCAGCAGATTGAGCAGCCGCACCGGCAGGCCGGTCACCCGGGCGAACTCCTCGTCCTGGCAGACGGCGAACAGCTGACGGCGCAGCCCGATCGTGATGGCCAGCACCAGGGCGGCGAGCACGTAGATCGTCGTCATGTCCTGCGGGGAGACGGTGGTGATCGAGCCGAAGAGATAGGTACCGAGGTTGGCGTTGGAGCCCGCGTCGGAGAGGTTCATCAGCATCACGCCGCCCGCCATGCCGCCGTAGAACAGCATGGCCAGCGCGAGATCGCCGCGGGTCTTGCCGTACCAGCGGATCAGCTCCATGACGACGGAGCCGGCGACGGCGACGGCGGTGGCGACCCACACCGGGCTGGTGTTGAGCAGAAAGCCCAGGCCGACGCCGGTGAGCGCGACATGTCCGATGCCGTCGCCCATCAGGGCCTGGCGGCGCTGGACGAGGTAGATGCCGATGGCGGGGGCGGTGACGCCGACGATCAGGGCGGCGATCAACGCGCGCTGCATAAAGGCGTAATCGAGGATTTCCATCAGGTCAGCAGCCCCGTCCGGATCGGTTCCGCGGCCGCGTCGGCGTGCGGGTGGACATGGTCATGGCCGGGCAGCGCATGCTGGCCCACGGCCTCGGGCGGCGGGCCGTCGTGGACCACGCAGCCGTCGCGCAGCACCACCGCGCGGTCGATCAGCGGCTCCAGCGGGCCCAGCTCGTGGAGCACCAGCAGGACCGTGCTGCCGCGGCCGACCTGCTCGCGCAGGGCGGTGGCGAGCACCTCCTGGCTGGCCAGGTCGACGCCGGCCATCGGCTCGTCCATGATCAGCAGTTCCGGTGCGCCGGCCAGCGCGCGGGCGATCAGCACCCGCTGGTGCTGGCCGCCGGAGAGCGCGTTGACGGAGTCCTTGGCGCGGTCGGCCATGCCCACCAGCTCCAGGGCGTGGTGCACCGCGGCCCGGTCGGCCTTGCGCAGGATGCCCAGCTTCGTACGGGCCAGCCGGCCGGCCGTGACGACCTCGCGGACGGTGGCGGGCACCCCGCCGGCCGCGGTGGTGCGCTGCGGGACGTAGCCGATCCGGGCCCAGTCCCGGAACCGCCGGAACGGGGTGCCGAAGAGGGCCAGCTCGCCGCCGGTGAGCGGGACCTGGCCGATCACGGACCGGACGGCGGTCGACTTGCCGGAGCCGTTGGCGCCGAGCAGCGCGACCACCTCGCCCCTACGGACGGTGAGATCGATGCCGCGCAATACGGGCCGGGCGCCCAGGGAGGCGGTGGCGTCGCGCAGGTCGATGACCGGCTCGGGGAGCGGATCGTTCATGGTGACCTCCGTCGCGTGCGGTGCGGTGTGCGTCACTTGCTGCCGAGCGCCTTCTGGAGCGCGGCGAGGTTGGCGCGCTGCACACCGAAGTAGTCCTTGCCGCGGCTCTTGCCGGTGATCCCCTCGAGCGGGTCGAGGACATCGGTCTTCAGATGGAGATCGCCGGCCAGGGCCTTGGCGGTGGCCGGGTTGGCGATCGTCTCGAAGAAGACGGTGGAGACGTGGTGCTTCGTGGCGAGGGTGTGCAGGTCTTTGATGCGGTGGGCGCTGGGCTCGGACTCCGGGTCGAGGCCGCTGATGGCCTCCTCGGTCAGGCCGTAGCGCTCGGCGAGGTAGCCGAAGGCCGCGTGGGTGGTCAGGAAGGTGTCCGAGGACCGCTTCTTCAGCCCCTCCCGGAAGTCCTTGTTCAGGCCGTCCAGCTTGTTCACCAGTGCATCGGTGTTCTTCTGGAAGTCGGCCTTGTGGGCCGGGTCGGCCTGGGCGAGGGTCTTATTGACGCCCTTGGCGACCTCGGCGTACTTCACGGGGTCGAGCCAGATGTGCGGGTCGTTGCCGCCCTCGGCCTCGGAGTGCGAGTGGTTGTCGCCCGTGGTGTGGTGGTGGCCGTCGACCTCGGTGCCGTGCTTCTCCAGGGGGGTGACGGAGGCGGCGTCGGCGATGTGCTTGACGCCGGACTGGGCGACGGCGTCGTCCACGGCGGGCTGCAGGCCCTTGAGGTAGACGATCGCGCCGGACTCTCCCAGCTGGGCGGTCTGCTTCGGGGTGAGCTCCAGGTCGTGCGGCTCGACGCCGGGCTTGGTGAGGTCGGTCACCTCGACGTGCTTCCCGCCGATCTGCTGGGCGAGGAATTCCATGGGATAGAAGGACGCTGTCACCCGCAGCCTGCCGTCCTCGGTGTGCGCGCCGCTCGCGGGGGAGCAGGCGGAGAGGGTCAGCAGGCCGAGCGCCGAGACCCCGGCGAGAGTCGCGGTGGATATGTGACGGCGTATGTTCATGACACTCATTTTCAACAAAAGTGGAAACGATTGTCAACAACAGTCGGGGCGGTGTGAGCGGGGCGACAGTGGGCCGGAACCGATTTGATCCAGGGGGTACGGCCGCCGGTACCCTGAACTATTCGCCCAGCCGTCTCCCGACCACCACCCCCTCAGTGAGACGACAGGGCACCGCCCATTCATCGTTCGTCGTCGTAATGAAGAGAGCACCGTGGCCGCCGACAAGATCGATACCATCGTCAGCCTGAGCAAGCGCCGTGGCTTCGTATACCCGTGCAGTGAGATCTACGGCGGCTCCCGGGCTGCCTGGGATTACGGTCCGCTGGGCGTCGAGCTCAAGGAGAACATCAAGCGTCAGTGGTGGCGCGCCATGGTCACCTCCCGCGAAGACGTCGTCGGTCTCGACTCGTCGGTGATCCTGGCCCCCGAGGTCTGGCAGGCGTCCGGCCACGTCGCCACCTTCACGGACCCGCTGACCGAGTGCACCTCCTGCCACAAGCGCTTCCGCGCGGACCACCTGGAGGAGGCGTACGAGGCCAAGCACGGCAGGCTCCCCGAGAACGGCCTCGCCGACGTCAACTGCCCGCACTGCGGCAACAAGGGCGGCTTCACCGAGCCCAAGCAGTTCTCCGGCCTGCTCTCCACCCACCTCGGCCCGTCCCAGGACACCGCCTCGGTCGCGTACCTGCGCCCCGAGACCGCCCAGGGCATCTTCACCAACTTCGCCCAGGTGCAGCAGACTTCCCGCAAGAAGCCGCCGTTCGGCATCGCGCAGATGGGCAAGTCCTTCCGCAACGAGATCACGCCCGGCAACTTCATCTTCCGCACCCGCGAGTTCGAGCAGATGGAGATGGAGTTCTTCGTCAAGCCGGGCGAGGACGAGAAGTGGCAGGAGTACTGGATGGCCGAGCGGTGGAACTGGTACCGCGACCTCGGCATCCGCGAGGAGAACATCCGCTGGTACGACCACCCGGCCGAGAAGCTCTCGCACTACTCCAAGCGCACCGCTGACATCGAGTACCGCTTCAACTTCGGCGGCACCGAGTTCTCCGAGCTGGAGGGTGTGGCCAACCGCACCGACTACGACCTGTCGGCGCACGCCAAGGCCTCCGGCCAGGACCTCTCCTACTTCGACCAGGAGGCCGGCGAGCGCTGGACTCCGTACGTCATCGAGCCGGCCGCCGGTGTGAACCGCGCGATGCTCGCCTTCATGCTCGACGCATACATCGAGGACGAGGCGCCCAACGCCAAGGGCAAGATGGAGAAGCGCACGGTCATGCGGCTCGACCCGCGCCTGGCGCCGGTCAAGGTCGCGGTGCTGCCGCTGTCCCGCAACCCGCAGCTGTCGCCGAAGGCCAAGGGCCTCGCGGCGGACCTGCGCAAGAACTGGAACATCGAGTTCGACGACGCGGGCGCGATCGGCCGCCGCTACCGCCGCCAGGACGAGATCGGTACGCCGTTCTGCGTCACGGTCGACTTCGACACCCTCGACGACAACGCGGTGACCGTGCGTGAGCGCGACACCATGAAGCAGGAGCGCGTCAGCCTGGACCAGATCCAGGCCTACCTGGGCGCGCGGCTGCTCGGCTGCTGATCGCTCGCGGGGCGGTGCCGGTGTCCGGCGCCGCCCCGGTGCTCCCAGGCGCCGGCCGGGCTCGGAACTTCCGGGCCCAGCCGGCGCTTTTGCGTGTGCGGGGGGGGCGGCCGGGGGTCCGGGGGAGGGGAGCGGACGGCGGTTGGGGTGGGGGCGGGGCCTCGCCGTCGGGCTGTGGCCGGTCGGCGTGCGGGCCGGTGCGCGGGCCGGTCCGCGCACCGTCAGCTGCGCAGGCCCCGCAGGACCAGGTGGCGGACGGCGTCGAAGTCGTGGGCGATGTCGGGGCGGGACCACTCGGCGGCGTAACAGGGGTCGTGGAAGCGGCCGGTGGCGTCGAAGACGGCGCGGGCGGTGGTGGCCGGGGACGGGGTGTGGAACGCGCCCTGGCTGACGCCGGCTTCGATGAGGGTGGTGAGCTGGGCTTCGAGATCGGTGACATGACGGTCGACCACGCCGCCGCTCTCACCGATCAACGTCATATAGGTGGCGAAGAGTTCGGGGTCGTCGCCGGCCTTGTGCCGCTTGGCTTCGAAGAGGGCGGTCAGCCAGCGGTCCAGCCGCTCCGGAGCCGGGCCCTCTTCGGTGACGATGACCGACAGCTGCTGACTCGTACGGTCCAGCCAGCGCTCCGTGACGGCTTCCCGCAGTGCCGCCTTCGTGCGGAAGTGGCGGTAGACGCTGCCGTGGCTGACACCCAGGGCACGCGCCACATCCACGACCGTGGCCTTGGCCGGGCCGTAGCGGCGCAGCACCTCCTCGGTGGCTTCGAGGATGCGCTCGGGGGTCAGCGTTTCGGGCGGCATGGGGCGGGTCGGCCTTTCGGGAGGGCGGGGCGGGGCCGGCGACCGGTTCCGGGTGGCACACGGCGGGGTGGCACACGGCGGGTGCCGTGCGGGTGCCGCGCGGATGCCGTGCCGGGTGACGGTGGCGGCCGCCGGGGCGTCCGTGCACCGGATCCGTGCGCCGGGTACGTACGGACGGTACCTGGCCGCGCCCCGCACCCGCTCCCGTGGTCACGGCCGCCGCGCGGTCAGCGCTCGCTGTCCAGGTGGGCCATCTGGTCGGCGGGGTAACGGTCACCGGCGGCGGCGCCGATCGGGATCGCGCGCTCGATCGCGGTCAGGTCCTCGGCGTCCAGGGCGACGTCCAGGGCGCCGAGGGCCTCGGTCAGGCGGTCGCGGCGGCGGGCGCCGACCAGCGGGACGATGTCCTCGCCGCGGGAGAGCACCCAGGCGATGGCGATCTGGGCGACCGAGACGCCCTTCTGCTCGGCGATCTTGCGCAGGGCGTCCACCAGGTCGAGATTGCGGTCGAGGTTCTCGCCCTGGAAGCGCGGACTCCGGCCGCGGAAGTCATTCGGGGCGAGCGTGCGCCCGCGGCTGAAGTGGCCGCTGATCAGGCCGCGGGACAGGACACCGTAGGCGGTGATGCCGATGCCCAGTTCACGGGCGGTGGGCAGGATCGACTCCTCGATGCCGCGGGAGACGAGGGAGTACTCGATCTGGAGGTCGGAGATCGGGGCGACGGCGGCGGCCCGGCGCAGGGTCCGGGCGCCGACCTCGGACAGGCCGATGTGCCGGACGTGCCCGGCTTCGACCAGCTCGGCGAGGGCGCCGACGGTCTCCTCGACCGGGACGTCCGGATCGATCCGGGCGATCCGGTAGATGTCGATGTGGTCGGTCCCGAGGCGCTGGAGGGAGTAGGCGGCGAAGTTCTTCACCGCCTCCGGCCGGCCGTCGTAGCCGGTGAAGCCGCCTTCGACGGTGCGCAAAGCGCCGAACTTGACGCTGATCAGCGCCTGTTCGCGGGCCGCGGCGGGGGCGGTGCGCAACGCCTCGTTGATCAGTAGTTCGTTGTGGCCCATGCCGTAGAAGTCGCCGGTGTCGAGCAGGGTGATGCCCGCTTCGAGGGCGGCATGGACGGTGGCGAGGGACTCGGCGCGGTCGCTGTCGCCGTAGAGGGCGGACATGCCCATGCAGCCGAGGCCGAGGGCGGAGGTCTGTGGGCCGGTGGTGCCCAGGGTGCGGGTCTGCACTGCGTGCTCCTGAGAGAGGGGGAGGGGCGGGCGGCCGCGCTGCCGTGCCGCCGCGTATTCACCATGACATGACGGATGACAGATTTCAATATCTGTCATCCGTCAGATGTGAGTCAGACCCTTCGTGTCCTTCCTCGGCGCGCTCCGCCGCAGGTCAGCGCAGGACGCGGGGCAGCCGCAGGGCCAGCAGCGTGGTGCCCGCGACGATCACCAGCTGCGTCAGAAGGGCGGCGAGCAGGGCATCGCGGATGCCGACGGACGGCAGCAGCGACAGGAAGAGGGTGCCGAGGGTGGCCACACCCAGGGCCATGCCGGACTGCTGGGTCGTGACCATGACCCCGCCGCCCACGCCCGCCTGTGCCGTCGGCAGTTCGCTCAGCACGATGCGCAGCAGGACCGGCAGCACCATGCCCTGCCCGAAGCCCAGTACGGCCATGCTCGGCGCGAGCGAGGCCACCGAGATCCCCGGCCAGCCCGCGTACACGGTCAGCGCCAGGAGGCTCAGCCCGGCGCCCTGGATCAGCGAACCGGCGAGCACCACCCGCCGCCCGAACCGCAGCACCAGCCGCGGACCGGCGAGCGAGGCGAGGAAGAAGGTGAGGCACAGCGGCACCAGGGACAGCCCGGCCGTGAACGGCCCGTAGTGCAGGCCGTTCTGGAGCGCCACGGCGATGACGAACATGAAGCCGCCGAAGCCCAGCGTGAACGGAACGATCATGGTGAGGCCGCTGTTCACGGACGGTATGCGCAGCAGCGACGGCGGGACCAGCGGCGTGCGGCCCCCGCGCTCGGCCCGGCGCTCGACGCGCACGAACGCGGTGGCGACAACGGGGAAGACGGCCAGCAGGATCCAGGACCACAGTGGCCAGCCGGCCGCCCGGCCTTCGGTCAGCGGCAGCAGCAGGGTGATCAGCGTGGCGGCGAGCAGCGCGGTGCCGGGGCCGTCCACCCGGGTCGGGTGCGGGGAGCGGGTCTCGGGGACCGTACGGGCGGCCAGCAGCCAGGCCGCGGCGGCGATCGGGACGTTCACCAGGAACACCGCGCGCCAGCCGGTCCCGGCCAGGTCCACGGAGACCAGCAGACCGCCGAGCACCTGGCCGACGGCGCTGGAGACCCCCGCCGTACCGCCGTACAGGCTGAGGGCCCGGGCGCGCCGCTTGCCGGTGGTCGTCGCCTGGATGGTGGCCAGGACCTGCGGCAGCAGCAGCGCGGACGCGGCGCCCTGGGCGATCCGGGCGGCCACCAGGGTCCAGGCGTCCGGAGCGAGGCCGCAGGCCAGTGAGGTCACGCCGAAGGCGGCCAGCCCCCACAGGAACAGCCGGCGGCGGCCGACCATGTCGCCGAGCCGGCCGCCGAGGACCAGCAGCATCGCGTAGGCGACGCCGTAGCCGGCCACCACCATCTCCAGCATCGCCGGGCCGGCCCGCAGATCGTGGTCGATGGTCGGCAGGGCGACATTGACGATGAAGAAGTCGATCAGCGGGAGCGCCGCCCCCAGCAGCACGGTCAGCAGGCCGAGCGGGGTCAGCAGGGGCGGGGTGCGGTGCTGCTGCGGGCCGGGCGCGGACGTCGCCGCCGCCGGGGCGGCCCCGGGCGGTGGCGACGCGGCCTCCGGGGCGGCGAGGGCCGCGACGGGCACACCGGGGTCTGCCGGGGCTTTCGTGGTGGTCGTCTGTGCTGGCGTAGTGCTCACGGACTTGACGATCGCCGACCGCCCAGCCGGGTACCAGAGTGTCTTTATCCTGGTACCAGCTCTACCTGGCAACCGGCTCGGGCGTGCGGCAGGCTGGAGCCATGACCCTGGATGTGACCGCGACGCAGCCTGCCACAGGCTCCGGTGCCATGACCGCCCCGCGGGACCACGCCGCCCGCCGGGCCGAGCTGGCCGCCTTTCTGCGCAGCCGGCGGGAGCGGATCACTCCCGAACAGGTCGGGCTGCCCCGGGGCGCCCGCCGCCGGACCCCCGGCCTGCGCCGTGAAGAGGTCGCACAGCTGGGCGCGGTGGGGGTCACCTGGTACACCTGGCTCGAACAGGCCCGTGCCATCCATGTGTCGCCGCAGGTCCTGGACGCGGTGGCCCGTGCGCTGCTGCTCGACCGCGCCGAGCGCAGCCATCTGTTCGCGCTGGCCGGGGCGGTGGACCCGATGCCCGGCAGCGAGTGCACGAGCGTGCCGCCCGCGCTGCGGCAGGTCCTGCACCAGCTCGCCCCGTTCCCCGCGGTCGTCCAGAACGGCCGGTTCGACATCCTCGCCCACAACAGCACGTACAGCCGGCTGATGTGCGATCTCGACGCGCTGCCCGAGGAGGACCGCAACTGCTTGTGGCTGGCGTTCACCCACCCCGAGTGGCGGGCGCGGGTGGTCGATCTGGACGCCACGATGCGGGTGATGGCCGCCAAGTTCCGGGCGTCGATGGCCGAGCACGTCGCGGAGCCGGCGTGGAAGGCGCTGCTCGCGCGGCTGACGGAGGCGTCGTCGGAGTTCCGGGAGATCTGGGCGCAGCACGAGGTCATCCGCCCCATGAGCTCGGTCAAGGTCTTCCGGCACCCCCGGGTGGGCCTGCTCCAGCTGTCCGGCACGAGCCTGTGGACGGGGCCCAACCCCGGCCCCAAGCTGCTGTCCTACACCCCCGTCGACGAGACGTCCCGGGAGCGCCTGGAGCGGCTGGCGGAGCTGACGGCCCTCGCCGTGAGATGAGGCGGGGGCCGCCGTAGGGGAGCAGCGGGCGCCGGGCCCGGTTACGGGCGGGCGTCCGCCGTGCTCTGCCCCCGGGTCCCGTCGTCGAACAGTGCCGCCGTGCGGCGGGCCGTCTCCTGCGCCCACCGGCCCGTCGTCACCGCGCCCAGCAGCAGTACGGCCGCGCCGCAGCCCGCGATGATCCACCAGGCCGGGTGGGCGGCCGCGAGGAAGGCGTCCGTGGTGGCGGTGGCATGCACCCCGCTCGCCAGTACGGCGCCGATCACCGCGACGCCGAGCGACTGCCCGACCTGCCTGCTGGTGGAGGCGACGGCGGCGGCCACACCGGCCTGGGCGCGCGGCATACCGGACACCGCGGTGTTGGTGATCGGCGCGTTGACCAGGCCGAATCCGATGCCGAAGAGGACATAGCCGGTGAACAGCAGCGGGTTGACCGACTGGGCGCCGAAGGCCGCGAAGAGCACCCCGCTGGCAGCCATGGCGGCGCCGGCGACCAGCAGCGACGGCCGTGGCCCGCGGCTGCCCACCAGCCGGCCCGACACCGGTGCGAAGATCAGCGTCATCCCGGCCATGGGAAGCATGTAGAGCCCGGCGTCCAGGGCGGACAGCCCGCGGATGTTCTGCAGATACAGCGTGTTGATGAACAGGAAGCCGGCGAGCGCGGCGAAGGAGCAGACCGCCACGACCGTGGCCCCGCTGAACGGCGCGCTGTGGAAGAACCGCAGATCGATGAGGGGTTCGTCGCGGCGCCGCTCGTAGACGAGCAGACCGGCCAGGGAGCCCAGTGCCGCCAGCACGAACACCAGGATCTGCGGGGACGTCCAGCCGGCGTCCGGGGCCTCGATGATCGCGTACGTCAGCGAGCCGAGGAGCGTGATCACCAGCAACTGGCCGACCGGGTCGACCCGGCGGGGCCTGGGGGCACGCGACTCGGGAACGTAGCGCAGGGTCAGGAAGACCGCGAGCGCGCCGATCGGGACGTTGATCCAGAAGATCGAGCGCCAGCCGACGCTCTGCACCAGCAGCCCCCCGACCACCGGCCCGGCCGCCATGCTGATGCCGACGACCCCGCCCCACACCCCGATGGCACGGGCCCGCTCCCGTGGCTCGGTGAAGGTGTTGGTGATGATCGACATTGCGACGGGGTTGAGCATCGAGCCGCCGACCGCCTGCACCATCCGGAAGACCACCAGCCACCCCAGCCCGGGCGCCAGACTGCACAGCAGCGAGCCGAGCGCGAAGACGACCAGCCCGGTCAGGAAGACCCGGCGCCGGCCCAGCCGGTCGGCCGTGGAGCCGGCCAGCATCAGCAGCGACGCCAGGACCAGGGTGTAGGCGTCGATCGTCCACTGCATACCGGAGACCGAGGCATGCAGCTCATGCTGGATGGACGGCAGGGCGACGTTCAAAATGGTGTTGTCGAGGCTGACGATCAGCAGGCTCATACAGCAGATCGCCAGCACCAGAAGACGCCGTCGACGCCCGAGCTCAGACATTCTTGAACGCTACAACGATCGGTGTGGGCCGGTCCTGGCGGGGCCACTCGCGCGGTGCGGGACAATGGGAGGTCGCAGCGGCCGCTCTCCTGGCAGGCCGCGGCCCGCCCGCCCCACCAACGGAAGCCGACGAAAGCCGAAGGTATCGCCGCCATGACTCTCCTGCAGATCGGTCCGCACGCGGTGCAGCCGCCCGTGGTCCTCGCGCCCATGGCCGGGATCACCAATGCCCCGTTCCGGACGCTGTGCCGGGAGTTCAGCGGCGGCAAGGGCCTGTTCGTCAGCGAGATGATCACGACGCGGGCACTGGTCGAGCGCAACGAGAAGACCATGCAGCTGATCCACTTCGACGAGACGGAGCGGCCGCGCTCGATCCAGCTGTACGGCGTCGACCCGGACACCGTCGGCAAGGCCGCCCGCATGATCGCGGAAGAGGACCTCGCCGACCACATCGACCTGAACTTCGGCTGCCCGGTCCCGAAGGTGACCCGCAAGGGCGGCGGCTCGGCCCTCCCGTACAAGCGGAATCTGCTGCGCTCGATCCTGCGCGAGGCGGTGGCGAACGCGGGGTCACTGCCGGTGACGATCAAGATGCGCAAGGGAATCGACGACGATCACCTCACCTACCTCGACGCGGGACGGATCGCGGTCGAGGAGGGCATCACGGCGGTCGCGCTGCACGGCCGCACGGCCTCCCAGCACTACGGCGGCACCGCCGACTGGGACGCCATCGCACGCCTCAAGGAGCACGTCCCCGAGATCCCGGTGCTCGGCAACGGCGACATCTGGTCCGCCGACGACGCACAGCGGATGATGCGCGAGACCGGCTGCGACGGCGTGGTCGTGGGACGCGGCTGCCTGGGGCGGCCCTGGCTGTTCGGCGATCTGGTGGCGGCCTTCGAGGGCACCGGCACCTACGCGCAGCCCACCCTCAAGGAGGTCGCGGCGGTCATGCTGCGGCATGCCACGCTGCTCGGTGAGTGGATCGGTGACGAGACCCGCGGCGTGATCGACTTCCGTAAGCATGTCGCCTGGTACACCAAGGGCTTCTCGGTCGGCTCCGAGATGCGCCGCAGCCTCGCGGTGACCTCCTCCCTCGACGAGCTGGACGCGCTGCTGTCGGAGCTGGACCTCGATCAGCCGTGGCCGCTGGGCGCGGACGGTCCGCGGGGCCGTACCTCGGGCCGCAACCGCGTCGTCCTGCCCGACGGCTGGCTGGACGACCCGTACGACTGCGCGGGCGTGGACGCGGACGCCGAGCTGGACACTTCGGGCGGCTGACGCTGCCGGGCCGCCCGACTCCCGGTGCCGCGCGGCGAGTTGGGCCCGGGCCGCACGACGGGACGGGTGCGGCCCGCGGCGGGGCGCGCGGTCCGCTGTGAGAGGTGGCCCACCCACCGTCTCCGTCCGCCGCCCTCCCCCGAATGATGGAGGGCGGCGCCCGCTTCTCCTCCTCGGTGCCGAGGCGCCCCGCTCCGCCGTGGCGCACCATTGCCGTGTCGCACCGGCCGGCCGGCTTGACCCTCACGCGAGGTGAGGCCGCAGTCTGACGGCGGAGCGAAAGCGGCGGGCCGGGGCATGCCCGGTCCGTCGGCCGGGTGTCGTCCGGTGCCGGCACGGGGGCCGGCATCGTACGACCCCTTGGCCCCTCCCGCCCCTCCCTCCCCCCAACTGGGCGTGCGGACAGGGCCATTCGGGGCATGTCAGCGGCCGGGACGCGAGCCGGCCGGTGGCACCGCGATACCGTTTGGCTCCGTACGGGAGCCCGTGCGGCGGACCGGACGGCCCACGGCCGCAGCCGGCGCCCGGCACGGCAGCGTGCGGATCGCGGACGACACCGAGGAGATGCTGTGGTGAGCGGGCACCGTTCCGTCGCGGACACGGAGAAGGCCGTCCGGGCCAAGATCGCGGACACCCCCCTCCGCCATGAGCAGATGGCCGCGGTCGCGAACATCTACCGCGCCGCGGCCGCCGTACGGCAGCACTTCGAGAACTCCGTGTTGCGCGACGCCGAACTGACCTGGACCGCCTTCGTCGTGCTGTGGGTGGTCTGGGTCGGCGGCGAGCGGGAGACCCGCCGGGTGGCGGAGGAGGCCGGCATCTCCAAGGGCACGCTCACCGGCGTGGCCCGCACCCTGCAGAGCCGTGGCCTGCTGGAGCGCAAGCCCCACCCGGCCGACGGGCGGCTCGCGCTGCTCGCACCCACCCCCGAGGGGGAGCGGCTGATGGCCCGGATCCTCCCGGAGTTCAACGCCGAAGAAGTCTTCGTCACCGAGGCGTTGAGCGATGACGAGGCCCTGGACCTGGCGGATCTGCTGCGCCGCGTCGTGGTGCAGGTCGAGACCCGCGGCGCGGAGCGGCGGCTGGAACTGCTGGACGGTGCACAGCCCCGGCCACGGCGCAGCGGGCGGCGCGCCAAGCGGTAGGGCGCGAGACCCCCGCGGCGAGTTCAGCAGGCCGGCAGGCCGCGCCGGCGGGGGAGGGGTGGTGGAGGACGCCGACCCCCTCACGCGGGACCCGGTCACGGCCCTCTGGATGGCGCCGGTACCAGGCTCGCTGCGGCTCCGTACGGCACGGGCCGTGTCCGCGGCGCGGGGTCCGGGAACCGGGGGAGCAGCGCGAATCGTTCCGCCGGAGGCGGGGGCGAGGAGCCCCCGCGGCCGCCGCCACCCGGCCGGGTGGCGCCGGGTGACACCGGAGGGAATGCGTCCGCCAAGGGCCCGCCGGGCCCTCGTCAGGGGAGGGGAGTGCCGATCATGCGTGCCCTGGTCATCGTCCACGACCATCTGTCCACCGCGGGCCATGTAGGCGAGCGGCTGGCCGAACGGGGCTTTGAACTCGACGAACTGCTCGTCGTGCCGGCCGAGCGGTATACGAATCCGGATGTCGAGGTGGAGTTCCCGGCGGCCGAGGACTATGGCCTGATCCTGACACTGGGTGCCCCGTGGTCGGTGGCGCGGAGGAACGCCTGGATCGAGGCGGAGCTCGCGCTGCTGCGCTCGGCGCACGAGGCCGGGGTGCCGGTGCTCGGCATCTGCTTCGGCGGCCAGGCGCTGGCCACCGCGCTCGGCGGGGGCATCGAGGTCGCCCCGCGCTTCGAGCTGGGCTGGAGCCGGATCACGACCGAGGCGCCGGACCTGGTCGGGCCGGGGCCGTGGTTCCAGTTCCACGGTGACCGCTGGCTGTTGCCGCCGGGCGCCCGGGAGCTGGCGCGCAACGAGGTCGCCTCGCAGGCCTTCGTCTGCGGCCGTTCCTGGGGTGTCCAGTTCCATCCGGAGCTGACGCCGGAGGTGTTGCGGGCCTGGTTCGACGAGGACGGGACGGAGAGAGCGGCCGAGATCGGGGCCGATCCGGACCAACTGGTGGCCGAATTGCGGGCCGAGCTGCCCGCCGTACGCGCGCGGGCCCGCGCGCTGGTGGACACATTCCTTGATCACGTAGCCCGCGAGGGGTCCAAATGATGGAACCCGGGCACACATGAGCGCGTGATTCTCGCCACCCCTGATAGGGGGTGCGCTCAGATGAGCGAATCGCGCGGGGTTCCACCTCTCCAATGGTGGCACCGGGTGCCACGGCTGATCCGTTCGAGCGATGAACACAATTATTGCGTTGAGTAGCACACTTTCGAAATTTCGCTACGCACTGGAGTGGTGCATTCAGGTAATGAACTGTGTGCCAAACGCATGATCACTTTCGATCTGGTGGCGGACGACTGGTTACACGGGTATGTCGACCAAGTGGACGTACCCATACGCCTTCGATCTGGGTATGTTCCTCGCCGTCAGGGCAGCCCGTCGGCGAGGAGTCAGTGCCGTGCCGGAAACACAAGATCCCCACGTAACCCAGCCTTCCTCCGCGAAGTTCGTGTACGACTTCACCGAGGGCAACAAGGACCTCAAGGACCTCTTGGGCGGCAAGGGGGCGAACCTTGCCGAGATGACCAACCTGGGACTTCCTGTCCCGCCCGGCTTCACCATCACCACCGAAGCCTGCAAGGTCTACCTCGACAGTGGCAGCGAGCCCGCGGCACTGCGTGCCGAGGTCTCCGCGCACCTCGACGCCCTTGAGCAGAAGATGGGCAAGAAGCTCGGCCAGGCCGACGACCCGCTGCTGGTTTCGGTGCGTTCCGGGGCGAAGTTCTCCATGCCCGGCATGATGGACACCGTCCTCAACATCGGCCTCTCCGACGCATCGGTTTCCGGCCTCGCCGCGCAGGCCGGTGAAGAGCGCTTCGCGTGGGACTCCTACCGCCGCCTCATCCAGATGTTCGGCAAGACCGTGCTGGGCGTCGACGGCGAGCTCTTCGAGGAGGCGCTGGAGGAGGCCAAGCAGGCCAAGGGCGTCCGCGTCGACATCGACCTCGACGCCGCCGACCTCAAGAACCTGGTCGCGCACTTCAAGGACATCGTCTCCAAGGAGACCGGCCGGGACTTCCCGCAGGAGCCCCGCGAGCAGATGGACCTCGCGGTGCGCGCGGTCTTCGACTCGTGGAACACCGACCGTGCCAAGCTCTACCGCCGCCAGGAGCGCATCCCCGGCGACCTCGGCACGGCCGTCAACGTCTGCTCCATGGTCTTCGGCAACCTCGGCCCGGACTCCGGCACCGGTGTCGCCTTCACCCGCGACCCCGCCAGCGGCCAGCAGGGCGTCTACGGCGACTACCTGCAGAACGCGCAGGGTGAGGACGTCGTCGCCGGTATCCGCAACACCGTGCCGCTCGCCGACCTCGAGAACATCGACAAGGCGTCGTACGACGAGCTCATGCAGATCATGGAGACGCTCGAAACGCACTACAAGGACCTGTGCGACATCGAGTTCACCATCGAGCGCGGCAAGCTGTGGATGCTGCAGACCCGGGTCGGCAAGCGCACCGCCGGTGCCGCCTTCCGGATCGCCACCCAGCTCGTCGACCAGGGCCTGATCGACGAGGCCGAGGCCCTCCAGCGGGTCAACGGCGCGCAGCTGGCGCAGCTGATGTTCCCCCGCTTCGATCTGGGCGCGAAGTCCGAGATGATCGGCCGCGGGATCGCCGCCTCCCCGGGCGCGGCCGTCGGCAAGGCCGTCTTCGACTCGTACACCGCCGTCAAGTGGTCGCGCTCCGGCGAGAAGGTCATCCTGATCCGCCGGGAGACCAACCCCGACGACCTCAACGGCATGATCGCCGCCGAGGGCATCCTCACCTCCCGCGGCGGCAAGACCTCGCACGCCGCCGTCGTCGCCCGCGGCATGGGCAAGACCTGTGTCTGCGGCGCCGAGGAGCTGGAGGTCGACACCAAGTCCCGCAGGATGACGACCCCGGACGGGACCGTCATCGAGGAGGGCGACGTCGTCTCCATCGACGGCTCCAGCGGCAAGGTCTACACCGGCCAGGTGCCGGTCGTGCCGTCCCCGGTCGTGGAGTACTTCGAGGGCCGGATGCACGCCGGCGCCGACGACGCCGATGAGCTGGTCAAGGCCGTCCACCGGATCATGGCGTACGCGGACCGGGTGCGCCGGCTGCGCGTACGGGCCAACGCCGACAACGCCGAGGACGCCGCCCGTGCCCGCCGCTTCGGCGCCCAGGGCATCGGCCTGTGCCGCACCGAGCACATGTTCCTCGGTGAGCGCCGCGAGATGGTCGAGCGCCTCATCCTGGCCGACACCGAGACCGACCGGGACGCCGCGCTCAGCCAGCTGCTGCCGCTCCAGAAGGCCGACTTCATCGAGCTGCTCGAGTCGATGGACGGACTGCCGGTGACCGTCCGGCTGCTGGACCCGCCGCTGCACGAGTTCCTGCCCGACATCACCGAGCTGTCGGTCCGCGTCGCGCTCGCCGAGGCCCGCAAGGACGCCAACGAGAACGATCTGCGGCTGCTGCAGGCCGTGCACAAGCTGCACGAGCAGAACCCGATGCTGGGTCTGCGCGGTGTGCGCCTGGGCCTGGTCATCCCCGGTCTGTTCGCGATGCAGGTACGCGCCATCGCCGAGGCGGCCGCCGAGCGCAAGAACGCCAAGGGCGACCCGCGTGCGGAGATCATGATTCCGCTGGTCGGCACCGTCCAGGAGCTGGAGATCGTCCGCGAGGAGGCCGAGCAGGTCATCGCCGAGGTCGAGAAGGCCCACGGCGTCAGCCTCAAGCTCACCCTCGGCACGATGATCGAGCTGCCCCGCGCCGCCCTCACGGCCGGACAGATCGCCGAGTCCGCCGACTTCTTCTCCTTCGGCACCAACGACCTGACGCAGACGGTCTGGGGCTTCAGCCGCGATGACGTCGAGGCCAGCTTCTTCACCGCGTACCTGGAGAAGGGCATCTTCGGCGTCAGCCCGTTCGAGACCATCGACAAGGACGGCGTGGGCTCGCTGGTCCGCAACGCCGTGGCAGCCGGCCGGGCCACCCGCCCGGACCTCAAGCTCGGTGTCTGCGGTGAGCACGGCGGTGACCCGGAGTCGGTGCACTTCTTCCACGAGGCCGGCCTGGACTACGTCTCCTGCTCGCCGTTCCGTATCCCGGTCGCACGGCTGGAGGCGGGCCGCGCGGCCGCCGAATCGAAGGGCAGCGACAGCCGCTGACCCGACCGGTCACCGTGGGCGCCGGGTGCGCCCGCGGTGACCGCACACGACCACCGGAGCCGCGGCCAGGCACCCAACCCTCAGCCGTCCGGCTGTGGGCTCCGGCACCCGAACGAGGGCGGCACCTGTGCGGAGGTGCCGCCCTCGCCTTTCTCCGGACTCCCCCCTCGGGAGCTGCCGTCACCCCGGTCGGCGCGGGGTGCGGCCTTCAACGGGGCTGCCGAGCGGCCGGTTCCTTGCCCATCACCCCCCACGGGATCGAGCAATCCGGTCCGTCCGCGCCGCCGTCGAATTGAGTACAAGCATTCCCGCCGGCTGCCTGGTGGCGCGAGCACTTTCAAGTCTGGCCAAAAGGGCATGGTAACCGCACGTGTTGGCGTGCATACTCAGGCGTGCCGGGGGTCGACTGAGGAAACCAGAGGTGGGGGTTCGGTGTTACGCGTCCATTTCAGTGGACTCGATCTGGCCCGTGTGCGCATTGCGGCACGCCCGGACGCGCTGTGGGAGACCGTCTTAAGCTTTCACCGGCTACGTGACAGGCGGGACGATTCGGCGTTCGGCAAATGGCGATCGGAAACACGTGGAAGGTTGAATGGCGAAGCGCGTCTGCTGGCACCGCTGGTGCCCACGCGCGGCTATTTCCCTGATTTCCTGACGCCCGCCGAAGGGCTCCTCGGCATGACCGACGCGCTCGCCGCACTCCGCGAGACGCCGGCCGTCCGGCTGCACGAGGAACTCGCCCGGCTCGCCGCCGCGTCCCGCCCGTTCCCTTCGTGGATACGGGAGTTGGCGGAGGGCGACACCCGTGTCCTGGGCCGGCTCGCCGGGCTTCTCCAGCGCTATTACGAGGCGGCCGTCGCCCCGTACTGGCCGCGCGTCCAGGGCCGAATAGAGGGCGACCGGGCCGCCCGCGGCCGGGCGTTGCTCGACGGCGGCGCGGACCGGCTGCTCGCCTCGCTGCCGCCGATGATGCGCTGGCGCTCGCCCGTCCTGGAGTGCGACTACCCGGTGGACCGCGACCTCCATCTGGGCGGCCGGGGGCTGTTGCTGCTGCCGTCGTACTTCTGCCGGCGCACCCCCGTCACCTTCCACAACCCGGATCTGACGCCGGTCCTGGTCTACCCCGTGGAGCATCCGGTGGCGCGGCTGACCCCTCAGGTCCCGCCCGAGCGTTCCCTTGGCCGGCTGGTCGGCCAGACCCGCTCCGCGATCCTCCAGCGGATCGGCGTCGGCTGCACCACCAGCGAACTCGCCCGCCGGGCCGATGTCTCGCTGGCCTCCGCGAGTCAGCACGCGACCGTGCTGCGCGACGCCGGTCTGCTGCTCACCCTGCGGCAGGGCAATGCCGTGCTGCACACCCTCACCCCCCTGGGCGCGGCCCTGTTGCGCGGCGCGCGCTCGGTGGAGGAGGCGACGTACGAGCGGTTGAGGTGAGGCGGGCTGGGCAGCCGTGACGTGAGGGCGGCGCGCGGCAGGGGCGCCGGGTCCGCTCAGCGGGGGCGATCGCCCGCGATGGCGACGCGTTCGGCGACCCGGCGGTGCGCCCCGTAGTCGTTGACGGCATAGTGCTGGGTGGCGCGGTTGTCCCAGAACGCGATGTCCCCGGCCTGCCAGCGCCACCGCACCTGGAACTCCGGCACCTGAGCCTGCTGGAACAACAGCCGCAACAGCCGGTCGCTCGCCGTCTCCTCGAGGCCGGTGATCCGGGTGGTGAAGGACGCGTTGACGAACAGCATTCGACGCCCGGTCTCCGGGTGCCGGCGTACCACCGGATGCTCCACCGGCGGGAAGTCGGCCTGAAATGGCGCGAGTTGAGCCGCCGAGCAGAAGCGTGCGAAGCCCGGGAGATAGTCGTGCACCGCCCGTGCCCCCTCGATGCGGTCCCTGATTTGCCCGGGCAAATTGTCGTATGCCGCTGCCATATCAGCCCAGAGCGTGTCGCCGCCCGAGGGTGGGACCTCGCGCAGCTGCAACACCGCACCCATGGCCGGACGTTCTCGGAACGTCACATCCGTGTGCCATACGTTCTCGAACGTCGGGGCGCCACCGGCCGCCTTGTCGAACCGTACGACATCCTTCGAATCGCCCTGCGCCAGCAACGGATTGCTCTCCAACTCCCCCCAATTTCGTGCGAATTCACGCTGTTCCCCGGAGGTCAGATGCTGCGCGCGGAAGAACAGCACCTTCCACTCCAGCAGCGCCCGGTTCAGCTCCGCGCGCAGCGCGCCGGACAGCGGCCGCGACAGGTCCAGCCCACGGATTTCGGCCCCGATGGTGGCTGCCTGCGGTATGACCTCGAACCGTTCGTACGGCCGCTCCGCCCAGCCGTCAGGCGTACGACGCAGGATGCGCCGCCCTTCGTACAGGCCGTCGGCGGGGATGCGGTGGGGGCGCAGGACGGGCGGCAGGGGTGTGGTCGTCAACGGATCCTCCTGGAAGGGCGAGGGGAGGGGAGCTGAGGGGGAGGCGGGGCGGGGGAAGCTCCGCGGGGCGGCGGGTGAGCCGGACGCCGGTCGTCAGGGGTGCCGGTCGTCAGGAACGCCGGCCGACGGGCGGGATCGGCCCGTCAGACGCTCGACCGGTCAGGCGTCAGCCGTTCAGGCCGTGGGGAAACAACAGGCCGGGGGAGACCCCACCCGGCCGCGGCGGCGCAGAAAGCTCATACCGCGGGGCGCGCACTCGCCGCGGGGCGCGCGATGTCGCGGCTCCACCTCACGGACGTCCGACTGCGTGCTCATGCCACGCACCGTACCTCATACGCCGGCCGCCGACGCCTCAGTCGTCGATCCCGCTGCGCTCCACCCCCGCGACGATATACCGCTGGAGCAGCAGGAACACCACCACCAGCGGGGCGATGGAGACCGCCGCGGCCACGAACAGCTCATGCAGATTGAGGTTCTGCGCGGTGGTGAACGTGGACAGCGCGACCTGCACCGTCCAGGACTCCTGGTCCTGCCCGATCACCAGCGGCCACAGGAAGGCGTTCCAGGCGCCGATGAAGACGAGGGTGCCGACGGCGGCGAACACCGGCCGGGCGTTGGGGACCACGATCCGCCAGTACGTGCGCCAGTAGCCGAGCCCGTCGACCCGCGCGGCATCCTCCAGTTCCTTGGGGAAGCCGAGGAAGAACTGCCGGAAGATGAAGCAGGCGAAGGCACTGAACAGGGTCGGGATCACCAGCCCGCGCAGCGTCGAGAGCCAGCCGAGCGTCGACACCAGCACAAAGCTCGGTACGAACGTCACGGCCGCCGGGACCATCAGCGTGCCCAGGATCGCGTAGAAGACGGCATTGGCGTGCCGGTAGGGGATGCGCGCCAGGCCGTAGCCCGCGAGCGAGGCCGGCAGCACCGTACCGAGGGTCGTCGACACCGCGATCAGCGTGGAGTTGAGCAGTGCCCGCCCCAGGGGGAGGTTCGGATCGCGGAAGACCTCGGTGAGGTTCGACCAGTGCAGGCTGTGCGGCAGAAACGTCCAGTCGGGCGCCGTGATGTCCTGCTCGGTGGCCAGACCGTTGCGCACCAGGAGGTAGAAGGGGATCAGGAACAGCAGCGCGAGGGCGATCAGAGTGACGCGCCGCAGCGCGCGCCCGGCCCTGGTCAGCGCGTCATGCATGGGTGCTCCATGAGTGCTCCACGGTGCTCATTCCTCCTTGCGGCCGAGGCCGAACCAGCGGGCCTGCACCACCGTCGCCACCGCGATGATCAGTGCCAGAATCACCGCACCCGCGCTGCCCAGCCCGAGGTTCTGATCCCGGCCGAGCGCCGTGTAATACAGATAGACCAGGGGCGGCCGTGCGTACGGCGGATAGCCGCGCGCATCGCTCAGCAGGTTGTAGAACTCGTCGAACGCCTGGAACGCGTTGATCACCAGCAGCAGTACCACCGCCACGGAGGTGGCGCGCAACTGCGGGAAGGTGAGGTGGCGGAAGGTCTGCCAGCCGGGCCGCGCCCCGTCCACGGCCGCCGCCTCGTACAGCTGCGGGGGGATCCGCTGCAGCCCGGCCAGGAACAGGATCATGTAGAACCCCGCCTGCAGCCAGAGCCGTACGGTCACGATCACCAGCCAGTACCAGGGCGGATCGGTGGTCGACAGCCAGGCGGTCTGGTCCGCGCCGAACCACCCCAGCACGGTGTTGGCCAGCCCGAACCGCACCCCGTTGAAGATCGACAGCTTCCAGATGACCGCCGCGACGACATACGAGCAGGCCGTCGGCAGGAAGAACACCGACCGGAAGAACGCCTGGGCGAAGCGCAGCCGGCCGACCATCAACGCCAGCGACAGCGAGAGCGCATAGGTGGCCGGCACGATGAAGGCCGTGAACAGCGCGAACGTGCCCAGGCTGCCGAGAAAGGCATCGTCGTGCAGCATCGCGGTGTAGTTGCCCAGCCCGACGAAGTCCGAGCCGGACGGACTGACCGTGTTGTGCGCGTCGAAGAAGCTGAGGTAGACGCTCCACACCAGCGGCACATACGTGAACAGCCCCAGCCCGAGGGCGAACGGCCCGACGAAGACCCAGAACCACAGGTTCCGGCGCTGCGGGCCGAGCAGCCGGACGGCGAACGAGGGGCGCGGGGCGGCCGGTGTCATGGCGGCCGCGGGGCGCTGCGTGGTGGCGACCGCCGCCGCCACCCCCTCGGTCCCCTCCGTCACTTCTTCCTGACCCGCTGAAGTTCGGCATTGACCGTGCGCACCACGCTCTTCAGCTCACTTTCCGGATGGGCGCCGCCCTTGATGATCCGGCTCAGCGCGTCCTGGTAGGCCGTACGGTCCGCCGTCGTCCACAACAGCGGTTCGGCAGTGCCGTGATCGGTGGCGAACCGCACCGCGTCGGCCGCCGGGCCCTCGCGCAGCTGTGCGGCCTTCTTCGCCAGCGAGATCCGGGCCGGGATGTGGAAGCCGTACGACAGCGCGAAGTCCTGCTGGAAGTCGGTGCGGTCCACCCACAGCCAGGTGGCGAAGGCCCTGGCCTCCTTGATGTGCCGGCTGCGCGCACTCACCGCGGAGCCGTAGGCGCCCACCGGAACGGATGGCTTCCCTCCGCTCCCGTCCTTCGGGAACGGCAGCACCCCGAAGTCGTCGCCGAGCGCCTTCTTGATCTGCGGCAGCGCCCACAGTCCGGACCACTGCATCGCGGTCAGCCCCTGAACGAACGCCGCCGGGTCGGACCAGTCCGTGGGCGCCCCCAGCAGCAGCGACTTGTCCGCGTACAGCTGCCGGATCTTGCCCAGCACCCGGGCCGCCGCCGGATCGTCGAACCCGGCCTTGCCGTCCGCACCGATCAGACTCAGCCCCGCGGCGGACAGCGGCGTCCCGCTGAGCACCCCGACCCCGCCGTCATTGCCCAGGAACAGGCCCTTGGTCTTCTTGCCGCTGAGCTTCTTCGCGCCGTCCACCAGCTCGTCGAGCGTCTGCGGCGGCCGGACCCCGGCCTCCTTCAGCAGGCTCTTGCGGTAGTAGAGCAGCTGCATGTCGACGGCCTGGGGGATGCCCCAGACCTTGTCCTGCCAGATCTTCGGGGCGAGTACCGCCTGGTGGAAGTCGTCCTTCACCGGCTCGACCTCGGCGGTCAGATCGACCACCTGGCCGCCCTGGATCTGGTCCAGCAGCGGTCCGTTGACCTCGAAGACATCCGGCCCCGAGCTGGTGAGCAGCGCGGCCGCGGTCTGCCGGTCGTAGTCGCCCGGCCGCCACTGCACCCGCACCTCGGCCTGCCGGTAGGCGGCGGCATACCGCTTCACGGCCTGCTGGGTGCCGGGCTCCCCGTACTGGTGGTACCACTGGCTGATCGCCGGACCCGAACCGCCGCCGCCCCGCCCGGTGTTGGACCCGCAGGCCGTCGCCACCGCCGCAGCCAGCGCGACGCCACCGCCGGCCGCCAGCAGTCGCCGTCTGTCGATCTCCGTCATGGCACGTCGCCCCCTGCGCTCGTAACCTCGCGGTGATCACCGATCACCGACGGTGCGACCGTCCACTCTGCCGCACGGCCGCGCAACGCGCAGGGCATCCCGACGAATCCGGGTTGCCGGGTCGGGGCTGACTGTCGCCCGCTCGCCCCCTCGGCCTATCGCTCGTCGCTCACGTCGGAGCCGGGCCGGCCCGGCGAACCGCCGGCTGCCTCCTCGTCGTCGTATTCGGAACTCTTGTACGGCTCGCCGCCGGGGTACGCGGGTTCCTTGAACACCGCTGTGTAGTCAGGCTTGGCCGGGCGGGGCAGGGGCGGATTCATTCGGTCTCCGGTCTCATGGCTGCACGGGGCAGGGTGGTGGGGGAAAAAGTCGTTTCCGGTGCCGCCCGCCCCGGTCGTTTCCGGCGACAGTCCGGCGTGGGACGGCCGTCGGACACCGCGGCGACGAAGCCGGCTGCGACGCGGAGCACTTGGCAGCTGCCGCGACAAGGTGCGAAATGCGCCGAATCGGCGGTCCGCACGCCTCACGACCTGCAAGAAGTATCCCCCCGGATGACAGTAGCTGTTTCTGCGGCCGGATGAACTCCCGCCGGTCCGGCCGGGCACGGCGGCGAGGCGGCGAGGCGGCAACGGCTGGACCGAGGCGCCGCTCAGGACCTGACGGCCTGCCGGTACAAAGCTCCCCGCTCTTGCGGCGTCATGCCGTCGGCCCGTTGGGAAAGGTGGTCCTGGAACGTCTTGTGCAGGAAGGCCACCCCGTCTCCCGAGCGCCGCAAAAGGGCGCGTTCACAGGCGAAGTTCACGAAGTCCTTGCGCAGGTAGGGAAAGAGGGTGGAGTGCCTGACCAGGGAGAACGTGGCGTTGATGAGGCTGCGGTAGGGCGAGACGGCGGTGAGCATCCGCAGGTACCCGATCTGCACCTTGGCGATCATCAGCCCGAGCCGGCTGCCGCTGTGCAATTGCTCCAGTACCTCGGGCGATGCCTGCAGCATGAGCCGCAACGGGTCTTTCGGATAGATGACCGTGACCTGGTATCTGCGCATTTCCCTGGCCATGAGAAGGAGCCGGCTCTCCACCTGCGTGACGCTGAAGCGCGGTGCTTTCGGCGCACCGCGCAGCGTGCGGTCCCGGGTGACCATGCGTGTCAGAAAGGCGTCGTAGACCAGCCCGCGCCGTTCCTCCAGAGTTCCGGCGCTGCGGACCGCGCTCTCGTCCACCCCGGAGTAGGCGAGCACGGCGACTCCGAGCATGAGGGGAGTGCTGAGCAGCCGGGCGAGATCGGGATCGGCCGCGGCGGCCGCACGTAATCCCCGCACCGGGTTTCCGGCCGCGTGCAGAAAGGCGTGCACGGCGGTGACCGGCAGCGGCTGCACGGTGACGGCGCCATTCATGGTGAGCCGCTGCGACAGGAGCCGGTAGTCGGCGAGGCGGCAGGAAACGGCGAGGGAACAGTGCGGATAACCGTCGGCGGAAATGAAGGCGTTGATGCGGGAGAGGCATTCCTCCTGACGTTCCGGATCCACCTCGTCCAGGCCGTCAAGAAGGAAGCAGATCTTCCCCTGGGCCAGCAGTGTGCGGGTGACGTCGGCGGACGTCCGGTAGCGGTGGTGGAGTTCCGAGATCAGCCACTCGTCCAAAGGCCCGCCGCGCCAGGTGGTCAGGAGCAGGAACACCGGGACGGGCGCGTCGGCATCCGCCCGGGCCTCTTCGAGCAGAGCGGCTGTCAGCTCCAGCAGATGTACCGTCTTGCCGGCGCCCGGCGCGCCGAGCACCAGCAGTTGCTGATCGTGCCGCTCGAACATGGTCCGCAGGGCGGTCCCGGCCGGCGGAGGCGCGTCGGACGCGGTGGTGAGTTCGCCCGCCCCCCAGGGGTCATGGACGGCGGACGGAAAGTCCCGCAGACCGACTTCGAGGCGGACGGCGTCATTCCAGCGGAATGCGAGCGGGCTCGTCCAGGTGTGGTGCACGCGGTGCATCAGCGCCTTGCGCCCACGCCGCAGTTGTTCCGTATCCGTCTCCGCGCCGTCGTCCCACGAGTCCGCCAGCCGCGTGTGGAGATGGCGGATGTAGAGGGCGACCCCCGCCACGATCAGGGCGCCCACACAGGCTGCTGTCACCCATCGCGGGCTTTCCCCCACCACCGACTTCAGTACATCGGGAAACAGTCCGGCCGCCGTCTCCGAGGAGAGGTAAAGAACGAAGATGACGGCCAATCCTCCGGCGCCCCAGGCCCAACGCTGATGCCCCGGCCGTCGTCCAGGTCTCCCCATCATGCCCCCACAGTGCTCACCGTCAGCGCACGACAATAGCAATGCGCACACGATCAACTCGCCCTGTCGAAAGCAGAGTTCGCAGGCAATTTCCGGCGCCCGGAACACAGGCCCGCGGCGACCGGTCAGCAGCCCGGCTCATGCCGTGCCAAGGAGTCCCTGGCACGGCATGACCGCCACTACACCGCGTCCGGGTCGTCCCAGTGGCCCGAGAGAATCGCCGTCCAGTGCGGATGCGAGGCGGCCACCGGGTCGATGTCCTGGGCCCAGGCGGCCAGGCTGCGCCGTGCGTCCAGCTCCTCCGCGCGGACCGTGAACCCGCTCTCGCGGCACTGCACCGTGAGCGCCAGCAGCGTGCACGCCTGCCGCAGACCGCTGCTCACGAGGTGGTCGGCAGCGCCGTCTCCGACCTCGGTGACGTAGAGCCGGCCCGACGCGCCGTCCAGCAGCAACTCGCCCCTGACCCACCTGCCCAGACGGAAGAAGGGCCCGGGACCGGCGGGGGAAGGCAGGGCGGACGGCTCGGCGCCGTCCGGCAGCGCGTGCGGCCGCGCGAAGGAGAGGTGGCGGAACTCGTCGTCGAGGTCCGGCACGCCGACCTCGGTCAGGAAGCGGACCGTGTCCGGGTGCACGAGCCCGTCCGGCAGTGCGTCAGGCGGCACGATCCGGCACGCGCCCTGGCCGAACACGCCCTCGTACCACTCCCGCGCCGCCGGACCCTGCGCGCGGGCGGCCTCGGGCAGGGGCCACACCGCGGAGGTGTTGTGGGCGGCGAGCAGGGGCCGGGTCCGCCAGGAAGGCTTCGGGGTCACGCGGGTGGGGTCATGGACGCGGAGGGCGTAGATGCCGCCGGAACCGCCGTGGACCTGTGTGCCGCCGGCCGCCTTGACCAGGCAGGTGCTGGCGGACGGTGTCCTCGGGGCGGGCACCTCCTCCGCTTCGTCCGGTTCGCCGACCGGTTCGAACGCCCGGCCGTCCGCCTGGTCGGCCTCACCGTCGTCGCCGTACCGCAACTGCACCTGCACGGCGTCACCCAGCGGTGTCCCGTCATCGAGGCTCCACACCCGCTCGACGGCGTACCAGTCGGCGTCCGGATCCACCTCGTCGTCCAGGTCGTCCTCGTCGATCTCCTGCTGGCCGGCCACCACACGGGCGCCGCCGGCGAGGCCCAGGACGAGTTCCTCCGCCACCGCGGCATCGTGCCGCGGCGAGGGACCGAAGAGCCCGTACGGACGCCACCGTGACCAGAGGGTGTGCCACGGCAGTTCGCCGGCCGAGCGCGCCAGCTCTGCCGCGACCTCGGCGGCACCCCGGTTCAGCGAGGCCCAGTGAAGCCAGGAGAGCCATTCCTCATGGGTGGCCGGCTCGACGCCGGCCGCCTCCAGGTAATGGATGTCGGACGCGGGAATTCCCGCCGGAATTCCCGCTGGGTAGGTCAGGGCGAGCCCGGTCAGCAGGGCGTGCCGGTCGACCTGTGCGAGAAAGCGCGGGTCCTGCGCACGGTCGGCCAATTGCCCGGCGGCCGCGAAATGGAGCGGGAGCGTACGGAATGCGTAGGCGGCCACCGCGTCCGGCGCATCCCGGGGGCCGTGTGCGTCCTCGCCGTCGGGCAGCCGGTCGTGCAGGGCTTCGGCGAGACGTCCGTGTTCCGTCCGGCTGAGCGGCAGCTGGGCGCGCAGGAGGTGCCGCACCCCGTCCGTGCGGAACGCGAGGTACTCCACGCCCGTTTCATCGGTCCAACTGGTGAGGAGCTGCGGTAGTTCGCGCGCCGCGGTGCGCAGCTCTTCGGGTGCGCCGCCGGGCAGATCGAGCGCACTGCAGAGGACGGCGGCGGCCCGCAGGGGAAGGTCGCGGATTTCGGCAGCGGCGAGTGCGCGCAACTGCGGGAATGATGCGAGGCATTCGGCGAGTGGTGGGCCGGAAGCGGCGGCTGCTCCGGAATCGGGCGGCATTTCCGCAGCCGGCAGGAGTTCCACCTCAAGGGCCGACGATACGGGTACGCGCTCCTGCTCCTGGTCGACCTCGAAGAGCACGGCGACGGGGCAGGTGGCAGCGCGCAGGAGAGGGACGATGACCTGGGTGAGCACGCGCCCGGGTTCCGTCGAGGTGGCCGTCACACCCGCCCACTGGACATTGGAGAAGAGCACGACCGCCCTCTCCTTGCCGTGGGTCCAGTGCGCGAATGCCTCGGTCAGCGGGGCTTTGCGGGTACGGCGGAACCGTTCGTCGCCTCCCCAGGCGCTGATCAGTCGCGTGGCCACGTCATCGGCGGCGAGGCCACGGCAGTCCACGGAGGTGGAAATGTCCTCGCCGGTTTCCCGGCAGGCCGCTTCCGCCTGCCGCACACCGGAGGTCTTTCCGGAGCCGACGGGCCCGGTCACGGCCAGTTTGAGGTGACGGGGCCCCGACTCCTGGAGCCACTCTGACAGCCGGGTGACGACCGTTCCGCGGGACACGACACTTGACTCCGATCAGTCACAGTCACGAGAGGGAGATGGGGATATGGGGAGAGGGGGAGAGGGGGAGAGGGGGTGTGGGCAGAGGGTGGCGCGCGGGCGGCACGCTACTACGCGCGTGCTAGGCGTGCACCTTGAGCCAGACGTTCAGCAACTCACCCCGTACGCGATCCATATCGTCCTTCCACCGCTGCTTGACCTCTTCCTGGGCGTCCTTGGTCGTCTCACCCTCGGCGAATTGTCCGTAGCGATAATTCGTGGCGTAGGAGACTTCCATGGGGCTCTTGTGCTGGGGAGTGGTCAGCGTTCCCTGCTTCTTCATTTCGCCATGGGGGACGCGCGGCTTGCCCGGTGCGCGGTCCAGATTTTCACTGATGTAGTGAGCGCAGGCCGCACCGCCGAGATCTCCGGCGTTGCCACACGGTTCGTATTCGGTGAACATCGCGGTCCGCTGGAACCTCTGTGGATCGAGTGCGCGCAGGCCCTCGCCCGCGGCAGGCTCCGAGTGGTCCGGGTTCGGGACACCGCCACCCGCCGGAACGGACGAACCGATGATGAAGTGCACATCCTTCGTCTTGCCGTCGCTGCCGGTTTCCGTGACCTCGAAAACCGCGTAATTCCGCCCCGAGAAGTCCGGCAGGACAGCGAGATCACCCGTTTTGGAGCTCAGGACGGCCTGGATGCGGTCCCGCTCCGCCTTCAGATCGCGCCGGTATTGCCGGGCTTCCTCCTTCGTCATGTCCTCGGGTTGCGGAACGTTCTGCTGTGCCACGTATTCGATCGCCCGCCCCCGGGCGTCGTTCAGTTTTCCTTCGGCCGGCTTGTGATCCCTGTGGTGCTGGAGGCCCTCGGGATTGATGTCATGGCCGTCGATCCGGGTGTGCTGAGCGTGGTAGTCGTAGCTCAGCCGGGCCAGACACGAGACGGTCGCAAGCTTTTCGTGCTGCTTCAGATCGCGGTAGGAGTCGCCCAGCACATTTCCGAGGTCGGCCTCGCTGATCCGGCCCTGCGCACGGATGTGGTCGAAGACCTGGTTCAGTGGGGACGTGCCCGACGCGGCGTCGGGCTCTGCCCAGGTGTCCAGGTTTCCCAGCACCCTGTCCCAGTTCACCTGCCGCACGACATGTGTCGTGCGCAGACGCTGCTGCGCCTCGTCGCCGAGCATGCCCAGTGCGGTGTGCCCCGGGCCCTGCTCGTGCCCGTAACCGGGTGTGCCCTCTGCCTGAACGGAGTCGAGCGGCTGTTGCAGCGCCTCGCGAGTGTCCTTCGCGGGCCGGGCTTTTCGCTTCTTGGAGGCGGGCTTTTCCTGCTCTTTGTCCTTGTCGTCGGCGTCATCCGCCTTGTGCTTTCCGGCGGGTTCGGCGGCCGGCCGACGCGTTCCCGCTCCGTCGGGATGCGTCGGGGACCCACTGCTGGTGGTGGGGCGGCGGTGGGGATCGAGCGGGATGGCGTGGACGCCGTTGTCGCCGTTGTGCAGGGGTGTGTTGCTGCGCTGTCCGGTTTGGGCGTCGACGTAGGTGAGGGTGCCGCGGTGGTTGACGACGTTCCAGGCGTGGGCGCGGCCGTTGCGGTCCTGGGTGATGATGACGGCCTGGGAGCCGTGGCCGGTGGCGCGGAGGTCGTTTTCCAGGCGGCGGAAGGCGTCGCGGCCGTTGCCGTAGTCGTGGAAGCGGGCGCCGAGGGTGTTCTCGATGCGGTCGCGGCCGTTGGTCTCGCCGCGGTCGGAGGGGGTGCCGTCGGGGTTGAGGTCGGGGGTGCGGTGGGCGGCGGCGGTGGGGTTGCCGGAGTAGGTGTCGGCGGCGGCCAGCGCGGAGTCGACGCAGTTGTTGTTGCGGCCCGGCGCGTCGGGGCCCGGGTCGTTGATGGAGTCGAGCCAGTTGCCGTCGTCCGGGTCGGGGTGGCGCTGCGGCTCGCCGTTCTCGTCCCGGGGGATGGAATCCGCGACGTGCTGCTGATGCTCGTCGGTGGGCCCGTCCAGGCCACCCGGGCGCTCACGATTGCGGGTCTCGGAGGCGGGCTGAGGGTCGTGTGCGTCGGAGGGGTCGGAGGGATCGGAGGGATCAGAGGGGGCAGCGGGGTCGGAGTGCTCCGGGTGTTCCGGGTGTTCGGCGTCGTTGGGGTGGTTGGGGTGGTTGGGGTGGTCCGGGTTTTCGGGGTGCGGTGTGGTGTCCGTGGGCTCTGTACCGGGCCGTTCCCCGTTATCGGCGTGGTGGGAACCGGGGGATGACGGTGAACCGTCGGCGGTGCTGTCGGGTGCTCCCGCAGGGTGCGGCGGGTGCTGGGGGTTCTGTTGCGGGTAGTGCGGCGCCTGCTGCTGGTACGGGTTGTGGTGCGGGGGCTGCTGCGGGTGGGGCTGTGGGGAGTATGGGCCGGGCTGCTGCTGATGCGGTTGCTGGTACGGCCCGGGCTGTTGTTGCTGGTGCGGCTGCTGGGTGTACGGGTTCTGCTGCTGATGGGGGCCCGGCTGCTGCTGGTGAGGCTGCTGATAGGGCCCGGGCTGCTGTGCCTGCTGCTGGACGTACGGGTTCTGCTGCTGATGGGGCTGCTGCGGAACCTGCTGGTGAGGTTGCTGCTGGGCGTGCTGTTGCGCCTGCTGGTACTGCTGCGGGTGCTGCTGGTAGGGCGAGGGCTGCTGCGGGGGCTGCTGGGTGTACGGGTTCGGTTGCTGCTGCTGGTTGTACGGGCCCGGCTGCTGCTGGTGGGGCTGTTGGTGCGGGCCGGGTTGCTGGTGCTGCTGGTACGGCGAGGGCTGCTGCGGGGCCTGTTGGTGGGGCTGCTGCTGCTGTTGCTGGGCGTGCTGCGTCTGCTGGTGGTGCAGTTGTTGCTGGTTTTGCGTGTGCTGCTGGGGCTGGGCGGTGGGGTCGTAGGGCTGGCGGTTGGCGTCGAGAGTGAGGTGCCAGACCCCTACCCCCTGAGTGTGGATGGGCTGGGCGCTGACCTGGCCGGACTGCGCGTCGACCCAGACCACCTTGCCGTGGTGATTGACGGCGTTGAAGGCGTGGGACGAGCCGTCCGGCCACGCCACGACGATGATGGCTCCGGCGCCGGGCCCGGCGTGGTGCAGGTCCTGGGCGACGCGGGCGTAGCCCTCGGCGGTGTTCCCGGAGTGGCGCAAGGGCGTGTTGGCCCAGCGGTTGATGTTCTGGATTCCGCTGCGCTCGCCCGTACGCCGGTCGAGGCTGCCGTCGGGGTTGGTGTCCCAGGTGCGCGGGGCGGACACCTGCGGATTGCCGAACCAGGTCTCCAGGAAGGAACGGCTGCAGTCGACGCAGTTGTTGGAGCGGCCGGGGATGACGAGTCCGCCGTCGTTCTGGAGCTGCGCCCAGGGCTGGAAGGGGTCCGGATGACGGACCGGGGTGCCGTCGGGGTGGCGTGGCACCGCGTCGGCCAGTAGTTGCTGGTCGATGGCGCGGGCCGGAAGCAGACCTTGGGGGCCGCCCTGGAGATCGTGGCGGATCCGTCCGAGGGAGTGCGGCGCGTCGGCAGGGATGCCGTGGGACGGCTGCTGCGGGACGTGTGGTTGAGGGGCCGGAGCCTGCTGATGCGGGGGCTGCTGAGCGTGTGGCTGCTGCTGTTGGTACTGGGGCTGCGGGTGTTGCTGCTGCACCGGCTGTTGGGCATGCGGTTGCTGGGCATGCGGTTGCTGTGGGGCTTGCTGGTGTGGCTGCTGCTGGTGGTGAGGTTGCTGCGGTGCCTGCTGCGGCTGCGGCTGCGTGTGCGGTGTCTGGGACTGCTGCTGTGGCGGCTGCGCGTACGGGTTCTGGGGTGGCTGCTGCGCGTACGGATTCTGCGGTGTCGGCTGCGGTGCGTACGGCTGCTGCTGGTAGTTGGGGTGCGGAGGCTGCTGGTTGGGGGGCTGCTGCTGGTGGCCGGGGTCGGCCGGGGGCGGCGGCGTGTCCTGGTGGGGTGCCGAGGCCTGATCGGTGGTGGGGGCGTCGTCGTGGTGCGGACGGGAAGCGTCGGCCGCCGGTCCCGATGCGTCGGGACGGCTGCTGTCGGGGCGGGTGCCGTCCGGGTGCATCCCTTCGGGGCGGGGGGCGTCGGGCCGATTGTCGCCGGTGCGGGCGTCGTCAGGCCGATTGCCCTCGGGGTGCGCGTTGTGGGGGAGGGGGCCGTCGAGGCGGGGGTTGTGCGGCGGGCTGTCGGGGGTGGGGTGCTGGGTGTGGTCGTGGACGATCTGAGAGCCGTCGGGGCGGCGGTTGGTGCCGGGGGGCGTGGTGGGGGTGTCCCGGCGGGGGCCGTCGAGGCGCGGGTTGTAGGGCCGGGACGTCTCTTCCCGGCGGGGCCCGTCGAGGCGCGGGTTGTAGGCGGGGCGCTCGGGCCGGGGCCGGTCGGTGGCGTCCTGGATGGCCTGGGAGCCGTCGGGGCGGCGGTTGGCACGCGGGGCGGTGTTGCCGTTGGAGGGGGTGCCGCCGCGGGGTGGGGCGGCGTGAGCGGGGCCGCCCTGGGGCGGGATCGTGCCCATCATCGGGCCGCCGGCCTGGGGGGAGTGCGCCTGCGCCTGGTGTGGGGCGGAGGGGGTGCCGGTCCCGGCGTCGGCGGTCTGCGGGGTGGGCGGGGGAGCGGTGAGGGTGTCGGCGGACTGGGTGGTGACCGTGGTGTCGTCGGAGCCGTCGACGGTGGGCATGGGGTCGCCGGGGGCCGGGTCCCGCTGCTGGACGGGCTGGCCGCTCGACGGTGAGTGCTGGACGGGGGCGCCCTGCGGTGCGGGGCCGGCGTGCGGCATCGAGGGGCGTCCGCCGCCGGTGGCGGAACGGTCCCCGTCAGTGGCTCCGTTGTGGGTCCCGTCGCCGCCCGCGTCAGGTGAATTGCCGTGGTACGAGGGCGGGTTGCCGGCCACCGGGTCGGGAGCCGGCGACGGTGACGGTGAGGGAGACGGCGATTCGGGGGCGTCCGGGCGGGCCCCGTCAGGCGCATGGTCGGGTGCGGGCTGCGTGCTGACCGGGTCCGGGGCGGGGGCGGGGCGCGCTCCGTCCGGGGTGTGGTCGTGGGCCGGCTGGGTGCTGATGCCGTCCGGGTCCGGGCGGGCGGAGTCCGGGGTGGAGTCCCGTGCGGGCTGCGTGCTGACCGGGTCGGAGTCCGGGTGGGCGGCGTCGGGGCGTGCCGCGTCGGGGGCGGTGTCAGGGGTGGGCCGGGTGCCGGCCCCCTCGGCATCGGGGCGTGCGGCGTCCGGCGTGTGGTCGGGCGTGGGGTGGGTGCTGACCTGGTCGGAGTCGTGAGGTGCCGCGTCCGGGCGTGCGGCGTCGGGGGTGTGGTCGTGGGCCGGCTGGGTGCTGACCGAGTCGGAGTCCGGGCGGGAAGTGTCCGGGGTGGAGTGGGAGTCGCGGGTGGCCCCGGAGTCAGGGGTGCCGGCGGAGTCAGGGGTGGGGGAATCCCCGTAGGGGCTGTGGTGGCCGCCGCTCTGGAAGCCCTCGTCGAAGGGGGAGCGCTGGTCCGGGGGCGGCAGGGGCTGTGTGGCGGGGACGTCGCGGGCCGGGTCCGAACCGCGAGAGGTGCCGTCGGAGGAGGAAGGGGTGTCGGAGGAGGAAGGGGTGTCGGACGAGGACGAGGTGTCGGAGGTGGACGGGTTGTGGCCCGCGCCGCCGTTGTCCCGCCCGTCCGACGTGCCCGTGTGGTCGGACGCACGGGGGCTGTGGGTGGGGGAGCCGCCGCCGTCCGAGCCGCTGCGGTTGCCGCTGCCGGCCCCGGAGTCGTGGGAGGAGCCGCCGCTGCCGGAGCCGTTGTCCGTGCTGCTTCCGGAGCCGCCGTCGGACCCCGATCCGCTGCCGGACCCGCTGCCGGACCCGCTGTCCGAACCGTTGCCGGACCCCGTGCTGCCGCTGTCCCCGCTGCCGCTGCCCGACCCGCTGTCGGAGCCGCCGTCCGAACCCCTGGAATCCCCGCTGCCCCCGCTGCTGCTCTCGGAGCTGCCGGACCCGCCGGACCCGCCGTCACTGTCGCCGCCGTCGCCGTGTTCGCCGCCGCGGCCGGCCGCGTGGTCCAGCCCGCCGCGGGCGCGGTGGCCCGCCCGGTGGCCGGCGCCGTCGCGGAGGCTCTCGCCGAGGGACTCGCCGGTGTTCTTGAGGGCGTCGGTGGCGGCGCTCTGTCCCTCCTTGAGGGTCCGGCCGACGTTGTAGCCGTTCTGGGCGCCGAAGTTCTGGTTGACGGTCTGGGCGATGAGGTCGGAGGCCATGGCCTCCAGTGCGGAGATCACCGGCTCCTTGGCGGCCTCCATGATCGCATCAAGGACCTGCTTGGCGACTTCCTTGAGGATCTTGCGGACCACTTCACGGGTGGCCAGGGTGGCGGCCGCCCCGCCGACTTCGGACAGGCCCAGGGTGAAGGGAGCCGCGGCCTGTGCCGCGATGATTTCGGCGGCCAGAATCGCCAGTTGGACGATCACGGCGACCTTCATGCCGATGACCAGCGCGGCGGCGGCCTCGAAGGTGAAGGCGAGGACCTCGGCCGCCTCGCGGGCGTCGTGCAGATACCCCGAGCCGCCGGAGAACTTCTCCCAGGCCTTGCTGAAGCCCTCGATGGCATCGCCGGAGTTCTCCCCGAGGACATTGCCCGCATAGGTGTTGCCACGGGATTGGTGCCCCTCGACCTCCGCGGCGAACTGCCGCCAGACCTGGGCGCATTCGATGAGTTTGTCCTCATCCGCGGTAGGCCAGTTGAAGCCGAGCATCTCCAGGACCCACTCGAGCGGATCCGGCAGCATGACAGACACGATGGAGCTCCCCCGTGAAAAGCGTGCGATGAGGCGTGCGACAGACGCAGCTGGTGCGAGAAGGCGGCCGGGTCAGCCGGCGGCCGGGTGAGAAGGCGGCCGGGCCGGAATCCGGAACCGGCCGGTGGAATCAGTGCTGGGCGGGCCGGAAGGAAACCTGGACGTTGGGGTCGACCGTCGGGTCCTGCCACGCCTGCTTGTTCTCGACGTGCTGCTTCATCAGCGAGTCGTTGAACTCCTCGTTCTCCGCATGGTTCCTGGACATCGAGGTCAGCGCCTTACCGATCTCCTGGAGCTTCGAGGAGAGATGGCCCATCGACTCGTTCATGCCGTCACGCACACCCTCGTAGACGACGCCGAACTTCTCGCCGAGGTCGTCGTCCCCCCAGGGCGGGGCGCCGTCCTTGCTGTCGAATGTCGTCAGGCCGCTCATGAACTGCTGGCCGAACGACTTGTCCGGCGGCGCCGCGTCCTGCCCATTGCTGGGCGGCCCGGCGCCCAGCGCATGCAGGCCGTCCATCAGGCGGGCGACCGAGGAGTAGAAATCCTCGCCCAGCTTGACGAAGTTCGTTCCCCCGGCTTTGAGGCTCTCCACGTCGGTCTGAAAACCGCCCGCACCGGCCACAACGTCCCCCGCGTTCGTAATGGTTGCCTAACGAGATGTTCAAGCCAAAGTTTAGCGGGCATTCCTGGCGCCCTGCCAGGACTCTTTTGACGGGTAAATCCGCCGGATTCAGGGGCTTTTCGGGCGAGAGCGGCGGCGATAGAGCTCCACGGCCGCCTCCGGAGGGAAGTGCGGCAGCCAGGTCACCTCGCCGTCGGCCTTGGCGAGGACGACGGCGCTTCCGCCGGGCTCCGCGGGCGGCGCGGTGGGGTCCGCGGGGGGCGGCCGGCTCGCATGGAGGAGGTAGCCGAGGTCGCATTCATGGACGAACAGCGCGGTGGGGCCGCCGGGTGAGCCGACGTCGGGGAAGTGCCGCCGGCCGAGCTCCAGTGCCTCGTCCGCGTCCGCCGGGACGGGCCGCGGTGTGCCGTCCGCCGGGCCGGACGGTGGTGGGACGGGCGGAGGCGTGGGAGGCAGGCCGGGGTGGCTCTCCGTGCGGGGGGAATCGGCCATGGCTGCTCTCCCGTTGGGGCTGATCGTGTCGGCGGTGGGCCGACGTCGCGTACGCCGCGGTGGCCTGAACGGTTCTCCTGCGGTGCGGGTGGCCGCCCGTGCGGCGGCTCAGCCGAACAGGACCCGGGAGAGCCAGAATTCCAGCAGGTCCGCATCTCCGGTGATCTCGAAGGTGTCGTTGTCGGCGGGGCGGCGGCCGTAGAGGAGGAGTAGGAGGTCGGTGAGCGGGCCGTGGACGGAGACGGCGGCCGGCTCGTCGGCACGGCGCCAGGCGAGGGCGTCGCCGGTGAGGTCGACCAGCCAGTCCGCGGCCGCGTCCGGCGGGGTGTCCGTGGCGCGGAAGTGGAGGGTGCGGCCGGGGCCGAGGAGGTCGCGCCGGTCGGGGTGGAAGTCGAACATCTCGGGCAGCGAGCCCAGTTCCATCCACTCGTCGAGGGCGTCGAGGGCGACCGGCTGCCCGACGGTGAAGTCCGCGCCGAGGGTGAGGGTGGCATCGGCGCGGTGGACGACGGTCTCGTGGGCCATCCGGCGGGCGAAGAAGCGGGGGCTTCCGGAGGGGAGCGGGGTCCAGATCCGGGTGTCCGGGTCGGTGGCGCGGAGGGTCGTGGCGAGGAGTTCCGCGCCCTCGGTGAGCCAGTCGGCCGCCTCGGCCGGGGTCTGGGCGGTGTCGCGGGGCAGAACGCGCAGGGCCGTGTCGGCCGGCGGCCGGGACGCCCGGGTGCGCACGATCTCCTCGACCCAGCGGTGGGCCTCGCCCAGATGGCGCAGCAGCTGGGCGAGGTTCCAGTCCGGGCAGGACGGCACCGTCGTCGTGAGGTCGGTGCCCTCCTTCCGGAGGCAGGACGCGAGCAGGCCGGCCTGCGTGACGATCTCGGCGCAGTGACTGTCGTACTCCATGGTCGACTTCATGACGTCACGCTAGAGCGCGGCACTGACAATCCGGCGTCACGGCGGGGCGTGCGGACGTGGCGTCACTCCGTTTGGACGTCCGTGGTGTCCCCCGTGCGAACGCCGCTCAGAGGGTCATGGCCCGCCGGGAGAAGTCGTAGTGCACGTCGGTGAGTTGCTCGGAGGCGGTCCACAGGCGCTCGCCGTTGGCGTTGTTCCTGGTCCACGGGGCGCGGAGGGACTGGGCGGGGGCGCCGCGCAGGCCGCTGCGGGGGCCGATGAAGGAGTCCGGCCGCATGTGCGGGGCGGTGGCGGCGCAGAGGGTGCCCAGGGCGCCGCCGTCCGGGGACTGGGCGACCGCGCGGTTGACCAGGTCGACCATCCGCTCGGCGGAGGTGCGGCCCTCCATCCGGACGCCCGCGGTGGCGAGATTGGTGGCGGCGTATCCGGGGTGCGCGGCCGCCGCGACGACCTGCGAGCCGGCCGCGGCCAGCCGCCGGGACAGCTCGTGGACGAAGAGCAGATTGGCGCTCTTGGAACGGGCGTAGGCGATCCAGCGGCGGTAGGAGTGCTCGCTGTTGAGGTCGCCGTGGTCGAGGTCGGCGAGCAGGTGCAGCATGCTGGAGACGGTGACGATCCGGGCGCCGGGCGTGGCCAGGAGCTTGGGCAGGAGCAGACCGGTGAGCGCGAAGTGGCCCAGGTGGTTGGTGCCGAACTGCATCTCGAAGCCGTCGGCGGTGGTGCGGTACGGCAGCGCCATCACGCCCGCGTTGTTGATGAGCAGATCGAGGCGGTCGCCGTCGAAGTCGTCGAGGGCGGCGGCGAAGTCCCGTACGGAGGTCAGATCGGCCAGGTCGAGCGGCCGGAACTCGGCCTCGGCGGTGGGGACCTCGGACCGCAGCCGGTCCAGCGCGGCGACGCCCCGCGACGCACTGCGGCAGGCCAGCAGCACACGGGCGCCGCGGCGGGCCAGTTCACGTGCGGTGACATAGCCGATGCCGCTGTTCGCGCCCGTGACGACCGCCGAGCGGCCGGTCTGGTCGGGGATGTGGCTGGTGTTCCACCGGGTCACGCCTGCACTCCTCCGTAGGGGGCACCAAGAGTACGTCGTGGGGTGGGAGAGCTGGGGCTGGAGGGGTGGAAGTGACCAGGCGCCCCCCGGCCCCGTCTGGTCACTTCCGCCCCCGCCTTCCGCCTGGTCACTCCCCCTCGGCGAGGCGTTTGATCGCCGAGAGGCGGCTGTCCCAGGCGGCGGCCACCCGGTCCATCCACCGGGCGGTGACCCCCAGCCGCTCCGGTATGACCCGGTAGCGCGCCTCCCTGCCCTCCCGGTGGCCGGCGACCAGGCCGGCCCGGTCCAGGACCCCCAGGTGCTTGACGACGGCCTGGCGGCTGACCGGCAGTTCGGCCGCCAGGACCGTGGCGGTGGCCTCGCCGTGTGCGGCGAGGGCGTCGAGTATCCGGCGGCGGGTCGGGTCCGCCAGCGCGGAGAACACCTCCGCCACGGCGTCCCCGCCCGCGTTCGCCCCGGAGCCCCGGCCCGCACCCCCGGCGGGATCCCGGCCGGCGCCCGTGTCCGTTCCTCCGCCGGTCGTCATGCCGCGAGCCGCTCCGCGTACTGCTTGACGTTCTCCATCTGGCCGGTCCAGCCCTCGCGGTGGCTGTCGTACCCGGCGGTGGGCTGCCGCTCCTCCGGGATGGTGATTTCCTCGAACCCGGTCTCCACCACACGCAGCCGGGTGCCGTCGCCCTCCGGGGTGAGGGTGAATTCCACGAGGGTGGAATTGCCCTCGACCGCCACCTCGCCCGGGTGCGCGCCGGCCCAGCGGTAGGCGAAGAAGCGCGGCGGGTCCACCGTCACGATCGTGGTGGGGAACTGGCCGTACTGGCCGTGGTCGAGGTGCATGATGCCGCCCGGCCGCAGGTCGACGGGGGTCGGCTCGCCCTGGCCGAACCACGAGCCGACGTGTTCGGGCTCGGTCAGCACCGCCCAGACCCGTTCCACGGGCGCGTCGATGCTGATCTCCCGCTCGATGCGGTTGCGGTCCTCACCGGCGCCCTTGCCGGTGTCGTGGGCGCTCTGGGTGCTCATGGGAACTCCTCCTGCCGCGATGCTGATCCTGATGACGTGCTACCCAATGGTTGCACGTGGCGGCAGGAGGTGCAACCTTTCGGTTGCGCATTGTTCCCGGTGCGGTGGGCTCAGCTGTCGGGCGCCCCGTCCCGGACCCGTACGCGATACACCGGCACCGACGCCGCCGGATCGTCCAGGCAGTCCCCGGTGAGCAGATCGAAGCGCTGCTTGAGCAGCGGCGATGCCACGAACGGGCGGCCGTCGGCCGAGCCGGTCAGGCCGCGGGAGAGGACCTGGGCGCCGGTGAACGGGTCGCGGTTGCCGATCGCGTGGATCCGGCCGCCGCGGTCCAGGAACAGCGCGGCCTGGGCGCCGTCGGGCAGCAGGGCGGCGACGCCGCGCCCGGGGAGGAGGGCGCCCGGCCCACAGACCGGGAGCCAGCCGCCCGCGGGGCAGTGGATCTCGACCGGGCCGGTGGCCGTGATGCCGGTGCCGGTGCCGGTGCCGGCGGGGGAGGGCGGTCCGTCGGCGGCGAGGGGGGCGGAGGTGTGGTGCTCGGCGGTGAGAGTGGTCATCAGGCGGAGGTCCCTTCCAGGGTCCGAACGGGCAGGGTGGGGCCGGCCAGCAGCGTCAGATCGGGCTTGACCTGGTCGCGCTCCGGGGTGAAGCGGACGGACGGGTCCGGCACGTCGGGGGCGTTGACGAACGAGACGAACCGGGCGAGCCGCTCGGGATCGGCGAGCGTCTCGGCCCACTCGTCGCGGTAGTGGGTGACGTGCGCGGCCATCAGGGACTCCAGCTCGTCGCAGAGTCCCAGGGAGTCCTCCACGACGACCTCGCGGACGTGGTCGAGGCCGCCCTCGATCCGCTCCAGCCAGGCCGAGGTGCGCTCCAGCCGGTCCGCGGTGCGGATGTAGAACATCAGGAACCGGTCGATCAGCCGGATCAGTTCCTCGTCCGAGAGGTCCTGGGCGAGCAGGCCGGCATGGCGCGGGTCGGCGCCGCCGTTGCCGCCGACGTAGAGGTTCCAGCCCTGGGCGGTGGCGATCACGCCGAAGTCCTTGCCGCGGGCCTCCGCGCACTCCCGGGCGCATCCGGAGACCGCGGACTTCAGCTTGTGCGGGGAGCGCAGCCCCCGGTAGCGCAGCTCCAGATCGATGGCCATCCGGACCGAGTCCTGGACGCCGTAGCGGCACCAGGTCTGCCCCACACACGACTTCACGGTCCGCAGCGCCTTGCCGTACGCATGCCCCGACTCGAAGCCGGCGTCCACCAACCGGGCCCACACCTGAGGGAGTTGGTCGACGCGGGCGCCGAACAGGTCGATCCGCTGCCCCCCGGTGATCTTGGTGTAGAGGCCGAAGTCGCGGGCCACCTCGCCGATCACGATCAGCTTCTCCGGGGTGATCTCACCACCGGGGATCCGCGGCACGATCGAGTACGAGCCGTTGCGCTGGAGGTTGGCGAGGAAGTGGTCGTTGGTGTCCTGGAGCGCGGCCTGCTCCCCGTCGAGGACATAGCCGCCGGCGCCGACGCTGGGCGCGAGGGAGGCGATGATCGAGCCGACGGTGGGCTTGCAGATCTCACAGCCGTCGCCGTTTCTGGCCTCCGGCCGGCCGTGCGAGTCCAGCAGTTCGGCGAAGGTCGTCAGCCGCAGGGTGCGCACGATCTCGTAGAGCTCGGTGCGGGTGTGCGGGAAGCAGCCGCACAGCCCGGTGTCGACGGTGGCGCCGGACGCGGCCAGCTCGTCGTTCACCACCGCGGTCAGCGACTTGACGCAACTGCCGCAGCCGGTACCGGCCTTGGTGCACGTCTTGACCTCGGGCAGCGTGGTGCAGGAGTGCTCGGTGACCGCGGCCCGGACCGTCCCCTTGGTGACGTTGTGGCAGTTGCACAGCACCGCCTCGTCCGGCAGCGCGGACGGGCCGAGCACGCCGCCGCCCCCGGCCGCGACCCCCGCGGGCAGGACCAGCTGCTCGGGCGCCAGCGGCGGAACGGTGCCGGTCAGCGGCCGCAGCATGCCGTACGCCTCGGCGTCGCCGACCAGGACGCCGCCCAGCAGCTCGCCCCCGGCGCCGATCACCAGCTTCTTGTAGACGCCGCTGCGGGAGTCGGCGTAGACCACGTCCAGCGCGCCGTCCGCGGTGCCGTGCGCGTCACCGAAGGAGGCGACGTCCACGCCGAGCAGCTTGAGCTTGGTGGACAGGTCGGCGCCGGTGAAGCCGCCGGGCTCCCCGGTGTCGTCGCCGAGCCGGACGGCGATGTCGCCGGCCGTCACCCGCGCCATGTCGTAGCCCGGGGCGACCAGGCCGTAGACCCGCCCGTCGGCGGCCAGCGCGCACTCGCCGATCGCGTACACGGCCTGGTCGGCGGTGCGGCACCGCTCGTCGACGACGATGCCGCCGCGCTCGCCGACCGGCAGCCCGCAGTCCCGGGCGAGCTGGTCGCGGGGGCGCACCCCGGCCGAGAAGACGACCAGGTCGGTGTCGATGCGGGAGCCGTCGGACAGACCCATGGCGGTGACCGCGCCCGCCTCGTCGGCGACGATCTCCTTGCCGCCGACGCCGGTGTGGACCGAGAGGCCCATCTCCTCGACGGTGCGACGCAGCGCCCGGCCGCCGCCCTCGTCGACCTGGAGCGCCATCAGCCGCGGGCTGAACTCCACGATGTGGGTGCGCAGCCCGAGCCCCTTGAGCGCACCGGCCGCCTCCAGCCCCAGCAGCCCGCCGCCGACCACCACACCGGTGCGGGCCCCCGCGGCGTACCGCTCGATGGCCAGCAGGTCCTCAAGGGTGCGGTAGACGAAACAGCCCGCGCTGTCCTTGCCGGGCACCGGCGGCACGAACGGATACGAGCCGGTGGCCAGCACCAGGGTGTCGTAGCGGACGGTCAGCCCGGAGCGGGCGGTGACCGTGCGGGTGGCGCGGTCGACGGCGGTGGCCGGGTCGCCCAGGTGCAGCTCGATGCCGTGCCGGCCCAGGAAGTCCGGATCGGCCAGGCTCAGGTCGTCCGGGGTGCGTCCGGCGAAGTACGAGGTCAGCTGGACGCGGTCATAGGCCGGGCGCGGCTCCTCGCACAGCACCACCACCCGCGTCCGCTCGGTGACGCCACGGTCGGCCAGCTCCTCCAGGAAGCGCTGGCCGACCATGCCGTGGCCGACGAGGACGAGGGTGGGGGTGGTGCCGGGCGCGGCATCGGGCGTGGCATCCGGGGGCGGCGGCATCGAGGTCATGCCCCTCAGCCTGGGGCGCGGCTGTTACCCGCCCGCATCTGCTCTGTTTCCCGGGCGGAACGCTGCCCTCAGTGGCGCGGCGGCCGCCGTGTGAGGGCGGCCGCCGCGGGGACGGCCGCCCCCGGGCCGCCCAGCCGGTCCGCGGGCCGCCCCCGGCCTCTCCCGGTCAGCCGTTCAGCTGCGCCGGGCACAGCCGCCGCGGCTGCTGGTCGGTGGCCAGCTTCGCGTCCACACAGTCGCCCGGCAGACCGTCGTGGGCCGTGCTGCCGAAGTTGGCCGTGACCGTCAGCTTGCCGTCGCCGAAGACCGTGCGCTGGACGCTGCGATCGCCGGTCAGCCACCGGAACGAGGTCAGCTGCTCGGTGCCGGCGGCCCGGTGCAGCGGCGAGAAGAACTTCTGCAGCGCCGCGAGCTCCGGACCGTTCTTCTCCAGCGTCGGACCGTCGAGGACGTAGTTCAGCGGCGTGTTGTAGAGCATCGCGAGCAGTGCCCGGTCGGTCTTCTGGTCCGGCAGCTTGTCGTACGACAGCTCCCAGCGCTCCACATTGACCAGCGAGCCGTGCAGCGCGGTCTCGTACAGCGGCGCGCGGTACTTGGGGTCGTACATGGCGGTGGCCATGTCGCGGGGCAGCTTCACCGGCTTGAAGAAGGCGCCCGGGGCGTTCGCCGGGGCGTAGCCGCCCCACGTCTCCTTGTCCTTCTCCAGCTTCCACAGGCGGTCGTCGACCGGGGTGCCCGAGCCGTGGTTGTAGGTCAGCACCTTGTTGGCCCACGACTGGGCGCCCTCCGAACCGAGGACGAGGTGCTGCGACAGCCGCTCCAACCGGGCCAGGCGATTCTCGCGGTCGCCGGCCTTGCTCATCTCATGGCCTGTGCCGTGGTCGCGGAACACCTCTCCCGTCGCGTCCACATCGAGGAAGTAGCTGTCCGCGCCGTTGGCGACCATCTTGCGGGTGCGGTCGGCGAGGTAGTGCTTGGACGGCTCGGCCTTCTCGAAAGCCTGCGAGCTGAGGTAGCAGCCGCGGTTGCCGAAGCCCGTCTGCGGGGTGCCGTCGGCCTTGCGGACGCAGAAGTCGGGATAAACCCGGTCCGGCCAGATGGAGGTGGGGCTGTCGGCCTTCTCGGGATCCTGGCCGTTGGCGAAGGTGTCGTACGGGCCGACGAGGTAGCCCGCCTTCTCGGCGGCCTGCACCGCCTGCGCGTTCATGGGGCTGTCGTCGGCGTCGTAGCCGAGCCACATCCGGTCCACGCCCAGCTTCTTCAGCTTGTCGACCCCTGCGGTCTTGCGCGCGTCGCCCCACACATAGGCGTGGAAGGCGCCCAGCAGCTTCTCGCCGGCCGGGTTCTGCCGGATCTTCTTGCGCAGGCTGCCGAGTTGGCCGTGCTGGGAGAGGTAGGAGCGGTAGTCGGCGGCGGGGGCGACGGGGTTGCCGTCGGTCAGGGCGAAGGTGACCTCGTAGTCGCGGGTGCCCTCACCGGCGTCGAAGGCATGGGTGGCCGTGGTGCGCAGCCGGCCGCCGGTGGAGGCGAAGCCCAGGGAGGTGCCGATGTCGGTGGGGGTGAGGTAGCTGACGCCGCTGCCGCCCTTGCCGCCCGCCGTGCCCAGGGAGTAGCCCCACAACGGCATCGAGAGGCCCTCGCCCACGTCGACGCTGCTCCCGGCCAGCCCGCCCGTCTCGGGGCCGGCGTTCCAGAACGCGTCCTTCACCGGGATGTCCAGTCCCTCGCCGCGCGGCAGCTGCACGGCGGAGGCGGCCCGGTCGGTTCCGGTCACCGGCCAGTCGACCGACTCGTCGCGGTCCGCCGTCAGCTTGATCCGCAGCCGCCCGCGCTCCGAACTCGCCGTCACCCGCAGGCCCTTGTCGGGGTAGCTCCAGTGCGCCCCGTCGGCCGTCCGGACCACCGGACCGGGCTTGCCGAGTCCGCCGGCGGCGGCCGCCTCGGACAGCACCAGCTGCCGCCCGCCGCCGGTGCGCGCGGTCACCGCGAGGGAGCCGGTGTCGACGAAGGCGGTGCCGCCGGAGACGGGGAGAGCGAGGCGGTTGTCCTCCGTGGTGCCGGCGCTGGCGCTGCCGTATCCGACGACGCCCGCGGTGGTCGCGGCCAGCGCGAGGGAGCCGGCGAGCAGCCGCGTGCGACGGCGGCGTCCGGTGATCTTGTGGAGGTTGGGTTCCATGCAGAACTGAATATGCGTCAGGTCTAAGAAGGTTCTAAGAGCGTGCCGCCGGCCGCGCGCACAGGGCACCGCTGATCACCTCGTCGGAGACCTTCGCGATCAACTCGGCCCGCCAGGGCTCCAGTCGGCCCGCCCGGCCAGCCCAGCTCCACCCGTTCCGAGGCGGTGAAGGCCGTCCCCCGGTTGTGCAGGGCGTCAAGCAGAAATCTCCGGATACCTTCGGGACATGGCGGCAGCTCCTCGGTGAGATCGACCCGTCCTCACCCTGCCCTGACGGTATGCGGCACGCCTGCCTGGAGTGCCGAACGGATGACCCCTACGAGCCCTCCCGGCGGGCCAGCCGCGCCCGCTCCTCCTCGGGTGTGAACCCCGCCGTCAGCGGCGGCTCACCGCGCGCCCGGTCCCAGGCCAGGACGTCGGCCGCGGTCACCTCCAGCGGGGTCGCCGGCAGCCCCGCCGCCCGCGCCCGGGCCGGGCTGCGCTGCTGGGTCGCCCAGTCGGCCCGCACCAGCGGGAAGAACGGCGGCAGACCGTCGTCCGGCACCCGTACGACCTCGACCCGGCTGCCGGCCACCCGGGCACAGGTCTCGATCAGCCCGCCGAGCGTGACCGGCTCGTCCGGCCCCACCGCGTGGAAGACCCCCGGACGGTCGTCGGCGAGCAGTTGCACGACGAGACGGGCCAGATCCCGGGAGTCGACGATCTGCACCGGCTGCCCGGGATCGGCGGGCAGCGCCACCCGCCCGCCGCGGGCGGCCCGGCGCACCCAGTACGTGAACGTGTCCGACGGGTCGTGCGGCCCGGCCACCTTCCCGGCCCGCACGAGCGTCGCCCGCGCGCCGTACCGCGCCCGCACATCGTCCTCACAGGCCACCTTGCATGGACCGTAGGTGGCCTCGGTCAGCTCCTCGGTGTCGCGCACGGGCGGGCGGCGCGGGGTGTCCTCGTCGGAGCCCGGCCCCACCCCCTCCCGCCGGTAGACCGCATGGCTGGAAAGGAACAGATACCGGCCGACCCGGTCGCCCAGTGCGTCCATCGCCTGCCCGACATGCCGCGGGACATAGCCGCTGACGTCCACGACCGCGTCCCAACTGCCCCCGCTCAGCGCCGCGTAGTCACCGGTGTCCCGGTCACCGAGCAGCCGGTTCAGCTCCGGGAACAGCTCCACCCCGGTCCTGCCCCGGCCGAACAAGGTGACCTCGGCCCCGGTGCGCAGGGCGTCTTCCACGAGGGCGCGGCCCACGAACGACGTACCGCCAAGAACGAGAATGCGCATGGTCGCCGACGCTATCGGCGGTGCCTGCGGAGCAACACCGGTTTTCGGCCGTCAGACCGCGAACTCCCCGTCCCTGACCGCCGAGACGAACGAGGCCCAGCCGCCCGCCGGGAAGACCAGCGCCGGACCGTCGGGGTTCTTGGAGTCACGGATCTGACGTCACGACCGAAACGCTGTAGCGGATTCAAGTGCTCGGGTGGGGTCGTCTCGTCCAACGCTTTGACCTCATGTGAGGGGAGCGCGCGCCCAGGGCGCAGCAGGTCGCAGGCTTGAGTGCCACTGACTCAAGCACCCCGATTCTATTGCCCGTTGCGTTGTTCCAGTGACGATTTGACTACACCGGGAGTCCATCAGTAGGGAGTTGAGGAGATGGCCGATCCTGTCGCGCGGCTGCTGCCGTGGTCGAGCCCGGACGGGAAGCCGTGCTTTCTGGTCAGTGACGGGGCCGGGTACGTGTCCCGGGTCGCCGACGCCGTCGAGGAGGAACAGCTCGCCTCGGCCGTCGATCTCATCGACGAGGCGCGGTGCGTGCTCGCGGTGCGCGGGTGGACGTCCGGGGAGCTCCAGCTGCTGACCGTGGAGCTGACCGAGGCGCTGGTGGAGGTGCACCGGGTCGCGGAGAGCCGGGGCATGCGCCTGCTCTTCCACGCCTGCCGCGACGATCAGTCGAGCCAGCGCGAGGCGAGCCCGGCGACGTAGGAGAGCGACAGGGCGGTGGTGGTGAGTTGCAGCGCGAGGCTGCCGCCGGCCCAGTGCGTGAGGGCGGTCATCGCGGCAGCCACCCAGATGCTCGTGCACCAGCTGCAGCTGACCAGGTACGAGGGTTTGGAGTCGTCGCCGAAGCGGTCGGCGATCCAGATGCGGAAGCCGGCGGCGAGGGTGTCCTTCGTGATGAACCGGGTGAGGCGGCAGGTGGCGCCGAGGGAAAGCAGAAACTCTGCGAGGTGCATGGGGAGTCCGTCCTCTCACCGTGAGTTCCCCGGGAAGCCGGCCCGCCGGGCCACGGCGAAGTGGTTCGCCGTGGCCGTGCGCGTGACCGGCGCGTTCCGCTCGCGTCGGGACGAAGGTGGTTACTGACCGATGGTGACGACGGTGCCGACGCCGCCCGCGCGCTGATTGGCGGCCTCGGCCTCCTGCCGGGTGGGGAACTGGCGGACGGTGCCGTCGGGCAGGAACAACTGGTAGACGGTGATGCTCTGACGGTCTCCGCCGCAATTGCAGCCCATGTCGCACTCCTTTTCGTGACGCTTGTGCGGTGGGTGTCGACAGCGCACCCACCGTTCTTCGGGCCTATCGTTGGGGCCCTACAGCCGTCCCCCGTAGTTGCGTTACGGGGGACGGCTGTGGTGTCGGGCCGCTCAGCGACCCTGGGCCGGTGTCACCGGTTCAGGCGGGCGATGGCACGGTGTCGGCTGTGCCGCATGCGCGCCGGGGGGTCACAGGATGCAGGGCAGCAGGGTGCTGGTCGAGGACTGCGTCCCGCTGGTCGCGGTGTAGGTGACGAAGATGAGCTGCGCGAGGGTGAGGACCGCCGTGCAACTGGCGTTGCCGCTCGCGTCGGCCACGGCACTGCACGCCACGGGTCCGCCGGGACCGCCCAGGTGGAACGTGACCGTCGAACCCGGCGTCGCGCCACTCGCACTGAACGTGGCGTGGGCGGTCAGCGTCGCGAGGTCCAGCCGGTAGCAGGCCGGGTGCGCGTTGAGCCCGGCCACCGTGCCGACGTTCACGGTCGTGGTCGCGAAGACGCCGGTGCAGAGGCAGGTGCTGGTGCCGGCGATCACGGTGGCCGTGACGACGTTGGCTCCGGCGGGCAGGAGGTTGGTGGTCGCGGTGGCGGTGCCGGCGGCGGTGGTGACGCCGAGGCCGATGGGTCCGGCGGTGCTGGTGAACAGGACCGTTGCGCCGACGACCGGGGCGCCGCCGCAGGTGACGGTGGCGGTGAGGGTGACGGCCTGGCCGACGGCCGGGTTGGCGGGCGTCGAGGTCAGGGTGACCACGCAGCTCGGCGGCGCGGTGACGGTCACGGTCGTGGTCGCGTTGGTGCCGATGCAGGTGCAGGTGGTGCTGGCGGCGATCACGGTGGCCGTGACGACGTTGGCACCGATGGGCAGCAGGCTGGTGGTCGCGGTGGCGGTGCCGGCGGCGGTGGTGACGCCGAGGCCGATGGGTCCGGCGGTGCTGGTGAACAGGACTGTCGCGCCGACGACCGGGGCGCCGCCGCAGGTGACGGTGGCGGTGAGGGTGACCGGCTGGCCGGCGACCGGGTTGGCGGGCGAGGAGGTGAGCGTGACGACACAAAGGGTCGGCGCGGTGACGGTCACGGTCGTGTTGGCGAAGATGCCGATGCAGGTGCAGGTGGTGGTGGCGGCGACCACGGTGGCCGTGACGACGGTGGCGCCGGTGGGCAGCGCGCTGGTGGTCACGGTGGCGGTGCCGGCGGCAGTGGTGACGCCGACGCCCAGGGAGCCGGCAGTGGTGGCGAAGATGACCGTCGCGCCCGGTACGGCGACGCCGTTGCAGGTGACGGTGGCGGTGAGGGTGACCGGCTGGCCGGCGACCGGGGTGGCGGGCGACGAGGTCAGGGTGACGACACAGTTCGTCGGCGCGGCGACGGTCACGGTCGTGTTCGCGAAGATGCCGATGCAGACGCAGGTGGTGGTGGCGCCGATCACGGTGGCCGTGACGACGGTGGGGCCGACGGGCAGCCCGCTGGTGGTCACGGTGGCGGTGCCGGCGGCGGAGGTGACGCCGGTGCCCAGGGAGCCGGCGGTGGTGGCGAAGATGACCGTCGCGCCCGGTACGGCGACGCCGTCGCAGGTGACGGTGGCGGTGAGGGTGACGGGCTGGCCGGCGACCGGGGTGGCCGGCGACGAGGTCAGGGTAACCACACAGTTCGACGGGGCGGTGACGGTCAGCGTCGCGGAGGCGGCCCCACTGGTCTGACCGGCAGCGACCACCACACTCGTGGTGGTCGCCGTGAACGTGACGGACGCGGCACCGGTGCCGTCGGCGGTCACTGACTGCGGCGTTGCCGCGTCGTAGGTGAAGGTGATCACCTCTCCCGCTGCGGCACCGGTGACCGCGGCTTGGAAGGTCGCCCCCGCCGCAAGAGAGGACGGTGTGAGGGTGAGGGTGAGTGCCATGTTGGACAGCCCCTTTCGAAGGCTCCACGAAGGAGGTGGGGGGCTGCTGCACGCCAGGGAAGGACTCTCTCCGCACGCGCTCACCTGCCGGGGGTGCCCTGAAGAACAGGACGGAATCGCCGCATGACGGCACTCGTCCCTGGTCCCCCGACAGGGGATGGGCACCCCACCGTCGGTAGCACCGATTGAAGTGACCGGCCTGACGGCGCACCACAGTTGGGGAGCGAATTAGCCTGATTGGCGCAGCGCGTTTCGGGGTGCGGTACCGGCCCCGGCCGCCTGTGACGGGCACCGGCGGGCGCCCGCCTGCTGGTGGGCGTCCTGCCCTCACGGACCCGGCGGCCGAATACCCCCGGGTCACGGCGCGCGTGGTCCCTAGGATCGCCAGGTGCCCGCTGACATATCGCTGTTCACACTGTCCCTGCTCGCGCTGGCCGCCCTCGCGGCGGGCTGGATCGATGCCGTGGTCGGCGGCGGCGGACTGCTGCTGCTCCCGGCCCTGCTGGTCGGCCTCCCGCACACGCCCGCCGCCTACGTCCTGGCCACCAACAAGTCCACCGCCATCGTCGGCACCTCCGCCGCCGCGATCACCTATGTCCGCAAGACCCCGATCGACGTCCCGACGGCGCTGCGGATCGGCCTGGCCGCGATGGCCGGTTCGCTGGGCGGGGCGTTCTTCGCGGCGGGCATCAACAGCGCGGTGCTACGGCCGTTGATCATGTGCGTGCTGCTGGCGGTGCTCGTGTTCGTGCTCGTCCGCCCCGGCTTCGGTACCGCCCCGGCGCCCTCGGGCCCGGTCACCGCCCGGCGCGTCCTGGCGGCCGTCCTCGTCGCGGGCCTGGGCATCGGCTTCTACGACGGCCTGATCGGGCCCGGTACCGGTGCGTTCCTGATCCTCGCGCTCGCCGCGCTGCTGCACATGGACCTGGTCACCGCCTCCGCCACCGCCAAGGTCGTCAACGTCTGCACCAACATCGGCGCGCTGACCATGTTCTCGATCCAGGGCACCGTGCTGTGGCAACTGGGCGGTCTGCTCGCGCTGTTCAACCTCGCCGGCGGAATGGCGGGCGCCCGGATGGCGCTCAAGCGCGGTGCGGGCTTCGTCCGCGGGGTCCTGGTGGTCGTGGTCGTCGCGCTGCTGTGCAAGCTCGCCTACGACCAGTGGCTGGCGGGCTGACCGGTCACCGGCCGGCCCCGCCACGGCCCGCCCCGCTCAGAACCGGCAGTGGTAGAGCCGTGCCATGTCCCGTACCGCGGGCACCTTCGCCAGGGCGCGGACGCCCAGACGGTAGCGGGCCGGCATCTTCGCGATGCCCGGGAGCTCCAGGGCGCTCAGGTTCTCGACGATCTTCATCTTCGGGCTCCCAGTACAGCCGTGCGCCGGCCGCCACGACGACGTGGTTGATCCGCCGGCTGCGGATCGCGAACCGGCTGAAGGCGTCGAAGGCCAGCTCGCCGCGCGGGGTGTGCGCCATCAGCCGGCGCAGCAGCGCGCTGCCGTCCTCCTCGGTCAGATACATCAGCAGGCCCTCGGCCACGATCATCGTCGGCCGGTCGGCCGGGATCCGCGCCATCCACTCCGGGTCGGTCACCGACGCGGCGATGGTCGTGTATCCCGCGCGCTCCGGAGAGAGCTCCCGCCGCAGCGCGATGACCTCGGGGTGGTCGATGTCGTACCACCGCACGCCCGGTCCCGGGTCGAGGCGGTGGACGCGGCTGTCGAGCCCGCAGCCCAGATGGACCACCGTGGCCTCCTCGTACCGGGGGAGGAAGCCCGCCGTCCACTCGTCCAACTGCCGGGCGCGCAGGGCGATTGCGGCGGCCTCGCCGGGGGTTATCCGCATCTTCGCGAAGTCGTGGTCGAGCCGCCGCACGGTATCGGCGGCCATGGGGTCACCCAGGATCGGGTCCTCGGCGCGGCTGTCGACCGCGCGACCGTAGAGCGTGGCGAGGAGGGTCTCCTTCTCGCCGGTCAGCTGCACCTTCGCACGCGGAGTGGTCACACTCGCGAGAGTACATAACATTCAGAAAAATGTGAATATTCGGAACATGGGGGGAGAGGGGGAAGGTGGAAGGCCGGGCATCGGGGGCTACGTCCGGGCCGCGCCCACGGTCGCCTGCCGGTGCTCCCCGTCCGGTATCTCCGTGACGGCCGTCAGCAGTACCGCCGCGTCGTCGAGGGCCATCAGGCCGTTCCGCTCGCGCGGGGTCATGGCGACCTGGCCGGCCGTCAGTTCCTGGCCGCCGCCGGACCACGTCACCCGGACCCGCCCGTGAAGTACCTGCAGGCTGGCGGCCGGAGGGGCGTTGTGCTCGTCCAGTACGGTGCCGGCGATCAGCGCGATCACGCTCTGCCGCAGCGGGCCGTCGTGCAGGAAGAGATGGCCGCTGCGCCCGTGGGCGGAGGCCCTGGCGTCGTCGAGCTGCTGACGGGCGAGTGCGCTGAGGTCGTCCATGATGCGGGCCTTTCGCGTGCGGACCGGCGGGCCGGGCTCCCCTTCCATCGTTGCCGGTGCACGAAGCCGCGCAACCGGGGAGTTCGCCCGCCGGGCCGGACCTCCGCGGCGGGAGCGGAGCGGCGTCCGGGTGCATACCCGCGCCGGGCGGGCCAAGTCACTTACGGGATGATCATGTCGGTCCGTACGATGCATTGCGGTCCAGCGCCATCGGACAGGTGTGCTTGTCCGATGCGGCCCCACCGTCCCGTCCCCCCACCGCGAAGGATGCGCAACGTGGCCGACCCGACTGCCCCGAACGACGTGCCCGACCCCACCGGGCGGCAGGCCCGGTTCCTGACCGTCATGACCACCATCGACAGCGAAGCCAAGGCCGGGCGACTGGCACGCGGCGCGATCGAGGGCAGGTTCGCCGCCTGCGCACAGATCGGCGCCCCGGTGACCTCGGTGTTCCGCTGGGACAACGCGGTCGAGACCAGCCAGGAGTGGCAGGTGCTCTTCAAGACGGCCGAAGCGCGCTACGAGGCGCTGGAGGCCTATCTCCTCGACGCACACGACTACGACACCCCCGAGATCATCGCCACCCCCGTCACCCGCGGTGGCGCCGGGTATCTGTCCTGGGTCACCAAGGAGGTGAGCTGACGTGCAGCAAGACCACACGGGGAATCGCCAGATGACACGAGCCGAGCAGCGGCGGCGCAACCGCCGGTGGCGCAGGGGCGCGACGGCCGCACTCGGCCTCGCGGTGTGCCTGGCCACCGCGCCCTTCGGACACGCGGTCGACGGCGCCCGGCGCCAGGCGCCGCAGGCCAAGCGCCCCGCCACCGACGCCGGCTGGACCAGCCGGGACGCCACCGCCTACTGGACGGCGGAGCGGATGGCGGCCGCCGCGCCCACCGGGCCCCACGCCCGTACCTCCGCCCTGGCCGCCGAGTCCGCCCCGGCCGCCTCCCAACGCGCCGCCACCGCACAGCACTTCGACGGCATTCCGTCCATCGGCGTGCTGTTCTCCGTCGACGGGGACGCCCGTGCCCACCACTGCACCGCCAGCGTGGTGCACAGCCCGCACGGCAATCTGATCCTCACCGCCGGGCACTGCCATCCGGGCACCCGCGCCGCTTTTGTCCCGCAGTATCGTTCCGGCGCGACCACCCAGCCCTACGGTGTGTGGGCGATAGACGACACCTTCGCCTACCCGGGCCGCGGGACCACCGGCGACGGGGCGGACCTCGACTTCGCCTTCGCCACCGTCGCCCCCGACGACGACGGCCGCCGCGTCGAAGAGGTCACCGGCGGCAACATCCTCACCCCGACGCCCGGTTACAGCAACGACGTCACCGTCATCGGCTACCCGAACGTCCGCAACGACCCCCAGGACCGGGCCGTCCGCTGTGCCACCCACACCGGCCGGCTGACCGGCACCCGCCAACTGCGCATGAACTGCGGCGGGTTCTACGGCGGCACCTCCGGCAGCCCCTGGCTGAGCGACTATGACGAGGAGAGCCGCACCGGGCGGGTCATCGGCCTGATCGGCGGGCTCAACGGCGGCGGTCCCAAGGGCCCGGACAACGACCGGACCAGCTACAGCCCGTTCTTCGGGACGAAGATCCTCAGCCTCTACGCCCGGGCGGCGAAGGGCTGAGCCCGGGGTGACGGCGGCGCCGCGGCACGCGGTCCCCGCTACCGCAGCGCCTCCGTCACCCCCTTCTCCCGCGGCCCCAGGAAGTGCGGATCGGGCCGCCACAACGCTTCCGCCGAGGCCTTCCCGGCCGCGAAGATCTCCCGGACACCGCCGTACGCCCAGGTCACATCGTGCTTCGCGGCGACGGCGACCCCGTAGGAGTCGACCCCGGCCGCCCCGCACAGCGCCAGCGCCCGCCGGATGTGGAAACCCTGGCTGACCAGCACCGCCCGGTTCACACCGAAGATCCGGTGGGCGCGGCTGCAGGAGTCCCAGGTGTCGAAGCCCGCGTAGTCACTGACGATCCGGCGGGCCGGGACGCCGTGCCGCAGCAGATAGCCGCGCATCGCGTCCGGCTCGTCGTAGTCGCGCCGGCTGTTGTCGCCGGTGACCAGCACCGCGCGGACCGTGCCGCGGGCGTACAGCTCGGCGGCCGCGTCCAGCCGGTGCGCGAGATACGGCGAGGGCCCGCCCTTCCACAGGCCCGCGCCGAAGACGATGGCGACCGGGGCGGCGGGCGCGTCCGCCACCGTGCGCACCCGCGGCCCCGCGGTCGCGTTCAGCCAGGTCGCCGGCGCCAGTGCCAGCACCGTCAGGGCCACCACGGCCTGGAACGCCCGGCGTTGGCCCCGCCGCGTCCGCGGCAGCCGCAGGCGCCGTATCCCCTGCCGTATCCGCCGTATCCGCCGTACCGGCTGCCGTATCCGCCGTACCGGCTCCGGGTCTCGCATCTGCGCCCGTCCCGCCCCGCGTTGTCGCTCGCGTATGTGTTCGTGTCTGTGTGTGATCCGCAGGCTGCGACGCCGGGCGACGCGTCGATGGTTGCACCGGCGGCCTGGCATCGTGGCCGGGGGAGACCGTCTCCCGGAGAGGAAAGCCCCCATGACCACCGAGCCCGAGCGGCTGCCGTTCTTCGTCTACGGAACGCTGCGCCCCGGCGAGGCCAACCACGCCCGGACCCTGCGCGGCCGCACCGCCGCCGAGGAACCGGCCCACATCCGCGGTGCCCTGCTCTACGACGGCCCTGGATACCCCTACGCGACGGCCGGCCCCGCCGACGCGGTGGTGCACGGCGCCCTGGTCCGGCCCCGCGAGCGCGACTACGACGAGGTGCGCACGGTCCTGGATCGGCTGGAGGGCTATGTCCCCGGCGCCCCGGGCAACCGCTACGAGCGGGTGCGCACCGAAGCGGTCCTCGCCGACGGCCGCACCGTCCACGCCTGGGTCTACCTCGCCGCCGCCCCGCTCGCCGACCGGCTGCGCGCCACCGCCACCCCCCTCGCCGGCGGCGACTGGCGCGGCGGCGACCCGGCGGAACACCAGCGGCCCCCGTCCGGCCCGGGGCGCCGCCACGGCCCCCCGCCGCACCCCGGCTAACCTGGACGACTCCTCCCCGGCGGAGGCCCCCCGTCCGCGTTTCCCGTACTGCTTGTCTCGTAGTTCCTCGTAGTTCCTCGTAGTTCCCGGTAGTTCCCCGTCGCTTCCGTCGTTTCCCGTCGTTCCCCCGTACCGCAGAACAGGTGTGACCCGCGTGCCTTCCTCCCCGTCCGCTCCCGCCCCCGCGCCGCTGCCCAAGGCGGAGCTGCATCTGCACATCGAGGGCACCCTGGAGCCCGAACTCGCCTTCGCGCTCGCCCGGCGCAACGGCATCGCACTGCCCTACGCCGACGAGGACGCGCTGCGCCGCGCCTACTCCTTCGCCGACCTGCAGTCCTTCCTGAACCTCTACTACGCGCTGATGGCCGTGCTGCGCACCGAGGACGACTTCGCCGACCTCGCGCACGCCTACCTGGCCCGCGCGAAGGAACAGGGCGTACGGCACGCCGAGATCTTCTTCGACCCGCAGGCGCACACCGCCCGCGGCGTCCCGATCGGCACCGTCATCGACGGTCTGGCCCGCGCGCTCGACGGCGCCGAGGAGGCCTACGGCATCAGCACCCGCCTGATCATGTGCTTCCTGCGCGACGAGAGCGCCGAGTCGGCCCTGGCGACCTTCGAGGCGGCCCGCCCGCACCTCCACCGCCTCACCGCCGTCGGCCTGGACTCCGCCGAGGTCGGGCACCCGCCGTCGAAGTTCCGGGAGGTCTTCGCGCTGGCGCGGGAGGCCGGGCTCAAGTGCGTGGCGCACGCGGGGGAGGAAGGGCCCCCGGCCTACGTGTGGGAGGCCCTGGACGTCCTCGGCGTGGACCGGATCGACCACGGGGTGCGCTGCATGGAGGACGAGCGGCTGGTGGCCCGCCTGGTGGCGGACCAGGTGCCGCTGACCGTCTGCCCGCTGTCCAACGTCCGGCTGCGGGTCATCGACGACCTCGCCGACCACCCGCTGCCCGCGATGCTCGACGCCGGGCTGCTGGTGACCGTCAACTCCGACGACCCGTCCTACTTCGGCGGCTACGCGGACGACAACTTCCGCGCCGTACGCGACGCCCTCGGCCTCGACCAGGAGACCCTGCGCACCCTGGCCCGCAACTCCTTCCGCGCCGCCTTCCTCGACGAGGCGGCCCGCGAGCGGCATCTGCGGGACGTGGACGCCCACCAGGCGTAGCGCGGCCCCGCGGCGCACGGGCGGCGGCGCACGGGCGGCGGCGGGGCGAGGGGCCTTTGCCGCCGCCCGTCCCGCCCGGCCCGTCGGTCCCGCCCGGCGGGCCGCCGCCCGTGACAGCCCGACGGAACACGAACGTCGCGGCCGGGAAACGGGACCGCAACGCCCCGCTGCCACGCTCCCTTCATGACGGCGCCGATACCGCACTCCGCCTCCCGTCCCGCCCCCGCCGCGCCCCTCGGCACGGGGGAGCTGGCCGCCGAGATCACCGCGCAGCTCAGCAGGCGGCTCAGCCGGGTCCGGCTGCACGGCCTGCGCCCCTCACGGCCGCCCGTCCCCACCCTCGTCGCCGTGGCCCACGGCAGCCGCGACCCCCGCGCCCTGCCCGCCGTCCGGGCGCTGCTCGACCGGGTCCGCGCGCTGCGCCCCGGCCTGCCCGTACGGCTCGGACACGTCGAGCTGAACCGGCCGCTGCTCACCGACACCCTCGCCGACCTGCGGGGCGAAGCCGTCCTCGTACCGCTGCTCTTCGGCCGCGGGTACCACGTCACCCACGACCTGCCCGCCGCGCTGGCGGACGCACCCCATCTGACCGGCCGGATCGCCACCCCCCTCGGGCCGCACCCCCTCCTTGCCGAGGCGCTCCACTGCCGCCTCCTGGAGGCCGGTTTCCCCCCGGACCCCGGCCCGCGCACCGCCGTGGTCCTGGCCGCCGCCGGCTCCCGGTCCCCGCACTCCGCCCGCGACACCGAGCGCACCGCACAGCTGCTCTCGGCCCGGCTCGGCGGGCTCCCCGTCCGGCCCGCTGCCGCCCACTCCGCGCCCGCCACCGGCACGGCGCCCGCCCCCGCGGGCGGCGCCCTGCCCACCGTCGCCGACGCGGTCCGGGCGCTGACCGCCCGCGGCCACGACCACATCGCCGTGGCCGGCTGTTTCACCGCCCCCGGCCGCTTCGCCACCCGGTGCGCCGAGGCCGCCCCCGGCATCGCCGCGGCCCCCCTGGCGGACCACCCCGCACTGGCCCGTCTCGTGCTGCACCGCTACGACCAGGTGCTGCTCGCAGCCACCGGATCCGACTACGAGAGCACCGGGGCGGCTACCGTCGCGGTATGACGGGCACACGACCGACCATCCCCGGCTACACCTCGGCCGACATCGAGCGCTGGGTCACCGAGCCCGACAAACGGCCCGGGCGCACCGCCTTCCAGCGCGACCGCGCCCGGGTGCTGCACTCCGCCGCGCTGCGCCGGCTGGCCGGCAAGACCCAGGTCGTCACCCCCGGCGGACACACCCACGCCTGGGACGCCACCCCGCGCACCCGGCTGACCCACTCCCTGGAGTGCGCCCAGGTCGGCCGGGAACTCGGCGCCGCCCTCGGCTGCGACCCGGACCTGGTCGAGACCGCCTGCCTGGCACACGACCTCGGCCACCCGCCCTTCGGCCACAACGGCGAGCAGATCCTCAACGAAGTCGCCGAACCCTGCGGCGGCTTCGAGGGCAACGCCCAGTCGCTGCGGCTGCTGGCCCGTCTGGAGCCCAAACGGTTCGTGCCCGCCGCGGACGGCACGGCGGTCAGCGTCGGGCTGAACCTCAGCCGCGCCGCCCTGGACGCGGCCACCAAGTACCCCTGGCCGCGCGGCACCCACCCCAGCGACCCCGCGTCCCCGAAGTTCGGGGTCTACGCGGACGACCTGCCGGTCTTCGCATGGTTCCGGCAGGGCGCGCCCGACGGGGCACAGAGCTTCGAGGCACAGGTCATGGACTGGTCCGACGATGTCGCCTACTCCGTGCACGACGTCGAGGACGGCCTGCACGCCGGGCATCTGGACCCCAACCTCCTGCTCGCGGACGCCGAACGCGCCGAGATCTTCGCCGTCGCCGGTGAGCGCTACGCGCCCGGCGCCGGCCCCGAGGAGCTGGCCGCGGCGCTGGACCGCCTGCTGGAACAGGAGTGGTGGCCGCACGGCTACGACGGCTCCGCGCTCGCCCAGGCCCGCCTCAAGGACGCCACCAGCCAGCTGATCGGCCGCTTCTGCCTCGCGGCCGAGGCCGCCACCCGGGCCCAGTGGGGGAGCGGACGACTCACCCGCTACGGGGCCGAACTGGTGGTTCCGGACGAAACCCGGCTCGAATGCGCCGTTTTGAAAGCCGTCGCCGACCGGTACGTCATGCAGCGCCCCGACCAGGAAGTGCTCCGCGCCGACCAGCGTGTCGTCCTCGCCGAACTGGCCGAGGCACTGCTCGCCCGCGCCCCCGACGGCCTTGATCCACAGTTCCGTTCACTGTTCGACTCGGCCCCCGATGACACCGCGCGGATGCGCGCCGTCATTGACCAGATCGCGGCCCTGACCGACACCTCGGCCCGCTCCCTGCACGCCCGTCTCACCCGGCCGCCCGGTCACCGGAGGGCGAATCAGGGGTGACCCTGGGGGAAAGCCCCTCTTCCCCCCTCACGCTCCGTGCGGGACGCTCGAACCCGGCCGCTTTCGAACGGAGCACCTGACAACAGCGCACCGCGCACCCAGGCCACGGACAAACGGGACACCCCGATCGGCGGCGAACGGGAACCCCGGCGGCGCCCAGCACATCAACGGGGGAGAGGAAACCGGGGGTATATCGGGGGCGTTTACGGACGCGGACGCGGACGTACGGCACCGCAACGAGGAGGAAGCAAGTGGTCGACGCACACCAGACGTTCGTCATCGTCGGGGGTGGCCTGGCCGGAGCGAAGGCCGCGGAGACGCTCCGCTCGGAGGGCTTCACCGGCCGGGTGATCCTCATCTGTGACGAGCGCGACCACCCGTACGAGCGCCCCCCGCTCTCCAAGGGGTACCTGCTCGGCAAGGAGGAGCGCGACAGCGTCTTCGTCCATGAACCCGCCTGGTACGCGCAGGCCGACATCGAACTCCACCTGGGCCAGCCCGCCGTCCATCTGGACCCCGAGGCCAAGACCGTCCGCCTCGGCGACGGCACCCTGATCGTCTACGACCGGCTGCTGCTGGCCACCGGCGCCGAACCGCGCCGCCTGGACGTCCCCGGCACGGGCCTGGCCGGCGTGCACCACCTGCGCCGCCTCGCGCACGCCGAACGGCTGCGCGGCGTGCTGGCCTCCCTCGGCCGGGACAACGGCCATCTGGTGATCGCCGGCGCCGGCTGGATCGGCCTGGAGGTCGCCGCCGCCGCCCGCTCCTACGGCGCCGAGGTGACCGTCGTCGAGGCCGCCCCGACCCCTCTGCACGGCATCCTGGGCCCCGAACTCGGCGCCCTGTTCACCGATCTGCACCGCGAACACGGCGTCCGCTTCCACTTCGGCGCCAAGCTGACCGAGATCGTCGGACAGGACGGCATGGTGCTCGCGGTACGCACCGACGACGGCGAGGAACACCCCGCGCACGACGTGCTCGCCGCGATCGGCGCCGCCCCGCGCACCGCGCTCGCCGAACAGGCCGGGCTCGACCTCGTCGACCGCACGGGCACGACCGGCGGCGGCATCGCGGTGGACTCCTCGCTCCGCACCTCCGACCCGTACGTCTACGCCGCCGGCGACGTCGCCGCCGCCCCCCTCACCCTGTCAGGGGCCACCCCCGCGGACACCCGCCTGCGGGTCGAACACTGGGCCAACGCCCTCAACGGCGGACCGGCCGCGGCCCGCGCCATGCTCGGCCAGGACGTCAGCCACGACCGCATCCCGTACTTCTTCTCCGACCAGTACGACGTCGGCATGGAGTACACCGGCCACGCCCCGCCCGGCTCGTACGCCCAGGTCGTCTGCCGCGGGGACCTCGCCAAGCGGGAGTTCGTCGCCTTCTGGCTCGACGCGGACGGCCGGCTGCTCGCGGGGATGAACGTCAACGTCTGGGACGTCGCCGACACCCTCGCGCAACTGATCCGCTCGGGGGCACCGTTGGAAGCCGGCGCGCTCGCCGATCCGGACGTGCCGCTGACCGCGCTGCTCCCGTAGCGTGCGGTCATGACAGCGAGCCCCGACGGTCCCACCGGCACCGGCGTCCCGGACCTCGTCACCTTCGACGACGTCCGGGACGCCGCCCGGCGGCTGGCGGGCGTGGCACACCGCACGCCCGTGCTGCGCTCCCGCACCCTCGACGCACTCGTCGGCGCCGAGATCCACCTCAAGTGCGAGAACTTCCAGCGGGTCGGCGCCTTCAAGTTCCGCGGCGCCTACAACGCCCTCTCCCGGCTGTCCGCGCAGCAGCTCGCCCGCGGGGTCGCCGCCTACTCCTCCGGCAACCACGCCCAGGCCGTCGCCCTGGCCGCCCGGGAGCTGGGCAGCCGCGCGGTCATCGTGATGCCCGAGGACGCCCCGGCGTCGAAGGTGGCCGCCACCGCCGGATACGGCGCCGAGATCGTCCGCTACGACCGCTACACGGGTGACCGCACCGCCCTGGGCCGGCAGCTCGCCGAGGAGCGCGGCCTGACCCTGATCCCGCCGTACGACCATCCGCACGTCATCGCCGGCCAGGGCACCGCCGCCCTGGAGCTGCTGGAGGAGACCGGCCCGCTGGACGCGCTGCTCGCGCCGGTCGGCGGGGGCGGGCTGATGGCCGGGTCGGCCCTCGCCGCCACCGCGCTGGCCCCCGGCATCCGCATGATCGGCGTGGAGCCGGCGGCCGGCGACGACACCCGGCGCTCACTGGCCGCCGGCCACCCCGTCACCATCCCCGTCCCGCGCACCATCGCCGACGGCCAGGCCGTCGAGCGGCCCGGCGAGCTGACCTTCGCCGTCAACCGGCGGCTGCTCGACTCGGTCGTCCTGGTCAGCGACGACGAGATCCGCGCGGCCATGAAGCTGGCCTTCGAACGGCTGAAGATCGTCACCGAGCCCAGCGGCGCCGCCGCCCTGGCCGCCCTGCTCGCCGGCCGCGTCGCGCCTCCCCCCGGGCGCCACCCCCACCCGTTCCGCATCGGCGTGATCGTCTCCGGGGGCAACATCGGCCTGGAGCGATTCCTGGAGCTCATGGGGTGAGGCGGGAGGCGGCCGCGGCCGCCGCCGGGGGCGGGCGGACCGGAGTGTCCTACCCCGGCCGTAGAATTCACGCGTGGCAGGCAGGATCAACGATGACGATGTGAAGGCGGTACGGGACGCGGTCCCGATCGACGCCGTCGTGTCCGAATACCTCCAGCTCCGCAACGCCGGCGGCGGCAACCTCAAGGGCCTGTGCCCCTTTCACGACGAGAAGTCCCCGTCCTTCCACGTCAGCCCGGCCAAGAGCCTGTACCACTGCTTCGGCTGCCAGGAGGGCGGCGACACCGTCGACTTCATCATGAAGATCGACCACCTCTCCTTCGCCGAAACCATCGAGCGGCTGGCCTCCCAGGCCGGCATCACCCTGCGCTACGAGGAGGGCGGCTACACCCCCGGCCGCCAGCAGGGCGAGCGCACCCGCCTGGTCGAGGCCCACAAGATCGCCGCGCAGTTCTACGCCGAGCAGCTGGACGGCACCGAGGCCGAGATCGGCCGCAAGTTCCTCGCCGAGCGCGGCTTCGACCAGTCCGCCGCCCAGCACTTCGGCGTCGGCTACAGCCCGGCCGGCTGGGACCACCTCACCCGCTTCCTGCGCGGCCGCGGCTTCAGCGACCAGGAGCTGGTCCTCTCCGGCCTCTCCCAGGAGGGCCGCCGCGGCCCCATCGACCGCTTCCGCGGCCGCCTGATGTGGCCGATCCGCGATATCGCCGGCGAGGTCGTCGGCTTCGGTGCCCGCAAGCTCCGCGAGGACGACAACGGCCCCAAGTACCTCAACACCCCCGAGACCTCCATCTACCGCAAGTCCCATGTCCTCTACGGCATCGACCTCGCCAAGAAGGAGATCGCCAAGACCAGCCGCGCGGTCGTCGTCGAGGGCTACACGGACGTGATGGCCTGCCATCTCTCCGGCGTCACCACCGCCATCGCCACCTGCGGTACGTCCTTCGGTGAGGGCCACATCAAGATCCTCCGCCGGCTGCTGATGGACCACTCCGGCTCCGAGGTCGTCTTCACCTTCGACGGCGACGCCGCAGGCCAGAAGGCCGCCCTGCGCGCCTTCGAGGACGACCAGAAGTTCGCCGCCGAGACCTCCATCGCCATCACCCCCGGCGGGATGGACCCCTGCGATCTGCGGCTGGCCAAGGGGGATCAGGCCGTCGCCGATCTCGTCGAGTCCCGCACCCCGCTCTTCGAGTTCGCGCTGCGCCATGTGGCGTCCCGGCACAACCTCGACACCACCGTCGGCCGCGCCGCCGCCCTCGACGAGGCCGCCCCCATCGTCGCCCGCATCAAGAACAGCTCCATCCAGCACGAATCCGCCGTCCAGCTCGCCGGCATGCTCGGCATCCTCGACACCCAGTTCGTCGTCCGCCGGGTCAGCCAGCTCGCCCGCTGGGCCCGCGAACGCGGTCGCGAGGGCGGCCCCGACCAGGCCCGCCCGCAGCGCCGCGGCCAGGCCGCGCCCCCCGAGCCGGCCCGCCCCGCCGCCCCGCGCGGCCCGGCGCTCAACCTCCGCAGCCCCGCCCGGCGCGTCGAGCGAGAACTCCTCAAACTGGCGCTGCAACGCCCCGACCTGGTCTCCCCGGCCTTCGACGCCTACGGAGCCGACGAGTTCACCGCCCCGCCCTACGCCGTCGTCCGCCAGTGCATCGAGGACGCCGGCGGCGCCACGGCCGGCGCCGCCGACCAGTCCTATGTCCCCCGGGTCCGCGCGGCCGCCCCCGACGACACCGTCCGCGCCATGGTCACCGAGCTCGCCGTCGAACCGCTGCTGACCCGCCGGGAGCCCGACGAGGCCTATGCCGGCGTCCAGTTGGCCACCGTCCGCATCGCCGCCGTCGACTCCCGGATCGCCGATCTGGAGGGCGCCGCCCGCCGCTGCGAGGCCCAGGGCGACCACGCGGGCTCCGCCGCCATGCTCCAGGAACTGTGGGTCCTCCAGCAGTACGGCAAGACCCTGCGGGAGCGCGGCGCCGCCGCACTGTAGCCCGCGGGGCCGGGGCCCCGGAGGCCGCCGCGCTCACCCCGCGGTAGCCGTCCGGTCACGGAACGGACTCAAAAAGTGCTCGCACGCCCCTCGTGGCAGGCGCGTGTCGTACTCCACACTGAGAAGCGGTGCCTGAGTCCTCGGAGCGCGGCGGGCCCGGACGCACCCCACCCGAAACCCCCGCGGAACCGCTCTTGATGTACGGGACGGACGGCGGCTCGGCCGCAACCGTGCCCGACCTTTCTGCCGCCTCAGCAGCGATCACCCTGGAGGTCGCCCCCGTGCAGAGCCAGACCCTCGCCGACGCGCAGGCCGCCGAAGAACCGGTCAAGGATCAGGCCGCGCAGCCGCCCACCGTGCCGCAGCAGGCCGAACCCCCCGCCGCCGAGATGATCGTCGAGGAGATCATCCCGGAGCCGGCGCCGCGCCCCGAGGCCGGCAGCCCGTCCTCCGACCTCTTCCGCCAGTACCTCCGCGAGATCGGCCGGATCCCGCTGCTCACCGCCGTCGAGGAGGTCGAACTCGCCCGCCGCGTCGAGGCCGGTCTCTTCGCCGAGGAAAAGCTCACCAGCACCCCCGACCTCTCCTCCCGGCTCGCCGTCGACCTCGACCGGCTGGTGGTCCTGGGCCGGATGGCCAAGCGCCGCCTGATCGAGGCCAACCTGCGCCTGGTGGTCTCCGTCGCCAAGCGCTACGTCGGCCGCGGGCTGACCATGCTCGACCTCGTCCAGGAGGGAAACCTCGGGCTGATCCGCGCCGTGGAGAAGTTCGACTACGCCCGCGGCTACAAGTTCTCCACGTACGCCACCTGGTGGATCCGCCAGGCGATGTCCCGCGCCCTGGCCGACCAGGCCCGCACCATCCGCGTCCCGGTCCACGTCGTCGAACTGATCAACCGCGTCGTACGGGTCCAGCGCCGGATGCTCCAGGAACGCGGCCACGAGCCCACCCCCGAGGAGGTCGCCGCCCATCTCGACCTGACCGGGGAACGCGTCAGCGAAGTCCTCCGGCTCGCCCAGGAGCCGGTCTCGCTGCACGCCCCCGTCGGCGAGGAGGAGGACGTCGCCCTCGGCGACCTCATCGAGGACGGCGACGCCGCCTCACCCGTCGAATCCGCCGCGTTCCTGCTGCTCCGCGAGCACCTCGACGCGGTCCTGTCCACCCTCGGCGAGCGCGAGCGCAAGGTCGTCCAGCTCCGCTACGGCCTCGCCGACGGACGCCCCCGCACCCTGGAGGAGATCGGCCGGATCTTCGGCGTCACCCGCGAACGCATACGGCAGATCGAGTCCAAGACGCTGAACAAGCTCCGCGACCACGCGTTCGCCGACCAGCTCCGCGGCTACCTGGACTGACGCCGCGGCGCACCGGACCGGCCCCGCACCGGCCTCACGCCTCCCGCTGGAACGCCCCCGGATAGGCCTCGTCCCGCACCGCCATGTACTGCTGGCGCACGGCCCGGCCCACCGGCAGCTCCTCACCCGGCTCGAAGACCTGGCTCGCCGCGGCCGGCCACTGCGGCGGATCGACCCAGGCGGCCCCGCCGCCCGGCCCGGTCTCCGCGCCGGGCGCCGGGGTGAGCGTGCCGTGTGCCACTCCCCACGCCCAGGCCGCCTGCCGCGCCGCACCCAGCGCCGCGTAGTCACCCGGCTGCGGCACCACCACCGGCACCCCGAACAGCCCCGGAGCCGCCGTCTGCACCGCACCCAGATCCGCCGCCGCACCCAGCAGGAACACCCGGCGCACCGCCACCCCCCGCCCCCGCAGCACGTCCAGCGCGTCCGCGAGCCCGCAGAGCATGCCCTCCACGGCCGCCCGCGCCAGATGCTCCGGCTTCATGCTCTCCCGCCGCATGCCGTGCAACGACCCCGCGGTGTGCGGCAGATGCGGCGTCCGTTCGCCCTCCAGATACGGCAGCAGCACCATGCCGTACGCACCGGGTGACGACTTCAGCGCCAGCTCGGACAGCCCTTCCAGGTCCGTCCCCAGCAGCTCCGCCGCACCGCGCAGCACCCGCACCGCATTGTTGGTGTGCACCACCGGCAGATGCCGGCCGGTCGCGTCCGCGAAAGAGGTGATCGTCCCCGTCGGGTCGGCCAGCGCCTTGTGATGGATCCCGAACACCGACCCCGAGGCGCCCAGCGACACCACGGCGTCGCCGTCCCCGACGCCGAGCCCGAAGGCCGCCGCCATCGTCTCGCCCGTACCGGCCGAGATCAGCAGCCCCTCCGGGGTGAACCCGGCCGTCCCCGACGGGCTCAGCACCTCCGGCAGCCGCATCTGATGGCCCAGCGCCAGCTCCACCAGATCCGGCCGGTAGGTCGCGGTCGCCGTCGACCAGAACCCGGTCGCCGAGGCCCCTCCGCGGTCCGTGGTACGCCGGGCGGGGCGCCCCAGCAGCTGCCACGCCAGCCAGTCCTGCGGCTGCATGATCTCCGCGATCCGGGCCGCGTGCGCCGGCTCCGTACGTGCCAGCCAGCGCATCTTCGTCACCGGATGGGTCGCCTGCGGCACCGCGCCGACGGCCTGCGCCCAGGCGCTGCGCCCGCCGAGCGAGTCGATCAGATCCGCCGCCGCGCTCTGCGCTCGCTTGTCGTTGCCCACCAGCGCGGGCCGGACGAGGTTGCCCTCGATGTCCAGCGGCACCAGGCCGTGCGGCTGCGCCGAGACACCGATCGCCTGCACCCCTTCGAGCAGCCCGCTGCCGGCCGCCTCACCCAGGGAAATCAGCCATGCCTGCGGATCGACCTCGGGCCCCTTCTCGACAGGGTGCGGCGCATAGCCCTGCCTGATCACGGCACCTGTGTCCGCATCGCAGACCACGATCCGTGTGCTTTCGGACGAACTGTCCAATCCGGCGACTATCCCCATGGTTTTAGATGATGCCGCATGAGACGGATAAGGAAAGAGTCAGGGTTTTCCCGGCCGGGCACGGCCCGCGGCCGGCCCGGCCGGGCTCCGCCTCCGGACGGCTCAGGTATTGCTCGTACCCCAGTCGTCCTGGTCGGAGCCGCGCGGCTCGCGCAGCGAGCGGACCCGGTCGCTGACGGCCTGCGGCATCCGCTCCCCGACCTTGGCCGACACCGTCCCGAAGGCCTTCGACGCCGCGTCGCGCCCGGTCAGCGCCGCAGACTCGGCGGTGTTCCGGACCGCCGGATTCTGGGTGACCCGCTGGGCGGCCTTGCGGAGCTGCTCATACCGTTCCCGGCCGGCTCGTGCGCCGAGCACGTACCCGGTGGCCAGTCCCGCGATGAACGTGAGCCGGTAGCGCATTGCTCCACCTTTCCCTCTCGTCGGTCCCGTCCGGTGCCGGTACGCACCGGAGTGCCGGGCTGTGCCGCGCGCCTACCCTCCGGGGCCGGAGATCACCCGAGGTGACCTGAGGCGATACCGATTGGCGGAGCACCCCCCTGCTTGCGCTAATGTATGTGTCGCAGCGAGCGCGCGCCGTCCGGTTCCCCCGGACAGCGGTGCATTCGAGGCACACAGAGCAATCCCCTGTAGCTCAATTGGCAGAGCAGCCGGCTGTTAACCGGCAGGTTACTGGTTCGAGTCCAGTCGGGGGAGCTCGGTCCCCTGTAGCTCAATTGGCAGAGCATTCGGCTGTTAACCGGAGGGTTACTGGTTCGAGTCCAGTCGGGGGAGCAGAGAGAACGAGGACCCCGCGAGGGGTCCTTTTTCTTGTGCCATGGAACCGAACCCCCGGCGATCGAGGTCCTCTTGGACGTGCGTGGTCGCCGGACGGCAGCCCTCACGGGCAGCAGATCGTATGAGCGGCTATGCTGCGGCAGACGGCGCGCACAAATGTGCGCGACGCGCCGTGGGGGGCGGTAGCTCAGCCGGTTAGAGCAGCGGACTCATAATCCGTCGGCCGTGGGTTCGAGTCCCACCCGCCCCACCGCACGGCATCGATCCGCCCGTGACAGCCTCCCTCCGGGGAGGTTGTCACAGCGGCCTCGCCACACCGTCGCCTCACATGGCCCATGCGCGACGGTCGATATGGCGCCCCTCAAGCCTCACACAAGCAACTCCGCCTCCGTGCCATACGGGGCCGTCCGGCGTGCCGATGGTTCCCCCGGGGCGGGTGTGGCGTCGGGCAAGAGGCCGCACGCCCGGCAGCATGGCCGGCCCTCGTGCGGATTCACTTGGGCTGGAGCGCGCGCTCATTCCTACGGTTGCCTTACCCGCTACCGCTGAGCGCCCAACGTCCCGAGTGGAGTATGTCCGTGACAGCCCGTCGCTCCGGGACGACCACCACTGCCGCCGACAGGGAGACGCTCGCCGTGTCCCCGACGGAGCCGGGCACAGGGGGCAGGGCACAGACAAGCATCCGCGCGTGGCGGGAAGGCGACCGCTGCAGCCTGTATCGCGCCGGCCACCTCCGGAGCGGTGGTGAGCACTTCGTTCATGGGTCTCGGCCGGTTATCGGACCGTGTCGCCCGTGAGCCCATGCTGCTGACCGGGCCGACCTGGCGGCGGCCGGGACGGTGATCCTGCTGGTCGCGCCGGATGGGGTGTGGCCGCTGCGTCTGCCTTGCCCGGTCTACCCAGGTCCGTGCCGCCGCGGACCGCCCTCATCACCGGACGCGTGCCGGGCCGCCCGACCGGCGCCGAGCTGTCTGACGTCCCGGCGGCCATGGCGCCGGCCAGAGGCAAGAAGGCTAGTGTCGCTGACGTGTGACGCCACGACAGCTGGAGAGCGGAGCTTTCTCGGGCGCTCTTGCCTCGCGTTCCCGGGACCTTGTTGACAGTGAAGGCGTGAATTCCCCCAAGGGTGAATATGGCCAGATACTGGGCCCAGGTCACGCCATCGGAAACCGGCTTGCGTGTGGGGAGTGGAGACCGTCAGCCCCAACCCCCGGTAAACCATGGGTAGTTCGCTTGCGGGAGGAAGGGCGTTGCGTCCCCTCAGCAGGGCGACATGGTCCGGCCGGCGTCCGGTCTGCTGGGCGGGCTCCCCGGTGACGCAGTGCTGCACTTCGCGTTCGAAGGGGTCTGGCCGTTGCGTTCTCCGAGGAGCGACCGCAGCGATGGCGCGTCCGCTGCGGTGACGCGCTCGTCGACCGTCAGATGACCGGGGGACGGCCCAGTCTCGTCATGCGCCAGACCGTGTGCCAGCGCATCGGGCGGCGTCGTCCGCAGGGGGTGCGTACGCCCTCGGCGAAGCCGGCGGCCCAGGCGCGGATGCCGGGCAGGGAGCGGGTGCGCAGGACCGTCAGTAGTGCCCATACGCCGAGGTAGACGGGTACCAGGACGGCGGGGAGGTGGCGCTTGGCCAGCCAGACGCGGTTGCGGGCGACCATGCGGTGGTAGACGGCGTGCCGGGTGGGGGAGGTGTAGGGGTGCTGGAGTACGAGCTCCGGGGCGTAGCGGATGTCCCAGCCGTCGTCCAGGGCCCGCCAGGCGAGGTCGGTTTCCTCGTGGGCGTAGAAGAACTCCTCGGGCCAGCCGCCGATTCTGTCCAGCATGGGCACGGACAGGGAGTGCCCGCCGCCGAGGAAGGTGGTGACCAGGCCGCCGTGCGCCGGGTCGCCGACCCGCAGGCGGGGGACGTGCCGGCGCTGGGTGCGGCCCCGTTCGTCGGCGATGCGGAAGCTCACGATGCCCAACTTCGGCTCGCGGCTGTGCAGTTCGGCCAGCCGGCTGAAGACGTCGTTGCTGATCAGCAGGCCGTCGTCGTCCAGGTCGACCACCAGGTCGATGTCCCCGAGCTTGCGCAGCTCGTCCAGGGCGACGTTCCGGCCACCGGAGACGCCGAGGTTGTCGGTCAGCTCGACGCCCATCGCGCCGTGCGGAAGCGGGGGGAGCGGCGAGCCGTTTCCGATGACCACGACATGCGCCGGCTGAAGGTCCTGCTTGGCGACCGAATCCAGCAGGGCCTGCAGTTCGGCGGGGCGGTTCCCCATGGTCAAGATGGCGACGCCTACGCGCAGATGACGCACAGAAGAATGCTCCGTTCTTGGCGGTCCTCTCGGGATGCTAGCCCCCGGGGGAGGCCACCGCGTGCCACGGCACCTCCCCGGCGACATCCCGGCCGGGCGGCCCCGGCGGGGTGGCCGCACCGGTGGCCGGGCGCGCGGTCGCGGCGCACCATGGAAGGACCAGATGGAAGGGCCAGGGGCAGATACGGAGGACCAGGGGGGTGGCAGGAGGAAGCCCTCATGATGGAAGTCAAAACGGTCGACAAGCCGGATGAACGGCGCGACTTTCCCCGGGGTCACCTCGAAGCCCTGCACCTCACCGGACTGGACTTCGCCGTGGCCACCTTTGAGCCCGGTTGGCGCTGGTCGGAGTCGGTGGGCCCGATCGCCGGGACCGACAGCTGCGAGATCCACCACAACTGCTTCATGGTCCAGGGCCGGATGCGGATCCGGATGAATGACGGCGCGGAGTCCGAAGTGGGACCCGGCGACGTTTTCGTCTGCACGCCCGGTCACGACGCCTGGGTCGTGGGGGACGAGCAGGTCGTGGTGTACGACTTCGCGGGCGCCATGGCGACCGAGTACGGAAAGGCGAAGGGGTAGCCGCCTGCGCCCTGGGTGGCGTGGGAGCTGGAATGTGGCCGGCCGGGGTGCGGCGGTTGCCGGACCCCGGCCGTGCCGCGTCCCGGCCCGCCGGACCCCGGCCGGCGGTGAGGGGACGGGGCGGCGTGGGCGCCGTCGGCCCCGCGGTGGGAGACGGTGAGAGGGCGTGGCGATCCCCACGTCAATCGGGATGTCTAGGAACGTGATCGGTGGGCAGGGGTGCGGGACGGTCCGGCGTGCGGAATACGTCACGGGTTGTTCCCGTTACCGCAGCCGGAGACCGACTGACAATCGTCGACAGACCGGAAGCAGGGACATACGCATGAGCACCATCGAGCTCACCAAGGACAACTTCGACGAGATCGTCTCCGGCAACGATTTCGTCCTGATCGATTTCTGGGCCGAGTGGTGCGGGCCGTGCAAGCAGTTCGGCCCGGTCTTCGAGAAGTCCTCGGAGACGCACGAGGACCTCGTCTTCGCCAAGGTCGACACGGAGGCGCAGCCCGAGCTGGCGCAGGCCCTCCAGATCCAGTCCATCCCGACCGTGATGATCGTCCGGGAGAACATCGCCGTCTTCGCCCAGCCGGGCGCGCTGCCCGCGGAGGCCCTGGAGGACGTCATCGGCCAGGCCCGCGCGCTGGACATGGACGAGGTCCGGGCGTCGGTCACGGAATCTCAGCAGGCCGAGCAGCCCGAGCAGCCCGAGCAGGCGCAGGGCGAACAGGGTCAGCAGGCGCAGAGCTCGTGAGCGACCTTCTTCTGGTCCGACACGGCGAGACCGAGTGGAGCAGGGACGGCCGGCACACCAGCTGGACCGATCTGCCGCTGACCGTGGATGGTGAGGAGCAGGCCCGCGCACTGCGGCCGCTGCTGTCGGGCCGGAAGATCGGGGCGGTGTACGCCAGCCCGATGCGGCGGGCGCTGAGCACCGCCGAGCTGGCGGGCCTGGCCCGACCGCAGATCGACGCCGACCTGCGGGAATGGGACTACGGCGGCTACGAGGGCGTCACCACCGCCGAGATCCACCGCAGCCGGCCCGGCTGGTATCTGTTCTCCGACGGTGTCGCCGAGGGACCCGAGGCACACCCGGGGGAGTCGCCCGAGCAGGTGGGGGCGCGCGCCGACCGGGTGCTGGCGCGGCTCGCGTCACAGCTCGCCGCGGACGAGGGCGATGTGGCGCTGGTGGGGCATGCGCACTTCCTGCGGGTGCTGGCCGCCCGCCGTCTGGGCCTGCCGGCCGCCGCCGGCGGACTCTTCACCTTCGAGACCGGGGCGGTGTGTGTGCTGGGCACCGAGCACGACCGCCCGGCGGTGGTGGCCTGGAACGCCAGGAGTCTGTGAGGGCGGGGCGGGGCGGCGGGGCGGGGCCGCACGCCCCCTCAACGCCCCCGGCCGGAGTGGAGCCGGGCGGCCTGGCGGGTCAGGTAGTCGCGTTCGGCGAGGTTGGGGGCCTTTTGGGCGGCTTCGGTGTAGAGCCGGGCGGCCGTTGTCGGGTCGCCGTCGCGTTCGTGGAGGTATGCCGCCACCGCGGTGTGGCGGGGCAGTGAGTCGTGCAGGGCCGCGAGCGCTGCCAGGCCGGCGCGTGGTCCGTCGGCCTCGCCGACCGCCACGGCGCGGTTGAGCCGGACGACCGGGTTGTCGGTCAGGCGCGTGAGCTCGTCGTACCACTCGACGATCTGCACCCAGTCGGTCTCCTCGGCGGAGGGCGCGTCGGCGTGGAGTGCCGCGATGGCGGCCTGGGCCTGGAACTCGCCCAGCCGGTCGCGGGCGAGGGCCGCCTGCAGGATCGCGACGCCCTCGGCGATCGACTCGGTGTCCCACCGGCCGCGGTCCTGCTCGGCGAGCGGCACCAGGCTGCCGTCGGGCGCGGTGCGGGAGGCGCGCCGGGCGTGGTGGAGCAGCATGAGGGCGAGCAGCCCCGCCACCTCGGGGTGGTCGATCGCGGCCGCGAGCTGCCGGGTGAGCCGGATGGCCTCGGCGGCGAGGTCGACGTCGCCGGAGTAGCCCTCGTTGAAGACCAGGTAGAGGACGCGCAGCACGGTGGCGACGTCGCCGGGCCGGTCGAACCGCACTCGGGAGACGGTGCGCTTGGCGCGGCTGATGCGCTGCGCCATGGTCGCCTCGGGCACCAGGTAGGCCCGGGCGATCTGGCGGGTGGTCAGCCCGCCGACGGCGCGCAGCGTGAGCGCGACCGCGGACGACGGCGTCAACGACGGGTGGGCGCACAGGAAGTAGAGCTGGAGCGTGTCGTCCACTGCGGGTGTGGGCCCGGGCGCCGGCTCCTCGTCGACGAGGTCCTCACGCCGGCGGCGGGCGGTGTCCGACCGGGTCGCGTCGAGGAACCGGCGCCAGGCCACGGTGACCAGCCAGCCCTTCGGGTCCCGCGGCCGGTCGTCCGGCCAGACACGGACCGCCTCGACCAGCGCGTCCTGCACGGCGTCCTCGGCCGCCGCGAAGTCGGCTCCGCGGCGGACGAGGATGGCGAGCACGCTCGGCGTGAGGCTCCGGAGCAGGGCCTCGTCCATGGGTGAGGTCACTCCGTGATGGTGGGCGGCGCGGTCAGGAACGGGCGCACCTCGAGCCACTCGTGGATCGGCTTCCCGCCCGCCCCGGGGGCGGCCGACAGCTCCCCGGCCAGCTCGACGGCGCGCTCGTGGCTGTCGACGTCGATCACCATCCAGCCGGCGATGAGGTCCTTGGTCTCGGCGAAGGGACCGTCGGTGACCGGCGGGCGCCCCTCGCCGTCGTACCGCACCCACGACCCCTCGGGGGCGAGCGCCTGACCGTCGACGAACTCGCCGGTCTTCTCGAGCCGGGCCGCGAAGTCGTTCATGTACTGCACGTGCGCCGAGATCTCTTCCGGCGTCCACCGGTCCATGGGGACGTCGTTGACCGCGGCCGGTGCGCCTCGGTAGTGCTTGAGCAGCAGGTACTTGGCCATCGTGCTTCTCCTCGGTGCTGGTGCGACCCATTGTGGTCGCGTGCACCCCGGGGACGGAGCCGGACTCGGGTTCTCGACATCGCGGGCCGAAGTTTTTTTCGGCGCGCGTGGACCGGCGGTCTTCCGCTCCGCGAGGAGCGGGACTCCGGACACGCTCCAGGTCAATACACCTAGGGGGCCATCGGGTCGAGGTGCAGGGGCTGTACCTTGCCCTCGATCATGGCTCCGAGGCCCATGACGGCACAGATGTCGGGGCGGTCCGCGGTGTGCACCGGCATGGTCGTGGCCTGATGGATCATCGGTTCCAGGCCGGGGATCAGTGCGCTGCCGCCCGCGAGCACGATGCCGCGCTCCCCGAGGTCGGCCACCAGGTCCGGTGGGCAGCGCCGCAGGACGGCCCCGATGGCGTCGAGGATCGCGGTCAGCGGGGTGGTGATGGCGTCCCGTACCCGCTCGGTGTCGACGTGCACGGAGCGCGCCATGCCGCTGACCAGGTCCCGGCCGTGTACCTCGGTGGAGCCGGGGGTGAGACCGTCGCCCCCGGAGAGGACCATCTGCAGCGGACGGACGGCCTGACCCGCCAGCATCAACTCGTGGTGCAGCCGCAGGTGCTGGATGACCGCGTGGTCGATGGCGTTGCCGCCCACCGGCACGGTCTCGGCGGCCACGATCGAACCGAGGGAGAGCACCGCGACCTGCGTGGTTCCCGCGCCGCACACCATGATCATGGTGGCTTCGGGCTGCTCCACCGGCAGTCCGGTGCCCACCGCGGCCGCCACCAGGGTGTCGACCATTTCCACCCGCCGCGCGCCCAGCCCCGTCAGCGTCTCCACCGCGGCCCGCTGCGCCAGCGGCTCGCTGCCGTGCGGGAGGCAGATCGCGGCCCGTGTCGAGGGGCGCCGCCGCCAGGTCTTGCGCAGCTTGTCGCCGACGAGGGTGCGCAGCAGCCGCTGGGCCATGTCGATGTCGACGATGGTGCCGTTCGAGACCGGGCGCACCACCCGGATGTAGTCGGGGGTACGGCCGTCCATCACCTCGGCCTGTGCGCCCACGGCCAGCAGCGCCCCGGTGCGGGTGTTGATCGCCGCAACGGTCGGTTCATCCACGACCAGCCCCTGGTGCTTCACATACACCCTGGTCCGGGCGGCGCCGATGTCGATGGCGGCCGAGCAGCGGCGCAATTGGGCGAGGCTGATGTTCATGGGTGATTCCTCCCCGATGGGCCGGTGTGGACGGAGCGCGCGGGCGGCCCGTTCGCCAGGAGCCGCTGTGCGTCATCCTCCGGGCGCGCGCGGCCGGCCGCCTGTCGGGAGGTCCGCTCGGGGGACGGGTGCGGGGCGGTTGCGGCAGCGGAGTGAGGCGGCGGGGCGAGCGGCCGCGGCGGGCCCTCAGCCGGTCAGTCGCTGGTACAGACCCCAGGTGAATTCGGGGACGATGTCCTGCGGCGTGCCGTCGGGGCCGGGGGCGGTACAGGCCAGGCGCCAGCGGGTGGGGGCGCTGCCTTCCATCGGGCGGGCCGGGGCGAAGGCGTGGGCGACCTCGTCGACCGTGCAGGACCAGGGCCGCAGATCCGCGGTCGTGTGCAGGTCAGGGGCTGTGGCGCCGGGCGCGCGGATCAGCCAGGCGTTCCAGACGGCGCCCCGGCCGCCGGTGAGGACCTCGAACCGCAGATCGGGCCAGAGCGGGACGGGCCAGGTCAGGGCCTCGCAGGTCAGATCGCCGATCCGGCGGGGCGCGACGGTCTCGGGGGTGCCGAGCAGCGCACGATAAGGCTGGATGCCGCCGGCCGCCCGTGGGGCGTGCATCCGTGCCTGCCAGCGGCGGTTGGCCTCGCGCAGGTCGGCGCGGGAGACCCCCAGGGTGCGCAGCGCTTCCTCGACCAGGTCCGGGTGGTGGTCGGCCATCCGGCGCAGCAGGACGAGCTGGAAGGCGACCGGACCCGGCAGACCGGAGGGGGTGCCGTGGCCGGCGGGCGGGTCGTTGTCGGGGGTGCGGGAGCGGTTCATGAGGGACATGGTGGGGGACGGCGGGGCCCGGCGGTTTCCCGGTGGGGAACGCAGCCGCCTTCGCCGGATCCCGCAGGGGTGAGTCGTGAGCCGGCCCCGCCCGATCCCGATCCCGCCGGCCGCCGGCCGCCGGCCGCCGGCCACCGGTCGTGCGTCGTCGTTCTCAGCCCACCCCGCCGGATCCCCGGCCCCGCCGTTCGATCAGTGTCGCCATGCCGTCCAGAAGGCGCGCCAGCCCGAACTCGAAGAGCGATTCCAGGTTCACCACGTCCTCCTCGGTCCCCGAGATCCCCGCATACATGGGGTACGCGCCCGAGGTGAGGATGCCCTCGAACACCGGCTCCATGGACGCCATCCACTGGTTCTGGTCCATGCCGGTCTCCTGCTCGGCCTCCATATCGTCCTCGAAGCCGGCGGCGGTGGCGAGCACATGGTTCAGCAGCGTGATGGCCATGTGGATCAGCGTCACCGGATCGATGCCGGTCACCCGCGCCATGGTCCATTCGATCAGCGCCATCGCCCGCGGCATCGGCTGCGGCCTGGTGATCGACAGGTAGTGCGCCAGCCAGGGGTGGCGCCGGTAGAGCTCCCATTGCAGCCGTGCGCCCGCCTCCATCCGCTCGCGCCAGCCGTCCGGCGCGGGCTCGGGCAGCTCGATCTCGCCGAACGCGGCATCCGCCATCAGCAGCACCAGCGCGTCCTTGCCGGTCACATGCCGGTAGAGCGCCATCGACGACACCCCGAACTCGGCGGCGACCCGGCGCATCGACAGCGCCCGCAGCCCCTCGGCATCGGCGACCCTGACCCCCGCCCGGACGACGCTCTCGCGGCTCAGCCCGCGGTCCGTCTCGCGCGGCTGCCGCTCGCGCGGGGCCGCCGCGCCCGCGGAAGCCCGCGGCGCCGGCGCCTCGGCCACCACCGTGCCCACCCCCGGCACGGCCCTGACCAGGCCCTCCTGACGCAGCGTGGTGAGCACCTTGGTGGCGGTCGCCATCGCCACACCCCACTCCTGGGTGATCCGCCGCGTCGACGGCACCCGGGCGCCCGGCGCCAGTTCGCCGCTGTCGATACGGCGCCGGATCTCGTCGGTGATCCGGCGGTAGGGCGGTGGGACGGACTGTGCCACGGGACGGCCTCCGTACTAGTGCACTAGGGCGGTTTTGCTGGCCACGAGGGTAGCAGTGGCCGCCTCGCAGGGGCATTGCGTCAAGCAAGTGCACTAGTGTGACGCACCTCCAATTCCCTTACAGTGCAAGGTGTTTGCGCCGTAAGCGCAGCCTGTTTACCGTGTCATCCATGACGTTTACCTCGTACACACCTCGGCCACGGGCCGGCCGCCGGGAATGGACCGCCCTGGGCGTCCTTCTGCTGCCCTGCCTTCTCGTCTCGATGGACGTCTCGGTGCTCTACTTCGCGGTGCCGTTCCTGACCGCGGAACTGAAGCCCAGCAGCGTCCAGCAACTGTGGATCCTGGACGTCTACGGCTTCGTGCTGGCCGGCCTGCTGATCACCATGGGCGCCCTGGGCGACCGCATCGGCCGACGCAAGCTGCTGCTGTCCGGCGCGCTCCTCTTCGGTCTCGCCTCCGGGGTCGCCGCCTATGCGCGCAGCGCCGACATGCTCATCGCCGCACGGGCGTTGCTCGGCATCGGCGGCGCGGCCCTGATGCCGTCCACGCTCGCCCTGATCCGCAACCTCTTCCACGACGCCAAGCAGCGCGGTACGGCGGTCGCGATCTGGTCGGCTGCGGTGACCGGCGGCATCGCGATCGGTCCGGTGCTCAGCGGGGCGCTCCTGGAGCACTTCTGGTGGGGCTCGGTATTCTTGATGAACGCGCCGGCGATGGTGCTGCTACTGGTCTGCGGGCCGCTGCTGCTCCCGGAGTTCAAGAAGCCGGCCGCCGGGCGCTTCGATCTGACCGGGTCGCTGCTGTCGCTGCTCGCGATGCTGCCGGCGGTCTACGGCATCAAGGAGATCGCCCGCGACGGACTGGCGGTGCTGCCCGTCCTCGCGCTGCTGACCGGCCTGCTGGCCGCCGCGGCCTTCGTGTACCGCCAGCGCACCGCCCGCCATCCGATGCTCGACCTGGAACTGTTCCGCAACCGCGGGTTCAGCGTCTCGGTGCTGCTGAATCTGCTGGCGATGTTCGCGATCGTCGGCTGCGCGGTGTTCTTCACCCAGTACCTGCAGTCCGTACGGGGCATGAGCCCCATGGAGGCGGCACTGTGGAACCTGCTGCCGACCCTCGCGGTGGGCGGGATGGCGCCGGCGGCCACGGCGCTCGCCCGGCGGATCGACCGGGCTTATGTCATCGCCATGGGCTTCGCCGTCGCGGCCGGCGGCTTCGCCTGGCTGTCCTGGCTGGAGCCGGGCTCGGCGCTGTGGTTCGTCCTGCTCGGCTCGTCGGTCTACGCCTCGGGCCTGGTGATGGTGATGTCGCTCGGCAACGAGATGGCCATCGGCCTCGCACCGCCCGAGCGGGCCGGCTCCGCCTCGGCCGTGCTGGAGTCCGGCACCGAACTGGGTGGCGCGCTGGGCATGGCCCTCCTGGGCAGCATCGGCAACGCCGTCTACCGGAGCGGCATCGGCGACGCACTGCCCGCCGGCCTTCCTCCGGCGGCATCCGGCACGGCTCGGGAGACGCTGGCCGGCGCGCTCGCGGTGGCCGCCGAACTCCCGGGCCGGGCGGGCGATTCCCTGCTGACCGCCGCCCGTGCGGCGTTCACCGACGGGCTGCAGACGGCGGTGCTGGTCGCCGCGGGCGTGATGGTCTGCGCCGCGGTACTGGCGCTGACCCTGCTGCGGGGGCTCGGGGCGGGGGGAGTTGAGGGGGAGACAGAGACAGAGGCAGGGGTAGAGGCAGAGGAGTCGCGGCCTGACGGGCGTTGCTCGGAGGACCACGCCCCGGCCCACTCACTCCGGCGCGACGCCGAGCATCCGCTGGAGCAGCTCCTTCAGCAGCGTCCGCTCGGTGACCGTCAGCCGGCCGAGGGGTTCGCGCGCGAAGCTCAGTGACGTACGCAGCGCCTCGGCCGTGCGCGCGCCCTCGTCGGTCGGGGCGGCGAGCTTGACGCGGCGGTCGGCCGGATCGGGGCGGCGCTCGACCAGGCCGCGGGACTCCAGGCGGTCCACGATGCCGGTGATGTTCGACGGCTCGCACTTCAGGCACTGGGCGATCTTGCGCATCGGCAGCGGTTCGAGGGAGAGCAGCCTGAGTACCCGGGCCTGCGCGCCGGTGAGGGAGTGCTCGGCCGCGGCGTGCTCGTACTCCTCGTAGTAACGGGCGACGACGGTGCCGATGAGATCGACGACCTCGACGGTCAAGGAGTCTGCGCACGGTGTCATGCACACCAGGATACCCAATTGCTTGACAACATGAAATATCGAGGAGCATGATTGTTTCATCACCTGAAGCATTTGGAGGATCGCGCTATGTCCGCACTGCCCACGACCGGCCGCGAATGGCACCTCGTCGCCCGCCCGCACGGCTGGCCCACCCCTGAGGACTTCGCGCTGCGGGAGGCCGCGGTGCCCGAGGTCGGCGAGGGCCAGATCCTCGTCCGTACGAAGCACTTCTCCGTCGACCCGTACATGCGCGGCCGGATGAACGACGTGAAGTCCTACGTCCCGCCCTTCCAGCTCGACCAGCCGATGGACGGCGGCGCGGTCGGCGAGGTCATCGCCTCGCGCGCTGACTCCTTCGCCGTCGGCGACCATGTGCTGCACGCCTTCGGCTGGCGCGAGTACGCCGTCGTGGACGCCAAGCGCGCCGCCAAGGTGGACCCGTCGCTGGCTCCGCTCACCGCGTACCTCGGCGTGCTCGGCATGCCGGGCCTGACCGCGTACGCGGGACTGCTGGAGGTCGCCTCCTTCAAGGAGGGCGACGCCGTCTTCGTGTCCGGTGCGGCCGGTGCGGTGGGCAGCGAGGTCGGTCAGATCGCCAAGCTCAAGGGCGCCTCCCGGGTCATCGGCTCGGCCGGCTCCGACGAGAAGGTCAAGCTCCTGGTCGAGGAGTACGGCTTCGACGCCGCCTTCAACTACAAGAACGGCGATGTCAGCAAGCAGCTCAAGGAGGCCGCGCCGGACGGCATCGACGTCTACTTCGACAATGTCGGCGGTGACCACCTCGAGGCGGCCATCAACTCCCTCAACGTCCATGGCCGTGCCGCCATCTGCGGCATGATCTCGATGTACAACTCCACCGAGCCGACCCCGGCGCCGCGCAACCTCGCCATGGTGATCGGCAAGCGGTTGCGTCTGCAGGGCCTGCTGGTCAGCGATCACGCCGCGCTGCAGTCGCAGTTCGTCGAGGAGGTCTCTGCCTGGATCCGCTCCGGCGAGCTGAAGTACGCCGAGACCAAGGTCTCCGGTATCGAGAACGGCGTCGAGGCCTTCCTCGGCCTGCTGCGCGGCGAGAACACCGGAAAGATGATCGTGAGCCTCGAGGGCTGACGGGCGGGCGCCGGGTGGTGGGGGAGAGGAGCCGAAGAAATCGCGCGGCTCTCCCGCCACCCCCGCACCCCGGCCCGTTAGGCTCGGCGGCACGCCGTCGCGATCCGTGGGCGCGAGTCGCGGCGAACCACAGGAGGATTCGGTATGTCCATCCAGTCCGTCGATGTCGTCTACACCGCCGTCGCCACCGCTGAGAACGGCCGTGACGGCCGCGTCGCCAGCGACGACGGCAAGCTCGACGTGGTCGTCAACCCGCCCAAGGAGCAGGGCGGCAGCGGCGCCGGCACCAACCCGGAGCAGCTCTTCGCGGCCGGCTACAGCGCCTGCTTCCAGGGCGCGCTCAGCGTCGTCGCCCGCCGGGAGAACGTCGATGTCTCCGGCTCCCGGGTCACCGCCGAGGTCGGCATCGGCAAGACCCCCGACGGCGGTTTCGGCCTCACGGTCGAGATCTCCGCCAAGATCCCGAATGTCGACGCGGCCACCGCCCAGGACCTCGTGGAGAAGGCGCACCAGGTGTGCCCGTACTCCCGCGCCACCCGCGGCAACATCGACGTCAAGCTGACCGTCGCCTGACATCTGACACCCGGCATCTGACGCCGCCGGCGTTGCCACACCAGGGGCCGCATCCCGCTACGGGGTGCGGCCTTGTGGGTGGGGTGGGCGACCCGGCAGCGGTGCGCCCCGGCGCAGTGCCTCGTAGGTCGGGGCGTGGCCCCCGGTGCAGTCACGTGGCCCCGCCGCACTGCACCCCCGGCCCAGGTGCCCGGTACCTCGGGGCTGGTACGTCGGGGTGTGGCACCCAGGCAGACACCCGGTCCCCCAACATGCGCCCCCGGCACACGCGCCCGATTCCCGTCGACGCAGCGTCAACTCACGCTATTCTGGCGGCGCTTCACCACGTTCCTCCCCACAGCTCCACCGGCGGCCCGCCGGTGGGGGCCCTGGTCTCCGGGGCCTGTCCGGAGGAGCGAGGAGGAGCGATGGACGATCAGGACACCGAGCAGGAGAGCGACCGGTGGGCGCCGTCTGACAGATGGCAGGTCATCATCGGGGCGCTGGGCCTGTGTGTGGCGATCGTCGCGTGTGTGGGGCAGTTCACCCGCTGAGCCGGGTTGCCCCACAGGGTCCGGACACGGCCGGTGCCCGCCGTGGAGGCGGGGAGGTCAACGGGGGAGTGCCCGGGCTCGGTAGGTCCGTCGGCAGTCCCGGACCGCTCCGGCACGGCCACCGCGTGAGGTGCCGGACCACCGCATGATGAGCCCGGCCAGCGGCTGAAGTACCCGGCCCGCCGCGTGACGAGCCCGACGGCCGCGTGATGCCCCCGGCACCGCGTGACGCTCCCGCCGCGGACGACCTCGATGCGCGAGCACCCTCAACGTGCGGGCACTCTCAACGTGCAGGCACCCTCCCTGTGACGCAGGCAACAGTGAAGCCGTCTTGACGCACCCGCCATGTAATCGATTTCGTAGGCCCTCGCACCTCCCTACGAAATCGATTACACCCCGATCTTGCGCAGCCGGCTCCGGGCCGCTGAGCGATCGCACGGACAGAATGGCAACGGCGCCATGGCGAACATCAAGGATGTGGCAGAGCGGGCAGGAGTGTCCGTCGCCACGGTCTCCCGGGTCCTCAACGGCCGCAGCCCGGTTGCCGAGACCCGTGAGCGGGTGCTCGCCGCCGTGCAGGAGCTGGGCTACCGCCCCAACAACGTCGCCCGCGCGCTGCGCACCGCACGGACCGGCGCGCTCGGCCTGATCATCAGCGATCTGACCAACCCGTTCTTCACCGAACTGGCCGACGCCGTCGAGGACGAGGCCCGCAGCCTCGGCTACAGCCTGGTCATCGGCAACGCCGGCGAGCGCCCCGCACAGCAGGACGACTACATCCGTACCCTGCTCGACCGCCGGATCGACGGCCTGCTGGTCAGCTCGGCGGGCACCGGCTCGGCGATGCTCCGTGAGGTCGTCGCCTCCGGCACCCCGCTGGTCCTGCTGGACCGCTCCGTGCCCGGCATCGACGCCCCCTGCGTACGCGCCGACGGCCGCGCCGCGCTCACCGAAGTCGCCGGCCATCTCGCCGCCCTCGGCCGCCGCCGGCCCGCGATCATCGTCGCCCCCGCCGGCACCCCGACCGGTGACGAGCGCCTCGCGCTCTTCCGCGCGGCGCTGGCCGGACACGGCCTCGCGCTGCCCGACGAGCGGGTGGGCAGCACCCCTGACCTCCAGCACACCGGCGGCCGACGGGTGATGAGCGCATTCCTCGACCTCGCCGAGCCGCCGGACGCGGTGCTGGCCACCGACAACCTGATGGCGCTGGGCGCGATGGACGAACTCCGCGCGCGCGGGCTGCGGGTCCCGGACGACGTGGCGCTGGTGGTCTACGACGACGTGCCGTGGTTCACCCACACCGATCCGCCGCTGACCGCCATCGCCCAGCCCACCCGCGAACTGGGCCGGGCCGCCGTGCACACCCTGCTGGCCCGGATCGAGGGCCGGCCCGCCGATTCGGTACTGCTGCCGGCACACCTGGTCCCCCGCCGCTCCTGCGGCGAGCCGCCCACCCCCTGAGCCCGGCCGGCCGGTCCGCCGCCGGGTCCGCGATTCCCACCCCCCGAGCAACCCACCCGAAGAAGAGAGGTGCAGCGCATGACCGGCGTCAAGGACGACGTACCGGGCGGCCGCCCACTGCTGCGCGTGGAGGGGGTGACGAAGTCGTTCCCGGGCGTGCGCGCGCTGGACGGCGTGGATCTGACCCTGCGCGCCGGTGAGGTGCATGTCCTGCTCGGCGAGAACGGTGCGGGCAAGAGCACCCTGATCAAGATGCTCTCCGGCGCCCACCGCCCCGACGGGGGCCGTCTCCTCGCGGACGGCGGCCAGGACGGCACGCGCGAGGGCCTGCACGAGGTGCACATCCGTTCCGCGCAGGACGCCGAACGGCTCGGCATCGCCACCATCTACCAGGAGTTCAACCTCGTCCCCGGGCTGACCGTCGCCGAGAACATCTTCCTGGGCCGCCAGCCGCGCACCCGGCTCGGGCTGGTCGACAGGAAGACGATGCGGACGCGCGCCGCCGCACTACTGCGCCGCGTGCGGCTGGACGTGTCCCCGGACACCCCGGTCGGCGAACTGGGCATCGCCCGCCTCCAGATGGTGGAGATCGCCAAGGCGCTCAGCCTGGACGCCCGCGTCCTGATCATGGACGAGCCGACCGCGGTGCTGACCTCCGAGGAGGTCGAGACCCTCTTCGACATCGTCCGTGAGCTGCGCGACGGCGGCGTCGGCATCATCTTCATCACCCACCACCTGGACGAGATCGGCGTCCTCGGCGACCGGGTCACCGTCCTGCGCGACGGCCGCTCGGTGCGGGAGGTGCCGGCCGCCACCGACGAGGACGAGCTGATCCGGCTCATGGTGGGCCGCGACATCGCCGAGCAGTACCCGCGGCAGCGCCCGGACGAGGCCGGCGCGCCCGTGCTGCGGGTCCGCGGGCTGACCCGGCGCGGCGCCACGGCCGGGCCGGTCTTCGAGGGCATCGACTTCGAGGTGCGGGCCGGTGAGGTCGTGGGCCTGGCCGGGCTGGTCGGCGCGGGCCGTACCGAGGTCGTGCGGGCGATATTCGGCGTGGACCGCTATGACGCCGGCACGGTCGAGATCGACGGCAAGGAGCTGGCCCGCGGCGATGTCCGCGCCGCGATGCGCGCCGGGCTCGGCCTCGTGCCGGAGGACCGCAAGGGCCAGGGCCTGGTCCTCGACGCGTCCCTCCAGGACAACCTCACCCTCGCCCGGCTCGACCGCGACACCCGCGGCGGGCTGGTGGACCGGGGCACCCAGCGGCGCGAAGCGGCCGCCGTCGCCGCGCAGTTGAAGGTCCGGATGAGCGGTCTGGGGCAGAGCGCCCGCACCCTGTCCGGCGGCAACCAGCAGAAGATCGTCATCGGCAAATGGCTGCTGACGGACACCCGGCTGCTGATCCTCGACGAGCCGACCCGCGGGATCGACGTCGGCGCCAAGGTCGAGATCTACCAGCTCATCAACGAACTGACGGCGTCCGGCCGGGCGGTGCTGATGATCTCCAGCGATCTGCCCGAGGTGCTCGGGATGAGCGACCGGGTGCTGGTGATGTCGCAGGGCCGGCTGGCCGGTGAGCTGTCGGCCGAAGCGGCCACCCAGGACGCCGTGATGGAGCTGGCGCTCCAGGCGCCGGACCACGACCCCAAGAGCACGAAGCACCACGACGAGAGCGCGATGGAGGGCTCCGATGTCCACTGAGGTGAAGACAGGAGCCGCCGCCGAGGCGGTGGGACGGGTACCCGACCGGGACGGCCTGGCGCCGTGGCTGAACCGGGCGGTCCTCAAAAACGGCCCGCTCGGCGGTCTGATCGCCCTGGTCGTGGTGATGGCCGTGCTGTCCAGGGACTTCCTGAACGGTCAGAACCTGCTCAATGTCGGCGTCCAGGCGTCGGTCACCGCGATCCTCGCCTTCGGCGTCACCTTCGTGATCGTCTCGGCCGGCATCGATCTGTCGGTCGGCTCGGTCGCCGCGCTCTCCGCCACCGTGGTGGCCTGGGCGGCGACCGGGGAGGGCCTGCCGGTGTGGCTGGCCGTGCTGCTCGGCCTGGCGGTCGGTGCGGTCTCCGGTCTCGTCTCCGGGGCGCTGGTCGCCTACGGCAAACTGCCCGCCTTCATCGCCACGTTGGCGATGCTCTCGGTCGGGCGGGGCCTGGCCCTGGTCATCTCCGGCGGCTCGCCGATCGCCTTCCCCGGCTCGGTCGGCGCGCTCGGGGACACCCTCGGCGGCTGGCTGCCGGTGCCGGTCCTCGTCATGATCGCGATGGGGCTGCTCGCCGCACTGATCCTGGCCCGTACGTACTCCGGCCGCGCGATGTTCGCGATCGGCGGCAACGAGGAGGCGGCCCGGCTCTCCGGTATCCACGTCAAGCGCCGCAAGCTTGTGATCTACGCGCTGTCCGGCCTGTTCGCGGCGGTCGCCGGCATCGTGCTCGCGGCCCGGCTCACCTCCGCCCAGCCGCAGGCCGCCACCGGCTACGAGCTGGACGCCATCGCCGCCGTCGTGATCGGCGGGGCCAGCCTCTCCGGCGGCTCCGGCAAGGCCTCCGGCACCCTCATCGGCGCCCTGATCCTGGCCGTCCTGCGCAACGGCCTCAACCTGCTGAGCGTCTCGGCGTTCTGGCAGCAGGTGGCCACCGGCCTGGTCATCGCGCTCGCGGTGCTCCTGGACACGCTGCGCCGCCGGAGCACGCGATGACGGCGCGGACGACGGCCCGCAGGGTGTCCAGGACCTCGCCGGCCAAGGCCCGGACGGGCTCCCGGACGCCGGCGCGGGCGACGGTGTCGCTGGTGGCCGCGCTGGCCGCGACCGCCGCCCTGGCGCTGACCGGCTGCGACCGCGGCGGCAACACCGACCTGGGGCTGGCGCTGTCCACGATGAACAACCCGTTCTTCGTCGGCATCAAGAAGGGCGCACAGGCCGAGGCGGACGCCCGCGGTCTGCACCTCAACATCACCGACGCCCAGAACGACCCCACCCAGCAGATCAACCAGATGGAGACGTTCACCAGCCAGAACGTCAAGGCGGCCATCATCAACCCGGTCGACTCCGACGCCGCCGTGCCGGCCGTCGGTGTCGCCAACCGCGCGAAGGTGCCGGTGATCTCCATCGACCGTGGCGTCAACGGCGGCACGGTCGGCTCGACCATCGCCTCCGACAACGTCGCGGGCGGCCGGCTCGCCGCGAAGACGCTGGCCGACTCGCTCGGCGGCAAGGGCAAGGTGGCCTTCCTGGAAGGCCAGGCCGGTACCTCCGCCGCCCGGGAGCGCAGCCAGGGCTTCGAGGAAGGCATCAAGAAGTACCCCGGCGTCCAGGTCGTGGCCCGTCAGCCGGCGGACTTCGACCGCACCAAGGGCATGGACGTGATGTCCAACATGCTGCAGGCGCATCACGACATCGGCGGGGTGTTCGCCGCCAACGACGAGATGGCGCTGGGCGCGTCCAAGGCGCTGGGCGGCCGCTCCGGCAAGGACGTCAAGGTGGTGGCGTTCGACGGCACCCCGGACGGCGTCAAGGCGGTCCGCAACGGCACGCTGACCGCGACCGTCGCCCAGCAGCCCGAACTCCTCGGCAAGCAGGCCGTGGACTGGGCGCTGAAGGCGGCCCGTGGTGAGAAGCTGCCGCAGTCGGTCCGGGTGCCGGTGGTGCTGGTGACGGGGAAGAACGCCGCACGGTTCGGCGGCTGAGCCCGTGGCCCGGCGGCGGGCGGTGGGCCACGACAGCGGAGAAGACGCGGGGGAGTGGAGACGCGTGGGAGAGCGGGGAGAAGTGGGAGAGCGGAGAGAAGTGGGAGAGCGGTGCATGCATGACGTCCTGGTGGTCGGTTCGGCCAACGCGGATCTGACGGTGCGGGTCGACCGGCGGCCCGGCGCGGGCGAGACCGTGCTCGGCACGGACCTGGTCGAATCGGCCGGCGGGAAGGGCGCCAACCAGGCGGCCGCCGCGGCCCGGATCGGAGGGCGCACCGCACTGCTGGCGCGGGTCGGCGGCGATGCCTTCGGCGAGATGCTGCTGGCCGCGCAGCGCGCCGCGGGTACCGATGTCGGCCCGGTCATCGTGGACGGCGCGGCCCGCAGCGGCACCGCGATGATCATTGTCGATCCGGACGGCGACAACAGCATCGTGGTCTCGCCCGGTGCCAATGCCGCCCTCTCCCCGCAGGACGTGGCCGCCGCGCGGGACACCATCGCCGCCGCCTCGGTGGTCTCCCTCCAGCTGGAGATCCCCATGGAGTCGGTACGGGCCGCCGCCGCGGCCGCGGAGCGGGCCGGCACCCGCGTCGTCCTCAACCCCTCCCCGGCCCCCGAGGCGGCCCTGGCTCCCGAACTCCTGGCGGTGGCCGACCCGTTGGTGGTCAACGAGCACGAGGCGCGGCAGCTGTCCGGGCGCGCCGACGGCAGCCCCGCCGAGTGGGCGCGGGCGCTGCGCGAACAGGGCGCCCGCTCCGTCGTGGTCACCCTCGGCGGTGACGGCGCGCTGGTCCTGGACGCCTCGGGCAGCGAGGACATCCCGGGGGTGCGGGTCAAAGCGGTGGACACCACCGGCGCCGGTGACGCCTTCACCGGCGCCCTCGCCACCCGCCTGGCACGCGGCGACGCCCTGCCCGAGGCGGCGCGCTTCGCCGTACGGGTCGGTGCCGCCGCCGTCACCAAGCCGGGCGCCCAGCCCTCCTACCCGACCCTGGCGGAGCTGACGGCCACGGTGCCCGAGGAGCCGGCGGAGGGCTGACGCCGGGGCGGTGCAGGGCCGATGCCGGGGCGGCGCAGCCTGACACCGGGCGGTGAGGCCGGCCCGGCCCGGCCTCACCGCCCGGCGGGCTCCTTCGGGCCGTACAGCGCGTGGTCCGCGCCGGTCGCCAGTGCCCAGTAGCGGTCGCCGTAGGACCAGTGCCACCACTCCGTCGGGTAGTTGACCAGGCCCGCCGAGGTCAGTGCGGCGCTCAGCACCCGGCGGTGGGTGCGGGCGGCGGGCGTCAGATCCGGCGCGCCCGTGTAGCAGGCGCCGCCGCTCTCCTCGGGGGAGGCGTTGATCGGTGTCCCCATGTCGACCTCCGCGCCGTCCGCGGTGACCAGGGTGAGATCCACCGCCCCGCCCGCGCTGTGCGGGGCTATCCCGGGCGGTGAGACATAGCGGCTGGCGTCCTGGTGGCGGCGCTGCGGATCCCGGTCGGGGAAGGCGGCCCGCAGCTCGTCGGCGTACTCCTCGAAGTAGCGGCGCTGCAGTGCCGGGGGACGGTAGCCCTCGACGATCCGCAGCCGCAACCCGTCCGGCAGCAACTCCTGGGCCGCCACCAGCCGTTGCGCCACCCCCCGACGCAGATGCGCGAAGTGCCCCCGGACGTCGTGCCGGTCCCCGGCCACCCGCAGCGCGGGCGCCGCCGTCCGGAGGTCCACCAGCGGCTCACCGCACTCCTTGACGGGTATCGCGGCGACCGCCGGGTCCGCCATCAGCGTGATGCGGTCGCGGGCATCGCTCAGCACCAGCTCCGCCCCGTCGCCCGGTGCCCCTGCCACCGGCCCGCGCCACTCGGCGGCCGCCGCCACCCGCTCGCCGGTCGGCAGCCAGCCGCCGCTGAGGCCGCACCCCGGGCCGGAGCTGCCGGTGCCGATGCCGTTGGCCAGCAGCACCTGCAGCCCGCTGTCCCGCGCCAGCTCCGCATACCGATCCACGCGCTCGGTGGAGTCGTGGAAGGAGCTGGCGAGATAGACCCCGCAGCCGTCCGCCGCGGCCCGCGCCGGCACCTCGGGGAAGCTGCTGTCCAGGCAGGTGGCGAGCGCGAAGCGGATCCCGCCCAGGAAGAAGCGGCCGTCCGCGGCGCCCCGTGTGAAGAGCTTCCGCTCCTCCCCGGACAGATGGAGCTTGTCGTACCGCGTGAGCAGGGCACCGTCCGGCCCCAGGACGAACGAGGAGATGGTCGGCCCGGCCGCGCCCTCGCGCGCCCGGCCCGCCGCGTTCACCACCGCCGCGATCCCGGCCGCCCGGCAGGCCGCACGCACGGGCGCCAGCCGGGCATCGTCCTCGGTGACCGTCATCCCCACCGGGTCGGCGGCTATCAGACGCAGGTCATAGTGCGTCAGCGCGAGTTCGGAGAACGTCACCAGACCGGCGCCGCGGTCGGCGGCCTCGCCGACGAGCCGGGCCATCCGTGCGGCATTGGCCTCGATGTCGCCCGGCACGGGGGCGAATTGTGCGGCAGCAATGATCATTCGCCCATGATGCCCGGCGACGGCGCGGGGCGGGCGAGCCTGTGGACAACCGGTCCCCTGTGGACAACCGACCCCCGGTGGGCAGCCGGCTGAGCCACCTGTGGTCAACCGGCCCCCTCACCCGCCCCCTTCGCCTACCTGCGCGTGGCCTCTGACGCCGCCACCGTCAGGATCTCCCGCACCTGCCCGGTGATCGCGACCCGGTTGCGGACGAAGACCGGGTCGGTGACCTGGCCGGACGGATCCGTGTTGCCGGGGCCGAACTCCAGGACCGGGGTGTGCAGATGCCCTCCAGGGAGCGCCGGCCGCACCGCGTCCCGCAGCAGCGTCGCCCGGTAGGCGATCTCGTTGGACAGATAGTCCCCGCCGCCGCCCGCACGGGCCGTGGATCCCGCGGTCGGCCCGTCCGGCCGCTCCACCGGGGTGGTGGCGCCCGCCGGGATCTCCGTGACGGCGGTGTGGTCGACCACCGGGTACGGGCCGGTGCCGGCGGCCACGATCCGTGCGTACGGCAGGCTGGTGACCGTCCACTGCGGCTGCGGCCGCACGGTCGGCAGCCCCGCCGGAATCGGCACGGTTTCGGTGCGTGATACCCGCGCGTTGTCCGGATAGCCGCCCCGCCAGGCCCCGTTGGTCCGCTCGACGTCGAACCGCCCGGGCCGCCCCTGGCTGATGGTGGTGAACAGGTCGGCCTGCCGCGGCCCGCCGCGGAAGTGCGGCAGCAGGGTGCGCTCCACCGTGCCCTGTGCGAAGTCGTCCCAGCGCACCGGGAAGACCGCGGTCTCGATCCGGGCCGGTTCACCCGATGCGGTCCGTACGGTGGTTCCGTCCAGGGCGAGCGCCGCCGCCCCCGACGGGTTGCTCCGGCGGGCGTCGTCGTCCAGCTGGAAGGGGTCGAATCCGGTCACCACGATCCGCCGCACGTGCCCTCCGGCCGGCAGATCGATCGAGTCCTGTCCGCGCGAGCCCCGCTCCAGCGCGTCGAGGAGGGCGGCGCGGCGCGCCCCGTCCAGGGCGAAGTCCGGCTGCCACGTCCGCAGTTGCCTGGTCATGCTCAGCCGCGCCCAGTACAGCGGCCGGTCGTCGTCCCGGCTCAGATCGCCACCCTCCGGCCCGCGCCCCTGGGCCCGGTCCACGGCCCGCCGCCACAGCGCCCGCCCCTCCTTGGCGGTATAGCGCAGGGCCTGCGGGTACGTCGTCACCCGCGCCAGCCCGGCCCCGAACTCCCCTGCCCAGGCGTCGAATCCGCTGCGCCGCAGGATCTCCTGCGGCGCGGCCTGCGCCAGCCGGCCCTCCTCGACGGTGCTGTCCGGCGCGGTGGCCGCGTGGGCCGGTGCCGCCAGCGACAGCGGGACGGCGGCCAGCAGCGCGACACCGAGCGCGCCCATCCTGGTACGTATGCGTCTCATGAGGCGAGTAAAGCGGCGCCGGGGCCGGGACGGTAGAGGCCCTCAAGGCGACGCCACTACGGAGGCGGTGAGCCCCCGTCAGCCCGATGCCGACTCGCCGCCCGACCCCTCCGCCCGCTCGCCGCTCTCCTCCCCCCGCCCGAGCAGCGCGAGGAAGTCCCGGAAGGCCGCCGGCATGTCCACCTCCTGGGGATCCAGCAGCCATTGCAGCTGGAGCCCGTCCAGCACGGCGACCATCAGCGGCGCCGCCCGCTCCGGTGTCAGTCCGCCGGGCAGGGTGTCGCCGCACTCCGTCCGCAGCGCCTCGGCCAGCGAGGCGCGTACGGAGCGGAAGCGGGATTCGAAGAAGGCGCGGGCGGGGTGGTCCTCGGTGACGCTGTCGGCGGACAGCACCGTGTAGGTCCGCACGATGCCGGGGCGGGTGGCGTTGTAGTCGACGAGCGCGGCGAGGGTGCCGGTGCGGCTCCCGGACGCCGCGGCGGCCGAGGCCAGGTCCCAGCGGTCGCGTGCCTCCAGCACGCCGACCAGCAGTTGTTCCTTCGTCGGGAAGTGGTGCAGCAGCCCCTGCTGGGTCAGTCCGGCGCGCTCGGCGACGGCGGCGAGCGTGGTGCGGCGGTAGCCGCGTTCCGCGATGAGCTCCATCGCGGACTGCAGGATGGCCTCCCGCCGCTCCACGCGCCGGGCCTCCCGGCCGCCGCCGCCGGTCCGGGGTGCGCCCGGTCCGCCGTCGTGGGATCCGTCCTGGTCTCGTGCAGTCACCGGCCGAGCGTATCCCTCGCGTGGAGATCCCGTACGACTGATGCATCGGAAAAGTAACGGTCCCTACCGCGTGCCTGGTGACCAGGTCAGAATCCGGACAGGGGGCCTGTTCGACCACTCAGGGAACACCGGAGAACCGCATGACCGATGACCAGACCCACGGGCCCGCCGGTGCCGCCGCCGACGCCGGTCCGCCCGCCCGCGGCCACGCGCAGGACCACGCCGCGGCGGTGGAGCGGGCGCTCGCCGCACTCGACCTCGACACCAAGGTCCGCCTGCTGTCCGGCCAGGACATGTGGACCCTGCCGGCGGTGCCGGCGATCGGGCTGCGGTCGCTGGTGATGTCGGACGGCCCGGTCGGGGTCCGGGGCCGGGAGTGGAGCGCCGACGACCCCTCGGTGGCGCTGCCCGGCCCCACGGCACTGGCCGCCACCTGGGACCCCGCACTCGCGCGCCGGGCCGGCCACCTCCTCGCGCAGGAGGCCCGCCGCAAGGGCGTGCACGTCCTCCTGGCGCCGACCGTCAATCTGCACCGCTCCCCGCTGGGTGGCCGTCATTTCGAGTGCTATTCGGAAGACCCGCTGCTCACCGGCGTGATCGGCGCCGGATATGTCCGCGGGGTGCAGGAGGGCGGGGTCGGCGCGACGGTCAAGCACTTCGTCGGCAACGACGCCGAGACCGACCGGTTCACCGTCGACAACCGCATCGCCCCGCGCCCGCTGCGCGAGCTGTATCTCGCGCCCTTCGAGCACCTCGTCGAAAACGCCCGCCCCTGGGCGGTCATGACCGCCTACAACCAGGTCAACGGCTCGACCATGACCGAGCACCGCGCGCTGGTCCAGGGCGTGCTGCGCGGCGAATGGGGTTTCGACGGCTGCAACGTCTCCGACTGGACGGCCGCCCGCGACACCGTGCGCGCGCTGCGCGGCGGCCTCGATGTGGCGATGCCCGGCCCCCGTACCGTCTACGGCGCGCCGCTGGCAGAGGTCGTCCGTGCGGGTGAGGTGGCGGAGTCCGAGGTGGACGACGCGGTGCGCCGGGTGCTGCTGCTCGCGGCCCGCACGGGGTGTCTCGACGGGGTGCCGGCCGCGGTGGACCCGTCCGCGGTCCCCGGGGACATCGACGGCCGGGCCGTGGCCCGCGACCTCGCCCGGCGTGGCTGCGTCCTGCTGCGCAACGAGCCCGTGGCCGGGGCACGGCGGGCGCTGCCGCTGGAGGCCGCGGGGCTGCGCAGGGTCGCGGTCATCGGGGCGGCCGCGCGGGACGCCCGGGTGCTCGGCGGCGGCTCCGCGACCGTCTTCCCCGAGGCCGTGATCTCCCCGCTGGAGGGGCTGCGCGCCGCGCTGCCCGACGGGGTCGAGGTCACCTACGCCGCCGGCGCCGAGGCGCACACCCGGGTGCCCCACGCCCGCGACGGCTTCACGCTGACCGCCCGCTACCTCGCCGCGGACGGCCAACTCCTCGCCGAGACCCGGCAGTCCGACGGCGCGGTGCAGGTGATGGGCTGCTTCCCGCGGGGCGTCACCCGGCAGAATCTGCACGCCGTCGAGCTGACCGGCAGCTACCTCCCGCAGTGCGGCGGCAGCCACACCTTCGCCGTCTCCGGCACCGGTGAACTGCGGCTGATCGTCGGCGGTTCGGTCCTCTTCGACGGCCGGTGTGCGCCGGAGGGCAACGACCCCTTCGAGGCGTTCATGAAGCCCGTCGAGCGGCGGGTGACGGCGGAGCTGACGGCAGGCGAACGCGTCGAGGTCACCGTGCGGTTCGTGCCGGGCGGCCCGGACCTGGGCGAGGGCCTGGACGGGCTGCACTTCGCCCTCGGCCACCACTCGCCGCGGTCCGACGCGGAGGCCCGGATCGCGGAGGCGGTCCGCGCCGCCGAGGACGCCGATGTCGCGATCGTGGTCGTCGCCACCACCGAAGAAGTCGAGTCCGAGGGCTTCGACCGCGGCGATCTGCGACTGCCCGGACGCCAGGACGAGCTGGTCACCCGGGTCGCCGCCGCGAACCCGCACACCGTCGTGGTCGTCAACGCCGGCTCCCCCGTGGAACTGCCGTGGCGGGAACAGGTCCCGGCCGTGCTGCTGAGCTGGTTCCCCGGCCAGGAGGCCGGTGCGGCGCTGGCCGACGTCCTGCTCGGCGCCCACGAGCCGGGCGGACGGCTCCCCACCACCTGGCCGGCCCGCCTGACCGACGCCCCGGTCACCACCGTCATCCCGGACGGCGGTCAACTTCACTACTCCGAGGGAGTGTTCATCGGCTACCGCGCCTGGCAGCGGTCCGCCGCCACTCCCGCCTACCCCTTCGGCCACGGTCTGGGCTACACCGACTGGGAGTACGAGTCGCTGGACACGACCCCCGACTCGGTGCGGGTGCGGGTCCGCAACACCGGCGGACGGCCCGGCCGCGAGGTCGTCCAGATCTACCTGGCGCCCACCGCGGACGCCGCCCCGGACGCACCCGAGCGCCCGGAGCGCTGGCTGGCCGGCTTCGCCGTCGTCGAGGCCGGCCCGGGCGAGAGCGCGGAGGCCGAGATCCCGCTGCCGGACCGGGCCTTCGCGGTGTGGGGCTCCGCTTCCGAAGGCTCGGCAGGGAGCGAGGCGGACGACGGCTGGCGCCGGGTCAAGGGTGTCTACCTCGTCGAGGCCGCGCACAGCGCCGAGGACCGTCGGCTGACGGCGGAGGTCACCGTCGGCTGACCGGCCCGGGAGCGGGGGCGCCGCCCACCGGGTGCGCCCCCGCCGGTCCTCAGGAGGTCACCACCGACACATCACCGCCGCTCGTGCGCGCCGTCACCTTGTGCGCGGAGCGCCCGTCCACCGGCACGGCGACCTTGCGGTGCCCCCCGCTGGTCGAGGCCTCGACCGCGTACGCCCCCTTCGGGAGGCGGATGGTGACATTGCCGCCGCTGGTGCGGCCCGCCACCTGGTCGGGCGCCGCGGCCAGCGCGAGGTCCACATTGCCGCCGCTGGTCTTCGCCCGTACGGAGCGCGCCGCACAGTCCGTGACCTTGACGTCGCCGCCGCTGGTCTCCGCGGCGATGGCGCCCTTGGTGCCCCGCAGGGTGATGTCCCCGCCGCTGGTGAGCAGATCGACCGAGGCGGTGCGCGGCAGCAGCACCCGGTAGTCGACCTCGCACCGGCGCCCCATGCCGCACTCCGCGGCCTTCAGCGTCAGCCGGCCGTCCTTGACCGTGTGGGCGGGGCTCGGCTTGCGGTCGTTGTAGCGGTACTTCTCCGTCACCCGGACCGGGCCGGCGCCGTCGACCGGCACGATCTCGATGTTCCCGCCGTGTGTGGTCGCCGACAGCGCGCCGACCGTGCCCGGTACGGCGTACGTGCGCTGCGCCGTCTTCGTCGGACCGTAGTCCGGCAGCGAGCAGCCCGCCACCACCAGCACGCCCAACGCCGCACCGGACAGAAGCAGATGAGGAGCACGGAGGCGGGCCATGGTGTCGGTTCTCCCGGGGCAGACGGCGGATCGGATCGGACCGGAAAGCCGGTCACTGTTCATCGTGCCGTCATCGCGCCCTGCGCGCGTCGCCGCACAGGATGACCTTCGCCCGGCCGCGCCCCTAGGGGGCTCCCGCAGCCGGCGGCCGCGCCGAGAAGCGGTACACGGTGTGCGTGCGGTAGTGCGCGCCGGGCCGCAGCACGGTACCGGGGAAGTCCGGACGGTTGGGGGAGTCCGGGAAGTGCTGGGTTTCCAGGGCGAGTCCGGCCCGCGGACCGTAGGGGATTCCCGAGCTGCCGGTCAGGGATCCGTCGAGGTGGTCGGCGGTGTAGAGCTGCAGACCGGGCTCGGTGGTGGCCAGCTCCAGCACCCGGCCCGACGGCGGGTCGGACAGCTCGGCGACCGTGCGCGGCGCCGCCACGGCCCCGCCGTCGAGCACGAAATTGTGGTCGTATCCGCGGCTCACCGCCCGCGCCGCCCGGAAGTCGAAGCGGGTGCCGGCCACGTCGGCGGGCGCGCCGGGCAGCGGGATGCCGGTGCCGTCGACGGGCGTGTACCGGGACGCCGCCAGCCGCAGTTCATGGCCGGTGGCGGGGCCGCTGCCGTCACCGCCCAGGTTGAGGTAGGTGTGGTTGGTCAGGTTGACGACGGTCGGGGCGTCGGTGCGGGCGCGCGAGACGAGATGCAGCGCACCGTCGGGGGTCAGGGTGTAGGCCACCCGCACGTCCAGGGCGCCGGGAAAGCCCTCCTCGCCGTCCGGACTGACCCGGTGCAGCTCCACGCCGCCGGCAACCTCCTGGGCGCTCCACACCACCCGGGAGAAGTTGCGCGGCCCGCCGTGCAGGCTGTGCCGCCCGTCGTTCGGCGTCAGCCGGTGCCTTCTGCCGTCGAGCGGGAAGGATGCCCCGGCGATCCGGTTCGCATACCGCCCGACCAGCGCACCGAAGTGCGACCCGCTGTGCGCGAGATACCCGTCCAGATCCGCGAATCCCAGGGCCAGTTGCGCCCGCGTCCCGTCCCGGTCCGGGGCCTGGAGGGTCTGGATGATCCCGCCGTACGTCAGGACGCGCACCCGCAGCCCGCCCGGGCCCGACTCCAGGGTCCAGCGCTCGACGGGTGTGCCGTCCTCCAGCGCGCCGAAGGGTTCCCTGCTGACCTGCGTCGTCATGTCCGTGAGCCTATGCCCGCCGGCGGGCGCCGCGGACCCGGTGTGCGGCGCTACCGCCCCGGCCGGGTGACCACCCGGTACGCCAGCTCCGCCAGCTCCTGCTGGCCGCGGGCGCCGGGGTGGAACCAGTCCCAGGTGCTCAACTGCCGTCCGGTGAAGCGGTAGTCGAAGACCGCCGGGTCGAACCGGCACAGCGGATCCTTGCCGCACACCTGCGCCATCGCGGAGTTGTACGCCTTCACCCGCTTCTGCACGCCCGCCCGCCGGTCCTGGGCCGCCTTCGTCAGATCGTCCGGATCGCGCAGCATCGATCCGCACAGGCCCAGCTTCCACACCTGCTTGCCGAGCGGGTTCTTGCGCCCCTCGGACCACAGCCGCAACAGGTCCGGCACCGCCGCGACATACACCTGGGTGTGCGGCAGAGCACGCCGCAGCTGCCGCAGGGACCGTTCGAAGTCGGCCCGGAAGCCGGCCTCGGGCGTCATCGCCGTCACGTCGTTCCGGCAGGCGTCATTGGCGCCGATCAGGACCGTGACCAGCTCGGGTTTGCGGCGGACGGCCGAGGCGACCTGCTCGGGCAGATCGCTCATCAGCGCACCGGTCCGGGCGAAGTTCCAGCTGTGGGTGGCGGGCCGTTCGACCAGCCGCCGGGCGAGGCTGTCGACCGTGGGGTCGGTGCCGGTGGCCCAGGAGACCCGGGGGCAGTCGGCGAGCACCGTACAGGCGTCGAAGCCGGCGGTGATGGAGTCGCCGAGCGCCGCGATCGAGCCGGGGTCGGTGCGCCAGACGGGTGCGGGCCTGCCGTGCCGCTTGCCCGACGCGCCGGAGTGTGCCCCGGAGTCGTCGGCACTACAGCCGGTGAGGGCGATCAGGAGTGCGGACGCGGCGGCGACGGTACGTGAGGGGAACCGGCAAAGGGAGTGACGGCGGGGGCGCAAGGGCCGATTGATCTGCGTCATCCCCTGTCCCCTCCGGCGTGCGAGTGATATCTCTTCGGGTACCGACGGTACGTCACCACCCGACCGGCGCCGCGCGGTAGCTTTGCCCCGTGCCTGCCGGGCGGTGACCCAACGTGGCAAGTGCAGTCGGCACAGACAAATTACATCACGTCATTTCCTGTCCCATTTGCGGCAAATTCCGCCTAATGGTGTTTACTGTAGGTCACCAGCACGCTGGTGCCGAAGTGACCACTGGGGCAGAATGACAACTGTCCCGGCCGCAACCGGAACGGGCACGAGGCCGCTGGGGAAGGCGAACCTCGAACCGCACTGGAGGTCCCGGTGACGACACGTGGAGTTCTGTACGTCCACTCCGCTCCGCGCGCGCTGTGCCCGCACGTTGAATGGGCCGTGGCGGGCGTCCTCGGCGTGCGCGTCAATCTCGACTGGATCCGCCAGCCGGCGTCCCCGGGCACCTGGAGAGCCGAGTTCTCGTGGCAGGGCGAGGCCGGCACGGCCTCCAAGCTGGCCTCCGCGCTGCGCGGCTGGCATCTGCTGCGCTTCGAAGTGACCGCGGAGCCCTGTCCCGGCGCCGAGGGCGAGCGCTACAGCTCCACCCCCGACCTGGGCATCTTCCACGCCGTCACGGGCATCCACGGCGACATCCTGATCCCCGAGGACCGGCTTCGCGCCGCGGTCGCCCGCTCCGCGCGCGGCGAGACCGAGCTGGCCGCCGAGGTCGACAAGCTCCTCGGCAAGCCCTGGGACGACGAACTGGAGCCGTTCCGGTACGCGGGCGAGGGCGCCCCGGTCCGCTGGCTGCACCAGGTCGTCTAGGGCCTGTCGCGCGGGCCCGGTCCGCGCGGCACGCCGCCGGGGGGCGCCCGACATGCGCCGGCCTTGCCTTCGAGTCCACTTCACGCTCTAGCGTGCCGTCATGGCTGACAACAACGCTTCCGACACCCGCTCCGTGGCGGTGCTCGGCACCGGCATCATGGGCGCGGCGATGGCCCGCAACCTCGCCCGGGCCGGTCTGGACGTCCGCGCCTGGAACCGCACCCGCGCCAGGGCCGAGCCGCTGGCCGCCGACGGGATCCGGGTCACCGGCACCCCCGCCGAGGCCGTGGACGGCGCCGACGTGGTCCTCACGATGCTGCTCGACGGGCCCGCGGCCCTCGACGCGCTGCGGCAGGCGGCCCCCGTCCTTACCCCAGGTGCGCTGTGGCTTCAGATGGGCACGGTGGGAGCCGAAGGGCTCGCCCCGCTCGCCCGGTTCGCCGCGGAACACGGACTGCGGTTCGTGGACGCGCCCGTTCTGGGCACCAAGGATCCCGCGGAAAAGGGGGAGTTGACGATCCTGGCGGCCGGGTCGCGGGACGTCCGCGAGCGCGCCGAGCGGATCTTCGGCATCGTCGGGAGCCACACCCGGTGGGTCGGTGAGGACGCCGCCGACGGCGCCGCGAGCCGTCTCAAGCTCGTCGTCAACACCTGGGTGCTCACGGTCATCAGCGGTACGGGTGAGTCTCTCGCGCTCGCCAAGGGGCTCGGGGTGGACCCGCGTGACTTCCTCGCCGCGATCGCCGGCGGGGCGCTCGATCTGCCGTACCTCCGGCTGAAATCCGAGTTGATCCTGTCCGAGAACTACCCCGCCAGCTTCACCGTCTCCGCCGCCCGCAAGGACGCCCGGCTCATCACCGAGGCCGCCCAGGACGCCGGCGTCCACGTGGATCTGCTGGCGGCGGCCGCGGAGCGCTTCCGCCGCGCCGAGCGGCAGGGCCACGGCGACAAGGACGCGTCGGCCGCGTACTACGCCGGCTTCGACGACTGAGACGGCAGCGGGCCCGTCCGGTGATCTCTCACCGGACGGGCCCGTTACGGGTACTGAGGGGGCCTCAGACCGAGCGGAAGGCCAGGACCACGTTGTGGCCGCCGAAGCCGAACGAGTCGTTCAGGGCCGCGATCCGGCCCTCGGCCGGCAGCTTGCGGGGCTCGCCGCGGACGATGTCCCCGTCGACCTCCGGGTCGAGCTCGTCGAGGTTGATCGTCGGCGGAGCCACCCGGTGGTACAGCGCCAGGATCGAGGCAACCGTCTCGATACCGCCCGCGCCGCCCAGGAGGTGGCCGGTCATCGACTTCGTGGCGGAGACCGCCATGTGGTCGACGTCGTCGCCGAAGACCTTGCGCAGCGCCTTCAGTTCGGCCAGGTCGCCCTGCGGCGTGGAGGTGGCGTGCGCGTTGACGTGCACGACCTCCGCCGGGTCGAGGTCGGTGGCCTGAAGGAGGTTCTGCAGCGCGTGCGCGATGCCGTTGCCGGACGGCTCGGGCTGCACGATGTCGTGGCTGTCGGCGGAGATGCCCTGGCCGACGGCCTCGGCGTAGACCCGGGCGCCGCGCTTGGCGGCGTGCTCGGCCGACTCCAGGACGATGACGCCGGCGCCCTCGCCCATGACGAAGCCGTTGCGTGCGGTGTCGAAGGGCCGCGAGGCGCCCTGCGGGTCGTCGTTGGACTTCGACATCGCCATCATGTTGCCGAAGGCCACGATCGGCAGCGGGTGGATGGCCGCCTCCGTACCGCCCGCGACGACGATGTCGGCACGGCCCGTACGGATCATCTCGATGGCGTAGCCGATGGCCTCGGAGCCGGACGCACAGGCACTGACCGGGGTGTGCACACCGGCGCGGGCGTTCACGTCCAGGCCGACGTTGGCGGACGGGCCGTTGGGCATCAGCATCGGCACGGTGTGCGGGGAGACGCGGCGGACGCCCTTCTCCTTGAGCACGTCGTACTGGCCGAGCAGGGTGGTCACGCCGCCGATGCCGGAGGCGATGACGGCGCCGAGCCGGTCGGGGTCAACCGAGGTGTCCTCGCCGGCCTTGGCGGTGAAACCGGCGTCCGCCCAGGCCTCACGGGCCGCGATCAGCGCGAACTGCGCCGAGCGGTCCAGCTTGCGGGCCTGCGCCCGGGGGAGGACCTCCGACGGGTCCACGGCCGCCTGTGCGGCGATCCGGACGGGAAGGTCGGCCGCCCAGTCCTGGTCGAGGCTGCCGACGCCGGACTGTCCGGCGAGCAGGGCCTCCCAGGTCGAAGCGCTGTCGCCACCCAGCGGTGTGGTTGCGCCGATACCGGTGACGACCACGGTGCGATTGGTCGCGTTCACGGGAATTCTTACTCCACGGGTAGAGGGGTCTGAATCGACGGCGCCACCGCGGGGTGGCGACATGCGCGGGAGCTGGATCAGCTCTGGTGCTTGAGGATGTAGTCGGTCGCGTCGCCGACCGTCTTGAGGTTCTTGACGTCGTCGTCCGGGATCTTCACGTCGAAGCGCTCTTCAGCGGCGACGACGACCTCGACCATGGACAGCGAGTCGACGTCCAGGTCGTCGGTGAAGGACTTGTCCACCTGGACGTCCTCGGTGGGGATCCCGGCGATCTCGTTCACGATCTCGGCGAGACCGGCGACGATCTCTTCCTGAGTGGCGGCCATGATGGCGCTCCTTCGGTCATTTTGTGAGGAAACTGGGTTACTTGCGGTGAAGATCCTTGCGACGGCCGGTACATCCGAGGACATCCGGCGTTGCGCAGATCTTGCCTAGGGGAGGGTAACGACCGTCGCGGCGTAGACGAGACCCGCCCCGAAGCCGATGACCAGCGCGGTGTCGCCGCTCTTGGCCTGACCGGTCGCCAACAGCCGCTCCATGGCGAGCGGGATGGAGGCGGCCGAGGTGTTGCCGGTGGTCTCCACGTCGCGGGCGACCGTCACGCTCTCCGGCAGCTTCAGAGTCTTCACCATCGAGTCGATGATCCGCATGTTGGCCTGGTGCGGAATGAAGACGTCCAGGTCGTCCGGGCTGACGCCGGCCACGTCCAGCGCCTGCTGGGCGACCTTCGCCATCTCGAACACCGCCCACCGGAAGACCGCCTGGCCCTCCTGGGTGATGGCGGGGTAGCGGATCTCCTCCGGGGCCGGGCGGGCCTCGGGGGCATCCCCTCCGGGGACCGGGGTGGAGCGGTAGACGTCCCAGCCGAGGGTCTGCTTGATGGTCTCGGCCTTGTCACCCTCCGAGCCCCAGACCGTCGGGCCGATGGCCGGCTCGGTGGCCGGGCCGACGATCACCGCGCCGGCGCCGTCACCGAACAGGAAGGCCGTCGCACGGTCCTCAAGGTCGGTCAGGTCCGAGAGCCGCTCGACGCCGATGACCAGGACGTACTCCGCCGAGCCCTCGATCACCAGGCCCTTGGCCAGGGTCAGTCCGTAGCCGAAGCCGGCACAGCCCGCCGAGATGTCGAACGCGGCCGGCTTGCCGGCGCCGACACGGTGCGCGATCTCGGTCGCGATCGCCGGGGTCTGCTTGAAGTGCGAGACCGTGGAGACGATCACGGCGCCGATCTGCTCGGGCGTGATGCCGGCATCGGCGATCGCCTTGCCGGACGCCTCGACCGACATGGTCGCGACGGTCTCCTCGGGACCCGCCCAGTGGCGGGTCGCGATCCCGGACCGCGAGCGGATCCACTCGTCGGACGACTCGATGTGCTTGAGGATCTCCTCGTTGGGCACGACACGGGTCGGGCGGTAGCCGCCCACGCCCATGATCCGTGCGTACGGGGCGCCCTGTGCGGGCTTGATCTTCGAGGTCATGCGCTTCGGACTCCTATTCGGCCGGTGCGGAGCCCGCCGCGGCTGCGGCTGACGTCGTTTCGGCGATCAGCGTGCGGGCCGCGTCGAGGTCGTCGGGCGTCTTGAGGGCGAGGGTCCGCACGCCGGGCAGTGCGCGCTTGGCCAGGCCGGTGAGGGTGCCACCGGGAGCCGCTTCGATGAGCGCGGTCACGCCGAGCTCCTTGAAGGTCTCCATGCACAGGTCCCAGCGCACGGGGTTGGCCACCTGGCCCACCAGCCGCCGCACCAGCTCCTGGCCGGAGGAGATCAGCTGCCCGTCCTTGTTGGACACATAACGGGTGCGCGGATCGGCGACCGCCAGCTGGGCGGTCGCGGATTCCAGGGCCGAGACGGCAGGTGCCATGTGGTGAGTATGGAACGCGCCGGCCACCTTCAGCGGTACGACCCGGCGAGTGCCCTCCGGCTTGTTCTCGACCAGCGCGGCGATCTGCTCGGCGGTACCCGCGGCCACGATCTGGCCCGCGCCGTTCACGTTCGCCGCGGTCAGGCCCAGCTGCTCCAGATGCGGGAGGACCACGGCCTCGTCGCCGCCGAGGAGCGCGGCCATGCCGGTCTCGGTGACGGCGGCGGCCTCGGCCATCGCCTGGCCGCGCCGGCGCACCAGCGCCATCGCGGCCTCGTCGGAGAGGGTGTCGGCCAGCGCCGCGGCGGCGAGTTCACCGACGCTGTGGCCGGCGGTCGCGCCGACCTGCGCGGCGACCGCGTCGGCCGTCGCGAAGAGCTGCCGGGCGGAGAGGAGGGCGGACGCCACCAGCAGCGGCTGCGCCACCGCGGTGTCGCGGATCTCCTCCTCGTTCGCCTTCGTGCCGTAGTGGACCAGGTCCAGGTCGATGGCGTCCGACCAGGCACGGAGCCGGTCCTCGACACCGGGGAGGTCGAGCCAGGGAGTCAGGAAGCCGGGCGTCTGAGCGCCTTGGCCGGGAGCGACGAGTACGAGCACCCTCACACTCTCTCTTGTGGGTGGTTCCGCCCGCCCGTGGGGACAAGGACGAAGAACCATCGGGGTAATTGTTGGTGTCCGACAAAAGTCTAGAGTTGCGCCTCACTGTCAGCCAGGCGCCCCAGAATCAACGCGATACGGAGGGTGAACGCCGAGCGCACATCGGAGGGTGACCAGCCGGTGACGTCGGTCACACGTCGAAGCCGATAGCGCACGGTGTTGGGGTGCACGAAGAGCATCCGGGCCGCGCCCTCCAGACTGCTGGCCTGCTCCAGATAGACGCTCAGTGTCTCCAGCAGCGCCGAGCCCGCTTCCTCCAGCGGTCTGTAGATCTCCTCCACCAGCTGGTCGCGCGCGACCGGGTCCGAGGCCATCGCGCGCTCCGGCAGCAGATCGTCCGCGAGCACCGGCCGCGGCGCGTCCGGCCAGGCGGCACACGCCCGCAGCCCGGCCGCCGCGGCCTGCGCCGAGCGGGTCGCGGCCAGCAGGTCGGAGACCACGGGACCGGCCACCACGGGACCGGCGGCATAGGGGCCGATCAGCGCCTTGGCGGCCTTCAGCGGATTGTCCGAGCCGCCCGCGATCACCACCAGACGCGAGCCCAGCACCCCGGTCAGCACCTGGAGCTTGGCGTGCCGGGCGGCCCGCCGGATGGCCTCCACGGTCAGTTCGCTGTCCCCGTCGGGGGCGGTGCCCAGCACCACACACACGTGCTCGGGGGAGTTCCAGCCCAGCGCCGCCGCGCGGGAGACGGCGCCCTCGTCGGCCTCGCCCGACAGCACCGCGTTGACCACCAGCGACTCCAGCCGGGCGTCCCAGGCGCCGCGGGCCTCGGCGGCCTGGGCGTAGACCTGGGCGGTGGCGAAGGCGATCTCCCGGGCGTAGACCAGCAGCGCCTCCCGCAGCACGGACTCATCGCCCGGCGCCGCGACCTCGTCGATCGCGGACTCCATGACCTCGATGGTGGTGCGGACCATCTCGACGGTCTGCCGCAGGGTGATCGCCCGGGTCAGCTCGCGCGGGGCCGTGCCGAAGACGTCGGTACTGATCGCCTGCGGGGTCTCCGGATGCCGGAACCATTCGGTGAACGCGGCGATGCCGGCCTGCGCCACCAGGCCGATCCAGGAACGGTTCTCCGGGGGCATCGCGCGGTACCACGGCAGGGTGGCGTCCATGCGGGCGATGGCGGCGGCCGCCAGCTTGCCGGACGAATTCTCCAGACGCCGGAGGGTCGCCGAGTGCGGGTGCGCGTCGCGCGATGGGGGTTCAGACACGGGACAAGCCTGCACTATCGGGGCGGGGAGGTGCGGGGGCGGGGCTACGGTGGGCCCATGATTCAGGTGCGCAGGGCCGAGGAACGCTACCGCGGCGGCGAGCCGGAGGCGGGGATCGAGTCACGGCACGCGTTCTCCTTCGGCCCCCACTTCGACCCGGACAATCTGCGCTTCGGGGCACTGATCGCCTGCAATGAGGAGCGGCTGGCGGCGGGCGCCGGCTTCGACGAGCATCCGCACCGCGACACGGAGATCGTGACCTGGGTGGTGGAGGGCGAGCTGACCCACCGCGACTCGGCCGGCCACGAGACCACCGTACGCCCGGGGGATCTTCAGCGGCTCAGCTCGGCCGGCGGCGTCCGGCACGTGGAGCGCAATGACGGCGCCGGGCCGCTGCGCTTCGTCCAGATGTGGCTGGCGCCGCTCGCATTCGGCGGCGAGCCCGCGTACGAGGTGGTGCGCGGCATCGCCGACGGCACCCCGTACGCGGTGCCGCGGGCCGGTGCGCTGCTGCACCTGCGCCGCCTCGCCGACGGTGAGCGCACCGCGGTCCCGGACGCCGCACGGGCCTATGTGCACGTGGTGCGCGGCGCCGTACGGCTCGGTGCGCAGGACCTCGCGGCCGGTGACGCGGCGCGGATCACCGACGGTGCGGGGCTGGAGCTCAAGGGGCTGGCGGGCGCGGAGTGCCTGGTGTGGGAGATGGGGGCGGAGCCGGGCCACGGGTGAGGCCGTGGCGGGCCCGCCCACGTCCGTCGCCGTCCGGGCCCGCGCCCGTGCGCAGGTCAGGCCGGCCGAGCCAGCTCGGCCAGCACCGCGTCGGTCAGCTGCGGCCAGACCTCCGCCGCCCACGGCCCGAAGGCGCGGTCGGTCAGCGCGATACAGGCCGCGCGGGCGTCGGGGTCCACCCACAGGAACGTCCCGGACTGCCCGAAGTGCCCGAACGTACGCGGTGAGGACGCGGCGCCCGTCCAATGCGGCGACTTGCCGTCGCGGATCTCGAAGCCCAGCCCCCAGTCGTTGGGCTTCTGGTGGCCGAAGCCCGGCAGCACACCCGTCAGACCGGGGAAGACCACCTGGGTCGCCGCCGTGAGCGTCTCCGGTGCGAGCAGCCGCGGCGACTGCAGCTCGGCGGCGAAATGGATCAGGTCGGCGACCGTGGAGACGGCGTCCTTGGCGGGGGAGCCGGTCAGGTCCGTGGCGGACATGCCGAGCGGCGCGAGCACCGCCTCGTGCAGATACTGCGGGAAGGGGATGTCGGTCGCCTTGGCTATGTGATCGCCCAGCGCCTCGAAACCGGCGTTGGAGTAGAGCCTGCGGGTGCCCGGCTCGGACAGGGTGCGCGGCTCGTCGAAGGCCAGCCCCGAGGTGTGGGCGAGCAGATGACGCACCGTCGAGCCCGGGGGCCCGGCCGCCTCGTCCAGCTCGACCGCGCCCTCCTCGACGGCCAGCAGCGCGGCGTACGCGGCCAGTGGCTTGGTCACGGACGCCAGCGAAAAGCGCTGCTCCAGGGGGCCGTACGCGCCGGCCACCGAGCCGTCGGCTCGTACGACGGCGGCCGCAGCGGTGGGCACCGGCCAGTTCTCGATCATCCGCAGGCTCTGCATGCCCACGAGCCTAGGTGGTGTCCGCAAGGCCCCGCCGTCCGCCCGCCGGCCGACCCGCCGTCCCAAATCCCGGTCAAGATCGCGCTTGCCTGGAGTGCGCTCGAAGTCTCTAGCGTTGAAGACGTCGAGAGGCACCCGGCGAGAACGCCGGGGGACATCCGGCGAGCAGGGGAGACGGGCATGACGGTCACGCAGAGCGAACCGGTCACGAGCGGCACGACCACGGTCGGCCGGGGGCCGGCGACGGCGCGGGGCTGCCATACCCGACCGCCGCACCCACGGCCCACCGGCCGCGACCGGTACACGATCAGCGAGGTCGCGGAGCACACCGGCCTCAGCGCACACACCCTGCGCTGGTACGAGCGGATCGGCCTGATGCCGCACGTGGACCGCACCCACACCGGACAGCGGCGTTTCAGCAACCGCGATCTGGACTGGCTGGACCTGGTCGCCAAGCTGCGGCTGACCGGGATGCCGGTGGCGGACATGGTCCGCTACGCCGAGCTGGTGCGGGCGGGTGAGGGCACCTTCGCCGAGCGGGAGCAACTGCTGACCGCACACCGCGAAGACGTACGGCAGCGGATCGCCGAGCTGCGGAGCACGCTGGACGTCCTCGACTACAAGATCGACATTTATGGCGACGCCCGGCGGGCGTCCGAGAGGTGCTGAGGTCTCTATGAGCGGCAAGAAGATCGAAACGGTCGAGCTGGGCACCGGCGGTCCCCGGGTCGGGGTGCAGGGCCTGGGCTGCATGGGCATGAGCTTCGCCTACGGCCCGACGGACGCAGGCGAGGCGCGGGCCACGCTGGAGCGGGCACTGGAGCTGGGCGTCACGCTCTATGACACCGCCGACATGTACGGGATGGGGGAGAACGAGAAGTTCCTCGCCCCGTTCCTGCGGGCGCACCGCGACGAGGTCGTGCTCGCCACCAAGTTCGCGATATCCCAGGACCCCGAGGACCCGGCGAAGCGGATCATCCGCAACGACCCGGCCTACATCCGCGAGGCCGTCGAGGGCAGCCTGCGGCGCCTGGGCGTGGACGAGATCGACCTGTACTACATGCACCGCCGCGACCCCGGCGTCCCGATCGAGGAGTCGGTCGGCGCCATGGCCGAGCTGGTGGCCGAGGGCAAGGTCAAGCACCTGGGGCTGAGCGAGGTGACCGGCGCCGAGCTGCGCGCGGCGCACGCCGTGCATCCGATCGCGGCGCTGCAGTCCGAGTGGTCGCTGTTCAGCCGGGACGTCGAGCAGAGCGCGGTGCCGGCCGCCGCCGGGCTCGGCGTCGCCCTCGTCCCCTACTCCCCGCTCGGCCGGGGCTTCCTCACCGGCGCGTTCGTCAGCGCCGACAAGGAGCTGACCGCGGACGACTTCCGCCGCACCCAGCCCCGTTTCACCGGCGACAACGCGGCCGCCAACGCCGCGCTGCTGGAGCCGGTCCGCAGCATTGCCGAGGCACACGGCGCCACGCCCGGCCAGATCGCCCTGGCCTGGGTGCAGCACCAGGCCACGGCGCGCGGTCTGGCCGTCGTACCGATCCCCGGCACCCGTAAGCGCAGCCGCGTCGAGGAGAACGCCGCGGCGACCGCGATCCGGCTGACCGAGGGGGACCTGGCGCTGCTGGAGCCGATCGCCGGGAAGGTCGCGGGGGCGCGGTACGCGGACATGTCGCACACCTCGGCGGGCCGGGAGTAGCCGGGTCCCGGGGCCGGAGGAAGTCTCCGGCCCCGGCCGGTGCCGGGGCGCGGCGGCTCATGCGAGCCCCAGCGCGAAGGCTGCGAACCCGGCCGCCAGGAGGGCCGCCGCGGCACGGCGGGCCCGCGTGACACCGGTCCAGGGGGCCTCGAAGCGGTGGGTGGTGCGGGCGATCAGGAGCAGTACGGCCGCGAAGACCGGCAGCCAGGCGAGCCGGGCGAGCAGCCAGCCGACGGTGTCGGGCGCCGTGGTCAGCCCGGGCACCGGCCCCAGGAACGACGCGGGCACCGCCGCCGCCAGCATCGCCGTCTGGTGCCAGCACAGGATCGTCATCGCGGAGAGGTTGACGACCACCACCGGCGCCCACAGGGCGGGCCGGCGCAGCAGCCGGGCGAGCCGGTCCCGCAGCAGCACCGCGGCGCCCGACTGGGCGGCGGCCAGCGCCAGGACCAGCAGCGACGGCGGGTGGGAGTTCGTCCGGGCCACACCGGGGACGCCCACCATGCTCGCCGGGTAGTGGAAGAACAGCAGCAGCGCGGCGAACAGCGCGGCGCCGCCGAGCAGCAGCCACCGGGCGGCGCGCCGGCCGAGCCGCCGCTCACCCCAGCAGACCCCGAGCTGATAGGCGAACAGCCAGCCGGGCAGGAGGTTGAGCAGACTCAGCCAGGACGGCACGGCGTCGGCGAACGGCCCGTAGCGCAGGAAGTCCACCCCGGCCACCGCCCCCGCCAGCGGCGCCGCCGCCCAGGCGCCCATCCGCCGGGCAGCCCGCACGCAGTACGGCGTCAGCGCGGTGGTCCCCGCGTACACCGCGACGAACCACAGCGGCTGGACCACCAGCGTCGCCCCGGTCCGCAGCGTCGCCTCCGGCACCCCCAGGCCGGACAGGAGCAGCAGCAGCGCCGCCCATACGGCGGTCACCCCGACGACCGGGCGGCCCAGCCGGACGAGCCGGCCGCCCAGCCAGGCGCCGGTGGCGGTGCCCCGCTCCAGGGCACGCCGGTAGGAGAGCACCGACGCGCGCCCGCCGACCAGGAAGAAGACGCCGAGCATCTGGAGTACCCAACTGGCGGGCGCGAGCGAGCCGAAGGCGCTCAGCGGACTGGCGTTGTGCAGGGCGCCCCCGGCGTCCAGGGTGAAGCCGCCCAGCAGCCAGTGGCCGGTGGGCACGGCGAGCAGCGCCAGCGCGCGCAGACCGTCGATCGCACGGTCGCGGTCCGCGGGCGTGCGGTCCTCGATCCTGCGGACCGTGTGCCGGGCGGCGGATCTGAGAGGGACGAGGAAGGCGGTGTCCATGAGGCGTCCTTGGGTTCTTCCGTCGTGGCGTCGTTGGCGGCGTGGCGTCGTGGCGGCGCCGGGTCGTCGAGTCCTCGGGGCAGGTGCGTGCGCGGTGCGTGTGCCGTGTGTGCATGCCGTGCGGTGAACGGCGTGGAGATGCGGGCGCGTTGAGGCAGCGGCAAGGGGGCGGCGTCAGCGCACCGCGCCGTAGCGGCCCAGCACGACGGCCGCGACGTTCCGGAGCGAGTCCGTGCCGGGCGCGAGGTAGCCGGTGTGGCCCTCGGCCCGCACGGCGGGCAGCCGGCGGGCCCCGAAGGCGGGATCGGTGGGGTCGGTGCCATGGCCCAGCCCCAGCAGTTCGACGTGCGGGAGGTCACCGATCCAGTCGGAGGCGTCCCGCCCCGCCCACACCCGGGCCGAGGTGTGCAGCTCCGCCACGCTGTCCCGGCGCATCCCGGGGGAGCCGAGAACGATCAGGTCGGCGAGGCCGCCACCGCCCAGCCGCGGGACGGCCAGCCCGCAGACCACCGAGCCGTAGCTGTGGCACAGCACCGCCGGGGGCCGGGCACCGACCGCGGTCAGACCGGACAGCAGACGGGCCAGCCGCGGCGCTCCCGCCTCGGCGAGCCGCCCGGTCGCGGCGTCCGGACCGAGCCCCACCGGTGTGGTGTACCCCGCCCAGGCGATGACCGCGGTAGGGGTCCCGGGCGCCTCGGCGGCCAGCTCGGCGCGCAGCGACCGGGCCATCCCGGAGGGGGCGCCGTAGGGGTCCCTCGCCCGGTCGAAGGACGTCAGATCGATGTCCGAGCCCGGCACGATCACCGCGGTGTGCGCGGCGGCGGCCAGGTCGCCGTACACCTCGGCGACCTGGCCCCGGCCGCGCGGGTCGAAGGCCAGGATGTGGCGCCCGGGCGCGAGCAGCGCGGTGTAGCGGCGGGCCGCGGCCCGCGCCTGCCGGTGGTCCTCGAGGGTCCCGGCCGGGTCGGTGGCGCGGGCCAGCCGGCGGTCCCGTTCCGCCCGCAGGGCACGGGAGTTGGCCCGGTAGCGCAGCGCGAGCGGGGCGCCGTCGAGATTGCCGACGCTCAGCGGGTGCCGGGCCGCCAGTGACTGTTGCTGACGTCCGGTCAGCGAGGCGAAGAAGCGGGCGACTTCGGTGGGGGCCGCGGTCGCCGGGTCCGGCAGCCGGACGCCGAGCGAGTGGTCGGCCCGCCAGGCGGCGGCGCCCGGCGGCGGGCCGGTGACCGCGGTCTGCGCGGTGCCGGCCGCCCAGCCGCCGGTACCGGCGGCCACGGCCACCGCGAGCGCGGCCCCGAGGAGCGTGCGCCTGCTGCGTCCCACGGCGCTGCGCAGCCTGGACATGGTGGGTCTCCCTCCCGTTGGTGCGACGGAGGGAAACGTAGGAAGGGGGTGGGTGACGCGGCGTCACACCGCGGAGCCAACTCCCGGGTGATACCGGGGTAGGGGGTCCGCCCCGCCCCTCGTCCGGAAGGAGGAGGGGCGGAACGGGGGCGGGCGATGGCCTGCGCGCCCTAACGCTCTCCGGGCGCGACCAGCCCCGACTCGTACGCGAAGATCACGGCCTGCGCACGGTCGCGCAGCGCCAACTTCGCGAGCACCCGGCCGATATGGGTCTTCACGGTCTGCTCCGCGAGGATCAGCGCCTCGGCGATCTCCTGGTTGGGACAGCCCGCGGGCGATCAGCTCCAGGACCTCCGTCTCGCGCGGGGTCAGCCCGTTCAGCCGCAGCGCGGTGCGCCCCGCGCGGGGCGCCGGCCGCTGCCGGGCGAAATCGGCGATCAGCCGCCGGGTCACGGACGGCGCGAGAAGCGCCTCACCGGCCGCCACCACCCGCACCGCGGAGATCAGATCGGCCGGCGGCGCGTCCTTGAGCAGGAATCCGGACGCACCCGCGCGCAGCGCCTCGTAGACGTAGTCGTCGACATCGAAGGTGGTCAGCATCAGCACCCTCGGCCGGTGGGTGACCCCGGCCGGCGGATCGAGCAGCTGACGGGCCGCCTCCAGCCCGTCCATCTCCGGCATCCGCACGTCCATCAGCACCACGTCGGGGTGCGTCCGGCGGCTCAGCGCCACGCCCTGCAGACCGTCCGGCGCATCACCCACCACATCGATATCGCTCTGCGCGGCGAGCAGCGCGGCGAAGCCCGCACGCACCATGGCCTGGTCGTCGACGATGATCACGCGCGTGGTCACAGGGCACCGGAGTCCTTCGTGGGCAGGGACGACGCCGGGGCGGCCGGCGGCGCGAGCGGAAGCTGTGCGGCGACCCGGAAGCCGCCGTCGGGCAGCGGCCCGGTGTCGAGCGAGCCGTCCACCAGCCGCACCCGTTCCCGCATCCCCACCAGGCCGTGGCCGGTGCCACCGGTCTCCAGCGGCGCTGACGGGGTGGACGGCGCGGGCGGCGGGGAGTTGACGATCAGCACGGTCAGCCGGGTGCCGTCCGCCGTCGCCCGCAGCGACACCCGGGTCGGCGCGCCCGGCGCGTGCCGTACGACATTGGCCAGCGCCTCCTGGACGATGCGGTACGTCGACAGATCCACCGCCGGTTCGAGCGCCGCGGCCTCCTCGGGCAGCGCCAACTCGACCGGCACACCGGCCCGTACGGTCGCCTCGACCAGCTTCGGCAGCATCCCGATCCCGGGCTGCGGGGTCTTCTCCGGGCCGCCGAGCCGCTCCGACTCCTCGCTGCGCAGCACCCCGAGCAGCCGGCGCATCTCGGCCAGCGACTCACGGGCGCTCGCCGCGATCGCCCCGAACTCGTCCACGGCCGCCGCGGGGATGCCGCCGATGCGGTACGGGGCGCTGTCGGCCTGGACCGTGATCACCGACATGTGGTGGGCGACGACATCGTGCAGCTCACGGGCGATCCGGGTGCGCTCCTCCAGCAGGGTGCGACGGGCCCGCTCGGCCTCGCTGATGGTCTCCTGCTCGATCAACTTCCGCTGGGCGTCGCCCCGTTCCCGCAGCGTGGCGCCCATCATCAGCACCACACCGGAGAGGACGAACAGCAGCACCCAGGTGCTCTGGCTCCGGTCGGGCGCGCCGAAGTCGGCGGCGATGCCCGCCGCACCGGTCGTCAGCCACACGGCGATCAGGGTGCGGCGGCGCTCACGCAGCGACAGCGCCAGCATCAGCGCGAGATAGCCCACGATCACCGGGGGCGGCCAGGGCCAGGCGCGGCCCGTCACGCCATCGAGCAGGGAGAGCATCTGCGCGCAGACCACATCCGCCGCGAAGATCACCCACCAGGCCTGCAGCGGCCGGGTCACCGCGAGCAGCAGGGGCGCGGTCTGTGCGGTGGCCAGCGCGCCGGCCAGCCCGCCGGCCAGGCCGTAATCGTGGGCGAGGACGGTGATGGTCGTCGGCAGCAGGGACACCGCGAACGCGAACGCGACGGCATACGGCAGCCGGCGCAGCCAGGGGTTGTGGACCGTGCCGAACAGCGGGGTACCGGGCTCGGCCGGGGTGCCGAGCTCGACGGCGAGCAGCCGCAGCGCCTGGCGTACGGCGCGCAGCGCCCGGTACCGGACCGGCCCGGGTGCGGAAAGAGGAGAGGGAGACGGTGAGGGAGGCAGTGGGGGAGGGGATTCGGTCATGACGACCTCACGGTAAGCGGACCGTGGGGGCGGCGGCGTCCTCCCTGGGGCCGGACTTGCGGCAGTACCCAGGGAGGAGCCCACGCTCCGGAGGGGCGCCGTCCGGTCGCCGGGTCACCGCGCCTACAGCTCCGCCAGCAGCTCGGCCTTCTTCGTGCTGAACTCGTCGTCGGTCAGCAGACCGGCCCCGTGCAGCTCGCCGAGGTGCCGGATGCGGTCCGCGATGTCCGCCGGATCGCGTCGGGCGTCCCCGGTCCGGCGGCGCACCGGCTCGCCGTCCGGCGACTCCTGCGCCGGATCGGCGGCGCGCACGGCCTGCAGCACCGAGGCCGCGAACGGCAGCGACTCATGCACCGGGCCGTATCCCAGCCCGAACACCACGGCGGCCGGATCCTGGTCCGCCTCGTCGGCCGCGGCGTCGCGGGCGCCGCGCTCCAGCAGCCGCAGATAGCCGTTGAGGATCTCCGGCGACCGCCACTCGACCCCGGCCAACTCGCCGACGGGGAAGGTCTGGTCGCCGCATTTCCACTTCGCCGAGGACGCGCCGGTCCAAAACCAGCGGAAGGCGACGGACCGGCCGTCGAAGGAGGCCTTGCCGTCATAGGCCTTGAAGTGCAGCGGCGGCTCCGGCGCGGCCACCAGATGGCGGTCGGCGGGCTCCTTCGCATCGGGGCCGAGCACCGTGCGCAGCTCATCGGCGTAGAACTCGGCCAGGGTCTCGCGCCCGGCCGGCAGCACCAGCCGGTAGGGATCGGAGTCCTCTTTCAGCTGCCCGTCCGCCGCCTCCATCAGCGGATCGGCACCGTGCCGCGGCACGGCGTGCAGCACCACCGTGCCCCGTCTGCCCTCGCTCACCTCGACAGTGCTCAGCGCCTCGTACGGAATGCGTCGCTCGCCGAGCGCCTGGAACAGCTTCGGCCTGCGGATCCCCCGTTCGAAGCGGATGAGTACGGAGTCCGCATCGAACTCCCAGACGGCGTGAAAACCGGCCAGCACATCACCCATGTGGCTCATCGTATGCGGGCGGTTGCCCGCCCGTCCCCCTTCCGGACACCCCAAGGGGGCCTACCGAAGCTACGCGCGTCACTCCGGCCACCCGCTCCTTCTCCGCCTCATGGACGTCACCCGCGACGGGCGCGGTTCCCGCAGGTATGGCCCGTCCCCGGGCGCCGGGCCGTACCTGCGGCCGCTGGTCTGTGCTGCCGTGGCCCGCTCAGGCCGTGGCGGAGGCGCACTGCGGGTCGGCGGAGGCGCAGTCGACGGTGCCGGTGTCGCCGACACCGACCAGTGCGAAGTTCTTCAGGCTGCGGGTGCCGGGCGCGAAGTAGCCGGCGTGCCCGACGGCGCCGTCGGCCGACAGGACCCGCGCGCCGAAGGCCGGATCGACCGGGTCCGCGCCGTGGCCGAGCCCGCCGACCTCCAGATTCGGCACGTCCTGGATCCAGTCGTCGGAGTCCCGCATCGCCCAGACCCGGGCGTGGGTGCCCAGCCCGGCGAGGCTGCCGGCCCGCATGCCCGGGCTGCCGGCCACCGCGATGTCCTTGACGTTCGAGGGCAGGGTGCGGGCCGCGACGCCGCACACCACGGAGCCGTAGCTGTGGCAGAACAGCGAGACCGAGTCGGCCGACGGCAGCGCGTTCACCAGGGCGCGCAGCCGCACCGCGCCGGCCTCGGCGAGCTGCCCGGTGGCGGCCTCGACCCCGAGGCCGGACGGCGAGGTGTAGTCGGCCCAGGCGATCACGGCCGTACGGGCGCTCGGGCGGGCCGCCCGCTCGGCGCCGTAGAGGGCGCGCCCCATGCCGACGGGGGCGGCGGTGGCCCGCGCGGTGCGCTCGAAGGTCGACAGATTGGTGTCCACGCCGGGCACCACGACCGAGACCCGGTCCGCCTTCGTGAGATTTCCGAAGACCTCGGCGGCCCGCCCGCCATCGGCCGGGTCGAAGGCCAGGATCTGCCGGCCGGGGGTCATCAGCGATTCGAGGCGGTGCATCAGCCGGCCCGCTTCCTGGCGGCCGACGGGGGTGAGCCGGTGGTCACCCATCCGGCGTTTCTCGACCGCGCGGGCGTCGTCGATGGCCATCCGGTTGGCGCGGTAGCGCAGCTGCGCGGGGGCGCCGCCCATATTGCCGACGACCAGCGGATAGCGGGTGGTGAGCTGCTGCTGCTCGGCCCGGCTGAGGGGGGCGAAGAAGGCCCGGACCGCGGCCGGCGGCCCGTTGGGGTCGGGCAGCGGGCGCCCCAGGAAGGTGGCGTGCTTCCATGCGGCCTTCGCGGTGGCCAGGGGGTTGGCGTCGTCCTTGGTACCTCTGACGGCGGTCCAGCCGGTCATCGCAAGCATCACGAACACCACCACCAGGGCGAGTGCGGTGCGCAAGGCGGTGGACTGAAGAAAACCGGAGGAGGGGCCGAGGCCCGGGAAGGAAGTCACCGCGAGCCACCCTAGGAGAAGCGGAAGCATGCCTGTGGTGGCCGTGAGTGATCTCACGTTTCCCGGTGGGTATTTCGACCAAACCGGACACACGTAGTCCGTTTTCGGTGCTCAGTCGTGCAGGGGTGGTCTCAGGGGTCACCGTCGCCGATCGCGCAGCGCCGGACGGCAGTTACGGGGAGTGGGCGAGGTCGTGGCGTTCGCCCTGGCTGCCTTTGGTGCCGCCGGCCGCGCTCACCGCGTCCGCCAGTTCCCCTCGATCGCCGGCCCGATGTGGTCCAGATAGGACATGGTCAGCTCACGGATCGCGGAGACGCTGCAGTCCTCGCCCACGCTCCAGACCTTGCCCGCGGCCCGCATCACCCCGCTGAACGTGGCCACCAGCACCCGCGGCCGCGGATCGGCGTCCACATCCAGCCCCTCGCGCCGGGCGACCAGCCGCGCCATCTGCTCCTCCAGCTCGGCGGAGCGCCGCAGAAGGACGGCGACCAGCGCCGGCGTCGACTCGATCATCCGGTAGGTGCGCATGTACAGCTCCACCGGGATCACCGACGCGATGGCGCTGCCGATGTCGTCCCAGGCCGCCGCCACCGTGCGGCGCAGGGCGGTGAGCGGGGCCTCCGCCGCGGGCCGGGCCCTCAGCTCGTCGAGGAAGCGGGCCTCGACCATCCCCTGGACCGCGAAGGTGACGTCCTCCTTGTTCGCGAAGTAGCGGAAGAACGTCCGCTGGGAGACATCCACGGCCTCCGCGATCTCGTCGACGGTCGTCGCCTCGTACCCCTGCTCCGTGAACAGTTCCAGCGCCGCACGGATCAGGGCGTCGTGGGTGCGCTGTTTCTTGCGTTCCCGCAGGCCGCCCGCGGGTGCCGAATGCGGCGTCGAGGTGGCCATCCAGCGCCGCCTTTCCCTGGTGTTCTCGCTGCTCAGATTACCTGTGAGCGAGGTGACAGTCACCGACTGATGAATTGCTTTGTCAACTGTCAGTGGCTGTCATTAGCCTCCTCGGTATGAGCTCTCAGACCCCGGTTGCCCACGCCGCGCCGGAACTTCCCGTACCGGAGCCCCCCAGAGGGCTGCGAGGCCATCCGTGGCTGACCCTCTTCTCCGTGGCCATCGGCGTCATGATGGTCGCCCTCGACGGCACGATCGTCGCCATCGCCAACCCGGCCATCAAGCAGGACCTCGGCGCCTCGCTGGCCGATGTGCAGTGGATCACCAACGGCTACATGCTCGCCCTGGCCGTCTCGCTGATCACCGCGGGCAAGCTCGGTGACCGCTTCGGCCACCGCCAGACCTTCCTCATCGGCATCCTCGGCTTCGCCGCCGCCTCCGGTGCCATCGGGTTCTCCCACGAGGTCTCGCTGGTCATCACCTTCCGCGTGCTGCAGGGCCTGTTCGGCGCCCTGCTCATGCCCGCCGCGCTGGGACTGCTGCGCGCCACCTTCCCGGCCGAGAAGCTCAACATGGCCATCGGTATCTGGGGCATGGTCATCGGCGCCTCCACCGCCGGCGGCCCGATAGTCGGCGGACTGCTGGTCGAGCACGTCAACTGGCAGTCCGTCTTCTTCATCAACGTCCCGGTCGGCGTGCTGGCCCTGGTCCTGGGCCTGGTGATCCTCAAGGACCACCGCGCCGAGAACGCCCCGCGCTCGTTCGACGTCCCGGGCATCGTGCTGCTCTCCGGCGCGATGTTCTGCCTCATCTGGCCGCTGATCAAGGCGTCGGAATGGGGCTGGGGCGACATGAAGACCTGGGGCTTCCTGATCGGCTCCGTGGTCCTCTTCGTCCTGTTCGCCGTCCTGGAGACCCGGGTTCGCGAACCTCTCATCCCGCTGCGGATGTTCCGCTCGCTGCCGCTGACCGCCGGCACGGTCCTGATGGTGCTGATGGCCTTCTCCTTCATGGGCGGCCTGTTCTTCGTGACGTTCTACCTCCAGAACGTGCACGGCATGTCCCCGGTGGACAGCGGTCTGCACCTCCTGCCGCTCACCGGCATGATGATCGTCGGCTCGCCGCTCGCCGGCGTCCTGATCACCAAGCTCGGCCCACGCCTCCCGCTGGTCGGCGGCATGGTCCTCACCGCCGTCGCCCTGTACGGCATGTCCGGCCTGGACACCGACAGCGGGACCGGCCCGATGTCCCTCTGGTTCGCGCTGCTCGGCCTGGGCCTCGCGCCCGTCATGGTCGGTGCCACCGAGGTCATCGTCGGCAACGCCCCGCTGGAGCTCTCCGGCGTCGCCGGCGGCCTCCAGCAGGCCGCGATGCAGGTCGGCGGCAGCCTCGGCACGGCCGTGCTCGGCGCGGTCATGGCCTCTCGTGTGGACAACGAACTCCCTGGCGCGTGGAGTGCGGCGGGCCTTCCGCCGGCCCCGCCCGCCCAGGCGTCCCAGCTGTCCGACGCGGTCTCGGCCGGCTTCGCGCCGGTCCCCAAGGGCACCCCGCCGCAGCTGGCCGAGAAGATCACCTCCGTCGCCCACGAGACCTTCGTCTCCGGCATGGGCCTGGCCTTCACGGTCGCCTGCGGGGTGGCCGTCGTCGCGGCCTTCGTCGCCTTCTTCACCAAGCGCGGCGCGAACGCCGAGGCGGGCGCCGGCGTCGGCCACATCTGACCAGGGCACCGGCCGTGCGGCGACCGGTCGCACGGCCCGGCGGCACCTGTCGGCCCGCATCACTCCGGCGCGCGGCCGGTCCGGGAATGTCCCGGACCGGCCGCGCGCCTTTGTGTGCCGGTGGGGAGGGGGAGCGGGGTGGGTCCGGAGCACGGTGGCCGACGGACCAGGGGCATGCGCGCCCGCCGGACGTCAGCAGTCCGCGTCAACCCGCCGTCCGGGGCCGGCGGCCGTCCCTTCCGCCGTACGCCCCACGGGAGTTGGCCCCGGCCGCGGCGGTGAATCCCTCATCCGGATGATGCGGCGCGGGAACCTCCGCCCCGCCTGTGGCGCTCCTGGTGTCGCACGCCCGCGCGGGCCCTCGGTGCGTACCGGGGTGAACGGTTTCTGCGGCCCGCTTCCGCCACCCCGTCCCGCGTCAACACCGCGCCCCCGCGCCCCGCTGCTGACCGCTCTGCTCGTCCACATACCTGATCCGGGTGGGACAGCCGCCACGGCCTTGGCAGCCGCGCCGCACCCTCGCGAAGCTCGTAGCCGAAAGAACCCGCCGCGGGCAGCCGGCCCGCCGCGGGACTGCCATCGCCTACTCCACGGGGGACATTCCCATGCGACTGCGTCTGCGTACGCCCCGCACCACCGCGCTGCTGACCGGCCTCACCGCTCTGGCCGCCGTGCTCGCCGTACCGCCCGCCGTCGGTACCCCGGCCGCGCGGGCGGCCACCGGCGGCCGGGGCGCCGCCTCGGGGGACTGTGCCGCCGGCCAGTTCTGCGTCTGGCCGGCGGCCGACTTCCGCGGCAAGCGGCGGACCTACGAGCTGTCCGACATCGACATCGAGAGCTGCGTCCCGCTGCCCAAGGGAAGCACCGCCGCGGCGCTCGCCAACCGCACCGGCCGGCCGGTCACCACCTATCAGAGCGCGCAGTGCGCCGAGACCGCCGAATTCAACACCTATCCGGGCGGCGGCACCTGGGCACCCCGATCCCCTTATCAGGTAAGGGCGTTCAAGGTATGGGAGCGCTGAACCGCCCGCCCGCGGCCACAGCGCCGCGCCCCCCGACCGGCGAAGAACGCCGGTCGAGGGGCACGGTGAGCACGCTGCGGCGGCCGGCCGCGGTGAGGTCAGGCGTCGCCGCCGGCCTCACCCGCGTCGGCGGCCGTGACGTCCAGGAGCTGGTAGCGGTCGATCGCCTGCTTCAGCAGCGACCGGTCGACCTTGCCCTCCTTGGCGAGCTCGGTGAGCACACCCAGGACGATGGACTGCGCGTCGATGTGGAAGAAGCGACGGGCCGCGCCGCGGGTGTCCGCGAAGCCGAAGCCGTCGGCGCCCAGCGACTGGTACGTGCCGGGAACCCAGCGCGCGATCTGGTCGGGAACCGCACGCATCCAGTCCGAGACCGCGACCGTGGGGCCCTCGGCGCCCTGGAGCTTCTGCGTCACGTACGGGACGCGCTGCTCCTCCTCCGGGTGCAGAAGGTTGTGCTCCTCGATCTCCACCGCGTCGCGGCGCAGCTCGTTCCAGGAGGTCGCCGACCAGACATCGGCCTTGACGTTCCACTCGTCCGCGAGGATCTGCTGCGCCTCGATCGCCCACGGCACCGCGACACCCGAGGCGAGGATCCGGGCGGCGTGCTCACCCTTCTCGCCGGCCTTGACGCGGTGCAGGCCCTTGAGGATGCCCTCGACATCGACGTCGGCCGGCTCCGCGGGGTGCTGGATCGGCTCGTTGTAGACGGTGAGGTAGTAGAAGATGTCCTCGGAATTCTCCCCGTACATCCTCCGCAGACCGTCCTTGACGATGTGCGCGATCTCGTAACCATAGGCCGGGTCGTAGGCGACACAAGCCGGGTTCGTCGAGGCCAGCAGCTGGGAGTGGCCGTCGGCGTGCTGCAGACCTTCACCGGTCAGCGTCGTCCGGCCGGCGGTGGCGCCGAGCACGAAGCCGCGCGCGAGCTGGTCGGCCATCTGCCAGAACTGGTCACCGGTGCGCTGGAACCCGAACATCGAGTAGAAGACGTAGACCGGGATCAGCGGCTCGCCGTGCGTGGCATAGGCGGAGCCCGCCGCGATCAGCGAGGCCGTGCAGCCCGCCTCGGTGATGCCGTCGTGCAGCATCTGGCCGGTCGGCGACTCCTTGTAGGCAAGGAGAAGTTCGCGGTCGACCGACTCGTACTGCTGGCCCAGCGGGTTGTAGATCTTGGCCGACGGGAAGAACGCGTCCATACCGAAGGTGCGGTACTCGTCGGGGGCGATCGGCACGAACCGCTTGCCGATCTCCTTGTCCCGCATCAGGTCTTTCAGGACCCGCACGAACGCCATCGTCGTGGCGATCTTCTGCTGGCCCGAGCCCTTCATGGCACCCGCGTAGGCCTTGTCGTCCGGCAGCGCCAGCGGCTGGGCCCGCACGAGGCGGGTGGGCACATACCCGCCCAGGCCCTTGCGGCGGTCGTGCATGTACTGGATCTCTTCGGAGTCCCGGCCCGGGTGGTAGTACGGCGGCGCGCCGTTCTCCAGGTCCTTGTCCGGGATGGGCAGGCGCAGCCGGTCACGGAAGCCCTTGAGGTCCTCGACCGTCAGCTTCTTCATCTGGTGGGTCGCGTTGCGGCCCTCGAAGTTCGGGCCGAGCGTCCAGCCCTTGACGGTCTGCGCGAGGATCACCGTCGGCTGGCCCTTGTGGGCCTTGGCCGCCGCATACGCCGCGTAGATCTTCTTGTGGTCGTGACCGCCGCGGCCCAGGTGCAGGATCTGGTCGTCGGTCATGTTCTCGACCATGGCGCGCAGCCGCTGGTCGTCGCCGAAGAAGTGCTCACGGATGTAGGCACCGGTCTCGGTGGCATACGTCTGGAACTGACCGTCGGGCGTGCTGTTGAGCCGGTTGACCAGGATGCCGTCGCGGTCCTGCGCGAGCAGCGGGTCCCAGCTGCGGTCCCACACCAGCTTGATGACGTTCCAGCCGGCGCCGCGGAACTGCGACTCCAGCTCCTGCATGATCTTGCCGTTGCCGCGGACCGGGCCGTCGAGGCGCTGCAGGTTGCAGTTGACGACGAAGGTCAGGTTGTCCAGGCCCTCACGGGCGGCGATGGACAGCTGGCCGAGCGACTCGGGCTCGTCCATCTCGCCGTCGCCGAGGTAGGCCCAGACGTGCGACTTGGAGGTGTCGGCGATGCCGCGCGCCTCCATGTAGCGGTTCATCCGCGCCTGGTAGATCGCGCCGAGCGGGCCGAGGCCCATCGAGACGGTCGGGAACTCCCAGAAGTCCGGCATCAGCCGCGGGTGCGGGTAGCTGGACAGACCGTGGGGGGCCTTGGACTTCTCCTGCCGGAAGGCGTCGAGCTGGGCCTCGGACAGTCGGTCCAGGAGGAACGCGCGGGCGTAGACACCGGGCGAGGCATGGCCCTGGAAGAAGATCTGGTCGCCGCCGTCGCCCTCGTCCTTGCCCCGGAAGAAGTGGTTGAAGCCCACGTCGTAGAGGGAGGCGGAGGAGGCGAAGGTGGCGATGTGGCCGCCGACGCCGATGCCCGGACGCTGGGCGCGCGAGACCATGACGGCGGCGTTCCACCGGGTCGCGTTCAGGACCTTGCGCTCGATCTCCTCGTTGCCGGGGAAGAACGGCTCGTCCTTGGTCGCGATGGTGTTCACGTAGTCCGTGCTGCGCATCTCGGGCACGGCCACACGCTTCTCGCGGGCGCGCTCGATCAGGCGGAGCATGAGGTAGCGGGCACGTTCCCGGCCGCGCTCGTCGACGGCTGCGTCGAGCGAGTCGAGCCATTCCTGGGTCTCTTCGGGATCGAAGTCCGGGACCTGGCTGGGAAGGCCGCCAATGATGATCGGGTTTCGATCGGATCCGGAAGCCACGCTGTTCCTTCGTGTTCGGTTCGTGCCGCGCTGTGCAGGCTGTGGATGCTGTGCACGGGACGAATGCTGTCTCTGCCTTGGTGTCGCGCCGTCTCCATCGTGTACCGAGCCACAGGGATACGTCACCTCTACTGATGGGTAACCCATCCGTAGAGAGATGGCGCTGAAAAGGCCGGTTTCTCGGGTCGGCCAAATCGCAACCATACGCTCATGTCGAAAGTGCTTCGCGTACGGACGTCCGGACCCCGAAATGAGATCCGGAACCGGCCGGTGCCCCCCGAAGGGACCAGTCTCGCGCGAGTACCCGACAAACCCGGCAGAATGCTGTGGTGTGAATCACTTCGGCTTGTCCCGCCGGGGTCGTGGTTGCGGCGAGACGCCGCCAAACGTCACCGTTTCGGCGGTCTGGATCGCCGGGTACTTGCGCGATCCGCCCGGCCCGTGTGGACTACGCCCAATGCTCCGCGCACGCGCGGGGTCCCCGAGCATTTCCGAAACATGACAGGAGGCAATCCGTGAGCGCGACCGCGGACCACGCGGAGGAGCGGACCAACCCTGCCGCCAGGCTTGGGTTCGAGCCCGGACAGGTGGTCCAGGAGATCGGATACGACGACGACGTCGATCAGGATCTCCGCGAAGGCATTGAGACCGTGATCGGCCAGGAACTCGTCGACGAGGAATACGACGACGTCTGCGACGTCGTACTGCTGTGGTTCCGCGACGAGGACGGCGACCTCACGGACGCGCTGGTGGACGCCATCGGGCTGATCGACGAGGGCGGGCAGATCTGGCTGCTGACCCCGAAGACCGGCCGTGACGGTTACGTCGAGCCGAGCGACATCAATGAGGCCGCGCAGACCGCGGGTCTGTCCCAGACCAAGAGCATCAACGCGGGCAGGGACTGGGCCGGCAGCCGACTGGTCACACCCAAGTCCGGCAAGCGCTGAGCCGCACCGCCCCGACGTCCCCCGCCGAGCCCCCTCCACCTGTTGTGGAGGGGGCTCGGCCCTGTTCACGGCGCGTTCCCCGGCGGTGAACCCCGGCGCGTAGGGTTGGTCGCGTTCTGTTGGCAGTGAGCGGAAGGGAAGCACCCCATGGCGATCGAGGTCGGCACGAAGGCTCCGGATTTCGAGCTGAAGAACCAGCACGGCGAGCTGGTCAGGCTCTCCGACTTCCGCGGCGAGAAGGCCGTTGTTCTCCTCTTCTACCCGTTCGCCTTCACCGGTGTGTGCACCGGTGAGCTGTGCGCGCTCCGTGACGAGCTCCCGGCGTTCGTCAACGACGACGTCCAGCTGCTGGCCGTCTCCAACGACTCCCCGTTCTCGCTGCGCGTCTTCGCGGAGAAGGAGGGGCTTGAGTACCCGCTGCTGTCGGACTTCTGGCCGCACGGCGAGGCCTCGCGGGCGTACGGCGTCTTCGACGAGGAGAAGGGCTGCGCGGTGCGCGGCACGTTCATCATCGACAAGGATGGCGTGGTGCGCTGGACGGTCGTCAACGGCCTGCCCGACGCCCGCGACCTCAACGACTACGTCAAGGCGCTCGGCACCCTCTGAGCCGCCTCTCCCACGGCGCCGGTGCGTCCACCGGACGGACATCCGCACGGATCCAGGTGCGATATCTGCAATCGGCGGGAACCGGTCACTAGGATCAATTCGTTGATCCGATGCCATGCACGATGGGGGCGCAAATCTTTACGTACCCCTCGAATCTTTGGGAGGACTCGTGGGAGTCAGCCTCAGCAAGGGCGGCAACGTCTCGCTGACGAAGGAAGCCCCCAATCTGACCGCCGTCGTCGTCGGTCTGGGCTGGGATGCGCGTACCACCACCGGTACGGACTTCGACCTGGACGCCAGCGCCCTGCTGACGAACGACCAGGGCAAGGTCGGCAACGACCAGAACTTCGTGTTCTTCAACAACCTGAAGAGCCCGGACGGTTCGGTCGAGCACACCGGTGACAACATCACCGGTGAGGGTGAGGGCGACGACGAGCAGATCAAGGTGAATCTGGCCGCCGTCCCCGCCGAGGTCGACAAGATCGTCTTCCCGGTGTCGATCTACGACGCCGAGACCCGTCAGCAGAGCTTCGGCCAGGTCCGCAACGCCTTCATCCGGGTGGTCAACCAGGCCGACAACAACGAGCTGGCGCGCTACGACCTGAGCGAGGACGCCTCGACCGAGACCGCCATGGTCTTCGGCGAGCTGTACCGCAACGGCGCGGAGTGGAAGTTCCGGGCCATCGGGCAGGGCTATGCCTCGGGTCTGCGCGGCATCGCGCAGGACTTCGGCGTCAACGTCTGAGCGGCCGCGGCCGCGAGCTGATCGTCGACGTCCGGCCGGGCAGCGCCGGCGCAGTGGCTGCCCGGGCCAGGAATAACCGCGTCCGGCGCCGTACGCCCCCGTCCGGGGAGTGCGGCGCCGGACGTGCTTGCAGGGCAGGAAGGGATGCGGCCGTGCCCGGGCGGGGCCGCACCGGCATAGGGGAGGAAGCGAACGATGAGCGTCACGCTTGCCAAGGGGGGCAATGTCTCTCTGTCCAAGGCCGCTCCGGATCTCACACAGATCATGGTCGGCCTCGGCTGGGACGCGCGGTCCACGACCGGAGCGCCCTTCGATCTCGACGCCAGCGCACTGCTGTGCCAGTCGGGCCGGGTGCTGGGGGACGAATACTTCGTCTTCTACAACAACCTCACGAGCCCGGAGGGCTCCGTCGAACACACGGGGGACAACCTCACCGGCGAGGGTGAGGGCGACGACGAGTCGGTTCTGGTCGACCTCACGCAGGTGCCCGAGCGGGTCGACAAGATCGTCTTTCCGGTCTCGATCCATGAGGCCGAGGTGCGAGGCCAGAGTTTCGGCCAGGTCAGCAACGCTTTCATTCGCATCGTCAATCAGGCCGACGGCAGCGAGCTCGCCCGCTACGACCTCAGTGAAGACGCCTCCGGCGAAACGGCGATGATCTTCGGCGAGGTGTATCGCTACAACGGCGAATGGAAGTTCCGGGCAGTGGGACAGGGGTACGCGTCGGGTCTGCGGGGCATCGCTCTAGACTTCGGGGTCAACGTTTCGTAAAGCGCCGCGCACTGCGCGCGGGGGACCCACACAGCGAAGGATTGGGTAGGCAGTGCTCCTGAAAACCTTTGGCTGGTCGTTCGCCATCACGGCGGCCGGCCTCGCCTTGGCCGGCGTGCTCTGGGGGTGGCAGGGGCTCGCGATTGTCGGGATCCTGTCCATCCTGGAGATCTCGCTCTCGTTCGACAATGCCGTCATCAACGCGGGCATCCTGCGCAAGATGAACGCCTTCTGGCAGAAGATCTTCCTTACTGTCGGCATCCTCGTCGCGGTGTTCGGCATGCGGCTGGTGTTCCCGGTTGTCATTGTCGCGATCACCGCGAAGCTGGGGCCGATCGAGGCGGTCAATCTCGCCATCAATGACAAGACGCGCTACCAGGACCTGGTCACCAGCGCCCATCCGGCCATCGCAGCCTTCGGCGGGATCTTCCTGCTGATGATCTTTCTCGACTTCATATTCGAGGAGCGCGACTACAAATGGCTGTCCTGGATCGAAAAGCCCATGGCCAAGATGGGCAAGCTCGACATGCTGTCCGTCATCATCGCCCTGGTCGTCCTGCTGGTGACCTCGATGACCGTGGCCACCGCCGCGGCCCACGGCGCCGGTGACAAGAGCGCCACGGTCCTGCTGGCCGGTGTCGCGGGCCTCCTCACGTATCTCGTCGTCGCCGGAATCTCCGGCTACTTCGAGGACAAGCTGGAGGAGGACGACGAGGACGGCGAGGGCGATCAGCCGGCGGCGGCGCCCGTGAGGAACGGGACCGGCGCGGCGGTGGGGCTGGCCGGCAAGGCCGCGTTCTTCATGTTCCTCTACCTCGAGGTCATCGACGCGTCCTTCTCCTTCGACGGCGTCATCGGCGCCTTCGCCATCACCAACGACATCTTCATGATGGCGCTGGGTCTGGGCATCGGCGCGATGTACATCCGCTCCCTGACGGTTTTCCTGGTCCGCAAGGGGACCCTGGACGACTACGTCTACCTCGAGCACGGGGCGCACTACGCCATCGGCGCGCTGGCCGTCATCCTGCTCATCACGATCAAGTACGAGATCAACGAGGTCATCACCGGCCTGGTGGGCATCGTGCTGATCGGCCTCTCGTTCGGCTCCTCCGTGCTCCGCAACCGGCGCGAGGGCAAACCGGGGGACACCGCGGGACAGACGTCGGAAGTCGCGTCCGGAGTGTGACACGGCGCTGATTGAGGAACGCTTTCTGCGGGGCGGCATGGGGTGCAGACCTCGGGCCGCCCCGTTTGTCGGGGCCGAGCAATGGGGTGGGCAACGTGTCGTTCCTGGAGAATCTGCGGCGCGGTGGCGCTGCGAAGTTCGACTTCGACAGCGGCGGCGCGTCGTACGTCGTCGAGCTGACGAAGCGGAATCCGGTCGTCTCACTGAGCAAGCAGGGGGCGGCCAGCGGGCATCTGCGGGTCAATCTGCACTGGCAGATGCGCACGTCCGACCTTCACGAACGGAGCGGGCACGCCAGGGGCGGGCTGCTGCGGCATCCGGGGAAGCTGTTCAAGCCGGAGATCGTGCAGGCGCAGGGGCCGGCCGTGGTCAATGTCGATCTGGACCTGGCCTGTCTCTACGAGCTCCAGGACGGCACCAAGGGCGTGGTGCAGCCGCTGGGCAACTTCCTCGGCGACCTCAACGGCGCGCCCTTCGTGAAGCTCAGCGGCGACGACCGCTTCGGTTCGGGGTCCGGCGAGACGCTCTACATCAACCTGGACCACCGCGAGGAGATCAAGCGACTGCTGATCTTCGTCTACATCTACGACGGCACACCGGCGTTCGACCGTACGCATGCGGTCGTGACGCTCTATCCGAGCAGCGGACCGCGGGTGGAGCTCAAGCTGGACGAGCGCGCGCCGCAGGCCCGCTCGTGCGCCGTCTTCATGCTGGAGAACGTCAAGGGCGAGCTGACGGTGCGCCGCGAGGTGAAGTACGTCTACGGCTTCCAGGCGGAGCTCGACCGGCTGTACGGCTGGGGCCTGCAGTGGGGGCGGGGCTACAAGTCGAAGGTGTGAGCCGCCCCCGTGGCGCGAGGTGCGGCGGGCCCGCCGCCGGTGTCGCGGCCCGGCCCGCCGCACCCTCCCTAACGGCGCTGGAACTGCGGGCCCTGGGGCGGCAGCACGAAGGACGGGTCCGGCACGAAGGGCTGCTGCGGCGGCACCGGATAGCCGTACGTCCCGGCCGGCGGCGCGGGGGGAAAGCCGTAGCCGGTCGGCGTCTGGGGCTGGTACTGGGGCGGCGGCCCCGGGTAGCCGTACGCGGGCTGGGCCGGGGGCTGCGTCGGCGGGGGCGGCACGTTCTGCGGGTAGCCGTAGCCGCCACCCGTGGGTGCGGGAGCGGCCGGCGGCGCGCCGGCCGGCGGCAGCGGTGCGGACGAGAACGGCTCCGGCATGCCCTCCGGCACATGCTGGGTGACCGCCTCGGAATCGGCCGCCGCGGCGCTCTGCGGATCCGCCGCGGACGGCGCGCCCGAGGCCTGCTCGGGCCAGGTGCTGGGCGGCGGGGTCACGGGGGAGGCGGCGGGGCCGTCCGCGGCGGGCTCGCCGCGGGGGGCCGGGCCCTCGGCCGCGGGCTCCGTGCCGGGCGGCTGCGACGCCGCCTGCGCACCGGTGTCCGCGCCGTCCGGTTCGCCGTCCTCCACCGAGATCCCGAACTCGGTCGCCAGGCCGACCAGCCCGCTGTCGTACCCCTGGCCCAGGGCGCGGAACTTCCAGGCCTCGCCGCGGCGGTACAACTCCCCGCAGATCAAGGCCGTCTCGTCGCCCGTCTCGGGGACCACGTCGAAGACCGCGATCGGCTCGCCGTCGCCGGCCGCCGCGTCGTACAGCAGGACCCGCAGATCCGTCACGCCCGCGAACGGCCCGCCGTCCGAGGAGGCGGCCAGGACGACCCGGTCCACCGAGGGGTCCAGCGCCGCCAGATCCGCCTCGAGGGTGTCGGTCAGTGCCTCATCGCGCTGCGTCTTGGGCAGATGCCGCACCAGGCCGCTGGGGTGGCGCGGCTGGTTGTAGAACACGAAGTCCTCGTCGGAGCGCACGCGTCCGCCGGGGCCCACCAGCAGGGCCGAGGCATCGACATCGGGCACACCGGCGCCGGGCGTCCAGCGCAGGACGGCCCGGACCGCCGTGGCATCGAGGGGTACGTTCGACCCTTTCAGCATCGCGTGCGTCATGCCGCAATCCTGCCTTCCCTCAGCTCGCAGGGACAACGCGGGGCCCCGTGAGCCGCGCACGGGCACGGACGGCGGACACCCGGGCGCCCCGCGGGGGATACGTGATTTTCACGCACGCGGGAACCAACCACACCCCCACGCACGTACGATTATCGGCTGGATCCAGACAGCGAGACACGCGGGGGGCCCGGATCCCGCAGGTATACGGGGAGTCATATGCAGCATTTTGGGTACCTTGCGCCCGACGTTCGGAAGGCGCTGTTCCATCAGGAGCCGGTGGAGTTCACCGCCGATTCCCCGGCCCGCACGCTCGCGGTCGCCCTGGGCGCCACGCTGTACAGCCCCGCCACCCGCCCGCAGCTCGCCGCCGACGTCCTCAAACAGGCCGGGCGTGGCGTGCTGTCCATGGTGCTGTGCCTGGAGGACTCCATAGGGGACGCGGACGTCGAGGCCGGCGAGGAGAACCTCGTCCGCCAGCTCGCGCTGCTCGACGAGGCGGCCGCCGCGGGGGAGTCCCTCCCGCTGCTGTTCATCCGGGTCCGCACCCCCGCACAGATACCGGACCTGGTACGGCGGATGGGAGCCGCCGTGCACAGGCTGTCTGGATTTGTACTTCCGAAATTCACCGAGGAAAGCGGCGTCCCGTTCCTCGAGGCGCTGACCGCGGCCGAGTCCGTGAGCGACCGGCGGCTGTTCGCGATGCCGGTGCTGGAATCCCCGCAGCTGCTGCATCTGGAGAGCCGCACCGAGACCCTGTACGGCATCGCCAGGACCGTTGACAAATACCGCGACCGGGTGCTCGCCCTGCGCCTCGGCGTCACCGACTTCTGCTCCGCCTACGGGCTGCGCAGGGCCCCCGACATGACGGCGTACGACGTCCGGATCGTGGCGTCCGTGATCTCCGACGTGGTCAATGTGCTGGGACGGGCGGACGGCAGCGGCTTCACGGTCACCGGCCCGGTGTGGGAGTACTTCCGGCTGCACGAGCGGATGTTCAAGCCGCAGCTGCGGCGCAGCCCGTTCCTCGGGCACGCCGAGGAACTGCGGACCGCCCTGATCGAGCACGACATGGACGGCCTGCTGCGCGAGATCGAACTCGACCGCGCCAACGGCCTGCAGGGCAAGACCTGCATCCACCCCTCGCATGTCGCACCCGTGCACGCCCTCTCGGTCGTCAGCCATGAGGAGTTCAGCGACGCGGTCGACATCCTCCGTCCCGAACGGGGCGACGGCGGGGTGCTGCGCTCCGCCTACACGAACAAGATGAACGAGGTGAAACCGCACCGGGCCTGGGCGGAGCGGACCCTGCTGCGCGCCGAGGCGTTCGGGGTCGCGGGGGAGGGCGTCGGGTTCGTGGAACTGCTGACGGCGAGCGTTCCGCAGACATGACCCCGGTGAACGGCATGGGTGAACGGCATGACGGTACGAGCAAGGAGACAAAGCGCGTGGTCTGGACAGGGGAATGGGTCGCCGGTCGGCTCGGGGTCTCGCTGAGCGGCGGGGACGAGCTGCCCGAGCTGCTGGGGCTGGCGCTGCGGCGCAACCCCAAGCGGGCTCATCTGCTCGTGTCGAACGTGCTCGGCAAGCATGTGCCGCAGCGGCCGGACGTGGTCCACGGGGCCGGCGTCGGGCTGGGGCGACGGGTGCGGCAGCTGCTGGGCGAGGAGGCCGCCGCCCGCTCCGTCGTCCTGGGCTACGCCGAGACCGCCACCGGCCTGGGGCATTCGGTGGCCGACGGCCTGGCGTCGGCGCCGTATCTGCACTCCACCCGGCGGCCGGTGGCGGGCGTCGCACCGGTGGGCGGGTTCGAGGAGGAGCACAGCCACGCCACCTCGCATCTGCTGCTCCCCGAGGACCCCGCGCTGCTGGCCGGGGACGGACCGCTGGTCCTCGTCGACGACGAGTTCTCCACCGGCACGACCGTGCTGAACACCATCAGGGCGCTGCACGCGCGCTTCCCGCGCGAGCGGTACGTGGTCGTCGCCCTGGTCGACATGCGCTCCCCGGAGGACCGCGGCCGGCTGGAGAAGTGCGCGGCGGAGCTGGGTGCCCGCGTCGATCTCGTGGCGCTGGCCGCGGGCGGCGTCCGCCTCCCCGACGAGGTGCTCTCCCGCGGCCAGGAACTCGTCGCCCGGCACGAGGCCCTCGCGGCCCCGGCCCTGGCGGCCGGCCCGGACCCGATGCCCGGCGCCGGCCCCGCCCCCGCCGTACGGATAGACCTCGGCTGGCCCGCCGGTCTGCCGGACGGCGGGCGGCACGGCTTCACCCCCGCGCACCGCGAGCGGCTCGAGGCCCACCTGCCCGCCATGGCGGACCGGCTCGCGCGGCATCTGGACGGTGCGCGCCGCGTCCTCGTCCTCGGCAACGAGGAGCTGATGTACGCGCCGCTGCGGATCGCCGGGGCGCTGGAAGCACGGGTCACCGCGCCGGACGGCGACCCCGCCCCGGCACCCGCCGACGGCACCGGCGCGGGCGTCTTCTTCTCCACCACCACCCGCTCGCCGGTGCTCGCCGTCGACGACCCCGGATACGCGATCCGCACCCGGCTGTCCTTCCCCGCCCACGACGGGCCGGCCGACGGGCCGGGGGAGCGGTACGCCTACAACGTGGCGCCCGGCTCCGCACCGGAACGCCGCTTCGATGCGGTCGTCGCCGTCGTGGACTCACCCGGCGACCGCCCCGAGCTGCACGCCGAAGGCGGACTGCTGCACCGTCTCGCCGCGCACACCGACCGGCTGCTGCTCGCCGTCGTTCCCTCGTACCCGCCGCAACCGGAAGCCGGACCCATGCCCCTCCCCGAGCCGCTGCGCGGCCCCGCCTTCTCCTCCTACGGGGCCGACGAGGTCGGCTGGCTGCTGCAGGACCTCTCCGGCCTCACCCTGGAAGCGCCGACCGAGGAACGCGAGGAGGCGATCCAGCGCGGCGGCGCCCACTACGCGGAGTCGCTGCCGGTCGAATACCAGCCGAGCGAGGAGTACCAGGCGCTGTTCCACAGCGCACTTGACGCCTCGGCGGGCCGGATCGCGCGCGCCGTCGGGACCGTCACCGAGACCGTGCTCGCCGAACGCGGCCCGCGCCCCGTACTGGTCTCGCTGGCCCGGGCCGGCACCCCCGTCGGGGTGCTGATGCGCCGCTGGGCCCGGCACGCCCACGGGCTGGAGCTGCCGCACTACGCCGTCTCGATCGTCCGCGGCCGGGGCATCGACACCACGGCACTGCGCTGGCTGGCCGACCGGCACGATCCGGCGGACGTCGTCTTCGTGGACGGCTGGACCGGTAAGGGCGCCATCACCCGCGAACTCGCCGAGGCGCTGGAGGACTTCCCGGGCTTCGACCCGCGCATCGTGGTGCTCGCCGACCCCGGCGGCTGCGTCGAGACCTACGGCACCCGCGACGACTTCCTCATCCCGTCCGCCTGCCTCAACTCCACCGTCTCCGGCCTCATATCGCGCACCGTCCTGCGCGACGACCTGGTGGGCCCGGACGACTTCCACGGCGCGAAGTTCTACCGCGAGCTGGCCGGCGCCGATCTGTCGGGCACGTTCCTGGACGCGGTCGCCGCGCGCTTCGACGAGGTCGCCGGGGAGGTCGCCGCGGAGGTGAAGGAGCTGGCCGCCGCCGACCGGACACCCACCTGGGAGGGCTGGGAGGCCGTCCGGCGGATCAGCGAGGAGTACGGCATCCACGACGTCAATCTGGTCAAACCCGGTGTCGGGGAGACCACCCGCGTCCTGCTGCGCCGGGTCCCCTGGAAGATCCTGGCCCGGCGCGGCGCCGGGGCCGACCTCGCCCATGTGCGTCTCCTGGCGGAACAGCGGGGCGTCCCCGTCGAAGAGGTCGACCAGCTGCCCTACACCTGTGTGGGGTTGATCCACCCCCGCTTCACCCGCGGCGCCACCGGAGCCGACGGCACGGCGGTGGCCTCCTGATGCGCACCCTCGTCGCCAGCGACCTCGACCGCACCCTGATCTACTCGGCCGCCGCACTGGACCTCACCATGCCCGACGCGCAGGCCCCCCGGCTCCTGTGCGTCGAGACCTACGCGCGCGCACCGCAGTCCTACCTGACCGAGACGGCCGCCGGGCTGCTCGCCGAACTCGCCGCCCACACCACCTTCGTGCCGGCCACCACCCGCACCCGCGCGCAGTACGGCCGCATTCACCTCCCGGGCCCGGCATCGGAGTTCGCCGTCTGCGCCAACGGTGGCCATCTGCTCGTACGGGGCGCGTCGGACCCGGACTGGCAGCGCACCGTCGCCGAGCGGATCGCCGCGCACTGCGCGCCGCTGGCCGAGGTCCGCGCCCATCTCGCCGGCACCGCCGACCCGGCCTGGCTGCGCAAGGAGCGGGTGGCCGAGGACCTCTTCGTCTATCTCGTCGTGGAGCGGCCGCTGCTGCCGGACACCTGGGTGAAGGACCTCACCGGCTGGGCGGCCGAGCGCGGCTGGACGGTGTCCCTCCAGGGCCGCAAGATCTATGCCGTACCGCAGCCGCTGACCAAGAGCGCCGCCGTGGCGGAGGTGGCCCGCCGCACGGGCGCCGCCGAGATCCTCGCGGCCGGTGACTCCCTGCTCGACGCCGATCTGCTGCTGGCCGCCGACCGCGGATGGCGGCCCGGACACGGCGAACTGGCGGACGCCGGCTGGTCCGCCCCCCATGTCACGGCGCTGGAGGCACGGGGCGTCGCCGCCGGCGAGGAGATCGTCCGCGCCTTCCTCCGCGGCGCCGCCGCCCCGGGACACACGGTGCGGGGAGGCGGCCTCGGCTAGTCTCGCCGGGGCGGTCGGCCGCACCGTCCGGTGACCGGCCGCGACCGTCATCCTTGAGCAGGAGGAGAGTCAGTGGCCGAGTCCAAGAGCACGCAGATCACCGCGGAGACGTACGACTACGTCCTCGCGCACAATCCGCCGCTGAACGACGCCCAGCGCGACATCGTCGAGCTCACCCATCGCGTGTTCCCGGAGGCGGCGAGGATGCAGTCGGCACAGGAACAGGGGCCACTGCTGGCGTTCCTGGTGCGGCTGACCGGGGCCCGGCAGATCGTCGAGGTGGGCACGTTCACCGGCTTCTCGGCGCTGTCGATGGCCCAGGCGCTGCCCGCGGACGGCACGCTGCTCGCCTGCGACGTGTCGGAGGAGTGGACGGCATACGCGCGGGAGTGCTGGGAGCGGGCCGGCGTCGCGGACCGCATCCAGCTGCGCATCGCACCCGCGCTGGAGACCCTGCGCGCGCTGCCCGACGGCCCGCAGTTCGACCTCGCCTACCTCGACGCGGACAAGGGCGGCTACATCGCCTACTGGGAGGAGCTGGTGCCCCGCATGCGGCCGGGCGGTCTGATCGCCGTGGACAACGTCCTGTACAGCGGCCAGGTCGTCGACCCGGCGGCTACCGGCTCGGCCCTGGCGATCAGGGCGTTCAACGACCATGTCGCGGCGGACCAGCGGATGGAAGCGGTGCTGCTCACCGTGGCGGACGGCCTGACGCTGGCACGCAAGCGCTAGGGCCAGGAAGGGCCGTTGAGCCGCGGGCCCCGCCGCAATGCGCTTGACCGGGCCACGGGGGCAACGCTGCACTGTGGCGGGACACCACGCGTCGTGGTGCCGGCATCCGGGGAGGCAGCGGCAGCGATGGAGATCCGTTCCACGACCGACGAGGATCTGGACGTCTTCGTCGACACACTCCATGCCGCGTTCGGGCGCTTCCCGGAAACCCCGGCCGAGGGCGGCGGCGGGGTCTGGTGGTCGGCGCTCGAAATGGGCCGCAACCTGCTCGCCATGACGGCGGACGGGCGGCCCGTCGGCACCGCGGGCGCCTACTCCTTTGAACTCACCCTGCCCGGTGAGATCCTCGTTCCGGCCGCCGGGGTGAGCGCTGTCGGCGTCCTGCCCTCGCACCGACGCCGCGGCGTGCTCAGCGCGATGATGCGGCATCAGCTCGCCGAGCTGCGGGCCCGAGGGGAATTCCTCTCCGTGCTGCTGGCCTCCGAGTCCCCGATCTACGGCAGGTTCGGCTATGGACCGGCGACCTACACGCAGCGGCTGACGGTGTCGCGCCACCAGGCCGCCTTCGACGTCCCCCGGGCGCGCGGAGCGGCCGGTGCCCCGGCGACCGGCTCGGACACGGGCTCGGTCGAGCTGCTGCGGCGTGCCGAGTGCGGCGAGATCCTGGAAGAGGTCTACGACCGGTACCGCCGCGCACAGCCCGGCGCGCTGTCCCGGCCGCACCGCTGGTGGGCCTTGGGCGCGGGGCAGCCCCCGGTCGCTCCGGCGCCGCGCCACGTCGCCGTCCACCGGGACGCCGACGGGGTCCCGGACGGGTACGCGGGCTACTCGGTCGAGTCCGGCACCCTGACGGTCGACGAGACAGTCGCCGCCGACGACGCCGTCTTCACGGCCCTGGCCCGGTTCGTCCTCGGACACGACCTGGTCACTGAGGTCGTGTTCCAGCATTTCCCGCCAGGGCACCCGCTGCGTCGGCAGCTCGCGGACTTCCGCGCCGGCCGGGTGAGCGAGGACACCGACTGGCTCTGGGTGCGGCTGCTGGACGTCCCGCGTGCGCTGACCGCGCGCGGCTGGTTCACGGACGGCGAGCTCGTCCTCGACGTCGACGACCCGTTCCTCGGCGAACCCGGCCGCTACCTGCTGACCGTCCGGGACGGCAAGGCCGACTGCGTCCCGACGGGCCGGGAGCCCGACCTGTCCCTGGACGTGCGCGACCTCGGCTCGGTCTACCTCGGCGGCACCGCCCCGAGCACGCTCGTACGTGCCGGACACATCCGGGCCCACCGCCCGGGCGCGGCCACCCTCGCTGACGCCCTCTTCCGCGCCGAGCGGCCCCCGCACTGCCTGCACTGGTTCTGACCGCGCGCGGTCACCGCACTAGCCGCAGCGGCCGCCTCCGCAGCAGCCGCCGCCACCACCGCGCGGGGCGGGGGCGGCGGGAGCGGCGGCGGAACCGCCGACGGAGACCGTGGAGAGAAGCTTCACGGTGTCTTCGTGGCCCTGGGGGCAGACCGCCGGGGCGGAGGACTCGGCCATCGGACGGTTCAGCTCGAAGGTGCTGTCACAGGGGCGGCACCGGTATTCATAACGAGGCATGAGCACAGATTAGCCGCGGCGCCGCTCCGCACACGACGGGATCGGGCGGCGCGTTCAGCATGCCCGGCTCCACGCGGGCCGGTGCGCCGTCCCCGTCTCCCCGCACGGAGGCCGGCTGTCCCCGTCACCCTGCGCACACCGCCTGGAACTCCGCCGCGCGCTTGCGCAGCTCGTCCAGGTCGCCCCCGTCCGCCGCGTCCCCGATCAGCGGTGAGCCGACGCCCACCGCCACCGCCCCCGCGTCGAAATACGCCTGCGCGGTGGCCGCATCCACCCCGCCGACCGGCACGAACGCCGGGTCGGGGAAGGGCCCGCGGAGCGCCTCCAGATAGGCCGGCCCGCCCATCGACGCCGGGAACAGCTTCAGGGCCGAGACGCCCATCGCATCGGCCGCGATCACCTCGGACGGCGTCAGCACCCCGGCGAGCGTCGGCAGCCCCTGGCGTACGGACTCCTCCAGGCCGGCGCCGAGACCCGGCGTGACGATGAGGTTCGCCCCGGCTTCGGCGGCGCGCCGGGCGTCGGCGGCGGTCTGGACGGTGCCGGCGCCGAGCCAGGCCGCGTCGCCGAGCTCGGCGCGGGCCCGTCGGATGACGGTGAGGGCGTCCTGTCCGCTGAGCGAGATCTCGATCAGCGGAAGGCCTGCCTCCGCAAGCGCCATGACCGTGCGGAAGGACGCTTCCGCATCCCTGCCCCGGATGATCGCTACCAGCCGCTCGGTCCGGAGCGCTTCGCTGAGGTCCATGGCGTTTCCTGCTTTCTCCTGCACCCCGCCGCGTGTGTACTGCGCGACTGGGTCGTTCGGGCGCGCGGGTGACACCGTTGATTATTCCGGTCGGGCAGGCCCTTCGCGTGCCCGACCGTCACAGCCGTCACGGCTCTCTGCCACCATCTGGCTTTCTCCTCCGCCCCGTCCTCACGCGCCCCTTCCGCACCGTCACCACTCGTACTGTCACCGGGCCACCCGCCCCGCACGGTTCCGCCACCACCCGCCCCGCGCGGTTCTGTCCCACCCGCCCCGCCCCGTCCGCTGCCCCGTCACCATTCCGCGAACGCGCCGTCCTCGTGGCGCCACACCGGGTTCCGCCACGCGTGCCCCCGCTCGTCCGCTGCCCGTACGGCGGCCTCGTCCACCTCCACACCGAGCCCCGGGCGGTCGGTCCGCAGCAGGGACCCGCCGTGGAAGCGGAACGGCTCCGGATCCGCGACGTAGTCCAGCAGTTCGGCGCCCCGGTGGTAGTGGATGCCGAGGGACTGCTCCTGGATGAGGAAGTTCGGGGTGGTGAAGGCGACTTGGAGGCTGGCGGCCAGGGCGACCGGACCCAGGGGGCAGTGCGGAGCGAGCTGCGCACCGTAGACCTCGGCGAGTGCGGCGATCCGGCGGAGCTCGGAGATGCCGCCCGCATGCGAGATGTCGGGCTGGACGATCGCGACGCCGGCCTGAAGCGGAGCCAGGAACTCCCGTCGGGTGAAGAGCCGTTCACCGAGTGCGAGAGGAATTCCGGAAGCGTTGACGAGATCGGGGAGGACATGCACGTAGTCGCCGAGCACGGGCTCCTCGACGAACATCGGCGCGTAGTCGGCCAGCAGGGGGAGGAGCCTGCGGGCGTTGGCGGGCGAGACCCGCCCGTGGAAGTCGAGGCCGAAGTCCCGGTCGTCGCCGAGGACTTCGCGTACGGTCTCGGCGCGCAGCAGGCACGCCCGTACCTCGGCACGGGTCGCCACCGGCGTCATCCGGCCGCAGGCGTTCATCTTGACGGCGGTGAATCCGGCCTCGGTCTGAGCGCTGACCGCGTCGCGCAGGGCATGCGGCTCGTCGCCGCCGACCCAGGCGTAGGCGCGGATCTTCTCGCGGACCGGACCGCCCAGCAGCTGATGGACGGGCACCCCGTGCCGCTTCCCCTTGATGTCCCACAGCGCCTGGTCCAGGCCGGCGACGGCGGACGACAGGACGGGCCCGCCCCGGTAGAAGCCGCCCTTGGTCATGACCTGCCAGTGGTCCTCGATACGTGCCGGATCCCGGCCCAGGAGATATTCGGCCAGCACGTCCACCGCTGCCCGCACCGGCTCGGCCCGCCCCTCGACCACCGGCTCACCCCAGCCGATGACGCCCTCATCGGTCTCCACCCGTACGAACATCCAGCGCGGCGGGGCGAGGAAGGTCTCGATGCGGCTGATCTTCATGGGGACCGGGCCGTCCTTTCGGCGTGCGGCACGGGGCGGATGGGGCCGTGTCCTGCCCACCGGCGTCCTGCCCACCCGCGTCCCCGCCGTAACGGCTGCCGTCCGCGGATTCCCCGCTGTGCTAGGGATGCTCCCGCGCGGACAGATCGAGCAGTTCGAGCATGGCCATATAGGCGCCGTCGATGTCCCTGTTCCGTACGGCCTCGACGACCGCGGCATGGGGCGCATGCGGCGGCGCGAGCGCACCGGCCGCGGCGAGCACCTCCCGGTCGCGCTGGACGAGCACCGGCACGATCACCCGGTGCATCTGCGCGTAGAAGCGGTTGTTCGACGCGACCAGCATGGCCGTGTGGAAGGACGCGTCGGCGCGTACCAGCATCACCGGGTCGCCGGCGCTCGCGGCCATCGCGCGCAGCGCGGCGTCCAGTGCCGCCAGATCGTCATCGGTACGGCGCTCCGCGGCGAGCGCGGCCGCCGCGGGCTCGATGGAACGGCGCAGTTCGAGCACGTCGGCGAAGAAGTCGGAGGAGACGCCGGCCGCGAGCTTCCACCGCAGCACGTCCGCGTCCAGGAGATTCCAGTCCTCCCGCGAGCGCACGAACGTGCCGCGCTTGGTGTCGGTGCCGAGGATCCCTTTGGTGGTCAGCACCTTGATCGCCTCGCGCAGCACGGTCTGGCTCACCGCCAGCTCCGCCATCACCTCGGGCGCGGCCAGGCTGTCGCCCTCCCGGTAGGTGCCCGTGAGGATCCGCGTGGCGAGTGCCTCCACCGCCATGGTGTGCACCCCGTGCCCCGCGGCGGAGGTGGCATGCCCGGAACGGCTCATCGTGCTGCTCCCTGCTCCGTACTCCCTGCTTCCGCCGCTCCGCCAACAGCCCCCCGCCCAGCCCGCCGTTACGAGAGGGTGACGCCATCGCGCCCCGGCTCAGGTCTTCTTGCCGCCGGTGCCGGTGCCGGAGTCCGCGCCCCTGCCTCTGCCTCTGCCCCTGCCCCTGCCGGTGTTCCGGCCGCTGGTGCCGGTGTCCTGGCCGCCGGCGAGCGCGTCCGTGCCGGCGGCCGTCCGGCTGAGCCGTCTGCTCCCACTGGTGCCGGCCCCGAACGAACCGCGTCCCGCATGCGAGGCGCCCTGCATCGAGAGCCGTGCCGCCTGCCGCGCGGCCGTCATGCCGGAGACGGGTTGCAGCTGTCCGCGGTCGAACCGTTCCGCCTCGTCCGGGTGCCGGGCCCGCCAGTACGGATTGTCGTGCGAGAGGCCGCCGCTGACCCGTCCGTACATCCCGAAGATCAGCAGCAGCAGCCCCACCAGGAAGCTGAAGAGGACGTTCTGGAGCTGGAAGGCGAGGAAGTTCGCGTCGGTCTGCAGCAGCGCCAGGTTCACGAACCCGCTCAGCAGGAACAGCCCGCCGAACACGATGTTGAGGGTCGAGGCGAAGTTCCCGCCGATCACCATGCCGAGGACGAGGATCGCGCCGACCACGATCGACAGCACGCTCAGGGTGCCGTTGGTGTTCAGCCCGGCCACGGTGTCGCCGCCGGTGTCGAAGTAGCCGATGTGGTGCGTCAGTCCGAGGATGCCGAAGGCGATCAGCACCAGACCCATCAGCCCCGCGCCGATGCGGTAGACCTTGCTGAGCCGGTGGTCCACGGGCAGATGCTCGTCGAGGCGGGTGTGCCGCGCCTTCGTCCGGTGGAACGGTTGCGTGGGCCCGTGCAGGGAATGGCCAGTAACCCCAGTAGCCATGTCCGGCCTCCTTCGCGCAGGGGTGCCGCCTGGGCCGTGCCTGTCTCCAGGATCCGCCCACGCGGCACATCGCGCCATCGCGCCCGGACGGGGCGGGCCGTTGCACGTGCCGGAGGAAAGCCGCGGCAGGCCGTCCTCAGCGCCACCGGGGCGGAGGGCCGCACACCGGGGCCCGCCCGCGTGCCACTGCGCCGGGCCCGGGGCGTGTCCGTCGGGCCGGCCGGGGCAACCGCGTCCGCCGGGTCAGCCGCGTCCGCCGCCGCTCCCCGCCCCGCCTCTGGCGTCCCTGATCTCCTGCACCACCCCGGCCGCCGTCTGCCGGACGGCCTCGGTCTCCGTCAGGAAGTGCCACCAGTCCGGATGCCGCCCCTCCAGACCCGCGACCGCGCGCTCCAGCCGCGCCACCGCCTCGTCCAGGGGGCCGGCGTGCCGCGGGTCGGGGGTGCTGCGGCCGGTCATCGCCAGCCGCTGCGCGTCACGGACCGCGAAGCGGGTCCGGTCGATCTCCTTCTGCCGGTCGAACGACACCGCATCGAGCCGCTGCAGCCGGTCACCGGCCGCCGACACCGCCTCGTCGGTGGTGTCCAACAGCGCCCGTACGGTCGCCAGCCGGCTCGTGGCATCCGCCCAGCGCTGTTCCTCACGCGCCTGCTGCGCCTCCCGCAGCGTGGTCTCGGCCTGCCGGACGGACTGCGCGGCCTGCTCCGGCACCTGCTGCAGGTCCTGCCAGCACGCCGCGCTGTACCGCCGCCGCAGCTCGCTGAGGACCGGGTCGACCTGCCCCGCACGCGTGGTGATCGCCTGCGCCCTGGTCCGCAGCGACACCAGCCGCTTGTCGATCTCCGCGGCCCTGCCCGGCAGCCGCTCGGCCTCGGCCCGTACGGCCTCGGCCTCGCGCAGCACCTCGTCGGCCCGCCGGATCGTCTCCTGGACGCCGTGCTGCCCGGCGCCCTGATTGAGCTTGGTCAGCTCCGGCCCGAGCGCCGCCAGCCGGGCCGCGAGATCATCCGCCCGCAGCCTCTGTGCACGCACCGCATCCAGCCCGTTGCTCGCCGCCAGCAGCGCCTGCCGGGCCCGCTCCACGGCAGGGGCCAGCCGCGCCAGCTGTGTCTCGGCGGACTGCAGCAGCGGCCCCAGCCCCTGCGCGAACCGGTCGAGCTCGCCCTTGACGCGGTTCAGCTCCTCCTTGGCCCGCGTCAGATCGGCCCGCGCCCGCGCGATGGTGGCGCCGTCCAGATCGTCCCGGTCGAGATCGTGTGAGTCGACGGCGGTGATGTAGCCCTGGCTCACCTCGTCGATCCGCCGGCCGAGGCCCTCGTAATCCGCCGCCGCCTTCCGCGCGGCCGGCGAGCCGTCCGCGGCGGTGATCGCCTCTATGGAGATCCGCAGATCCCGCTGCGCGGTGTCCAGCTCGTAGAACGCCTCCGCCGCGGCATCCTTCGCGGCCTGCGCATCGGCCCGCTGGCCCTCCCCGCGCCCGAACCAGCGCCGGGTCCCCCCGCCCGCGAACGCCAGCGGCGCCATCGCCGCCAGCAACGGCAACGGCAGCAGCGCGAGCGCCACCACATCCCGGACACCCCCACGGGCGCGACGGCGTCCTCGCTGCTCATGCGGCTGCGTCTCTGTCGCCGTCACTTCCCTCTCCCGATCGCATCGCCCCAGGCCGAATGTCATTGTCCCACTCACCGGAAACGAACACCCCGGCCGGTAAGTTCGCCTGCACTCACTGGTTTGCGGTTCAGGCCCGAAGGCAAGGTAGTCTGTCGGCTCGGCCGGGGCGCATAGCTCAGCGGTAGAGCGCTGCCCTTACAAGGCAGATGTCACAGGTTCGAATCCTGTTGTGCCCACAGAGAAATAGCAGGTCAGAGGCCCTTCGCAGCGACATGCGGAGGGCCTCTTTCTGTCGGTGCACATGGCGTACATGCCGGCACTGTCAGGCAGCCGCTTCCGGCGCTGATTCCTGCTCCAGCTCGGCGAGCGCCCTGGCTGCCTTGCGGGCCTCGCCCGCTTCTGGCCAGCATGGCCGTGACCACATGGACGTCGGCGCCGCCGGCAACGGCGAGGGAAGCCGCGGTGTGCCGCAGGGGCGCTGGGGGTGGCTCGCGAGGGTGGCCGAGGAGCAGCCCCTCTGATGGGCGATCTCGTTGAAGAGCGCTGGCACGTCTGACGGATAGCCTGTGTGCCCGCCGCTTCGCGCATGATGCGGCTGTGGTCAGGGCTCACAGGAGGCTGCAGTGGAGCACACTCCCTATGTCTCTCCGGAGAACCATGAGAGCGACCCGGAGGACCAGGCCATCCTGGCGAAGTACCAGGCCATCCCGGCGAAGTGGGAGCGACCGTGGTGGCAGAGCACCGTGGCCATGATCGTAGGCGGGGCGGTCGCGGGCACCCTGGTCGGAGCGGCGGCAATGTCCGTGATCGGCCCGGACACAGGCACGTCCAGCGACAGCTCGCACGCTCCGTCGACGTCACCCCGGTCCCAGCAGCCGCAGAGCGTCCAGCCGGCGGGGCTGACCTACCAGCAGAAGAGCCAGATTCTCTCCACCTTCTGCACTTCATCCCCGATGCGTGGGCCCGCCGGAGACAGCTCGGCGTTCCCGACCTGTATGGCTAGCTACTACGTGACGGACCAGGGGATGGTCATGCCGAAGTAACCGAGTTCCGCGGTGAGCTACTGGCGCTGGACCGGCAAGCTCCGTTCCGCGCCCCCCGTCTACCCAGGCGGCGACAAGACCGCAAGGACCTCGCCCAGTGGTGCCGGTGACGTGGCGAGTTCGCCGACGTAGGGGTAGGCCAGTTCTGTGATGAGGAAGAGGTTGGCGGCTACGAGGATGCTGACTGCGGCGACCATTCCGTAGTGGATCCGGGGTTGCTGGGAGTCGAAGACGACGGAGAAGCCGAGGACCAGGCCGCTGTTCAGGAAGATCACCAGCCACAGGGCCAAGGGCGGGCCGGTGTTGGTGCGTGCCTGGAGCAGGCGTTGGGCTCGTGCGGCGGTCAGGTCTCTCAGGGACGCGAGTGAGCTGGCAAGGAAGGCGCGTTGGGCGTCGTTGCGCGGCTTGATGCTCTCGTAGGTGGCGTGCAGGCGGTTGAGGGCGTTTTCGGCTCCGGGCGTGGTGCCGCCTTCCGAGGCGTGGGGCCACTCGGCCGTCGCCGCGCGTCCGTACGCCAGGAGGTTCTGCCGGATCTGTGCGGCCTCGGGTTCGCCGAACGCCTCGACGCTTCTGGCCAGCTGCACCGCCGCGGCGCCCTCGGTCCGGGTCGTCTGGTCGGCGGCGCTGACCTGGCCCCAGAGAGCGAGGACCATGAAGCCGATGAGGAAGCCGTAGACCAGACCGACAACGGGATAGATGAACTGGGCGACCTCGTTGCGGCCGCCCTGCCGGAGGTGGGGGAAGCGGTGCCGGACGAGGGCCTGGACGACCGCTGTGCCGCCGGTGATCACGACGATGAGCCCGGTCAGCAGCAACCAGGGCGGAAGGTTGCTCACGAGCCAACGGGCCACTGTTCCACGCTCCTGACGTACCCCACACCCACCACCGGCGCGGTGGCCAACGAACGCGCCGGGCTGCGGACACGCCCCTTCGTCTCTTCGGCGGGGGCCGCCGGTATGTCCGGTTCGGCCGGGGAGTCGGGGCCGGTCGGCGGTGTGGAGTGGTCGGCCGGTGCGGCCGTGGGAGGGCGCGGGGCCTTGGGTAGAGTGCGCCGCGCGTACCACGTCGGGGGGAGCGAGCGATGCCACAGCCACTGGGTGCCGAAGACCCTGCGGTGGTCGGTCCGTACCGGTTGACGGCCCGGCTCGGGGCCGGCGGCATGGGGCAGGTGTATCTGGGCGAGTCCGCTTCGGGGCGGCGGGTCGCCGTGAAGCTCGTACGGGCCGAGATCGCCGCGGACCCCGGCTTCCGCAGGCGGTTCCGGCGGGAGGTCGAGCTGGCGATGAAGGCCGGCGGCTTCTGGACCGCTCCCGTGGTGGACGCCGACCCGGACGCGCCGACGCCCTGGGTGGCCAGTCAGTACGTGCCGGGGCCCTCGCTGGCGGAGCAGGTGGCGGCGCACGGGCCGCTGGACGAGGCGGCGTTGCGGCAGCTGGCCGCGGGACTGGCCGAGGCGCTGCAGGCGTTCCACCGCACCGGGCTGGTGCACCGCGATCTGAAGCCGTCCAATGTGCTGCTGCTCGACGACGGGCCGCGGGTCATCGACTTCGGGATCTCCAAGGCCCTGGAGGACGACAGCGGTACGGCGCTGACGGTGACGGGCACGGTGCTGGGCACCCCCGCCTATATGTCCCCCGAGCAGGCCGTGGGCCGGGAGGTGGGGGAGGCGTCGGACATCTTCTCGCTCGGGTCGGTGCTGACGTTCGCGGCCACGGGGCGGGGGCCGTTCGGGGACGGGCCGACGCATGCGCTGCTCTTCCGCGTGGTGCACGAGCCGCCGGTGCTGAGCGAGGTGGCGCCGGGGGTACGGCCGTTGATCGAGGCATGTCTGGCCAAGGAGCCGGCGCAACGGCCCCGGGCGGCGGACCTCGCGGCCATGGCACTGGGGACGGTGGGGAGGGGAGAGGCTCCGGGCACGGTCGATGCCGCAGGTTCTGTCGATGTCGCAGGGCCGGCGGAAGCCCCGGGACAGGCGGAAGCGCCGGGGCCGGTGGGTGGGCCGGGAGGGACCGTGCTCGCTTCCGGTGCAACTGCCGGGCCCGGTGTGGCGGAGGCCGTGACGGCCTCCGCCGCGGGACCGCGGCCGCGGGCCCGGGCGACGGGGGTGGGCGTGCCGACCGCCCGGAAGAGTAGTGCCGCACCGCGGGCGGGCGGGCCGCCGGTCGGGCGGGGCGCGATGCTGGGGTTCCGGGCCGCGGCCTACGCCAGCGGTGTGCTGACCCTGCTGACGTATGTGATCGTGCTGGGCCGTGCGGTGGGGACGGAGCTGGCCGTCATCCCTGTGCTCAACGGATTCCTCCTGATCCTGTACGTGCTCGCCGCTTTGTTTCTTTCCTCCCGACTCAAGGCGTCCACCGGGACGAAGATCCTGGTGGTGCTGGCGGCCTGGCTTCCGCTGGGTACGTTCCTGGCCGAGCGGAAGCTGACCCGCATGGTCCGGGCGGCGGCCGCCGGGTAGCTTCCGCGAGGCGGGGCCGGGGCCTTACCCGTGGTTCCTAGACCTCGATCTCCGAAAGCCGGTGGATCAGGTACTGGGCGAAGGCGTCCACGACGGCCGGGAGTTGACGGCCGGCCATGGCCTGGATCTGGAGGGTGCGCAGATGCATTTCCGGGTTGCGGATGGCGATGGCCTTCAGCCCCTGGTTGCGCAGCCGTTCGTGCACGGTGATGTGGCCGATCAGCGAAACGGCATTCGCCTCTTTGACGAAGGTGGACAGCGCGCTGGAGCTGGAGCTGATCAGCAGGGGTTCGAAGCTGATGCCCTCGATCGAGCAGCAGAGGTCGAAGAGGCGGCGGTTGGTGGTGCCTTCCTCGGTGAGGGCGACCGGATAGGGCAGCAGCTCGTGCAGATGGATTTCGTCCCGCTGCGCGAGCGGGTGATCGGACCTGACCATGGCCTGGATCGGGGCCCGTTGGGCATGGATGACGTGGACGTCGGGAGCGGGCGCGAGGCTGAAGGTGACCGCCAGATCGGCCGAACCGTCATGGACCATTTGCGTGGCCAATGACGGGCTCACCACCGGGAGTTGAAAGGTGGCGCCCGGATTTTCCTTGCGGAATGCGGCCATGGCGTGCGGCAGGAATTCCTGCGCGGCACCCTGTGAACTCGCCACCCGGACGGTGCTGCCCAGCCGGCCGCGGCCGCGGATCTCCGCGAGGACCTGATCGGTTTCCAGGGCGGCCCTGCGTGCATAGGCCGCCAAAAGGGCACCGGCCTCACTGGGTACCATTCCGCGCGGCCGACGCTCGAAGAGTGGGACGCCGATTTCCTGCTCAAGCTTGCCGATTTGTCTGCTGATGGCCGAGCCCGCCACCAGGAGTCGCCTGGATGCCTCATTGACCGAGCCGGTGCGAACCACCTCGAGGAAGTACTCAAGTGCCGGGCTGTTCAGCATGCCGTCAGCATAGAAAGCTATTGCTCTGCGGGCAACGATTCGTTCAATGAATTGCGAATTCGCGAATATGCGGACGCCTGCGTCCCCGGGCGGCCGCGTGCACCTGCCCTCGGCCCTGTCCGTCCGGTACGGCGCCGTGGCGCACCGCGCCGGGATCACCCGCTGGGATCACCCGCCGGGCGCACCTCCCGGCGGCCTGAGCGGCATTCCCGAGGTGGTGCCCAGGCCGGCGCTGTTGCCCATGCGGCGCTGTTGCCCATTCGGCAACCAGGTGTTCTAAAAGTTGCGATTGTGCGAACGATCGGTGGGCTCTAGCGTCTTCGCTCAACGAGCCCGCGAGGCCCCTTTTTCTCGGCTCCGGCTCACCCGTCGGCGTTTTCACCCTGCGCGACAGTTCGCCTGCTCGATTCGAGGGAGTAACACTCATGACGACCGTTGGAGAGACAGGCCGGATGATTGCCGAGAAGCCCCTGAGCGGGAATCGGGCGCGGCGCGCCGTGCTCGCGGCCACGGCCGGAAACACGCTTGAGTGGTACGACCTGACCTCTTATGGCTTCTTCGCGGTTTCGATCTCCAAGGCGTTCTTTCCCACCGGCGACGCGACGGTGTCCCTGATGCTCGCCCTCGGCACCTTCGGGATCTCGTATCTGGTCCGGCCGTTGGGCGCACTCGTTCTGGGGCCCTACGCGGACCGTGCCGGACGCAAGGCCGGTCTGCTGCTGACGATCCGGCTGATGATGGCCGGCACCTTGCTCATCGCCGTGCTGCCCACCTATGCCTCCATCGGCGTTGCCGCACCGGTCATGATTCTGCTGGCCCGGCTGCTCCAGGGGTTCTCGGCGGGCGGCGAATTCGGCAGTGCGACCGCGTTCCTGTCCGAACAGTCGACGGACCGGCGAGGCTACATGGCGAGCTGGCAATTCGCCTCGCAGGGCCTGGCGACGCTGCTGGCCGCGACCTTCGGCACCGTGCTCAGCATGACGCTCTCCGATGCCCAGCTGGACGCATGGGGCTGGCGCATTCCGTTCCTCCTCGGCCTGCTGATCGGCCCGGTCGGGTATGTGATCCGCCGCCGGCTCCCGGAGACACCCGCATTCGTCGAGACCACCGACGAGGGCGAAGCCACCACGACCCCGGTCCGGCAGGTGCTCAGCAGGCAGAAGCTGCGGGTGCTGCTCATGGTCGGCGCCATGGTGATGTCCACCGCTGCGACGTATGTGATCGTCTATATGCCGACTTACGCGCAGAAGGTCCTGGGGCTGCCGTCCTCCGCGGGATACGTCGGTGCGGCCGTCTCCGGTGTGGTGCTGACGACCGTGACGCCCCTGGTCGGCCATCTCTCGGACCGGGTCGGCCGGATCAAGATCATGCTCATCGCCGGGGCCGCGATGGTGGTCTGCATCTGCCCGCTGTTCCTGCTGCTCTCGGGCCACCCGTCGCTGCTGGTCATGGGCGTGGTGATGGCGGTGCTCGGGCTGTTGAAGGCCTGCTACTTCGGCGCGCTGCCCGCGTTGATGTCCGAGGCGTTCCCGACAGCCACCCGCAGCACCGGCCTGTCCCTGAGCTACAACATCGGCGTGCTGTCCTTCGGCGGCTTCGCCCCCGTGGTCATCACCTGGCTGATCGTCACCACCGGCAATCACCTCTCGCCCGGCTTCTACATCATGGCGGCCGGCGTCCTGAGCATCGCCGCCCTGCTGGCCGCCCGGCGCCTGCTCGCCCTGCGCTGACGCGGTGGCCGTATCCCGTACGCACTTCTGACGAGCCGCCCACGGCTTCCGCCGGACGGGCCCCTGCCCGACGGCGCCCACGAGAGAACGAGGTCCTTCCATGACGGATGCTGCCACGATCCGCGCTCTGCTCCCCGGCACCCCGCGCTCCCTGGTGGACACGCACCAGGACGCGCTCATCGCCGGACTGATGGAGTACGTCAGCCACCCCGGCGTGAGTGCGACCGGCGAGGGGTTCCCCGCCGCGACCGACCATGCTCTCGACGAGGTCAAGCGGGCCGGACTGACGCCGTCGGTACTGGTCGGCGACGGTGGCCGGCCGCTGGTGGTCGGCCACCGCGCGGGGCCCGCCGGGTCGCCGCACGTCCTCCTCTACGGCCATTACGACGTCCAGCCGGCCGGCCCCCGCGAGCGGTGGGACTCCGACCCCTTCACCCCGGTTCTGCGGGACGGGCGGATCTGGGGGCGCGGCACCGGCGACAACAAGGGCCAGCACTACGCGCATCTGCAGGCGCTGCGCCTGTTCGACGAGTACGCCGGCCAACTGCCCTGCTCGGTCACGGTGCTGCTCGACGGTGAGGAGGAGATCGGCAGCCCCACGCTGGCGGCCACCCTGCGGGCGCACCGGGCGCTGTTCGACCGCTGTGATCTGGTCGTCTGGAGCGACCGCTCGGTGCACGAGTCCGGTGAATGGTGTGTCTCGCACGGGGTGCGCGGCATGCTCCGGCTCCGGCTGCGGGCACGGGGTGCGAGCCGGCCCCTGCACTCCGGCAACTTCGGCAATGTCGCGCCCAATCCTGCATGGCAGCTGGTCCAGGCGCTGGCCTGCCTCAAGGACTCCGACGGCCGGGTCCTCGTCGAGGGCTTCGACGACGGCCGTGAACCCCTGCCCGACGCCGACCGCGCCGCGTTCGCCGCGCTCCCGCTCGATCTGCAGCAGGTCCTGGGGGACATCGGGCTGAGCGCGATGGACCCCGCCTTCGACGGGCTGTCCTTCTACGAGCGCCTCGCGGACCGCCCCACGCTGACGATCAACGGGATCAGCACGGGTGATGTGGCCCGCACGATCATCCCCGACACCGCGGAGGCGGGCGTCGACATCCGGCTGACGCCGGGCCAGGATCCGCAGGCCGTCTTCGAGCGGGTGGCTGCGCATCTGCGGGAGCGTGCCCCCGAGGTGACAGTCACCAAGACCGGCGGCACACCGGCCTCGCGGACCACGATCGACAATCCCTATACGCCGCGGGTGGCGGCGGCCGTCTCCCGGGTCTCCGGGCGGCCCCCGCTGCTGGTACCCGCCTACGGCGGCACCCTTCCGGACTGGGTCTTCACCGAGGTCCTCGGGGTGCCCAGCATCGGCCTGCCGCTGGCCAACGCCGACCAGGCCAACCACGCGCCCAACGAGAACCTGCGCGTCGACTACTTCCTCGACGCCACCGCCATCTGCATGGAGCTCCTGCTCGAACTGGGCTCGGCCACCGGCTCCTTGGCGCATCCCACCGAAACGGAGGAGTGAGACCCGCATCCACCACACACCACACACCGCACCCCGACCCCTGGCTCCTCCACGACGGAACGCTGACCGGCGTGCAGGTGCTGGATCGCACCGCCGACGGTCACCTCATGGTGGCCGCCGGAAACGACGGCCTGTGGCGCCGTTTCGCCACCGCGATCGGACTTGCCCGGCTCGCCCGGCTCGCCCGGCTCGTCGACGAATCACGGTTCGCGACCAACCCCCACCGGGTCCGCCACCGCGGGGAACTGCTGCCGCTCATAGAACGCGCGCCGGCTTCCCGTGGTGCCCAGGAGTGGGCCGGGCTGCTCACCGGAGAGGGGCCCCGGTCGGTCCGATCAACACCGTCGATCAGGCCCTGCGACATCCTCAGGTCGTCGCCCGCGGCATGGTCGCCGAGATCGAGCACCCCGGCGCCGGGACCCTGCGCACCTTCGCCTCGCCCCTCAAGCTGTCCGGACAGCCGACGGTCGTGCGCACCCCGGCGCCCCGGCACGGTGAGCACACCGCACAGGTACTGACCGCCCTCGGGGCCGGCCCCGGACAACTGGCCCGCCTCCGTGCACGGAGGGCCGTGAAGTGACCCTGTCACCCGGCCCCGGCCCCGGGCCCGCCGTCGCCCTCCCCTCGTCGTGAGCAGGGCCGGTGCGGGGCGGGTGTGCGGGTGGCCGCCCGGGGGTGCCGAGTGACTGTTGTTCGCCGCGGGGGTGCTGTGTATCGTCGGGAGGGTGACTTGAAGTTTCAAGTAACTGGTCCGTGGGTTCGCGGGCCGGTCCTCGACCTGGGAAAGAGCGCTCCTCATGACGTCCCCCCTCAGCACTCTTGAGTCCACCCGCCTCGCCGTTTCGCGGCGCGACCAGTCCGCCGCGTACGGCTACGACGCCGGGCTGCTCGTGCTGCGGCTCGCGCTCGGGCTGACCATGGCGGCCCATGGCGCCCAGAAGCTGTTCGGCTGGTTCGGTGGGCCGGGGCTCGACGGGACCGGGCAGTTCTTCACGATGAGCGGCTATCCGGCCGGCCGGACGATGGCCGTCGTCGCCGGTCTGAGCGAGACGCTCGGTGGGCTCGGGCTGGCGGCCGGACTGCTCACCCCGCTCGCCGCCGCGGCGGTCGTCGGCACGATGGTCAATGCCCTGGCCGTGAAGTGGGGCGGGGGCTTCTTCGCGCCCAAGGGTGTGGAGTACGAGCTGCTGCTGACCACCGGTGCGGCGGCCCTGGCACTGACCGGGCCCGGCCGGTTCGCCGCCGACCGCTTCCTGCCCGGTCTGCGGGTCCACCGGCCGGTCCGCGGTGTGGTCGCGCTGGTGCTGGCGGTGGTCGTGGCGGGCGTGGTGCTCATGGTCCGGAAGTGACGCCGGCCCGGCGGCAGGTGGAGCCGGGCCGGGAACGGGGAGTGGGGCGGCACCACGGTGGTGCCGCGGCGGAAGAAGCGGAGAGCAGGGTCATGTCGGTACGACGTCTCAACCACGCGGTGCTCTACGTACGCGAGGTAGCGCGGTCCATCGCCTTCTACACCGAGGCCCTCGGGCTCACGGTGGATACCGAAGTGCCGGGGCGGGCGGCGTTTCTCAGCGCTCCCGGCTCGCTCAACGATCACGACCTGGGGCTGTTCGCCGTGGGCACCGGGGCTCCCGGGCCCGAAGCGGGACGGGTCGGGCTCTACCACCTCGCCTGGGAGGTCGGCACGCTCGGCGAACTCCTCGCGGCGCGTGACCGGCTCGACGAGCAGGGCGCCCTGCTGGGCGCCAGCGATCACCTGGTCGCCAAGTCGCTGTACGCCAAGGACCCGGACGGCAACGAGTTCGAGGTGATGTGGCGGGTCCCGCGGGAGGACTGGCCGGGCCCGGACCAGCCGGACCGGCTGCTGCCGCTCGATCTGGCGGCGGCACTGGACCGCTGGGGCCCGGATCTGGCGACGGGGGCGGCGGCGGGGTCAGCCACGTGAGGGGTGAGGGGTGAGGGGAGAGGGGAGAGCCAGAGTCTGATCGGCTGGGTGGGTGGGACGGGTGGGACCTGTCCGCCCGGGCGGACAGGTCCTGACCGGTTGGACCGGGCGCCTCAGAGGTCTCTGACTCTCGGCCCCTCGGATGCCTCAGACGTCCGAGGCCGCCCGGTTCTCCGGTGTTGTCCGCGCGTCCGGCACCGCCCGCCCCTCCGGCACCGCCTGCTCGTCCGGCTGTGCCGGCTGCGTCGATCGTGCCCGCTCGGCCCGCTCGGTCCAGCGCTTCTCGACGCCGGACAGTCGCCAGTAGGTCAGCGCCACGGCCCACACCACGACGAACAGGCCGACGATGAGGAAGCCGACGTTGTCCAGGTCGAGGCCGGAGACCCAGCCGGTCAGCGGGTCGCTGAGGGCGAGCTTGTCGTGCAGCACCGTCACCAGCTCGATCGTGCCGATGAAGAAGGCGACGGCGATCGACAGGCCCGTGATGGCGATGTTGTAGTAGACCTTGCGCACCGGGTTGGAGAACGCCCACTGGTAGGCGAAGTTCATGAAGGTGCCGTCGAGGGTGTCGAACAGGCTCATGCCGGCGGCGAAGAGCAGCGGCAGGCACAGGATCGCGTACCAGGGCAGGCCGGCCGCGGCGCCGCTGCCCGCCATCACCATCAAGGTCACTTCGGTCGCGGTGTCGAAGCCGAGCCCGAAGAGGAAGCCGAGCGGGAACATCTGGCCGGGACGGGTGACGGAGCGGGTGAAGCGCCCCAGGAAGCGGTTCATGAAGCCGCGCGCATCGAGTTGCCGCTCCAGTTCGGCCTCGTCGTAGCGGCCGTTGCGCATCCCGCGGAAGACCCGCCACATCCCGGACAGCGCGATGAGGTTGAGGGCGGCGATGAGGTAGAGGAACGTCCCCGAGACGGTGGTGCCGACCATGCCCAGGATCTGGTGCATGCCGGATTCGTCGTTGAGCAGGATGCCGGCGAGCTGGGCGCCCCCCGCCACGAGCGCTGCCATGGCGACGACCACGCTGGAGTGGCCGAGAGCGAACCAGAAGCCGACCGAGACCGGCCGCTTGCCGTCGGCCATCAGCTTGCGGGTGGTGTTGTCGATGGCGGCGATGTGGTCGGCGTCGAAGGCGTGCCGCATGCCGAGGGTGTACGCGGTGACGCCCAGTCCGACGCCGAAGGCCCGGTTGCCGACGGTGTAGTGCTCGGGGACCACCAGCAGGAAGAGCACGCCGAAGGCGACGACGTGCAGCCCGGCTATGACGGCCATCAGGCCCGCGGTACGCAGGGTGTCCTGCCGGCGCCAGCGGAACGCGCCGTGGGCAGGGGTGGTCGGGGTATCGGTGGACAGGGCCATCCGGCGGTCACGCTCCAGCACCTCGTGGATCAGTTCGTGAGATGCCGTGGCCGGTCTCCTGGCTTACGGGTGCACGCGTCCGCCCCGCCTTCCCGGCCGCGGGCTGCGGTCAGTGGCGCCGCAGAGGCGTCGTGCGTCTGCGGAAGGGACGGAAACTCCCCGATCACAGTGGCGAGGGCCGCTCCGGTCTGGGACCTCAAGGTCCGTCACCGGTCTTCCCGAACACCACGGCCCGGCCACTCTAACCGCCGTGCGGGAGGGGTGCGGTGCGTGGGGCGGGTCCGGGAACGGGCGGGGGCGCGGCCCGCCGCAGGAGGCCCGCCCGTCACCAGTCCAGGGAGCAGAGAAAGGCATGAAGCTCCTGGTCGAAGAGCGCGCCGTTCTCCAGATTGACCATATGGGCCGCGCCCGGTATCCGGACTCTGCGGGCGCCGGGGACGGACAGTGCTATCGCATGGGCGTTGGCGGAGATGTCGCTGCTGTCGAGATCGCCGTCGAACACGACCGTCGGCACCCGGACCTCCCTCAGCCGCCCGGCGGCACCGACCTCGACGGGCATCCCGGCTCCCCGCTCCTCGGCATGCACCTCCACATTGGCCTCGGCCGAGGCGCGCATCCGCTCACGGAATCCCGGGTGCACCGCGGACGGTTCGCGATGCGGCCCGTCCACCCACATCCGCAGGAAGTGCTCGATATAGCGCTCCACGCCGTCCGCCGCGCCGATCGCCGCCACCTGCTCCTTGATGTGCTCCAGGAGGAAGGGGTCGGTGAAGGCGCGGCCGCTGATCCCGGGGGACGCGAGCGCGAGGGCCGCCACCCGCTCCGGGCGGGCGAGGGCAGTGTCCAGCGCGACCCGGGCGCCGTGGGAGAGGCCCACGAGGACGGCGCGGGGGACGCCGAGGGTGTCGAGGAGTGTGCACAGGTCCTCGTGGTGGGCGTAGTCCCCGGCCACCGTGGAGGACAGGCCGTGGCCGCGGAAGTCGTAACGGATCGCGCGCAGACCGGAGTTCACCAGCCAGGCGAACTGCTCGTCCCACATGTGCTGGTCGAGCATCGCGCCGTGGAGCAGTACCACCGCGGGACCCTCGCCCGCCGTCTCGTAGAACAGCTCGCCCTCCTCGACCGGCACGATGCCGTTGTCGATCTCGGACCAGGCGGTGATTCTGCGGGTCATTCTCTGGGCCGTCCTTTGTGCGTCGGATGCGGTGAGCTGGGCTGGATGCGACTGCCGTCTTGATTGCCGCGACTGTCGGTTTCCTCCGGTGGAACGTGCGAGCCGTTCCCGAGGTGCCGGAATTCCTCACCGAGTCGGTCGAGGACGTGCAGTGCGGTGCGGAGGTCCTCGGCGGGCAGATCGGCCAGTCGCCGGTGCAGGCCCGCCGACTCGAAGCGCTGGATCCCGCGTATCGCCGCCGCGCCTTCGGTCGTGAGCTGGATCAGGGACGAGCGGCGGTGTGCCGGATTGGGGGCCGTCACCGCCAGGCCCAGTTCGACGGCGTGGTTCACCCAGCGCTGCACCGGCTGCCGGTCGAGGTCCATCGCGCGCGCCAACTGCGGGACGGTCCGCGGGCCTTCGCTGTGCAGCGCGTCCAGCAGTGCGTGTTCGCCGGCGGTCAGGCCCGTGCCGGTCAGTTCGCGTTCCACCGCGCGCACGACCCTGCGGTGCAGTGGCCACAGGCGTCGGATGACGCCGTACAGCAGGTCTTCGGCCGGCGTGGGCGCCTCGTTGCCGTCCTGCTCGATGGCGCGCTCGTCGTCGGACTCGGTGGCGCCCTTGCTGTCGCGCTCGCTGTCGCGCTCGACGTCGGGCTCGACGGCCGGCTCGGTGGCGCGCCCGATGGTGTGCTCGGCGGTCTTCATGGACTCCCCCTCAATGACACTCATAGTGTCAGGGTGACATCGTTGATGTCGTTTGGGAAGGGGGGTGCCGCGGAAAGGAGGTGAGGAGGTAAGTGAGTCCGAAGGGAAGAGTGGGGCCGGAGGGTCTCATGTGACTCGTGGGCGAGGAAGGAAGGACGGACGGCGGATGAAGGTCTCTTTGCTGCGTGCGGTCGGAGTGGCCACGGCGGCGTACGGGGTGGCGGTGGCCGTGACGCCCGGCTTGCTGGCACGGCCCTCGGGGCTGGCCGGTGACGACGGGCGGACCGCGCCGGCGATCCGGACCTCGCTGCGCCCGCTGGCCTGGCGGGACGCGGTGAGCGGGCTGGCGCTGGCGCTGGCTCCGGACGGGCCGGCGCTGCGTACCGCCGCATATGTGCGCATCGCGGCGGACTTCGGGGACGCGGTGCTGCTCGGTGCGACGCTGCCGGGGCGCGGCCGCCGGGTGGGGGCGGTGGCGGTGTCGGTGGGCTGGGGCGCCCTGTCGGTGGCCGGGCTGCTCGCCGACGGGCAGAAGGCGAGCAGAGAGAGGTAGAAGTGAGCAGAGGTGAGCGGAGAGAGGCAGAAGTGAGCGGTGAGAGGCAGAGGTGAGGGGACGGGGGCTATGTGCCTTCGGGGGGCGGGGCCTTGTCGGGGGTGAAGGTGAGGACGAGGTCGGCGCGTTCGCGGGAGGCGGCCACGACGCGGGCGTTGGCCTCGTCCGAGGCGTGCACGAACCGCTCGGCGTCGGCGCGGGTGCGCCCGAAGCGTTCATGACGGTCGACCAGCCGCCGGATCCGCTCCGCGCCGTCCAGCTCCACGTACCAGACCTCGTCGAGCAGTGCGCGCACCCGTGACCACGGGGCGGTGTCGAGCAGCAGGTAGTTGCCCTCCGTGACGATCAGCGGGAGGTGGGGGGCGACGGGGATGCTGCCGGCGACCGGCTCCTCGATACGGCGGTCGAAGGCCGGGGCGTAGACGGCGGTGTCCGGTTCGGGGGAGCGCAGGCGGGCCAGGAGCGCCGCGTAGCCGGCGGGGTCGAAGGTGTCCGGCGCACCCTTGCGGTCCCTGCGGCCCAGTCGGCGCAACTCCGCCTCGGCGAGATGGAAGCCGTCCATCGGCACCAGCGCCGCCTGCCCGGCCAGCCCGGCCACGAGATGGGCGGCGAGGGTGGATTTCCCGGCGCCGGGCGGGCCGGTGATACCGAGCAGCCGGCGTCGGCCGGGAGTCGCGGAGGCGGCGAGGTCACGGGCGCGGGAGAGCAGGTACGGGAGATCCATGAGGCCCCATCGTGCCTGAGCCGGCGGGCTGAGGGGCGGCCGCGCACCCGGTGGCGTTCCGCGAGGCCCGGCCCCCCGGGCCCGGGCACGATCCGGCGGCCGCGGCTCCCGACCCCCAGCCCTTGCCTCCCGCGCCCCTAACTCTCCCCGTCCCGGCGGGAGTCGGCCGCACCCCCGTCCGCGAGTCCCAGGCGCCACAGGGACGTGACCTCGGCGGCGCGGGCCACGTGGAGCGGGTCGGAGGTGTCGCGGGCGCGCGGATGGCGGGGGGTGATGTCGAGCCGTCCCAGGACCGTCAGGCCGGCGGCGGCGATGGCGTCGAGGAGTGCGGTGTGCGCACGCAGGCCGAGGTGTTCGGCGAAGTCGGAGAGGATCAGCCAGCCTTCGCCGTCCGGTGTCAGATGGTCCCCGAGACCGCTGAGGAATCCGTGCAGCATCCGGTTGCCCGGGTCGTACACCGCATGCTCCACGGGGGAGGTCGGTTTCGCGGGCACCCACGGGGGGTTGCAGACGACCAGCGGGGCGCGGCCGGCCGGGAACAGATCGGCCTCGACCACCTCCACCTGTCCGGCGACGCCCAGCCGCTGGGTGTTCTCGCGGGCGCAGGCCAGCGCCCGCGGGTCCTGGTCGGTGGCCACGACCCGGCGCACCCCGCGCCGGGCGAGGACCGAGGCCAGCACGCCGGTGCCGGTGCCGATGTCGAACGCCAGCTCCTGGGAGGGCAGCGGCGCCTCGGCCACCAGGTCGACGTACTCGCCGCGGGCCGGGGAGAAGACGCCGTAGTGCGGATGGATGCGGTCGCCGCCGAGCGCCGGGATCTCGACGCCCTTCCTGCGCCATTCGTTGGCGCCGATGAGGCCGAGCAGCTCGCGCAGCGAGACCAGGGAGGCGGTCGGATCGGCGCCCTCGGCGGTCCCGGGCGCCTCCTCGCGGGCGGGACCGGCGGGGCCGTATGCCCTGGCGCAGGCCTCGCGGACGTCCGGGGCGCGGTGCAGCGGGACGGCGAGGGTCGCATCGAGCGGGACCAGCAGCATGCCCAGGATGCGGGCGCGTTGGTTCTGCGCGGCGCGGTGCTGGTGGAACGCCTGGGTGACATCGGCGGGCGGTGTCTTGCGGGGGCGGCGGTCGATGCGGCGGGCCATCGCCGTCAGCAGCTGCCGGGCGTTGTGGAAGTCGCCCCGCCACAGCAGAGCGGTGCCCTCACAGGCGAGTTTGTAGGCGTCGTCGGCCTTCGTCCGGTCGTCGGCGATGACGATGCGGCGGGGCGGCGGAGCGCCGTTCTCGGAGCGCCAACGGGCGGAACGGGCCTCGTCGGCCTCGGTCCATTCGACGACCGGCGGTTGGTTCACCGAGGTGTGCCTTCGCGTGTGTGGGCGGACCCCGCCGGGGCGCCGCCCAGGGGAGCGGTCCCGGTCCGGCGTCCGGGGAGCGACGAACGGCTCACAGGAGACGGGGAGGGGGGTGTGGTGGGTGTGCCGGTCGATTTTACTCCGGATCGAGACTTCCTCTGCTCCCGTCTTGCTCCCGCCCGCTCCCGCCCGCTCCCGCTCGAGGCCCCGCCCGCCCGCGCGAGGTCCCTCACCGCGCGACGCCCCACGGCACCGCCCGCTCGGCCCGCGGTCAGCCGGTGCCGAACGCCCCGGCGTAGCGCACCGTGCCGCGCGGGGGCGGGGAGCCGTCCAGGGAGAGCGCCATGAAGGCCGCCTCCGGCCAGGGCTGCGGGGGCAGGATGCCGAACCGAGGGACGGCCGGTACGAAGCCGAAGCGCGGGTAGTACGACGGATGGCCGAGCACGATCGCGGTCCGCTCGCCGGCCGCCCGCGCCGCCGCCAGCAGTGCCCGGATCACCGCATCACCCGCACCGCACCGCTGATACGCGGGCAGCACCGCACAGGGGGCGAGTGCCACGGCGGGCGCCTCGTCGATCTGACAGCGGGTCAGCAGGGCATGGGCGGCCGGGGTGAAGTCCGGTGCGTCGGCCACCCAGGACAGTCCCGGCAGCCAGGCCGCCGGGTCGCGGCGCAGCGCCTCGACGAGGTCGGCCTCCCCGGGCGCCTCGAAGGCGGCGAGATGGATGCGGCGGACGGCCGGCCGGTCCGCGGTGGTCTCGGGGCGAGGCTGCCAGGCGCCGGGGACGGCGGCCGGAGAGGGGGAGCCGCCAGCGCGAGCGCCGTCGCCACCGTGGGGACCGTCAGGGCCGTCGGAGGTGCCGGTGCCGCTCATGCCCGTCATCGTCGCACCGGGGTCCGGCGCCCGGCCAGCGGATTTCCGTGCACCGCCGGCGTCTCGTCGGCCGGGGGCCCGGCGGCTGACGGAAGCGCCTCACCGGCCCGTCACCTGGCCCGTCATCGGGCCCGTCACCGGCCGCCGGTCAGTGCGCGGCGGGGCGTTCCGGGCGGCGCATCAGGAAGGCGGCGGCCGATCCGGCGGCGAAGAGGGCGGCGGCCGAGAGGGCGGTGCTCACCCAGGACGTGCCGAGCCACTGGCCGCCGAAGTAGCCCAGGCTCACGCTGTAGGCGGCCCAGGCGAGGCCGGCCAGCGCGGACCAGGGCAGGAACTCGCGGACCGTACGGTGGGCGACACCGGCGCCCAGGCTGACCACGGACCGTCCGGCGGGTGCGAAGCGGGCCAGGACGACGACGATGCCGCCGCCCCGGCTCAGCGCCGTACCGAGCCGCCGCTGCGCCGCGGTCAGCCTGCGGGAGCGGCCGATGGCGCGGTCGAAGCGGTCGCCGCCGCGCCGGGCGAGCCGGTAGGCGACCATGTCGCCGAGGACCGAGGCGGTGGCGGCACACAGCAGCAGCGCGAACACCCCGGCCAGATGGGTACCGCCGCGGACGGACGCGGCTTCGACGCGGCCGACCGCGTGCGCGGCGCTGGCGGCAGCGCCGGCAGAGGTGGCAGCGCCGGCAGAGGTGGTGGCCGCGGCGATCACCAGGATCCCGCTGGGCAGGATCGGGAGGAAGACATCGAGCACGATCGAGCAGCTGACGACCACATACACCCACGGGGTGCCGCCGAGGGACCCCAGGCTTTCCAGCAACGTCCCACTCCCGGTCCGAACCCCGCCGCGACGTCGCTCGGTGCGGCAGGGGCGGCCCTTCAGCCATACAGCGTACGCCTGGGTTCCCGGGCCCGGTCCGGTGGGTGGACGGGGGGATCGGGGGCGTCGGTGGGCCCGGGAGACACGGCACGGCCCGTACGGCGGGGAAGCCGTACGGGCCGGGGAGGTGCGGGTCCGCGGCGGCGCGGCGCCGGGGCGCGCCGTGGACGGTGCGTCAGGCGGTGGACGGCTCCTGCGGAGCGGCCGGGGCCGCCGTCCCTGTGCGCGTGCCGAAGAAGACCCGGTCCAGTGCCCAGGAGCCGGGGCCGGTGAAGAAGACGAGCAGGAAGGCCCAGGCGAACATCGCGGCCGCCTCGCCGCCGTTCTGGATCGGCCACAGCGCCGTGCCCTGGTGGGTGGAGAAGTAGGCGTACGCCATCGAACCGGAGCTGAGCAGGGCCGCGGGGCGGGTGCCCAGGCCGAAGATCACCAGGAGGCCGCCGGCCAGCTGGATCACGGCGGCGTACCAGCCCGGCCAGCTGCCGGTGGGGAGGGTGCCGCCCTGCCCCATGGCGCCGCCGAGGACGCCGAAGAGCGAGGACGCGCCGTGGCAGGCGAAGAGCAGCCCGACGACGACGCGGAAGAGAGCGAGGACGTGCGGGGTGGATCTCTGGAGGAATGAGTCCAGGGGTGTGGACATGTGGGGACTCCTACGGTTTGTGGGGACGGGTCACCGCTGGAGGCACAGGTTAGGGACACCTAAGCAGTACTTGCAAGTTCAACCTCTGGCCATACCGGGCCTTTGGCTCGAAGCCGCCGATCGCGCAGCCGGAACCGTGTCCGTGCCCGCCCCGGTACCCGTAGGCACCCCCGCGACCGCGGCCCGCAGCGCCGCCCGCGCCACCGCGTCCGTATCGGCGAGGGTGACCGACCCCACCCCGGGGCGGGCCCCGGCCGCCGTCACCCAGTGCACCCCCTCCGTCGGCACCCCCACCGCGAAACGCCGCGGATGGTGCCGGCCGTCGGCCCCGATCAGATGGAACGGGCTCGGCGACACATCGAGCCCGCCCGTCTCGTAGCCGTCCACGGTGTGCGGGCGGCAGCCGCCGTCGGCCAGCAGCCGGGCCAGCAGCGGGTCCCCGGTGCGCCGCAGATCCGGCTCCGGCAGCCGCGCCTCGATCAGCGCCGCCGCCGTCACCTGCGACCCCGCCACCTCCGGGGACCAGGCCGTGAAACCGGGCCCGCGGCCGTCGGCGGTACCGGGCCGGACCGCCATCCGCGGGCCGATCACCTCCAGCACCCCCGCCTCGATCAGCGCGGTCATCTCCTCGATTCGGCGCCGCGGCGGCCCGATGGACAAAAAAGCGTTGAACGGGGTGTACCAGCGGTCCAGATGGTCCCGGCGGGACGTGCCGGTCAGTCCGCCGTGGTCGACGATCTGCCGCAGCTCGTTGCGCAGATCCCGCAGGATGTCGAGGGCCGCCTTGACCGGGCCGGACACATTGTTCTGCCGGGCGTGTGCGACGTCCGTGCGCAGATGGTCCAGCAGCCACGCGCGGAAGGCCGCGCGGCCGGCGAAGGACCGCTGCGCGTGCGGCCGGGCCAGGCGGTCCCAGTCCCAGCGTGCGGCCGGCGCGATCCCGAAGGCGTCCAGGGCGGCGGCCTCTTCGGGGCCGCGGTGCGCGCCGGCGAGGAACCGCTCCCGGAACCGGCGCACCGGCTCGCGGCCCGCGCCGCGCCCCGCGAGCAGCGCCTCGTAGTAGACCGTCTCCACCTCCTTGGCCACCAGGGGCCAGACCTCCGTCAGGAAGTCGGGCAGGTCGCCGGAGTCGGCGCGCTCGCGGAACGCCGCGGTCACGTCCGGCGTGAGCAGCAGCGGCAGATGGCGGCCGTGGGCGCCCTTCGCGTTGTCGCCGCGTGCGTGGTACGGGACGCCGCGCCGGGAGCCCGCGTACAGCCGCGGCTCCCGGCCGGACGGCTGATACACCGGCGCCCCGTCCGTGCCGCGGACGAACCGGCCGCCGCGGGCCGTCGTCAGCAGCGCCATGTGGTCGAAGAAGTTGAGGCCGAGGCCGCGCAGCAGCACCGGGCGGCCCGGGGCCAGCGCCGCCAGCTCGGTGGAGAGGTCGGCGGGGTTGGCCGGCGGCAGATAGTGCAGACCGTGCCCGGCGGCATGCTCGGCCAGCCGCCGCTGCCCGTCGTCCGGCGCGGCCGGCAGATGGCCCTGGGCGAGGACCACCGCCCCCAGGCCGTGCAGCGTGTGGCCGTCGTCGAGGGACAGCGACTGCGAGCCGTCGGGCGCCTCGGTCAGCCGCACGGCCCGGGTCCGGTGCGTCACGACCGTCACCCCGGAGGGAGCGTTGCGCACCGTGCGACGGAAGACCCACTCCAGATAGCGGCCGTACAGCGCCCGCCCCGGATAGTCGTCCGGGCCGACCTCGCAGCCTTCCCAGGCGTACAGGCTCGGCCCGGGACGTATCGGGCCGGCGCACTCGACGCTGTCATCGGTGAACAGCGTGACCTGCGAGGCCACCGTGTTCATCAGCAGCTCGGGCGGCTGGGCGGTGCGCCACACCTGCCCGGCGCCGGGCGGGGCCGGGTCGATGACATGGACGGTCAGCGCGGTGCCCGGGGCCAGTTCGGCGGCCGAGGCGCAGAGCCGCTCCAGGACGCTCGTGCCGCGCGGTCCGGCGCCCACCAGCGCGAGGGCGGACCGGGGGCGGCGGTCGGCGAGACGGTCGGCGGCCAAGACAGGCCCTCCCTGGGGCGGCGGACGGCCGGCGCCCGCGGGCGTGGCCGCCCGGGTGCGGGCGACGGCAAACGTGCGCCCTATCATCACCGCCCCCGTCCCGGCCGCGGCACCGGGGTGCGGCGCGGAACGACGCCTCACCGGCCGCCCCCGCACGGTGGATCGGGGCGCCGCCGGCCGCCCACGGACGCCGGGCCGCCCGCCTCCTCCGCTCTACGGCCGTTCCGTCCCCGGGACCGGACCGCCCGCACCGGCGGATTCCTCCTCAGGGCGGGCATCGGCCACCTCGGTGCGCCAGACCGTCACGAGCCGGACGCCGCCCGGGTCCTCCCGGCGGGCCTGATCCAGGGCGAGCCGCGCCGCACGGCCCGCCAGCGTCAGCGTCATCAGCTGGTTGCCGAACCACGGGCCGCCCGTGCGCCGCCACTTCACCGGCGGCCGGGGCAGCCGCCCGTGCCGGGCCAGCAGCTTCCCCAGCCACCGGCCCGGACGGCTCCAGCCGAAGCGGAAACCTGCCTGCAGCGCGCCGGGAATGCTGTTGTGGACGGGCGAGCAGGTCAACTGCAGCACCCGGCTCGCGGGGTGCGGGCCGGCGCCGCGCCGCCGCGGCTCGGCCACATAGGCATGGTGCACATCCCCGGACAGCACACAGACCGTCGCCGGCGCGTGGGTGCCCGAGCCCGCCTCGGTGATCAGCTCGGTGAGCGCGGCGAACGAATCGGGGAAGGCCGCCCAGTGCTCCAGATCGGCGCGCTGGCGCAGGGATTCGCTGTGCCGGGCCCAGCGCGGGCCGCGTTCACCGGCGCACAGCGCGGCGTTCCAGCCCTCGGCGGCATGGACGAGATGCGGCAGCAGCCAGGGCAGCGAACTGCCGAGCAGCAGATGGTCGTAGCCGCCGCGCCCCTCCAGCACCGCCTGCCGCAGCCACTCGCCCTCGGCCTTGTCGAGCATGGCGCGGCCGCCCTCCTCCAGGATGCGGCCGGCCCGGGTGTCGATCATGACCAGGCGCACCCGGCCGAAGTCCCGGCGGTAGCTCCAGCGGACGCTTGCCGGATCGCTGTCCGCGGCGGCCGCGAACTCCCGTACCAGGTCCGTCCCGTCGTCGGCGGCCCGGACCCGGGCGTACAGCGCGTCGGCGGCCAGTTCCGCGGGCGCCAGATTGCCCAGGTGCTGGTGCACCCAGTACGACATCAGGCCGCCGAGAATCCGCTCGCGCCACCACGGGGTCGCCCGCATCCGGGCCAGCCAGGCCGCCGAGGTGTTCCAGTCGTCGATCACATCGTGATCGTCGAAGATCATGCAGCTGGGGACCGTGGACAGCAGCCAGCGGACCCTCGGGTCGAGCCAGGACTCGTAGTAGAGGTGGGTGTATTCCTCGTAGTCGGCGACCTGCTTCCACGGCGGCTCGGTGAGGTCGCGGCGGCCGGCCAGCACGCGGGCGGTCGCCCGGGAGGTCTGGTCGGCGTAGACCTGGTCGCCCAACAGCAACAGCACGTCCGGGCGTTGCCGGGCGGGATCGGCGGCGAGGGCGTCCAGGGCGTCCGGGCCGACCGGGTCGTGCGAGGCGTCCGACGGCGTCGCGGACCAGCGGCAGGAGCCGAAGGCGAAATGCAGTGGCCGGTCCGGGGAGGCGGGGAGGGTGCGGATGGTGCTCGCGGGGAAGGGGCTGGCGGGCGGCGGCCAGACCTTCTCCCCGTCACCGCCGGGCGGCGCCCCCGGCTCGTCCAGCAGTACCTGGTAGGGCGTCTCGCTGCCGGGCGCCAGGCCGGTCACCGGGACCAGCGCATAGTGGTGCCCGGCCACCTGCCAGGTGCGTTGTGCGCCGTGCGCCCCGCCGTCACAGCGGATCCGCACCTCGCACGGCCGGTCGGTCTCCACCCACACGGTCGCGCTGGTGGCATCGACGTACCGCAGCAGCGGTCCCAAGCGCAGTCCGGCCATCGGTGCCTCCCCTTGTCGTGGTCAGAGGATAGGAGCACACCGCGCGGGGCGTCAGGCCAGGGGCGGCGCGCCCCGCCGGCCGGTGATCCGGCCGGCGGGGCGCGCACCCGGGAGGGAGGGCTCAGCAGCCGTCCAGGATCTTCTTCAGCGCGGCCTTCTCGGCGGAGTCCGCGGTCATGCCGTACTCATGCTTGACCCACACCCACATCCGGGCGTACTCGCAGTGGTACGAGGTCTTCGGCGGCAGCCACTTCGCCGGGTCCTTGTCACCCTTCTCCTGGTTGAGGTTGTCGGTGACGGCGATCAGCTGGGAGTGGGTGAGATCGTTGGCCAGCTCCTGGCGGCGCGCGGTGGTCCACTGCGCGGCGCCCGACTTCCACGCCTCGGACAGCGGTACGACATGGTCGATGTCGAGGTCGGCCGCCTTGGTCCAGGTCGCCCCGTCGTACGGCGAGACCCACTTGCCGCTCACGGCCGCGCAGCCGCTGTCCTGCTGGACGCCGGTGCCGTCCCGCTTGAGGACCACCTCGCGGGTGTTGCAGTTCTTGCCCTGGTCGATCCAGTGCGGGAACTTGTCGCGGCTGTAGCCGTCCTGCGGGCCCTCGGGCTGCTCCTTGAGGCCCGCGAGATATGTCCGTGCGGTGGCCGCGCCCGGGGGGCTGGGCGGCGCCGCCTGGGCGGACTGGCCGCTGAACACCAGCGTGCCGACCAGGGCGGCGGCCGCGCCCGCGGCGAGGGAAACGCGACGCGCGTAGACCTTTGCCATCGAAACTCCCTGTATGTGGGGGGAAGTTGCCGTGTGGTGCGGCCCATGGTGGTGAAGTGGGGTTTCCATGGGAGGAGCACCAGGTAACAGCCTGGCGACATGCTCACGTCACTTCAAGGGCTGACGGGAGGCCAGAACTGCAGGGCGGCACTCCGGTTGAACCGCTCCCGCGTGTGCGCCCCCGGCCGCGCCCCTACAGTGAGCGCGTGCTGCTGCCGGTCAACGCCACCCTCGGGGTCGCCCTCGCCGTCCTGCTGATCGCCGCCGTGGCCGTGGCCGCCGCGGCACGTCTCGGCCACGCCCGCGCCATCGCCGTCGCCGGACTGCGCGCGGCCGCCCAACTCGCCGCCGTCTCCTACCTCATCGGCTGGGTGGTGCACGCGCTCCCGTGGCTGCTGTGCTTCCTGCTGCTGATGTTCACGGTGGCGGTGCGGACCGCCGGCCGCCGCATCACCCAGAACCGCACCTGGTGGTGGGCCGCCGCCCCGATCGCCGCCGGGGTCGTCCCGGTCGTGGCCCTGCTGCTGCTCACCGGCCTGGTCCCGCCGCGCGGGCTGAGCCTCGTCCCCGTCACCGGCATCCTGATCGGCGGCGCGCTGACCGCCACCGTGCTGGGCGGGCGGCGGGCGCTGGACGAGCTGGAGACCCGGCGCGGCGAGTTCGAGGCGGGTCTCGCGCTGGGGCTGCTGGACCGGGAGGCGCGGATGGAGGTCGCCCGCCCGGCCGCGTCGGACGCCCTGCTGCCGGGGCTCGACCAGACCCGGACGGTGGGGTTGGTCACACTCCCCGGCGCGTTCGTCGGCATGCTGCTGGGCGGCGCCTCGCCCGTGCAGGCCGGAGCGGTCCAGCTGTTCGTGCTGGTCGCGCTGCTGGCGGTGCAGGCGGCGGCCTGTGCGGTGGTGCTGGAGCTGGTCGCGCGCGGACGACTGCACCGCGTACCCTCGAGGGCAGCAGAAGGGGAGTAGCTCTCTGCCGGACCGTCGACATAATGCCCTCCCGTCGCCCGACCACCCCTGGTGGAGCGCGTTTCGCGCGCTGTGACGACGTGGCGAGCCGGCGCCCGGAGCGACGTACGCATCCAGTACGGCGCCAGCGAGACCTTCGGCCGCAGTGTCTGACGCTGCCGTGCCGAAGCGACCCCTTTCCCGGGCCTCTTTGGTGCGGCCCGACCGATCGAGGTATGCCACCCCGTGTTCAGCTTCACCATCGCCGCCGTCGTCTTCGGCGTCGTCTTCCTCGCCGAACTGCCCGACAAGACCGCCCTCGCCGGTCTGATGCTCGGCACCCGCTACCGCGCCTCCTATGTCTTCGCCGGTGTGGCCGCCGCCTTCCTGGTGCATGTCGCGCTCGCGATCGCCGCGGGCAGCGTGCTGACGCTGCTTCCGCACCGCTGGGTACAGGGCGTGGTCGGTGTCCTCTTCCTGGCCGGCGCCGCCGTGCTGCTCTTCCGGAAGGACGACGACGAGGAAGAGGTGAAGAAGCCCGCCGACCAGAGCTTCTGGAAGGTCTCCGGGGCGGGCTTCATGATGATCCTGGTCGCCGAGTTCGGTGATCTGACCCAGATCATGACCGCCAACCTCGCGGCCCGCTACGACGCCCCGCTCTCGGTCGGCGTCGGCGCCGTACTGGCCCTGTGGGCCGTGGCGGCCCTGGGCATCCTGGGCGGCCGCACCCTCATGAAGTACGTCCCGCTGCGGCTCATCACCAAGGTCGCCGCGTGCGTGATGCTCGTCCTGGCGGGCTTCAGCCTGTACGAGGCGATCGCGGGCTGAGGCGGGGGCGGGGGCGGCCTGCCGGGTTCCGGCCTCCGTCCTCCGCCGCCGTCCGTCCCCCGCGCGGCCGGTTTCTCAGCCGGTGAGGTGGAGGGCGAGCACGCCGTCGGCCCGCGCCTCGACGCGCACCTGGGTCAGGTCGCGTACCTGTGTGGTGGGCGCGAAGGCGGCGGCGCGGTCGCCGACGCCGATCACCCGCATGCCGGCCGCCCGGCCCGCCTCGATGCCCGCCTCGGAGTCCTCGAAGACGAGGCAGTCCCCGGGGGCGAAGCCCAGTTCTGCGGCGCCCTTGAGGAAGCCTTCCGGATCGGGCTTGCTGGCGCCCACGCTCTCCGCCGTGATCCGTACCTCGGGCACGGGCAGCCCGGCCGCGCCCATCCGGGCGTCGGAGAGCGCGATGTCGGCGGAGGTCACCAAGGCGTGCGGGAGGCCGGCCAGGGCGGCCATGAAGGCGGGCGCGCCGGGAACCGGCACCACGCCGTCCATGTCAGCGGTCTCCTGCGCCAGCATCCGGCGGTTGTCCGCCATGTTGAGCTCCATCGGGCGGTCCGGGAGCAGCGCGGCCATGGTCGCCCAGCCCTGCCGTCCGTGGACGACCGTGAGCACCTCGTCCGCGTCCAGCCCCTGCTCGGCCGCCCAGCTTCGCCAGCAGCGCTCGACGACGGCCTCGGAGTTCACGATGGTGCTGTCCATGTCCAGCAGCAGAGCGCGGGCGGTGAGCGTGGTGGTGGCCGTCATCGGCGGGCTCCTGGGCGCTACGGGCATGCGGCCGGCGGGCCCGGCCGCGCAGAAGGTCAAGCGGTTCCGCCCGCCGGTCAGGGAGTGCGGGCGGAACCACTTTGTTTGACTACGATACAAAACGTTTCCGGGTGCCGACAACCGCCCCCGGTCAGTGGCCTCGTACCGGGGGCTACGGCTCGTCGGTGCGGGCTTCCAGGGACGCCCGCGTGCCGGGGCCGTAGACGCCGTCCGGGTCGCCGGTCACCCCGTAGCGCCGCTGATAGCGCGAGACGGCGGCCCGCACCTCCGCGTCGTAGCGGCCGCCTCCCGCGCCCTGATACAGGCCCAGCTGCCGCAGCCGCCCCTGTAACTCCGTCACCTCCGGACCGGCGGCCCCCTCGCGCAGCACCACTGGCCCGGTGGGCGGCGCACTGGGGGACGGACTGCCGGGGACGTCGGAAACGCTGCCGGACACCCTGGTGGGAGCGGGGTCACGGGGGCGCCCGGCCCGGGGGAGCCGCACGGTGGCCGTGGGCGGGCCGGTGGCGGTCGCGTCCGGTGACGGGGAGCGGCTCGCGGCGGGGGAGGAGGCGGCCCCGCCCCGGGTGGGGGTGTCGCCGGTGGGGAGGGCGGCGCTGGGGGAGGCGGCGCTCCGGTCGGGCGGCGCCGCCCGGTCCCGGGTGTCGCCGGACAGCGCATCGGTACCGAGCAGGGCCGCGGCGACGGCGGCCGCTGCTCCGGTGGCCACCAGCGCGGCCGGCCGGGCGCGGACACCGGTGCGGCGCGGTGCGGACCGGGCGGCGCCGGCGGACGGTTCCCCCTCGGCGGCGCTGAACGTCCGGGAGGTCGGCCCGGAGCGCCGGCGAGGTCGGGGGAGGAGCGGGCCGGGGGAGCCAGGGGGCGTGAGGGAGAAGGCGGAGGGGGCTGAGAAGGCGGAGGGGGCTGAGGAGGCGGAGGCATCGGCCTGGTGCACCGCCGCGTCCACCCCGGGTAAGTCATCCAGCCGGTCGCCCCGTCCGGCGCTCCTTGCGTCGTCCTCGCCCGCGCTCTCCTCGACCGCCTCGCCTGTGCTCTCCTCGTCCGTGTCCTCCCCGCCGGGCAGTGACACGTACGGCCGAACGCGCAGCGGGTCGAAGTCGTCCGCGCCGGCCGCCGCGCACAGACAGGACGGGCGGCCGCCGCCGCGTACCGGGGCGGAGCAGTGCGGGCAGTTCCGTGCCATCACGAGTGGACCCCTCCCTCGACGCCTCGAACCGGCAGCGATTATCCAGACGCCACACGCCCCGCGCAGGCGCTCGACGACATTCGCCCGGCAGACCTCGGCAGCCCCGGCACTCCCCGGCACGTCCCGGCAGGTCCCGGTGCCTCCCGACCGTCCCCCGTACGGCCCCGGATGGCGGACGCCGCTCGGGAAGCCATATCCGGCACCACCACCCAGGATGGAAGAAGTCCGAAGGCCGCCCCCCACGGGAAGGGCGGCCGACGGCGGCCCGGAACGGGTGGGGCGCGCCCCGCCCCACCAGTCGCTGCGGAGGCCGCCGCAACGGTCGCTGAGGCCCCGCCGCCCCGGTCGCCGCGGACCCGGCACCGCAATGGACACTCCGGCACAGAGGGAGAGGCTCATGGCGCAGGACACCGGCGCTCCTGCCGTCCCCGGCGGGGAGCGGTCCCGGCGGACGATCCTCGTCGCGATCGGGGCGCTGTTGCTCGGCATGCTCCTCGCGGCGCTCGACCAGACCATCGTCGCCACCGCGCTGCCCACCATCGTCAGCGAACTCGGCGGCCTCGACCATCTGTCCTGGGTGGTCACCGCCTACCTGCTGGCCTCGACGGCGGCGACGCCCCTGTGGGGCAAGCTCGGTGACCAGTACGGCCGCAAGAGGCTCTTCCAGACCGCCATCGTGATCTTCCTGATCGGTTCGGTGCTGTGCGGTATCGCGCAGAACATCGGGGAGCTGATCGCCTTCCGGGCCCTGCAGGGGCTGGGCGGCGGCGGCCTGATCGTGCTGTCGATGGCGATCGTCGGGGACATCGTGCCGCCCCGCGAACGCGGCAAGTACCAGGGCCTGTTCGGCTTCGTCTTCGGCAGTGCGAGCGTGCTCGGTCCGCTGCTCGGCGGGCTGTTCGTGGACCACCTCAGCTGGCGGTGGGTGTTCTACATCAATGTGCCGGTCGGCATCGTCGCGCTCGCCGTCATCGCCGCCGTGCTGCACATCCCGCGCAGCCGCACCCCGCACCGGATCGACTACCTGGGCACCGTCACCATCGCCGCGGCCGCCGCCTGCTTCGTCCTGATGGCCTCGCTCGGCGGCGTCAGCTACGCCTGGTCCTCCTGGCGGATCATCGGGTTCGGCGTGCTCGGCGCCGTGCTGCTGGTGGCGTTCGTGGCCATCGAGCGCCGGGCCGCCGAGCCGGTGCTGCCGCTGCGGCTGTTCCGGCTGCGCACCTTCACGCTCACCGCCGTCATCGGCTTCGTCGTCGGCTTCGCGATGTTCGGCTCGATGACCTACCTCCCGACGTTTCTGCAGGTCGTGCAGGGCGTGACTCCGACCCTGTCCGGTGTCCACATGCTGCCGATGGTGCTCGGCATGCTGCTGGCCTCCACCGGCTCCGGCCAGATCGTCAGCCGCACCGGCCACTACAAGGTCTTCCCGATCGCCGGCACCGGCATCGTCGCGCTCGGCCTGCTGTTGCTGCACCAGCTCGAACCGTCCAGCGGCGTGGCCGAGATGAGCGCCTGCTTCTTCGTCTTCGGCTTCGGGCTGGGCCTGGTGATGCAGGTGCTGGTGCTCATCGCGCAGAACGCCGTCCCCTACCGGGACCTGGGCGTCGCCACCTCCGGCGCCACGTTCTTCCGCTCCATCGGCGCCTCGTTCGGCGTCTCCCTCTTCGGCACGGTCTTCACCAACAATCTCCGCCCGCGGATCGCCGACGCCCTCGCCGGGCACCCCCTGCCCCCGGGGGTCGACCCGGCGGGGATCGCCGAGGACCCACGGACCGTGGCACGGCTGCCGGCCGGGCAGGTCGCCGCTGTCCTGAACGCCTACTCCGTCTCCATCACCAATGTGTTCCTCTACGCCGTCCCGCTGGTCCTGGTGGCGTTCGTGCTGGCCTGGTTCCTCAAGGAGGAGCCGCTGCGCGGCAGCGTCACCGCCCCCGACGCCAGCGAGGTGGTCTCCTCCAACCCCGTCCAACGCTCCTCCCGCGACGAGGTCGCCCGTGCGCTGTCCAAACTCGGCAGCATGGCGGGCCGTAAAGACATCTACGAGAAGATCACCGCCCGGGCCGGACTGGACCTCAGACCGGCCGCCAGCTGGCTGATCCTGCGCATCCACCGCTACGGCTCGGTGGAGCCGGGGCTGCTCGCCGAACGCACTCACGTGCCGTACGGGGTGATCGCCGAGGGCGTCCGCCAGATCGAGGAGCGCGGACTCGGCGCCCGCGAGGGGCTGTTGCTGCTGCTCACCGACCGCGGACGGGACATCGCGGACCGGCTCTCGGCGACCCGTCAGCAGTCGCTCGCGGAACTGCTGGGCGACTGGTGGACCGAAGACCGCCCCACCGACCTCACCGAACTCGTCCGGGAGCTGACGGCGGAGCTGTGCGGCTCGGACGCGGAGGAGCCGCACAACAGCGGCACCCGGCGAACGACGCCCCGCACCCCACCGCCTGCGGCACACCCACCCGACCTGGCGAAGTGAGCCCGCCCGCAGGGCAGTTGGCGCCCATGGGCCCGACTCCGCCCCGGCCGTTCAGCCGGACAGAGGGTCGACCCCCAGCCGCTTCTCGAAGAAAATCTCCGCGTAGGGGTCGTCGTGGTACGGAGCGATCTCCGCGAAACCGTGCCGCCGGTAGAGCGCGACGGCCTCCACCAGATCCAGCCGGGTGTCCAGCCGGATCCGCCCGGCGCCCAGCCGCACCGCGGCCGCCTCGGCGGCTCCCAACAGCCGCCCCGCCCCGCCCCGGCCACGCCACCCGGCCCGCACGAACATCTGCTTCAGCTCCGCGGTGCGCCCGTCCAGCAGCCGCACCCCGGCGCAGCCCGCCACCACCCCACCGTGCCGGGCCACCAGCAGCACACCCCGCGGTGGCAGCAGATCGGCACTGGGGTACTCCGCCAGCCCCTCCGCGATCTCCCGCGGCGTGGAGCGGCGCCCCTCGTGCAGGGTGAAGTAGCGGTCGGCCACCTCGGTGTAGTACTGGCGCAACAGCGCCACGGCATCCGGCGAACCGACCGGCTCCGCGGCGACGGTCCAGGAAAGGCGGAGCGGGGCGACGTCACTCATGCCCCCATTGTCGCGGCGGCCGGCAACGACCCACCACACAGCGCTTTTCGAGTGCTGCCGCCGCCGGAAACTCAGCCCTTCCGGGGCCCGGCCTGCTGCACGACCTCAAAGGACCACAGTGTCGACCCGGAGGCGGCGGGCTTGGGCCGCTCGCCACCCCCGTCACCGCCACCCTGCTGGTGCGCGGCCTTCATCGGCCCCTCCATCCACGCCTGGAACGACTCCTCATCCCGCCAGCGGGTGTAGACGAGGTACTGGTCGGTGCCCTCCACGGGGCGCAGCAACTCGAACCACTCGAAGCCGTCGGAGGAGTCCACGGTGCCGGCGCGGGAGGCGAAGCGCTTCTCCAGCACCTCACGCTGTTCAGCAGGGACGGTCAGCACGTTGATCTTGACTACGCTCATGGCTCCATCCTGCCGTACGGGCGGCCCGCGGCGTCCAGCGAGGGGCCCTGCATCCGCTATATGGACTCCATCTCTCACTTCCGCGGCTTGGCGGGGCAACCAACGGGCAGGGTCGTAAACTCCCAAAGGCCCTACCCAGCGGTATCGACTCCGCGGTGATCAGCGCGTGGGCGAGGGAGCGTTTGAGAGCGGGCGGCTGTCTTGGCGGGGTGCTCGACTGCACTCGTTGGGCCACATATAGGGACGCCCCCGTTACCAGAAGGGCTGGCGACGGGGGCGCTGTTCAGAGGCGGCGACGGTGGCCAACCGAACGGTATCGAGCAGTCCGGAGAAGCAGACCGGCGGGATTCCTTTCGGGGCCAGGAGTAACCCTTGACGACGCGCTTTTAGCTGGCGCTCATTCCGCGTTCGGGCCACTCATTTGCCGTGTCGTACATGGCGTTGATTTTTCGAGATGCCTTGAGGAACGTATAGTCCACGTTCCCATCATCAGGCTGCGACCTACGCGTACCCCTGTCCATCGTAAGGTTCCGTGCCATATCCGAGGGGGCATCGCCGAACGAGTAGACGATGGTGTTGCCATCCTCGGAGAGCTTTTTAAAATATACCAGCGCAGCCACTGTTACCACTCACTTTCGAAGTCTTCGCGCTTGTTCAACGGAACCTTGCTTTGCCAATTGTACGATTCGTTGGCGATCCGGTGCGCTTCTTGGTAGGTAGCTCCGGGATGCTCGCGCAGGTACTTGAGCTCCGTGAGTTCGTGCTCCAATAGAATGTGATCTTCTGGTAGCGCGCTCCCGGAACGCAGGCGGATCCAGGTGTCTGCGATTTCAGGGTCGGCATCGAACTTTCGGGTGACAACCTTTCCGGTTTCGTAGTCCTCGATCGGATGCTCTGTATCAAAGACGTGCTTCTTGATGGTGCTGATCTCCTCTTCGGAGAACCCAGTGGACCCGTCTCCCCGCAACACTTCCCGGGTATTTTTGCTAATGGTTCCGATATCTCGGGAATCTTCCATGAAGTTGGCGTAGGAGTTTTCTGCCCACTTGGTCTGCGCGGGGTCATCCAGCAAATCGCGAGGGCGCCGTCGAGCGCCGGTGAGCCATTCATCGTTGGACGCCAGATGGAGTTTTGATGCCGGAATGCCAGGAAGGCGGGCTTCGTTGAAGGTTCTCAGCCCACGGGCTGCGCCCCCTAGGGCACCCCCAAGGGCTCCGCCCATCAAGCCGGCCGAGGCGGCTTCGTTCAGGTTGATGCCCTTCTGGTCGCCGAGGAGGTTGCGGCCGCCCTGGGCAACGACGACATCTACGGTGATGGCCTCGATCCCGCCTATCGCGGCAGTGGCCAGGACGGTTCCGGCGATCTCGGCGACGGTGGCGGACACGGCGACGCCAGCTGTGCCGGCCGCAGCGACGATTGCCTCCGTGGCTCCGGCGGCGGCGACTTCGCTGAGGCCGCCTGTGAAGAGGGCCAGTGCCGTACCGGCGACCAGTACGGCGCCGGCGATCTCCAGCTCGTGCTCTATCTTCTTCTTGGCTTCCGCTATCTGGTCCGCGAACTTGTCGAGTGCCTTGGCCATGTCCCGCGCTGATTCGGCCAAGTCGTCCAGGTAGCCCTTTCCGCCGCTGTGGTACTTGCGCCAGAAGGAAGCGAAAGATTCGATCGATTGGCCCTTGTTGTTGTCGATGACATCTTGTGCCGACTTGTGCGCCGACCATGTGATGTCTTTGACGTCTTCGGCGAAGTCCCGCCAAGCCTGTGCGGCTTCTCGGAGTCGATCCTCATCACCCTCCGGCCACCACATGCCGGTGAGGTCCTGGACGATCTCCTTGGCCTTGTCTCCGGCGCTCAATGCCCACCGCCGTCGTTGCGCTTGAACCCTGCAGCGTTGGAGCGATCCGCGGCCTCGTGGTTATCAGCCATGTCCTTCATGGTCTTGGCGATGCTTTCCAGCCCCTTCACCAAGACTTGGGCGGCACGCTCGATTTCGGTGCGATGTGGCCTGTAGAGGTGCCCGAACTTCTTCCCTTGTTCGTCGTCCCCCCCCAGGGCGCTCCGAGCCCATCGAGTGTGTGCTTCAGCTTCTCCGTCGCTTTCGCCAAGGCGACGGATTCCCTGTGAAACGTCGGCGCTTCGCTCTTCAGCTGGTGTGTGTCTATGTCGAAGCCAGAGGCAGCCACGAGTCCCCCTTAATGCTCATCTCAGTACGCTACGAGTTTACTCTGCGCCACTGACGGTGGCACCTAACCGGCTTACGCTGCCCACCTGTTAGTCGAGTCCCGACGATTGCGCACATTACGTCCCATCAGATGCAGCCAAGTCGTGGCTCAAACTCGCCATTAAGTGTGCGCTGTTCAAGGCATAGGACTGGTCCGGGGCGAGATGAAGCCTCTGACTGGTGCTTGATTCAACTCAACTTAATCTGTTGAGTGCTCACGATAGGGCGCCGCAACCAGGGGCGCCGAGAATGGCGAGCATCGGCATCATCACGGTGCGGGCTACGCCGAAGGCAGCTTGCTCCCATGTGACGCAGGTTTGGTGTCCGGGCATCGCCACACCGTCCCAGCAGACCCACCGTCATGCCGACGATGAACGCAGTCAAGTACCGTGCCCAGAACGAGCAGTAGTCTGCCGCAAGAGCACCGCAGGTTCTCCTTGATGCATAGCCCAGCCATGGTGGCTGGGGTACAAGGCGCCGCGTGCGTTCTCCCGCGGCTCAAGCATCAGTGGTACATCAAGCATCCGTTACGGCCGCAGCGGCTCTCGCACCAGTTGTCGGCGTGCCGGCGTGGTCGGGAACGCCGAGGGCCCGGCCGGATGTCTCCGGTCGGGCCCTCGGCGTAGTACGGGTGCGGGTCGGTCCGCGGGGCGGACGGGTCAGGCCGTCGAACCGGCCGTGGCGGGGCGGTGGGCCGCCTCTCGGAGCTCCTGGGCCTCCGCCTCGGTCTCGACGGCCGGGGGCGAGCCGGGCAGCGGCTTGCCGGCGCTCTCCGACATCATCAGGACCGCGATACCGCCGATCACGGCCGCCGCCATCATGTAGTAGGCGGGCATCATCTTGTTGCCGGTCGCACCGATCAGGGCGGTGACCACCAGCGGCGTCGTCCCGCCGAAGAGCGACACGGAGACGTTGAAGCCGATCGACAGCGAGCCGTAGCGCACCTTGGTCGGGAACAGCGCGGGCAGTGCGGACGGCATCGCCGAGGTGAACGTGACCAGCAGCAGGCCGAGCGCGGCCATGCCCAGCGCGATGGCGACCAGCGATCCCTGCCGGATCAGCAGCAGCGCGGGAACCGACAGCACCAGGAAGCCCACGCAGCCCGCGCCGATGACCGGACGGCGGCCGAAGCGGTCGGTGAGCCGGCCCGCGAGCGGCTGGACGCCCATCATCAGGACCATCACGGCGAGCACGACCAGCAGCCCGTGCGTCTCGTCGTACTTCAGCTCCGAGGTCAGGTAGCTCGGCATGTACGACAGCAGCATGTAGTCCGTGACGTTGAAGACCAGGACCAGGCCGATGCACAGCAGCATGGACCGCCACTGGCCGAAGATCATCTCGCGGATACCGATCCGCTTCTCGACCTCGCGGCGCTCCTTCTCCTTGCTCCGCGCCTCCTTCTCCAGCTGCGCGAAGGCCGGGGTCTCCTCCAGCCGCAGCCGCAGGTAGAGGCCGATGATGCCCATCGGTCCGGCGATCAGGAACGGGATGCGCCAGCCCCAGGAGTTCAGGTCACCGGTGGACAGCAGCGCGGTCATCAGGGTGACCAGGCCGGCGCCGCCGACGTAGCCGGCCAGCGTGCCGAACTCCAGCCAGCTGCCGAGGAAGCCGCGCTTCTTGTCGGGCGCGTACTCGGCGATGAAGGTGGAGGCGCCGCCGTATTCGCCGCCGGTGGAGAAGCCCTGCACCAGACGGGCGACGAGCAGCAGGATGGGCGCGCCCACGCCGATGGAGGCGTAGGACGGGATCAGACCGATGGCGAAGGTGCCCGCCGCCATCATGATCATGGTGATCGCGAGGACCTTCTGCCGGCCGATCCGGTCACCGAGCGGCCCGAAGACCATGCCGCCGATGGGGCGCACCAGGAACGCCGCCGCGAACGCTCCGAACGTCGACAGCAACTGCGCGGTCGGGTTCCCGGACGGGAAGAAGACATGCCCGAGGGTGACCGCGATGTAGCTGTACACGCCGAAGTCGAACCACTCCATCGCATTGCCGAGCGCGGCCGCCGACACGGCGCGCTTGACCATCGCGGGGTCGACGACGGTCACCTCGCCCGAGGCCGCTGTCGCCGGATCCGCCGCCTGTTTCCGCTGCGGATCGGGTGCGGTCTCGGCACGGCGGCCGACGGGATTACGGGGCCCGGGGTCGACGGGGGACTGCGTCGGCACGTGCTCGCTCGCCTGCGCTCTCTTTGGACGACAACATGACACCGCCCGCCATGGCGTGGCGGGCCAGAGCCCGTCGGGGAGCGACGGGCAAAGGTCGACCATAGGGGCAGACCGGATCATCACGGACAGTGCGCGGATGACCGCGCAGTCGGCCGTATACCCGCTCCTTGCTGGGGAAACGCACTGTGCGCGAGCGATTTCCGGCCCTCGCCTCTGTGATCCATATCGCGATGATCCGCTGCAACCATCGGCGGATTGTGACGTGCGCCACGTGAAGTCATGAAGTCATGAAGTCGAAGGGGGGCGTACGGGCGAGGGGCGGGCCGGAGCGCGAGAACGGCGCGGCGGCACTTGGCACCGCCGCGCCGATGTGGATCGTCGCGTTCTCTCAAGGATCAGCCATGACCGCCCACCCCGCCACTCGGACGTGGGTCCGGCCGGCCGGTCGGCGTGCTGGACGCCCACCTCGGCCACACCAGCCCTGTCACGGCACCTACGCCCCGTCCGTCACAGCATCCACGCCCCGTCCGTCACGGCATCCACGCCTCGTACGTCACGGCATCCACGCCTCGTACGACATCACCTCACCGGACCTGATCCTGAACTCCGGATGGTTCTTGGTGAAGGTGACCTCCAGGCCCAGAAGTTCGCCGGTGCGCGGGTCGAAGATCACCATCTGGCGGGTGGAGTCCATGGCGCCGTCGGGGCCGTCGTACACATACGCCTGTCCGCGCCGGCCCAGCCGGTCGGTGACCGTGCCCGCCTGGCGCAGCCCGCCCGCGTCGGCCAGCATCCGGACGATGGCCGCGGTCTCCCGGGGCCCCGGTGTCCACTCCTGGCGGAAGGAGGAGAGCGCCGAGAGGAGTTGCCCCGTGGTGCGGTTGCCGTCCGGTCCGCCGTAGAGCCACGACAGCTGTGCGCGCAGCTTCGCGGGGTCCGTCGAGGGCCGGGTACGGGAGGCCAGGCCGCTGTGCCGGGCCTCCGAGCCGGCCGGATAGGTCGTGTCGTGCAGGACCTTGCCGTCGCTGACATGTCGCCAGTGGCCGTCGTTGTCGTGGATCACCGGGCGGCCCGGGTGCCGGGGGTCGGTGGCCACGACCAGTTCCGAGCCGCTGCCGTCGGCGTTCCAGTGGGTGATCCGCTCCTCGGGCACGGTGACCGGCGGCGCGGCGTGCGGGCCGGTCTCCATGCTCATGTACCAGGTCTGCAGATGGCTGCCGCGCCGCGGCCCGTCGGCGGCGCCGGCCGACCCGGCAAGGGCCTCCGCCCGGCGGGCGAGGGTGTCCAGCGAGACGGACGGCGCACCGGTGTGCAGGGTGAGGGCGGCGGGCGCGGCGACGGCGGGGCTGCTGCCGGCACCGGAGAAGGTGAGCGCGAGGGCGGCGACGGCGGCCAGCGACGCGGCGGTCAGGCCCAGCACCAGTCGCCGCCGGGGCACGGGGTGCGGACGGGCACGGCGGCCGGCGCCGGCCGCCGGCTCCGTCAGGTCCGTCAGCTCTGTCAGCCGGCGCTCCGCCCGGGCGGTCAGCGGGCGGTCGCGCCAGGAGCCGTCGTCGGCCGGGGCGGGGTCGGCCTGCCGCAGCAGCTCCAGTTCGTCAGTCATGGCGGCGGCCTCCCGCTCGGGTCGGTACGGGGTGGGGGGACAGGGGGTGAGGGAGGGCAGGTCGGGCGGCCGGACGGGGGGCCGGCGGCAGCGGTGCGGGCCTTGTCGCGGGCGGTGGCGCACCGGTCGGGGCGCCGGCCTCGGCCCCGGGGGTGTCCTTGCTCCGGGTGGTGTCCTTCTGCCGCATCCGCGCCATCCGCATCCGCTCTATCTGCGTACGGAGCCGGCCGCGCGCCCGGTGCAGACGCATGGCGGCCGCGCTCTGCCCGCACCCGAGGGTCACCGCCAGTTCCCCGACGGTCAGTTCCTCCCAGGCGGTCAGCCGCAGCACCTCCTGGTCCGCGGGGGAGAGGCGGGCCAGCGCCTCGTGCACCCAGGACCCGGGCCGCTCCGCCGCCGGGCCGTTGTCCACGGGCTGCCGCTGCCGCGCCGCCTCGTGGTGGCCGAGCCGGTGCAGCAGCCGCCGGTAACGGCCCAGCCCCCGCACGGTGTTGGCCAGACAGTTGCGAGCCACCCCGTACAGCCAGGGCAGTGGCGCGTCGGGGAGTTCGGCGCGGCGTCTCCAGGCGGTGGAGAAGACCTCCGCCACGACTTCCTCGACCTCGTGTGCCTGCCCGTCCAGCCGTCGCGCCACGAAGCGGCTGACCGCCCAGTAGTGCGCGCGATAGGCCTCGGCGAAGGCGTCGTCCGTGCTCATGAACCCTTGGTGTCCGGCATGGACCGGATCATCACACCCGGCCCGGTGAGACTTCCCACGCCCTCCCGCGGGCCCCGGTCCCCGCGGGCGGTGAGGTGTGCGGCGGTGCCGGACACCTAACGGGCATGAGGTTTCCCGTGAAGTGGTGGACGACCACCGACCACAAGACGATCGGCACGCTCTACCTGGTCACCGCGTTCGCCTTCTTCTGCGTCGGCGGACTGCTGGCGCTGGTGATGCGCGCCGAACTGGCCCGGCCGGGCCACCAGATCATGTCGAACGAGCAGTTCAACCAGGCGTTCACGATGCACGGCACGATCATGCTGCTGATGTTCGCGACGCCGCTGTTCGCCGGCTTCGCGAACTGGATCATGCCGCTGCAGATCGGCGCGCCCGATGTCGCCTTCCCCCGGCTGAACATGTTCGCCTACTGGCTCTATCTCCTCGGCTCGCTCATCGCGGTGGGCGGGTTTCTGACGCCGCAGGGCGCGGCCGACTTCGGCTGGTTCGCCTATGCGCCGCTGTCCGACTCCGTGCATTCCCCCGGAATCGGCGCCGATATGTGGATCATGGGCCTCGCTTTCTCCGGCTTCGGCACGATCCTCGGTTCGGTCAACTTCATCACGACGATCATCTGCATGCGGGCACCGGGCATGACGATGTTCCGGATGCCGATCTTCTGCTGGAATGTGCTGCTGACCGGTGTACTGGCGCTGCTGGCCTTCCCGGTGCTGGCAGCGGCGCTGCTCGCGCTGGAGGCGGACCGTAAATTCGGGGCGCATGTCTTCGATGCCGCGAACGGTGGTGCGTTGCTCTGGCAGCACCTCTTCTGGTTCTTCGGCCATCCAGAGGTGTACATCATCGCCCTGCCGTTCTTCGGCATCATTTCCGAGGTCATTCCGGTGTTCTCCCGGAAGCCGATGTTCGGCTATATCGGTCTGATCGCGGCGACGGTTTCGATCGCCGGTCTTTCGGTCACGGTGTGGGCGCACCACATGTATGTGACGGGCGGCGTGCTGTTGCCGTTCTTCTCCTTCATGACGTTCCTCATCGCGGTGCCGACGGGTGTGAAGTTCTTCAACTGGATCGGCACGATGTGGAAGGGCTCACTGTCCTTCGAGACGCCGATGCTGTGGGCGATCGGCTTCCTGATCACCTTCACCTTCGGTGGTCTGACCGGTGTCATCCTGGCCTCGCCGCCGATGGACTTCCACGTCTCCGACTCGTACTTCGTGGTGGCGCACTTCCACTACGTGGTCTTCGGCACGGTCGTCTTCGCGATGTTCGCCGGGTTCCACTTCTGGTGGCCGAAGATGACCGGCAAGATGCTGGACGAGCGGCTCGGCAAGATCACCTTCTGGACGCTGTTCGTGGGCTTCCACGGCACCTTCCTCGTCCAGCACTGGCTCGGCGCGGAAGGCATGGTGCGGCGTATCCCCGACTATCTCGCGGCCGACGGCTTCACCACCTTGAACACCGTCTCCAGCATCTTCTCCTTCCTCCTCGGGCTCTCCCTCCTGCCATTCCTCTACAACGTGTGGAAGACCGCGAAGTACGGCGAAAAGGTCACCTCCGACGATCCCTGGGGATACGGCCGTTCGCTGGAATGGGCGACGTCCTGCCCGCCTCCCCGGCACAACTTCCGTACGCTGCCGCGTATTCGCTCCGAATCCCCGGCCTTCGATCTGCACCACCCGGAGAGCGCACGCGAGACCGGGGCCCTGGCGGACGCCGAGCACACGCCCGCCACCGGAATCGGGGCACGCATATGAACGAGGGAACGCAGATGGGCGAAGGAAGGCGGAGCGGCGAAGGCGCGGGACCGGGCGGCCGAATGCCCGGCGGAGGGAGCCTGCCGCACACGGGAGAAATGCCGGGGGTCGACGGCACGGCGAGGGACCGGGCCATCAACGAGATCGAGGGATTTCTCCTCTGGGAGGCGGAGAAGGGCCGGGCACGCCTTCGCGCGGAAGCCTTCTGCGCCGGTCTGCCCTGGCTCACCGACACCCAGCGGCGGGAGGTGGAGCTGCACTACCGCCGCGACCAGCGCGATGCCACCTGGGCGTATCTGGAGCGCATCGCGGTCCGCAGCGCCACCCTGCGGGCCGAATACGAGGGCGTCTACCGGGCCCTGCGGCGACGGCTGATCACCGCGGTCGTCAGCGGCACGGTCGCCGTGGCGGCGCTGGTGGCCGTGGCGGTCGCCCAGATGGCGGTGCGCCGAGGGTGACGCCCGGGTCGTGCGCCGAGGGTGACGCCCGCGGGGGGGGCACGGCCGTCACCCGGGCCGGTGTGCCGGCGCGCCGCTCAGCCGGTGACGGTGATCTGGGAGGCGGGGTCGGTGGTGTCGGCGACCTTGTAGGTGGCGTTGAAGAGCGAGCTGGTCGCGGTGGTCGGGCAGCCGAACCCGCCCACCACCTTCACCGGCACCGCGGCGTTGGTGAAGGTGAGCGTGGACGGCGCGCCGTTGGTCCAGGTGCCGGCCACCGTCGCCGCCGCGGTGGGGGCCGCGGTGACCGTGCAGGACGCCAGCCCACTGGTCTTGAGGACGAAGCCGCCGGTGGGGATGGTCAGTCCGGCGGTCACCGGCGCCCCGTTCTGCATGGCGACGCCCCAGGTGCCGGTCGTGGTGACGCTCGCACTGACCCCCGGCAGGCTCGTCGTGCAGGAGCCGTACGTCGCCGGAGTCGTGGAACTGCTCACCGGTCCGGCCGGGTTCCGGTTGCCGGGCGCGGCCGGGACCTGCCCGCTGGAGGTCGAGGTCGTACAGGTCACCGTCACCGCACCGGCCTTGAAGGTGGCCTTGCCGCTGAGCGTGGCGGTGAAGCCGTGACCTGCCGGGCTCACGGTCGTGGACGGGGCGAGCGGCGCCGCTCCGGCGGGCAGTGCCACCGCCGGACCCGTCACGGCGAGCGGCAGGGCGAGGGCCGCGGCGATCCCGGTGCCGGCGGCACACCCCACGCGTCTGCGATGGGTACGGCGGGCGGGGTGCGTCATCGTCATCGTGGGTCTCCTTCAAGGGGGGTGGGTGCCGCGGGGGCCTCGGAAGCCGCGACGGCCTCGGGAGCCGTGGCGGTCTCAGGTGCCGCGGGGGCCTCGGGCGCCGTGGGGGCGCCGGATTCCGCGGGGGTGGCCGGCTGCCAGGCGAAGATCATCGAGCCGCCGAGAATCCCGAGGACGGTGCCGAGCAGAAAGCCGCCGAGGTTGGACATCACCAGCGCGGCCGCCGCGCACAGCACGGTGAGCACCCCCGCCATGCCCCGGTAGTGCGGGGCGAACCACGCCGAGAGCCCCATCACGATCATCACCAGCCCCATCAGCACGGACGGGATGCCGGCGATGCCCTGTTGCAGCATGATCTTCAGCGGCGCCAGGGGGAGGGCGCAGATCTCGGCGCCGGCGAGGATCGCCGTCAGACCGCCCCAGAAGGGCCGGCCCTTCCGCCAGCGCCGCCAGGTCAGAAGCATTCCTTGGTGCCCTTGGAGATCTTCATGTTCAGGCCGGACAGCTTGAAGGTCCCCGCGTTGGTGGCCCAGGCCGTCTGCCGCAGGCTGTTGATGCTGACGTCGTCGGCCTGCTGGGCGAAGAGGTCCTGCATGCCCTGGCCGCTGTCCGGTCCCTTGTCGAGGGTGGAGGCGTCCCGGCCGATCTCGATGCCGTGGAACGACGCGTCGCCGGAGAGCTGGGTGGCGTCCACGAAGAGGTTGGTCGCCTCGACGGGCGTGCTGCCCGTACCGGCGCTGAGGTGGAGCGAGATATCGCCGATGACGGGCAGATGCGTGACCACCGACTGGCACAGGTGGTGCATCCGTGCGGTCTTGATGGCGGTGACGGCGACCGGCAGGAGATCTCCCCTGGCGTTCGTGTCCACGCTGCCGTACTGGGCGAAGCCGTCGCCCGTGAGGCTGTCGGCGGAAACCTTGAACTGCTGTCCCGAGACGGCGAACGAGGCCGCCAGCGCCCCGTTGGCCAGGGCGATGCCCAGGGCGGCGGTGCCGACGAGGGCCGGGACGGACAGCGCGGCGAACCTGCGCCATCTGATGCGTCCCGTGACGGGTCTGCCGGGTGCGTCCTTCATAACGGTGTGTCCCCTTCGAAGAGCAAGGAAGCGCGCTGTCGAACCGTGTGGGGGTGCCTGTGTGTGGTGCGGCGTGGGTGCGGCGTGCTGCGTGGGTGTGACGTGCTGCGTGGGCCGGAGACGCGCGGGGCCGGCGTGTGCGGGTGTGGGGAAGAACGTGCGGTTCGGCCGGAGACGCTGCGGAGCGGTGCGCGACGAGGGCGAACTGCCAAGTGTTACCCGTGAGTTGAATGTAAGTCTGAGCATGACAACTGACAAGGTTGAGGCAGGAGCCGGTTTCGGACATACCGCGCGTCCGGCTTTCCGGGCCCGCCCCTCCCCGTACCGCGCACCCGCACCGGGACCCCGCACCGGGCCGGGCCGCCGCCGCGGTGGGTGCCCCGCAAGACGGCAGGGGCGCCCACCCGTACATCCGGGTGCGCGCCCCTGCCGCTCCTCGCCGTGGTGCCGGTCAGCCGTAATGGACCCGGAGTTCCTTGACGCCGTTGAGCCAGGCCGAGCGCAGCCGGCGCGGGCTGCCCGCCAGGGTGATGTCGGGCATGGCGTCCGCGAGGGCGTTGAAGATCAGGTTGATCTCCAGCACCGCGAGGGACTTGCCGAGGCAGAAGTGGGGTCCGCCGCCACCGAATCCCAGATGGGGGTTGGGGTCGCGGGTGATGTCGAAGACCTCGGGGTCGGTGAAGACCTCCGGATCGTGGTTGGCGGAGGAGTAGAAGATCCCCACCCGCTGCCCCTCCTTGATCTTCGCGCCGCCGAGTTCGGTGTCCTGGGTGGCGGTGCGCTGGAAGGAGACCACCGGGGTCGCCCACCGCACGATCTCCTCGGCCGCGGTCGCCGGGCGCTCGCGCTTGAAGAGTTCCCACTGGTCGGGGTGGGTGAGGAAGGCGTGCATCCCGTGGGTGATGGCATTGCGCGTCGTCTCGTTGCCGGCCACCGCCAGCAGCAGCACGAAGAAGCCGAACTCGTCGGAGCCGAGGTTCCCCTCGTCCTCGGCCGCCACCAGCCGGCTGACGATGTCCTCGGCGGGGCACTCCTTGCGCGCCGCGGCGAGGTTCATCGCGTAGGAGATCAGCTCCATGGCCGCGTTGCTGCCGACCTCTTCGGTGATCGCCAGCTCGGGATCGTCGTACGCGACCATCTTGTTCGACCAGTCGAAGATGCGGGCCCGGTCGTCCTGGGGGATGCCGATCAGCTCCGCGATGGCCTGGAGGGGGAGTTCGCAGGCGATGTCGGTCACGAAGTCCCCGGTGCCGCTGCGGCGCGCCTCGTCGACGATGTGCACCGCCCGGCGGCGCAGCGCGTCCTCCAGGCCGCGGATGGCGCGCGGGGTGAAACCGCGCTGCACGATCTGCCGGACCCGGGTGTGCTCGGGCGGGTCCATGTTCAGCATGATGAGTTTCTGTACGTCGATCTGCTCACGGGTCATGGACGCGTTGAACCGGATGATCGACGTGTTGCGGCTGGCGGAGAAGATGTCCGGCTTCGTGGACACCTCCTTGACGTCCTGATGCCGGGTGACCACCCAGTAGCCGTCGTCGCCGAAGCCGGCAATGCCGTGCGGCTGGGCGTTCCACCACACGGGAGCGGTCTGCCGCAGCTGCGCGAACTCGGGAAGCGGGACACGGGTCCGGTAGACGTCGGGGTCGGTGAAGTCGAACCCGTCGGGCAACGCTGGGCATGGCATCGGCGACTCCTGGTCCATCCGAAATTTCTGACGCTTCATCAGATAATGGATCGCGGTGAAGGTAGTGACGACTTCTCCAGGTCGCAAGAGCCGCGGCGACTCCCTTTGCGGACAAGGGCGTTGCAGGCCCCTTGCGCCCCGGAGGGCGGCTCATGAGACTGTCGTGGAACTAGAACGCGTACTAGTTCTTCTTCCGTGGGTGCCGGGACCCGCGGACGCGAGGAGAGGACGAGTCAGTCATGGCCGCGGAACCCGTCATCGTCGAAGCAGTACGCACCCCGATCGGCAGGCGCCAGGGCGCCCTCGCCAACCTCCACCCCGCCTATCTCCTGGGCGAGACCTACCGCGAACTCCTCTCCCGTACGGGCATCCAGCCCGACTGCGTCGAACAGATCGTCAGCGGCACCGTCACCCACGCCGGTGAACAGTCCATGAACCCGGCCCGCAACGCCTGGCTGGCGATGGGCCTTCCGTACGAGACCGCCGCGACCACCGTGGACTGCCAGTGCGGATCCTCCCAGCAAGCTAACCACATGGTCGCCAACATGATCGCGAGCGGCGTCATCGACGTCGGCATCGGCTGCGGGGTCGAGGCGATGTCCCGGGTGCCGCTCGGCAGCGCCTCGAAGCACGGCCCCGGAAAGCCCTGGCCGGACGAGTGGAACGTCGATCTGCCCAACCAGTTCGAGGCGGCCGAACGCATCGCCCGCCACCGGGGACTGACCCGCGAGAACGTCGACTCGCTCGGCCTGATCTCACAGGAGCGGGCGGCCACCGCCTGGGCCGAGGAGCGCTTCAAACGGGAGACCTTCGCCGTCCAGGTGCCCACCACCGAGGACGAACAGGCCGCGGGTCAGGGCATGTGGCGGCTGGTCGACCGGGACGAGGGGCTGCGCGACACCAGCATGGAGGCGCTGGCCGGCCTCAAACCCGTGATGCCGACCGCCGTCCACACGGCGGGCAACTCCTCGCAGATCTCCGACGGCGCCGCCGCCGTGATGTGGGCCTCGAAGCGGATGGCCCGTGCCCTCAAGCTCAAGCCGCGTGCCCGGATCGTGGCGCAGGCACTGGTCGGCTCCGATCCGCACTTCCATCTCGACGGGCCCATCGACGCCACCCGCGCGGTGCTCGGCAAGGCCGGCATGTCCCTCAAGGACATCGACCTCGTCGAGATCAACGAGGCCTTCGCCTCCGTGGTGCTCTCCTGGGCGCAGACCTTCGACCAGGACCTGGAGAAGGTGAACGTGAACGGCGGGGCCATCGCCCTGGGCCACCCGGTCGGCGCCACCGGCGCCCGGCTCCTGGCCACCGCGCTCCACGAACTCGAACGCAGGGACAAGGAGTTCGCCCTGATCACCATGTGCGCGGGCGGCGCGCTGGCGACCGGGACGATCATCCAGCGGCTGTAGCGGGCAGGGTCACGGCGAGCCGGCCTCCCGGGGCGGACCGGGCGTGAAGGAGACGGGGGCGTCGAAGGCGGCACGGCGGGTGGCGCGGCGCAGCGCCTTGAGCACCGTGCCGCCCAGCACGAAGGTGAGGACCACCGTCACCAGGGCCCGGGGCAGGTCCCAGCCGAGGGAGGTGGCGAGGCAGTAGGCGAGGAAACGGGCGAGGTTCTGCTCGACCGGGTCGCCGGGGACGAAGGAGACCCCCGAGGCCATGCCGCCGATATAGGGCCAGCCCTGGAGGTTCATGACCAGGCCGTAGAGCACGGCGGAGACGGCTCCGTAGGCGGCGAGCAGGGCCAGTTCACGGCGGCCGCGCAGCCGGTCGGGTCCGGGCAGCAGACCGGCACCCATCGACACCCACCCCATCGTCAGCATCTGGAACGGCATCCAGGGCCCGACACCACCGGTCAGCAGCGCGGACGCGAACATCGCCACCGACCCCAGCACGAACCCGAACCCCGGCCCGAGCACCCGCCCCGCCAGCACCATCAGGAAGAACATCGGCTCGATGCCGGCCGTCCCCGCGCCCAGCGGCCGCAACGCCGCCCCGGCCGCGGCCAGCACGCCGAGCATGGCGATGGCCTTCGCGTCCAGGCCGGTGTCGGCGATGGTCGCCACGACGACGGCGAGCAGCATCGGCAGCAGCGCGGCGAACAGCCAGGGCGCGTCCCGGGAATGGGCCAGACCGGACGCGGAGTCGGCCAGCAGCGGCCAGCCGAAGGCCATCACGCCGATCGCCGAGATCAGGCACAGCGCGGCGACGGAGCGGGGACCGAGCCGCACGGCACGCGCCCGGCGCCCCGGGACCGGCGCCGAGCCCGAAGGCGGCCCCTCGCCTCCGGTGCGGTGCGGATGTCCGGTCATGCGGTGGCCTCCAGCGCCTCGGCCACCTGGGGCACGGTCAGCCAGGGCAGCGGCGCGAGGACCTTGGCGACCTGCGGCGCGAACGACGGCGAGGAGACCACGACCTCGTCGGTGGGACCGTCGGCGACGATCTCGCCGTCGGCCAGGATCACCACCCGGTGGGCGAGTTCGGCGGCCAGCTCCACATCATGGGTGGCCAGGACGATGGCGTGGCCCTCGGCGGCCAGCGTGCGCAGCACCTCGACCAGCCGGGCCTTGGCGGCGTAATCCAGGCCGCGGGTGGGCTCGTCGAGCAGGAGCAGCGGCGGACGGGCGGTCAGCACGACCGCGAGGGCGAGGGCGAGGCGCTGGCCCTCGGACAGATCGCGGGGGTGGACGGAATCCGGGACGTCCGGCAGCAGCCGGGTGACCTGGGCCCGGCAGCTGCCGGCCGGGGCACCCGCGTCCTGGTCGGCCGCGGCGCACTCGGCGGCGACGGTGTCCGCGTAGAGCAGGTCACGGGGCTCCTGCGGGACCAGACCGACCTGCCGCAGCAGCTCCCGGGGGCCGGTGCGGTGCGGGGTGCGGCCGCCGACCCGCACCGAGCCGGACGACGGCTCGTGCATCCCGACGAGGGTGGACAGCAGCGTCGACTTCCCCGCCCCGTTACGGCCCATCAACGCGAGGGTCTCGCCGCGCCGCACGGTCAGCTCCACCCGGTGCAGCACCTCGGCCCGCCCCCGCCGGACGCCCAGCCCGGACACGGCCGCGGCGATCTTGTCCGGGACAAGGCCGCTCCGGGGCGCCTCCGTCCCGGGGCGGCTCGGCACCGTTCCCGTCCCGGCTCCCCGCCCCGGCGGCACCACCCCCGTCAGCCGCTCGCGCAGGGCGCCGGCCTTGCGGCGGGCGTCGCGCACGGACAGCGGGAGCGGGGACCAGTGCGCGAGGCGGCCGAGAGCCACCACCGGGGGGTGGACGGGGGAGACGGCCATGACGTCGGCGGGGGCGCCCATGACCGGGGCCGCGCCCGGGGAGGGAAGCAGGATGACCTGGTCGGCGTACTGAACGACGCGCTCCAGGCGGTGTTCGGCCAGCAGCACCGTGGTGCCCAGGTCGTGGACCAGGCGCTGGAGCACGGCGAGCACTTCCTCCGCGGCGGCCGGGTCGAGCGCCGAGGTCGGCTCGTCGAGGACCAGGACCTTGGGGTGGGTCGTCAGCACCGACCCGATCGCCACCCGCTGCCGCTGGCCCCCGGACAGCGTGGCCAGGGCGCGGTCGCGCAGCTCGGCCAGGCCCAGCAGATCCAGGGTCTCCTCGACCCGGCGGCGCATCACGTCGGGGGCGAGGCCGAGCGACTCCATGCCGTAGGCGAGCTCGTCCTCGACGGTGTCGGTGACGAAGTGCGCCAGCGGGTCCTGGCCCACCGTGCCGACGACATCGGCCAGTTCGCGCGGCTTGTGGGTGCGGGTGTCCCGGCCGTCGACGGTGACCCGGCCGCGCAGGGTGCCGCCGGTGAAGTGCGGGACCAGCCCGCACACGGCGTTCAGGACGGTGGACTTGCCGACGCCGGAGGGCCCGACCAGCAGGCACAGTTCGCCCTCGGGGACGGTCAGGTCGATGCCCTGGACGGCCGGCGCCGTGGCGTCGCCGTAGGTGACCGAGACCTGCTCGAACCGGATCACGGGGTGGGCTCCTTCACACGCGGACCGACATCGGGGGCACGGCCACGGGACACGGCGCGCGCCGCACGGTCCCCGCTCGGCGGGAGCGGGGCGACGAACGCGGGCAGCAGTCCCACCAGGACGGAGACGGCCGGCCAGAGGGGGAGGACAGGGGCGGTGAGCGGGACGGCGGGCGGATGGAGCGCGGCGGGCGCATAGGCACCGGCCCAGATCATCAGGGCGGCGACGGCGATGCCGGAGCCCGCGACCAGCCAGGCGCGCACCCCCCACCGCTCGGGCCGGTAGCGGCTGCGCACCGACCGCCGGCCGCCGAGCCACAGCCCGCCGAGCGCCGCCGCCAGCCCGGCCAGCAGCAGCGGCAGACCGTAGCCGCCCCCCGACGCGCCCAGCAGCCCGTACGTGCCGGCGCAGATGCCGAGCAGCCCGCCGAGGGTCAGGGCCGAGGTGGTGTGCCGTACGGCCCGCGGCACCTCGGCACTGCGGCCGTACCCGCGCGCGTCCATGGCCGCGGCCAGCGCCACCGAACGCTCCAACGCGCCCTCCAGCACCGGCACCCCGACCTGGAGCAGCGCCCGGAACCCGCGGTCGGGGCGGCCGCGCAGCCGGCGGGCGGCCCGCAGCCGCTGGACATCGGCGACCAGGTTCGGCGCGAAGGTCATCGCGACGACGACCGCGACGCCCGCCTCATAGAGCGCACCGGGCAGCGACTTCAGCAGCCGCGCCGGGTTGGCGAGCGCGTTGGCGGCGCCCACACAGATCAGCAGGGTGGCCAGTTTCAGCCCGTCGTACAGCGCGAAGACCATGGCCTCCGCAGTGACCCGGCCGCCGATCCGGACGCCCTTCGCCCAGTCGGGCAGCGGCACTTCGGGGAGCGTGACCAGGGTGTGCGTACCCGGGATCGGGGACCCCAGGAAGAAGGCGAAGACCAGCCGGAGGGCGATCACGACCAGGCCGAGCTTGACGAACGCACCGTAGGAACGGGCCCACGGCGCCTGCGTACGGCGGGCCGCGACGACATATCCGGCCACGCCCACCAGCAGCCCCAGCAGCAGGGGATCGGTGGTGCGGGAGGCCGCGGTGGCCAGGCCGAGCGCCCACAGCCACCAGGCGCCGGCGTGCAGCGCGGTGGTACGGGTCGTGTGCGGGGCGCTCATCCGCGCCGGCGGCGGAGCTGCCACCCGGCCGCCGCACCCAGGACGACCAGGACCGCGATCCCGCCGAACAGCCCGGCGGACGGCCCCTCGTCGTCCCCGCCGTCCGCGGCCGCCCCCGGGGACGGCGATGCGGACGGCGCCTCCTTCGAGCCGCTCACCCGCTCCGCGCACCCCGCCTTCGGATAGCCGGCGACGGCACACAGCAGGGCGTCCGCGTCATAGCGCAGCGGCCGGGCGACCGCCGCCAGCGCCTCGCCCGCCGAGGCGTCCCCGGACACCTGCGCACACTCCGTCCGGGACGCCGGCGGCCGCTCACCGCCGGGCGCGTCCGCCGCGGTGCCGAAGTCCACGACGACGCCGATCCGCTTGCGGCCCTCCTTGGCGGGGGTGTCACCGCAGATCGCGCCGAAACCGGCGGCCGCACGGGGCTTGCCGGCCGCGGCGGAATCGGCGCTGACGGTGAAGCGGAACCCGACGACCGCACCGTCGGCCGGCCGCAGCGTGCCCGGCCCCTCGGAGGCGTACGTCCAGGAACTGGCCCTGCCCTCCCAGAAGGACCAGTAGCGGTACTCCTGTGCCTGGGCGGGCCCGGCGGCCAGGCCGGTGACCGTACCGGCCAGCAGCGCGGCCCCGGCGAGACCGGCCCGCCGCCTCACGGCCGGCTCTTCTTCCTGCGGCTGCTGAGCAGGAAGCCGATGCCCGCGCCGAAGGCGAGACCGACGCCGGTGATCCACCACACGGTGCCGCCACCGTCGTCCTTGGCGGAGGTGTCGGCGTCCCCGGAGTGCTTCCCCGGAAGGGACGCCGGCGCCGGGCCGGTGGCGTTGAGCGCGGTCACCAGGTCGCTGCCGCCGAAGGAGCGCGGGTCGCTGCCGGTGGCGTGCGCGGCCAGCACCAGCTGGGCGTACGCGGCCGGGCCGCTCTGCCGCGCCCAGTCCGCCGCGTTCTTCTGCAGCCAGGCCAGCGGCCGCCGGGCTTCGCCGCCGTGCCCGCCGGCCGCCAGCGCCACCACGGCGTCCGCGGTATTGCCGACGTCCGGCTGCGGCTTGGCGCCCGGCATCGCGGAGACCAGATGCTGCCCGTTCTTGTCGAGCTGGGCGACGAGATACGCGGCGCCGCCGTCCGCGGCCCGCGCCGCGGAGACCTTGCCCGGCTTCGCGTCCGCGCCGTCCTTGCAGGCCGGCGGCGTGAGGGGCGCACGGTGCCCGGCGGGCTCGACGACGAAGCCCCGGCCGAGCGCTCCGGTCGCGGCGGCCGCGGTGGCGTCGGCGTTCGGGGCCGCGCCCTTGAGCTGGAAGGTGAACGCGCCGTGCGCCTCCTCCTTGCCCGCACAGCCCAGCCGGAAGGTGAGCAGCCCGTCGTAGGGGCTCTTGCCCTTCTTCGACGTCACCGACCCCGGCTTCTGCCCCGCCGCCGCGAGCGCCCCGATGACCACCGAGGTGGAGTTGGCGTCGCCGGGCGAGCCGGGCATCGAGCTCCAGCTGCCGTCGTCGTTCTGCACCGACGTCAGCCAGCCCACCGCCTTGTGCACGGCGTCGCCCTGCCCGCCCAGCGCGGCCAGCGCCTGCACCGCGGCGGCCGTCTGGTTGGTGTCCCGCATCGTCTTGGCGTCACAGGCCTTGCCCGGCTCGGCACGGAACGCGGTGAACGCGCCGTCCGCGCACTGCTGCCCGACCAGCCACCGCACCGCCGGCGCCGCCGGACGCACCCCCACGGTGTGCTGCGCCAGCAGCGCGAGCGACTGCCGCCACACCCCGTCGTACTGCGGGTCCTTGGTGCCGTACAGACCGTCGGGCAGCTTCCCGGGTGCCTTGGACAGGACGGACGGCGAGCCCGCGGCAGCGGCGTACGCGGGGGCGGCGGCCGCGCCCAGCACCAGCGCGGCGGCCAGCGCCGTGGTGGCGCGGCGCGCCAGCTGGGCGCCGGAATGCGGCGAAGGGGCCTGGTGGGCCGGGGAAGCCGTGGGAGCCATCGGGTCGGTGCCTCTCGGGTCGGGTCGCGGCGGGTCACACAGCCGCGCTCGGCCGCCCACCCGCGCACCGATCCGGGATCGCGCGCGGTGGCACCGGGCTCAGCTCCGTATACCTCGACGGTGCCGCGCACCGGCCGTCCGCACGGGCGGGCGGCCGCGGTGGCGCGAGCCTTGGCCGTGCCCTTCGGGTGTTCCGGCTCGTACGGCCCGTCCGCGCCGGCCAGGGCCTGGCGTGGGTGGGCCGTCCTCACGGTTGCGGGTCAGCGCCGGATTTCCACCGGCTTCCCCCGATCGGGTACGGATGAAGTTGTCCCGCACACCTTAACCGGCGCCCGCCCGGCCTTCGCTCGCACGTACGAACCGGCTCCGCGCCCCGGGCCGGTCGGCGGCCGAGGTGACGACCGAAGTGACGACCGAAGTGACGGCCGGGGTGACGACCGAGGCGACGACCGGCTACGGCGCTCCGTCCACCGCCTGGTACCGCACGGGACCGGGGCCCGGCACGCACTCCGCCCGGCCCAGCTTCACCAGCCGGCGCAGATGCGCCTCGGCCTCCGAGACGGCGATGGTGCGGGAGCTGTAAGGGATCTGCTCCCAGGGGCGGTTCCACTCCATGGCGGTGGCGAGCTGCCAGGCCGTGCGCGGTGCGCTCAGCAGCGTCCTGAGATGGGCGAGCCGCTCCTCGTGGTGGGCGAGGAGCGCGCGGACGCGTCCGCCGGCGTCGGTGAAGGCGTGTTGGTGGGCGGGCAGCACCTCGGCGGGGGCGAGCCGGCCGACGCGTTCGAGGGAGTCGAGGTAGTCGCCCAGGGGGTCGGCGGCCTCCCCCGGGCCGGTCGCCCCGTGCGAGCCGGGGAGGCCGGGCGGGCCGTCTTCGGCATGCGGGTCCCCGTACAGGCCGATGTGCGGGGTGATGCCCGGCAGGAGGTGGTCGCCGGAGAAGAGCCGGCCGAAGCCGCGGCCGCGCCGCGCGGGGTGCTCCTCCTCCAGGTGCAGACACACATGGCCCGGGGTGTGCCCCGGTGTCCAGAGGGCGCGCAGCCGGCGCCCCGGCAGATCGAGCAGCTCGCCGGGGCCGATCTCGCGGTCCGGCAGCGCGGCCCGCAGGCCGGGCATCCGCCGGCCGCCCCCGGTGGCCCGGGCGGTGCGCAGCGGCGCCAGATGCTCCTCCGGCGCGCCGGCCGCCGTGAGCTGGGTGAGGAGGTGGTCGAGCCAGCCGTCCGGTGTGGCCTCGCGGGTGCGGCGGACCACGGCGGTGTCCGCGGCGTGCATCGCGATCCAGGCGCCGGAGGCCTCCCGCACCTTGGCGGAGAGGCCGTGGTGGTCGGGGTGGTGGTGCGTGATCAGCACGCCGTGGAGGTCGGTGAGGGCGAAGCCGCAGGCGGTGACGCCGGCGACGAGCGCCTCCCAGGAGTCCGGGTCGTCCCATCCGGTGTCGATGAGCACCGGCCCCCGGTCGGTCTCCAGGAGGTGGACGAGGGTGTGGCCGAGCGGATTGTCCGGGATGGGGACGGCGATGCTCCACACCCCGCCCCGGTGGTCGGTCACCTGCGTCGTCATCCAGGTCCCCTCTCGGTCCGCCGGGCGTCCGGCACCCGTCTCACTATAACTAGAACGGGTTTCAATGCGGCCGGAATCGGGTCCCCGGGCGGCCGCCGGGGGGATTCGGCCCGCCCGCCGTGGACTCCTCCCGGTAGAACTGGTATCAGTTCCTGATGAGTGATTCTGATGAAGCGTCAGGAACCGTCGGGAGGCGGCAGCGATGAGCGACCTCGTCGAACACGGAAAGCTCTACCTGGGCGGCGAGTGGGCCGATCCGGCCGGCCGGGACACCATCGAGGTCGTCTCACCCCACACCGAACAGGTCATCGGCCGGGTGCCGCACGCCTCGCGGGCCGATGTCGACCGGGCGGTGGCCGCGGCCCGCCGGTCCTTCGACTCCGGGGAGTGGGCGAACGCCCCGCTGGCGGACCGGATCGCGGTGGTCACCCGCATCAAGGACGCCTTCGCGGCCCGCAGCGAGGAGATCGCCAAGGTCATCAGCTCCGAGAACGGCACCCCGTTCACCTCCGGGATCATGGTGCAGTCGCTGGCCGCGATGCTGGTGTGGGACGCCGCGCTCACGGTCGCCCGGGACTTCCCGTTCGAGGAGCGGCGGGCCGGGCTGCTGGGGCCGCTGCTGGTGCGGCGGGAGCCGGCCGGGGTGGTCGCGGCCGTGGTGCCGTGGAACGTCCCGCAGTTCACCGCCGCCGCCAAGCTCGCCCCCGCGCTGCTGGCCGGCTGCTCGGTGGTGCTGAAGGTGTCCCCGGAGACCCCGCTGGACGCCTACCTCCTCGCCGAGATCGCGACGGAGGCCGGGCTGCCGCCGGGCGTGCTGTCGATCCTCCCGGCCGACCGGGAGGTGAGCGAATACCTGGTCGGACACCCGGGCGTGGACAAGGTGTCGTTCACCGGCTCGGTGGCGGCGGGCCGGCGGGTCATGGAGGTCGCCTCCCGCCACCTCAGCCGGGTCACGCTGGAGCTGGGCGGCAAGTCCGCCGCGGTGATCCTGCCGGACGCCGATCTGGACGCGGCGGTGGCCGGCATCGTGCCGTTCGCCTGGATGATCAACGGCCAGGCGTGTGTGGCCCAGACCCGGATCCTCGCCCCGCGCAGCCACTACGACGAGATCGCCGAGCGGTTCACCGCCGCGGCGAGCGGGCTGACCGTCGGCGACCCACTGGATCCGGCCACCGAGGTGGGCCCGCTGGTCGCCCGCCGCCAGCAGCAGCGCTCGCTGGACTACATCGCACTGGGGCAGCAGGAAGGCGCCAAGGTCCTCACCGGCGGCGGCCGGCCCGCGGACCGGCCCACGGGCTGGTATGTCGAGCCGACCCTCTTCGGCGAGGTCACCAACTCCATGCGGATCGCCCGCGAGGAGATCTTCGGCCCGGTCATCTGCCTGCTGCCGTACGGCGACGAGGCGGAGGCGATACGGATCGCCAACGACTCCGACTACGGGCTCTCCGGCTCGGTGTGGACGGCCGACGTCGACCACGGCATCGATCTCGCACGGCAGGTGCGCACCGGCACGTACTCGGTGAACACCTTCAGCATCGACATGCTCGGCCCCTTCGGCGGCTACAAGAACTCCGGCATCGGGCGGGAGTTCGGGCCCGAGGGCTTCGGCGAATATCTGGAGCACAAGATGATCCATCTGCCGGCGGGTGCCTGATGGGGGACCGCTGGCAGGTGGAGGTGGACCGGGGCGTGTGCATCGGCTCGGGGATGTGCGTCGCCGCCGCGCCGGACGGCTTCCGGCTGGACACGGCCCGGCAGTCGCACCCGGTGGTGCCGGAGACGGACGCCGCGGCGGACATCCTGGCGGCGGCCGAGGGCTGCCCCGTCGAGGCGATCACCCTGACCGCGGCCGGCAGCGGCGAGGCGGTGTTCCCGCCGGAGGAGTGAGGGCGGCGGGGCGGGGTGGGGGGTTGGGTGGCGGGGCCCGTAAGGGGGCGCGGGGTGGGTCCCGTAGGGGTCCGCAGGGCCCCTTGCGGGCCAACTACCCATGACGGGGCGGAGGTTAACGCTCGCGGTCCGGCGCCGTGAGGTCGATCAGGCGGCACACCGTTTCGATGTCGATCTTCACCTGGGCGATCGAGGCCCGCCCCGACAGCCAGGTGATCAGCGCGGAGTGCCAGGTGTGTTCGATGACCCGGACCGCGGAGAGCTGTTCGGGGGTGGGCGCGGCGGCGGGGTGGGCCGGCTCCTGCGAGGGGTGGCGCGAGGTGACCGGCGGGGCCATCGCGTCGAGGATGATCGCCGTGGTCAGCCGGGAGACGGTGTCCACCTCGGGGCTCACCGAGCGGTCGGCGAAGGTCAGCGCGCGCACCATCGCGTCCGCGAGGTGCGGCTCGCGCTGCAGCGCGCGAAAGGCCCGCATCAGGGTCTGGGCCACCCGGGCTCCGGGGTCCTGCTCCGACGGCGGGCGCTTGCGCAGCGTCTCGTGCATGTGCTGGAGCTGGTCCTGCATGGTGGCGACCAGCAGATGCACCTTGGAGGGGAAGTAGCGGTAGAGGGTGCCGAGGGCGACGCCCGAGGACTCCGCGACCTCGCGCATCTGCACGGCGTCGAAGCCGCCACGGGACGCCAGCCGGGCGCTGGTGTGCAGGATGCGGCGGCGTCTGGCCTCCTGACGCTCGGTCAGGGGAGGACTCGCGGGAAGCGTCGGCCTGGCTGCCTTGGATTCCGTAGTCATATTTCCCATTCCGTGGCATTCCGTCCGCGATGCGGCGAGTGCCGGTGGTGTGATCGGCACAGCATGGCAGGGGCGCGGGTGGTGGCGCGAATCACCTGGTGCGGCTCTTTTCGCATCGTTCTCGGCCGGTAGATTCGAGGCTTGGTGAACTGATCAGTAGCCAATCAGTTCTGAAACTTGTTCTAGATTACCGCCAGCGGTTACGCTCCGGCGAAAGTCCAGTGAGAAGGGGGCCGAGCGTGACCGCAGAGGCCGTCCAGGCAGCCGCGCCTCGCCCCGCAGAGGCCACCCCGGCCTCCGCCCCGTCGAACGGTGAGCGTCCCCTGCGCATCGCGATGCTCACGTATAAGGGGAACCCGTTCTGCGGCGGACAGGGCGTCTATGTACGCCACCTCTCGCGCGAACTGGCCCGCCTCGGCCACACCGTCGAGGTCATCGGCGCCCAGCCCTACCCCGTCGTCGACGACGGGGTGACCCTGACCGAGCTGCCCAGCTTGGACCTCTACCGCCAGCCGGACCCGTTCCGCACGCCGAAGCGCGGCGAGTACCGCGACTGGATCGACGCCCTCGAGGTCGGCACGATGTGGACCGGCGGCTTCCCCGAGCCGCTGACCTTCTCCCTGCGGGCCCGGCGCCATCTCGCCGCCCGCCACGGCCAGTTCGACGTCGTCCACGACAACCAGACCCTCGGCTACGGCCTGCTCGGCGGCCCCGGCGCGCTCGGCGCCCCGCTGGTCACCACCATCCACCACCCCATCACCGTCGACCGGCGGCTGGACCTGGCAGCCGCCGGCGGCTGGCGGCGCCGCGCCTCCGTGCGCCGCTGGTACGGCTTCACCCGCATGCAGAAGCGGGTCGCCCGCCGGCTGCCGTCCGTGCTGACCGTCTCCGGCTCCTCGCGCCAGGAAATCGTCGACGACCTCGGTGTCCGCCCCGGCCGCATCCACGTCGTGCACATCGGCGCCGACACCGAGCTGTTCTCGCCGGATCCCGCCGTCCCCGAGGTGCCCGGACGGATCGTCACCACCTCCAGTGCGGACGTGCCCCTCAAGGGCCTGATCCACCTCGTCGAGGCGCTCGCCAAGGTGCGCACCGAGCAGCCCGACGCCCATCTGGTGGTCGTCGGCAAGCGCGCCGACGACGGGCCGGTGGCCGCCGCCATCGAACGGCTCGGCCTGTCCGGCGCCGTCGAATTCGTCAAGGGCATCTCCGACGGCGAGCTCGTCGACCTCGTCCGCGGCGCCCAGATCGCCTGCGTCCCCTCCCTCTACGAGGGCTTCTCGCTGCCCGCCGCCGAGGCGATGGCCACCGGCACCCCGCTGCTGGCCACCACCGGCGGGGCCATCCCCGAGGTCGCCGGGCCGGACGGCGAGACCTGTCTCGCGGTGCCCCCGGGCGACGCCGGCGCACTGGCCGGCGGGCTGCTCCGCCTCCTGGGCGACGCGCAGTTGCGCCGCCGGCTCGGCGCGGCCGGCCGCGAGCGGGTGCTGGCCCGCTTCACCTGGCGGCAGGCCGCCCTCGGCACCGCCGAGCGCTACCGCGAGGCCATCGCCCTCCAGGGCGCCGCCCGCACCCTGCCCGGGGCGGCAACCGGCGCGGCCGCCGGCACCGCGTCCGCGCCGAGCACCGCCGGACACGTCTAGCCGGCCCGTAGTTCCTTCCGCAGCCACCACCGCCACCCACCGCCGGACGAAAGCAGAACGCCGTGCTGACCGTCGACTTTTCCCGCTTCCCGCTCGCCCCGGGCGACCGCGTGCTCGATCTGGGGTGCGGCGCCGGCCGGCACGCCTTCGAGTGCTACCGGCGCGGCGCGCAGGTCGTCGCCCTCGACCAGAACGGCGAGGAGATCCGCGAGGTCGCCAAGTGGTTCGCCGCGATGGAGGAGGCGGGCGAGGCCCCGGCGGGCGCCTCCGCCACCGCGATGGAAGGCGATGCGCTCAACCTGCCGTTCCCCGACGACAGTTTCGACGTCGTGATCATCTCCGAGGTGATGGAGCACATCCCGGACGACAAGGGCGTGCTCGCCGAGATGGTCCGGGTGCTGCGCCCCGGCGGCCGGATCGCCGTCACCGTGCCCCGCTACGGCCCCGAGAAGGTCTGCTGGGCGCTCAGCGACGCCTATCACGAGGTCGAGGGCGGCCACATCCGCATCTACCGCGGCGATGAACTCCTCGACAAGGTGCGGGAGGCGGGCCTGGAACCGTACGGCACGCACCACGCCCACGGGCTGCACAGCCCGTATTGGTGGCTCAAGTGCGCCTTCGGGGTGGGCAGGGACGGTAAAGACGCGGCGCTGCCGGTGCAGGCGTACCACAAGCTGCTGGTCTGGGACATCATGAAGAAGCCGCTGGCCACCCGGCTCGCCGAGCGGGCGCTCAACCCCGTCATAGGCAAAAGCTTCGTCGTCTACGCCACCAAGCCGCACCTGCCCGCGGCGGCCGCCGCTGAGGCGGACGAGCCCGCCGAGGCCGCCCCCGCACCCGCCGCGAAGACCGCCAGGTCCAAGGCGAAGCGCGGCGCTTCGGCCTCCACCAAGCCCTCCACCAAGCCCTCCGCCAAGCCCTCCGCCGGGGCCGCCAAGTGACGAGTCCCGGGCGTACCGAACGGCTCGTCCTGCCGGGCGTGCTCACCGCCGAACAGGCCGCCCGCACGGTCGCCGGCATCCTCGCGACCCAGCGGCCGGACGGCGCCATCCCCTGGTTCCGGGGCCACCACCTCGACCCGTGGGACCACACCGAGGCCGCCATGGCCCTGGACGCGGCCGGCGAACACGAGCGCGCCGAGGCCGCGTACGACTGGCTGGTGCGGCACCAGAACGCGGACGGGTCCTGGTACGCGGCCTACGCCGACGGCGACGCCGAGGCCCCCACCGACCGCGGCCGGGAGACCAACTTCTGCGCCTATCTCGCGGTCGGCGTCTGGCACCACTTCCTGTCCACCGGCGACGAGACCTTCCTCGACCGCATGTGGCCCGCGGTCCGCTCGTCGATCGCCTTCGTGCTGGAGCTCCAGCAGCCCGGCGGGGAGATCGGCTGGAAGCGCGAGGACGACGGCACCCCCGTCAACGAGGCGCTGCTGACCGGCTCCTCCTCCATCTACCAGGCCCTGCGCTGCGCCCTGGCGCTCGCCGACCAGCGCGAGGAGCCGCAGCCCGACTGGGAGCTGGCGGCCGGCCGGCTCGGCCATGCGATACGAAGCCACCCCGAACGGTTCCTGGACAAGTCCCGCTACTCCATGGACTGGTACTACCCGGTGCTGGGCGGCGCGCTCCGCGGCGACCGGGCCACGGACCGGATCGACGCCGACTGGGAACGTTTCGTCGTGCCCGGCCTGGGCGTGCGCTGCGTCCTGCCCAACCCCTGGGTCACCGGCGGCGAGAGCGCGGAACTGGCGCTCGCGCTGTGGGCGATGGGGGAGTCCGAGCGGGCCGTGCAGATCCTCAAGTGGATCCAGCATCTGCGCGCCGAGGACGGCCTGTACTGGACCGGCTACGTCTTCGACGACGACGCGATCTGGCCCCGCGAACGCACCTCCTGGACGGCCGGCTCGATGCTGCTCGCGGTCGCGGCCCTGGGCGGCGACGAGGCCACCACCGCGGTCTTCGGCGGTGAGTGGCTGCCGACGGGGCTCGAGCCGGACTGCTGCCGGTAGGCGGCCGGCCGGGGGCCCGAAAAGCGCGGGACGAGCCCTGGGGAGCGCACTACTGTGCGGTTCATGACTCTCCAAGGCTCCCTCACCCACGAGGAATACTGCGACCGGATCCTCGCCGAGACCGGCCGGCTCCGGGAGATCGTGCGGACGGCCGATCTCTCGGCGACCGTGCCGACCTGCCCCGACTGGACGCTGGCCGACCTCGCCCGGCACGTGGGGGGCGCGCACCGCTGGGTCGGCACGATCGTGGCCACCCGCGCTTCGAAGGGCGTCGACCCCGCCGACGTCCCCGAGGGCGCCGGGCCGGAGGGCGAGGACGCGGCGGCGCTGGACGCCTGGCTGGCGGCGGGCGCCGCGCAGTTGGTGGCCGCGCTGCGGGAGGCCGGCCCCGATACGGAGGTCTGGAGCTGGACGCCGGCGCGGACCACGGGGTTCTGGGCCCGCCGGATGACCCATGAGACGGTCATCCACCGGGCCGATGCGGCGCTCACCGCCGGCGTCGCCTTCGAGGTCCCGGCGCCGGTCGCCGCGGACTGTCTGGAGGAGTGGCTGCAGATCGGCGAACTGCCGGTGGTGGCGGCCCGCTTCGCCGAGCGTGCGGCGGACCTGCGCGGCCCCGGCCGGACGATCCACGTCCACGCCACCGACGCCCCGCCCGGCCTGACCGCCGAGTGGCTGCTCGACCTCACGGGGGAGACGCCCACCCACCGCCGCACCCACGAGAAGGCGGCGGTCGCCCTGCGCGGCCCCCTGACCGACGTGCTGCGGGTCCTCTACCGCCGGCTGCCCGCCGACAGCGACCGGGTCGAGGTGCTGGGCGAGGCCGCGCTGCTCGACCGGTGGCTGGCGTGGGCGTCCTTCGGGTGAGCGGCCGGCCGCGGTCAGGAGTTCAGCTCGGCCAGCACCCGTAGCGTGTGCGGGTCCGGGGCGGTGACCAGCAGGTCGGTGACCGGGCCGGCCCGCCACAACTCCAGCCGCTCCGCGATCCGCTCGCGCGGGCCCACCAGCGAGATCTCATCGGCGAAGGCGTCCGGCACGGCGAGGACGGCCTCCTCCTTGCGCCCTTCGAGGAAGAGCCGCTGCACCCGCCGGGCCTCCTCCTCGAAGCCCATCCGCGCCATCAGATCGGCATGGAAGTTCTTTGCCGCGTGGCCCATGCCACCGATGTAGAAGCCGAGCATCGCCTTGACCGGCAGCAGCCCCTCGGCGACGTCGTCACAGACCAGGGCGCGTGCCATCGGCGCGATGAGAAAGCCGTCCGGGGCGTGCGCCAGCGAGGCCCGGTAGACGTCGGTGCGCTGCGGTGACCAGTACAGCGGCAGCCAGCCGTCCGCGATCCGGGCCGTCTGGGCGATGTTCCTGGGCCCCTCGGCGCCCAGCAGAACGGGCAGACGGGCGCGCAGCGGGTGGGTGATGGGCTTGAGCGGCTTGCCCAGTCCGGTGCCGTCCGGGCCGCGGTAGGGGAGCGGATGGAAGGACCCCTCCGAGACCACCGGCCCCTCCCGGCACAGGACTTGCCGGATCACGTCCACGTATTCGCGGGTGGCGGTCAGCGGGCTCTTGGGGAACGGCCGCCCGTACCACCCCTCGACGACCTGCGGCCCGGACAGCCCCAGGCCCAGCAGCAGCCGGCCGCCGGAGAGATGGTCCAGGGTCAGGGCGTGCATGGCGGTGGCGGTGGGGGTGCGGGCCGCCATCTGGGCGATGCCGGTGCCCAGTGTGATCCGGGAGGTGTGGGCGCCGATCCAGGCCAGCGCGGTGAAGGCGTCCGAGCCCCAGGCCTCCGCGGTCCACACCGAGTCATAGCCCAGGCGCTCCGCCTCGCGGGCCAGTTCGAGGTGGCGGGGGTCGGGGCCGCGGCCCCAGTAGCCCAGGTGCAGACCGAGTCGCATGCTGATCGCCCCTCTTCGGCGGCGTGGCGAGGCTTCCGGCGGGTGGCACGGCAGATTCTGACGATGCGTCAGGCCAAGTTCCGTCCGCGCACTGTACGGCCGGGTCGCGGGCAGCGCAACGGCCCCCCGCCCGCAGGGGCGAGGGGCCGCGAAAGGACCGCTGTGCGTCCGGTGTCAGCCGCGCTGGATACCGGTGGTGTCCTGCAGGACGCCACGGCGGCCGTCCTGGGTCTGCGCGATCAGGGCCTGGCCACGCTGCTCCACCGCGAGGTACCAGGTGCCGGGCGCCAGTTCGGCGATCGGCGCCGGCGAGCCGTCCTCGCCGTAGAGCGGGCGCGCGACGGGCACCGCGAACCAGAACGGCGCGAAGTCCGACGGGCTGCCGGCCGCCTGGGTGGCACCGGCCGCGCCCCCGGCCGTTCCGTCGACGGCGGGCGCCTGCTGGCCGTAGGCCTGGCCGCCCTGGGGCTGCTGCTGGCCGCCCGGGTAGCCGTAGCCGTGGCCCGCCTGCTGCTGGGCGCCGGGGTAGCCGTAACCCGGGTTGGGGCCCGCCCCGTAGGGGGCCGCCGCGGGCTGCGGCTTGGGGGCGCCGACCAGGGCGACCGTGAGCGGCGGAACCAGCGGCGTGGCGACGGCGCCGCCGGCCAGGAGCAGGGCGGCGATCAGGCCGATGATCAGGCCCGCGCCGGCGTTGGTGCTGCCGATGATGGTCCAGAACCCGGTCCACGCCGCGAAGACGGTGAGGGCGACACCGAACTGGGCGAGATCGAGGCCGGCGACCTTGCGCTGCTGCGGCAGCAGGCGGCTGAGGACGACGATCGCCGCGCCGATCACACCGGCCAGGTACATGCTCATGAGCGTGGACAGCGCATCCCAGGCGTTGAGGCTGGAGTAGGCCTGGGACTGGCAGTACTTGGCGGGCAGGCCGGAGCAGTCCGGGCCGCCGGTGAGACTGAGGAACGAGGCGATGAACAGCAGCACCGCTGCTCCGATCACCACGCCGTCGCCTCGAGTGAGGGAGCGGATGTTCACGTAAGGGTCCTTTGTCGGTTTCGTGGGTCCGGTCGTCGCTGTTGCGGTGCGCGCAGTGCGAGGCACGGCGGTGGGCACCCATCGTAAAGGGGAACCCGCCGCCGAATCCGGCGGGCCGTCGGGTTGGTTTCCCCGTGCGGCCGGCAGCGCGTATCGGGCCCGGTATCGGAAGGGTTCCGCAGCCGTTGCGGGCGGTCCGTTCTGTGCGTCATCAGTGCGTCATCAGTGCGGTATCAGGGCGGTATCAGTGCGTCAGGAAGTCCGTGATGCCCTCGGTGATCCCACGGGCCGCTTTCTGCCGCCAGTGTGCGTCGGTCAATTCCGCGGCGTCCTTCGGATCGCGCATATTGCCGCACTCGATGAACACCTTCGGCACGGTGGAGAGGTTGAGGCCGCCGAGATCGGCGCGCACATCGAGCCCGGTGCCGTGGCCGATGTAATTGGACGGTGCGCTGCCGGTGACCGCGAGGAACCGGCCGGCCAGCCGTTCGCCCAGCTGCCGTGAGGGTGCCACGATCGCGGCGTTGTCGGCCGGCCCGGCCGTGACGCGCGCCGGGAGGATGACGTGGAAACCGCGGTTCCCGGGGGCCGAGCCATCGGCGTGGACGGAGAGCGCCACATCGGCGTGCGCCTCGTTCCCCCGGGCCGCCCGCTCGTCCACACACGGCCCGTACCGGCGGTCGCCGTCCTGGGTGAACACGACCTTGGCGCCCTCGCGCTGGAGGAGGGTGCGGGCGCGGCGGGCCACATCGAGCGTGAACGACGCCTCGGCGTAGCCGTCGTCGGTGGAGGTGCCGGTGGTGTCGCACTCCTTGTGGGCGTTGCCGATGTCCACCTGCCGGGCGATCTCCCGCCCGTGATCCCGGTTGTGCGGATTGTGGCCCGGGTCGAGGAGCACGACCTTGCCCTTGAGGCTGCCGTGCGCAGCGCCCGTGCCCGGGCCGGGGGAGTCCTTGCCGTCCGGCGGGTGGCCGGTGGCGCCGTGGCCGCCCGCGCTGCCCGGTGACCGGCTCGCGGCGGGTGGCCCGGCTCCGTGCGCCGGGCCGCCGTCGCCGCCCGCCGCCCGCCAGGCCAGCCAGCCCCCCACGCCGGCGACCACGACAGCGGTCAGTACGGCGAGGAGGACGCCGCGCAGGCGTCGGTGCGGTGGGAAAGTGTTGCCGTTCGACACGTCCGCGATGGTAGCCCGCTCAGAAACCGGGACCGGTGCGCCGCAGAACGTGCAGTGAACGGTGGGCCGACACCTCGGTGAACGCGCCGGACTCCAGGGCCCTGCGGTAGATCCGGTACGGGGCCTGGCCGCCGTCCGCCGGGTCCGCGAACACATCGTGGATGACCAGCAGGCCGCCGGGTGCGAGGTGCGGTGCCCAGCCCTCGTAGTCGGCGGTGGCGTGCGCGTCGGTGTGCCCGCCGTCGATGAAGACCAGGCCGACCGGGGCCTGCCAGACGGCCGCGACCTGCGGCGACCGGCCCACCAGGGCGATCACCTGGTCCTCCAGGCCCGCGGCGTGCAGGGTGCGGCGGAAGGTGGGCAGGGTGTCCATCCGGCCGACCTCCGGGTCGACGACGGTCGGATCGTGGTACTCCCAGCCGGGCTGCTGTTCCTCGCTGCCGCGGTGGTGGTCGACGGTGACGGCCATCACCCCGGCGGCGCGCGCGGCGTCCGCGAGCAGGATCGTGGACCGGCCGCAGTACGTGCCGACCTCCACCAGCGGCAGCCCGAGCGTGGCCGCCCCGGCCGCCGCCGCGTACAGGGCGAGCCCCTCGTCCACGGGCATGAAGCCCTTCGCCGCCTCGAACGCGGCGAGAATCTCCGGCTGCGGAGCGGTCGGAGCCGTGGGAGCGGACATGGGCTTCCTCCTGGTGGTGCGGTCAGGGGCTCATCGTGCCGTATGGGGTGGGGCGGGTGGTGTGCGGGTGGTGTGCGGCGAGGGGAGGGGCGCTCCGGTACCGGAGATTCGGATATCGGAACGGCGGCTCGTAATTCCCGCCCCGGGAGCCGGCCGCACGGGCGGGTTTCCGTCCGTTCTCCGTGCGTTCCCTTCGATTTGTATCGCCCGCCCGTTTCCCGGATACCGGGAAGGCCGGATGTCGGCATGCGGTGAATTCGCGTACGGGGAGTGGAGAAGGGGGCGGGAGGGGGAGAGTGGGAAATGGCGAGACGTGCGGCGGAATTCACCGGGCCGATTCTGTGCGCCTCCTGGCCGTTTCCTGTGTGCGTCCGGAGTGGTTCTTGTGCGGGCCCGGAGAGGCCCCTGTACGGGTCCCCGTGCAGGGCGGAGGCCATGACCAGCGATCGTTCTGCCGTGTCTCGTGACCGTCGTTGCGTCGAGCTCCGTGAGCTTCTGCGCAGTCGCCGGGCTCGGGTCTCACCTGCTGATGTCGGTATGCCGGATGGTGGGCGGCGGCGGACGCCGGGGCTGCGGCGCAAGGAGGGGCCCGCACAGCCTGGTGGTGTCACACCCAGGATGAGCGGGCACTGGAGGGCATCGTGACAGTCCGGCAGGATCACTGCCATGAACAGCAGCAACACGCAGATGAAGGCAGTGACCATTCCCGAGTTCGGCGAGGCCGAGGTGCTCCGCGTCGAGCAGACGCCGGTCCCCGAGCCCGGGCCCGGACAGGTGGCCATCGACGTGGCCTATGCGGGCGCCAACTTCGCCGAGGTGCTCTACCGACGCGGCGTGGTGGACGTACCGCTGCCCTTCGTGCCCGGCATCGAAGTTTCCGGCCGCATCCGCGCCCTCGGCGAGGGCGTCACGGACCTGACCGTCGGCCAGCCGGTGGCTGCGCTGACGATCGTCGACAGCGGCGGCTACGCCGAGGTGGTGGTCACCTCCGCGGACCTGGTCGCCCCGCTGGACGGTCTCGGTATCGGACTCGGCGTTGCCGCGGCACTCCCCTCCAACAGCACCACCGCTTTCCTGGTCCTGGACCGGGTGGCGCGCATCGAGCCCGGAGACCGTGTCCTGGTCCATGCCGCGGCGGGCGGGGTGGGCAGCCAGCTCGGCCAGGTCGCCCGGCTGCTGGGCGCCGGCCGTGTGGTCGGGACGGTCGGCAGCGAGGCGAAGATCGAGACCGCCAAGCGATTCGGCTACGACGAGGTGATCCTGCGTGACCAGGTCGCCGGGGCAGGCGAGTTCGACATCGTCGTCGACATGGTCGGCGGCCCCTCCCGCACTGCCGGCTTGGACCGGCTGGCCCCCATGGGGCGGCTGGTGGTGATGGGTAACGCCTCGGGCGCCGAAGACGTCGACATCCCCGCCAACCACCTGTGGTTCACCAACAAGACCGTCTCCGGCTTCAACCTCGCCGCCTTCGCCGCTGCCTTCCCCCAAGACGCCGGGCTGGCCCTGCGACGCGCCGTACAGGCCGCAGCTCAGGGAACTCTGCGGGTGCAGGTCGCGTACCTGCCGCTGGAACAGGCCACCGAGGCACACCGCCGCATCGAATCCGGGCGCACCACCGGCAAGCTGGCCCTCGCCGTCGCGACGCCGTGAGGTGGGGCTGCCCGCATTCAGGTTCTCGAAGGGCGAGCATCCGCCCACCTTCCCGTCGCCCATGGCCACCTGACCTTCCGTCAGAATGAAACGTGTTCTAGTCTGCCCCGCATGGGCATCGGAATCACACAAGAACAACGTGACCTGGCCGAGGCGGTGGGGGGCTGGGCCGCGCGGGTCATGCCGCCCGGAGAGGTGCGCAAGCTGCTCGACGCCGCGCCGGGGCCGCAGGGGCGGCCCGCCTACTGGGAGCAGCTCGCCGCACAGGGGCTGCTAGGGCTGCATCTCCCCGAGGCCGACGGCGGGGGCGGCGGTGAGCTGCTCGATCTCGCGGTGGTGCTGGAGGAGTTGGGCCGCACCGCGTTCCCCGGCCCGTATCTGCCCACCGTCCTCGCCGCCGAGCTGCTGCACCGCGGCGGCGCCCGGCACCTCGTCCGGGACCTCGCCGCCGGCACCCTGACCGGCGCCGTCGCGCTCGGGGCGGGCTCGCTCACCGCCACCGGGGCCGACGGCGGCTACATCCTGGACGGCACCGCGCCCCCGGTCCTCGCCGGCGCCGACGCGGACCTGATCGTGCTGGCCGCGCGGACCCCCGACGGCCCGGTCTGGCTCGCCGCCGACGCCGCGGCGCTGACCGTACGGGTTCAGGAGAGCGCCGACCCGACCCGGCCGACCGCCGAGGTGCGCGCCGAGGGGGCCCTGGTGCCCGCCGACCGGCTGCTGGCCGTCGACGACTCCCTGGTCCGCGACCTGGCCGGGGTGCTGTTCGCCGCCGAGAGCTGCGGTACGGCCGCCTGGGCGCTGCGCACCGCCACCGAACACGCCGCGGTACGCGAGCAGTTCGGCCGCCCCATCGGCCAGTTCCAGGCGGTCAAACACCTCTGCGCCGAGATGCTCGTCCGCTGTGAACAGGCCCGCGCCCTGGTCTGGGACGCGGCCCGCGCCCTGGACGAGCCGCCCGAGGTCCGCTCGCTGGCCGCGGCGCTGGCCACCGCCACCGCTCTGGACGCCGCCGTCGGCTGCGCCAAGGACTGCATCCAGATCCTCGGCGGCACCGGCTTCACCTGGGAACACGACGCCCACCTCCATCTGCGCCGGGCCCTGGTGGCCCGCGCGCTGCTCGGCGGCGGCGACACCCACCGGCTGCGCGCCGCCCGCCTCGCCGCCGGCGGTGCCCGGCGCGCGCTGCGGCTGGAACTCCCCGCGGAGGCCGCCGGGTTCCGTGCCGGGGCCCGCACGGTCATCGACGGCGTACGCGGCCTCGACCCGCAGGCGGCCCGCCGCGCCCTGGCCCCCACCGGCTATGCCGCCCCGCACCTGCCCCGGCCCTGGGGGCTGGGCGCCGGCCCCGTCCAGCAGCTCGCCATCCAGCAGGAACTGGCGGCCGCCGGGGTCCGGGTCAGCGATCTGGGCATCGCCACCTGGGTGGTGCCCGCGCTGCTCGCCCACGGCACCCGGGAGCAGCAGGAGCGCCATCTGCCGCCGACCCTGCGCGGCGAGCGGCTGTGGTGCCAGCTGTTCTCCGAGCCCGAGGCCGGCTCGGACCTGGCCTCCTTGCGGACCCGCGCCGAGCGGGTGGACGGCGGTGGCTGGCGGATCAACGGGCAGAAGGTGTGGACCTCGGCCGCCCAGTGGTCGAGCCACGGCATCCTGCTCGCCCGCACCGACCCCGAGGCCCCCAAGCGCAAGGGACTGACCTTCTTCGTCGTCGACATGAAGTCCCCCGGCATCGACATCCGCCCGCTGAAGGAGATCACCGGCGACGCCCTCTTCAACGAGGTCTACTTCGACGACGTGCTGCTGCCGGCCGACGCGGTGGTCGGTGCGGTCGACGACGGCTGGAAGGTGGCCCGCACCACCCTGGACAACGAACGCGTCCACATGGCCGATCAGTTGACCTTCGACACCGGCCTGGAACAGCTTCTCGCCCGGGCCGGCGAGCCGGCCGAGGCGGTGCGGGTGCGGCTGGGCGCGCTGGCGGCCGAGGCGCACGCCCTGGGCTGCATCTCGCTGCGCACCACGCTCCAGCAGGTATCGGGCCTGGAGCCCGGGGCCGGCGCCAGCATCCGCAAGCTGGTGCAGACCCCGCACCAGCAGAAGGTCGCCGAGCTGGCGCTGGAGCTGCTCGGCCCGGCCGGTGCGGTGCGCGAAGGGGCCGGCGAGCGGGCGCTGCACGGCTTCTTGATGTCGCGCTGTCTGACCATCGCCGGCGGCACCACCCAGGTGCAGCTGAACGTCGTCGCGGAGCGGCTGCTCGGCCTGCCGCGCGACCCGGAGCCCCGCCCCCTGATCTGACCCCCGCCCGTCCGCTCCCCTGGAGGACACGCATGGCTGGCAAGGCGTACATCGTCGGCGTCGGGATGACCAGGTTCGTCAAGCCCGAGACGGGCGACCGGCCGTACTGGGGCCTGGTGAAGGAGGCGGGCGGCGCCGCGCTCGCGGACGCCGGGATCGACTACGAGGCCGTCGAGCAGGTGGCGGCAGGCTACTGCTTCCAGCCCTCGACGGCCGGGCAGCGCGCCACCTATGAGCTGGGCCTGACCGGCATCCCGGTCTACAACGTCAACAACAACTGCGCGACCGGCGCGACCGCGCTGATGATGGCGCGCCAGTTCGTCGAGGGCGGCATCGACGACTGTGTGCTGGCCCTCGGCTTCGAGATGATGAAGCGCGGCGCCCTGGGCGGCGGCGCCGACAGCGGCGATTTCCGGACGTCCCCGGTGGCCCGCCACTACGGGGTGATGGCCGCCGCCCACGGCTTCGAGCGGACCCCGCCCACCGCCCAGATCTTCGGCAATGCGGCCCGCGAGCACATGGCGCGCTACGGCACCACCGCCGAACAGCTCGCCGCGGTCGGCGCCAAGAACCACCGGCACTCCGCGCACAACCCCTACGCCCAGTTCCAGGAGGTCTACACGGTCGAGGAGGTCCTCGCCGCCACGACCATCCACCGGCCGCTGACCAAGCTCCAGTGCTCACCGACCTCGGACGGTGCGGCCGCCGCCGTGGTCGCCTCCGAGCGGTTCGTCCGGGAACACGGGCTGGCCGGCCGGGCGGTGGAGATCGCCGCGCAGGCCATGACGACGGACACCGGCGACAGCTTCGCCTCGGGCTCCTGCATCGATGTGGTCGGCCGGCCGATGTCGCGGGCCGCGGCCCGGCAGGCGTACGCGGCCGGCGGCCTCGGCATCGAGGACGTGGACGTGATCGAGCTGCACGACTGCTTCTCGGTCAATGAGCTGCTGACGTACGAGGCGCTGGGGATGTGCGCGGAAGGGGAGTCGGGAAAGCTGGTCGCTGACGGCGCCACCACCTACGGCGGCCGCTGGGTGGTCAACCCCTCCGGCGGGCTGATCTCCAAGGGGCACCCGCTGGGGGCGACGGGCCTGGCGCAGGCCGCGGAGCTGGTCTGGCAGCTCCGCGGCACCGCGGGCGAACGCCAGGTCCCCGGCGCCCGGGTGGGCCTGGCGCACAACATCGGCCTGGGCGGCGCGGCGGTGGTCACCGTGCTGCGGCGAGGAGACCACCCGGCGGACTAACTCCCCACCACGAGCGGGTGGTTGGCCCGGCCGGGGAGGGCGAGTGCGCCGACGCCCTGCCGGGCCGGGCCGCGTGGTCAGGCGACGGGCGCGCCGAACCACGTGGACAGCCGGCCGTCCAGATCCGTCTGCTCCTCGCCGACCCACGCCACATGGCCGTCCGGCCGCAGCAGCACCGCGGGTACGTCCAGTTCCTCGCTCGCGTCGACGACGTGGTCGACCCGGTCCGCCCACCCGGCGACCGAGAGCCGGCCGGTCCGGTCGAGCAGCAGCCCGCGGCCGCCGTGCATCAGCGCGTAGAGGCGCCCCTGCTTCAGCTGCACGTCCCGCATCCGCCGGCCGAGCAGGTCATGGCCCTCGCCGAAGTCGTAGCGGACCCCGACCGCGGTGATCATCTCGGTCATGTACCGGTTCGCCTCCTCGAAGTCCATCAGCTTCGAGAGCAGCTTGCGCAGTGCGGTCGGACCCGGCTCGGCGCCCAGCAGCGTGATCTGCGCGCGGGTGTTGTCCAGCACGTCGGCGCCCACCGGGTGCCGTTCGGCGTGGTAGCTGTCCAGCAGCCCCGACGGTGCCCACCCGTTGACGGCGGCGGCCAGTTTCCAGCCGAGGTTGAACGCGTCCTGGATGCCGAGGCCGAGCCCCTGCCCGCCGGTCGGCGGGTGGACGTGCGCCGCGTCGCCGGCCAGCAGCACCCGGCCGACCCGGTAGCGCTCGGCCTGCCGGGTGGCGTCGCCGAACCGGGAGAGCCGGCGCGGCGCGTGCACACCGAAGTCGGTGCCCGCGAAGGCCCGCAGCTGCGTCCGGAAATCCTCCAGGGTCGGCGCGGTCGCACGGTCCTCGGCCACGCCGTCGGCGGGCACGACGACGCGGGACCACCCGTCGTCGAGGGGGAGGACGCCGAACCGCAGCTGGGTCGTGCGGACCTTCGCGACGACGGCGGCGATCGTCGCCGGATCCTCGGTCACCTTCATGTCGCCCAGCAGCGTCTCGACCGTGGCGGGTTCACCGGGGAAGCCGACGCCGAGCCGCTTGCGCACCACACTGCGGCCCCCGTCGCACCCGACGAGGTAGCGCGAGCGCAGCCGCGTACCGTCCGCCAGCCCGACGGTCACCCCGGCCCCGTCCCCCTCATCGGACTGGCTCAGCCAGGCCACCTCGCAGCTGCGCCGGATCTCGGCACCGAGTTCGAGGGCACGCTCGTTCAGCAGCCGCTCGGTGACCGGCTGCGGGACGGTGAGGCCGTAGGGGTGCGCGGTGTCCAGCCGCTCCGGCCACGGCTTGTGGATGCCGCCGAAGAAGCCGCCGACCTGGAACTTCTCACCGACGGCGAGGAATTGGTCCAGCAGGCCGCGCTGGTCCATCAGCTCGACGCTGCGCGTGTGCAGCCCGCGCCCGCGGGGCTGCCCGGTCGGCTCGGTCAACTTCTCCAGCACGACCACGTGCACGCCGTGCAGCCGCAACTCGGCGGCCAGCATCAAGCCGGTCGGTCCGCCGCCGGCAATGATCACGTCAATCATCAGGTGCCCCGTTCGACGAGAGTGGATTCAGGGCAAAGAGTGCATATCTCGTGAATCGCCGATTTCCGCAGGTTCCGGCCCAGGCCGGAGATTCTGCACGACGACCGGGGCCTTGTCGCAAGCCCCCCCGGTGAGCTGTACGTTGAAGAGGGCAAGGAGGCGCAACCTCCTTGCCTTTGCTCTTGGCCACCGCCCGGTACGGGCCCGCCACCCCCGCCTTCCCCCTCCGCCTCCGCCTTCCGGCCTACGTCTCCTGTCATGGACAGGTGCGTCGAAATCCCGATGCGGGGGTCACGCGCCGAATGCGAGCATGGTCCCCATGCCGATAGCCCCCTCCGCCACGCTGCCCGATACCGCGCGCCGTAAGGCCGCCCCCGCGTGGCTGGTGATGCTGCTGGTGTGCGCAGGGCAGTTCCTGGTGGTGCTGGACGTCTCCGTGGTGAATGTGGCGCTGCCCGCCATGCGGACCGGCCTGGGCCTGAGCGAACTGGGCCTGCAGTGGATCGTCAACGCCTACGTGATCACCTTCGCGGGCTTCATGCTGCTCGGCGGGCGGGCCGCCGATCTGTTCGGCCGCAAGCGCGTCTTCGTCCTGGGGCTGGCGCTGTTCACCCTCGCGAGCCTGGGCGGCGGGCTGGCGCAGCAGCCCTGGCAGCTGATCGCGGCCCGGACCGTGCAGGGCGTCGGCGCCGCCGTGCTCTCGCCGGCCACCCTCACGATCCTGACCACGTCGTTCCCGACCGGCCCGGCCCGTACCCGCGCCATCGCCACCTGGACGGCGGTCGGCGCCGGCGGTGGCGCGGTGGGCGGTCTGGTCGGCGGGGTGCTCACCGAATCCCTGTCCTGGCGCTGGGTGTTGCTGATCAATGTGCCGGTGGGGGCGCTGGTGCTGGCGGGCGCGGTGCGGTGGCTCACCGAGAGCCGGCAGGGCACGGGGCGGCGGCTCGATGTGCCCGGAGCGCTGCTGGTGACCGGCGGGCTGGCGCTGGTGGCGTACGGCATCGTGCAGACCGAGACGCACGGCTGGGCCTCGGCGTCCGCGCTGCTGCCGCTGGGCGCCGGGCTGGTGGTGGTCGCGGCGTTCCTCGCGGTCGAGGCGCGGGCGAAGGCGCCGCTGATGCCGCTGGGGCTCTTCCGGCTGCGCTCGGTCTCGGCGGCGAACGGGGCGATGGTGCTGGCCGGTGCCGCGATGTTCTCGATGTGGTACTTCCTGTCCCTGTACGTGCAGAACGTGCTGGGCTACCGGCCGTTGCAGGCCGGGCTCTCCTTCATCCCGCACTCACTGTCCATCGTCCTCGGCTCCAAGATCGCGCCGCGGCTGATGAACCGGGTGGGCGCCAAGACCCTGGCCGTCACCGGCGCGGTGATCTCCGCAGCCGGAATGGCCTGGCAGGGCACGATGGACGTTCACGGCAGCTACCTCACAACGATCCTCGGCCCCGGCATCCTGATGGCGCTGGGCGCGGGTCTGACCGCGACCCCGATCGCCTCCATCGCCACCTCCGGGGCCGACCCCGCCGACCAGGGACTGGTCTCCGGCCTGATCAACACCTCCCGCCAGATGGGCGGTGCGCTGGGCCTGTCCGTGCTGTCCACCGTCGCGGCCTCCCGTACGGAGCGGGACAACGGCCTCACGGCACTGGCGGACGGCTACGGTCTGGCCTTCCACGTCGGCTCGCTGATCCTGCTGGGCAGCATCGTGCTGATGATCGTGGCGCTGCCGCGGCGACGGGCGGACGCCGCGCACGGCTGAGGCGTTTCCCAGGGCGTGTCCTCGGAGTCCCGCCTGGCTCGCGACGCCCTACAGCCACCCGTTCCGGCGCGCCGCCCGGACCGCCTCCATGCGGTTGCGGGTGCCGGTCTTGCCGATCGCCGCGGAGAGGTAGTTGCGGACGGTGGCCTGCGAGAGGTGGAGCTTGCCGGCGATGTCGGCGACCGTGGCGCCGTCCACGGCGGCGGTCAGGACATCCCGCTCGCGCTGGGTCAGCGGGTTGGGGCCGGCGCTCAGGGCCGCCGCGGCGAGAGCGGGGTCGATGACCCGTTCGCCGGCCAGCACCCGGCGGATCGCCGCCGCCAGGTCCTCCACCGGGCCGTCCTTCACCAGGAACCCGGACGCCCCGGCCTCCATGGCGCGGCGCAGATAGCCGGGCCGGCCGAAGGTCGTCACGATCAGCACCTTGCAGGAGGGCAGTCGGTCGCGCAGGTCGGCGGCGGCGTCCAGGCCGCTGCGGCCGGGGAGTTCGATGTCCAGGAGGGCGATGTCGGGGCGGGTCTCCAGGGCGGTGGTGACGATCTGGTCGCCCGCCGCGACCTGGGCGACGACCTGCATGTCCTCCTCCAGGTCGAGCAGCAGCGCCAGCGCGCCCCGCATCATTCCCTGATCCTCGGCGAGGAGGACTTTTACGCTGTTCGTGGGGGGCGGGGCGGGCGCGTCAGTCATGGCGTCAGAGTAGCCAGGTCACCGCCCCCGACAGCAACGGCAGCTGCCCGGTCTACCCGTTCACCTCCTGCGCGCCTGCCATGTCGCCCGTGCCGACCGGGAGTTCGGCCGTGACGCGGAAGCCGCGCCGGCCGTCGGGGCCGCTTTGCAGCGTGCCGCCCGCCGCGGCCAGGCGCTCGGCCAGGCCCTTCAGCCCGGTGCCGCCCACCGGCCCGGGACGGCCGCCCGTGCCTGCGCCGTTGCCGGTACCACCGTCGCGCGGCTGGCCCGGGGCGGCCGCCGTGACGGCAGCGGAGGGCAGCGGGCCGCGGCCGTCGTCCGTGATCGTCAGCCGTACCCGGTCCTCGTCGGCGTGGACGGAGATCTCGCAGTGGGTGGCGCCGCTGTGCCGCACGGTGTTGGTGACGCCCTCACGGACCACCCAGCCCAGCAGCGCCCCGGCCTGCGGCGGCATCGGCGGCCCGGCCTGGCGCACCACGGGGTCGATGCCGGCCGCCTCCAGCACCGAACGGGCGCGGTCGAGTTCGGTGGCCAGGCTGCCCTCGCGGTAGCCGGTGACGGCCTCGCGGATCTCGGTCAGCGCCTGCCGGCCCACGGCCTCGATGTCGGCGACCTGGGCGAGCGCGGCGTCCAGGTTGCGCGGCGCCAGCCGGCGGACCGCCTCGGCCTTGACCACCACCACGGACAGCGTGTGGCCCAGCAAGTCGTGCAGATCGCGGGAGAAGCGCAGCCGTTCCTTCTCGACGGCGCTGCGGGCCAGTTCCTGGCGGGTGGTGTTGAGCTCCTGGATGGTGTCGAACAGGCTCAGGACCGTGGACGTCACCATGCCGGACAGGAACGTGCCGTAACCCACCCCGAAGGCGCCGGGGCCGGCGTCGTGCCAGCCGGTCAGATAGCCGGCCGTGCCGCTGAGCGCGATCAGCCACACGGCGAGCTTCTTGCCGCGCAGCGCGCGGACCGTGCCGGAGGCCAGCGACAGCAGCGGGAAGAACAGGAACCAGTCGCCGCCGAACCCGAGGGCGATGGCGAAGGTGATGGCGGTCAGCAGCGCCAGGGCGTACAGCGGCCGGCGGGAATCGCGCAGCCGGGGATCGAACGAGGTCCACACGACGGTGATGTAGACGGAGTTGAAGGCGAGCAGCCCGAGGCCGGCCAGCCAGGGATGCTCGGTCTTGCCCTGGATGACGTTGGAGAACGCGCCCAGGCCCATCAGCAGCCAGGGCAGGAAGGCGTACTTCCCCGGCCCGTCCGCCTTCCGTTCCGCCCAGCGGGGCCGGCACGGGTCGGAGTCCGTGCCGTGTGTGCCGCCCGCTTCCGCGGTGCCGGCGCCTTGCTGCTTCGTGTGCTGCACTGTCGCTTCCCAGGTCTGCGCCATCGCCGGTCAGGCCGTTCGTGCGGCCCGACGGTACGCGTACACCGCGTAACTGCCGAAGAGTGCCAGCCAGACGGCGAGCACCGCCACTGTGCCCAGGCCCGGCGCCTCGCCCTGCGTGACGCTCTGGCCGAGCTCGGCGAAGCGGTTGCCGGGCGTCCAGGAGGACAGCGCGCGCAGCCACCCGGGGAACAGCTGGACCGGGAACCACAGGCCGCCGATGATCGAGAGCAGCACCATGCAGCCCGTGTTGACCACGCCCGTGGACTGGGCGGAGAGGCGGTAGCCGTTGCCGAGGCCGAGCAGGGTGAAGGGGGCGGTGCCCAGCCACAGCAGCCCGGCCAGCGCGGCCCACTGCCAGGCGGGCATCCGTACGCCGTTGAACAGCGCGCCGACCAGCAGCACGGCGGCGATGGCCGGCAGCACCGTCACCGAGGCGGTCAGCCCGCGGCCCACCACGACCCGTACGGGGCTCAGGGGGGTGACCCGCAACTGCCGCAACCAGCCCAGCTGCTTGTCCTCGGCCACGCCGGTGCCCGAGCCGATGGCCGAGCCCAGTGCGCCGTAGGCGGCCATCCCGACCATCGACGCGATCTTCCACTCCATGGCGGCGCCGCCGGCCCCCGCCCCGATGTTGGTCATCAGCACATACATCACCACCGGCATCCCGATGCCGAACACGACGAAGCCCCGGTCGCGCAGCGTGCGGCGGACTTCGAGCCGGACGTAGTCGAGCATCACGCGTGCTCCTTCGTGGAGGGGGTGCCGGCGGCGGCCGGGGCGGGGGGAGCGGTCCCGGCGGAGGTGAGCGAGAGGAAGGCGTCCTCCAGGCTGGCGGGGGCGACCTGGAGCCCGCGGACGAGCCCCAGCCCGGCCAGCGCCACCACCGTCGCGTCGGAGTCCGTCGTCCGCAGCAGCGCGCGGTCGCCGCGCACCTCCACGGCGCTCACCCCGGGCAGCCCCGGCAGCGGTCCGGTGGGTGCGCCCGCGAGGTCGAAGGAGACCAGCGTGCCGCCGGCCCGGCGCTTGATCGCCGCGCCGCTGCCGTCGGCGACCACCCGGCCGCCGTCCATGACCACGATCCGGTCGGCGTGTGCGTCCGCCTCCTCCAGATAGTGGGTGGAGAACACGATGGTGTGGCCGCGGCGCGCATAGGCCCGCATCGAGTGCCAGAAGGCGCGGCGCGCCTCCACGTCCAGCGCGGCGGTCGGCTCGTCGAGCACCAGCAGCTCGGGGTTGCCGGCCAGTGCCACCGCGAAGCGGACCCGCTGGGCCTGCCCGCCGGACAGCCGGTCCACCCGCCGCCCGGCGAACTCCCCGAGGCCGGCCAGCTCCAGGGTCTCGGTGACGTCCATGGGGTGCGGGTAGGTGGCCGCGACGAAGGTGACCAGCTCACGGACGGTGACCCGCGGTATGGCCTTGCCGTCCTGCAGCATGGCGCCCACCCGGCCGGCCCGCACCGCCGCCTCCGGCGTGCCGCCGAACAGCGCCACCGTGCCCTCGTCGGGCGGCAGCAGCCCCAGCAGCATCGTGAGGGTGGTGGACTTCCCCGCGCCGTTGCGCCCGAGGAGTGCCACCGTCTCGCCCGCCGTGATCGTCAGCTCCAGACCGTCCACGGCCCGCACCGCGCCATAGTTCCGCGTCACCCCGGAGAACTCCACGGCCGTGACGCCCGCTGCCGTGGGTGCAGTCCCTGTTGTTCCTGTCATGCCCGCCCCGCCTCTCTCTGTCCCGTCCGACATTACGGAGAGTCGCCCGCCGCGCGGCAGAGGCGAATGTGGACCATCGCCCCTGACAAATGTCATGGCCGGGCGCGACTCCCGTGGGCTGGGCTTGCCGCGGCATCCGTATCGGGCCGTATCCGAGAGCCGTCCGTACCTGACAAGTCGTCAGAGGTCAGGTCTTCCAGCTGCCGGACGGATCGGCTATACATGAGAGCCATCGGCTAGAACGCGTTCTAGAAGTGTGCCCTGTGCGCGGTCGGAGCGCTGCCGTGGCCGACCAGATGCGACCCCGGCCCGGTCGACGGTGCGGACGGCCGGGCCGGGGTCTTCCCCTCGTGGTGAAGGAGCAGCCAGCCCCATGCCCATCGACGCCGCCAAGGCCACCTCCGCCGAACCGCGGAGCACCGAACTCACCTGGGACCACAAGGATGTTCAGCTCTACCACCTCGGCATCGGCGCCGGCGCGGCCACGCCGGAGAAACCGCACCCCGCCACCGACCCGGACGAACTGCGCTACACCCTGGAGAGCGCACTGCACGTCCTGCCCAGCTTCGCCACCGTCGCGGGCGGGGGGATGGCACTCGCCGGCGGACTCTCCGCCCCCGGCATCGAGGTCGACCTCGCCGCGGTCCTGCACGGCGGCCAGACCGTCACCGTGCACCGCCCCGTCCCCGTGCGCGGCCGCGGGGTCCAGACCTCCTCCGTCCCCGCCGTGTACGACAAGGGCAAGGCCGCCGTCATCGTGCTGCGCTCCGAGGTCGCCGACGACGACGGCCCGCTGTGGACCTGCGACACCCAGATCTTCGTCCGCGGCGAGGGCGGCTTCGGCGGCGACCGCGGCCCGTCCGCCCGCCTCGAACTCCCCGAGCGCGCCCCGGACCTGCACACCGAGCGCCGGATCCGCGAGGACCAGGCGCTGCTCTACCGCCTCTCCGGCGACTGGAACCCGCTGCATGCCGATCCGGAGTTCGCCGCGCTCGCCGGGTTCGACCGGCCGATTCTGCACGGGCTGTGCACCTACGGCGTGACGCTGAAGGCCGTGGTCGACACGGTGCTGGGCGGCGAGGTCTCCCGGGTGACGTCGTACACCACCCGGTTCGCCGGCGTCGTCTTCCCGGGCGAGACGCTGCGCCTGCGCATGTGGCGCGCGCCCGGCCGGGTCCAGGTGTCGGTGACGGCGGCCGACCGGGACGACGCGCCCGTACTGGCGGACACCGTGGTGACGCACCGCTAGCGCGGCCGGCGCCGTCCGCACCCCCGCCGGCCGCCACCCCGGACCGGTGGAACAACCGAGAGGAGCCGTGACATGCGCGCAGCCATACTGCACGAGACAGGCCAGGACAAGCTCGAAGTCGTCGACGACATCGAGCCGGTGGGGTTCGGCCCCGGCAAGGTCAGGATCCGGATCCGGGCGACCGGACTGTGCCACTCCGACCTCTCGGCGATGAACGGGGTGCTGCCGCAGCCCGCCCCGTTCATCCCGGGGCACGAGGGCGCCGGGGAGATCCTCGACGTCGGCGACGGCGTCACCGGGCTCCACCAGGGCGACCGCGTGCTGATGTGCTGGCTGCCCGCGTGCGGCAGCTGCCCGTCCTGCCGGCGCGGTCAGAGCCATCTGTGTCTGGCCGGCTTCATGAGTGCCGGCACACCCAACTTCCGGCGCCCCGACGGGGACGTCTTCGGCTTCGCCGGTACCGGCACCTTCGCCGAGGAGGTCGTGGTCGCCGCCCACTGCGCGGTCCCGATCCCGGACGACGTCCCGTACGAGATCGCCGCGCTGATCGGCTGCGGTGTCACCACCGGGCTCGGCGCGGCCCTCAACACGGCCCGGGTGGAGGCCGCGTCCTCGGTCGCGGTGATCGGCTGCGGCGGTGTCGGGATCTCCGTCATCCAGGGGGCGAAGGCCTGCGGCGCGGCCGAGATCATCGCCGTCGACCCGGTGCCCGCCCGCCGGGAGGCCGCGCTCCGCTTCGGCGCCACCGAAGCCGTCGCCCCCGAGGAGTTCGCCGACGCCAAGGCCCGGATCACCGCGGGGGAGGGCTTCGACTACGTCTTCGAGGTGGTCGGCAAGTCCGCCACCGCCCGTACCGCCTACGAGATGACCCGGCGCGGCGGCACCCTGTGCGTGGTCGGCGCGGGCGCCATGGACGACACCTTCCAGGTCAACATGTTCGAGCTGTTCTTCGACGAGAAGCGGATCCTGCCGTCCCTGTACGGCGGCGCGGATGTGCTGCGCTCCTACGAGCGGGCGATCGCCCTGTGGCGGGCCGGCCGGATCGACCTGGAGGGCCTGATCACCCACCGCGTCCAACTGGCCGAGATCAATGAGGCCCTCGACCAGATGCGCTCCGGCACCGCACTGCGCACCTGCATCGAGATCTGACCCCCGGGCCGCCGGCAGGACAGGCCCCCACACACGCCCCCACGCACGGCCCTTACCCGGGCCCGCACCCCCGCACCACCGCCCGCACCACGCTCCACGATGACTGGAGAGGACAGGAATGGCACAGCCACTGGAGGGCCTGACCGCGATCGTCACCGGTGCCGGGCGCGGCCTGGGCCGCGCCGAAGCCCTTGAACTCGCCCGCCTCGGCGCACAGGTCGTGGTCAACGACTACGGGCAGCCGGGCCGCGACGGCTCGGGCGCGGCCTGTGCCGCGCCCGCCGAGGACGTCGCCGCCGAGATCCGTGCGGCGGGCGGCCGGGCGATCGCCCACCTCGGTGACGTCGCCGACCACGCACAGGCCCGCGCCCTGGTCGGGCTGGCGGTCGAGACGTACGGACAGCTCGACATCCTGGTCAACAACGCGGGCATTCTCCGCGACCGGATGGTGTTCTCGATGACCGAGGACGAGTGGGACTCGGTCATCCGCGTCCATCTCAAGGGCCACTTCAACACCACGCACTTCGCCGCCGTCCACTGGCGCGAGCGCGCCAAGGCGGCCGGCGGCCCGGTCCACGGCCGGATCGTCAACACCTCCTCCGAAGCCTTCCTCGCGGGCTCGGCGGGCCAGCCCAACTACGCGGCGGCCAAGGGCGGCATCGTCGGCCTGACCACCTCCACGGCGCTGGCGCTGGCCAAATACGGCGTGACCGTCAACGCGATCTGCCCGCGCGCCCGCACCCGGATGACCGAGGACGTCTTCGCCGGCTTCCAGGAGCCCGAGGACGGCGCCCTGGACCCGCTCGCGCCCGAACACGTCGCGCCGCTCGTCGGCTATCTCGCCGCACCGGCCGCGGCCCGGGTCAACGGGCAGCTGCTGGTGGTGCACGGCGGCATGGTCGCCATCGCCGAACGCCCGCGGATCGCCGCCAAGTTCGACACCACCAAGGAGGTCTTCAGCTACGCGGAGCTGGACGAGCTGCTCACGCCGTACTACGCGCAGCGCCCGGCGGACGAGACCTTCGCGGCGGCCGAGGTACTGGGCCTCACACACGGCTGAGGTCGGCCGCGCACGACGGTGAACCAGCCGTGGCCGCCACCCGCGCGAAGCGGTGCGGCGGCCACGGCCCGTGGTGTGTGGTCGGCGGTCGGGGACCGCCGGACCGGCCTCAGGCGTCCTGCGTCTGCTTGTTCCGGCGGTGCCGGCCATGGGCGGTGGAGTCGGACTCCTCCGCGGCGGCCGGGCCACGGTGCCTGCCTGCGGCCTCGGCGGCCTGGGCGGAAGCCTCCTGGGGGCGCGCCTGGGTCGTGTCGGTTCGGGCTTCGGACATGAAAAGAGTCTCCGTCAGATCGCTTACAGCTGTACGCGTCGGGACCTCGCCCGACGACCGCCAAGGCTGACCCCGAACGGCACGACCGGTGGCCGGTCAACCGGCTGCGCTGCCCCCGCCCGAAATTCTAACGGGGCCGGAAATCGCGCTCCACCGGGTCTACCGGGCCGCCAGCGGTGCCTGCTGCAAGGGAACTGGCCTGCACAAAGGGGGATGTGCGGTGATCCGCTGCGGTTCCGCGTCCGCGGCGCGGGGTTGTGCAGATGATGTGGAGCGGTTGTCGATTTCGCCCGCATCCGGGACAATCCTGCCGTCGTTCGTGACACCCGAGGTGGCGTCCGGTCTGCTGCCCGGTCTGACGCCCGCTTCGCCATCCGCTCCGATGTCTGCCTCCGCGTCCGCTCCGGACGGCACCTCGGAGGGCACCTCGGAGGGCGCCTCGGACGGTGCGACGGACGGCACCTCGGCAGGCAGCCCCGCACGCATCCGGACGCGCATCCCGGAACGCGGGCCCTGCACCGGCAGCAAGGGCCCGACCAGTTGCCACGGTCTCCTCGCCGGGGCCGCACGCACCGGCACCACCGCCCGGGCGGGCTCCACCGTCCAAGCCGCCTGCGGGGGTTCCACGGTCCGCGCCGGCTGCCCGGGCACCGCCGCCCGCACCGGCCGCTCGGGCACCACGGTCCGCACCGCCCGCTCGGGCACCACCGTCCGCAGGGGCTCCACCGGCCGCCCCGGCTCCGCCTCCTGCCGCCGCTCCCGCTCCGGCTCCCGCTCCCGCTGTCCTTCCCGCTCCCGCTGTCCTTCCCGCTCCCGCTGTCCCGCCGGCTCCGGTGCCACCGGCGGCAGGGCCATCCGCAGCCGCGCCACCCCGCACGGCTCCGCCGCCGTCGTGTGCGGCAGCAGCAGTTCGCCGCCGGCCGTCCACAGGCCGGCGCCCGTCAGCCACCCCCGCGGTGCCGGGAATTGGCGCAGCTGCCGTACCGAGGGCCGCCAGACGCCCAGCCAGGTGCCGTGCGCCCCGTCCACCCGGAAGGCCACCGCGCAGCTCTCCGGTGCCAGCATCTGCCGCGGCTGCATCGCGAACGGGGTGACCGTCGCGCCGGCCGGATACAGGCACTCCGGGAAACGCACCGGCAGCCGGCTGCCCAGGACGCCCCAGCCGATCCGGTCCTGGCCCGGCGCGTCCGACCGGACCAGCAGCAGTCCGCTGTCCGGATCGGCGAGCAGCAGACGGTCGTTGCTGTCCTCGGTGATCTGCAGCAGCGGGCCGGTCTCGCCGCCCCGTGCCAGGTCGACCGTGACGGCCTTCGTCCGGCCCGCCCACTCCTGGTCCAGCGCCAGCAGCCGGCCGCCGCGGTCCAGCCAGGCGCCGCCCGAGCAGCGCCCCGGGATCTCGGCGACCCGCTCGGGCCCGCCCGCGCCGCCGTGCAGCAGCCACAGCGCGGTGCGGTCCGCGCCGGGCGCCAGGGCGTAGCCGCGCGTCCCGTCCGGTGCCGGCGGCAGCAGGGTCAGCTCGGGCGCCTCCACCGCCCCCAGCAGGAGTTCACCGGTCCCCGGGCCCGCCGGGTAGAGCAGGGAGACGGCGAAACGGTCGGCGACCCGGCGCGCGATGAGCACCCGCCCGTCGGCCAGCGCCAGCAGCGCGCTGTCCGGCTCCTCGGGCTGGGTGCCCTGCAGCGGCACGGCGTACGGCTCGGGGCCGCCCAGCGTCCAGCGCTCCGGGAACCAGCTCCCGGCGGCGTCGTCGTGACGGGCGAGCCGGGCGGCGTACGAGCCGTCGGCGGCGATCGTCAGGGTCGCGCGGTGCGGGCGCGTCGGCGCCGTGGCGTCCTCGGTTGCACAGATCGTCATCGGGCGGTCACCTCCAGTCGGCATCCGAAGGTAGGTTTCGCACGTCCGGCCGAACAGGGCGAGTTGCCGGACTTCACGCATAAGGGTGGCAGTTGTCCGGTTCGCCGGTGCCGGGCGGGGCGGCTGTGCATCGGCCCGCCCGGCCGTCGCCTCCGGCCGTCGGGGGCGGGCCCCGGCGGGGCGGACCCGCCGCACCTCCGTACGGTGGCCGCCGGGGCCCCGCGCAGGACGGCCCGCGCGGTGTCACAGCTGGGAGGTAACCTTCCACCCGTGCCCGTACTGTCTGAAGTCCTCTCCGCGCTCGACGCCCTCTGGCCCCCCGAGCGGGCCGAAGGGTGGGACGCCGTCGGCACGGTCTGCGGTGATCCCGGCAGCGAGGTCCGCCGTGTGCTGTTCGCCGTCGACCCGGTCCAGGAGATCGCCGACGAGGCGGTGCAGCTCGGCGCCGACCTCCTCGTCACCCACCATCCGCTCTATCTGCGCGGTACGACGACGGTCGCGGCCTCGACCTTCAAGGGCAAGGTCGTGCACACCCTGATCAAGCACGACATCGCGCTGCACGTCGCGCACACCAACGCCGACACCGCCGACCCCGGTGTCTCCGACGCCCTGGCCGGTGCCCTGGATCTGCGCATCCTCGGCCCGCTGGTGCCGGATCCGGATGATCCGGACGGCCGCCGCGGCCTGGGCAGGATCTGCGAGCTGCCGCATCCGATGACGCTGGCCGCTCTCGCGACGTATGCGGCCGGCCGGCTGCCCGCCACCGCGCAGGGCATCCGGGCGGCCGGTGACCCGGACCGCGAGATCCGGACCCTCGCCGTCTCCGGCGGCTCCGGCGACAGCCTCTTCGGCGCCGTCCGGGCGGCCGGTGTGGATGCCTTCCTCACCGCCGACCTGCGCCACCACCCGGCCTCCGAGGCCGTCCAGAGCACCGCGGACCGCCCGCCGGCGCTGCTCGACGCCGCCCACTGGGCCACCGAGTGGCCGTGGTGCGAGCAGGCCGCGGCCCAGCTCGACGCGGTCTCCGACCGGCACGGCTGGGGACTGCGCACGCATGTCTCCCGTACGGTCACCGACCCCTGGACCGCCCACGCGGCGTCCACCCCTCTCTTCACCCCGACGCACACCACAGGAGCCCCACGCTGAACGCCGCGCCCGCCGACCAGATCCGCCTCCTCGACGTCCAGGCCCTGGATGTCCGGCTCACCCAGCTCGCCCACCGGGGTCACAACCTCCCCGAGCTGGCCGAACTGCAGACCCTGGAAGGCGACCTCATCCAGCAGCGCGACCTGCTCATCGCCGCGCAGACCGAGGAGAGCGACACCACCCGCGAGCAGACCAAGGCCGAACAGGACGTGGACCAGGTGCGCCAGCGCGCCGCCCGCGACCAGAAGCGGCTGGACTCCGGCGCCGTCACCTCCCCCAAGGACCTCGAGCACCTCCAGCGTGAACTCGTCTCGCTGGCCAAGCGCCAGGGCGACCTGGAGGACATCGTCCTGGAGGTCATGGAGCGCCGGGAGTCCGCCCAGGAGCGGGTCACCGAGCTCACCTCCCGGGTCGAGGCCATCCAGGCCAAGGTCGACGACGCCACCGCCCGCCGCGATGCCGCGTTCGCCGAGATCGAGGCGGAGCGTGCGACGGTCGCCAAGGAGCGCGAGCTGACCGTCGCCGACATCCCGGCCGAACTCCTCAAGCTCTACGACAAGATCCGCACCAAGGAGGGTGGCGTCGGCGCGGCCCGCCTCTACCAGCGCCGCTGCGAGGGCTGCCGCCTGGAGCTGAACATCACCGAGGTCAACGATGTCCGCGCGGCCGCCGCCGACACCGTCCTGCGCTGCGAGAACTGCAGCCGCATCCTGGTCCGTACGCCCGACTCGGGCCTGTAGGCCATGGCCCGCACCCTGATCGTCGAAGCGGACGGCGGCTCCCGGGGCAACCCGGGGCCGGCCGGCTACGGCGCGGTGGTCCTCGACCCGGAGACCGGCGAAGCGCTCGCCGAGGCCGCCGAGTTCATCGGTACGGCGACCAACAACGTCGCCGAGTACAAGGGCCTGGTGGCCGGTCTGCGGGCGGCGCACGCCCTGGACCCCGAGGCGGACATCCGGGTGCGGATGGACTCCAAGCTCGTCGTCGAGCAGATGTCGGGGCGCTGGAAGATCAAGCACCCGGACATGAAGCCGCTGGCGGCCGAGGCCGGGTCGGTCTTCCCGGCCGACCGGGTGTCGTACGAGTGGATCCCCCGCGCGCGGAACAAGCACGCCGACCGGCTCGCCAACGAGGCGATGGACGCCGGGAAAGCGGGCCGGCAGTGGGAGCCGCTGGACTCCCGAGCGGCCTTGGCGACCTGCGCGGTGACGCCCGCCCGCAGTGCCGCCGCGCAGGCCGCGGACGCCGCCGCGGAGGCGTCCGACGAGGCGCCGGAGGCACCGTCGGCAGGCTGGGGTCCCGACCTCGGCCCGCCCGCCACCTTCGTCCTGCTGCGGCACGGCGAGACCGCCCTCACACCCGAGAAGCGCTTCTCCGGCAGCGGCGGCACCGACCCCGAACTCTCCGCCGCCGGACGCCGCCAGGCCGAGGCGACCGCCGCCGCGCTCGCCGCCCGCGGCACGATCGAGGCCGTCGTCAGCTCACCGCTGCGGCGCTGCCGGGAGACCGCCGAGGCGGTCGCGTCCCGGCTCGGTCTGGAGGTCCGGATCGAGGAGGGCCTGCGGGAAACCGACTTCGGGGCGTGGGAGGGGCTGACCTTCGCCGAGGTGCGCGAGCGCCACTCCGAGGACCTCGACGCCTGGCTCGCCTCCGCAAAGGCGGCGCCCACCGGCGGTGGCGAGTCCTTCGCCGCGGTCGCCCGCCGGGTCGCCGTCGCCCGGGACAAGCTCCTGGCCCGGCACGCGGGCCGCACCGTCCTGCTGGTCACGCATGTCACGCCGGTCAAGACGCTGGTCCGGCTGGCGCTGGGCGCCCCGCCGGAGGCGCTGTTCCGGATGGAGCTCTCGGCGGCGTCCCTCTCGGCCGTCGCCTACTACTCCGACGGCAACGCCTCGGTGCGGCTGCTGAACGAGACGGCGCATCTGCGGTAGACGGCACCTCCGCGGTGGCGGACGGGGAAGCCGGGGCGGCAGCCGCCCGCCCCGGGCAGCCGGACGCCGCGGTACGCGAAGGGCCCGGCATCTCGGACGACCGAGGTGCCGGGCCCTTCGTGGTCCTTCGTGCGGGCGCCCGTCAGGCCGCCAACGCCGCCGCTTGGAGGGCGAGTTGGCGCACCCGGTCCCAGTCCTTGGCGGCCGTCGCCGCGGCCGGCAGCATCCAGGAGCCGCCTACGCAGCCGACGTTCGGCAGCGCCAGATAGGCCGGCGCCGACGCCGGGCCGATCCCGCCGGTCGGGCAGAAGCGGGCCTGCGGCAGCGGCGCGGCCAGCGAGGTCAGATAGGCGGTGCCGCCCGCCGCCTCGGCCGGGAAGAACTTCATCTCGGTGACGCCCTCCTCCAGCAGGGTCACCACCTCCGAAGCCGTCGAGACGCCCGGCAGGAACGGCATCCCCGAGTCCCGCATCGCCCCCAGCAGCCGGGGCGAGAACCCCGGACTCACCAGGAAGCGGGCGCCGGCCGCACGGGCCGCTTCGGCCTGCGCCGGGGACAGCACGGTCCCCGCGCCCGGCACCGCCTCGGGGACCTCGTCGGCGATGGCGCGCAGCGCGTCCAGTGCGGCGGGCGTCCGCAGCGTCACCTCGATCGCGGGCAGCCCGCCCGCGACGAGCGCCCGGGCGAGCGGTACGGCGTCCGCGACGTCATGGAGCACCACGACCGGGAGGACGGGCGCGAGCCCGAGCACCGACGGGGGAGCGGGGGAAGCGGCGTCGCTGGTCACGCCGCCCATGGTGCGCGCGGCCACCCACTCTCCGCAACGAGCGTTGCACATGTTGCAACCACGAGCGGTCTCCGGCCCTGCCTCTGGCCCTGCCTCCGGCCCTCCGCGCCGCTACCGCGCCTACAGCTCCGTCACGATCACATCGACGGCCCAGGCCTTCCCGCGCTTCTCCGGAGGCTGCGCCTCCACCGCGTAACCCAGCTCCCGCAGCGCCTCCACCAGCTCCGCCGGGCCGTCCGGCGCGCGCCCCGACGTCAGCAGGTCCCGCACCAGCCGCCCCTTGGTCGCCTTGTTGAAGTGGCTGACCACCGTCCGCTTCTCCACCCCGGCCACGGTCCTGGACTGCAGCACCCGCACCGTCGCGGTCCGCCCGGCCACCTCGCCCTTGGGCTTCCACGCCGTCGCATACGCCGCCGACCGCAGATCGAGCACCAGCCCGTCCCCGGCCGCCGCGGGCAGCACCTCGGCCATCGGCGCCCGCCAGTACGCGCCCAGCGCGCCCAGGCCCGGCAGCTTCACCCCCATCGAGCAGCGGTACGACGGAATCCGGTCGCCGACCCCGACGGCGCCCCACAGCCCCGAGAACACCAGCAGCGAGCGCCGGGCCCGCCGCCGCGCCGCCGCGTCCAGCGACGCCAGACCGAGCGCGTCATAGAGCACCCCGGTGTAGATCTCCCCGGCCGGCCGGGCCCCCGCCGTCCGCAGCCCCGCATTCTTCGCGATCTCGCTCTTCAGGCCCTCGCTGAGCCCGAGCACCTCCTGCGCCTTGGTCTCGTCCGCGGCACACAGCTCGACGAGCTCCGCGAGCACCTCCTCGCGCGCCGCGGTCAGCCCCGGCAGCGACAGCGCCCCGGTGTCCAGCGGCGCCCCCTTCCCTCCCGCGGCCTTCCCTTCGGACGGCGGCAACAGCACGAGCACGTGGATCTCCTTCGCGGCGGTACGGGCGGGGGTGCGGCCCCGGGAAAAGCGTATGGCCTGCGGCGGGCCGGTACGGCACCCGCGCGCCCCGCCGGGCACCGGGCGTCACCGCACGCCGCGCCGGGAGCGGCCGCCCGCCATACGCTCGGTTTCATGCCCCGTCTCCATATGCATGTGACCGACGCAGCCGAGTCCCCGCTGCGGCTGGCCCTGCACGAGCTGCGCGGACGGCTGGAGATCCCGGACCACTTCCCGCCCACGGCGCAGGCCGAGGCGGACAGCGCCGCCCGTGCCCCGCGGATCCCGGCCGCCGACGGCGCGGTGGCGACCGAGCACACCCTGGAGGACGCCACCGACCTCCCGCTCTTCACCCTCGACCCGCCCGGCTCCCTCGACCTCGACCAGGCCATGTTCCTCGCGCGCCGCACCGGCGGCGGCTACCGCGTCCACTACGCCATCGCCGACGTCGCCTCCTTCGTGACCCCCGGTGGTGCCCTGGACGCCGAGGCCCACCACCGGGTGACGACCCTCTACTTCCCCGACGAGCGGGTCCCGCTGTACCCGCCCGTGCTGAGTGAGGGCGCCGCCGGCCTGCTGCCCGACCAGGACCGCCCGGCCGTCCTGTGGCAGCTCGACCTCGACGCGGACGGCGCCCCGGCCGGCGTCCGGGTGCGCCGCGCCCTGGTCCGCTCCCGCGCCAGGCTGGACTACGCCGCCGTGCAGCCGATCCTCGACGACGGGACGGCCGAGGAGCCGCTCGCCCTGCTCCGCGAGATCGGACTGCTGCGCGAGGAGCGGGAGGTCGCCCGGGGCGCGACCTCCCTGAACGTCCCGGAGCAGGAGATCGTCGAGGAGGACGGCTGCTACCGCCTCGACTACCGCGCCCCGCTCCCGGTCTACGGCTGGCACGCGCAAATCTCCCTGCTCACCGGCATGGCGGCGGCCGAGCTGATGCTGTCCGCCGGCACCGGCATCCTCCGCACGCTCCCCACCGCCCCGGACGGCTCGGTCGCCCGGCTGCGGCTGACCGCCCGGGCGCTCGGCGTCGACTGGCCGCACCACACCTCGTACGCGGCGCTGCTGCGCACCCTCGACCCGCGCCGCCCCGCCCACGCCGCGTTCCTCCAGGACTGCACCGCGCTGCTGCGCGGCGCCGGCTACACCGCCTTCGACGGCACCGCACCCCCGGCCTCCGAAGCCCTGCACGCCGCGGTCGCCGCCCCGTACGCGCACGCCACCGCACCACTGCGGCGGCTCGTCGACCGCTACACCTCCGAACTGTGCCTGGCCGCCTCGGCCGGCGCCGAGGCGCCCTCCTGGGTCCGCGGCGCGCTGGCCGACCTGCCACGGGAGATGGAGCTGGGCACCCGGCGTGCCCACCAGGTGGAGCGGGCCTGTGTCGACCTCGTCGAGGCGGCGCTGCTGCGGGACCGGGTGGGGGAGGTCTTCGAGGGCCTGGTCGTCGAGATCCAGGAGAAGGACCCCACCCAGGGCACCGTCCACCTCGTCGACCCGGCCGTCGTCGGCCCCGTCGAAGCGGCCCCGGAAGGTCCCGCGCTGCCGCTCGGCCGCCGTATCCCGGTCCGCCTCGCCGAGGCCGACCCGGGCCACCACCCGGTCCGCTTCACGGCCGCGTGACGGCCGCCCCGCCGGCTCCCGCCGCGTCCCCGGGGGAGCCGTCCCCCGCCACGGCCTCCCGCAGGGCCCGTACCGCCGCCCGGGCGTCGTCCGCATGGAACCGCACCGTGCCCACGGTCGTCCGCCGCCCCAACAGCCCCTCCAGCACGACCGGTTCGGTCAGCTCGACGGTGACCGAGGTCTGCCCGCCCACGGCGAACTCCGCCACCCCCGCGGCCGCGCCCTCGCCGGCCCGGGCCTCCTCCCTGCCGAACCGCAGGTCGTAGCGGACCGAGGCGATCCGCCCGACCGGTATCCGCAGCTCCCGCCGCGCACCGTCGCGCAGCCGCAGGACGCCCGCCCCCAGCACATGCGGCCGGGTGACCGCCGCGGCCTGCAGGCCCAGCACCATCAGCACCGTGTAGACATCGAGCACCAGGAGCACCCCGTGGACCACCGGTTCGCCGGCCAGCAGCACACTCAACCCCACCGTCTCCACCACGCACACGAACGTCAGCCCGTAGACGAACGCCGCCTGGGCCGCCGCGTATCCCAGGGCCCGCTCCCCGGACGCCACCCCGATCCGCCGCCGCGCCACCCACCACAGCAGACTCCGCTGCCACCGCCCCTCGTGGGCGGCCAGCCGCCGCAGCGCGCCGCGCCGGCTCATCGCGCACGCTCCGTGATCAGGTGGACCGCCCCGCGCACGGCCGCGGCCTGCGCGGGCGTGAACTGCGCGTGGAACGCCGCCAGAAAACCGTTCTCCGCCGCCGCGTCCGGCCGGGCCGTCCCCGCGGGGCCGACGAGCTCGGCGGCCACCGCGTCCGGCACGCAGTCGGCGAGCGCCTGCGCGGCCCGCGCCACCCGCGGGTCGTCCGGCGCGGCCTCCGCCAGCGCCTCGAACAGCCCGTACACCTCGTACATCCGCTCCACCGCCCCCGGCTCCGCGGCCATCTCCCCCAGCACCTCCGCCACCCGCCGGCGCCCGGGTTCCTGCCCCGTCGTTTCGAGCAGCGCCAGCACCTCCCGTTCCTTCGCCGCCATGGCGGGTTCCGGACCGGGGCGGGCGGCGGAGACACGGGCCATCTTCCCGAAGACGGCGGCCAGTTCATCCGAGACGGGCCCCTCGGCGGGCAGTCCGCCGAGCTCCTCCGCCTGCCGCCGCAGGGCGGCCAGCCGCACCCGCCGAGAGCGGATCGCCTCCTCCTGCCGGGCCAGATCCGCATCCAGCTCGGCCAGCACCTCGGCCAGCTCCCGCCCGGAGTCGTCCGCCAGCACGTCGCGCACCTCCTCCAGCCCGAGCCCCAGCTCCACCAGCCGGCGCAGCCGCGCGAGCGTGACCGCGTCCGCCAGCCCGTACTCCCGGTAGCCGTTGGCCCGGCGGACGGGCTCGGGCAGCAGCCCGAGGTGGTGGTAGTGACGCACCGCGCGGGTGCTGACGCCGACCAGCCCCGCGATTTCCCCGATTCTCATGCGCTCAGTAGAAACGTTGCCGCCGCGGCAAGGTCAAGGGCTTTCGGACGGGACCGGCCGCGGGCCGTGGCGCCGCCGTCTGCGGGTAGCATGGTCGCCACGGCGGACGAGCCGGCCGGACGGCCGCGTGGGGATCCTGGATCCTCCCGAGGAACGTCCGGGCTCCACAGGGCAGGGTGGTGGGTAACACCCACCCGGGGTGACCCGCGGGACAGTGCCACAGAAAACAAACCGCCCGTGCCGCAAGGCGCGGGTAAGGGTGAAACGGTGGTGTAAGAGACCACCAGCCTCCGAGGTGACTCGGAGGGCTAGGTAAACCCCACCCGGAGCAAGGTCAAGAGGAGGCATCGGCTGATGCCTCTGCGCGGACGACCGAGGGCTGCCCGCCCGAGTCCGCGGGTAGACCGCACGAGGCTGCCGGCAACGGCAGCCCTAGATGGATGGCCGTCTCCCCCCGGCCCGCAAGGACCGGGGGCGACAGAACCCGGCGTACAGGCCGACTCGTCCGCCATTACGGCCCTGACCGGGGGGAATGCCTAGGTCGGGGCTGTTGTGCGTTCCGGCGGGCTTCCCTTGCTGACCTGCGGGTTCCCGGGAGTGCCTTTGGGAATGTGCACTGGGTTGGGTATGCGGGACAGCGCTGCGTGCGACCGCTGGGAGAAGACGACCGGTGGTTTGCGACGGGTGGGGAGCGGTGGCCGGTGAGCGCCCAGGTGGTGGCGACGCACGGTTGGTGCAGGTTCGAGTCCCCGGCAGGAGACACCGAACATGGCTGGTCGTTCGTGCGGCGGCAAGCTGCGTATTCAAGCCACGGCGCGGGTGGAGGGGGATCGTTTAGCTTCAATCGGACCTCGTCTCGCGGTCCGGCCACATTGGGGCGGGCCGGACCGGGCCGGTGGACGGATCCGGTCATCTCAGAAGAACGTCTTGTCCCAGTTGCCTGTGATGAGGGCCTGGACCGCCTCCGCGAAGCCGTTGGCCACGCGCTGGATCCCTGCGTCTCCGCCGATCAAGATGTCGCCGTTCTCGGCCAGCAGGACGCAGTCCTCGGTGGAAAACACGATGCCAACCGGTAGAACTGGCTGGCCAATACGCTTGGCGTAGATGCGCACGTTCCTGGCCGGGAATTCCAGAGCCTGCTCGACGGACGTGGTGAGCTCAACCTCCGACTGTCGGAACATCCAGGTAACGGTCAGCTCACCGTAATCGCCCAGGAACGTTCGAATCTGGGGAGTGACCTCGTATCCGGCCTCGGAGTACTGGCTGCAGGCGTCGGCGAGATCCATCGGGCCGGCCTCGAACCGCCGGACTCCGGTAAGCGAGTCCCGTAGTCTCCGAATTGCCGGCCGCTCGCGGTTGTCGTTCAATCTGTCAGGACCTCTCCCCCGAAACCGGGTACCCATGTCTTGCAGTTGTCGCACATTTTGAATTTCTTGCCCTTGATGTTGACGGTCGCCACATCAATGTTCTTCGGGTCCGCACCGTCCTTGATTGCGTTGGTGAACATCCGAGGTTCACCGCATACACCAGCTGGACGGCCTGATGGGTGTTGCGATTCCTCAGGCATTGCGTCCATCACAGCCTTCTCGTGGCCGGATTCCGGCCCACTTTCGCCGTAGTAGACCTTACCTGTGGTCCGGTCCTTGCCCACAGAGTAGGCAAGCGGGAGATGGTCATCCTCACCGAGCCCGTCGGCGACATGCTGGATCCGTTTCTTCCCCAGGTCCATCAACTCCTTTTTGAGGGGGTCGCCCTGGTTCTGCGCCATGAGGCCGAGCGGGTCGCACCAGGTGTGCGGATTGTGGACGTAGGCGTCGGGGTTGGGGGACGGGCTGAGGCCGAGTGGGTCCGGGCTTGTGTAGCGCGCGGTTTCGGGGTCGTAGTAGCGGTTGAGGTTGTAGTGCAGGTGTGTCTCGGCGTCGAAGTACTGGCCGGGGAAGCGCAGTGGTGAAGCTTCCCCTTGTGACTGGACACCTGGAGACTGGGACATGAGGTTCCAGAGGAAGTAGTGCCAGGTGGGTAGTCAGTACTCCAAGCGGTATTCGGAGGAGTTCAAGCGGGACGCGATCGCGTTGGCCCGCTCCTCCGACAAGACGATCACGGAGGTCGCGCGGGATCTGGGGGTGAGTCCGGAGAGTCTGCGTGGCTGGGTCAAGCGTGACCGGATCGACCGCGGCGGGGGCACGTCGGGCGAGCTGACCAGCGCTGAGCGCGAGGAGCTGAAGCGGCTGCGCAGGCAGAGCGCCGAACAGCAGAAGACGATCGAGATCCTGAAAAAAGCGGCCTTCTTCGCGAAGGACAGCGACCGGTGAGCGAGTTCTACCAGTTCATCGCTGCGGAGAAGGCCGTCTACCCGGTGGCCCTGCTGTGCCGTGTCCTGGGCGTGGTCCGCTCCTCGTTCTACGCCTGGCTGGAGGCGGAGGATGCCCGGGAGGCCCGGACGCGGGCGGATGACGCGCTGGCCCACGAGATCACCGTGATCCACCTGGCCTCGAAGGGCGCCTACGGTGTTCCGCGCGTGCACGCCGAGCTACGGCGGCTGGGCCGACCAGTCAACCGCAAGCGGGTGGAGCGGGTCATGCGCGAACGTCGGATCACCGGCGTCACACGCCGAAGACGCCGCTCGCTGACCCGTCCCGACAAGCAGGCACGGCCCGCCCCGGACCTGATCGGCCGTGACTTCACCGCCGCCCGGCCCGGCACCCGGCTGGTTGGGGACATCACGTACCTGCCCACCCGTGAGGGCTGGTTGTATCTGGCCTGCTGGCTGGACCTGGCCACCCGCGAGGTCGTCGGTTACGCGATGGCGGACCACCACCGTGCCGCGCTGGTGGTCGACGCACTGCGGATGGCCCACGGCCGGGGCGGCCTGGAAGACGGCTGCATCACACACAGCGACCGCGGAAGCGAGTACACCTCAGCTGAATTCCGCGCAGAAGTACACACGTTGGGGCTTCGTGAGAGCACCGGCAGGACTGGCTCCTGCTTCGACAACGCCGCGGCGGAGAGCTTCTGGGCCGTGCTCAAGGAAGAGATCGGCACCCGGATCTGGCCCGACCGGGCGACCGCCCGCGCCGACGTGTTCACGTTCATTGAGACCTTCTACAACCGGCGCCGCCTGCGCAAACACGCTGTGTTCGGGTACCTCACACCCCACGAGACGCGTCAGCGGTTCCGTAACGCCCAAACACTCGCAGCGTAGAAGAAGAGTGTCCAGGATCACGGGGAAACTTCATTGCCGGTCAGGCAGGCCTCCCCGCCCAGTTCGGCCGCCCGCACTGCTATCTCAGGGTTCATGTAGGGGCGCAGCGCAATCTGACTGTCACGGATTTCGATGACCCTGCGATACAAACGATAGTTCAGATTTGACAAGGTTGAAGTCGGAGAACGTAATACGATCTCGGGCAGTTCCTGGCACATCGCGATCCACAAGGGTGCAAGGCTGCGGTAGATACGGTAGTTGTTCCACCAGGTACCCAGGGGCGACAGGCGGGGCCCCCAGGAAGGCATGGTGAGACCACCAACGATGAGTGGTATGCCAATCCCCGCTCCCAGCACCGTAAGTACCTCCCACTCCAGCGGGTGGAGACCGCACTGTACGCAGATAACAGCCGAAGCTCGGTTCACAAAGTTGATCGAATAGACCAGCGCACCCGCGGCGGCTATACGCAAACCGCGGCGCAGCCATGGCTGCCCTGCGACTTCGGCGTATCTCCAACACAGACGGACGATCTCGACAAGTGCCACCAGTACGGTTCCCGCATAGAGGAGCGAATACGCGGATACCACGGGCTGATGAACGTTTTGCAGGAGATGGTGCATTGAGTGCACCGGCGATCCAGCTGCGGCTGTGATCCACAGCGACAGCATTGTCAGCATTATGACGATGGCGACGATAAGTCGACACCGAGCTTTCGGCCACGCCTGTTCGGGTGCATGCGCCCAGAACGTGAGCGCTACGAGCACTGAAGCGCTGAAGGCCACGCCGCCGAGCAGGTGTATGGCCAGTGCCGCTAGGTTGGGTATGCCAAGCTGCTGGTCAACCGCCTCAGCCACATTGGGGGTTGCCAGTGCGAATGCCGTGCCCTTAAAAGCGAAAGCGGCCAATAACGCGAGCAGCGCTTGGTCACGCCGCTCCCGCCTCATGCCGCGGCAATTCACCTGTTCCGAGGGGGCGGACGCGCCCTCAACCATCCAGCTGCCGGACCTGAGCCACCGCCTGCAGAGCCGCCCCCACCTGGACAGCCCCGAGATCCACGGTGACCTGACCGTCTTCCCAGACTCCGCGCTGCGTGACCGCGGAACCGATCAGGGCCAGTTCGGCAGCCATGTCCCGCAGCTCGAACTCCTCGACGGTCTCCTCGCCGACGACGCCGAGCTCGTCACGCTCCCACGCCGCAACAGCAGCCTCGGCGGCCTCGCGGGACAGGGTGACCCTCAACGGGGACACCTGACCCGCCAACTGGCGTCCCACCTCCGCCAGCACCTGCGCGTCCTGCCGATACCGTACGTATTCCTCGCTTACCTGCATCAGTCGACCATAGCGAGCCACCTGTTCATCCGTAGGCAGCTGGGTGCGTTCGTGTGTTCGCCGGGACCGGGCGCCGACAGCATCAGCCGGTGACGGTGTCCCGGCCTAATGTGGCGTCACTCTGCCAGGGCCCGGCAGCCGGTGGGCTGGACGGGAAGGACGAGCAGAGCCGGTGACGACAACGGGTTCACTAGGGGCTCACATTGGTTTCGCCGAGCACGGATCTCTCGCTGCCCCGCAAGCGATGTGTCCTTGCCGCCATGGGATGCGCCGGGGGGATGGTCCTCCTCGACGAGACGGTCGTCGCGGTGGCCCTCGATCCGATGGCGCGGGGTCTGGGCATGAGCACGTCCGCCATGCACCGGGTGGTGCTCCTCTACGCCTTGTCGCTGGCGGCACTCGTGCCTGTCGGCGGAATGGCGGCTCGAAAGTTCGGCCTCCTTCCCGTCTTCCGGTCCGGGGCCGTGCTCTTTTCCCTCGCTTCCGCGTGTTGTGGACTGACGCCGGCCGGCGGGCTCGCCGTACCGTTCGTCCTCACCGCGAGAGCAGCTCAGGGGGCGGGGGCGGCGTTGATGCTCCCCGTTGCCACGACGGTGATCACAGATGTCTACGAGGAACACGAGCGTGGCCGGGCCCTGGCCACGTATGCCGGTCTGGCTCAGACGTTCTTCGTGGTGGGGCCCCTGGCGGGGGCTTTGCTGACGCAGTTCTTCGGATGGCGTTCCATCTTCCTGATCAACATTCCCCTCGGGGGAGCAGTCCTGTGGACGCTCGCCAGAGCCCGGCTGAGCGATCAGGCTCCGGGGGAGCCTGTCCGTGTCCTGCAGCCGCTCCTCATGACCCTGGCACTGGTCGTGCTCGCTTCGGCCCTGTACCAGAGCGGAATCTGGGGTCTTGGTGCGAGGACGGTTCCTGCCCTGGCCTTCGGGTTGCTGCTGCTGGCTCTCTCGGTCCGGGTCATCGTCAGGTCCGCCCATCCCGTTCTCAACTTGGGCCTTTTGAGGAATCCCACCTACGCCGTAGCGGCGGCAGTCACCTTCCTGGTCCGGGCCGCCCAATTTCCCGTGCTGGTGCACGGTGCTGTCTATCTGCGACAGGCCCTGCATCTGCCGGTGCTCGGCGCGGGCGTGTCACTGCTCCCGTTTGTCTCCGCTCTTGCTGTGGGAACTTTCACCTCCGGGTATCTCCTTGAGCACTCCCGGTCGGTCCGTGTGCCTGTCTTATGGGGATTGGCGGGCGCCACTCTGGGGACTGCCGGCTGGGCGGCCGCTCTTCCCGGGGGCGCATACCTGTGGCAGGTGCCCGGGATGATCGTTGCCGGCTTCGGGATGGGGATGCCCATTCCCGCGCTGAGTGCGGAAATGATGAGTTCCGTATCCGTTGACGACCGTGCGGATGCCTCCGTCCTCCGGCAAACCCTGCGGCAATTGGGCGGGGCCTTCGGGCTCGCCGCGGCCGGCGCACTCGTTCTGGCGGCCAACGATCCGGAATCCAACGCCGTGGGAAATATCAGGGCTTCGGCAACTCTCCACGGATTCGTCTTCGCGAGCATCGTGCTGGGCGTTACCTTCGTTCTGGCGGTCGCCAGGCTGCCACGAAAGCGGACCCCCTTTCCGTAAGGGCTTTCCGTAAGGGAAGGCTGAACCCGCCGGGGGCCTGCGGTTTCGTTTGCCGAGGTGCAGCTCCGGTACGGCTGGGTCGATAATTTGTGCTATGAGCGAGCGATTTGTTCCTGTGCCCGGCAGTGAGCGCTCGGTTGCGCCCCGGGTGCGCCCGGCGGGGCCGCTCGACGGTTCGATGAGCGTCGAGGCCACCGTGGTGCTGCGTCGTAAGGCGGAGGTGCCCCATGAGCTGATCACGGGGCCCGAGACGATTCCGCAGGCCGAGCTGGCGCGGAGGTACGGTGCGGATCCGGCCGACGCCGAGCTGGTGCGCGAGGTGCTGGGGCGCCTCGGGGTGCGGGTGACGGAGGTCGACCTGGCGTCCCGCCGGGTCACGGTGACGGGTACCGCGGACGAGATGGCCGCGGCGTTCCGGACCCGGCTGGTCCGTGCGGCCAGCCCCGATCCCACCGGCGGCGAACCCGTCGCGCACCGTCACCGTGAGGGCCCGCTGGAGGTACCCGTAGAGCTGGCGGGCGTGGTCGTCGCGGTGCTCGGACTGGACGACCGGCCGCAGGCCCGTCCCCATCTGCGGCGGGCCAGGGCGAGGGCCCACCGGATCTCCTACAAGCCGTCGCAGCTGGCCGAGATCTACCACTTCCCGCCCGGGACCGACGGCAGCGGCCAGACCCTGGCGATCATCGAACTCGGCGGCGGCTTCGCCCGCTCCGAGCTGGACACCTACTTCGCCTCGCTGGGCCTGCCGACGGCCCCCCGGGTGACCGCGGTGAACGTCGGGACGGCCCGCAATGTGCCGGGCCGGGCCCCCGACGGTGCCGACGGCGAGGTACTGCTGGACATCGAGGTCGCGGGCGCGCTGGCGCCCGGCGCGGAGCAGAAGGTGTACTTCGCGCACAACACCGACCAGGGGTTCGCGGACGCGCTCGCCATGGCCGTCCACGACACCCCGACGCCGGCCGCGCTGAGCATCAGCTGGGGCGCGGCCGAGCCGTTCTGGACCGACCAGGCCCGGGCGGTCGTCGACGAGTCGCTCGCCGACGCCGCGGCGCTCGGGGTGACGGTGTGCGCCGCGGCCGGTGACAACGGCAGCGGGGACGGCGTCGGCGACGGGCTGCCGCACACCGACTTCCCGGCCTCCAGTCCGCACGCGCTGGCCTGCGGTGGCACCCGCCTGGACGCCGACCCGGCCACCGGCCATGTGCGCCACGAGCGGGTGTGGGGCGGCAGCGCCGCCGGCGGCGCGACCGGTGGCGGGGTCAGCGAGGCGTTCGGTCTGCCGGCCTGGCAGACCACCGCCGGGGTGCCGCACAACGGGAGCCCGCCGGGCCGTGGCGTACCGGATGTGTCGGGCGTCGCCGATCCGGCCACCGGCTATCAGGTGCTGGTGGACGGCCACCGCTCGGTGATCGGCGGCACCAGCGCGGTGGCTCCCCTCTGGGCGGCCCTGACCTGCCGGCTGGTGCAGTCGCTCGGGCGCCCGCTGGGCATGCTCCACCCCCTGCTGTACGCCGGTGCCAGACCGGGCCGCACCGCACGCGGCTTCCGCGAGATCATCGACGGCTCCAACGGTGCCTTCAGCGCCGCCCCCGGCTGGAACCCCTGCACCGGTCTCGGGGTCCCCGACGGCACCGAACTGCTCGCCTCGCTGCGGGAGATGGCGCCGCACTGAGGGGATCGCGAAGGGAGGATCCCGCCCGGCGCCGCCCGGCGCCCTTTCGGACGGGCGGTGCCGGGCGGTGCCGGCCGGTGGGCACAGGTCAGGTCGCCTGGGCCTGGGTGTAGAGGTTCTTCGCGTCGTCGCCGAAGTACGGGCCGAACATGGTGTGGGCCCAGAACTGGTAGCCGAAGCTGTTCACCGAGGACTGCAGACCGGTGCCGGTCTTCTCGTCGAACGAGGTGAACCAGGGGCCGCCGCTGGAGCCACCGGTCATGTTGCAGCCCAGGCCGTGGTCGCCGGAGAACAGCGGGTCCTTGAAGGTGGTGCCACTGCAGTAGATGAGCTTGCTGCCGTCGTACGGGGCGGCCGCGGGGAAGCCGAAGGCGTACATCGCCTTGCTGTAGCCGGAGTTGAAGGACAGGCCCTGGCCGCCGACGACGTCGGTCAGCTTCTTGCCGTCGAGCGGGGCCACGACCGCGGCCCCGACGTCGTAGTTGATGTCCTCGCTCGCCGTCCACTGCGGGGTGGAGAGCGTCTTGGTGGCCGCCCACTTGCCGTACGGGGCCTGGCCGTCGTGGTAGCCCGGGACGAAGACCCAGTCGGTGTGCCAGACGCCGCCGAGCTTCACACAGTGCCCCGCGGTGACCACGGTGCTCTTGTTGCCGCTGGTCACCGCGTCGCCGGAGCAGGCGGCCGTGCGGCCCTGGTAGGTGAAGAACACCCGGCCGGTGGTCTTGGTGATCGCGCCGCCGCCGGTCCACGGTCCGCCGGCCTCGGGGAGGGCGCCGGGGCGGGCGGATGCCTTCGGGGGCCGGGGGAGGGTGGGTGCCACCGTGAGCGGGGCGCTGTGCCGGACCGCGGCGGTGGGCCGCTGCGCGGGCGTGGCGAGGTCGAGGGGCTCGGCGGCGCGCATCCGGTCCGCGGTCCAGAAGGCGTCGAGGGCGGACTGCGGGGCGGGTGAGCGGTGGGCGGGGCGCGTGCCGGCGGCGCCGGCCGGGGCGACGGGGAGCAGCAGGGCGAGCAGCGTACCGGCGGCCGTCAAGGCGCCCAGGGCGGCCCGGGATCTGCGCACGGGGTGCGGCGCCGGTATGCCGTGAACTGCCGCTGTGCCACGTACGGTTCGTCTCACGCGTAACTCCTTCTGCGGGGGCCGCGCGGCAGCTGCGCGCGGCCGTGGGGGACGAGCCGCGCGAGGGCGGCCCGGCAGACGAGCGGTGCGGATCCGGGGTAAGGGTGCCACTGGAGACGGCAGGAGGGCAGGGGTCGTACGCGGATTCGGCGCCCGGACCGGCGCGGTGGCTCAACTTCGCCCGGAGCCCGCCGGTCCTGACCGAAAAGTGCCTCAACCCCGCCCGATGTAGGGCATGTTCGTGGCCATCACGGTGGCGAACTGCACATTGGCCTCCAGCGGCAGCGCCGCCATGTGGACGACCGTGCGGGCGACATCCGCCGCGTCCATCACCGGCTCGACCGCCGGCACGCCGTTGGCCTGCGGGATGCCGGTCTGCATCCGGCCGGTCATCTCGGTCGCCGCGTTGCCGATGTCGAGCTGTCCGCAGGCGATGCCGTACGGACGGCCGTCCAGGGAGAGCGACTTGGTCAGCCCGGTGACCGCGTGCTTGGTGGCGGTGTACGCGATGGAGTCCGGGCGCGGGGTGTGGGCGGAGAGGGAGCCGTTGTTGATGATCCGGCCGCCCTGCGGCTCCTGGGTCTTCATGGCGCGGAAGGCGGCCTGGGCGCACAGGAACGCGCCGGTGAGGTTGGTGTCCACCACCGTGCGCCAGTCCTCGTAGGCCAGCTCGTCGAGCGGCACCGCCGGGCCGAAGGTCCCCGCGTTGTTGAAGAGCAGATCGACCCGGCTGAACCGTTCGAGGACCGCGCCGAAGAGGGCATCGACCTGGTCGGGGCGGGTGACATCGGTCGGCACCGTCATCATCGCGGGGCTCTCGGGGGCCGTCAGGCCCACCAGCCGGGCGGTGTCCGCCAGGGCCTCGGCGCGCCGGCCGGCCAGCACCACCGTCCAGTCGGCCTCGGACAGCGCGTGGGCGACCGCCCGTCCGATGCCGGATCCGGCGCCGGTGACCACCGCGATCTTCCGGGGTGCCGCCTCGCTCCGCAGGGCGTCCCGGGGCACCGGCTCCGTCTGTACGTGCTGTCCGGCCCGCGAGGACGGGGCGGGCAGCGTGGGCCGGTGCGCGGTCGCCGTTCCGCCGACCTGCCCCGCCCGTGCCGTCGGGGTCGCCTGCGGTGCCCGTGCCCGTGGTGTGTTGTGTGCCATGGCGGCAGCGTAAACGGCCGGCCGGCGGCGCACGGGGTGACGCCGCGGCAACTCGGCCCGCGGTGTGGAAGCGCGCCAGGACCGCCGCCTTCGTCGCGGTGAACTCCTCCTCGGTGAGAACGCCGTCGCGGCGCAGCTCGCCCAGTTCGCGCAGCCGGCGCAGCAGCGTGTCGTGGTCGTCGTCCACTGCGGGCGCCGCCGCGCCGGGCGGGGCGAGTGCCGCGGGAGCTCCCGCCGCCGGGGTCTCCCCCGGCGCCTTGCCCGGACGGGGGAGCGGCACACCGGCCGACGGGTGCGGCAGCCGCACCGCGACCGCGGCCGCCGGCAGCGCGGTCGTGCCGCTCTGCCGTACGGCGTCGACGAAGTACGCGGCGACGTCGACCCGTCCGGGGTCCACCGTCACCTGGTACGGGTTGGCGTCGTCCGGAAGGCTGCCGCCGGCGACCTGCAACAGCGGGTCCGCGCCCGCCCGCCCGCAGTCGCAGCCGCAGCCGGCCGCCCTTGCGGGCCGGTTCGTGGGAGATCTTGGCCACGGCGGCCAGCGGCACCGTGAACTCCCCCCTGTCCTGGCGCAGTTTGTGCACCCCGCGCTCGCGCCCCGGCCCGGCCGTTGGTCCTAGGACCGGCGGACGCCCGACTTCCGCCCAAGGGAGGGGTCCGGAACCGGCCGTACGCCTTCCCGCGCGTGCCACCATGGTGCAGCCCTCGAAGACTTGTGGAGAGACCCATGACGGAGCCCGGCCCCGATACGGCCGAGACCAAGGATGTGCCCGCAATAGCCGAGCGGGCCGCGCCGGCAGCACCCGCCGCGGCCCGCCGCACCAGTCTCCTCGTCACCCTCGTCCTCGGTGGACTCACGGCGGTCCCGCCGCTCTCCATGGACATGTATCTGCCGGCGCTGCCGCAGGTGACCGCCGCCCTGCACAGCCCGGCCGCCACCGTCCAGCTCACCCTCACCACCTGTCTGGCGGGCATGGCTCTGGGCCAGATGATCGTCGGCCCGATGAGCGACAAGTGGGGCCGCCGGCGCCCGCTGCTGGCCGGCATGGTGATCTACGTCCTGGCGACCGCCCTGTGCGCCGTGGCCACCAACGCCGAAGTCCTCATCGCCTTCCGCCTGTTGCAGGGGCTGGCCGGCGCGGCGGGCATCGTCATCGCGCGGGCCGTGGTCCGCGATCTGTACGACGGCGTCGCGATGGCCCGCTTCTTCTCCACCCTGATGCTGATCTCCGGCGTGGCACCGGTCGTCGCGCCCCTCATCGGCGGCCAGATCCTCCGGATCACCGACTGGCGCGGCGTCTTCGTTGTCCTCACCGCCGTCGGGGTGGCGCTCACCCTCCTCGTCTGGCGCCGGCTGCAGGAGACCCTCCCGCCGGAGCGCCGGCACCCCGGCGGCCTCGGCGCGGCCCTGCGGACCATGCGCGATCTGCTCGCCGACCGGGTCTTCGCCGGCTACCTCCTGGTCGGCGCCTTCGCCTTCGCCGCCCTCTTCGCCTACATCTCCGCCTCGCCGTTCGTCGTCCAGGAGATCTACGGCGCCTCCCCGCAGACCTTCAGCCTGCTCTTCGGCCTCAACTCCGTCGGGCTGGTGGCGGTCGGCCAGATCAACGGCAAGCTCCTGGTCGGCCGGGTCCGCCTCGACACCGTGCTGGGCACCGGACTGGCCGTGGTCGCGCTCGCCGCGGCCGCGCTCCTCGCGATGTCCTCGGGCGTATTCGGCCACGTCGGCCTGGTCCCGATGGCCGCCGGCCTCTTCGTCCTCATGGCCGCGATGGGCCTGGTGATGCCGAGCACCAACACCCAGGCGCTGCTGCGCACCCCGCACGCGGCCGGTTCCGCCTCCGCGCTGCTGGGCACCTCCACCTTCCTCCTCGGCTCGGTGGCCTCCCCGCTGGTGGGCATCGCGGGGGAGCGGACGGCCGTACCGATGGCGCTCGTACAGCTCTCGTGCGCCGTATTGGCGCTCGTCAGCTTCCTGGGACTGTGCCGCCCGTGGCAGCGTAGGGGGGAGAGCACCGCGAGCACGTCCGGCGAGAGGACCAGGCTCTGAACGCACCGAGACTCACCTATGGCACACCGGCCCGGGCGGGGCTCGACCCGGCCTGGGTCGAACGGCTGGTCCGCGGGGTGCAGGCGCTGCCCGAGGGCCGCCCGCCCTGGTGCCCCGGCGTGGTGCTGCTGGCCGGCCGCGGCCCGCTCGTCGTCGCCGAGGCCGCCGCGGGCTGGGCGCTGCGCTACCGGGCCTACGACCCCGAGCGGGACCGCGGCATCGACCTGCCGCGCGACCTGTGGGAGCCGATGCGGGTCGGCACCGTCTTCGACCTGGCCTCGCTCAGCAAGCTCTTCACCGCCGTCGCCGCGCTCCAGCAGATCGAACGCGGCCGGCTGGCCCTCGACGACGAGGTACGGGCCGACCTGCCCGCCTTCGTCCCCGGCCTCACCGTCCGGCAGCTGCTGACCCACACCTCGGGGCTCGCCCCCGAGCTGCCGTTCCACGACCACCGCGGCCGCGCCGCCCAACTCGCGCTCCTGTGGGCGCAGGCGGCGTCCCCCAGCGGCCGCCCCGGCACCGGCCACCGCTACTCCGACCTCAACCTCATCGCCCTCCAGCTCGTCCTGGAGCACCGCACCGGGCAGCGGCTGGACGCCCTGGTCCACGAGGGCATCACCGGCCCGCTGGGCATGACCAGCACCTCCTACGGCCCGCTGGCACCGCAGGGCGTGGCCGCCACCGAGGACCAGCGGCGGCCCTGGGCCAAGGCGGACCGCGGGATGGTCCGCGGCGAGGTGCACGACGAGAACGCCTGGGCACTGGGCGGCGTGGCCGGTCACGCGGGCCTCTTCGCCACCGCCCAGGACCTGGCAGTGCTGTGCCGCACCCTGCTCAACGGCGGCACCTACGGCACCAGCCGCATCCTCGGTCCGGACGCGGTCGCCGCCCTGCTCGACCCGCCCGGCCTCGGCTTCGGCGTCGACCAGCCGTATTTCATGGGCGAGTTGGCGGGCCACGGCGCGGCCGGCCACACCGGCTTCACCGGCACCAGCCTGGTTATCGACCGCGCCACCGACACCTTTTTGATCCTGCTCGCCAACACCGTCCACCCCCGCCGCCGCAACGGCGGCAGCGCGCCGCGCGCCGCGGCCGCCACCCGGCTGGCCCGCGCGGTGGCCTGCGGCGCCTGAGCGGCGGGGCAGCCGGGACAGCCGGGACAGCCGGGCAGTCAGCGGCGCACCGTAGAATTTCCGCCATGCACGAGGAACTGCGCGCCGCGCTGGCGGGCCTGCTCGACGGCCTGCCGCCCACCCAGGCCGCGCAGGCGGTGGACCGTCTGATCAGCAACTACCGGGGCCGCACCCCCACCGACGCCCCGGTCCTGCGGGACCGCGCCGATGTCGCCGCGTACGCCGCCTACCGCATGCCGGCCACCTTCGAGGCCGTACGCGCCGCCCTGGCCGCCTTCGCCGCCCGCGTCCCCGACTGGTCCCCGGCCACCCATCTGGACATCGGCGGCGGCACCGGCGCCGCCACCTGGGCCACCGCCGCCACCTGGGACGGCCCGCGCAGCACCGTCCTGGACTGGGCCCAGCCCGCCCTCGACCTGGGCCGGGAGCTCGCCGACGGTGTCCTGCCCGACACCCGCTGGCAGCGCGGGACGATCGGCGACGGCCTCACCGTCCCGCCCGGCACGGACCTGGTCACCGTCTCCTACGTCCTGGGCGAACTCCGCCCCGAGGACCGCCGCGCCGTCGTCGCCGCCGCGGCCACCGCCCGCGCCGTCGTCCTCATCGAGCCCGGCACCCCCGACGGCTACCTCCGCATCCGCGAGGCCCGCACCCAGCTCACCGACGCCGGCCTGCGCATCGTCGCCCCCTGCCCGCACGGTGACACCTGCCCCATCGTCCCCGGGGAGGACTGGTGCCACTTCGCCGCCCGGGTCAGCCGCTCCTCCCTCCACCGCCAGGTCAAGGGCGGCTCTCTGCCGTACGAGGACGAGAAGTTCAGCTACGTCGCCGCCACCACCCTCGACGCCACGCCCGCCCCCGCCCGCGTCACCCGCAAGCCCCAACTCCGCAAGGGCCAGGTCCTCCTGGACCTGTGCACCACGGACGGCCTCCACCGCACCACGGTCACCAAACGCCACGGCACCGACTACCGCCAGGCCCGCAACACCTCCTGGGGCGACACCTGGCCCCCACACCCCTGAGGCCCCGCACCACCAGGCCGGCCCCGTCCGCCCCTCACCCCCCCGCCCGACGCAAGAGCGACGAGACACCACGTCTGGCCAAGACGATACGTCTCGCCTCCCGCTGGCTAAACTCGGCCCCATGGCCGACAAAGCTCCCGACCCCTCCCGCCGCAGCGAACGCTCCCGTCGGGCGATCTTCGATGCCGCCCTCACGCTCGTCGGTGAGGTCGGCTACGACAAGCTCACGATCGAGGGCATCGCCGCCCGGGCCGGGGTGGGCAAGCAGACGATCTACCGCTGGTGGCCCTCCAAGGCCGCCGTGCTGCTGGACGCGTTCACCGCCGGCGCCGACGAGGACTACGCCAAGGGCCTGCCGGACACCGGCGATCTGACCGCGGACCTGAAGTTCGTGCTGCGGGCGACCGCGGACCAGTTCAACGACCCGGTGTTCCAAGCCCCCTACCGCGCCCTCGCGGCGGCCGGCGCGAACGACGAGGAGCTCTCCCGCAGCTTCGTCGACCGGCTGCTGGAGCCCGGCACCCGTGTCTACGTCGAACGGCTGCGGGCGGCGCAGGAAACCGGCGAGGTGGCCGCCGGTACCGACGTACGGGTGGCCGTCGAGATGCTGCTGAGTCCCTTCTCACAGCGCTGGCTGATGCGTACCGGCGAATTGACCCACGAGTACGTCGACACCCTTGTCGACCAGGTGCTGTGTGGCCTGCGGCCACGCGACTGAACACACCTCCCGGACGCCGCCGACGGCAGTGAACCGTCGCCGATGACCCGAATTGCCGGTATTGGCCTCCCTTTCGTTCACCCCGGATCCGCACACCGGTCACCCGAGGCGCAGGATGGTGGCAGCATTGATCCCAGACCACCGCTCGAAGTGAGGGGATAGATGGAACGCAAGAGCAGGTTCTCCCAGTGGCTGCGCCGGCCGAAGAGCGGATCGGACGGCGGCGATACGGACACGGGATCAGCGGCTGCGCGCAGCCGCGAGGACCTGCTGCTGGCGGCGGCCGACGCGGGCTTCCCGGTGGCCCCGGCCGCGCATCCCTCCGGCTACGGCTGTTCCTGTGAACGCGTCGGCTGTCCCACCCCCGGCCGCCACCCCATCTCCTTCGGCTGGCAGACCGTCGCCACCACCGACCGCGACAAGGTCGCCGCCTGGGTCCGCACCCTCCCGCAGGCCAACTTCGTCACCGCCACCGGCATCACCCACGACGTCCTGGACGTCCCCGTCGAGGCGGGCCGCAGCGCCCTGGGACGGCTGGACGCGGCGGGCATCGACGTCGGACCGATCACCCTCAGCGGCGCCGGCTTCAACGGCCGGATGCTCTTCTTCACCGCCACCCGCGGCACCCCGGACGACGAGGACGAGTGGTGGCCCTGTGAGCTGGACTGCCACCCCGAGACCATGGACGAGCACCCGGGGCTGCGCTGGCACTGCCGCGGCAGCTATGTGCTGCTGCCGCCCTCGACGCTGCCCGGCGAGCAGCCCGCGGTGAGCTGGCTGCGCGGCCCGGAGCTGACGCTGCCCGACCCGCTGACGCTGCTGGAGTCGCTCACCGACGCCTGCGCCGCGTTCAACGACCGCGAGCCCCACCACCACGAGGCTGTGGCCTGGCCGATCGCCCGCTGAACGGGCCCGCCCGCCCTGCCTCCACTCCCCGCCGTCCGCGCCCTTCCGTACGCCGAAGGGCCGCCGGGTCACCCCGACGGCCCCTTCCGCACCGAGCGGTTTCGCGGACGACGGCTACAGCGGCCGGACCGCCGTCTTCGCCTCGATCCGGTTCAGCACCGCGACCTTCCCGCCGGCGCTCTTGGCCGGCACCGTCACCGTCTGGCCGGAGACGGTGGTGAAGGCCATCCGGTTGGTCTTCTTCGGCGGGCCCTCCAGGAGGCCCTTCAAGGCCCCCGACACCGTGATCGTCGCGCCGGCGAACACCGTCTTCTGCTGGTGGTAGACGGTCGAGAAGAACACCAGCGCACCGCCGTCCTTCGTCCGCAGCGACACCGGCGGATAGGTCGCGGCGGTGTCGTCCCACATGATGCGGACACCGGGGCGGTTGGCGTCCTTCGCGCGCTGCGCCCGCCAGCCGTCGGTCTCCCGGCCGGGGGCGAAGGTGCTGCCCTTGCCGGTGTTGAGGTAGTCCGCGTAGCTGCGGCTCAGCTCGCCCGGGGCGACCGTCAGACCGGAGTCCGCGCCGGCCGGCACCGCCTCCGCGTAGCCGTCCCGGTCCGTCTTCAGCTCCGGCGCCTTGTTGCCCGGGAACGTCGCCAGATACACCGCGCGCCACTTCTCGTCGATGCCGTTGCGGCTGAACACCAGGAACCAGCGGGTGAACTGACCGGCGGCGTTCTTGCGGTTGCTGGCCGCGTTCGCGACGAAGTACTTCGGCCAGCCCTTCTGCTGGGGCACCGTGAACTGCGCGTCCTTGAACTCCAGCGCCCGGAAGCCCGGGTTGCCCTGCGGCCGGACGGCGTGTGCCGCCTTTATCCCGGCCTGGTCGATGGCGAGCAGTGCGCCCCCCTCGAACGAGGGATTGAGCTGGGGGTTCAGCTGACGGTTGGCCTCGTTGAAGCCGTCGGTGAACTGCTGGAGCGCCTTGGCGCCCTCAGTCTTCGACACCGCCGGCAGCATCTCCCTCTCGCCGTGCACCGTCATGCACCCGCTGAGTATCACCAGCGCCGCCGCTGCCGACGTCAGTGTTGCGGGCACCCGGAACGGCGACCTGCGTGTCATGGGGCTCGGGCTCCTTCGGGGCGACCGGGGCGGACGGGTTGGCCGCCGGGGTGGCACGATTCGGCGACACCCTACCGGGGGCGAAGAAGAACAGGAGCGTGGGGATCAGATACAGAGCCCACACCGTGACCTGGAGAACCGTCGGGTCCGGCTGGAAGTTGAAGATGCCCTTCAGCAGGGTGCCGTACCAGCTGTCGGCCGGGATCTGCGCGCTGATGTCGAACGCCTGGGAGGTCAGCCCCGGCAGCACGTCCGCCTCCTGCAGATCGTGGAAGCCGTACGCCAGCACGCCCGCCGCGACCACCACCAGCATGCCGCCGGTCCAGGTGAAGAACTTCGCCAGGTTGATCCGCACCGCGCCGCGGTAGAACAGCCAGCCCAGCGCCACCGCCGTCAGCAGCCCCAGCAGCGCGCCGATCAGCGGCCGTACCCCGTCGTTGGCGGACTGGGCGGCGGTCCAGATGAACAGCGCGGTCTCCAGACCCTCCCGGCCCACCGACAGGAACGCGGTGACCACCAGCGCCACGGTGCCCATCTGCAGGGCCGCGTCCAGCTTGCCGTGCAGCTCCTTCTTCAGATGCCGCGCGGTGCGCCGCATCCAGAAGACCATCCACGTCACCAGGCCCACCGCGATGATCGACAGTGAGCCGCCGAGCGCCTCCTGCGCCTTGAACGTCAGGGTCTCGGACCCGAATTGCAGCGCCGCGCCGAACGCGAACGACAGGACCACGGCGAGCGCGATGCCGATCCAGACCGGGCGCAGCGCCTCCCGCCGGCCGGTCTTGACCAGATAGGCGATGAGAATGCAGACGACGAGGCTGGCTTCCAGTCCCTCGCGCAGACCGATCAGGTAGTTGCCGAACACGTCGGTTTCTTCCCTTCCTTCGTACAGTTCATGGGGCGGCGGCGATGACGTTCCGGCGCCGGCGGTGTCAGGCGAACAGCTCCCGGCCCCACCAGTCGTCCGCGTGACGGACGCCCGGCGGCACCGCGAAGACCGCGGAACCCACGTGCTGGATGTACTCGTTGAGCGCGTCGCCCGCAGCCAGCCGCTTCTGGAGGGGGACGAAGCCCTGGCGCACATCGTGCTGGTAGGCGAGGAAGAACAGCCCCGCGTCCAGCCGGCCCAGGCCGTCCGTCCCGTCCGTGAAGGAGTAGCCGCGGCGCAGGATCCGGATCCCGCCGTTGGAGTCCGGGTGCGCGAGGCGGACGTGCGAGGTCGGCAGCATCGACTTCAGGTGCGGGGTGTCCCGCTCGTGCTTCCGGCCGGCGGGTGCGCCCTCGCCCTTGTCGCGGCCGAAGATGTCCTCCTGCTCCTTGCGCGAGGTGCGGTCCCAGGTCTCGATGTGCATCCGGATGCGGCGGGCGACGAGGTAGGAGCCGCCGGCCATCCAGCGCTCCTTGCCCTTCGCCGCGCCGTCCGCGACCCAGACGTGCTTGTCGAGCGCGGCGGTGTCGGTGCCGGCGAGGTTGTGGGTGCCGTCCTTGAAGCCGAACATGTTGCGCGGGGTCTGCGCCTCCGGCGTCGTCGAGGACGTCTTGCCGAAGCCCAGCTGGGACCAGCGGATGGCGACCTTGCCGAAGCCGATCCGGGCCAGGTTGCGGATCGCGTGCACCGCCACCTGCGGGTCGTCCGCGCAGGCCTGGACGCACAGATCGCCGCCGCTGCGCGTCTTGTCGAGGTTGTCGCCGGGGAACTGCGGCAGGTCGATCAGCGCCTCGGGCCGCCGGGCCTTGATGCCGAACCGGTCCTTGCCGTCCTTCTCGAACAGCGTCGGGCCGATGCCGAAGGTCAGGGTGAGCCGGGACGGCGGCAGGCCGAGTGCCTCGCCGGTGTCGTCCGGCGGCGCCTCCGCCAGACCGCCGACCGCGCCGTCGCCGACCGTGTCCCCGGCCGTCATCCGCGCCGCCGCCTTCGTCCACTCCTTGAGCAGCGCGATCAGCTCGTCGCGATCGTCAGTGGTGACATCGAACGAGGCGAAGTGCAGGCGGTCCTGCACGGCGGTGGCGATTCCGGCCTGGTGTGCGCCGTGGAAGGGGACGGCCGCTCCCGCGGTCGCGTCCGCGCCGGCCGGCTGGGCGTCGCCGCCGGCACGCAGCGCCGCCGCCGTCCCGCCGGCCGTGACCGCGCCGAGCGCCAGGCCCGCACCGCCCCAGCCGAGCAACGCACGCCGCGAGGGCGCCCGCCCGTTGCCGTTCTGCGCGGCGGTGTCCTGCCCGCCACCCTCTCCGCCACCGTCTCCGGTGCCGTCCTGCGTCGTCGTGCCGTTGTCCTGCGTCATCCTGACCCCCTGGCCTGGCGGCGAACCGTTACTTGGTGGTGGCCACGGCGGCGGCCAGCTTCGACAGCGGCTCGGCCAGCGCGTTGACCCCGTCCGAGAGCTTCTTGCGCTCGGCCTTGTCGACCGTGTCGTAGGAGGCGAAGCCGTCGGCGGACTTGCTGTCGCGGTGCGCCGCGAGCAGCGCGCGAATCGCCGCGAACTGCTTGTCCAGCTCCTTGGCGAGCGCCGGGTCGTTCTTGCCGACGACCGGCTTGAGCAGCTCGTACGCCTTCTGAGCGCCCTCCACGTTGCCCTGGAAGTCGATCAGGTCGGTGTGGCTGTAGCGCTCTTCCTCACCGGTGACCTTGCCGGTGGCCACCTCGTCGAGCAGTTCCTTGGCGCCGTTGGCCATGCTGGTCGGGGTGATCTCGGCCTTGCCGACCCGCTTCTGCCAGTCCTTCAGGTCGGTGATGAGCTGATCGGCGAGCTTCTTGTCGTCCCCGGAGATCTTCTTCTCCTCCCACAGGGACTGCTCCAGCTTGTGCCAGCCGGTCCACTTCTGGCCCTTCTCCACACCGTCGGCGCGCACATCGACCTTGGGGTCGATGTCACCGAACGACTCGGCGACCGGCTCGGTGCGCTCCCAGCCGACCCGCGAGACGGCGTACGCCTTCTTCGCGGCGTCGAGGTCGCCGGCCTTGACCGCGTCGGCGAACTTCTGCGCCTTCGGCAGGGTCTGGTCGGCCTGCTCCTGCACGTACGTGCGGTAGGCGGTGACCGCGGCGTCCAGCTTGGGGTCGCGCGTGGCGCTCGCGCCCTTGCCGCTGACGGTCACCTTCTGACGGATGCCGTTGCCCTTCATGCCGGGCTTGCAGGCGATCTCGTACGAACCGGCCTTGACCTCGGCGGTGATGTCCGCGTGGGTGCCGGGCCCGATGTTCTCCCGCTCGGTGACGATCCGGTCGCCGGGAGCGTAGAGATACACCTCGGTGACCTTGGAGCCCTTGTTCTGCACCGCGAAGCGGACGTGTCCGGCGGGGAACTCCTTGGTCGAGAGCTCGCAGCTGCTGTCGGTGGCGGTCACCTCGACCGTGCCCTTGCCGCCGCCTCCTTTGCCGTCGCTCTTCGCGGCGCAGCCGGCGACAGCGGTAACGGCCGTCGCCGCGGCTATGGCGGCGACGGCGGAGGTGCGAAGGGCTCGCATAACGGGGCTCCAAGCGGGCTCGGATGTACGGATTCGACGTACGGGACGATAGACGGTCACTGAGATCGCCACTAAGGCAGCCCTAACTTACGTGAGGCTTACCTATTCCTGCCCGCGGTTTCCCGTGATCCCGCTCTCATGGACAACGGCCCGGTTACGGATCGGCCCGCGCCGGGTCACGGAAGCGTCATGCGCCGGTCAAGGTAAGGACCGGGTGTGCCGGCGGGGTGTGACGGGCGGGTGAGGGCCGGTGGAGCCCCCCGGCGGACCGGTGTGCGCCGGAGGGCGGGGCGGCCCGGGCGCCCCGGCCGGCCGTGCGCTTCACTGTCCGGATGGCCGAACTCGACGTGCTCCGGGTGTTCTGCGGCCCGGAGGGGGACGCGGGCAATCTGCTCGGCGTGGTGTGCGACGGGGCGGCCGTCCCCGATGCCGCGGGACGCGCCGCGCTCGCGGCCGAACTCGGCTTCAGCGAAACCGTCTTCCTCGACGACGCCGACCGCGGCACCGTCGACATCCATACGCCGAGCTCCCGACTCCCGTTCGCCGGGCATCCGCTGGTCGGTCTGGCCTGGTTGCTGCGGAGCCTGGGGCGGCCGCCGCGCATCCTTCGCCCGCCGGCCGGTGCGGTCGAGGTCGACTTCGACGGGGATCTGACCTGGGTGCGCGGACGCGCCGCCTGGGTTCCGGCCCGCACCACCCGGCGCCATGCCTCGCCCGCCGAGGTCGACGCGCTGCCCGCGCCGCCGCCGGGCGAGGGCTGGCTCTACGCCTGGGCCTGGCAGGACGAGGCCGCCGGCGTGGTCCGGGCCCGGGGCTTCCCGCGGCGCGGCGAGAGTATTGCCGAGGATGAGGCGACGGGCGCCGCGGCCATGCTGCTGACCCATGAGCTGGGCCGCCCGCTCGACATCCGCCAGGGCGCCGGCTCGCAGATCCTCACCCGCCTCCACCCCGACGGCATCATCTCCGTCGGGGGGCGGGTGTGCCGTCAGGCGCCGTAGTACCCGTACGACCGCCGGTCGCGGGGAAGGCGCGGTGGCCCGCTAGGCGCTCAGCGGGAACTGCTCGCCCAGTTCCCGGAAGACCGCGCCGTTCAGCCGGAATGCGTGCTTGCACTCGTCGACCACGCGCTGTTTCTCCAGGTCGTCGACCGGCAGCGCGTCCAGCAGCGCCCGGTATCGGCGCTTGAAGGCGGCCGGGTTGGGGATGTCCTCGAAGACGTAGAACCGCACCCCGTCTCCCTTGCGGGCGAAGCCCCAGGTCTTCTCGGCGGTGCCGCGGATGAGCTGGCCGCCGGAGAGGTCGCCGAGATAGCGGGTGTAGTGGTGGGCGACGAAGCCGCCCGGCCAGGTGCGGGCGCAGGTCGCGACCCGGTCCGCGTAGGCGGCGGTGGCCGGCAGCGGGGTGAGTCCGGTGCGCCAGCCGGGCCCGCCGAGATGGGCGAGATCGCGCTCCAGCTCGGCGGTGCGGGCCAGTTCCGGACGGAGGAAGGGGCCGGCCACCGGGTCGGCGGCGAGCGTGTCGGAGACGTCCTCCAGGGCGCGGTAGACGAACCACAGTTGTTCGGTGTAGCGCCGGTAGGCCGGGATGCCGAGCCCGCCGCCGAGGAGATCGCTCATGAAGGAGGAGTTCTCGGCCTCGGTGTGCTGTTCGTGGGACGCGGTGCGGATAACTGTAGAGAAAGGGGTGAAAGGGGCGGATGGTGCGGACGGAACGGCCGGTGCGGACGGACGCGGGCTGGACGCTTCCAAGGCGGGCCTCCGGGGACCGAGGGGGCGGACGGGAGCGGGCCGGCCGCGCCGGGTCGCCGACGCCTGGACTCAGACAACTGCTGAGGCTTACCTGAGTCAGCCCGTTCCCGACGTCCTGTCGACAGCCAGCCTACGCCGGTTCCCGACATCCTGTCGGTAAAGGCCCGCCCCGCTCCCGGTCAGGAAAGCGTGCGGATCTCCGCCCCGCTCCCGGTCAGGGAAGCGTGAGGATCTCGGCCCCGGTGTCCGTCACCACCAGTGTGTGCTCGAACTGTGCGGTCCGCTTGCGGTCCTTGGTCACGACCGTCCAGCCGTCGTCCCACATGTCGTAGTCGTGGGACCCCAGCGTCAGCATCGGCTCGATGGTGAACGTCATGCCGGGCTTGATGTCGGTGGTGTGGTGCGGGCTGTCGTAGTGCGGAACGATCAGGCCGGAGTGGAAGGAGGAGTTGATGCCGTGACCGGTGAAGTCACGGACGACTCCGTAGCCGAAGCGCTTGGCGTAGGACTCGATGACCCGGCCGATGATGTTGATCTGCCGGCCCGGCTTGACGGCCTTGATCGCGCGGTTGAGCGCCTCACGGGTGCGCTCCACCAGCAGCGTGGACTCCTCGTCCACGTCGCCGCACAGATAGGTGGCGTTGTTGTCGCCGTGCACGCCGTTGAGGTACGCGGTGACATCGAGGTTCACGATGTCACCGTCCTTGAGGACGGTCGAGTCCGGGATGCCGTGGCAGATGACCTCGTTGAGCGAGGAGCACAGGGACTTGGGGAAGCCGCGGTAGCCGAGGGTGGACGGGTAGGCGCCGTGGTCGCACATGAACTCATGGGCGACCCGGTCCAGTTCATCGGTGGTCACGCCCGGCGCGATCAGCTTGGCGGCCTCCGCCATCGCCTGCGCGGCGATCCGGCCGGCGATCCGCATCTTCTCGATCGTTTCGGCATCCTGCACCTCGGGCCCCGTGTACGGGGTGGGCGCGTCCTTCCCGACGTACTCGGGGCGCGGGATCGAGGCAGGGACGGGGCGGGTGGGGGAGATCTTCCCCGGGGCAAGGAGTGACTGGCCAGACATGTCAGCGAGTGTATCCGCGGGCCGTCGGGCAGGATGGTGGCACAAAACATCCACAGGAGGCGGCAATGGCGCTGTTCAAGAGGCGTACGGTCGGCAAGCCGGGCGAGTGGTTCTACTGCCTCAAGCACCAGACGGTCGAAGAAGGGCCGGAGTGCCGCGCCGCCGACCGCTTCGGTCCGTACGACACCCGCGAGGAGGCGTCGCACGCCATGGAGACCGCCCGCGAGCGGAATCTGGAGTGGGAGACCGACCCGAAGTGGCACGACAAGAGCGCGGGGCAGGGGACGGGCGGCGGGGAGGACGAGTAGCCGCGTAGCGGCCGGGCGGCGGGGCTCCTGCCACCCGGGCTCGTCCGGCCTCAGACCGGTGCCGGGTCCGTGTCCTGGGCGTCCGCCCCGGGTCGGCCCTGGTCAGCGGCCCGGTCACCGGCCCGGCCGTCCGCCGGGGCGTCCGCCGCGGAGGCCCGGCGCTCCCGCATCCGCCGGGCGTGCTCGTCGGTCCTGGCGTCGTACGCCCTCAGCTTCGGCAGCCCCAGGGCCAGCAGCCCGACGCCCGCGAAGCACAGCAGACCGCCCGCCGACACCGCCGCCCGCACGCCCGTCAGCGCCGCCATCCCGCCGACCCGCACCTGGCCCAGCTGCGGGCCCGACGCGTACGACAGCAGCTCGATGCCGGCCAGCCGGCCGCGCAGCTCGTCGGGGATGGTCTGGTTCCACATCGCCGAGCGGAAGATGCCGCTGACCATGTCGAAGGCGCCGGCCAGGGTCAGCAGGAGCAGCACCGCCCAGACCTGCCGCAGCTGCCCGGCGGCGGCGATCGCCAGGCCCCAGCCGGCGGCCGCCAGCACGATCGCCCGGCCCTGCCGGTGGACCCGCCCGGTCCAGCCGCTGGTCAGGCTCACCAGCAGGGAGCCGGCCGGCAGCGCCGCGTACATCAGCCCCAGCGACCAGGGCGCGTGGAGGTCATCGGCGAGGAACGGGAAGATCGCCAGCGGGAAGGCGAAGAGCATCGCGATCACGTCGACGGCGTAGGTGCCGAGCAGCTCCTTGCGGCTCCAGGCATAGCGCGCGCCCTCAGCGATCCCGCGCAGCGAGGGTTTCTCGGCGTCGTGCGAGGCGGGTGACGGCGCCAGCTTGCGGGAGAGCAGCACCGAGAGCACGAAGGTGACCGCATCGATGGCGTACGCCCAGCGCAGTCCGGCAAGGGCGAGCAGTCCGCCGGCCAGGGCCGGTCCGGCGATGGCGCCGATCTGCCAGCGCAGCGCGTTGAGTGCGGCGGCCGCGGCGAGCTGGTCGTGCCGCACGATCCGCGGCACGATCGCGTCCAGGGCCGGCCGCTGCAGCCCGGTCAGCGCGCTGGACAGCGCGGCCGCCGCGTACAGCGGCCACACCAGCGGGTGCGGCAGCAGGCTGTTGACCAGCAGCAGCGCGGAGATCAGGCCGAGTGCCAGCTCGCTGCCGACGATCAGCCGGCGGCGGTCCACGGAGTCGGCGAGCGCACCGCCGTAGAGACCGAAGACCAGCAGCGGGACCAGCTCCACCGCGCCCAGCGCACCGACCGCGAGGGTGGAGCCGGTCAGCTCCTTGAGCTGGAGCGGCAGCGCCACGACGGTCAGGAAGGTGCCGAAGACCGTGATCGCGCCCGCGCACCACAGCAGCCGGAAGTCGCGCGAGGTGCGCCAGGGCGCCAGATCCGGCAGCAGCGCGGTCAGGCGCCGGCGGGCAGTGGGCGAGGGGGAGTCACGTGGGGGGCCGTCCGAAGTCACCGCAGCACCCTCGCCCGCGGGCACAAGGTGGCGCAAAGGGTTTTTTCCGGCCGTGCGCGGCCGGGCGGAGGGCTACCAGCGCGGGGGCGGCGGGGCGGTCAACTGGTCGGCGAGGCGGGCCAGCCGGTCCCGGAACCGGCGGCGGCCGCGGGACGGCGGCAGGCAGTTCTCCCCGGCGGCCGCGCTCACCAGATGCTGGACGGTGTCGAGGTCGAGGTCCGGCGAGGCCGCGGAGGCGCCGGCGGGCGGAGCCGGGGGAGCGGCGAGCGCGTCATGGGCCAGGGCGTGCAGATCGCGGTCGCCGCCGTCCAGGGCGAGCACCGTCGCGCCGTTGCGGCGGGCGTCGTGCACCCGCTCCAGCAGCCCGGCGCCCGGTGCCCCCGGCGCGACGACCAGCAGCGTCTCGCCCCGCCCGGCCGCCTCCAGCCGGCCCAGCCCGACCGCCAGATGGGCCGGTGCCCCGCCCGGGACGCGATGGCGCACCAGGGTCGGGGACAGCTCCGGCAGGCCCGACCAGGCGGCCTCGTCGTCGAGGTGGGCGGCCAGGTGCCAGGGCTCGTACGCGGTACTGCCGACCAGCAGCAGCCCGCCGCGGTGCGGGGCGACGGAGGACCGCAGCGCCCCGGCGAAGCGGCGGGTGGCCTGCACCCACTCGGTCCCGGCGAGGACTTCACGCAGCAAGGCGACGCGTACGGCATCCATGGCCCGGCATCCTGCCGCACCACGGCGCGCCACGGGCGCGAATGCAACGGGGGTCACCCATACGGGACTTGCGCGCCGGCGGCGCACCGGCGCTTCGGCTCCCCGGCGCCCCAGTTCCCCCTCCAGGCCCTTCAGTCGCGCTGTGCCCCTCGGTCCTGTCGTGCCGGCAGCAGGCCGGCCGCGTCGAGCCGGCGGGCCACCTCCGCCACGGCCTGCTCGCCCAGCGGGCGTTGCGGAAAGGCGGTGGTGCCCCGGGCGGTCACGCCGAGGAGATGGAGGGCCGCCTTGAACGCGCCCAGGGCGGCGGAGCTGCGGCCCATCTCGGACTCGGGGCCGGCGTCGACCATGGAGAACAGGGTGACCAGACGCTCCTGTTCGGCGGCCGCCCGGTCCCAGTGGCCCGCCCGGGCGGCGTCGTAGAGGCGCACATAGGCGGCCGGGTCGACATTGCCGAGGCCGGGGACGACGCCGTCCGCACCCGCCAACAGGGCTGCGTCCACGGTCAGTTCGGAACCGGTGAGGACGGCGAAGCCGGGGGCGGGGCCGCGGTGCCGGCCGGTGCGGCCGCCGAGGGCGGTGAGCAGGCGGCGCAGGGCGCCCTCGTCGCCGCTGCTGTCCTTGAGCCCGGCCAGGGTGGAGTCCTCGGCCAGCTCCCGCACCAGCTCCGGGGCCAGCTTGCTGTGGACGGCCACGGGGATGTCGTAGGCGAAGAGCGGCAGATCCACGGCCGCCCGCAGATGGCGGAAGTGTGCGGCGATCTCCCGGGGATGGGTGCGGGTGTAGAAGGGCGCGGTGGCGACCAGGGCGTCGGCGCCGAGGGCGGCCGCGGTCCGGGCGTGGTCGAGCACCCGCGGGGTGGTGGTGTCGATGACCCCGGCGAGCACCGGCACCCGGCCGGCGGCGGCCTCGAGGACGGTTTCCAGTGCGGTGTGGCGCTGGACGTCGGTGAGATAGGCGACCTCGCTGGTGGAGCCGAGGGCGAACAGCGCGTGCACACCGCCGTCGAGGAGGTGGTGCACCAGGCGGGTCAGGGACGCGGTGTCGATCTCGCCGTGCGGGCCGAGCGGGGTGCAGACCGGGGGGATGACGCCGTGCAGGGGTGCGGGCAGTGCCATGAGAGCTCCGGACCTCCGAGTCAGGACATAGGACATGGGATGTCCTATGTCGAGCACAATAGACCTGTTCACAGGCGGTCGGTCAAGGATCCGCGGCCCCGTCGGGGCGGGCGGCGGACGGGCCGGCGGCACGGCAGACGCGGGAGCGGGAGAGGGAGTTTCCATGGCGCGAGGGACGATGTCCGAGGAGGTGCAGGCGCAGATCAAGCAGTTGATCCTGCGCCGTGGACTGACGTCGGGTGATCCGCTGCCCACCGAGGCCGACCTGGTCGGCCTGCTCGACGTCAGCCGCAACTCGGTGCGTGAGGCGCTCAAGGCGCTGCAGGCCATGCGCATCGTGGAGATCCGGCACGGCTTCGGCACCTATGTCGGCCCGCTGACCCTGGAGCCGTTCGTCGAGGGGGTCGCCTTCCGCGCCGCCGTCCGCCACCACCAGGGCGAGGCGAGCCTGTACGAGCTGATGGAGGTCCGCGAGGCGCTGGAGGCGGGTCTGATTCAGGCCGTCGCCCGCGCGCTGCCCGCCGAGGACCTCACCGTCCTCAAGGGGCTGGTGCAGCGGATGGCGGAGGAGGCGCGCGGCGGGGAGGTGCTCAGCGCCACCGACCGGGCCTTCCATCTCGCGCTGTACCGCTCGCTGGGCAACCACCTGCTGAGCGAGGTGCTGGACGCGTTCTGGGCGGCGCTGCGCCGGGTGCGCGAGGACCTCTCCGACGACCGGCCGGACCCGGAGGTGACCTACCGTCAGCATCTGGAGATCGTCGACGCGCTGGAGGCGGGCGACGGGGACCGCGCCGTGGAGGCGATACATCGGCACTTCGACGGGATCCGGCGCCGGCTGACCGAATAGCGGCGAACGGCGGCGGGGCATAGCGGCGAACGGCGGCGGGGTGCCGGGCGGTCCCGCGAAGGCGTCGTGGTGGTGGCACCGCCCCCGTTCACCGGGATGTCACCCGGTGTCGGCGGTGCCGTTGCCGACACGCAGGGCGCCATGGAGGCCGCCTTGACGGTCAGTTGGGCACTCCCTATGGTCGCCGCAGGACAAGGGACATCCTACGTCCTTGCCCTTTGGGGGTGACCCAACTGCTCTGCGAGACGGGCGACTTCACCACGTGCCCGATGCTTCCGTTCCGCCGCATCCCCGTGGAGGACCTCGTATGACCAGCAACCCCATGCCCCGCAGAACGGTCCTGGGCGGGGCGGCCGCCCTCGCCGCCGGCTTCGCGCTCGCCGGCTGTGGCGACGGCGGGGACACGGACGGCAAGGCGCCCCGGGAACGCAAGAAGGGGCAGCGGATCCAGCTGACCTTCTGGTCCTGGGTGCCCGGCATCGACAAGCCCGTCGACCTGTGGAACCGCAAGAACCCCGAGGTGCAGGTCAAGGTCGAGAAGGTCTCGGCGGTCAACGGCGAGCAGTACGCGAAGATGCACGCCGCCGTGAAGGCCGGCAACCCGCCCGACCTCGGCCAGATCGAATTCCCGGTCGTCCCCAGCTTCCTCCTCGACAACGGCCTGCTCGACCTCGCCCCGCTCGGCGCCTCCCGCTACCAGGACAAGTTCGTCGGCTGGCAGTGGCAGCAGTCCGTCTTCGGCAAGGGCATCTACGCCATCCCGCAGGCCTCCGGGCCGATGGGACTGTTCCTCCGGCAGGACCTCTTCGAGAAGTGGGGCGTGCACACCCCGCGGACCTGGGACGAGTACGAGGCCGCCGCCAAGACCATCCGCAAGCAGGGCGCCTGGATCGAGACCTTCGCCCCCACCAACGGCAACCGGTTCGCCGGCCTCGCCTGGCAGGCCGGCGCCACGTGGTACGCGACGCACGGCGACACCTGGCGCGTGCAGCTCGACGACGAACCCACCCGCAGGGTCGCCGACTACTGGGAGTCCCTCGTGCGGCGGGGGCTCGTCAAGACCATCCCCGACCGGCAGAACGCCTGGTACAAGGACCTGCAGACCGGCGCCATCCCGGCCTGGGTGGGCGCCAGTTGGGGCGATGCCCTGCTGGTCGGCAACGCGCCGGGCACCAAGGGGAAGTGGCGGGCCGCGCCGCTGCCGCAGTGGAAGGCGGGCGAGCAGGCCTTCGCCAACTGGGGCGGCTCGACCACCGCGGTCTTCGCGGGGGCGCACTACCCCAAGGACGCCCTGGACTTCGCCGTCTGGCTCAACACCGACCCCGAGTCGATCGCCCTGCTCATCGACGGCGGCTACGGCTTCCCCAGCGCCAAGACGGGCTACACCACCGCCGATCTCGACGCCGACAAGAGCTTCTTCGGCGGCCAGGCGTACAGCAAGGTCTTCGCCGACGCCGGGGCGCACGTCGACACCAGCTGGCGGTGGGGGCCCGGGGTGGACACCCTCTACCAGCGGCTCGGCGACGCCTTCACCGACGCGCTGGCCGACGGCAGTTCCTTCCGCTCGGTCCTGACGAAGGTGCAGGGGCAGACCGTCGCCGACCTCAAGGACAAGGGCCTGAAGGTGGAGAGCGGCGGGTGAGCCGGGACACGCTGCACCGCCCGGAGCCGGTGGCCGGGAAGGGGCCCGGCCCCGCCCCGCGCGCCCGCCCGCGCCGCGCCTGCGGCACCGGGGCCCGCCGTGCCCGCGCCGCGGCCGCTTTCCTGCTGCCCTTCCTCGCCCTCTTCGCCCTCTGCTTCCTCGCCCCGATCGGCTACGCCCTCCACCAGAGCCTGTTCACCACCGAACGCACCGGCCCGCTCGGGCTCGGCGGCCGGGAGCACGACGTCTTCGCCGGCCTCGCCAACTACACCCATGCGCTCTCCGACGACCGGTTCCTGACCGGCTTCGGCCGGGTGCTGCTCTTCGGCGCCGTCCAGATCCCGCTGATGATCGTGCTCGCCACCGGCCTCGCGCTGCTGCTGGAGAGCGCGAGCGCCCGCGGGGTCGCCTTCTTCCGTACCGCCTTCTTCCTGCCGTACGGGGTGCCCGGGGTGATCGCCTCGATCCTGTGGGGATTCCTGTACGTGCCGGGCATCAGCCCGCTGGTGAAGATCGCCGGCACGCTGGGCTGGGACGTCGACTTCCTCTCCCGCGGCACCGTCCTGTGGTCCATCGCCAACATCGTCACCTGGCAGTTCACCGGCTACAACATGCTGGTGCTGATCGCTCAGCTCAAGGCCGTCCCGGGGGAGTTGTACGAGGCGGCGCGGCTCGACGGCGCCTCGGCCTGGCAGATCGCCCGGCACGTCAAGCTTCCGCTGATCCGGCCGGCGCTCGTGCTCACCTGCGTCTTCAGCATCATCGGCACCCTCCAGCTGTTCGCCGAACCCATGGTGCTGCGCCCGCTGGCCTCCGCCATCGACTCCGGCTTCACCCCCAATCTGCACGCCTACAGCGAGGCGTTCGTCGGCAACAACCAGCATGTGGCGGCGGCCGAGGCGGTGCTGCTCGCGCTGGTGGCGTGTGTGCTGTCCTTCGGCTTCCTGCGGCTGGTCGGCGGGCGCGGGAAGGAGCGCCGATGACCCGGCCCCCGGTCCGCCACCGGATCATCACCGCCTCGCTGCTCACCGTCGCCGCGCTCTACTTCCTGGTGCCCGTCTACTGGCTGGCCGTCTCCGCCACCAAGAACAGCGCCGACCTCTTCGGCACGTTCGGCTTCTGGTTCTCCGCCCATCCGCACCCGGTCGAGTACCTCACCGCCGTCCTCACCTACGACCACGGCATCTACGCCCGCTGGTTCGCCAACTCCCTCTTCTACGCCGGGACCGGTGCGGTCTGCGCCACCCTGCTGTCCGCCGCGGCCGGCTATGCGCTGGCCAAATTCCCCTTCCGCGGACGGGAGGCGGTCTTCAACGTGGTGCTGGCCGGGGTGCTGATTCCCGGCACCGCGCTGGCCCTGCCGCTCTACTTCCTCTTCAGCGCGATGGGCCTGGCGAACACCTATGGCGCGGTGCTGCTCCCGAGCATGGTCAGCCCGTTCGGCGTCTATCTCTGCCGGATCTACGCGGCCGCCGCGGTCCCCGACTCGCTGCTGGAGGCGGCCCGGATCGACGGCGCGGGCGAGGCGAGGATCTTCGGCGGGCTCGGGCTGCGGCTGATGACCCCGGCTTTGGTCACCGTCTTCCTGTTCCAGTTCGTCCACATCTGGAACAACTATTTCCTGCCGCTGGTGATGCTCTCGGACTCCGACCTCTACCCGGTCCAGCTGGGCCTGACCTCCTGGACCGGCTACGCCGACCGGCAGCCGGTGCTCTACCAGTACACGGTGGGGGGTGCGCTGTTGTCCGTGGTGCCGCTGATGGTGCTGATGACGGTGCTCCAGCGGTACTGGCGCACGGGCCTGACCGAGGGCAGCGTGAAGGCATGACGGTGTGGCGGCGTAACGGCGTAACAGTGTGACGGCGGGACGGCGGGACGGCGTGATGGCATGAGGAGTGCGTGCCCGGCTCGCCGCCGGCGCGTGACACCATCACTGTCATGACTACTCCTGACGATGCCCGGTCCGAGAACGTCGCGACCCGTGTGAAGGCCGCCCTCAAGCGTGACCCGTGGGACCTCCCGGACGTCTCCGGCCTGGTGGTCGGCGTCCTGGGCGGTACCGGCGACCAGGGCCGTGGCCTGGCCTACCGGCTCGCCCGGGCCGGCCAGAAGGTGATCATCGGCTCCCGTGCCGCCGAGCGTGCCCGGACCGCCGCCGACGAACTCGGCCTGGGTATCGAGGGCGCGGAGAACGCCGAGTGCGCCCGCCGCAGCGATGTCGTGATCGTCGCCGTGCCCTGGGAGGGCCACGCCCAGACCCTTCAGGCGCTGCGCGGGGAGCTGGCCGGCAAGCTGGTCATCGACTGCGTCAACCCGCTCGGCTTCGACAAGAAGGGCGCCTTCGCGCTCAAGCCCGAGGAGGGCAGCGCCGCCGAGCAGGCCGCCGCCCTGCTGCCCGAGTCCCGGGTCACCGCGGCCTTCCACCATCTGTCCGCGGTGCTGCTCCAGGACCCCGCAACCGAGCAGATCGACACCGACGTGATGGTGCTCGGCGAGTCCCGCGCGGACACCGATCTGGTGCAGGCGCTGGCCGCCCGCATCCCCGGCATGCGCGGTGTCTTCGCCGGCCGGCTGCGCAACGCCCACCAGGTCGAGTCGCTGGTCGCCAATCTGATCTCGGTCAACCGGCGCTACAAGGCGCACGCGGGGCTGCGGCTCACCGACGTCTGAGCCGGCCGCCGGGGCGTCCGGACGCCGGGCCCGGTCCGGCGCCCGCGGGGCATGGGGGACACTGGGGAGGACCGCACCACTCCCGACAGGAGCCCCCCATGTCCTTCCTGCCCGCGCCCGGCCCGGCCCGGCGACTCGCCCTGATGGCCCTCGCCGTGTGCGTCCTGTCCGTCGCCGCGGCCGTCGTCGCCTTCGTGGAGGGCAGCTTCGTCGGCATCGTCTGGGTCCTGCTGGCGGGCATCTCCAGCAACATGGCGTGGTTCTACGTGCGCAGGGCGCAGCAGGAGTCGCAGCAGAAGGCACAGCGGGCCGGGGCGGCGGGCTGACCCGTCCCCGGCTCCGGCCGGGCGGGGCCCGCCCGGAGCGTCAGCCGATCTGCGGCGGGCCCTGCCAGAAGTGGAAGAACTCCTGGCCCAGGTAGCTGTACACCTCCGAGACGCCCAGGGCGCCCAGGACCGTGTGGACCAGGTCGAAGAACGCCCGGTTGAGCTCCGGAACCCACAGCAGGCCGAAGATCAGCAGCAGCCCGAACGGTGCGATCGGCTCCACCTGCCGCCGCAGCGAGTGCGACAGCCACGGCTCGAGCACCCCGTAGCCGTCCAGCCCGGGCACCGGCAGCATGTTCAAGATCGCCGCGGTCACCTGCAGCAGCGCGAGGAACGCCAGCGCACTGCGGAACGGCACCGGCACCCCGTCCAGGCCGTGCAGCCAGAACGGCGCCGTGCACACCACGGCGAACACCACGTTCGTCAGCGGCCCGGCCGCGGAGATCAGACTGTGCCGCCAGCGGCCGCGGATCCGGCCGCGCTCGATGAACACCGCCCCGCCCGGCAGCCCGATCCCGCCCATCAGCAGGAAGATCACCGGCAGCACGATGCTCAGCAGCGCATGGGTGTACTTCAGCGGGTTCAGCGTCAGATAGCCCTTGTCCGTCACGGAGAGGTCGCCGCTGTGCAGCGCGGTGCGGGCGTGGGCGTACTCGTGCAGGCACAGCGACACCACCCAGCCGGACACCACGAACAAGAACACCGCGAGGCCGGTGTTCGCCGCGAGGGTCCGGCTCCACACGGCCCAGCCGGACACCGCCAGCACGGCGACGAGCGCGAGGAAGACCGGGCTGACGCGACGGTCCGCGCGCCGGAATGCTGTGGTCATGGTGCGGGCTCCCGAGGTTGGTGAGGGGCAGCCCCGACCGTATCCGCGGGACGGCGGCCGGCGCACAACCCCCCTGACGGAGCGCGTGGCCGGGACCCTTCCGGGGGCCCCTGCCCCGGAAAGTGACGCTCGATGCCTGCCGGTGGCCGCCGTGCACCACAATGGGCCGGTGCGTTACGGAATACTCGGCACCACCCAGGCCGGCCGGGCCGACGGCACCCCCGTCGTCCTCGGCGGCGCACGCCTGCGTGCGCTGCTCACCGCCCTCGCGCTGCGCCCCGGCCGGGCACTGCCGCCCGAGGTGCTGATCACCGACATCTGGGGCGCGGACCCGCCCGCCGACGCCTCCGGCGCGCTCCAGGCGCTGGTCGGCCGGTTGCGCCGCGCCCTGGGGCACGCCGCGGTCGCCTCGGCCGACGGCGGCTACCTGCTGTGCGCCGAGCCCGACGCGGTCGATCTGCACCGCTTCGAACGGCTGGTGACGGAGGGCGGCCGGGCGCTCGGCGCGGCGGACCCGGCCCGCGCCGCGGCGCTGCTCGACGACGCCCTGGCGCTCTGGCGCGGCCCGGCCCTCGCCGACCTCCCGGACGCGGGCTCCCGGGCCGCGGGCGCCGAGCGCCGCCGGCTGGACGCCCAGCGCACCCGGCTCGCCGCCGAACTCGCCCTGGGCCGGGCCGAACCGGCGCTCGCCCCGCTCCACGCGCTGTGCCAGGAGCACCCGCTCGACGAGCCGCTCCAGGCCCTGCGGCTGCGTGCGCTGCGCGCCGCGGGCCGGCCGGCGGAGGCGCTGGCGGCCTACGAGGAGATACGTACCGGTCTCGCCGACCGCCTCGGCGCCGACCCGGGCCCCGAACTGCGCGCCCTGCACGCGGAACTGCTGCGCCCGCCGCCCGCGGCGGAACCGCCCGCCGTGCCCCCGCCGCCCGCGGGGCCCCCGTCCTCCGCTCTCCCGGCTCCCGCCGCCCCGTCCGACGGCGCCGTCCCCGCCGCCGCCCGCCCCCGCCCCGGCAACCTCCGGGCCCGCCTCACCTCCTTCGTCGGCCGGGAAGCCGACCTGGCGGGGCTGCGCTCCGACCTGGCCGAGCACCGGCTGGTGACGCTGCTGGGGCCGGGCGGCGCCGGCAAGACACGGCTGTCCCAGGAGGGCGCCGAGAGCGCCGCGGCCGCGCTGCCGGACGCCTGGCCGCACGGCGTCTGGCTGGCCGAACTGGCGCCGGTGGACGATCCGCAGACCGTGCCCGAGGCGGTGCTGACCGCGCTCGGCGCCCGGGAGACCGTCGTCCGCGGCTCCACGGCCGAGGGCCTGCGCGCCGCCGCCGACCCCACCGCCCTGGACCCCCTCGCCCGGCTCGCCGAGCACTGCGCGGGCCGCCGGATGCTGCTGGTGCTCGACAACTGCGAGCATGTGATCTCCGCCGCCGCCGAACTCGCCGAGCGGCTGCTGGCCCACTGCCCCGGGGTGACGGTGCTGGCCACCAGCCGGGAGCCGCTTGCCGTACCGGGCGAGGTGCTGCGCCCGGTCGAGCCGCTGCCCGACCCGGTCGCGCTGCAACTGCTCGCCGACCGCGGGGCCGCCGCCCGTACCGGCTTCCGGGTCGAGGCCGACGAGGAGACCGCGGCGGCCTGCGCCGAGATCTGCCGGCGGCTGGACGGGCTGCCGCTCGCCGTCGAACTCGCCGCGGCCCGGCTGCGGTTGCTCTCCCCGCGCCAGCTCGCCGACCGGCTCGACGACCGCTTCCGCCTGCTGACCAGCGGCAGCCGGACCGTGCTGCCCCGCCAGCAGACGCTGCGCGCGGTGGTGGACTGGTCCTGGGACCTGACCGACGCGCCCGAACGGGCCGTGCTGCGGCGGCTGTCCGTCTTCTCCGGCGGCTGCGACCTGGCCGCCGCCGAGGACGTGTGCGCCGGCGGCGGCGTCGACCGGCGCGAGGTGCCCGCGCTGCTCGGCGCGCTGATCGACAAGTCGCTGGTGGTGGCGGCGCCGGCGCCGAACGGCGAGATGCGCTACCGGCTGCTGGAGACGGTGGGGGAGTACGCCGGCGAGCGGCTGGACGAGGCGGGGGAGCGGGACGGTGCCGAGCGCCGCCATCTCGTCGCCTACCGCGAACTGGCCCGCACCACGGACCCGTTGCTGCGCGGCCCCGGCCAGCGCGCGGCCATGGACCGGCTGGAGCTGGAGCACGACAACCTGCGCACCGCGCTGCGCCGTGCCCTCGCCGCGCGCGACGAGCACGAGGTGCTGTGCCTGGTGCTGTCCCTCCAGTGGTTCTGGTCGCTGCGCGACCACCGCAGCGACGGCCGCCACTGGGCGTCCGCGGCCGCCGGGCTCGGCCCCAACCCCTTCGCCGCGCCGGTCGAGCCGGCCCCCGACCTGCCCGAGCGCCCCATCGACGCCCCGCCGCCGATGGCCCCCGACCAGCTGGTGGAGGCCCGCCGCGAGGTCCGGTTGGTCGCGCTCGCCAGCCGGGACAGCGACATCCAGGCGCTGCGCGATCCCGAGACGCAGGAGGACCTGGCCGGGATGCTCGCCGCCTACCGCAGCGGCATGCCGCAGACCTGCAAGGTCCCCGGCGTGATGTGGTACTACGCGGTGATGATGTCCGGCCGCTTCGCGGAGCTGACGGAGCTGGTCGGCCTCGCCGTACAGGCCTGCCGCTCCCTCGGCTACACCTGGGAGCTGGCCTATGTGCTGCAACTGCGCTCCAGGGTCCTCAACGACCGCCTCGACGGGCTGACCCAGGCGGGCCGCGACGCCGACGAGGCGCTGCGGATCTTCCAGGAGCTGGGCGACGCCTGGGGCGCGGCCGAGGCGCTGGCGGGGCGCGGCGAGACCCATGAGCAGCGCGGCGCGTACGCGCTGGCGGCGCGCGACTACCGGGCGGCGATGGTGCACGCCGAGTACCTGGGGGCGCACGGCCAGATCCTGCTGCTGCGCTGCCGGCTGGGCGCGGTGCTGATCGAGGACGGCCAGGCGGAGGCCGGTGAGCGGATGCTGCGCGAGGTGCTGGCGGATGCCGCCCGGGGCGAGAGCGCCCGGGACACCGAGCCGTTCGCCCGGCTGACCCTCGCCCGGCACCTCGCGCTGACCGGACGTCCGAAGGAGGCGCGGGGGGAACTGCACACGGTGGGGGAGGTGTTCAGCGCCCGGGCCCCGGACCTGTTCGCCGGGATGCTGGAGACCTCGCTGATCGCGCTGGATCTCCAGGAGGGGCACCGGGAGGGACTGCTGCCGCGGTTCCGGGCGGCGCTGGAGCTGCTCCAGGGGCCCGTCACGCAGATGGTCGCGCCGGACCTGCCGATCGCCCAACTCCTCACCGGCGCGCGGGTGCTGGCCGCGGAGCGGGGCGCGCCGGCCGGGTGGGACGTGGCGCGTCTGGTGGGCGCGTACGACGCGCTGCGGGCTCCCGATCACGTGCCGGTGCGGATCGTCCGCGACGGCCGCATCCGTGCCGAGGCGGCGGCGCGGGCGCTGCTGGACGACGCCGCCTACGCCCGCGCGTACACCGAAGGCGGCGGCCTCTCCCTCGGGGAGGCCACCGCCCTCATCTGACGCGGGCCAGGACAGCGCAGATCGGACTGTCCCGCAGGGAAGCCCCCTGCGGGACGCCCGTCAGGTCTTGCTGCGGAACTTCGCCACCGCGAGCGGCATGGTGACCGCCGTGAGGCCGACCACCCAGGCGAGGGTGATCAGGGTCGGGTGTAGCACCGCGCCCTGGCCCTTGATCAGGGCCCGGGACGCGTCCGCCAGGGTCGAGAGGGGATTGACCTCGGTGAAGGCCTCCAGCCAGCCGGGCATCGAGGTCGGCCGGGTGAAGACGGATGAGCCGAACTGCAACGGCATCAGGATCAGCATCGCCGTGCCCTGCACGGCCTGCGTCGTCTTCATCACCAGCCCGAGCAGGATGAAGATCCACATCAGGCCGGCGCAGAAGAGTGCGGACAGCCCGACCGCGGCGAGGAGGGGCACGAGGCCGCCGGTGACCTTGAGTCCCAGCAGAAAGCCCATCGCCAGCAGGATCGTGGTGGCGATCAGCATCCGGCCGAGCTCCACCACGATCTTCGCGATCAACACCGAGGACCGGGCGATGGGCATCGTCCGGAAGCGGTCCATCACGCCCTTGCGGAAGTCCTCGTTGACGCCCGAGCCGACCGCCGTGGCGATGTTCATCGCCATCATGCCCATCATGCCGGGCACCAGGTACTGGACGTAGCGGTCCTGATGGCCCTTGCCGGCGATCGCACCGCCGAAGACGTAGACGAAGAGCAGGATGAAGATGACCGGCATCAGCAGGACGTCGAACATCGACTCCGGGTCCTGCTTGATCTGCAGGGCGTTGCGCCGCACCAGCGCGCCGATGTGCCGCAGGTTGGCGCGGATGCCGATCCGGCCCTCGTCGGCGCCCGGCTTGGTCAGCGGTGCCGTCATCGTTGCGGCACTCATGCCGATACCTCCGCGTACTGCTGGTCCATGTCGTCCTCGGATGCGCCGGTCCCGGACGCCTTGTGGCCGGTGACGGCCAGGAACACCTCGTCCAGGCTGGGCAGATGGGTGTCGATGCCGGCGAGCGCGAAGCCCTGCCGGCCGAGCACCGCGACCACCGCGGTCAGCTGTTCGTCGCTGATGATCGGTACGTTGACCACACCCCCGTCGTGGTCAGCCGTGGCGTCCGCGATGCCGTCCAGGCCGGCCCGGGTCACGGCGGCCGCCATCCGCTCCAGCTCGCCGGCCTCGGACGGCCGGATCTGGAGTGTGCGCCCGCCGACCTTGGTCTTCAGTTCGTCGACCCCGCCCTCGGCGATCACCCGGCCGCGGTCGATCACCGTCAGCTCGTGCGCCAGCTTCTCGGCCTCTTCCATGTACTGGGTGGTCAGCAGCACCGTCGCGCCCTCGCGCACCATCCGCTGGACCTCCTCCCACACCTCGTTGCGGGTGCGGGGATCCAGACCGGTGGTGGGCTCGTCCAGATAGAGGACCGAAGGGCGGCCGATCATCGAGGCGGCCAGGTCGAGCCGGCGGCGCATACCGCCGGAGTATTTGGCCGCGGGCCGCCTGGCGGCGTCGGTCAGCGAGAACCGCTCCAGCAACTCGTCCGCGCGCCGGCGGGCGTCCTTGCGGGACAGATCGAGCAGCCGCCCGATCATGTAGAGGTTCTCCCGGCCGGAGAGTTTTTCGTCGACCGAGGCGTACTGCCCGGTCAGGCCGATCGTGCGGCGCAGTGCGCGGGGCTGGCGCACCACGTCGTAGCCCGCCACCACGGCCCGGCCGGCGTCCGGCACCAGGAGGGTGGACAGGCAGCGTACGAGCGTCGTCTTGCCGGCGCCGTTGGGGCCGAGCACCCCGAGCACGGTGCCTTCCTTCACGTCCAGGTCCACTCCGTCGACGGCCTTGACCGCGCCGAAGTGCTTGACCAGACCGCGCACCTCCACGGCGTTGCCGCCCTTGGTGGTTATCGTCTGTCGCGTCATGCCCCCAAGGTGCCAGCCGCCACCGACAACGCACCGACAGGCCGCCGACAGTGCGGCCGGGACGCCGGCGCTGCGCACCTCTCGTGGTCGTCGGCGGCCCCTTCTCGTGGTTACCGCAAGGCCGGTCGCCGCGCACCACGGACTTCTCCGGGGCTCGTTGACGACGCCTCGTTCCCCGTTTGAGGCTGAGGCCACCGAGTCGCATACGTGTGCGTTTCTGTCGTCGGCAGCACACGTGCGCATTCGTCCCCCCACGAGCGAACGATGTCTTCGGAGTACCTGTGACCACTGCACCCGTGCCGGAAGCTGTGCTGGGCATCAGTCCGTTCGGTGAACCCGATCCGAGAATCGTCGCGGCGGTCTGCCGGGCCGGCGGGCTGGGCGTGCTCGACCTCGGGGCGGGGGACCGGCGGGCCAGGGAGGCGCTGGCATCCCTCCGGCAGTGGGCGCCGGGGCCGTTCGGGGTCCGGATGGCCGCCGGGTGCGCCCTGGCCGCCGCGGACCTGGTGGAGGGCGGGAGCGTGCACACGGTGCTGCTCGCCGCCGACTCGCCCGTGCGGCCGGGCGATCTGCCGGCCAAAACCCGGGTCCTCGTCGAGGTCACCAGCCGGGAGGAGGCGATCGGCGCCGCCCGCGCCGGTGCCCACGGCCTGGTCGCCCGCGGACAGGAGAGCGGCGGGCGGATCGGTGACCTGAGTACCTTCGTGCTGCTCCAGCAACTGGTGGCGGAGCCCGAGTTGGCCCTGCCCGTATGGGCCTGCGGCGGTATCGGACCGCACACCGCCGCCGCTGCCGTGGTCGGCGGCGCGGTGGGAGTCGTGCTGGACTCCCAGTTGGCGCTGCTCGAGGAGTCCGCCCTGCCCGCGGACGTGGCCGCGGCGGTGCGGACCATGGACGGCTCGGAGACGGTGGTGGCGGCCGGCCACCGGGTGCTGCGCCGCCGGGGGCCGGACGCGCCGCCGCTGCCCGAGGACCCGGCGGCGGCGGCCCGCCTGCTCGGTGCCCAGGACCTGCGGGTCCAGCTGCTCCCCGTCGGACAGGACGGCTTCCTGGCTTCCCGTTTCGCACGGCAGTGGGGCGATGTCGGCGGGGCGGTCCGCGCGGTCACCGCCGCCGTCCTCGACGCGGTGCGCGACGACGCCCCCTCGCACGCGCTGCGCCGTGACTCCCCGATGAGCCGGGCGCTGGGCACCCGCCTGCCCCTCGCCCAGGGGCCGATGACGCGGGTCAGTGACCAGGCACCGTTCGCCGCGGCGGTCGCCGAGGGCGGCGCCCTGCCGTTCGTGGCCCTGGCACTGGCCGGGCCGGAGCAGACGCGGACCCTGCTGGAGGAGACCCGCTCCGCGCTGGACGGCCGGCCGTGGGGCGTGGGCGTACTCGGCTTCGCGCCCGAGCACACCAAGGCGGCCCAGCTCGAGATCATCCGGGAGCTGCGGCCCTCCTGCGCCATCATCGCCGGAGGCCGGCCCGCGCAGGCGGCGTCGCTGGAGGAAGCCGGCATCGAGACGTTCCTGCACGTGCCCTCGCCCGGGCTGCTCACGCAGTTCCTGGGCGCCGGTGCCCGCAAGTTCGTCTTCGAGGGCTCCGAGTGCGGCGGCCACGTCGGACCGCGCAGCAGCTTCGCGCTGTGGGAGGCGCAGATCGCCGTCCTCACCGACTTCCTCGACGCGGCCGGGGGCGCCGATCCCGGTGAGCTGAGGGTGCTGTTCGCCGGGGGCATCCACGACGCGCGGTCCTCGGCGATGGTCGCCGCGCTCGCCGCCGGGCTGAGTGCCCGTGGCGTCGCCGTCGGTGTGCTCATGGGTACCGCGTACCTGTTCACCGAGGAGGCGGTGAGCTGCGGCGCGGTCCAGCCCCTGTTCCAGCGGCAGGTCCTGGCGGCGCGGCGGACCGAACTGCTGGAGACCGCGCCCGGACACGCCACGCGCTGTGTGTCCAGCCCCTTCACCGAGAGCTACCGGTCCCTCAAGGAGGAGCTGGAGTCCCGGGGCGTGGCCGACCGGCAGGCGTGGGAGCAGCTGGAACGGCTCAATGTCGGCCGGCTGCGGATCGCCAGCAAGGGCGTCGAGCGGACCGGTGCGCACCTGGTCGAGGTGCCGGCGGCCCGACAGCTCGCCGAGGGCATGTTCATGGCGGGTGACGTGGCCGCGCTGCGGTCCCACGTCACCACGATCCCCGCGCTGCACGAGTCGGTCAGCACCGCGGCCGCCGACTTCTTCACCGAGCGCGCCGCGCTGGTGCGCGACCGGCTCGGAGCCGCCCGGCCCGCGGACGGTGCCGCGCCCCCAGCTCCCCTGGACATCGCCGTGGTCGGGATGTCCTGCATGTTCCCGGACGCCGCGGACCTGGCGAGCTACTGGGCCCACGTGGTCGCGGGAGCCGACGCCGTCACCGAGGTGCCCACCGAGCGGTGGGACCCCGAGGTCTACTACGCGCCCGAGGCGGACGAGGCCCACACGGAGTCGAAGTGGGGCGGGTTCCTGCCGGACATCCCGTTCGACCCGTTGCGCTACGGGATCCCGCCGTCCTCACTGGGCAGCATCGAGCCGGTGCAGCTGCTGGCACTCGAGGCCGCGCGGCGGGCACTGGAGGACGCCGGGTACGCCGGGGGTGCCCCCGCCGGGGGCGAGGGGCGGGACTTCGACCGCTCCCGGGCCTCCGTCGTCTTCGGGGCGGAGGCGGGCAGCGACCTGTCCAACGCGGCCACGCTGCGCACCCTGCTGCCGGCCTACCTGGGAGAACTGCCCCCGGAACTGGCCGCACAGCTGCCCCGGCTCACCGAGGACTCCTTCCCCGGGATGCTGGCCAACGTCATCTCCGGCCGGATCGCCAACCGGCTCGACCTCGGCGGCGCCAACTACACCGTGGACGCCGCCTGCGCCTCGTCGCTGGCCGCGGTGGACGTGGCGTGCAAGGAACTGTCCGGGGGCACCAGCGACCTCGTCCTGTGCGGCGGCGCCGACCTGCACAACGGCATCAACGACTATCTGCTCTTCTCCTCGGTGCACGCCCTGTCGCCGACCGGCCGCTCCCGCACCTTCGACAGCGCCGCGGACGGCATCGCGCTCGGCGAGGGCGTCGCCTGCCTCGCGCTCAAGCGGCTGACCGACGCGGAGCGGGACGGGGACCGGGTCTACGCCGTGATCAAGGGCGTCGGCACCGCCAGCGACGGCAAGGGCCTCGGCCTGACCGCACCCCGCCCGGAGGGACAGCGCGCCGCCCTGGAACGCGCGTACCGCAACGCGGGGATCTCGCCCGCGCAGGTCGGCCTGGTGGAAGCCCACGGCACCGGGACCGTGGTCGGTGACCGGACCGAACTGGCCGCCCTCACCGAGCTGTTCACCGAGGCCGGAGCCGCCCCCGGCAGTTGTGCGCTCGGGTCGGTGAAGTCGCAGATCGGGCACACCAAGTGCGCCGCCGGCCTGGCCGGTCTGATCAAGACCGCCATGGCGCTGCACACCGGGGTCAAGCCGCCCACGGCGCACCTGGAACGGCCCAACCCGGCCTGGCAGGAAGGCAGCAGTCCGTTCGCGTTCCACACCTCGGCGCGGCCGTGGGCGGCCCCGCCGGCCGAGCGGGTCGCCGGGGTCAGCGCCTTCGGCTTCGGCGGCACCAACTTCCACGTCGTGCTGCGCGCCCACGCCGGGGGGCCGCCACCGGCGCACGGGCTCGACGCGTGGCCGGCGGAGCTGTTCGTCTTCCGCGGCACCGACCGAAAGGACGCCCACCGGACCATCGAGGAACTGCTGACGCTGGCCGCGACGAACGACGACCACGGGCGGCCCTGGCGGCTGCGCGACTTCGCGGTGACCGCCTCCCGCCGCAGCGACACCTGCGCACACCCGGCGCAGTCGGCCGTCGTGGCCGGTGACCTGGACGAGCTGGCCCGGCTGCTGCGGCGGGCGCTCGCGGGCGAGCACGATCCGTCGGCGGGAGTCTTCGCCGCCGGTGCGGACGGCCCGGCCGGCGAGCCCGGGGCCGCGGCGGACGTGGCGTTCCTCTTCCCCGGTCAGGGCAGCCAGCGGCCGGACATGCTCGCGGAGCTGTTCGTCGCCTTCCCCGAGACCCAGCACTACCTCCAACTCGGCCGGGAGTGGGCCGACGCCCTCTACCCGCCGACCGCCTTCGACCCGGCCGTGGCGGACGGGCAGCGGGCCCGGATCACCGACACCAGGGTCGCGCAGCCCGCGCTGGGCATCGTTGAACTGGCCGTGCACCGGTTGCTGCTGCGGTCCGGAGTGCAGCCGGCCATGATGGCCGGGCACAGCTACGGCGAGCTGGTCGCGCTGTGCGCCGCGGGGGCGTTCGACCCCGCGACCCTGCTGGAGCTGAGTGCGGCACGGGCGGAGGCGATCCTGTCCGCCGCCGGCACGGACCCGGGCGCCATGGCCGCCGTCTCGGCCGGCGCCGCGCAGGTGTCCGCGCAGTTGCGCGCCGCCGGCCTCGCGGACCACGTCGTCGTCGCGAACCACAACGCGCCCGAACAGACCGTCATCTCCGGGCCCACCGAGGCGGTCGGGACGGCGGTGGAGCGGCTGCGGGAGAACGGCTGTGGCGCCAAGCTGATCCCCGTGGCCTGCGCCTTCCACAGCCCCGTCGTCGCCGGTGCCGGTGAGCGGTTCGCCGGGGCGCTCGCCAAGCGCCCGGTGCGCGGGCCGGAGGTGCCGGTCTGGTCCAACCGCACGGCCGCCGTCCATGCGGGACGGCCCGAGGACGTGCGCGGCGAACTGGCCGCCCAGATCGGCGCGCCGGTGCGCTTCGTCGAGCAGATCGAGGACATGTACCGGGCGGGCGCCCGCACGTTCGTGGCCGTCGGACCCGGTTCGGTGCTCACCACGCTGGTGTCCCAGATCCTCCATGACCGTCCGCACTCCACCGTGGCCTGCGAGACACCGGACCACCGGGGACTGCGCGGCTTCCTCGGCGCGCTCGCCCAGCTCGCCGTGGCCGGTGTGCGGGTGCGCACCGGCTGGATGTTCCAGGGCCGCGACGCCACCGAACTGAGCCAGGCGACCTCACCCGAGCGACCTGGCTGGACCGTCAACGGGCAACTGGTGCGCACCACCGACGGCAGCCCGCTGCCCGGTTCGCTCCGGCCGGCCCGACGTATCCAGGAGATATCCGTGACGAAGGCAGACCACGGCGACGCCGTCGCCCAGCGGGACCACATGGTCTCCGAATTCCTGCGCACCAGCCGGGAGATCGTCGCCGCGCAGCGCGATGTGCTGCTCACCTACTTCGGTGCCGCACCGGGCACGCCGGTGGCCGCACCCCCGCCCCCGGCCGCGCCCCTCCCCCCGGCGCTCCGGCCGGCCGAAGCGGCCCTGTCCGCGCCCGGTGCACCCGTCCCCTCCGAGGCCGCCCGGGCCGGCACGCCGCCGTCCCCCGGCGACGCCCCGACGGCCGGCGCGCCGGAGGCGGTCGGCGAGGCCGATGTGCTGCGGACCGTCCTGGACATCGTCAGCGAACGCACCGGCTACCCGGTGGACATGATCGAACCCGACCTCGACCTGGAAGCCGACCTGAGCATCGACTCGATCAAGCGGATCGAGATCGCCGGTGAGCTCGCGGCGCGCCTCGGTGCCGGCGCCCGGGGCGGCCCGGACGCCCCTCAACTCGACGACGCGGAGCTGGACGTGCTGTCCCGGGCCCGCACCGCCGCCGGCCTCGCGGACCTGCTGGCCGCGCGGCTCCACGGCAGCGGGCGGCACCGGGACGACGACGGCGCCGAGAGCCCCGAGGAGCCGCGTCCCGTGCACGAGCCCGCGCAGGCTCCGGCCGGGCATCCGGCCCCGGCCGGGCATCCGAACCCCGAGCCGGTGGCCGCCGAGGCGCCCACTCGGATGGTGCTGCACAGAACCGCCCTTGCGGAGCCGGCGGAAAGCGTCACCGCCCTGGCCGGAAAGCGGATCGCGCTGATAGGCGGCCACGGCCCGGTGTCCGAGAGCCTGTCCGCCCAACTCGCCGCACACGGCGCACGGACGGCCGTCTTCGGCCCGGGGCACCTGCTCACGGATCAGGACGGCCCGTGGGACGGCGTGTTCCATCTGGAGGCGCTGACCGCTGCCGAGGATCCGCTCCTGCCGGAGGGCTTCCCGGTCTTCCAGGCCGCGTTGGGCCACGGCCCGCGGTGGCTGATCGCGGCCGCCCCGGCCGCCGGCGCGAGCGGTGCCCACTGGTCCGAAGGCCGGGCGGACGGACTGCGCGGAATGTTCCGGACCATCGCCCGGGAGTACCCGGACACGGTCGCCAGGTTCGTCGAGACCGACCCGGACGCCTCGGCGGCACGCACGGCGACCGCGCTGGCCGGTGAACTGCTCTCGTCCGGGCACGCCCCGGTCGTGTCGCTGTCCTCCGGCGGGCGCCACGGTCTCGAACTGGTCGAGGACGGCCTCGGTCCGCTGGGTGCCAGGGGCGCCGGACCGGCCGGCGACGGCGTGGCCGAGGCCGAGGCGCTCGGACTGGACCGCGACGCGGTGGTGCTGCTGGTGGGCGGGGCGCGGGGCATCACCGCGCGGTTCGCCGCGACGCTGGCGGCGGCCGGCCGCTGCCGGATCGAGCTGGTCGGCAGGACCGCCGCGCCCACCGGCCCGGAGGACGAGGCGACGCGCGCGGCGCCCGACCGCGCGGCCCTGACGGCCGCCCTCGCGGCGCGGGGCAACCGCTCCCCGGCACAGATCGAGCAGACCGTCACGCGCCTCCTGGCGCAACGGGAGGTACGCGCCACGATCGAGGAGCTGCGCGGGCTTGGCAGCCCGGTGCGGTACCACTCCGTGGACATGCGCGACGCCGAAGCGGTGCACCGGACGGTCAAGGAGATCTACGCGGAGCACAACCGGCTGGACGGCATCGTCTACGCCGCCGGGGTGATCGAGGACCGGATGCTGGCCGAGAAGGAGATCACGTCCTTCCGGCGGGTGTTCCACACCAAGGTCGACGGAGCCCGCACCCTGTTGGCCGCGGTGGAGGACCTGCCCAACGGGCCGGGGTTCACCGTGCTCTTCGGCAGTATCTCGGCCGCCCTGGGCAACCGCGGTCAGGTGGACTACGCGGCGGCGAACGACGCGCTGGAGAGCCTGGCCGGCCGGTGGGCCGCACGGGCCGGCCGCCGGGCGCTGACGGTCCACTGGGGGCCGTGGGCGCCCACCGGGCAGCACAACGGAATGGTCACCCCGGAGCTCGCGCGGGAGTACGTCCGCCGGGGCGTCAGGCTGATCGACCCCGAGGAGGGCACGCTCTGTCTGCTGCGTGAACTCGCCTGGGGCCAGGACTCGGCCGATGCCGTGATCTACACCGCATCGGGTTGGTGAGATGACGTCCTGCGCACACGGCCCGGGCCCCCGGGTCGCCATCGTCGGAATGGCCGTCCTGCTGCCGGGGGCGGCAGACCTCCAGGCGTACTGGCGGAACCTCGCGGCCGGATTCGACGCGATCACCGACGTCCCCGCCGGACGGTGGGACGCCGACTTCTACGATCCGCAGGCGGTGGGACGCTCGGACCGTGTCTACTGCCGGCGGGGCGGGTTCGTCGACGACCTGGCCGACGTCGAGGTGACCCGGTTCGGCATCATGCCCCACTCGGTGGCGGGTACCGAACCGGACCAGCTCCTCGCGCTGAAGGTGGCGGCCGATGCCCTCGCGGACGCCGGCGGCGAGCACCGGCTGCCCGCCCGCGACCGGATCGGCGTGGTCCTGGGCCGCGGCGGGTATCTGACGCCCGGACTCTCCCGTGGATCCCAGCGGGTACGGACGGCCAATCAGCTCGTCCGCACGCTCGGCGAGCTGCTGCCCGGCCTCGGTGCCGACCGGCTGGAGCAGGTGCGGCAGGCGTTCACCCGGCAGCTCGGGCCGGACGAACCCGAGCAGGCGATCGGCCTGGTGCCCAACCTCACCGCCTCGCGGGTGGCCAACCGGCTCGACCTGCGCGGCCCCGCGTACACGGTGGACGCTGCCTGCGCGTCCTCGCTGGTCGCGGTCGACCAGGCGGTGGGCGAACTGGCGAGCGGGCGCTGCGACGTGGTGCTCGCCGGCGGTGTGCACCACTGCCACGACATCACCCTGTGGAGTGTGTTCTCCCAGCTCCGCGCGCTGTCCGTGAGCCAGCGGATCCGCCCGTTCGACCATGCCGCGGACGGCCTGCTGATCGGTGAGGGCACCGGCGTCGTGGTCCTCAAGCGGCTCGCCGACGCGGAGCGCGACGGCGACCGGATCTACGCCGTCATCCGGGGCGTCGGGGTGGCGAGCGACGGCCGCAGCGGCAGCCTCGTCAACCCGGACCCCGCCGGGCAGGTGCGGGCGGTGCGGCAGGCGTGGCGGAGCGCCGGTCTCGACCCCGCCGCGCCCGGATCGGTCGGGCTGCTGGAGGCCCACGGGACCGCCACCCCCTCCGGGGACGCCGCCGAACTGGCCACCCTGGCCGAGGTGTTCGGACCTGCACCCGGCAACGACCGGGCGGTGCTCGGGTCGGTGAAGTCGATGATCGGCCACACCATGCCGGCCGCGGGCGTGGCCGGCCTGGTCAAGGCGGCGCTCGCGGTGCACCATGCGGTGCTGCCGCCGACGCTGCACTGCGAGGATCCACACCCCGCGCTGGCCGCCACCCGGTTCCGCCCGATCGCCTCGGCGGAGCCCTGGGAGACCGATGCGGGCACGCGGCGGGCCGCCGTGAACGCCTTCGGCTTCGGCGGCATCAACGCGCACGTGGTGCTCGAAGCGGCGCCCGGCGCCGTGGCCGGCCGGCGGATCCGGCCCACGGCCGCGGTGCGGGAGAAGGAACGGGTGCTGCGGCTCACCGCCGACAGCCCCGAGCAGCTCGCCACGCTGCTGGACGCCGAGGACCCGGCCGTGCTGGCGGCCGGCCTCGACGACCGGGCCCCCCGCGGCCACGGCCGCAGCCGGCTCGGCATCGTCGACCCCACCGCCAAACGCCTCGCGCTGGCCAGGAGGGCCGTGGCCAAGGGCCGTTCCTGGCGGGGCCGCGGCGACGTGTGGTTCACCCCCGAGCCCCTGCTCGGCACGGACGGCGGCGGCCGGGTGGCATTCGTCTTCCCGGGGCTCGAAGCGGAGTTCCAGCCCCATGTCTCCGATGTCGCCGAACACTTCGGGCTGTCCGGCCTGCTCCCCCAAGCCCGCGCCGGGCGGCCGGCGCAGGTGGCGGACGTCGGCCGGCACGGTGCCGAGGTGGTGGGCGTGGGACGGGTGCTGGACGCCGCCCTGCGCCGCATCGGCATCGTGCCGGACGCGGTCGCGGGCCACAGTGTGGGGGAGTGGACCGCGATGATCGCCGGGGGGCTGTTCGCCGGCCCCGCGGTGGACGAGTTCGTGGCGTCCTTCGACCCGGACGAGCTGCGGGTGCCCGACCTGGCCTTCGCGGTCCTGGGTGCGTCGGCCGACCGGGTCGCGGCCGCCCTCGTGGACCGCCCCGAGATCGTGCTGTCCCACGACAACGCGCCGGACCAGGCGATGGTGTGCGGTCCGCCCGGCCCGGTGGACGACCTCGTGCGCTGGTTTCGCGCGCGCCACGTCCTCGGCCGCGTCCTGCCGTTCCGGTCCGGCTTCCACACCCCCATGCTGGCCCCCTACCTCGAACCGATTCGCCAGGCCGCCGCCCGGTTCGCGCTGTATCCGCCCACCGTGCCCGTGTGGTCGGCGACCACCGCGTCGGTGTATCCGCCCGCCGAGGCGGAGGTGCGCGCGCTGTTCCTCCGTCATCTGCTGGAGCCGGTGCGCTTCCGCCCGCTGATCGAGGCGATGTACGCGGCCGGCTTCCGGGTGTTCGTACAGGCGGGAACGGGCCAGGCCGGCGCGCTGATCGGCAACACGCTGCACGGCCGGCCGCACCTGACGGTGGCCGCCAGCTCCCCGCACCGCAGCGGACTGGCCCAACTGCAGCACGTCGCCACGGCGCTGTGGGTGGACGGCGGGGATCCGCAACCCGGTCCGCCGGCGGCCGGCCGCGGCGCGCCGGCCAAGCCCGCGCCGGTCCGGCTGGACCTCGGCGGGCCGCTGGTCTCCCTCGACCAGCGGACGCTGAACGACCTGCGCCCGGCGCTCGCCGGCGGACACGCGGCCACCGCCGGCGCGGAACCGGCCCCGCTGGAGCAGCTGGCCGCCCGCTTCCCCCTGGCGGGCGAACTGGGCGCACTGCTCAAGGACACCGCGGACACCGCCGCGGCGGTGATCACGGCCGCCGGCACGGCGCACCCGCGCTCACCTGCACCCCCGACAGCACCTGCACCCCCGGCAGCACCTGCACCCCCGACAGCACCTGCACCCCCGGCAGCACCTGCACCCCCGGCAGCACCTGCACCCCCGGCAGCACCTGCACCCCCGGCAGCACCTGCACCCCCGGCAGCACCTGCACCCCCGACAGCGCCGGCCCCTCCGGCACCACACAGCCCTCCGGCCCCGTCCGGAGGCGAACTCAGCGCCGTGCTGCGGGTGTCCACGGCGACCATGCCCTACCTCCTCGACCACTGTCTCTTCTCCCAGCGCCCCGACTGGCCCGACGAGTCGGACCGCTGGCCGGTGGTCCCGGCCACCACGGTGATCCAGCACATGCTGGAGTTCGCCGAGCGGGCGGCGCCCGGCACCAGGGCGGTAGGGGTGCACGGGGTGCACCTGAAGCGGTGGGCGACGGCCAGCCCGCCGGTCGAGGTACCCGTGACGGTGGCGGCGCGCGGGCCCGGGCGGGTCGGCGTGGCCTTCGGGCAGTTCGCCGCTGCCGAGGTCGAACTGGCGGCGGAGCATCCCGACGATCCGCCCCGCCCGTGGGCGTGGGATCCCCGGGACGAGCGGCGTCCGCAGATCACGGCCGAGGAACTGTACGGCGAGCGCTGGATGTTCCACGGCCCCCTGTTCCAGGGCGTCACCGAGCTGACCGCGATCGGGGAGGCGCATGTCCGCGGGGTGCTCACCACCCCGGCCGCCCCCGGCGCCCTGCTGGACAACGTGGGGCAGCTCCTCGGCTACTGGATCATCACCACCCTGACCGAGCGGACCGTGGTGTTCCCGGTGCGGATGAAGGAGATGCGCTTCTTCGGCCCGCATCCCGCACCGGGTGCCCGGCTGGAGTGTCTCATCACGATCACCTCGGTCACCGACTCCGCGGTGGAGGCCGACATGCAGCTCGTCGCCGACGGCCGGGTATGGGCGCAGATCAACGGCTGGCAGGACCGCCGCTTCGACAACCGCCTGGAGACCAGGGTTCAGGAACGGTTCCCCGAGCGGCACACGCTGTCCCGCGAAGAGCAGGGCGGCTGGTGGCTCGTGCACGACCGGTGGCCGGACCTCGCCTCGCGCGATCTCGTCATGCGCAACCATCTGAGCAGCGCCGAACGTGCCGACTACGAGCGGTGTCCGCCACGCGGCCGCCGCCAGTGGCTGCTGGGCCGCATCGCGGTCAAGGACGCGGTCCGCCGGTGGCTGTGGGAACACGGTGCGGGCCCGGTCTTCCCTGCCGAGATCCGGGTGCGCAACGACGACAGCGGACGGCCGTGGGTCGCCGGCCTCCACGGCCGGGTCCTTCCCGAGCTGGACGTCACGCTGGCGCACTGCGCGGAGACCGGCGTGGCCCTCGTACGGCCCCGCGGCACGCACGGGCCCGGCGGGGTCGGCATCGACGTCGAGGAGATCACCGAGCGGCCCGTGCAGACACAGATGATGGCGCTCGGCCGGGCCGAGCGCGAGCTCCTGGTGGCGCGGTGCGCCGGGACACAGGAACCGGAAGCCCTGTGGTTCACCCGGTTCTGGGCGGCGAAGGAGGCCGCGTCGAAGGCGGAGGGCACCGGCTTGCGGGGGCGGCCGCGGGATTTCCGGGTGGTCGCCGCACAGCCGGACGAGTTGGTGGTGGATTCCGGGAGCCGCGTGCACCGGGTGCACTGCCGCCGGATCAGCAACATGGCCGACCTGCCGAGCAGGGACTACGTCGTCGCCTGGACGACGGGCACGGCCGACGAAGGAAAGAGGAAGCGTTGAACAGCAGTCAGGCGCAGGATCCGGTCCTTGCCGAAGGGCCCGATGAGACCGCCGTGTTCGGCGAGATCGCCGGGATGCTCCACTCCGTGCTCGACGAGTACGGAGAGCAGGACGTCGAGATCACCATGGACACCAAGTTCCACGACGACCTGGACCTGGAGAGCATCGATCTGGTCACTCTCGGCGGCCGGTTGGCGGCGCGGTACGGCGAGCGGGTGAACTTCGCCGAGTTCCTGGCCGGACTCGAACTCGAAGAGATCATCTACCTCACGGTCGGTCAGCTCGTCACGTTCGTGGTGGGCTGCCTGCGGGAATCCGGGGGCGCTGAGCCGTGGCGATGATCCACGCCAACGGCGTCGCGCTGCATGTGGAGCGGATGCCCGCCCGGAACACCACGGGCACCGCGCCGCCGCCCACCGTGGTGTTCGTCCACGGCATGCTCGTGGACAGCCTCGTCAGCTACTACTTCACCCTGGCACCGGTGTTCGCCGCCGCGGGGATCGACGTGATCATGTACGACCTGCGCGGGCACGGGCGCAGCGAGCGGCGGGCGGACGGCTACCTGCTGGAGGACTTCGTCGGGGACCTCGACGCGCTGCTCGACCGGCTGGAGGTGACCGGGCCGGTCCACCTCGTCGGCAACTCCTACGGCGGCACGATCGCGTTCAGCTACGCGGCGCGGCGCCCGGAGCGGGTGGCCAGCGTCTCGCTGATCGAATCGGAGCCGGCGACCGACGCCTGGTCCCGCAAGATGGCCGTCAACCTTGAGCGCGCGAGCGTGGAGTTCGCCCGTGCGGACCTGCACGAGCGGCTGGCGGAGGAACACGGGCCGCATGCGACCCGGCGGGTGCGGTCGGCGTCGCGGCTGCTGCACTCCAGCACCATGGCCCGGGACGTCCCGGCCAGCCAGGTGCTGGACGAGGACCAGATCCGGTCGGTGCGCTGTCCGGTCCTGGCCATCTACGGCAGCGAGTCGGAACTCGCGGTCCAGGAGCCGTGGCTGAAGTCGCTGCTCGACGACTGCCGGACCGTTGTGGTGCCGGACCAGGAGCACTGGGTCCTGATGGGTGCCACGCAGCAGGTGAGCGAGCTGATCTCGGCATGGGTCCGCGCGCACGACGCGAGGGCGGAGGCCGGCAGCCCGTGAGCAGGTTCCTCTTCGTGGTGCCGCCGCTGGTCGGCCACATCAACCCCACCCTCGGGGTCGCGGCACACCTGGTCCGGCGCGGTCACCAGGTGGCCTGGGCGGGACTGCCGGCTGTCGTGGCACCCCTCGCGGGGGAGCGGGCAACGGTGTTCCCCTGTGCCGCGCCGCCGCTGGACGACCCGGCCCTGGTCCGGCCGCTCTCCCTCCGGGGCCCGGCGGCGCTGAAATTCCTCTGGGAGATGTTCCTCGGGCCGCTGGCGGAGACCATGGCACCCGGCGTCCGTGCCGCGGTCGGGGAGTTCCGTCCGGATGTCCTGGTCGCCGATCAGCAGGCCGTCGCCGGCGGGCTGGTGGCCGAGCGGCTCGGTGTGCCCTGGGCCACCTCCGCGACCACCTCGGCGGGGTTCACCGCGTTCGCGGGCATCCCGAAGGTGGAGGCCTGGGTGGCCGGGCTGATCCACGGCCTGCGGCAGCGGATCGGCGATCCGGCCGGCGACGCGGACCCGCGGATGTCCCGCCGTCTCGTGCTGGCGTTCAGCACCGAGGCACTGGTGGGGCCCGCCGGATCCTTCGGCGACCAGGTGCGGTTCGTCGGTCCGTCGATCGCTCCCCGCCCCTCGCCGGGCGACTTCCCCTGGGAGTGGCTGGACTCCGGGCGCGCCACCGTGCTGATCACCCTCGGCACGGCCAACAGCGAGGTCGGGCCGCGTTTCCTCGCCGAGTGCGCCGAGGCGGTGCGGGCACGGTCGGACCGTCTCCAAGCCGTCGTCGTCGACCCCTCGGGGACCCTGGACGTCTCCCACGACCGGATACTCGTGCGCCCGAGCGTGCCCCAACTGGCGCTCCTGGAACGGTGCGAGGCGGTGATCTGTCACGGCGGGCACAACACCGTCTGCGAGGCGCTGTGGCACGGACTGCCGCTGGTGGTCGCACCGATCCGGGACGACCAGCCCACCGTCGCCGCCCAGGTGGCCGAGGCCGGTGCGGGGCTGCGGGTGCGGTTCAACCGGGTGACGGCCGGCCACCTCGGCACGGCACTCGACGCCGTTCTGTACGAGCCGGGCTACCGGGCCGCCGCCGAGCGGGTGCGCGGGTCCTTCCGCGCCGCCGGCGGCGCGGACGCCGCGGCCGCACACCTCGAACGCCTCGCCGTCCGCACCGCCGCAGAGAGGCTTCGCCCATGAACCGGGCCGCACAGGTCGCCGCGCTTCGCCCCCGCTACCAGGACGACCTCGCCCGCGGCGTGGCGCGGTTCTTCCGGCCGCGGCGCACCGACTGCCCCTGGTGCGGGTCGGAGCAGCTGGAGGTCCGGCTGCGGACCCCCGATCTGCTCCAGCACAAACCCGGCCGGTTCGTCCTGGAACGGTGCCGGGAGTGCCGCCACACGTTTCAAAACCCCCAACTCAACGAGGACGGGCTGGAGTTCTACTACCGCGACTTCTACGACGGACTGGGTGAGGAGAACCTCGCGACGCTCTTCCGGGCGCACGACAGGGCCTACCGGCTCAGGGCGGGCGCCGTGACGCCCCACGCCGAGCCGGAGACCTGGCTCGACGTGGGCACCGGACACGGGCACTTCTGCGACGCGGCACGGGCCCTCCTGCCCCGTACGGTCTTCGACGGGCTGGACATCGGCGCGGGCGTCGAATCGGCCCAGGAGCGGGGCTGGGTACGGCGCGGCCACCGCGGCAGCTTCGTGGCGCTGGCCGGGGAACTCGCCGGGCACTACGACGTGGTGAGCATGTTCCACTACCTGGAGCACAGCACGGACCCCGGGCGCGAGCTGGCAGCGGCGCACCGGGCGCTGCGTCCCGGCGGCCACCTGCTGATCGAGGTACCGGACCCGCGGTGCTGGTTCGGCCGGCTCCTCGGCCGCTGGTGGCTGCCCTGGCTACAGCCGCAGCACCTGCACCTCATCCCGGTGGGGAACCTGCGCCGGCGGCTGACGGAACTCGGGTTCACGGTGGTCGCGGAGGAGCACGCGGAGCCGCACGATCCCGTGGACCTGCTCACCGCCGGATGGCTGGCCGTGAACAGCCTGGCCCCCCGGAGGGACGAACCGTGGCACGCCGCGCCACCCGGCACGGTCCGCCGTGTGCTGCGCGGCACCGTGCTCGCCGCCGGCCTCCCGCTCCTCACGGCCGGCTGGCTGCTCGACCGGCTCCTCACACCCGTGGCCCACCGGGCCGGTCTGTCGAACGCCTACCGGCTGCTCGTCCGCCGCGATGACGGGTGAGGGCCGGGGCCGGCCATGGCGGCGGCCAGATGGTGGCGGCCGGCTATCCCGAACTTGCGGTAGGCGCCCGTCAGATGGGTCTCGACGGTCCGCAGGGACACCACGAGCAGTTCGGCGATCTGCTTGTTGCTGTACCCCTGCACGGCCAGTGCGCTGACGCGCTCCTCGCCGGGAGTCAGCAGGTTCCCGCCGGGTCTGGCCGCCCGCCCGCCGGCCTCGTGCAGCGGGCCCCGCAGCCGGGTGGCGAGCGCGGTGGCACCGCATCCGGTGGCCAGCTCCAGGCCGCGCTGGAGGGCGTCGCGGGCGCCGCTCCGGTCGTCCCTGCGCAGCAGCGCGACGCCGAGGTCGCCCAGCGTGCGGGCGAGGTCGAGGCGGGCCGGGGTGGCGGTGAGTACGCTCACCGCCTCGCCGAGCAGATCCAGCCCGCGGGTTCCTTCCGCCGCCCTCCCGGCCGCGCGCAGCGCCACGCCGAGGGCCCGCGGGATGCGGCTCTGCCGGGCGAGGTCGAGTTCCTGCTCGATGAGGGCGTGCGCCGCCGGGGCGTCCCCCAGCGCCAGGTGAGCGGCGGCGGCCCGGGAGCGCCAGGGGCAGATCGCCGGGTTGACCGTCCCCGCGGCGTCGAGGTGGTGGCCGCACTCCCGCAGCAGGGCCAGCGCGGTCCGCGGCTCGCCCTGGGACATCCGCAGCGCGGACAGGCTCATGAGGAACAACGGCCTCTCCCAGCCCGCTTCCTGCGGTTCCTTGGGGGAGCGGGTGAGCACCACCTGTTCGGCCGCGTCGAGGTGCCCCTGTTCGAGGAGCGCGTTGATCCTGATGATGTCCAGGGTGGTCGCGTACGGCCGGGTGCCGGCGGCGGGGCGCCGGCCGGCGGCCGCCTGGGCCGTGACGAGGGCCTCGGTGACGTTCCCTCCCTGCCACGCCAGCGCGGCCTGCAGGACCGACAGCGAGGAGTCGAGCAGTTCCAGGCCCTTGACCTCGACCCCCTGGGTCAGCTGCCGGATGAACCGGTCCACCCTGTCGAGCTCGTCGAGGTAGAAGAGGGTCTGCGCGACGAAGTAGTGCAGCGGAAACAGATCGTGGGAGAAGACCGGCAGGTTGACGCAGGCGCGGTCGACGAGTTCGGCCACGTATGGGGCCGGGACCGCCGCCTTGAGCGAGTGGAACGCGTGGAGGGCGAGCAGCTGCCGTTCCCCCGGCGTGCGGCCGACCAGGCCCTCGACGGCCACCGGCGCCGACGGCTCCGGTGTCCGGGCCGCGGGCCGCTCGTACTCCCGCCAGGAACGCAGCGCCCGCATGCGCAGCACCAGTTCACGGTCGGCGCCGCCGTTCTCCGTCTCGCCGCAGAGCTCCGCGATCAGGCGGTCCACGCTGGACAGCACCCCGCGCGGCCGCTGGGAGAACAGCAGGCAGTAGGTCAGTACGCCCAGGGCGTCGCGCCGGGCGGTCTTCTCGGTCAGCACCTCCAGCGCGCCGGTGACGTACGACAGCGCCAGGTCGGCGTCGTAGTGACCGGCCGCGACGCCGAGTTGGAGCAGGATGGGGCCGCGCTCGGCCGCCCCCGGACGCTGGCCCAGCGCGGAACGCAGATAGGTGACCGCCACCTCCGGCGCGCCGCGGTGCAGCGCCTCGTCGGCCGCTCTGCGCAGCACCGTTACCGCCCAGGCCCCCTCCACCGGGCCGGCCGCCAGCAAGTGGGCCGCCACTTCCTCGTCGGGCCGGCCGGCGAGATACGACACGTGTGCCGCCCTGGCGTGTCCCTGGCCGCGCTCCTCGGGCGACATCGTCGCCAGCACGGTCTCCCGCACGACCTGGTGGACGAAGCAGGGGTCGCCACCGGACCGCAGGAGACCGAGCGACCAGAGATCGGCGGCCGCCGCACGCACCACGGCTTCGCCGCTCCCGCAGTACGCGGCGAGCAGCTCGGCCGGTTTGCGATCCCCCAGGACCGCCAGGGCATGCGTCAACTCCACCGCCTCTCGGGACCCTTGGGAGAGCCGGTGCATGACCTCCCGGTTGAGGGTGGACAGCGTCACGGTGCGCAGGCGGTCGCGGAACTCCGCCGTCGGCTGCACGCCGGCGAGCTGCGCGTGGTGCAGCAGCGCGCACAGGAAGAGCGGGTGGCCGCCGGTGGCGGCATGGCAGGCGGCGGAGAAGGGCGCGTCGGGCTCCTCCGTTCCCCACATGTGCTGCGCCAGTTGCCGCACGCCGGGGACGTCGAGGGGTTCCAGGGCGATCTTGTGGCAGTGGTCGGGCCGTACGAGTTCGGCGAACAGCGGGTCGGGCTTGCGGAATTCGCCGGTGCGGTTGACCACCGCCACCAGGACGGGGCGGGTGTCGGCGCGCAGGACGAAACGGGCCAGCCAGCGCAGTGACGGTGTGTCGATCCACTGCAGGTTGTCGATCGCCAGCAGCAGCGGCTGCCGGTCGGCCAGGTGCAGGGCGAGAGCGTCGAGTCCGTCCAGCGCCGTGGCGCTCGAGCGGGGTCCGGTCGCCGGGGTGTCCGTGCGGGCGCCGTCCTCCAGCACCCGCAGTGCCGCCGCCTCCGTCCCCGCCGGCAGCGCTGCCCGCTCGGCTTCGGTGGCCGACTCCATGACGGGCTGGAACAGCTGGCGCACCGCGCCGAACGCGAACTCCCGCTCCAGCGGACGGCAGCGCGCCCACAGCACCCGGAACCGCTGGTCGCGACGGCACCAGCCGTTCAGCAGAGCCGACTTGCCCATGCCCGCGGGGCCTTCGATCTGCACCACGTAGGACCGGCCGGACACCACATGCGCGGCCACCGCCTCCAGTGTGGCCAGCTCGGCACTGCGGCCGACCAGTGGCCGGTCCTGCCCGCACTCGGTGTGCCGCGGTCCGAAACTCACGCGCTCATTCCCCTAGCCTCGTCGTCGGTCGGTCCCAGGCTTCGCCGAAGTTAACAGGCGGGCACGGGGGCGAGGGGCAAGGAGGACGCGCAGCATGGCGTTCAGTCTGCCGCCCTGCGGCGGCCGAGTCCTCCCACCAGGGATGTCACCGGGTCTATGCCAAGTGGAGTAGACGCGTGCGCGTCCTACGACTTCCGGCGGATGGCCCGGTGCCCGCCGACCGGTCCACGTGGTGTGCGCTGAGGGGCGCGGGAGCGGTGGCCGTGCGTGAGGCGCCGGCATCCGCCGCGGCAGGTGCCGGCCGGCAAGAAGGACACCGCCGTTCTTGCCGGCCGGTCGTGGGGCGGCCGCCCGGTCGCCCGGGGTGATCCGCCGGACCTGCCTAGTGGAAGGTGTGCTCCTGGGCCGGGAAGGCGCCGCCGATGACGTCCTCCGCGAACGCCTTGGCCGCCCCGCCGAGCAACTCCCGCATCTGGAGGTACTGCTTGACGAACTTCGGCAGCCGGCCGGCCGTCATCCCGGCCATGTCGGTCCACACCAGCACCTGGGCGTCGCAGTCCGCCCCCGCGCCGATGCCGACGGTCGGAACGGCCAGCGACCGGGTGACCTCGGCGGCCAGCTCGGCGGGTACGGCCTCCAGCACGACCGCGAACGCACCGGCGTCCTGCACCGCCTTCGCGTCCCGCAGCAGCTGCTGGGCCGCCTCCTCGCCGCGCCCCTGGACGGGGTAGCCGCCATAGGCGTTGACCGACTGCGGGGTCAGCCCGACGTGCGCCATCACCGGGATGCCGGACGACACCAGCAGCTCGACCTGGTCGGCGGAGCGCTCACCGCCCTCCAGCTTGACGGCGCCCACCCCGGCTTCCTTCACCAGCCGGGTGGCGCTGCGCAGCGCCTGCACCGGCCCTTCCTGGTAGGTGCCGAACGGCAGATCGCCGACGACGAGGGAGCGGGTGGTGCCCCGGACGACCGCCGCGGACAGCATGACGATCTCGTCCAGGGTGACCGGCACGGTGGATTCGTAGCCGAGGTGGCAGTTGCCCATCGAGTCCCCGACGAGCAGCACCGGGATGCCGGCCTCGTCGAAGACGGAGGCGGTCATCGCGTCGTAGGCGGTGAGCATCGGCCACTTCTCACCGCGCTCCTTGGCGGCGGCGATGTCCCGGACGGTGATCCGGCGCGACCCGGAGCCCCCGTACAGAGACTTGGCGACCGGCTTCTGGGCAGGCGAAGGCTGCGTCATGATGACGTCTCCTGTTCCTCATCTCGAGGCACCCTGACGGTGTCCCCGGACTCCCGTCCATGCTGGCACGGCTCGCCCGCAAAGGAAAAGGGGAGCGGCCGGACCCCGTTCGGTCACCCGGGTGGCCCTACCCGCCCGCGATTCCTTCCGATACGGAACGGGACCGTATCGGTGACTGCATAGGGTGACCAAATGGTCACCTCACCCCCCGCCCCGGGCACACCCCCCGACCGCCGGATCCCGGACCGTATCCACCGCCGCCGCTGGGCGATCCTGTCCCTTCTCATGCTCAGCCTGCTGATCGTGGTGCTGGACAACTCGATCCTCAACGTCGCCATGAAGACGATCGCCACCCCCGCCCCCGTCGGGCTGGGCGCCACCCAGAGTGAGCTGGAGTGGGCGATCAACTCCTACACCCTGGTCTTCGCCGGGCTGCTGTTCACCGCGGGACTGCTGGGCGACCGTCTGGGCCGCAAGAAGATGCTGCTCTTCGGCCTGGCCGTGTTCGGTGCCGGGTCGGTACTCGCCGGGGTGTCCGGCTCGCCCGCGGAGCTGATCACCTTCCGCGCGCTGATGGGGGTGGGCGGCGCCTTCGTGATGCCCTCCAACCTCGCCATCTTGATGAACGTCTTCGAGCGGGAGGAGCAGCCCAAGGCGATCGGTATCTGGGCCGGCGGGGTGGGCGTGGCCATCGCGGTCGGCCCGATCGCCGGGGGCCTGCTGCTCGACCACTTCTGGTGGGGCTCGGTCTTCATGATCAACGCGCCGATCGTGGTGCTCTCGCTGGTCGCGATGCTGATCCTGGTGCCCGACTCCCGCGACCCCCGGCCCGGCCGGCTGGACCCGGCCGGGGTGCTGCTGTCCGTCATCGGACTCGTGCTGCTGGTCTACGGGATCATCAAGGGCGGCCAGCTCGCCGACTTCACCGAGGCCCAGGTGGTCGGCCCGATCGCCGGCGGGGTGCTGGTGCTGGCCGTCTTCGTGGTGCACCAGAAGCGCAGCGACCACCCGTCGATCGACATCGGCTACTTCCGCGTCCCCGCCTTCTCGGCCGCGATCACCGCCATCGCGCTGGTCTTCTTCGCGCTCACGGGCGTGACGTTCTTCATCGTCTTCTACGTCCAGAGCGTGCGCGGCTACTCCCCGCTGCAGGCCGGGCTGCTGATCCTGCCGCTGGCCGCGGCTCAGCTGATCTTCGCGCCGCGGGCCCGGCTCGCGGTGGACCATTACGGCGCCCGGGCGGTGTGCACCTTCAGCATGTTCGTGGTGGCCACCACCATGGTGGGCCTGCTGCTGCTGGACACCGCCACCCCGCTGTGGCTCATGGAGGCGCTCTTCTTCATCCAGGGCTCCGCCATGGCGCACATCATGCCGCCGGCCACCGTCGCGGTCATGCAGTCGCTGCCGCGCGAGAAGGCCGGCTCCGGCTCGGCGCTCAACAACGTCTTCCGGCAGGTCGGCGGCACCCTCGGCGTGGCCGTCCTCGGCTCGCTGCTGTCGACCAGCTACCGCGACCGCATCCAGGGCACGCTCGACGCGCTGCCCGGACTGCCGGCCGCCGTCCGGCACGCGGCCGGCGAGTCCATCGAGGCGACCCTCTCCCTCGCGGCCCGGCTGGGCCCGGCCGGCCGGCCGCTGACCACCGCCGCCGACGACGCCTTCGTCCACGCCATGCACATCACCGCGCTCGGTTCGGCCGCCGTCGCGATGATCGGCACCATGGTGGCCGCGGCGTTCCTGCCAGGCAAAATGGTCCCGGCACCGCAGCCGGCGGAGCCCCAGGAAGAGCGGAAGGCGGGCGTGCAGCGATGAACCGGGCGGCGGAGGACCACGAGGTCGCGGCGGACGGGGGGCAGCCGGAACCGGCGGTCCCCGGGCGCCGCGGCCGGCCGCGCAGCGCAGCGGCCGACTCCGCCATCATCGAGGCCGTGCTCAGCCTGATCGAGGACGGTGTCTCCATAGGTGAGCTGTCCATGGAACGCATCGCCCGGGAGGCGGGAGTCGGCAAGGCCACCGTCTACCGCCGCTGGTCCGGCAAGAGCGCCCTGATGCTCGACGTCATGCGGTCGCTGGACGTCCCGAGCCCGCCGGCCGCCGGCCTCTCGGTCCGCGACGACCTGGTCTCGCTGCTGGAGTTCCTGCGCCACCGCGGCCTCGCCAAGCGCGGCTCGGCCCTGCTGCGCACCGTCGTCAGCCATGTCCGGGCCCAGCCCGAGCTGTGGGCGGAGTACCACGCCACGGTCATCCGGGCCCGCCACGAGGCGCTGCTCGGGGTGCTGCGGCGCGGGGTGGCGAACGGCGAGATCCGCGCCGACCACGACCTGGACACCCTCGCCGACCTCTTCGTGGGCCCGATGCTGGCCCGCGCCCTCCTCCACGACCGCACGGATCTGCCCGAGGGGCTCCCGGCGGACCTCGTCGACCTCGTCCTGGAGGGCGTACGGCCCGGCGTACGGCCCACGGCGGCGACGGCGGCGGGCTGAACTCCGCGGCGCCCCGGCAGGGTTGGGCCACCCGGAGCGTCCCTCCGTCGAGGCCGCGGCCGCGCCCGGCACGACCGGTCCGCTCCCGTGTGCCGTATGACCGGAGCATGCCCGTTCTGTCACAGCCGTTGTCACACATGCCGAGGCCGGAACCCCGCCCCGGCAGCGCGCCGTCCTCACTTCTAAGAAAGCACATTACGGGTCATCGCCTAGGGTCGGAGATCACAGGTGAGGCGCAGCGAGCAAGGCAGCGAGGGCAGCTACATGGCGCAGGCATACATGACGGAACCGGGGCAGGGGCACACCCCCGGGCAGGCCGGTTCCCGGGCCGAACGCCTGCGGAACTGGTGGCGCCCCGAGGGCACCTGGCGGCGGGGCATCGTGCTCGCGGTGCTGGCCGTCCTGCTCGGGCTGGTGATGATCCTGCACGCCCGGATCCCCAACACCGTGGGGAACCTGGGCAGTCTGCTGGAGACCTTCCTGCCGTGGGTGGGGCTGGGCATCCCGCTGCTGCTCATCGCCGCGGTGCTGCGCCGCTCGGCCACCGCGCTGGTCGCCCTGCTGCTGCCGGCCATCGTGTGGGTCAACCTCTTCGGGAGCCAGGTCACCGACAAGGCCGGCGAGGGCGGCAACCTCACCGTCGTCACCCACAACGTCAATGCCGAAAACCCCGACCCGGCCGGCACCGCCAAGGACATCGTGGCGTCCGGCGCCGATGTGGTGGCCCTGGAGGAGCTGTCCGGGGACGCCCTGTCGACCTACCGCCAGGGGCTGGCGAAGGCGTATCCGTACCACACGATCGAGGGCACGGTCGGCCTGTGGAGCAAGCGCCCGCTGACCGACACCCGGCCGGTGGACACCAAGATGGGGTGGAACCGCGCGCTGCGGGCCACCGTCACCGCCGTCGACGGCCAGCAGTTCGCCGTCTACGTCGCCCATCTGCCGTCGGTACGGGTCAACCCCCAGAAGGGGTTCACCGCCAACCCGCGCGACGCCAGCGCCAAGGCGCTGGGTGAGGCGATCGCCGCGGACCCGGTGCAGAAGGTCGTGCTGCTCGGCGACCTCAACGGCACCATGAACGACCGCTCGCTGGCCCCGGTCACCTCCCAGATGCGCTCCGCGCAGGGCGCGGCGGGCGACGGCTTCGGCTTCAGCTGGCCGGCCTCGTTCCCGATGGCCCGGATCGACCAGATCATGATGAAGGGGATGTCCCCGGTCAAGGCCTGGGTGATGCCGTCGACCGGTAGCGACCACCTGCCGGTCGCGGCCTCGGTGAAGATCTGACGGACGGCGGACGGCGGACAGCGGACGGACGGGCGGAGGGACGGGCGGACGGGCGGAGGGGCGGCGCCCGGCCGACGGCGGGTGGAAACGGGCTCGTCACGCCCCGTTCCCCGGCCGGAATACCGCGCCTGAGAGACTTTGTTCCGTAAAGGTACTTAGCGCTGACGGTTCCACCGTGCTCAGCGCTCGCGGTCCGCTCTCCGTGTGCCCGTCCGCACGCACACCCCGGGAAGGTCTTTCATGCCCTTGGCTCTGCTCGCCCTCGCAGTCGCAGCCTTTGGCATCGGCACCACCGAATTCGTGATGATGGGCCTGCTGCCCGAGGTCGCGGACGACCTGGGCACCTCGGTCCCCACCGCCGGCTACCTCGTCTCCGCCTACGCCCTCGGCGTCGTCCTCGGCGCCCCGCTCCTGACGGCCCTCGGCGCACGCATTCCGCGCCGGCGGATGCTGGTGGCGCTGATGGCGGTCTTCACGGTCGGCAACCTCGCCTCCGCCCTGGCACCCACCTTCGGCCTGCTGATCGCCGGCCGGCTGCTGGCCGGTCTGCCGCACGGGGCGTTCTTCGGCGTCGGCGCGGTGGTCGCCGCCCGGCTGGTGCGCGAGGGCCGGCAGGCCCGCGCGGTCGCCACCATGTTCCTCGGCCTGACCGTCGCCAACATCGTCGGCGTCCCCGCCGCGACCCTCTTGGGCCAGCAGCTCGGCTGGCGCGCCACTTTCCTCGTCGTCGCCGCCATCGGCCTGGTCGCCATGGCCGCCCTGGTCCGGCTGCTCCCGCCGCTGCCGGCCGGCGAACGCACCGGCCTGGGCCGCGAACTGCGTGCGCTGGGCCACCGCCAGGTGCTGCTCGGCCTGCTCACCACCGTCTTCGGCTTCGCCGGGGTCTTCACCGTCTACAGCTATCTCGCCTCGATGCTGACCGAGGTCACCGGCTTCGCGGCGGGCTCGGTCCCGGTGGTGCTCGCCCTCTTCGGCATCGGGATGACCCTCGGCGCCCTGGCCGCGGGCCCGCTCACCGACCGGGCCCTGCGCCCCACCCTCTACGTCTCACTGGCCGCCCTGGCCCTCGTCCTGACGGCCTTTCACTTCACCGCGCACCTGAAGGGGGCGGCGCTGGTGACGGTCGTCCTCATCGGCGCCGTCGGCTTCCTGACCACCACGCCGCTGCAGATGCTGGTCATGCACAAGGCCCAGCAGGCCCCGACCCTGGCCGCCGCCTCCCACCAGTCCGCCTTCAACCTCGCCAACGCCGGCGGTGCCTGGGTGGGCGGCCTGGCCCTGTCGGCCGGCTGGGGCTGGACCTCCCCGCCCCTGGTCGGCGCGGTGCTGGCCGCCCTGGGCCTGGCCGTCGCCCTGCTGGCCGGCTTCCTGGACCGCGGCGCGCACGACGCCTCCCGCATCGTGGCCCGCAGCGACACGGCGGACGCGGAGCCGCCCGCCGGCACGCAACTGCCGGCCGGGGCCCGCCGGAGCTGAGGGCGCACGAGCCGAACGGCCGGGCGGCGGCACGGGCCGGGGCCCGTGCCGCCGGGCGGCGGCACGGGCCCCGGCGGCCGTCAGTCGCCTTCCCGCCAGTGGTTGGTGATCGGCAGCCGGCGGTCCTTGCCGAAGCCCTTCGACGAGATCTTCGGGCCCGGCGGGTACTGGCGGCGCTTGTATTCGGCGCGGTCGACCATCCGCAGCACCCGCGTCACCAGCTCGGCGTCGAAGCCCCGGCCGACGATCTCCTCGCGGCCCCGGTCGCGGTCGACATAGAGCTCCAGGATGCGGTCCAGGACGTCGTAGTCGGGGAGCGAGTCGGTGTCGACCTGGCCGGGGCGCAGTTCGGCGCTCGGGGGCTTGGTGAGGGTGTGCTCCGGGATCGGCGGGGTGTGGCCGCGGTCGGCGGCGGCCTGGTTGCGCCAGCGGGCCAGCTGGTAGACGACGGACTTGTAGACGTCCTTGATGGGGCCGTAGCCGCCGACCGAATCGCCGTAGAGGGTCGAATAGCCGCACGCCAGCTCGGACTTGTTGCCGGGGGCGAGGACCAGATGACCCTCTTGATTGGAGAGCGCCATCAGGGTGGTGCCCCGCAGCCGTGACTGGAGATTCTCCTCGGCCAGCCCGGTCAGCGGCAGCGCCTGCATATAGGCGTCGAACATCGGGCCGATCGGCACCGTACGGAAGGACAGGCCCGTACGGTGGGCGAGTTCGGCGGCGTCGGTCAGGGAGTGCTCCGAGGAGTAGCGGGAGGGCATCGCCACCGCGTGGACCTGCTCCGCCCCCAGCGCGTCGCAGGCCAGGGTGGCCACCAGCGCCGAGTCGATGCCGCCGGAGAGGCCGAGCACCACACTGCGGAAGCCGTTCTTGGTGACATAGGCGCGCAGCCCGACGACCAGCGCGGAGTAGATCTCCTCGAGGTCCGTGAGGCGTTCGGCCGCACCCCCGGGCGTCCGGGGTGCGTAGTACGGCAGCGGGTCCGGAGTGAGGACGCGGTGGTCGACGCGCAGCCCGTCGTTCAGGATGCCCGAGGGGGGCGCGGGGGCCGCGGCCGGCAGGTCCAGATCGACCAGCACACAGCTCTCCGCGAACTGCGGTGCCCGTGCGATCACTGAGCCGTCCCTGTCGACGACGAGCGAGTCACCGTCGAAGACCAGCTCGTCCTGCCCGCCCGTCATCGCCAGATAGGCGGTGGTGCAGCCGGCCTCCCGGGCCCGCCTGCGCACCAGCTCCAGCCGGGTGTCGTCCTTGTCCCGCTCGTAGGGCGAGGCGTTGACCGACACCAGCAGCCCGGCGCCGGCGCTGCGGGTGGCCGGCACCCGGCCGCCGTCCTGCCACAGGTCCTCGCAGATGGCGAGCGCGACATCCACCCCGTGCACCCGGATGACGGGCAGGGTGTCGCCGGGGACGAAGTAGCGGAACTCGTCGAAGACCCCGTAGTTGGGCAGGTGGTGCTTGGCGAAGGTGAGGGCGACCTCGCCGCGGTGCAGCACGGCGGCGGCGTTCTGGGGGGCGCCCGCGGGCCTGCCGTAGCGGGGCTCGTCGCGGTCCTCGCGGTCGAGATAGCCGACGATCACCGGGAGGTCGCCCAGGCCCTGCCCGGCCAGCCGGCCGGCCAGTGCGCGCAGCGCGTTGCGGCTCGCCTCGACGAACGAGGAGCGCAGCGCGAGGTCCTCGACGGGATAGCCGGTCAGCGCCATCTCGGGGAACGCGACGAGGTGTGCGCCCTGGCCGGCGGCGTGCCGGGTCCAGTGCAGGATCGTCTCGGCGTTCCGGGCGAGGTCGCCGACACACGAATCGATCTGATTGAGGGCGAGGCGAAGGTGAGGCACCCCGCCAGTGTAATCGTCTTTCTGACGCAATGGGGGGTCGGAGACGGTGTCGCCGGTGTCGCGCGGGGGTGACGACCGCCCGGGGAGCGGCCCGTGAGCCGGCTGCCCCCCACTTCCCCTCTCTTCTCTCCTGCTACTTCTTCCTACTTCTTCCGGTAGCCGACGACCGTCATCATCCCGGACGCCGAGTGGTAGACGTTGTGGCAGTGGACCATCCACAGCCCGGGGTTGTCGGCGTCGAAGTCGACGTTCACGGACCGGCCGGGCAGCAGTACCAGGGTGTCCTTGCGGGGGCCGTCGTCGGGCAGCGCGAAGGTGTGGCCGTGCAGATGCATCGGGTGCCACATCCGGGTGTGGTTGCGGAAGCGGATCCGGACCCGCTCACCCGCCTCGACGGGGTACCGCTGGGACGAGGTGTACGGCTTCGAGTTGATCGCCCAGTTCCACCTGCCCATGGAGCCGGTGGCGGTCATCACCAGCGTGCGGTCGGGGTCGCGCGGGGTGAGCCGTACCGACTCCGCGGCCCGGAGCCGCTCCGCGGTCAGCACCCGGCCGCGCAGTTCCCTGGGCCGGGTGGCCCCGTCGGGCGCCTCGCCGCCTCCGGTGCGCAGCACGGCCAGCGCGGAGCGCTTCTTGCCCTCGGCGAGCGCGGTGAGCGGGAAGACCCCGTCCCCGGCCGTGACCAGGACGTCATAGCGCTCGGCCATACCGAGCAGCAGCGTATCGGTGTCGGTGTGCTCGATCGGCCAGCCGTCGGTGTGGGTCACGGTCATCCGGTGGCCGCCGAGCGACACGCGGTAGGCGGTGTCGCTGCCCGCGTTGATGAAGCGGATCCGGATCCGGTCGCCGGGACGGGCCCGGAAGATCTCCGGGTCCTTGGTGCTCCGGCCGTTGATGAGGTGGAACGGGTGGTCCACATCGCCCGGGTCGCCGCCGAGCAGCCTGCTCTTGGCGCCCATCAGCATCCGTGACGGGCCGTTCGAGGTGCCCCCGGTCCCCTTGCCGCCGCTCGCGCCGCCGAGGTCCGTGCCGTCATGGCTCATTCCGCCGTGGAACCGGCCCCCGCTCACCTCGGACAGCACCGAGTCCGGGTCGCTGCCGTCGACCCCGTCGACCCAGTCGTCGATCATGACGATCCACTCCCTGTCGTACGAGAGCGGTTCCTTGGGGTCGTCGACGATCAGCGGCGCGTACAGCCCGCGGTCCAGCTGGGTGCCGGAGTGCGGATGCACCCAGTGGGTGCCGGGCTCGGTGATCGTCAAGTGGTAGTCGAAGGAGGCGCCGGGCGCGAGGGAGCGCTGGGTCAGGCCGGGGACGCCGTCCATGTCGTTGCGCACCGCCAGCCCGTGCCAGTGCAGGGTCGTGGACTGCGGCAGGTGGTTGGCGAGGGTCAGGGCGAGCCGGTCGCCCGCCGTGACCCGGAGCTCTCTGCCGGGCAGCCGGTCGTCGTAGGCCCAGGTCCGGACGGTGAGACCGCCCAGGTCCAGTTCGGTCTCGGTGGCCGTCAGCGAGGTGCTGCGCACCGGGCCCGAGCCCCGCTTGCGCTCGGCCTCGGCGACCTCCGGCCCGTCGGGGGAGACATAGCCGTCCGGCGGGGTGTCGCCGCCGGGCCCGTGTGAGAGGTCCATGCCGTTCTTGTCGCGCGTGCCGGTACGGACGCAGCCGGATGCGTGGGTGGCACCGGCGGGCAGCAGACCGCTGCCGGCGACGGCGATACCCGCGCCGAGCACGGCGCGGCGGGAGTGCGTACGCATGGGGAGCACCTCGTGGGGGTCTCGGTGGTGAGGTGGGGGCGGAGGCGAAGGGCGCTGCCGCCGGCCGTGACGGGTGCCGGCGGCCGGGCGCGTTCCTCCGTGCGCAGCACCGGCGGCCGGGCGCGGAGGGCCGTGAACAGCAGCAGCTCGCCGCGCCACGCGGCGGCCTTGCCCTGTTCGCACATCGCGTCCCTCTCGACGGAACGACAATCCGGCGGCAGCCGGGGAGGCTCCACCCCTGGGACCCTACCCCCTAGGGGTATGGCCCTCCCGGTATGAGCCGCCAATCGGGGGACCACCGCCCGGCCCGGCCGCCGGATGCGGTCGTCCGCGCCGGTATCGCCGCCGCGCTGTCCCTCAGCTGCCTATTCTTGACTTTCCTTCGCTTTTCGCGTGCCTGCCCGCCCGTGCGTCGGGCCGGGTCCACCCGATCACCTGGATGTCCGTGACCCCGACCCGTCCTCCCGCCGCCGTCCGCCGCCGGGTTGCCGCCGCCCTGTTGCTGCTCGGTGCGGTCGCCTACACCGCGTGGGTGCTGGAGGTGGTGGTCGCCACCGGGCTCGACCCCGTACGGGCCTATGTCAGTGAGCTGGCCGCCGCCGACCAGCCGCTCGGCGGGCTGTTCCGCGCCACCGATCTGGTCGCCGGGCTGCTGGTGCTGGCCGGTGCGCTGACGGCGCTGTCGGCGATATCGGCGGACGAGCGCCGGGCGTGGACGACGGCCGGATGGGCCGCGCTGGCGCTGTTCGGCGCCGCCACCGCCGTGGACTCCCGGCTGCCGCTGAGCTGCGCGCCGACCAGCGACCCGGTCTGCGCGGCCCGGGAGACCGCGGGCCTGGTGCCGGCCACGCACACCGCACACGCCGTCAGCAGCTCCCTCGCGATGGCCGGCGCCCTCGCCGCGCTGATCCTGCTGACCGTGGCCGCCCGGCGCCACGGCAGCTGGCCGCCGCTGCGCCGCTTCGGCCCGCCGCTGGTGCTGGCCGAACTCGCCGCCACGCTCTGGACGCTGGCCGCCATCACCGCCTTCACCGCAGGCCAGGGCACATGGTCGCTGGGCGCGGGACAGCGGCTGCAAGTGCTGCTGGTCGCCTGCTACGTGGCCCTGCTCGCCTGCTGCGTGGCACGGGCCCCGGAGCGGCACGGGCGACGAGAAGACGCACGAGATCGAGAGCGACAAGGCCCACGAGAACGGGCACCACAAGGGCAACGACAGCAGGAGCGACACGGCCGACGGCCACCGGAATGACACGGGCAACGACCACGACAAGGAGCCCGATGAGGCGAGCGCCGAGCCCCCTTCCCCTTCCCCTCCCCGTCCCCGGCCGGTTCCTGCGGGTCGGCGGGGTGCCGCTGCATGTGCTGACCGAGGGCCGCGGGCCGGTCTGTGTCCTCAGCGGTGGCCTCGGCATGGCCTGGCACGACTGGGACGCCGTTGCCGCACTGCTCGCCCCGCACCGTACCGTCGTCCGCTTCGACCGGCCCGGTCTCGGCCTGAGCGCCCCGGCCCCCGGGCCGCCCACCCTCGCCGGCGAGGCCGACCGGATCGCCCACCTCCTCGACGCGCTCGGCCACTTCGGCCCGGTCACCGTCGTCGGTCACTCGCTCGCCGGCTTCCACGCCGAGGCGTTCGCCCGGCTGCACCCGGCACGCTGTGCCGGGATCGTGCTCGCCGACGGCAGCATCGAGGACGCCGCCCCGCCCCGGCTGCCGCGCGCGGCCCGGACCGCCGTGGCGACCGCCGTGGCCGCCGCGCTGTCCGCCGCCGGGGTGCCGCGCGCCCTGGGCCCGCCCGCCCGCCGGCTGATCGGCCGCGCCTCGACGGTCGGCAGCCATCCGCCGCACCCGTGGGAGCACACCTACCGCACCAGCCGGGTCCTGCGGGCCTGCGTCCTGGAGAACGCGACCTACGCCTACCAGGCCGCGGAACTCGCCGCGCTGCGGTCGGCCCGCCCGCTGCCCGCGGCCCCGGTCACCGTCCTCGCGGCGTACGACGGCAGCGAGACGCCGCGGCAACTGCGCTGGCTGGCGCGGCAGCGGGGGCTCGCCGCCGAGCTGGGCGGCCGCTTCGCGCTCGCCGCGCCCGCCGGGCATCTGGTGATGGCCGATGCGCCGGTCTCGGTGGCGCGGGCGGTGCTGGACCTGTCGGGGACGGGACGGGACGCGGCGGTGCCGGAACGGCCGTAGCCCGCGGTGATCACGGCGCTCGGGGCGGCCCGGGCCAAGCCGCCGTGAACACCTCGTACCCGCCCGGATCCGCCGTGTGAATACCGCGGAACGGAGCCGTCAACACCGGGTCAACGAGCCCCCGGCACGGGCCCAAGACTGGGCCAAGCCCCCCGATTGCCGCCGCCCGCAGCGCTGAGCTCGCGTGCTGCGGGAAGGATGGGCCTTGAGGGGTTACGGGACACCGGTTCTGGTTCAGGCCAAGGGTGCGTAATGTGACGGTAACCCCCTCACGTGATACTGGTGTGCCGAACCACGTTGCCCGATGTGGCTCGACAGGCCGATTGACCTGCAAGGATTGGTGACCCATGGACAAGCAGCAGGAGTTTGTGCTCCGGACGCTGGAGGAGCGCGACATCCGCTTCGTACGGCTGTGGTTCACCGATGTCCTCGGGTTCCTGAAGTCCGTGGCGGTGGCGCCCGCGGAGCTGGAGCAGGCCTTCGACGAGGGCATCGGCTTCGACGGCTCGGCCATCGAGGGATTCGCCCGCGTGTACGAATCCGACATGATCGCCAAGCCGGATCCCGGCACCTTCCAGATCCTGCCCTGGCGCGCCGAGGCCCCCGGCACCGCCCGGATGTTCTGCGACATCCTGATGCCGGACGGCTCCCCCTCCTACGCCGACCCGCGCTACGTCCTCAAGCGCATCCTGGCCAAGACCTCCGACCTCGGGTTCACCTTCTACACGCACCCGGAGATCGAGTTCTTCCTGCTCAAGGACAAGCCCGTGGACGGCCGGCGGCCCACCCCCGGCGACTCCTCGGGCTATTTCGACCACACCCCGCAGAACGTCGGCATGGACTTCCGCCGGCAGGCGATCACCATGCTGGAGTCGATGGGCATCTCGGTGGAGTTCAGCCACCACGAGGGCGCCCCCGGCCAGCAGGAGATCGATCTGCGCTACGCCGACGCCCTCTCGACGGCCGACAACATCATGACGTTCCGGCTTGTCATGAAGCAGGTCGCGCTGGAGCAGGGGGTGCAGGCGACGTTCATGCCCAAGCCGTTCTCGGAGTACCCCGGCTCCGGCATGCACACCCACCTCTCGCTCTTCGAGGGCGACCGCAACGCCTTCCACGAGTCCGGCTCGGAGTACCAACTCTCCAAGGTGGGACGCTCGTTCATCGCCGGCCTGCTCCGGCACGCGGGCGAGATCTCCGCCGTCACCAACCAGTGGGTCAACTCCTACAAGCGCATCTGGGGCGGCGCCAACCGCACCGCGGGCGCCGGCGGCGAGGCCCCCTCCTACATCTGCTGGGGCCACAACAACCGCTCCGCGCTGATCCGCGTGCCGATGTACAAGCCCGGCAAGATGGGCTCGACCCGGGTCGAGGTCCGTTCCATCGACTCCGGCGCCAACCCCTATCTGACGTACGCGGTGCTGCTCGCGGCCGGCCTCAAGGGCATCGAGGAGGGCTACGAGCTGCCGGCCGGCGCCGACGACGACGTCTGGGCGCTGTCCGACTCCGAGCGCCGCGCGATGGGTATCGAGCCGCTGCCGCAGAACCTCGGCGAGGCCATCGAGCTGATGGAGCGCAGCGAACTGGTCGCCGAGACCCTCGGTGAGCACGTCTTCGACTTCTTCCTGCGCAACAAGAAGCAGGAGTGGGAGGAGTACCGCTCCGAGGTCACCGCCTTCGAGCTGCGCAAGATGCTGCCCGTGCTCTGAGCCACCGCGCCACCGAGAGGCTGACCATGGCACTTCCCGCTCCGCAGGGCCGGCGGAGCAGCACCTTCACCCGGCTGCTGAGGCACGGTTTCACCGACCCCTCGGCGGCCGGGGAGCTGCTCCACGCCCCCGAACTCGCCGCCGTGAGCGACGACTCGGTGCTGCTCGAAGCGCTCGGCGCCACCGCGGACCCGGATCTCGCGCTACGGGGCCTGGCCCGGCTGGTGGAGGCGCAGGGCGGGCCGGACGCCCAGCAGACGCTGCTGAGCACGGTCGTCGCGGCGAAACCGCTGCGCGACCGGCTGCTGGGGGTGCTCGGTGCCTCCGAGGCGCTCGCCGACCACCTCGTCCGCCATCCGCAGGACTGGCAGTCGCTGGTCACCTACGAGTCGGTCGATCTGCACCCCACCACCCCCGAGTTCGAGCTGGCGCTCGCCGAGGGCATCTGGGGCGAACAGGGCGCCGCCCGGCCGCGCGCGGACGCCCTGCGCACCGCCTACCGCCGCGCGCTGCTGGGGATCGCCGCCCGCGACGTGTGCGGCACGACCGATGTCGCCGAGGCCGCGGCCGAGCTCGCGGACCTGGCCACCGCCACGATCCGGGCCGCCCTGGAGATCAGCTACGAGGAGGCGCCCGGCGACGCCGCGGTGTCCCGGCTGGCCGTCATCGGCATGGGCAAATGCGGCGGCCGGGAGCTGAACTACGTCTCCGACGTCGATGTCATCTTCGTGGCCGAGGGCAAGGAAGGCGTCAACGAGGCCGAGGCGCTGCAGGCCGCGACCCGGCTCGCGGCCCGCATGATGCGGCTGTGCTCGGACAACACCGTCGAGGGCACCATCTGGCCGGTGGACGCCAATCTGCGCCCCGAGGGCCGCAACGGCCCGCTGGTGCGCACCCTCAGCAGCCACCTCGCCTACTACCAACGCTGGGCCAAGACCTGGGAGTTCCAGGCGCTGCTCAAGGCCCGCCCGATGGCCGGCGACCTCGGGCTGGGCCAGGAGTACCTCGATGCGCTGGCGCCGATGGTGTGGGAGGTCGCCGAGCGGGAGAACTTCGTCGCCGATGTGCGCCAGATGCGCCGCCGGGTCGTCGAGAACATCCCCGCCGCGCAGGTCGAACGGGAGCTCAAGCTCGGCCCCGGCGGCCTGCGCGACGTCGAAT